>NZ_JBQFSL010000002.1:0-1276346 GCF_056537985.1 Ruegeria sp. BI12 | reverse complement strand
GAGAAAAACTCGTCAGAACTTCCCTGCCCGCGAAATCGCGACGGCGTAACTCCCATCTGACCACGAAAAAAACGCGTGAAATGAGACTTGTAGCGTCGGGCGAGTCCTTGAAATAGCTCTTCCCCAATGAACAGAAAAAAGCCAATATTATGATCCAAAAAGTCAAAATAGGCGGTTAAAAAGCCGTCACATTTTGGGAAGAGGTCAAGAGCAGTATGGCAGACTTCAACATCTCTGGCGGCGGTGGTGCCACGTTCACGGATACTTCACCTGGTGGCGGTTTTGTTATTGATTTTGACTCTCTTGACAACAGCTTCAGCCTGCAGGTCAACGGTGTAAATCTGTTTGTCGGCGGTCCCGCTGGCGCGCCGAATGAACTTCAGTTCCAAGAAAATAGCACATTTGGTCAAACTGTTCGTTTCGATGACGGGGATCGATATGAATTCGATACGCCTGCTGTTTGGCAGCTTGGCAATACCAACGGCGAACCGGTCGTTCGATTGGTGGTTGAGCCGGACGGAACCATCGAACTCTTTGGCGTAAAAGCGAACAACGGTGCGCTGGTACCGTTGGAATTGTTCAACGGTATGACCGTTAACTCCGCGGCAATCGCAGCTGCTTGGAACGACTCCGGCTCAAACACCATTACGATTGACCAGTCCGTGACCGGCCCCACAAACGCCGACGGCGAGTTTGTGGATGTGTTGTGTTTCGCTTCGGGAACACTGATTGAAACACAACAAGGACCGGTTCCGATTGAGGACCTGCGGGCTGGAGATCAGGTTCTCACTCATGATCACGGATTGCGGCCCATACGCTGGATCGGATCGCGTAGTCTGAGTGGTGCAGAACTTGAGGCCCAACCGCGCCTTCGACCGATCCTTATCCGGGCGAATGCGCTAGGGGATGGATACCCAAAGCAGGATTTGGTGGTTTCCCAGCAGCACCGCATTCTGGTGTCATCCGCTGTGGCTATGCGAATGTTTGATTGCCAAGACGTCTTGATCCCGGCGAAAAAGCTGTTGCCTCTGAATGGCATAGACTATTCATCAAATACTGCAGAAAGTGTCGAGTATTTTCACATGCTTTTCGATCGGCATGAGCTTATTTGGTCGAACGGGGCATTGACGGAAAGCCTGTTTACCGGACCAGAGGCTCTTAGGACTGTGACTGCAGAAGCCCGGCAGGAAATCCAAGATTTATTTCCGGAATGTTGCGATCCGCAGTTCGAGGCGTTATCTGCGCGTTACATCCCCAAAAAGGGCAGGTATATGCGCAAATTGGTGGAACGGCACCAGGCAAACAACAAGCCGCTTTATAGCTAATCGTCCCTCATGTTCTCTTAGATAGCCTTAGCTTGAGACTCTAGCCAGTTGTCGAATTGTCACCGCTTGTACGGAGCAATTTCAATTCACTCAGCCCTGTTTCCAGGCGCGAATGACCTTTAGTGCAAAACGTTTCTCAAGTGCAAATTAGGTTCGGATTATCGCACTATAGATACCAATAAGAATGAAGCCTCTGCGCTATATCTGAAGTAGGGCTAAAAAGCCGCTATACGCCAATTAGCTAGGTTTGCGATCCGAACAGCTTTCAGTTGATTTGAGTGTGCCAGCAGACCAGATAGCATATAGAGAAATTAAAACAAAACAAAGTTAAACTATTGACTTAAAACACATTTTAGGCCTCTTCCGCTCACAGCGAACGCACCACGCATAATTACCTCTGATCCGGTCCGCAACTGGAATCGGAGGCACATAAATGCTGGATATAAGGAAACTGTTTCGCACTCAGCGAGCGCCAAGCGGATCG
The DNA here is from genome assembly GCF_056537985.1 of Ruegeria sp. BI12. NCBI lineage: Bacteria > Pseudomonadati > Pseudomonadota > Alphaproteobacteria > Rhodobacterales > Roseobacteraceae > Ruegeria > Ruegeria sp. BI12. The sequence continues at coordinate 1,274,537 of NZ_JBQFSL010000002.1, read as the reverse complement.
AAAACCCAACCTGTTTTAGGCAGGAGCCGCGTAGTAGCGGTGGCGGCTTTTGCGGGTCTATTGACTGCCGCGACCTCAGCCTATTCATGGGCGTTTGCCGATGGGCTGATGGTTGTTGGCAGCGATCGTGGCGGGTATCTGCATGACCGTTTGATCGAGATTGAAAATCTTCAGAAAAACGGAATAAAGGTCGAAATTCGGGGGCGCGTCTGCTTTTCAACCTGCACAATGTTCCTGGGACTTCCCGGAACTTGCGTGGATCCTGATACCACATTTGGATTCCACGGACCTTCGCGCAGCGGTCGTCGGCTTGCCCCGGCAGACTTTGACCATTTCAGTCAGGTCATGGCCGCATATTATCCCGAACCGCTCAAGACGTGGTTCATGGAAAAAGGGCGCAATCGGATCAACGGTGTCTACAGGGTCAAAGGCATAGAAATCATCAGATTGGGAATTCCTGCCTGCCAAGCGGCCTGAATGAAGCTTGCTTAGTCCGGCGCGCAAATGCTAGAGGCCTTGGGTCTTGACCACCGGCCCTTGAATTCAATGTTTAGCTGGTCGCCGTAGCCAATCAGGAGGCCCCCGTAACGTGCTGTCATCGCTGTTTCAACGTTTCGGGCGACGCGCCGTCTTTACTGCGCCGTTGCCGGATACACCGACTTGCGTAATTGGTGATGTGCACGGTTGCATAAGGCAGTTGGAGACTCTGTTGCCTCAGATTCCGGAGGATCATCGGGTTGTTTTGGTTGGGGACTACGTCGATCGCGGCGAAAACAGCGCAGACGTTCTGCGTTTGCTTCAGGGCCATCCGGATTTCATATGTCTCAAGGGAAACCACGAAGACATGATGTTGAACTTCCTGCGCGACCCCGAACAACATGGGCCGCGCTGGCTGCGTTATGGTGGTTTGCAGACATTGGCCTCATTTGGGGTGCGGAACGTGCGCGCCGAGATGACAGCTATTGAGTTGGTCGCCTGCCGGGACAATCTGCTGGTGAAGATGGGGCCAGAACTGGTTCAATGGATTACAGAACTGAGGACTAGTGACTATTCCGGAAACGTACTTGTGACGCATGCTGGTGCAAATCCGAATACGTCCCCCGATCAACAATCCGAAAAAACGCTGATGTGGGGTCATCCCGAGTTTCGGACAACCGACCGGCGTGACGGGGTTTGGGTTGTTTACGGGCACACAATTGTCGACCAACCGTCTGCGCAACGCGGGCGCATTGCCGTGGATACCGGAGCCTTTGCCACCGGCGTGCTGAGCGCGGTGTGTCTGGATAGGGCCGAACCTACCTTCATTAGCGCCCGCTCTTAGTGTGTTTCGCGCAGAAATGTGGTCGAAAACACTGAAAGCGCGCTATTTCGGGCCCTCGGCGGCGTTTGCGGTACAGAGCATCCTTTTTTCGGTCAAACCAAGGCAAGCCTTGTCAGGACATGACGGTTTCAATAGGAAAATTATGAACCGCGTCAAATTATTGAGCTTTTTATGTTGATCTGCCCAGTCCTTCTTTGCGGAGGCTCCGGTACGCGCCTCTGGCCTTTGTCCCGAAAGAGCTATCCGAAGCAATTCGTTCCGCTGGTCGGAGAAGAGACTCTGTTCCAGGCATCTGCCCGCCGGTTATCGGGAGCAAACGCAGAATTGGAGTTTGAGGCGCCAGTGGTTCTTACCAACTCAGACTTTCGGTTCATTGTTGCAGAACAGTTGCAGGCTATCGGCATTGATCCCGGTACGATCATGATCGAACCTGAGGGGCGCAATACGGCACCAGCGGTTCTTGCGGCGGCGCTACATGCGTACTCAAAGGATAAGGGCGCGGTATTGCTGGTTGCTCCGTCCGATCACGTTGTGCCGGATGCAGCGGAATTTCAGGCCGCGGTCGCCCGGGGGCTGGATGCTGTTGAGCAAGGCAAATTGGTGACGTTTGGCATCACCCCGACCCACGCCGAAACGGCGTATGGATATCTTGAACTTGCCGCTGTTCCGGGTGATGACGGTGCGCCTGTTCCGTTGAAGAAATTCGTCGAAAAGCCAGATCTGGCCCGAGCGACTGAAATGCTGGAAGCCGGGAACTACAAATGGAATGCGGGGATCTTCCTGTTCCGCGCAGCCGACATCATCGCAGCCTTCCGGGCCTATGCGCCCGATCTGATTGACCCGGTCAAGGAAGCGGTGGAAACCGCAGTGCCGGATCTGGGGTTCCTGCGTCTCAACCCCGAAAGCTGGGCGCGGGCCGATGACATTTCAATCGACTATGCGGTGATGGAAAAAGCCACGAACTTGTCGGTTGTTCCCTTTGGTGCTGCATGGTCGGATCTGGGCGGTTGGGATGCTGTCTGGCGTGAAAGCGGTCCGGATGCGCAAGGCGTAGTGACCAGTGACGGGGCAACGGCGATTGATTGCCAGAACACCCTGTTGCGGTCGGACAGCGAGCAGTTGGAAATCGTAGGTATCGGGCTGGACAACATCATCGCCGTCGCAATGAATGATGCGGTTTTGGTCGCTGATGCGTCGCGGGCGCAAGACGTCAAAAAAGCGGTCAGCGCGCTCAAGAAAAAAGGTGCGTCGCAGGCGACTGCGTTTCCGAAAGACCACCGCCCGTGGGGATGGTTCGAAAGCCTGGTATTCGGAGAGCGTTTTCAGGTGAAACGTATCTATGTCCACCCCGGGGCTTCGCTTAGCCTGCAAAGCCATTTTCACCGTTCCGAACACTGGATAGTCGTCGAGGGGACTGCCCTCGTGACAATCGATGATCGTGAGCAATTGGTGACCGAAAACCAGTCTGTCTATATCCCTCTAGGGGCGGTGCACCGGATGGAAAACCCAGGCACGGTCCCGATGGTCCTGATCGAGGTGCAAACCGGCACCTATCTGGGTGAAGACGATATTGTGCGCTATGAAGACAAATACGCGCGCGGACAGGGGGCCAAGGGTTGAACCGCGCCCGAGGTTTCAGTGTAATGTTGACTTGCAATTGTGCGGCAGGGATCACGTGTTCTGATGCGCTGTATTTCTTTGTTCAGGGCGCCTGATGGCGCAACGCGCGGTGCGCTTTCGGACCGTTAAACGGATGTACCTAACGTGCCGCTGACCGATACAGACAGCGAGACATGGACAATGACCAATAATCCATTCAGTAACCGAGCTTCCAGCTTGTCCGGCCCCGCGCGCGACATTGTTCCGGTTGTCACCTCGGACAGTTCGGACTTGGCCGAAGTGGCAATCGGTCTTTATGTCGAAGCCGGGGGCGCGGTTGTTCTAACTACGGTTCAGGGCGAAACCCGTACAGTTCAAGTGTCGGACTTTTCGATCCTGCCGGTGGGGACAACGCGCGTACACGCAACCGGCACCACGGCGTCCGGCATCCACGCGATGGTTCTGGCCTAGGCGCAGTCCAGCGCTTTAGTTGCTAACAACCGCTCTCCGCTGGTTGGAAAAATCGACGCTGTCGCTCCGTTATGGGCGGCAGGTCTTTTGACATCTGCGCTGAGTTCCGTTCATGCCAGAGTTGCCCCTTGCAGAACTGTATCGTCCAACAGACCGGCCAGTCCGGCATTGGGCTGTGAATTTCGGTCTTTGCTCAATAGGGTAGAGCAAGTGAAAACCGATTAGTCTGCGCCAAACAGATCTCGGGTAAACACCTTGTCCGCGACATCCTCAAGTTCGGGGCTGTGGCGGTTGGCGACGATCAAGTCAGCTTCGGACTTAAAGCTTTCGAGATCCCGGACCACACGGGAGCGGAAAAACTCATCTTCTTCCAGCGTGGGTTCATAAACAATGACTTCGACGCCTTTGGCTTTCAGTCGCTTCATGATGCCTTGAATGGAAGACTGTCGGAAATTGTCGCTGCCCGCCTTCATGACAAGTCGGTGTATTCCAACGACACGTGGCCCTCTCATCAGAATTCGATCGGACAAGAAATCCTTGCGCGTCCTGTTCGCATCCACGATGGCACGAATGAGGTTTTGCGGAACATGGTTGTAGTTAGCCAATAGCTGCTTGGTATCTTTTGGCAGGCAATAGCCACCATAGCCGAAGGATGGGTTATTGTAGTGCTTTCCAATCCGTGGATCCAGTGAGACACCCTCAATGATTTGACGGGTGTTCATGCCGCCGGCCATTGCGTAGCTGTCGAGCTCGTTGAAAAAGGCCACCCGCATGGCGAGATAGGTGTTGGAAAACAACTTAATCGCCTCAGCCTCATCCGGGCCGGTGAATAGGACGTCCACATCCTTGGTCACGGCACCTTCAAGCAAAAGCTCGGCAAATACCCGCGCCCGGTCCGATCGCTCGCCAACGATTACTCGAGAGGGATGTAGGTTGTCATAAAGTGCCCGCCCCTCGCGCAGGAACTCCGGCGAGAATATGAAGTTGTCGCTGCCCAGGTCGGCGCGCAGCGACTGAACGTACCCCACGGGAATTGTCGATTTGATGATGACGGTGGCATTGGGGTTGATCGCAATGATCTGTTTGGCGACAGCTTCGACACTAGACGTATCGAAGTAGTTGGTTTTTGGATCATAATTCGTCGGAGTTGCCACGATGACGTATTCAGCATCTTCGAAAGCCGGTTCTGTAGTGGCTTTAAGCGAAAGTGTTCGGTTGGTAAGAAAATCTTCCAGCTCGGCATCGACGATAGGGCATTGGCCGGAATTGACCATTTGCACCCGCTCTTCGGAAATGTCGATTGCCGTTACATTGTTGTTTTGTGCCAATAGCACCGCATTGGACAACCCTACATATCCAAGACCTACAACCGCAATCTTCATTTCATAGCCCTCATATTTGCAAGCCGGTGAGTACTCCACCTGCTTTATTGCTTATCGATTGTAAATGCGCATGTGTGTTTCACACGCTTTCATTCTGAAAATTCGTTTGTGCTTGCCCCGCTTGTTTCAGGCTTGAGCCATATGTGTGCCGGCCAGGAAGTTAGTTCCTAGTTGAGGCACGTTAATCACACTCGATTTCAAGTTTCCCCGTGATGCGAAAATGGAAAAAGCCAGTAAAACAACAAATTAGCGGCAATGCGGAAAATCTGACCAAATTTAAGGAATTCGGCGTTCTCAGGTTGAAGCTTGTATGATAACGGTCGGGCAACACTTGATTTAGGAGATTCAGGATGATCAGAGCGTTTCTTCTTACGCTGGTCCTTTCGGCTACCGCGGCATATGCGCAGGACGCAGGTGCCGCCGCTGCGACGCAATCGGGCGCGGGTACCGGAGGAGGCGCCGCTGCGGGTGGTGGTGCCGCTGCAGCTGCTGGCGTCACTGGATTTGTACCGCTGGTTGTCCCAGCTTTGGGCGCGGTTGCAGCAGCAGCTGGTATCGCAGCAGCTGCAGGCGGCGGCTCAACAAACAGCACAACAAGCACGACTGGCACCAACTAGAACCTGAACTGTTGGCTTAATTGAAAACAGCGCACCGCTTAAGTGCGCTGCTTTTTTTGGCTTGGACCAATAGTTCTCGTAGTATTCCAGGCATTGATCTGGCCCGGAACAAGGCCTCGCGAACGCTGACGATCCGTGTCGGACATACGTAAAGTTGCGGTTCTTTTCCCTTTTCAGTCTTACTTCATAGACGGCAACAGTCATATATCGACCGCGCGTCGCGCCGGGCAGATTGCCGATGTCCAAGGACGGCCAGAATAAGGAGGCTGTTTTTTACAATTGGCAGCCTCATTTTATGCCTGCAGTTTCTCCCATTTATCACGCTGAACTGTGTCACTTATGTGCAAAAGAACAAAAATGAACTCTATTCTTTACCCGGCAGTTGACTATTTCTTGAGTAGGTTACTAAGAGCTTAGGAATGACTTATCCCTCATTGCGTGTTTAACGATAGATAACGGTTAGGCTTTACAGTAAATATGTTTGATTCCAATTTTTCTGATCACGAGGCGTCTGGTTCGGCTGGTGAGCGGCGGATTTCTGGCCCTGTTTCGCGGTTGGTGTTTCATGGTTTCAAACGATCGTTTGATCTGTTGATCAGTACATTTTTCCTGCTGCCTCTGATGCTGTTGTGTGGTGGTGTTCTGTTGGTTTTGAACCCGTTCTGGAACAAGGGGCCGCTGTTTTTCTCGCAAGAGCGCATGGGCCGGAACTGCAAACCTTTCACGGCGTATAAGTTTCGCTCGATGCGCCCGGCCCAGAAGATCGAGCGCGGCGCAGATTGCCCGTTGGAAGAAGACAGGATCACGCCGCTGGGACGGTTCCTGCGCCGGAGCCGCCTGGATGAGTTGCCGCAAATCATTAATGTTTTCAAAGGGGAGATGAGCCTGATCGGGCCCCGCCCCGATTACATTGAACATGCACGCATGTACTTGGCGCAGGTCCCCGGATACCAGGAGCGTCACGACGTTCGCCCCGGCATCAGCGGATGGGCGCAGGTCGAGCTGGGCTATATTGAAGGGACAGATGCAACGCATCAAAAGGTTCAGGCCGATCTCTACTATATCGCCAATTCCAGCCTTGCGATGGATATGCGCGTTGTGTGGCGGACACTTGCTGTCATGGTGCGCCGCGGCGGGGCCTGATCAAGGACCTTGGTACCGGTGGACCCCCTCGCGCCCAACCGTGGCGGTCGCGAGCATGCCACAGTCAGCTTTGGGCGCGGCAATCGCCAATAAATCCCGTTTTTTGATCTGAATCAGGTCCGGATATCGCAACAGCAATATGAAGGTTTCCTGCAATTCACTCAATCTAAAGTAGAATTCAATTATTGCGATCTCCAATTAAATTACGTGTGGAATTGTATTTGCACCACAAACACAAAGGAAATAAGCCCTCGAGCAAATTGAGGCGGGACGTGGATTGGCGAAAGGTCTAGCCCGTCGTCCAAAAAGCGACATAACGACGTGAAGATTATTCGAGCGGTGACAATCAGGCGGAAGGCCCTCTTGGTCTTTATATGCGCCATTGTAACGGGCATGGCGCAGGCGCAGTCCGTATCGACCTATGGCACACCCGGGCTGATCGAGATTCCCACCGCCGAGATGTTCGATGATGGCACGCTTGTCTTTACCGCCGCAGGTCTCAGGAACACCGCTCGGGCAACGATGACGTTTCAGATGCTGCCCTGGGTGCATGGTAGCTTCCGTTATGCGGTGATTGACGGGTTTGATGGCACGAGCGGCACCCGATATGACCGCAGCTTTGACGTCCATTTCCGGTTGCGCGAAGAAAGCAGGCATGGCCCGGCCATCGTGATGGGGCTGCGCGATTTTGGCGGCACCGGCATCTATGCCGCGGAATATTTCGTGGCCACCAAGACCTTTCAGGACCGGTTCAAACTGACCGGCGGCATTGGATGGGGCCGCATGGCAGGGCGCGGTGCGTTCTCGAACCCGCTGGGGATATTCGGCAGCCGGTTCGACACCCGGCCCGCGTCAAACTCGAACGGCCAGGGGGGTGAGGTCGAATTCGGCAACTGGTTCCGCGGCGATGCGGCTTTGTTTGGCGGCGCCAGCTGGCAATATAATGACCGGCTGACCTTTCTGGCCGAGTATTCGCCCGACCTGTACACAGCGGAAGCCGTCAACGACAGTTTCCGGGTTAAATCACCCTTCAATTTTGGTGTCCAATACCAGTTCCGGAACGGTTCGCAGCTGACGGCCTCTTATCTCTATGGCACCTCGCTGGGGCTGACCTACAGCTATTTCGTCAATCCGCGCAAAGCGGTGACACCGGGCGGTCAGGGTGCCGCACCGCCGCCGTTGCTCCCTGAATCGCAGGTCGCCGCTGCGACAGCGAACAGCAGCAGTGGCGACATTCGGGCGCGGATGCAATCTGCCCTGGACCAGGAAGGGGTGCGGCTGGTCTATCTGTCAGACAGCGGCGACACTGTCCGCGTCGGGGTGGAGAACAACCGCTATGGGCAGGCCGCCCAGGCCCTCGGCCGCACCGCCCGCGTGCTGGCCAATACAGAACCGCCCCAGGCCGAACATTTCGACATTGCGCTGATGTCGAACGGCGTGCCGCTGAGCGCGGTGCGCGTCAACCGCGATGACCTCTATGAACTGGAGCATGACCCCGACAACGCCTGGCGCAGCTTTGCCCGGGCCGAGATCTCGGACACGTTGCCGTTGGTGCAGGGCGGTTTCCTCACCGATGCCTTTCCGCATTTTGCCTACCGGTTCGGTCCCTATCTGAACTTCTCGTTCTTTGATCCCGACGACCCGCTGCGTTACGAACTGGGTGCCGCGCTGGAGTTGGATTACACCGTGTCGCCGGGTCTGACCTTTTCGACCGGGATACGCCAGCCGATCCTCAGCACATTGGATGACAGCACCCGCGCCTCGGATTCGACCCTGCCGCATGTGCGCTCGGACTGGAACATCTATGCCCGCGAATCCAACCTGCGGATCGAACATATGACCGCCGAGTATATGTGGCGACCGGGCGAGGATCTTTATGCCCGCACCACGCTGGGCTATCTGGAAACCATGTTCGGCGGGCTTTCGACCGAACTGCTTTGGTATCCCAACAACAGCCGTCTGGCGCTCGGGGCCGAGGTCAACTATGTCGCCCAACGCGACTTTGACGTGCTGTTTGGTTTTCAGGATTACAACGTCTTCACCGGGCATGTCTCGGCCTATTACGATCTGCCGGGCGAGTATCACGCGCAGGTCGATGTCGGGCGCTATCTGGCCGGCGACTATGGGGCCACCTTCACGCTGGATCGCGAGTTCAACAACGGCTTCAAGGTGGGCGCGTTCTTTACCCTGACAAATGTCAGCTCGGAAGAGTTTGGCGAGGGTTCGTTCGACAAGGGTATCCGGCTGGAAATCCCGGTCTCGTGGTTTACCGGCCGCCCGTCGCGCAACAAGATCGCCCAGACCATCCGCCCCGTCCTGCGCGATGGCGGCGCGCGGCTGAACGTGCGCAACCGGTTGTATGGCGTGACCCGCGAGGCGCGCGCGCAGGATCTGTCGCGCGGCTGGGGGAGGTTCTGGCGATGAAGGTCCTGCGCAGCGCCCTGCTGGCCCTGGCCCTGATCTCCTGCGGCGAAGCACAGGAAGATGCCGACCTGTTAAAAAGCGCGCTGTTCCCAAACGCGCCCCGGTTCCATCCGCGCGCCGAAGTCCTTGGCGCGCGCCGCCCGATCCCGCCCCGGCTTGAGGTCGGGTTTCCCAGTCGCGATCTTGCCGGTGTCATGCTGCTTGAGACCGAGCGCGCAGGCGTACAGACCTGGCTGACCGCCGATGGGGCCACCATCACGCTGGAACGTGGCATGCTGACCTCGGCCCTGGGGTTTGGCGACGGCATGTCGGCGTCCGATGTACGCCAAAGCGCGGCGCGGATCCTGGGCGCCGGACCGGGCCGGGCCGAACGGTTCCACAGCTTTCTCGACGGCGATGACGAGGTCAACCTGCGGGCCTATGAATGTCGGATCGACACCCTGGGGCCCGAGACCGTCTTGCTGCGCGGAAACCCCGTCGCGACGGAAAAATGGCAGGAAGAATGCTTCGGGGTGGCGGATCGTTTTACCAACGTTTACTGGGTGCAAAACAGTTCAGGACGCATTGTTCAATCCTCACAATGGACCGGCAACTTCCTCGGCAACATGTTCATAAAGGATGTGCCCAATGACAGCTAAGACTACCAACAGCAGAGGACGTATCGTGCGCCATATTCCACTTCTCCTCAGTTCGCTGGCTCTGAGTGTTGTGATGGCCGGGTGTTCGACAATCTATCGCAGCCCGTCAGTCACCGCAGGCGTTTCAGACGCCGGTAAAGTCCGCGTTGTACCGGTCACGCCCGAGACCGTGCTGGTCGCCAACCGTTCGCCTTATTCGCCCAAGACCCTGCCAACGGTGTTCGGACTGTCCGCCGGATCCGGCTCCTCCACCAGCCTGCGCGGCACCGGCCCCCTGCCCGAGGCACCGTCCACCCAGGACGGGTCGCGTGCCGGGCTGCAGCTGGACCCGCCGCCGCAGGTCAATCCCGGCCCCTACACCATCGGCATCGGCGACGTGCTGGTGCTGTCGACCCCCTCGACCCAAGGCACCGCCGGAGAGCTGTCGGGCCTGCTGGCCGCACAGAACAGCCGCAACGGCTATACCGTGCAGGATGACGGCTCGATCAACATCCCCGATGTCGGCCGCGTCCGTCTGGTCGACCTGACCGTGGATGAGGCCGAGGCGCTGCTGTTCCAGCGCCTGGTGGAAAACCAGATCGACCCCACCTTCAGCCTGGAAATCGCCGAGTTCAACTCGCGCCGCGTCTCGGTCGGCGGCGCCGTCGGCCAGCCCGGCATCCAGCCCATCACCCTGACCCAGCTGACCCTGGGCGAGGCGCTGGCGGCCGCAGGATCAGTCTCGGTCAGCGATATCGACAATTCCTCGGTCCGCATCTACCGCGACGGGCAGATGTATCAGATCCCACTCGAAGACCTGTATTCGCGCACCGCATTGCAGAACCTCAGCCTGATCGCCGATGACTCGGTCTTTGTCGATACCGACTATGATCTGGACCGGGCCGAGCGCTTCTTTGCCCAGCAGATCGCGCTACGAGAAACCGTGCTGGAAGGCCGCCAGACCGCCCTGCAAGAGCTGAACACCGCCGTCAACCTGCGCCGCGCCGACCTGGACGAGCGCCGCAGCAACTACATCCAATCCATCGAGCTGGACGCGGTTGACCGCGACTATGTCTACCTGTCCGGCGAGGTGCGCACCCAGGGCCGATATGCCCTGCCGTTCAACCAAACCGCCACCCTGGCCGATGCCCTGTTCGACACCGGCGGCGGCATCGCCAAGGAAACCGGCGACGCATCCGAAGTCTACGTCCTGCGCGCCTCGCAGGACGCGCGAGAATTCGGCGCCGTAACCGCCTGGCACCTCGACATCCGAAACGCCGCACAACTCACCCTCGCCGCACAATTCCAGATGCGATCCAACGACATCATCTTCATCGCAGAAAACCCCGTCACAAAATGGGGAAGAACAATCAGCCAAATCACACCCTCAATAATAACAACTCCCATCAACGCGGCAGTGAACTGACAGTGGACAAGGTGTTTGCATATAGACTTCACGTCGCATCGAGGAATGCTGATGCTGGGTCGTTCGGGCTGAGCGATGGGCACCGGGGCACATCATACATCTGCAAAACGTAGACTGCGGAACCGGATCGTATGCCTATGATTTAGCCCACCAGATGCCGCAATAAAGAACCTGGCTCTGGCACCTGGTTGTCCTCATACATGAAAAGGATTAATTGAAGACCTTGGCTTGGAAGGATCGCTAAAGTCGGTGATTTTCTTTATTAGGATCGGTAAAACAACATGATAGATTTAAGTAAACTCCAGCCATTGCGACAAAGCCGCAACTACGAAATTTATCAGCATCCAATGGTTGAGTCCGCTCTACTGAAAGTCAGGATCGATGAACCCGTGCGCAATCACGCAATTCCTCGATATGCCGAGAGACGCTATGGCAACCTTCGTCAGTGGAACCGCGAAGCGAACGAATACTTGGCTGCGCTGACGCGAGGCTGTCCCGAGATTGAACGCCTTGCACAATTCATGGGATATGCTGCAACATCTCGCGGACCAGCATTGGTCGTAGAAAAGATGACCGGACCGGATGGCGATTTGGCGCCGACACTGGAGTCCGAACGGGCGGCGTTGGGCGATGACATGTCCGAGCGCAAAAAGTTGCACGGTGAATTCATGAAGCTCATGGACGACCTTGAGCGCGGCCGGATTATCGTGGGTGACCTGAGCTTTGATAACATTGTAAGGGCACAAGAGCGCAATGGAGAACTGGTCGTAATTGATGGCTTAGGTGAAAGGGTTTTGTTTCCGCTGACGCTGGTTTCCGACCTGGCATTCCGCAACTCTATCAAGCGTCGCAGGACACGTATGGGCCGGGCATTTGGTCTGGGCTAAAACAAGCGTAGATGACAGTGGCGTCTATTCGGCCGCGGTTTATTAGCCACCTGCTGAATAGACGTTTTCCAAGCCGCATCAAACAAAGACTTGTTGAAACCAATCAATTCGGCTGACCAAACGTTCAAGCCCTTGCGGCGTTAATCAAATCAAAGAATTTTTTTCGAACCTGGCCGAGCTTGCGATCATTGTAACTGCGAAGCCACCTTCTCAGTGGAATGACCTGCTTTGACCCAAAACTGTCAATCCAAACCCATCGCCCAGATCCATTGGGCCTGGTTTGATAGACAAGATTGCCTGTGTTCTTGTTGCTAATGATGACTCGTTCGTCGGACAGTTGGTCGAAGTGCTTATTTAGATCATTCAAGTGCTGAGGCGTCAGACGATCTTCGGCGATCAATTGACCCAGACTTGGTGAAAGCTGCCCATCCGGATCAGAAATGCGTTCATACACCAAAGCCAGACCCTTGTCTGTCGGTGCGGTGCCGAAAACCCTACAGACAGGCATGGACTCTGGGCTGTCCTGATGGCGGACCATCAGAAAAAAGGCTTCGTCAAACTCACGCATAAAACCCTTGAAAGCGGTCGCTCGGCGAAACGCCCGGTCATACCACTTGTCGGTTACAAGCCTAGAACCAGCAACCATCGTATGCGGCTGCGGAATCTTTAACAGTAACCCCTTGTCAAAGGGGTGTTCATACACGAATTGCCTGTTTCCCTTCGCTATGACGGGACTATTTCCAAGTTCGAGCAGATTGGGGGTTTGTTGGCAGTTCATTTTTTCTGTCTAAGTGGATTCCAGACCAAAGCAAGTCGATAATTCGCCGTTGACTATGTTTCGTTGTCCGCTGAAAGCGACTTGGACCATTACGCTTGAATTACAACTGCTCAGACGCGCTTATCTTTAGTGTTACCGTGAACCAATGGAGTCACTGCTGTATTCATCGTGTGCCATTGATTTCAGTTCAGGGATCTAGGCCTCGACCACGCCGATGATCCGGTCGATCAACGCCACGGCTTGCGCCCGGCCCTAGGGTTGCGAAAACAGCTCTGGCAGGTTTTCCACCGCGCTCTCACGGTTCAGTGTTGCGAAAAGCGAGTGTTCACGAAGCGGAGTCTGTCAGTGTTCAACCGGCAGGCCTGAAAAGGGCAAGCCCTGGGCAAAGTCTTGCGATCACCAATTCACTGTCTCAGAGCGATAGGTGTGGTTGCTGGTCTCCAGCAGGATCAATATCCGTAAAACTGCCCCAGCCAGTTCGTTATGAATATTGCAAAGTTCCCGACGAACGCACAGATCTCGCCATCATTTCATGGGATCAATTGCCTAGACAAATCTTTCTGCGCATAAGAACCTGTGCCCAAACATAAACAGGGAGAAGATTGATGAAACTGATTACTGGCTCAGCTCTGGCCTTGCTTTTCTCAACAACCTCGGTGCTGGCTGCGGGCGACGGGACCTGCGCCAATGGTAAGACCCTCACAGAGGGCACCCTAACAATTGCGACAGGTAATCCGGCCTACTATCCTTGGGTTATGAATGACGCGCCCGAAAGCGGCGAAGGGTTCGAAGCCGCCGTTGCTTATGCCATCGCCGAGAAAATGGGTTTCGGCCAGGACAATGTCACTTGGGTCCGCACCAGTTTTGACGAGGCGATTCAGCCTGGCGCGAAGAACTTTGATTTTAACATGCAGCAATACTCGATTACCCCAGAGCGGGAGGAAATGGTTGACTTCAGCCTGCCATACTACACCTCGGCCATGGCAGTGCTGACCACGCAGAACGTTGTTGATTCCGGTGCCGAAGCGACGTTGGACGGCCTCAAGGCTTTGAAATGGGGGGCTGTTGCCACGACAACTGCAATCCCGATGCTCAACGATGTGATCCAGCCTTCGGGCGAACCGCTGCTTTACAACGACAATGCCGATGTAAACGCTGCCATCATGGCAGGTCAGATTGATGCGGCACTCTATGACTTGCCAACGGCTCTCTACCTGTCGGCGGTCGTGGTCGAAAACGGTGCGCTATTGGGCCAGTTCCCTCCGGGACAATCCGAAAGCCCAGACCAGTTTGGCCTATTGATGGAAGAAGGAAACGCGTTGAAGGAGTGCGTCAACGCCGCCATCACAGAGTTGACCGAAAGCGGCGAGCTTGCGGCGATAGAAGCGAAATGGCTGGCTGAGGCTACGGGCGTTCCGGTCATCGAGTAGATGGAAGAAACGTCATTGCAAGAAGACTCGGTTAAGCACTCTGCCAAGACGCCCACACGTCGCGAAATTTATGAAGCCGAAGTAAGGCGACGCTCAAATCGCATCGCGCTGATCTCAACGGTCAGCGTGGTTCTCTCCATCGTAGTCCTAGTCCCGCTCGCCCCAGGGTGGGAGGCCGTACAGCGCTCGTTCTTCAACGGCAGGGTCTTTGCCGAAACGTTTCCCGGATTGCTCGAAGCCTTTCTTATGAACGTGATGATTTTCGCTTGGTCTGCGCCGCTGATCGCGATCACAGGCCTTGCCATCGCGCTGTGTCGGGACACGCGTACGCCTGCGCTTTTCCCGCTGCGGCTATTCGGCATTGCCTATACTGACATTTTTCGCGGCTTGCCGGTTGTTCTTGTCATCTACATCATCGGATTTGGCGTGCCCGGCTTGGGCCTGCCAAGGCCTTGGAACAGCCCTTATATCTGGGGCACGCTGGCTCTGGTTCTGGTCTATTCGGCCTATGTGGCCGAGGTTATCCGCTCGGGTATTGACTCAATCCACCAGTCGCAACGATCCGCCGCGGCCTCGCTAGGGTTGAGCAATCAGGACACCATGCGCTTTGTTGTCCTGCCGCAGGCCATTCGAAACGTCGTTCCCGCCAATATGAACCTGTTCATTGCCTTGCAGAAGGACGTGGCGCTTTTGTCCTTTATTGGCCCGGTTGAGGTCTTCAGACAGGCAGGCGTATATAAGTCGCTCTATGCCAATTTCACACCTTATGTGGGTGCCGCGCTGATCTTTCTGGCATTGACCATACCTGCTACGCGATATGCGGATTACCTTATGAACAAGCAGAACAGGGCGCGCACATGACGGCGAAGTTATCCTTACGTGGGGTGCGCAAGCGGTTCGATGATCACGAAGTATGCAAAGGCATTGATCTGGATGTGGCTGAGGGCGAGATGGTGTGCCTGATCGGCGCTTCAGGCTCTGGCAAGTCCACACTTCTGCGTTGCATGAACCTTCTTGAACCTGTCGACGATGGGACGATATGGCTGGACGGGAAGGACATTTCTGAGCCGGGGCTGGACCCCCAACCCGTGCGTCAGCAAATCGGCATCGTTTTCCAGAGCTATAACCTCTTTCCTCATATGACAGCTGCAGAGAATGTAATGCTGGCCCCTCGTCGCGTTCGTGGGCTGAGCAGAGAAGACCTGCGCCCGCGTGTGACCCGGCTTTTCACACGTTTTGGACTAGGCAACCGGATGGAGCACTATCCAGACCAACTTTCAGGCGGTCAGCAACAGCGCGTCGCAATCATTCGTGCATTGGCGATGGAGCCGCAGATCATGCTGTTCGACGAAATTACAAGCGCGCTGGACCCTGAGCTGGTTGGCGAGGTTTTGGATGTGCTGAGGGACTTGCGAAAGCAGGGCATGACCATGGTGCTTGCCACCCACGAAATGGGTTTCGCACGGGAATTGGCAGACAAAGTGTGTTTCCTCGATGCCGGCCGCATCTTGGAACAAGGCCCGCCCGAGGTGCTTTTTTCCCAACCACGCGAACCGCGCACTAAGGCCTTCCTGTCGCGCGTGTTGTGATATCGAATGGTCTTGCGGAGGCATGTAAAGGGAACATGTTCAGTGTGGTAGCCGCAGACCAATTCGATTTTCACCTGCGTTTCCACCCCAAGTCTAACGCGTGGTAGGTGGCAACACCTATCTGAATTAATCAGTCCTTATCGCTGCGCCGCGAAGGTAAAGCAACTATTGGGGACTTCGGTTTCAAAACCCTGGTAGAAACAGTTTCGCGCTTGTTTTCTGGTTCCACGATGCCGCGGCCGGTGACCGCAAGCAACGCGACACCGACATGCGGTTTTATCGGCACCGGTCATTGCCCCTAGTTGCTGTAATAATTGTTGGCGTAGCTGCCGTATGAATAGCCATAGTGTTTGGCACTGCGCGCGTTGATCTGGCCCAGAACAAGACCAGTCAGGCGCTGGTTGTCGGTGTGGAACAGCCGCATGGCCTCGGTAACATCTTGTTCCGAGGTAGCGTTCCACTTAACCGTCAGCAACACCGCATCTGCATTTCGCGCAATCAGGCGAGCGTCAGATACCAACAGCGTCGGCGGCGTATCGATCAAAATGATGTCGTAAATCTTACGCATCTCCTCCAGAAAGAGCCGGAACCGTTCCGAAGCGATTAAGTCCGCTGCATTCGCCGAAGTCTTCTCGCCTGCCAATACGTCGCAACCCAACAGGGGATCATTAAAGATCGCCTCTTGCGCACTTACATCACCTGCCAGAACCGAAACGATCCCCTTCTTCGGCGCCGCCTTTAACTGCGCAGTCATGGTCAGGCGGCGGATGTCACCTTCAACCAGCAGCACCTTTTTGCCGATGCCGACAAAGTTCTGTGCCAGTGCCATCGAATTTGTCGTCTTGCCTTCCTCTGGCAACGAAGATGTCATCACAACAACCTGCGGAGGACGGTCAACATTGGACAACATCAGCGACGTGCGTAAGTTGCGCACTGCCTCAGCAGTGGCGGAAGAAGGCTTGCTGACCAGATATTCCAGAACATTGCGGCGCCCGCGCACGGGGAATACCGGGATTTGACCCAAAACACTGTATCCGGTCTTACGTTCCAGCTCGTGCGCCGAGCGATAGCCCTTGCGCCTTGTCTCGTTCAGCAAAACAATGGCGGCACCGAGAACAACGCCAATAATGGCTGAGAAAGCAAGGATCAGTGATTTCTGCGGTTCCGAAGGATCGCTGGGGACCACGGCGCGGGACAGTTGACGGCTGTCCGCTTTCTGAATTCCTTCCTGCGCTGCGGTCTCTTTCAGGCGTGCCAGGAAATATTCATACAGCAACCGGACCGCTTCTGCCTCGCGTCCCAGCTGCTGCAGCATGATCAAGTCAGCATTTTGTAGCGCGATACGTTCGCCCAGCTCTTTAGATGATTGCGTCAAAGCCTGAACTTGCTGGGTCGCGCGCCTAACTTCTAGTTCTGAGCGCGCAAGCAGGCGCGCAAAAGCGGAATCGAAGGCGGCTTCACCTGTGTTGGATTCGTTGATCTGCGAGAATAAACGTTTCAACTGCGGGTCTTGACTGGCTTCGACCTGGGCAGCACGGGTATCAGCGGAATCAAGTGCTTCATACCGCGCCTGAGCAGTATCTCGACTAGCTTCAGCCGAGATGCGGCGTTCGCGAATATCCTTAAGCTGAACTTCCTGCAGCTGAAGCGCCTCGGGCGAGATCAACGCTGTCGTTGCATTGAATTCATTGAACTGCCCTTCGGCAGTTTCCAACTCAACCTGCAACTCAGCCACACGCTCAGTCAGCCACGCGGTGGCCTGTTCGGTGGCTTCGAATTTCACTTCGATTTGGTTCAGGACGTAAAGCTCGACAATAGTGTCTGCTATCAAGGCTGATTTGCGCGCCCGTTCGGTCTCGACCGTGACCGTGAAGACCAAACTTTGCCGCACGTTGCTCACTGAAACCTTTCGGAGCAAGGCCGAAATCACACCGTCCCGAGTTTGCTGCTCGGCCAGATCCGCATGGATCTGTTCACGCCCATCTCCGAGCCCCATAACGGATTTGATAAACTGCTTTACCGCGTCTAGCGCAGATACTGGTTGAAGCGCGGTGTTAAACTCGGGGTCCGATACAAGATCCAGCTTGTCTACAACCTTGCCCATCAGGCCACGCGATTGAAGAACTTGAAGTTCTGAATTGACCTCAACCGTGTCTCCGGCCAATCCGCCCACTACACTTTGCAGATCAACAACGCTGGCTTGTTCGGTTTCCAAAATGACAACTGCCGTGGACCGGTACAGCGGAACAGAGGCTATAAAAGCGTAGTACGCGCCGCACACAATTGCAGCTGCTGCGCAAAGGACGATAATCCACTTGTCGCGCCAAAAAATGCCCGACAATTCACCAAGGTTGATCGTTTTTTCTTCCGACGTGTCACTTATCGGGGAACGGCCGGATATACCCACCGCATCGTGTATCGGAGTCTGCTTCATTTCGAGCTAAAAGTCCCTGATGTCAAATGTTCGCAAAGCGCGCGCGTTTTCGCTCTCTATATCTCTGCGAAGCATAAATAAAGGTGCCAAAACGCTTTACATCCCACCCTTACAAACATGGCTGAAACTGACGTCTGGGGGATGCAGAATTTAGGCTTCTCGTCCTTCAACAGAGGGCGCAAGGATCATAGTGCAGCCGTCCAAACCCTGTAACGTCCCTGCCCTGTTACCTCTCGGATCAAACCCCGGCTCATGAAGCGGTCGATATTGCGTTGCACCGCAGCACGAGAGGCTTGCGTCAAGTCTTCGGCAAGTGGTGCAGACACCATGGGCCATGCGGTCAGCGCGTCAATCAAACGCGGTGGTGTGCGTCCGCTCAAGTCATTTGTCGCCTCGCGGGCGCGCTGATCCCAGGCACTGACACGGTCCAGATGCAACAAGGCGGCCAGGATCGCCTGCCCCGCCCCCCTGATCCAGGCCGATAGTTTTTCCTGCGGCTCACCAACACCGCGTAGCGCACCCGGACCCGATAGCGCCAGCGGCATGAAGAACGCCCCACCTCGGCCCATCGACGCGGCATGACGGGCCGCAATGATCGCGGCTTCGGTGTCCTGGCCTACGCCTTCCGACAGGGCGCGCCAGGCGTGAAAGCCAATAGCGGCTTGTGTAACAGGATGCAGGCCTTCCGCGTTTTGCATAACCTCGGCCAGATCGGCGATAGCCTCTGGCGTCTCTTCGATGCCTTGTGCCATGCGATCTAGAAATGCAGTCAGGCCATTGGCCCAGCCGCCCTCGGCCGGTCCGGGCCCAGAAGTCAGGCGGCGCACGGCCCAGCCTGCCCGGAACATAGCCTGGACATCATCGCCGGTCGCACCGATCCGCAACCCGACCCAGAGAGCAAGCCGGTCGACACCAATTCGATCCCCGGTCCACCAGCCCAAATCCGACACATCCATCAGCGCCAGTCGATGTCCCCACCCGTTCGGCCCTGCACGCAAACGTTCGTCCAGCGCTCCGAACGTGACTGCCAGTTCGGCTAATTCACAAGACAACTCGGCCTGCGCCGCGCGCCAATCCCTTGGATCGAACAACAGGCGACGATCAACCACCGGACCAGGCGGCAAAAATTCGTCCGACGCCATACCTTCATCCGGTGGGAGGAACCAAAGATCATCATCCTCGGGCGGGTCGGTATCATAGATGCTGGGTGGGCCGACTGAATCGTCGTCCTCGTCCGGGTCCGGCATCACAGGTTTAATTGTCATGACCGCTATATTTCGGACATTTCGCGGGGTTCACAAGACGTATTCCGCCCTGACCCCGGTCAACCCGCGAATGTTGTGGTCAGAATGTCCAGTTGCGGCTCCAGATCGGTCTGTTCACTGCTGCCGATCAGCATATAGCCGTATCCATCTTGCGCCCATGTCGCTGTCGCGACGCCACTTATCGCCGCAAGTTTGACATCCTTCGCCGGAGCGCCCTCGCCCTGCCGGATCACGCAAAACGCCAAAGGCTGACCCTGACTGTCCGCAAAAACGACCTGAATCAGAGGTTTTCCTTTAAACGACAAAACCTGAGCGCGTTTCAACTCCAACCCGGGCAAAGCCTCAAGCGCGCCCTGGTTCAGAGACCGGCCGAGCTGTGCTTCGGCCTGTGCGAACTGCGCATCAAGCGCACCTCGAGAATTGTCCAGCGATGCAATCGTGTCGGGCGAATAAAGCGACTGATAGATCGCCGCCTGCTCGGCCCATCCCATTGGCTCGGGGCGTGTGGCCCAGAATGTTGCAGATACAGCCACGACAGCCACTGACGCCGCAACTGCCATCATTCGCCAAAGACCGCCCGAGGTATTGGCCGTATCAACCGGGGCCGTTTCCGGCAATTCGATCTGCGGCGCATCAGTAGGAATATTTTCGAACACCGACTGAACCACCGGTGCCAGCGGGTCCAGCGTCATCAGGCGCTGTTCCAGCGCAAGATCGGTTTCAATCGCCGCTTCGATTGCGGCGGCATCGGCCGCATCCGCATTGCCTTCCAGATACGCCTTTAGCGTTTCGTCGGAAAACTTCATTTGCCACTCCGTCGAACGGCGTCTGCCGCATCATGCTGCATCACGTTTTTCAGTTTCTGCCGGGCGTTGGACAGCCGGCTCATGATAGTCCCGATTGGCACTTCCAGCAACGCGGCGGCTTCGCGGTAGCTGTATCCTTCAACGAACACAAGCATAACTGTCTCCCGCTGCGCTTCTGGCAACTGCATCACTTGTGTAAACACCTCAGCGGCGAAAATATTCGTTTCTGAATCCGGTCCAGCCGAAATTAATTCGGCTTCTGGTGTAACGGACAGCGCCTGCGCTTTACGCACCGAACGTGCCCGAACCTCATTCAGCCAGATGGAACGGCAGATCGTCATCAGCCAACTGTCCAGCCGGTCATACGATGTGACCTGATGATGACGCTCCAACGCGCGCAAACACGTCGATTGCAATAAATCATCGGCAACATCCGACGCCCCCGAAAGTGCAAGACCAAACCGCCAGACCCGTTTGGAATGCGTCTGGATTGCGCCGCGCACGGCCTGTTCGGAGGAAATATCGGGACTCATCGAATAAATCGCGACCTGTGTGTGTTTGTCATTCACGGACCGGGCCCGCGAGGTCAGGACTGACATAACCCGAGGAGGAAAGAAATGAAACTTCTGTTGAAGGCAGTCA
Organism: Ruegeria sp. BI12; assembly: GCF_056537985.1. Classification (NCBI taxonomy): domain Bacteria; kingdom Pseudomonadati; phylum Pseudomonadota; class Alphaproteobacteria; order Rhodobacterales; family Roseobacteraceae; genus Ruegeria; species Ruegeria sp. BI12. The sequence continues at coordinate 1,253,706 of NZ_JBQFSL010000002.1, read as the reverse complement.
CGATTGCGTCGGCAATTGTTGCAACCCCGGTTCTGGCGCAAACTTGGACGCTGGACCCTGAAGGCTCGCATCTGGCCTATGGTTCGATCAAAAAAGACACCGTGGGTGAGGTAAACTCTTTCACAGGTCTCTCCGGTCAGGTTGGACCCGACGGGAAAGCCGATATTGAAATTGACCTGTCATCGGTGGAAACCAATATCGACATTCGCAATGAACGGATGATCGAATACGTGTTCCAAAAAGCGGGTACAGCATCACTGACGGCACAGTTCGACATGGCAGAGCTATCGGCCCTGAGCGTTGGCAAAACCACGACCGTCGACGTCGAAGCGATGCTTTCGCTGGCAGGCGCAGATGTTGAATTCGATGCCGAGATGTTTGCGGCGCGCCTGTCTGAAACTGCAGTCATGGTTTCAACAAATGACATGGTGTTCATAAGCACAAAGGACGCAGGCGTGGATGCAGGCATAGACAAGCTGATGGAGTTGGCCGACCTGCCGGGTATCACCCGGACCGTACCTGTCACAGCACGCCTGATTTTCAATCTGGACGACAAAAAAGCCGAAGCTGAACCCGCTGCTGCGGTAGCAACCGCAGCCGTTTCCGTTGAGGGTGATGTCAAAGCTGGCAAGAAAGTCTTTCGCAAATGCAGTGCATGCCACAAGCTGGACGAAGACCGTCATACAGTGGGGCCGTCGCTTTACGGCATCATCGGTGCCACGGCTGGTCAGGCCGAAGGATTTAGGTTCTCAAAACAACTGCAAGAGTCCGGTATCGTCTGGACACCGGAAACCCTGACCACCTTTTTGGCGGATCCTAAGGGCACAGTTCCAGGCAACAAGATGCAATTTCGCGGCTTGAAAAAAGAAGCCGATATCTTGAATGTCATTGCCTATTTGCAAGCCGAAACACAGGGATGAACCTGATCCCCGAGCAAAAGCGGGTTCCCTTTACGCGCACTGCCGCGTTATCCCTTGTCTCATCTCAGACAAGGGAGACGCAGCATGGGCGACATGGTTGAACTGACATTGGATGATATCCGGAACCTTAGCCTTTCCATCTTGGCCAAATCGGGATTTGGTCCGGAACATGCGGCAGCAATTGCCGATACATTGACAACTTGTCAGGTCGACGATTGCCAATCTCATGGGCTGTTTCGCCTGTTCATGTGCAACGACACCATGAAAGCGGGCAAGATTGACGGGCATGTGGCCCCGGTCGTTGCGCCTTCCGACAATGCCATTGTTCGCGTCGACGCGCGGGGGGGGATGTCGTTGCTGGCGTTCCGCGAAGCGTTGCCTGTACTGATCGAAAAGACCCGCACCCACGGTATCGCGGCAATGGCAATCAACAGATGTTTTCACTTTTCGGCGCTCTGGCCCGAGGTGGAACAATTATCCTCCAATGGTCTGGCTGCCATGGCGATGGTGCCCAGCCACAGCTGGGTCGCACCAGCCGGAGGAACACGGGGTAGTTTGGGTACGAACCCCTTGGCATTCAGCTGGCCGCGTTTGGGAAAAGATCCATTCACGTTTGATTTTGCAACCAGCGCCTTTGCCCGCGGTGAGATTGAACTTTATCGCCGGGCGGGGAAACCCCTGCCCGAAGGCGTCGCCATAGACAAATATGGAAATCCGACCACTGATCCGCAGACCGCGATGGAGGGCGCGATGCTCACCTTCGGCAGTTACAAGGGCTCGGCCTTGTCGATCATGATCGAGTTGTTGGCCGGTCCGTTGATCGACGACCTGACCAGCCTGGAAAGCATGGAATTTGCGGAAGGCCAAGGCGGAGCGCCCTATCATGGCGAGGTCATTCTGGCGTTTGACGCCGCACAGTTCAGCGGTGGTCGTGCCGCAGCAAATGATGAGCGCGCCGAACGCTTGTTTGACGACATCGTCGATCAAGGCGCGCGTCTGCCGTCGCAAAGACGTTTCGAGGCGCGAGCGCGCAACACGACCCGCGGTTACGTTGAGATCGCAAAATCCCTGCACGACGATTTGCTGGTTTTGGCCGAACAGGCTTAACGACTTCGATCTTCTCTTTCCCTTGGCGGTACGGCTGGCTAAGAAGTTCCTCCCAAGTGAATTCAGGAGGCCCCTTTGGACCGCATCGCCCGCACCATCGCCACCGAAATCAACGCCCGTCCCGAACAGGTCGGTGCAGCGGTCAAATTGTTGGACGAAGGGGCCACGGTTCCGTTCGTGGCGCGGTACCGCAAAGAGGCGACGGGTGGGTTGGATGACACGCAGCTTCGAACTCTGTCGGAGCGCCTGACTTATTTGCGCGAATTGGAAGCGCGGCGCGAGACCATCCTGAGCTCGATCAAGGATCAGGGCAAGTTGACGGATGATCTGACGAAATCCATTGCACGAGCGGACACCAAAGCGCAATTGGAAGACATCTACCTGCCCTACAAACCCAAGCGTCGCACCAAAGCGATGATCGCACGCGAAAACGGCTTAGAGCCTCTTGCCGACGCAATTCTGCAAGACCGTTCAGCTGATCCCGAAGGGCTGGCAAAAAGTTACATCGGCGATGCGGTTCCCACGACAAAAGATGCGTTGAATGGCGCGCGGGACATAATCACTGAACGGCTGACCGAAAACGCCGCACTCCTGGGTGAATTGCGCGGCTTCATGCAGCGCGAGGCGTTGCTGTCCGCAAAAGTGATCGAGGGAAAACAGCAAGAGGGTGCAAAGTTCAGTGACTACTTCGATCACTCGGAGCTTTGGTCAAAGACCCCATCGCATCGCGCGCTGGCAATGTTGCGGGCATCGAAAGAGGGTATCGTAACGCTGGACATCGCCCCCGAACCCGAGGCTGGCGCTGCTCGCGCCGAAGCCATGGTGGCCGCTCATCTTCAAACGCGCAGCGATGCGCCGGGCGACAAATGGCTGCGAAAGGTTGCCGGCTGGACCTGGCGGGTAAAGCTGTCCCTTTCAATGATGGTCGAACTGATGTCCGAATTGCGCAGCCGCGCCCAGGACGAGGCAATTCTTGTTTTCTCTCGCAATCTCAAGGACTTACTGTTCTCAGCCCCTGCCGGAGCACGAGCCACATTGGGCTTGGACCCAGGGATTCGCACAGGCGTTAAAGCCGCTGTTGTTGATGGCACGGGAAAGGTGATTGCGACGGACACCCTGCACCCATTCCAACCCAAAAATGATTTGCGCGGATCACAGGCGGCGATCCTGAACCTGATCTCAACTCACAAGATTGAACTCATCGCAATCGGCAACGGCACGGCGAGCCGCGAAACCGAAAAAATGGTTGCTGACACCCTGAAGCTGTTACCGAAAACCGTCAAAGCCCCAACCAAGGTTGTAGTTTCCGAGGCCGGAGCTTCGGTCTATTCGGCATCAGAATTAGCGGCGCGTGAATTCCCGGATCTGGATGTATCGCTGCGGGGCGCTGTTTCGATTGCCCGGCGCTTACAGGATCCTTTGGCAGAGCTGGTAAAGATCGAACCGAAGTCCATCGGCGTCGGACAATACCAGCACGATGTTGACCAGCATCGCCTGTCACAGTCGCTGGCGTCGGTGATTGAGGATGTGGTGAATGCTGTGGGCGTAGATCTGAACACGGCTTCTGCCCCCCTCCTCTCACATGTTTCAGGTCTTGGGCCCGGGCTTGCAGAAGCCATTGTCACGCATCGTGATCTGAACGGGGCATTCCAGTCCCGCAGTCAGTTGCTGAGTGTCGCGCGCCTTGGACCGCGCGCTTACGAGCAATGCGCAGGCTTTTTGCGAATTCGGGACGGTGTGGAGCCTTTGGATGCGTCCTCGGTGCATCCAGAAGCCTACGATGTTGCGAAACGGATCGTATCCGCCTGTGGCCGGGATATCCGCCAAATCATGGGACATGATGGAGCGTTGAAGGGACTGCGTGTCGAACAGTTTGTGGATGAAGATTTTGGTCTTCCGACTGTACGGGACATTTTCTCAGAGTTGGAAAAGCCTGGTCGTGATCCACGCCCCAGTTTTGTTACTGCATCATTTACCGATGGGGTCGAAGAGATTACTGATCTGAAACCCGGAATGGCGCTGGAGGGGACGGTCACCAACGTCGCCGCGTTCGGCGCCTTTGTCGATGTCGGCGTTCATCAGGACGGTCTTGTCCATGTCAGTCAGCTTGCAGATCGATTTGTTAAAGACCCGCACGAGGTTGTAAAAACGGGTCAGGTGGTTAAGGTTACAGTTGTCGAGGTGGACGCGCAGCGCAAGCGCATTGGTCTGACCATGCGTAGGGATGGCGGGGCTTCGTCGCGTCAAAGAGACGTTGCTAAGGGCTCAGACAAACACTCCCGCCGCGCAAAAGAAAATAAAGCGCAATACGCAAAATCCAGCAATAATGCGCATCACAGCGCGCTTGGTGACGCTCTAAAATCAGCGTTAAAAAGACAGTAGTCTAATAAGGGCTATTCTGAGTCACCGATTATGTAAATGCGTCTGGTTCCAGTTCCTCCCAGAATTCAAAAATCTTTGTAGCGTTCAAGCCTGATCGCCACCCGTGAGCTCGGAAATGTTCTCGGTCGAGATCATTATCCAGGCCAGACAAGAACAATCGCTTGTCGGCGTCGCGTTGCGTTGGGTTTCGCCGCGAAACCAACTCCTCGACAATTTCCAACCGCCGTGCACGTTTGGTCCGCTCTGCAGCCCTCGCTTCATATTCCTTGTCCTGTAGCTCCAGTTCGGCAGCTCTGCGTTTTGCAGCTTCGATAACCGCTGGTTCAGGATCAACTGGCATTTCTTTTTCCGGCACCTGATAGTTGTCCCTCAAGGCAGCGGACAGAAAACCCAGGGTCGACTTTACGCCATCCTTTCCCTGGACGTAGTTCAGCTTTTCCCGAACGTAGTCCGCGCCGTGCTCGGATATCCACTGACGCGCCAACCTGTCAGATACGCCCTGCTTACGCAGTGTTTTGTAAATCGTCAGATTGCGAACGCCATCTTCGTCATCAATCTCGAACATAGCTTTTTGCGGGTTCCCCTTAATCAAGAACCTAATATCTGTGACTGTGCGTCCCTTTTTTTGAAACTCCGGCTCAATGAGAATGTCTGAGCTTTTATTCACTTCAGCGACGGCTGGCTTGATGATCTTGGCGTTAAGATGTTTGAAGCTGCCATAATAGTCACTCCCGTCGACGCCCATAAGCTTTCTGAAGACGTCCAACGCCAGCCACCCCGTCGAACCTGTCCGCACAAACCGATAGCAGTTCTCATAGAGCGCTAAGCCATGCCCAGAACTGAAATTTCGTTGGATCTGAACATTTATCAGGGCATAAATTTTCGGATCATAAAGTTTCTGTGCCAGAGCTGGTGAGTAGGCATATTCGCAAATACCATTTTTAAGCTTTGCAAAACTCAACAAGGACGAAACACCCCATTCTTGGCGCCCCTGCTCGTCCAACATATCCCATTCAGCAACCGTTTCGGCCAACGCGCGCAGGCTTGCACGCAGGGTGTCAAAGTCGTTTGAATTGTAACCCACCATCATCGCCAGTGTTCGAGCGTCAATTGTATGGGTTTGCGCGGACGTCAGCGCATCATACGCGTTCAGCAGCAACACGTTCGACAACTTGCGTTGTAGCAGTGTCAACTTGCCGCTGATGTGAATCGCCGCGACGTTCTTCTTAACGGTCTCACGGCGCAACGCGCCTGTGAGACTATCCATATCTGTCTGTGTATCCGGCATGATTCTGCCTGGCTGCTCGTTTGCTTATTAGTTGCATGATAGGTACCTGAGTTGCAAACTAATTTGGGTGCCCAAATTCAGGATGGGTGTAATCCTGTGAACGGGTACCTTTCTTAACGGGGCCTAGAGTTATCCACAGAAACGCGTGATCTGAGATTCTCTCGAAGCGAAGGGAACGGAAAGTTCCTCGCACTGGCCCCCTATTTAGAGCCGTTTTCAGCGCGATTTGCACCGTCCTGAGAATCGGCTCCCAGAAAACCGTAGTCTGGTACTACAGGACCTGCAATTGGGCACCTATGGACCTGCAAATAGGTACCCTAGATCCTGTAAGTGGTTACCTTTTGGTATCTAACGAATTGTATTTATTATGTTTTCCAGACCTAAAGATTCTAAATATTACAAATAAACTAAACGATTTGTTGCGTTCTTTTCCATTAATTCTTCGAGTTTCGTGGCGAAACCAGCTGATAGCAGCAATTTCTGTGGAAAAACCGACGCTGAGGATAGCCACCCGTGCAAATGTTCGCTACATTCCGCCATATACGCTGGCAAAGCGAACATTATATGAGGCACCGACAGTGAATAAAACCAACCAACCTCCCCTGCCCCCTTACCTTAATCTCGATCCGGAAAGTGCCGCAGCCAAGTTACCTGATCCTATCGGAACTTCACGATTCGCCAAAGCAGCGACGTTCTGCGCTAAAGGCCGGGAAGATTTAGCTCGGAGAGGTTATGCGCCGGACGGCGAGAAACGGTTACGTCGTTTCTCCATCTGGGAGATCACTAAGTACCTAATTCCGGTAGCGCCTGCTCACCTGAGACGGGTTCTCAAAGCTAACCCAGACCTTCCTCAGGGAGAAGGAGAAGCAGGATCCAAATGGTTTACTCTTGAAGAAGTACTAACCCTCCGGAAGCACTTTGCTGCGGAAGGTGTTAGCACCAAGGAGTACTTACCATATCGCCCTGATGGCCTGCCTGCCAAAGTGGTCTCAGTAGCGAACTTCAAAGGGGGTGTCGGTAAAACGTCAACCGCAGCACACCTGGCTATGTCTGCAGCGCTGGATGGGTACAAAGTTCTTGTCGTCGATTTGGACAGCCAGGGATCAATGACATCAATTCTCGGCGGAAGAGTAACAGACGAGTGGCAAACCGTGTTTCCTCTTATAGCCAAGGATTACGCGAAGGCTGTTCAAGAAGAGAACCGCGTCAGACAGGTCGGTGGCCAGGCCGAAATTCCCTTGGATGAGACGCTGCAGGAAGCGTTAAAGACAACGCCAAGTGACGTTATTCAGAAAACACATTGGCCTAATATCGACCTCATCGGTGCTCAATTGAATTTATACTGGGCTGAGTTCCAGATCCCAGTGTGGCGCATGGGGCTCAGAAGTTGGCCTTTGTGGGATGGTCTTACAAATTTTCTGGAGGATGAGGGTGTCCTCAACGATTATGACATCGTTTTCGTTGATACCCCTCCTGCACTTGGGTACCTAACAATTAACGCTTTGGCTGCTGCGGACATTCTTCTGGTCCCGCTAGGTGCGTCTTTCCTTGAGTTCGACTCAACGGGCAGGTTCTTCGACATGCTCTACACGACTTTTGCAAGCATAGAAGATGGAGAAAACGCTGCACAACGGGCGGCTGGGTTACCAGAGTTGAAGTTCGAATGGGATGTAGTGCGGGCAATTATCACACGATTTGATGCGAGCCAGCAAACGGATATGGCCAACGTCATTCAGGCGTACTTCGGAGACTTCATGAATGCCTACCGGCAAGACTTCACCGCTTTGGTCGGTCAGGCTGGCGAACAGGTAAACGGGATTTACGAGGCCGACTACCGCGATTTTAACCGCGAGACCTATGTTCGTGGGCGCGAAACTTTTGATCGCACCTATGCCGAGTTCAAAGAAGTTCTCATAGGCTGCTGGTGGCGTGATGCCCAAGTGGGAGGAGAGTCGAATGGCTAAACGTAGAAGACTTGCTGTTCCAAAAACAGAAGAATTGGAAGAGTTGGAGGCGGGTTTCGCGGCGAAACCTTCATTGAACCCGTTTGAAGGTACAACATCGGCACCACCGATTGCTCAGGTGGCCGCTGAAGCTGCCAGCTTAAGCGGAATGACAACAGTCACGGATCGGGTCGAATTGGCCAAAGATCAAAACGACGCTGCACGCTGGCGGGACGCACAGGATGCTGGTTTGGTGGCCGAAATGCTGCCAATTGACTTGATTGATGCCGAGTATATCCGCCGCGATAGGATGGTCGAAGACGAAGAAGCTATGGCTGAACTCCTAGAATCTCTTCGAAATAACGGGCTTCGAACACCCATTGAGGTGACGCGTGAAGGCGACGGCTTTGGTCTTATCTCTGGGTTCAGGCGTTTGGATGCATTTCGTCGACTGGCCAAGACCGATAGTCAGTTCGCGTCCATTCCGGCCTTCGTACGGGGAATAGGGTCGGGGCAGGGGGCATACGTCTCGATGGTTGAGGAAAATGAGCTGCGCTCCAACCTCAGTCCCTATGAGCGCGGGCGCATAGCAGTATTGGCGGTAGGGCAGGGCATATTCGAGTCAACGGAAGCCGCAGTCGACGTTCTATTTGCGGCAGCCTCAAAGGCCAAAAGATCGAAAGTTCGCAGCTTTGCTATGGTCCATGAAGCGCTTGGTGATTTGCTGAAACATCCTGTTGCGCTTTCAGAAAAAGCGGGTTTGAAAATCGCGTCTGCGCTACGCGGAGGTGCTCAGACTAGACTTCGCCAGGCTCTTGCAGAAGCCGATGTAATGGACCCAAAGACTGAATGGGACGTTCTTGAAAACGCGATGAACTCGTCCCCATCGCCTGCGACCAAGAAAGCCCGTGGAGGGCGTCCGCAGCAAGTCAAACCGTTGATCCCGGTTAAGTTGGCCGGAGGCGGTACCATTCAGGCCGAGCTGTCACCAGATGAAGTTCGTATTCGGGTTCGTTTACCGGGAGTTTCTGAAGAGGATGCTCAGGAACTGATCGAACAAGTCGCGCGTCACCTCGGCTAATCTTGTTGCGAAACCGAGAACAGCAGCGGTTGTTGTCGGTTTTCACTCATAGTTTCCTTGTAGACCGGGTAGAACAGCTTCATGGATATCTATGTTGTGCGCAAAAGTACCATTTAATGATCATTGCGATTTTGGAGTGCATACTTTACAAGGTTTGGCGCAAGCTGTTGAATAGGCCAGCGCCAGCCTAATTCTTGACACCAGGCTCAGACGCAAGCTTTGGCCATTGGCGCTCGGGAATTCAGAGAGAAAATAGCCGTGGGTGTATTTCCGCTGAAAGTCAGTTCATGATTTCCGTCAAGAGTGCGCAGGGACCGGAAGACGTTTTCGGCATTGTCAATTTGTTTGGTTGATCTCCGTTAGTCAAAAATTAGGACGTGAAGAAACCGGCCTGTATGTCGCGCCTGAAAGACTACTGCTCCCTCGCGAGATTAACGTCACGCAATCTGGCCCTGCCATCGCTTCGCCCTCAGTAAAACGGATCTTAAGTATCTCCTCTTCGAACGTGGCCTGTCAGTAAATCGCGAAACAATTCAGAAAACGGCAAATCACCTTGGCCACCATTTTCCAGTTCCATCCGGCGAAAGAGGTCCGGAGCGGTCGACAAATGGTATCTCGATGAAGTGGTCATCCTGATCCGTGGCGGGAACTAATAGCTCTTGCAAACGGTGAGAGCAAAAGGGGATGTACTCGATGCCCCCGTTGATCAAAGCTGAAACGCGAGAAGTCAATGAACTGCTTCAAATCACCCGGTCATGCCCAGAGGTGTCTTGCCGCTCACGAACAACTCAATACAGTATTTAGCCTCCGCCGCTACCGTCCCTCCAGCATCTCCTACTGCTACGCGAGGACAGATGCGCTCGGCCTCTGGGATATAGATGCATCGAAAAGGCCGCCTGAATGAATTGGCTTCTAGCTTCGCAAAATTCGTTGCATATGAAACAAAGCCGTCTTATAGTTTCGTATGCAACTAGACTCCTTTTTCCCGTATCGTCTCGCCGTGGCATCTGAGGCGTTCTCAAGAAAGCTGACTGAAGTTTACCAGCGCGAGTTTGGGTTATCGCGGGAGGAGTGGCGCCTGCTATTTCTGCTTGCCAACGCCAAAAACCTGACTTCTCTTGAACTTACCCAACGCACTACTCTGGATAAGGTCCAGGTCAGTAGGGCGGCGCAGAGGCTTGACGATAAAGGTCTGATAACCCGCGCGATCTCCGAAGAAGATCGTCGGATCAGGGTCTATCACTGTACGCCGGAAGGTCTCCGACAGTTCGAAAAGCTACTGCCACAAGTCGATGCTTGCGCGCAGGGGATGCTAAATTCTATGTCAGCCGAGGATCGAGCTGCACTTGATCGAGGCGTTACTGCGCTTCTCAAAGCCGCAACGGAAACATAGTAACCCTTCAGGCTCCGCCAAGGCCGTTCTGGCGCACTTTAATCCATCCTGAGTGCGGGGTGTAACCTTCCGATGCGGGCCACATTTTACTGTCTTAAGTGCGCCGGATGAGCGCCCTAGTCATGTCATGGGGCGTCGGGCTGGTTTTCTGGTCGGGCAGCGTCAAATGCAGGATGCGCCAGAGCGCGCTCCTCAATCTCAAGAAGCCGGGGAAATGGGTTCATGTCGACGCCCCAGCGATGTGCGTTGTACAGCTGTGCGACAAGGCAGATATCGGCCAGGTCCGGTCTTTCGCCAAAACTGAAGGTGGAGTTCTCAGCCAAAAGCGCCTGGTAGGCATGGAATCCTTCGGTCATCCAATGCCGGAACCACTCGATACCGTCCTCGGCCGTAAGCCCGTAGCGAGTCTTCAGATGCGTGGTCACCTTAAGATTGTTAACCGGATGAATGTCCATTGCGATCGTATGGGCGGCAGCCTGGACCTGAGCGCGTTTGAACGGATCTGCCGGTAGGAGCGGGGGGTCGGGTATGGTGGCGTCAAGATAGTCGATGATCGCAAGCGATTGGGTAAGCACACGGCCATCCTTGAGGGCCAGCGTAGGAACGCCCTTGCCGGGATTCAGCGCGACGTAATCCTGTGCGCGCTGTTCTCCGGCAACAAGGTCGACGGGGATCGTTTCGTAGGAAACACCTTTGAGATTCAGCACGATCCGGACCCGGTAAGAGGTCGTTGAACGCCAATAGCTGTATAGTTTCATAACGCTTTTGTTCTATTGTTGACCGGTTCAGGTCCAGTAGAAGGTCGGTCCCCACGCCGGAAAATCATCCGGCGCGGGCAGCCAGTCAGGCGGTTTTGTTGAGCTCTTTCGCGTGCAACCAATCGGCGTGTTTCGGAGCTTTCTTGGTTTTTGACCAATCCTCCAACATCAGCCATTTTACTTCGTCCATGCGTTTCAGCATCACTTCTTCTTCCGGATCTGGGCAGGCCAATTCGATACGATGGCCGGAGGGATCGAAAAAGTAGATGGAATGGAAAATCGAATGGTCGGTCACGCCGAGCACTTCGACACCGTTTGCCTCCAGATGGTCTTTGAACTGAATCAGCGTTTCGCGATCTTTTACCTTAAAAGCGATGTGCTGCACCCAGATGGGGGTATTCGGGTCCCGGCCCATCTCTGGCTTGGTCGGCAACTCAAAAAACGCGAGCACATTTCCGTCGCCGGCATCCAGAAACAGATGCATGTAGGGGTCGGGTTCATGCGTCGAAGGGACATGATCCTCGGCGATGGCCAGGATGAAGTCCATATTCAGCATCTTTCCATACCATTCGACCGTCTCTTTCGCGTCTTTGCAGCGGTAAGCAACGTGGTGGATCTTCTCTATTTTCATCGGTTTCTCCTTTCCGAGGCAGCAGTTTTTGGCGTCGGGGCGGCGCACGGGGCAGCCGTTCACATAAGCCCCACCAACCAGAGCGAAAGCGAGGGGACCAAGATGAGCAACGTCAGCCGCAGGATGTCCGCGATCCAGAAGGGCAGCACGCCGCGGAAGATGGTCCCGAGTGAGACATCCTGCAGTACACCCTTCAGCACGAATACATTCATGCCCACTGGCGGTGTAATCAAACTGATTTCTGTGGCCACGACGACGACAATTGCAAACCAGATCAACGCGTTTTCCGGATCGAGAAGCAGTTCGTTTGCAAACTCAAGCTCGAACATCAACGGGTAGAAGACCGGCACCGTCAGAAGGATCATCGACAGACTTTCCAGAACGCAGCCAAGCACCATGTACGTTGCGATGATAAACAAGATCACAGCCCAGACTGGTAACTCATTATCGATGATAAAACCCGACAGTGCGTCCGGCAAACCGGCATAGTTGATGAAGTTAGTGAAAAGTTCTGCGCCGATGATGACAGCAAAGATCATTGCCGTCGCTCGGATCGAATCCAGTGTGGCCGTGAAAAAGCCGCGCCATGTCATTGTCCTGAGGGCCAATGCAATCAGCACGGCTGCGCCTGCGCCCATCCCGGCGGCCTCGGTCGGAGTGAAGAAGCCACCATAAATGCCGACCATGATGAAAAGGAAGAGGCCCAACACGCAAAAGACACCCACGACGTCGGACCGGCTCATCGGTTCGGTGTTCTCTTCCTCCGGAGCCAGAGCGGGGTTGATCCGTACGGCCACCATAACCGCGCCAAGATAGAGCAGGACGCCAATGATGCCGGGCACGATTCCAGCGATGAAGAGCTTGGCGATATTGGTTTCGGTAAGCAGGCCATAAATGATCAGGATCACCGAGGGAGGGATCAGAATACCCAGCGTACCACCAGCGGCGATGGAACCTGTCGCCAGCCGATCATCATAACCAAAACGGCGCATGGAAGGCATTGCCACTTTTGACATCGTCGCTGCCGTGGCCAGCGACGAGCCGCAGACCGCAGAAAAGCCTCCGCAGGAAAAGACCGAGGCCATGGCTAGCCCGCCGCGCAATCTGCCAAAAAGCCGATCAGCACCTGCAAACAGGCCGTGAGCTACGCCTGAACCGGCCAATACGTTCCCCATGAAGATGAACAGAGGGATGACCGAAAGGGAATAAGACAAAGAAGTGTCAAAGGCCACTTGACCTGTCATAGCCCAGGCCGGTTCCCAGCCGCGCATGAAGGCGAAACCGAAGCCACCAACGGCCGCCATTGCGAATGCAATGGGTACGCGCAGCAGAATGAGACCCAGAAGGATCGCAAAGCCGATCAGAGATTCAATCATGGCGCGCTCTCCAGGTGGTCTTTGTCAGTCTCGTGCTCGACGGGTGGCTGCAATCCACGCAGAAAAGCGATGAATGCCGAAACCATGCATGAAACGCCGGCCAGGTAACCGAATGGCGCCAACGGAATCTCTAGCGCATTGGTCACCGCGCCATCATGGGCCGCCTTGGCCGCATGGGTGAAAAGACGCCAGGCGAAGGTGGCCAGCAGCGCCGCGGAAAACAGGCCCGCAAAGGCCGACATGAGACGTTGGGCCTTACGTCCAAGCGCAAGATTCAGCAGGTCTACTTCGACATGCTCGCGGCGTTCTGTTGTAAGTGGCAGAGCCAGAAAAACTAGTGCTGCCAGCAGAATTTCAGTGAGTTCGAAGGCGCCGGAAAGCGGCGCGTTGAACAGGTAGCGGCCAACCACATCCACACAAGTGATGAGGACGATGCTGAACAGGATCAGCGCAGCTCCGACACCCAGCGATCTGTCGAGCAGCAATCCGATGTCCAGCCCCTCTTCGGGGGGCTGGTCGGGGAAACGATGGCGAAGCCGCTCCATTGATCAGAAGTCCACGCCAGCTTGCTTGCGCATTTCTTCCAGTGCTGCCGCCCCGTCATAGCCGTCCGCCGAGATGGCTTCGGACCACGCTGTTTCGGCATCTGCTGCCTGGGATTTGATCGCATCAACGACTTCGGCTGGCGCTTCGTAGATTTCGATCCCGGCCTTTTCGGCCGCGGCGCTGCCTTTCTCGTCTGCACCAACCCAAGCTTCGCCAACTAGTGTGGCAAAGGCTTCGCCGGAAATCGCCTCGATGGCCGCCTGATCCTCTTCAGAGATCTCGTTCCATTTGTCTTCGTTCATGACCATGAACCAAGTGGTGTTGTAGATGCCGCCGGGGACTTGCATCGTGTACTTGACGTCTTCGGTCAGCTTGAACGCAGCCAGAGCATCGTACGGGAACGTCACGCCGTCGATCACACCGCGCGAGAGCTTTTCATAAACCTCACCCGAAGACATGAAGAGCGTTGTGGAGCCGAGACCGGACATCAGATCCGAGATATAGCCGCCGGGTACGCGGATCTTCAGGCCTGCGAAATCGTCCGTTGTCTCGATCTTGCGGACATTGTTGTGCAACATGCCTGGGCCGTGCACAAAAAGCCCGAGAAGCTTGGTGCCTTCATGTTCTTTCTGCGCCTCCAGTGGGCCGGAATAGACATTCCAGAACGCCTTAGACCCGGCAACAGCGTCGTCACCGATGAACGAAAACTGCCCGATCCGCGAGCGGGTGAAACGGTCGTCGGTGGTGAATGAATGAAGGCCGTAGGTGATGTCGGCAATACCTTCGGCAGCCATGTCGTAATGCGCCGGAGGCGGGCCCATGGGCTTTGCAAGAACACGTACAGTTACGCGACCATCGGTGACTTCTTCCACCTGTTTGGCCCAGGGTTTGATCGCGTCAACCACGATTGGGTGGCGTGGCGGCAGCCAACTTGAAAGCGCCAGCTTGGTTTCGGCCGCGGCCGTTGTCGCGATGGACATTGCAACGGTTGCAATGCCGGCGAGCAGCATGGTGTTGCCCTTTAGTTTGATGTTCATGGTTTCCTCCCTTGGATTACGTGATGTCTGCGGTCCTCAGCGCCTGGCTCAGGACGTCGCGGTCGCCGATATGGTTGGCCAAAATCAGAATTAAACGCGCGTTGATCGCATCGCTTTCTTCCTTGCTCTTGCCCTCGTGGGTGGCCAAAAGTTCGGCGTAGAAATCGTCAGTTCCGTCAATATTGGGGGTCAGGATCAGGTCGTTCATTGGTTTGCCTCCTTGCCAATGGCACGGTGCAAGGCCGCGCGCATAAGGGGCTCGTTGAATTCTGCTCGACGGGCCGCGACATGCTGGTCGGGGCGGATCAGGTAGACTGCAGAAGTGGCTTCGCCGAGGTAGCGTTTCTTGAGTTGACCAGTCGGGTCGTCGCGGGTCGAGAGCGCCAGCCGACGCGCGACGACCCCATCTTCTTCCAGAACGTCCGGTGCTTCTGTATCGATTGTCAAAAGAATGAACTTGTCGCCAAGTTTAGAGAGCAGGAATTCGTCGCCTAAAGGCGCATCAGGGCAGGGAGCCCCTGGCTGGGTCCGCTCGGGACCGCCCGCAAGTGCATCGGCTGAATTGAGCCGTGATCCACTGTAAACACAAGGGACCGAAAGCCTGCCCGAATTCACCATCGGTCGCGCGAATTCATAGGTTCCGCTCAGGCTTAGGACCGCATCGCGGAAAATCTGGCTGGTTTCAGATTTCGGTGTGATGAAATCGGTAGAGCGGGTGGAGTTCAGGATGTTCTCATCCGCGCCATGGATGCGTTCGTCGTTGTAAGTTTCAAGCAGGCTTTCCGGCGCTTTGCCTTGAATTACCAACCCTAGTTTCCAGCCGAGGTTGTCGACATCCTGCATACCGGAATTGGCACCGCGCGCACCAAAGGGCGAGACCTGGTGTGCCGCATCGCCAGCAAAAACCACCCGACCAGAACGGAAGCTTTCCATTCGTTTGCATTGGAATGTGTAGATCGAGGACCAGACCATTTCATAGTCCACGTCCCCCAGCATCGCATCCAACCGTCGGCGGATATTCTCTTCTTTCAGTTCTTCCTTTCGGTCCACATCCCAGCCAATCTGAAAATCGATCCGCCAGACATCGTCAGGCTGCTTGTGCAAAAGGGCAGAGGCACCCGAACCGTGTGTTGGCTCGAACCAGAACCAGCGTTCGGTGGGAAAATTCAGATCGCCTTTCAGTTTGATATCGGCGATCAGAAAGCTGTCCTCGAAGACGCGGCCGCTGAAATCAAGTCCGAGCATCCCGCGCAGCGGTGAATTTGCACCATCACAACCGATCAGCCAATCGGCTTCCAGCGTATAGGGTCCGTCTGGTGTCATCACCGTCAAAACGACGTGATCGTCGAGCACCTGGACCTTGTCGACACGGTTTTTACCGCGCAACTGGATCGGGGCACCCTCGTCTTGCAACTCGCGCAGGCGGTCGATCATATACTGTTCGAAATAAGGTTGTTGAAGGTTGATGAAGGCGGGGTATTTATGCCCGTCCTCCGGCAGCAGATTGAATTCGAACACTTTATCGTCGCGGTGGAAAACCTTGCCGAGATTCCAGACGACTCCCTTGTCGAGCATCGGCTCACCACAGCCATAGCGATCCGCGACTTCCAGGCACCGCTTTGCGAAACAGATGGCCCGGCTGCCCATACCGATACCTTCATGGTCATCAAGAACCACGACAGGAACATCCTGACGACCGAGGTCAAGCGCGGTGGCGATCCCGATCGGGCCCCCGCCCATGACTACGACCGGGTAGCGTACCGGCGCGTCCAGATCCTGATCCGGCGACTTTTCGTATGGATAGCTTTTGTAAGCCAGCTTGTAACGGTCATCGAACATCGAAGAATCCCCTCCCTTCAGGCGTTCAACCCTGCAGTTGCTCCCACATTTCCAAGTCGCGTTGCGCCGTCCAGATGCGCGGCGTGTCGATGCCGCGCGCCTCGTCATAAGCGCGCGCTACGTTGAACGGCAGGCAGTGTTCGTAGATGGCGTAGTCCGCGAATTTCGGGTCGCAGGCGTCCCGAACAGCGTCCCAGGCCTCTTTCAGAGTTCCACCGCGCGCCGCAATTTTCGCCGCGGGAAGATAGGTGCTCTCGACGAAGTCCCGGGTGGACTCGATTGCCGCCTCAACCATGTCTTTGCCGATCAGCGCATCCCCGCGACCCGGTGCAATGGCGTCAACATCGAATGCAGCGATATTGTCGAGCGTGCCGCCCCAATCGTTGAAATGACCGTCACCGCAGTAGCAGGCCGAATGGTATTCGACGATGTCACCGGTAAACATGACATTCTGGTCAGGGACATGAATGACAATGTCACCTGCAGTGTGGGCACGTCCGAGATGCATCAGGTCAACGCGCCGGTTGCCAAGATAAACGCTCATGCGATCCCTGAAGGTGGTCGTGGGCCAAGTAAGCCCCGGAATGCTTTCATGGCCTTCGAACAGGCGCGGGAAGCGCTGAAATTCACTGTCCCAGTCTTCCTGACCACGCTCAACAACCTGTACCCGGGTTGTTTCGGACATTAGTATTTGATCCGCACCGTAGGCCGAAGCGCCAAGAACACGAACTGCGTGATAGTGGGTCAGCGCCAGGTGCGTGATCGGTTTGTCGGTTACCTCACGGACTTTCTCGATCACCTTGTTTGCCAGCCGTGGCGTTGCCTGCGCTTCGACGATCATTACGGCGTCATCACCGATGATCACCCCGGAATTGGGATCTCCTTCGGCAGTAAAGGCCCATAACCCTTCACCCACCTCGGTGAAGCTGATCGTTTTTTCAACCAAATCTCCCTGAGATGCGAATGCCTTAGCCATTGTGTTCTCCCAAAGTAATTTGCTTGCGACTCATGTCGTTTCATTTGCAACGACTATCGTTACAAATGAAACTAATGTCAATGCTGTTTCGTTTTGGAGCCATCGGTTTGAACGCCTCACTCAGAGAACAATCGAGTAGGGTTTCGCGAAGTATCTGGCCGAAAAACACGTTTTTTAGTTCGAGGTTCTTTGGAAGCCAGTACGCGCCTGGCCATTATCGAGTTTGCCAGTACGTCGAGATGGCTGAGTAGTCAGTTCTTTCCCAGTTACCCAAGGGTCTCGTGACCTGAAGATCTTCGTCGGGCAAAACCGGAATAGAAACGCCGGTGGAAATTCTACATGTTTGCACAATGTGAGTCAGAGGCTACCTCAGGGTGTCAAAGGTCTGCGTCCACCCGCATCCAGAACCCAGCAGTTGGTGCCTTCAAACACGGCAGCTGTAAGGGCGTGGCCATAGCCTGCTCCTGTATCCAGATTGATACGGTTGCCGTGATGTTCCGGCTCGGCCACATGGGTGTGGCCGTGAACCACCAGCCAGGGGTGAGGGGCCTTGAAGTCCAGAAACTCGTCGCGGATCCAAATCATGTCGTCTGGGTCCTGCTGGTTCAGCGGAACGCCGGGCCGGATGCCAGCGTGAACAAATAGCAGATTGTCCTCCAAATGGCGGGGCAGCAGCCCTAGCAGAAAGTTGATATGGGCCTGCGGAACCGCCGCTTTGGCGCGGGCGTGGATCTGAAAGATGCGGTCGTCCTCGACCACGTCGACCCCATAAGACTTCAACGTTTCGACCCCGCCGATCCGTGGATGCAGCCAATGATATCCAACGAGCAGCCGTGCGTCATTGCGAGGGTATTCCTCCAGAAACATGCCGCACATCTGGTCGTGATTGCCGCGCAGGAAGATCCAGTTACGGCCTTCCATCTTTCCCTGATTCAGTAAGTCCAGAACCCCACGGCTGTCGGGGCCCCGGTCTGTATAATCACCGATAAAGATAATTCTTGCGTCCGGGCCGCCATCCTGTTCGATCCGCGCCAGCGCATCCTGCAGCATTTCGAGCTGCCCATGTATATCTCCGATGGCATATATGGGATCGGGCATCGCGTTCTTTCCGGTTCAGAGGCTGATCTTCGGACTATCTGGCCCAGTCGATCCTGAAATCTTCGCGGAAGGCGAAACGGACCAGGTGCGCCTCGATCACTTTTTGCCATCGGGCCAAATCACCACGCGGTCCCGTTTCAGCTTCGATTGACAGGCGTTCTGCTGTGGCCGTCAACGTAACCCGATCTCCGTCGGGAAACGCAACACGGCCCTGATTGTCATCGAATGAGACCTCAGCTTTGTGGGACCAGTGTTTACACAATTGCTTCAGGTACTTGCTGGCGGCATCGGTCTGGGCAGTGCCCGTCACGCTCTGATCCGGGAGCAAAGCCAAGGCAGCATCCGCCGCTGCGCGGACGGTCTTTGCGAACAGGACGACGTCAATATTGGTGGCCAGAAAAGTAACGCCCAGATCCAGACACTTGCGCTGCATTGCCGGATCCATCGTCAGAATACCTGCCGCCTTGCCCGATGCGACGATCCGTTTTAGCGCGTTCAGAACAGCAGCCTCGACCTCGGGGTGGGCGGCGTTGCCGATATGCCCCATGTCGGCGGCCAGATCCGAGGGGCCTATGAACACCCCGTCTACGCCAGAAGTCAGAATATCGTCCAGCGCGTCCAGCCCGGTGCGATTTTCCACTTGTACCAACAGGCAGATCTGATCGTCCGCGGTTTTCAGATAGTCAGGGATTGCAGCAAAGTGCGAAGCGCGCGCCAGCGCCGAGCCGACACCGCGCACCCCATGCGGCGGGTATTGCACGGCGCGCACCAGATTGTGCGCCTGATCGCCGCTTTCGACCATCGGAACCAGAATATTCTGAACGCCGGCATCCAGATACTGCTTGATCATCCAGGTCTCGCCAATCGGGAGGCGCGCGACGGGTACGCTGCCAGAGCTTTCGATCACGCGCACCTGTTCCAAAACTGTGCGCAGGTCGTTCGGCGCGTGCTCCCCATCGACCAGCAGCCAGTCGAACCGAGCGGTTGCGGCGATTTCCGCAGCGTAGGCATCGGCCATTCCAACCCAACAGCCTATCTGAGGCTGCCCGGCGGCCAGCGCGGCCTTGAACGTATTCTTTGGCGCAGGCATCAGGGCGCTCCTTCAGGCAAAGTTGATATCGACCGATCCGAACGGGCCGAAATCCGCGTGGATTTCTGTGCCCGAGGGGCATTCGACGGGGCGGATGAAGCTGCCCGACAGGATCACCTGACCGGGTTCGATACTTTGGCCGTATTGCGCCATACGTCGGGCCAGCCAGACTACGCTTTCCACTGGGTCATTCAGCACGCCTGCGCCCAGACCGGTCTCTTCGACCTCGCCATTGCGGAATGTCAACGCGCCGACCCAGCGAAGGTCGAACGCATCACAGGCGTGACGCTCGTTACCCAAAACAATGCCCGCATTGGCGGCATTGTCACTGATGGTGTCAAAGACAGTGCGTGTATTGCCGGTTTCGGGGTCTACTCTCTGAATTCGGGTGTCGAGAATTTCGATAGATGGGGCGACGTAATGTGTGGCTGCGAGTATATCCTCGCGGGTGACATGTTCACCGCCCACTGCCGACTTCAAGACAAAGGCGATTTCTGCTTCGATCCGAGGCTGGATGAAACGGCCTGCAGGCACAGTACTGCCGTTGTCGAACGCCATGTCATCAAACAGAATTCCGCTGTCGGGGATGTCGATGTTCAACGCATATTGCATAGCCTTCGAGGTCAGCCCGATTTTCCAGCCAATCACTTTGCGGCCTTCGCTCAGCTTTTGTCGATAGATCGCGTTCTGTACCCCATAAGCGTCATCCATCCCCATTTCGGGGTGGCGCAGGGTAAGCAGTCCGATCTGTTCGCGCGTGCGCTCGGCCTGCAGCAAGTCCATGGCGGCGCGGGCGTGATCTTCGGGCGTCATACCTGCTCATCCTCAACGGTGTTGCGCAGGGTGCCGATCCCGTTGACCGAAACCTCGACGACGTCGCCCGGAGCCAGATACCTTGGCGGATCAAACCGCGCGCCTGCGCCGGTGGGCGTTCCGGTGACGATAATGTCGCCGGGCTGCAGCGTCATGAAGGTCGAGATGTATTCGATTTCGCGCCGGATCGGAAACATCATGCGGTTCAGCGTGTCGTCCTGGCGTAGTTCGCCATTCACGTGGGTCTGTATGCGGGCATCGTCCAGTTGTGCCGCATCAGTGAACGGCACCAGCCACGGGCCAATGGCCCCCGAGTTGTCCCAGTTCTTGCCCTGCGTGACATTAAACTTGGCGTGCCGTACCCAGTCACGGATCGTGCCTTCGTTGCACAGTGTCAGCGCTGCAATGTGGTCATAGGCATCTTCCTGCGAAATCCGACGCCCGGCCTTTCCGATCACTATGGCCACCTCGCCCTCGTAATCCAGCGTGTGGTTTTCCGGCGGACGGATCAGCGGGCGGTTGTGACCGGTGAAACCGCTCGCAAAGCGCGGGAACAGCGACATGTATTTCGGCTGTGTGCTGCCATCCTTGTATTCCGCATTGCGGTCGGGAAAGTTCACTCCGACACAAAGGATGCGGCGGACATCCGGCATTACCATTTCATACGTGAACTCCGCGTGGGTCACTTCGCGCCCCTCTGATGCCCCGGCCAGTTTGTCAAAGTCGCCTGCGGCGATCACCTCATAGAGGCTGGCCTGATCAGGGAAAGCGTCGTTCAGTGCGATTGCGCCGTCATCGGTTATGGCACCGAAATAGGTTGCTCCTTTGGCGGTGTAAGTTGCAAAACGCATCAGGCCTCCTCGGCGGCGTCAATGCCACCCATGCAAAGATATTTCAGTTCCATGAAATCATCGAGCCCGTGGCGCGATCCCTCGCGGCCCAAGCCGGACATCTTAACGCCGCCAAATGGCGCTTCGGCGGTCGAGATCAGGCCGGTATTGATCCCGACCATGCCATATTCCAGCGCCTCAGACACGCGCCAGACGCGGGCCATATCACGAGAATAGAAATATGAGGCGAGGCCGAATTCAGTGTTGTTGGCCGCCGCGACGACCTCAGCTTCCGCGTCGAATTTGAACAGGGGTGCAACTGGGCCAAAGGTTTCTTCTGTGGCCACGGCCATCTCCGATGTTACGCTGGTCAGAATTGTGGGTTCAAAGAAGGTGCCGCCCAATTCGTGGGCCTTGCCGCCAAGGGTTACAGTTGCGCCTTTGGTCGTGGCGTCAGCGATATGTTCGGTCACTTTTTCCACGGCGGCCTGATCGATCAGGGGACCAAAAATGATGCCTTCGTCAAACCCGTTTCCAGTTGGCAGGGTCGCCACCTTCGCGGCCAGCTTTTCGGCAAAGGCGTCAT
The DNA here is from genome assembly GCF_056537985.1 of Ruegeria sp. BI12. Lineage (NCBI taxonomy): Bacteria > Pseudomonadati > Pseudomonadota > Alphaproteobacteria > Rhodobacterales > Roseobacteraceae > Ruegeria > Ruegeria sp. BI12. The sequence goes on along the minus strand of NZ_JBQFSL010000002.1, from coordinate 1,232,012 downwards.
ACACACCGGCCTGCACATAAATGCGGTTGGCGCAGACGCAGGTCTGACCGTTATTGCGGAACTTGGCAATAACGGCGCCTTCGACGGCGGCATCCAGATCCGCATCGTCGAACACGATGAACGGCGCGTTGCCGCCCAGCTCCAACCCTAGTTTCTTGATCGTAGGAGCACATTGCGCATAAAGCAGTGCGCCGATTTCGGTCGATCCAGTAAAGGTCAGCTTCTGTACGATCTTGCTGGAGGTCATCTCTCCGCCGATCCCGCGCGCTGATCCGGTTAGGACCGAGAACAGACCGTCCGGAAGACCCGCCCGCTCGGCCAGAATGGCGAGCGCGATGGCCGAGAAGGGCGTCTGGCTGGCAGGTTTCAGAACCATCGAACAGCCTGCGGCAAGGGCCGGGCCGGCCTTGCGGGTAATCATCGCATTGGGGAAGTTCCAAGGCGTGATCGCGGCCACGACTCCGATGGGCTGTTTTATGGTGACGATCCGCTTGTCCGGCGCATGACCGGGCGTCACGTCGCCATAAGCTCGGCGCGCCTCTTCGGCGAACCATTCGATGAAACTGGCCCCATAAGCGATCTCACCTTTGGCTTCGGTCAGTGGTTTGCCCTGTTCGGCGGTTAGTATGGCGCCCAGATCGTCCTGATTTTCCATCATCAGGTCATACCAGCGCCGCAGAATCTGACTACGCTCTTTTGCTGCGCGCGCGGCCCACGCCTTTTGAGCGGTTTGCGCTTCGGCGATGGCGGTGGCGGTTTCTTCAGCTCCCAGATTGGGGACTTTGCCAATCACTGCACCCGTGGCCGGATTGGTGACGTCGATCGTGTCTGTAACGTCGGTAATACTAATCCATTTGGTTCCCACTTTAGCTGCCTGAGCTAGCAAAGAAGGATCGTTGAGACAAAGCTCTGTCATTCCGGTGGTTCCTGTGTTTCGGTCTTAGACCGAAAAGCTAATATTTGCCTGTCCTGTTCCGGAGCTTCCGAAATAGGGCGTGTAAATATCGATTTCGCCTTGGTAGCTGCCCCAGCCCAGAGCTCCGAACAGCAGCGCCGTGTCGTTCATCGCGCATTCGCCGGTACACTTCTTGGCGTAGTCGGGCAGGAGTTCGAGGAATTCTTCAAATCGTCCTTGCTCCCACAGCTCCAGTACACGCAAGTCCATCTGACGGTTGAACTCGCCATTGACCGCATTCAACCCATCGACTGAGCGTTCGTTTGGAGTGAAATCGTGACTAAGTGAGCCCGACGCCAGGATCGAGACATTACGATCCGAACGCCGGATGCCTTCTGCGATGGCCTCGCCCCAGACACGGTTTTCGGCAATTGAGGAAAACTGGTTGACCGCCACCGGCAGCACCCGAGCATTGACGCCGTCGTTGATGAAATGCATCGGCAGCAGCGTACCGTATTCCATGCCCAGATCGGGCTGTGCATGCCCCAGTGCGCGTTCGCCGCGTTCCTTCATCACGTCCAGAATGCTGTTCGCAAGCTCTGGGTCACCGCGATAATCGAATTCCATATCTGCCAGCATATGCGGCAGCTCGTGGCTGATAAACCGGCCTTTGTGGTGTTGCTTGGCGTTCAGGTGAAAGCCCTGATTGGTGATCCAATGCGTGTCGAAAATGATGAACGTATCAACGCTGCGGTCAATCGCGTCCTGACGCAGGCGCGCGTATCCATCAATAGCAGGTTGCCGGATGCCTTTGTACTTGGGCATTGTGTGGGACATCCAGATGCTGGGCACATGCGTGATCTTGGCCGCTTGTACAATCTTTCCCATAACAATTCCTCCTTATTAAAGGTGTCGTCTAACCGCCTCGAAGGGAGAATTGGCGGTTGGACGACATTTGGTCAGACCCAAAGCGGGTTTTCTGAACCATAGGTGTTTGCGCGTATCCTAACTTAGTTCGATGTGCGGCCCACTGTTGGGATACCGTAGCTTCTGAGTTATTTGCCCAGCTGTACGATCTTGTGTTGGCCAGTAGCAAATCCGACGTGTTTCTGCTCCATGTAGAACTCGAACGACCAGTCGCCGCCGTCACGACCGATGCCAGAGGCCTTAACGCCGCCAAAAGGTGTCGGCAGGTGGCGGACGTTTTCCGAGTTCACCCAGATCATTCCAGCTTCGAGCTTGTCTGTAAAACGCAACGCGCGGGTCAGATCGTTGGTCCAAACGTAACCGGTTAGTCCATAAGGCGTGTCATTGGCGATCTGCAACGCTTCTTCCTCGGTCGAAAAGGGGATGGAGGTGAGAACCGGGCCGAAGATCTCCTCGCGCGCGATGCGCATCTGGTTTGTGGCATTGGTGAACAGGGTCGGGCGAACGAAGTAACCCTCGTCACCCACTTTGACGCCGCCGGCTGCCACGGTCGCACCATCCTCTTTGGCGATGTCGAAATAACTGGTTACCTTGTTATAGTGTTCTTTGGTCACAAGAGGGCCGATCTCGGTCGCCGGGTCCAGCGGGTGGCCGACCTTGATGTTGTTTACGCGTTCAATCAGTTTGGCCTCGAACTCTTCCTTGATCGTGTCATGGACCAGCAGGCGTGAAGAAGAGGTGCAGCGCTCGCCGTTGATTGAGTAGATCATGAAGATCACCGCATCCAGCGCCCGTTCCAGATCGGCGTCATCAAAAACGATGACCGGGTTCTTGCCGCCAAGTTCCAGATGCATACGCTTGAGCGTATCGGCACCCTGTTTGGTGATGACCGACCCGGTGCGGCTTTCGCCGACAAAAGCGATGGCCTTGATCAGGGGGTGCTCGGTTAGCGCCTTGCCCACATCAGGGCCAAATCCGTTGACCGTATTCAGCACTCCTTTGGGCAAGCCGGCCTCTTCGGCGATTTCTACGAGCAGGCGCGCAGTAAGGGGGCTGTCCTCGGCCGGTTTATGGACCACAGTGCAACCGGCGGCCAGTGCCGGAGCTATTTTCCAAGTCGACAGCATGAACGGTGTGTTCCAGGGGGTGATCACACCCACCGGGCCGATCGGCACGCGGGTGGTTATATTCATCAGCGTAGGCGACTTCAGATGCTGGCCATCGCGGGCCTGGACCACCTGATCGGCGAAATAGCGGAAGTTCTCGGCCCCGCGCAGTGCTGCTTTGGACATGAACCGCAAGGTTTGTCCTGTATCCCAGCATTCGCACAGGGCGATTTCCTCGGCGCGCGCCTCGATGGCTTCGGCTACGTTCAATAGGATGCGGCGACGCTGGGTTGCGGGCATGTCGCGCCAGTCGGCGAACGCGGCATGGGCGGCCTTGGCCGCAGTATCGATGTCATCGGCGGTACCATGCGCGACATCGCAAATCACTGATTTGTCTACCGGCGAGGTGGACTGGAACACGCCTGCACCGCCATCCCGATCCTCACCTGCGATGCGGTTCTTGATGCCCGTCTTTTTGAACCGCGCCAAGAATCCCGCTAGTTTCTCGATATTTGTGTCCAGTGCACTCATGCTTCAGGTCTCCTGCGTGGTCGCGCTCAAGTGTTCTCGGATCGTGCCGGTCTTGGGCGATAGATCTGGGTCGATGTCGCGCATCTCAAGCGAAAGCGCGATCGAGTATTGTGACAAGGCGGGTGCCAGATAAGCTTTGACTGCCGCAAAAATGCGCTGCGTGGCATCCTGCTTGACGTCATCGGGGCGGCCGCCACGCAGGCGTATCGAGATATCAATAAAGCTATGGTCTGGGTTGCCGTCGGCGATCGCATAGTGGTCAGCACGCATTGCGCGAACACGAATGCCTGGCAGGGGGAAGGTGTCAATCTCCGCCGCCGTCGCGCGAATGCACTCGCACAAGCCAGTCATGTCGACACGGTCGTCCAGATTGCTGGAATATTCGACGTGAAAATGCGGCATGCTTCCTCCTTTATTGTTAACATGTTTAGTAAATTGCGTTGCGCCCGTCAAGAGCTTGCTTTGTTAATCTTTGCAATTCCCGAATTGGGGCTCTAGAAGTCGGGCATGAACACTCAAAGCCACACCCAGAGCACGTCTCGATCCCTTCCGATTGCTTTGCTGCGCGCGCGCGAAACCGTTATGGCCCCGATCCGGGATATGCTGCAGGGCATTCAGCTGACTGAACAAAAATGGCGCATCCTGCGTGTTTTGGACGAATTGGGCGAAGTCGAACAAAGTGCCATCGCCAACGAGGCGTGTCTGCTGTTGCCTAGCCTGACGCGCATTCTGCGCACGATGGAGGCCGAAGGCCAGATCACCCGCCGTCAGGACAACCAGGACAAGCGTCGAACCATGGTGAAGATCACGGATGACGGGCGCCGGATTCTTGAGGATAACCTCGCGACCTCATTGGCGATCGCCAATAATATCGAGGCGCAGATGGGGCGCGAAAAACTGAGCCACCTGCTAGACCTGCTTGAGGAGTTGCAGGCCGTAAAAGTCTGACCCCGGCCTCTAAAGCCAGAGTCAGAACTGCGATCAAAGACTTGCCAAGCCGGTGTCGAGGGCCGACAGGATCTTGGAAACATCGTCAGATGTGATGATCAGAGGCGGCGACAGGATGATGTTGTTGCCCGATACACGGACCATCACGCCATCTTCATAGGCCGCCTTCTGAACCTGCAAAGGCAGATGCTTGGCGATTGGTGCTTTGGTGGCACGGTCTGACACCAGTTCCAGCGCGCACATCAGACCCTCGCCGCCGCGTACATCGCCAATCGCATCGTATTTCTCAGCCAGCTTTTTCAGACCGGCGAACAATTCATCCCCACGAGCGGACGCATTTTCCCAAACCCTTAGGCGGTTGATTTCCGACAGGGCCGCCAAAGCTGCTGCCGCGCCGACCGGGTGGCCGGAATAGGTATAACCCTGATCAACTGACGCCTTGCCTGTGGTGTCACTTTCAAACACCTCGGCGACTGCGCCCGAGATCATGGCCGCACCAAACGGGAAGTAACCATTGGTGATTGCCTTGGCGGTGGTCATGATGTCGGGCTGCACGCCCCAATGCCGCGCGCCACTTTCGCTGCCAGTCCGGCCAAAGGCGGTGATGATCTCGTCCGATATCAGAAGAATGCCGTGTTTCGAGCAGACGTCGCGCACCATGGGCATGAAACTTTTGTGCGGTGGGATCACACCACCGGCGCCAAGAACGGGTTCCATTATGAAAGCGGCGACGGTGTTCGCGCCCTGGAACGTTGTTTCTGCTTCCAGCGCTTGGACGCAGAGCTGCGCCAGACGTTCGGGGTCGGTCTCATCAAACGGGTTTCGGTAGGTCCACGGAGCGGGCACATGGAAACATCCTGGCATCATCGGCTCATAAGCCGCTCGGAACTTCTGGTTTCCATTTACCGAGGCGGCGGCGAAATGGGTGCCGTGATAGCCTTGTTTCAGGCTGATGAATTTAGTGCGCCCCTCTTGACCACGTACTTTGTGATACTGCCGCGCCAGTTTCAGCGCGATCTCAACAGAATCTGAACCACCCGAAGTAAAGAACGCACGGGTCAGCCCATCGGGGGCAAAAAACTGTGCCAACTCGTATGAAAGCTCAATTGCCTTGTCATTGCTGGTGCCGCGAAAGGTCGAGTAATAGGGCAGGGCGTTCATCTGATCGGCGATGGCCTGTTTCACCGGATCACAGGAATAGCCCAGATTGACGTTCCAAAGACCACCTACGGCGTCGATAGCCTTGTGCCCGTCAATATCGACGATGCTGACCCCTTCGCCTCCGGTCAGGATTGTGGGCGGGTTCTTCTGGCTGTCGGCAGGGTGCGCCATTGGATGCCAGAAATGTCGAGCGTTATTTTCCTTCAGAAAGTTGGAATCTTTCATTTCGGGGTTCTCCGGGTATTGAGTCCACTGCCTTTCACGGGTGGAATTCGGTTGGAAATGTCTCGGGTATCTGGCCGCCAAAATTTGCGGTCAGCTCATGCGTTAATGTGTGAAGCGAACTGAGGATTGCGGGCAGCCGTTCACGCGTGGCACGACTTTCGGGAACGGCAATCGCTATTGTTCCGATTGCGATTTGGTCAATGCCGAAGATGGGCGAGGCAAAGCCATAAACGCCATCCTCGTAGCTGCCATTGCTGTTGGCCCATCCTGCGCAACCGACCAGCTTGACGCGTTCGCGAATTGTATCCGGGTCGGTAAGGGTCTGGTCCGTATAGCGGGTAAGCGGATCAGAACCGAGACGGTCGAAAAGAAAAGTCGGGCCAAAGCTAAGCATGCACAGGCCCGATGCCGTAGCATTTATCGGGATGATCTCGGTCGGATCCAGGCTAACTCGCACGCTATGTTGCATTGCCTCGACCACAAGGGCGGTTTTTAGCGTGTCTTTTTCAAGGAGGGATAAGTGCAGGCTTTCTCCAACGGCTTGCATTGCGGATCGCATCTGTGAACGGGCACCCTCCAAGCCAGGCTTGGCAATCTCGCGCAGCGCCGCCAAGCGCAGCGCCGCGGGCCCAATCATGTAGGACTTGGACATCGGATTCTGCTCGATCAATCCAAATTCTTCCAACGCCCGCAGATGCCTGAGTGTGGTTGCCTTGTTGGCTCCTGAAAGCCGAGAAAGTTGGCTCAGGCCGATCTCTGGCCGCGAGTTCGAAAAGTATTCTAACATTTTCAGGGCGTTAAGGGCGGTCCCCATTCTTCATACCTCCTTAGGCACACCATATACTTGACAGATACAATTTAACAAAGCAAGATATTTATTGTTAACACGGTTCAATAAATGAACCACGCACTGGGAGGTGTCAATGAAGAAATTTCTAGCAACCGCCGCCTTTGTAGCTTCTGCAACAGCTGCACTGGCCGAGTATCCCGAAAAGCCGGTTTCCTTTGTGGTTCCGTGGCCTCCGGGCGATCTGGAAGATGTTCTGACGCGGATGATCGCGGACGAATTCCAGGCGATGTACGGTGTTCCTGCGGCCGTGGTGAACAAGCCCGGCGGCGGTGGTGGCCCGTTTCCCGGTGCCGTAGAAGTGGCCACCGCCCCAGCGGACGGCTACACAATCGGATCGTTCGTAATTGGTGTGCCGGTTATTGGGCCGGAAATAGGCATCCCAGAACTTAACCCGAACCCGTTTGACCCCATCGGTATCTTTCTGACCTATCCTTTCGTGATTGCAGCAAGCAAAGACGCGCCTTTTTCGAACTGGGAGGAGCTCGTGGCGCATGGCAAAGAAAACGACCTGGCGCTCGGACATTTTGGTTCGGTCTTGCCCCCAACTCAGGTGACTTTTGCAGCGGCGGTCAGCAGCGGTTTCGACTTCGCTAGCGAAGCTGCATTTGACGCGTTGGATTGCAATACATTGGCCTCAGGCGATGTGGATGTAATCAACACCACGCTTCAACTTGTGCTGCCCTGTCTAGATCAGGTGAATGTTCTGGCCAGCATCGGCGGCGAACGAATTTCACTGGTGCCGGACACACCTACGATCGTCGAACTTAACCCGGACCTGCCGCTGGCGCTTTGGAACGGTTTGTTCGTTCACAAGGACACACCCCCTGAAGCCCGCGAAAAGATCACTGCCGCCGCGCAAAAGGCACTGCAATCAGACAAGGCCAAGGCACTGGCTGAAGAAACCGGAGCGCTGATCTACTGGCAGGACCCGGATGCGTCCAACGCGCAGATTGAAACTGACAAAGCGTCCTTCGCAAAAATCGAAGAGATTTTGGGCGAATAAGGCTCAAAAAGGGGCGCGAGACACAGTTTCGCGCTCTTTTTTCTGGGTGGGAGGAAGACGATGATCGCTAAGACACTACAGGACATGTTCAAAAGATATCGCCGTCCGGGCGATGTTGTTTTCGCAGTGCTGTTTTTAGCCTTCGCGGTTTTTCTCTTATCCCAGCTGGGTGATCAGACCAAGGTTGTCAAAAGGACCAAATGGTTCGCGCAACCGGGTCTGTGGCCTACGATTGCTGTCTGGTGCATGGTGGTGTTCGGGTTTCTACATTGGCTCAGTTCAGCCTTGTCCGACCGGATCAGCGGGCGCTGGACCGAGGTCGGGTTTTGGGCCCGGTCGTTCGAATATGTCGTTTATTTTCTGATTTATGTCCTGTTGGTGCCACAGCTTGGCTATCTGCCGTCGACGATGCTGTTCGCGGTCTTTTTGACCCTGCGGGCTGGGTTCCGGGGGTCAGGCGCGGTCGGCATAGCAGCGTTGTTCGGCTTCGTGGTTACGATCGTCTTCCGCGGCTTTCTTCAGGTCAAAATCCCTGCCGGAGCAATCTATGAATATCTTCCCGATTCCGTGCGCGCCTTTGCGCTGACCTACCTGTAAGGAGGGCGTCATGGAAACGCTTCTGTCCGGAGTTTCTATCCTGCTGCAATGGCAGGTCATTGTCGCCCTGCTGATCGGTTCGATCGGTGGCGTCATCATCGGTGCTTTGCCCGGCGTGGGTGCTGCGGTCGCCATCGCAATCCTTTTGCCGGCCACTTTTGCCTTTGAACCAATCGTGGGTCTGACCCTGTTGTTGGGCATCTATGGCTCGTCCATGTATGGCGGAGCCATTCCGGCGATCCTGATCAACACGCCGGGCACTGCCGTCAATGCGCTGACCACGTATGATGGTTATCCCATGACGAAACGAGGACAGGGGCATCGCGCTCTGGCGTTGGCCTATTCGGCGTCATTCTTTGGCGGCGTCTTTGCGATCATCTGCCTGATGGTGTTGTCCCCCGTGCTGGCCCTGGTCGCCCCACATTTCGGAAGTCGCGAGATTTTTCTGGCCGCGCTGTTGGGTATCGTTCTGGTGGTACTGGCCCATCGGGGGCAGATCTTTGCAGCCGGGATGCTGGCGGCCTTCGGCGTTTTTCTGAATACTGTGGGACTGGAGCCGGTGAAATATACCCGCCGGTTCACCTTTGATCAAAGCTGGCTGGCGTCAGGCATTGATCTTATCGTTGTCGTGCTGGGCCTGTTCGCGATCAGTCAGGCATTTCTGCTGTTGCTGGAAAAAAACCACGCGCCGGGCGACACGCATGTAAACGGCAACATGTTTTCTGGTCTGAAAGAGCTGTTGGGCATCAAGCGTATCGCCACGGTATCGTCCAGCATTGGTGTGCTCATGGGAATGGTGCCCGGCACCGGCGAATTCACATCGCAGTTCCTGTCCTACACCTATGCCCAAAAAACCTCGAAAGAGCCGGAGAAATTTGGTGACGGATCGCCCGAAGGGCTGGTGGCGTCCGAGGCGGCGAACAACGCCGTCCCAGGGGCTGCGATGATCCCACTTTTGGCGCTTGGTATCCCGGGGGAAGCACTGACCGCGATGATGCTCTCGGTGTTTTATGTTCACAACGTGATCCCCGGGCCGCAGCTGTTCGAGACCCAGATGGATTTCGTTATGGCGTTGTACATGGCGCTGATCCTGCTGAACGTGATCGTTCTGGTGTTCCTGCTGTTCTCGACCAATTTGCTGCTCAAGATCATTCAGATACCGACACGGTTCCTTGGGGTAATGATTCTGATCCTGGCGTTTGTCGGGGTGTACAGCCTGCGCAACTCGATCACAGATTGCGCGATTGCCGCCGGGTTCGGGGTGTTCGGCCTGATACTCAAACGGCTGGACCTGCCGATTGTTCCAATCATTCTGGGCATGGTTCTGGGCGGTATCATGGAGACCAAGCTGCGCAGCGCCATGGCGCGGGTAAAATCGCCATTGGATTTCATCGACCGCCCCATCGCGGCCATTCTTTTCGGGCTGATTGTGCTGATTGTGATCCTGCACTTCCGCACGTTGTACTTCGAATTCAAGAACAAACTACGACCAGAACCCAATTTGCCTGCAGTGGATTCTGACCATCCGAACCAGCAAGGATAAGCGACACATGGATCAAATTTCCATCGATGCCCTGCGCAACGAATCTGTATCTGCTCGTACGCATCTGATTGACGGACAATGGCAAGCTTCGGCCGGGGGCGAAAACCTGGATGTGATCTCTCCCATAGATGGCTGCGTGTTGACCCAAATCGCCGCCGGTACTCCCGAGGATATGGAGCGGGCCATCGCGGCTGCCCGCGCAGCGTTCGAGGACGGCCGTTGGTCGCGTCAGGCCCCTGCCGCGCGTAAGAAGGTGCTGTTGAAACTGGCTGATCTGATCGAAAAACACGCGCTGGAGCTGGCAGTTCTAGGGGTGCGGGACAACGGCACGGAAATCAATATGGCCATGAAGGCCGAGCCGATGTCGGCGGCAGGCACATTCCGCTACTACGGCGAGGCAATTGACAAAATCTATGGCCAGATCGCACCCACGGCGGAAAACGTTCTGGGGCTTGTACATCACGCGCCGGTAGGTGTTGTGGGCGCGATTGTGCCTTGGAACATGCCGATGATGATCGGCGCGTGGAAAGTCGCGCCTGCGCTGGCGGCTGGCAATTCGGTGGTTCTGAAACCGGCGGAATCGGCGTCTTTGAGCCTTCTGCGTCTGGCGGAACTGGCGCTTGAGGCAGGTGTGCCGGACGGTGTTCTGAACGTGGTCACCGGCAAGGGCAGTGTCGTGGGAGAAACGCTGGCACTTTCGATGGATGTAGACGTCATGGTTTTCACCGGGTCCGGTGCGACGGGTCGGCGGCTGCTGGAATACTCGGCGCGCTCGAACCTGAAGCGGTGCTACCTGGAATTGGGCGGCAAATCGCCCAATATCGTCTTTAACGATGCCCCCGATTTGGCGCAGGCAGCCAAGGTCTCTGCCGCAGGTATCTTCCGTAATTCAGGACAGATTTGCGTCGCAGGATCGCGCCTGCTGGTGCAGGAAGATATCCACGAAGACTTCGTTGCCGAGATTGTTAAACACGCACAGGAATTCCGCGTTGGAGATCCGTTGGATCTGAACACCCAGATCGGTGCAGTGCACTCGTTGCCGGAACTGGAAAGCAATCTGGGTTTCGTTGCCAGGGCCGAAACAGAGGGTGCAGAGCGCCGCACCGGCGGCGAGCGTATCTTGCTCGAAACCGGAGGCTACTACATGTCGCCCACGGTGATGAACGGGGTCAAACCCACCGACAATCTGTTCCGCAACGAGGTATTTGGCCCGGTTCTGGCCGTCACCCCGTTCAAAGATGAGGACGAGGCCATGCGCCTTGCTAATGACAGCGACTATGGTCTGGCTGCTGGCGTCTGGACCGCGAACCTGAGCCGAGCTCATCGTATGGTGGCGGGCATCCGTTCGGGCGTCATTCACGTCAATACCTACGGCGGCGCGGACGGCACAGTGCCTTTGGGTGGTGTAAAGCAGTCGGGCAATGGCCACGACAAGTCGCTGCACGCAATGGAGAAATACTTCGATCTGAAAACGGCCTGGTTTCAGCTGTAAGACAAAGACCTGGGAGGAGAAGAAAACCATGGGCAAAAAAACGATTTTGCTGATCGGCACCTATGACACAAAAGACCCCGAGATGCGGTACATCGAAGAATGCATCAAGGCGCAGGGTGGCAATGTGCTGACCATGGATGTCTCGGTTCTTGGAGACCCGTCTGCTGCTACAGACATTTCCAAACACGATGTGGCCGCGGCCGGTGGCATGACCATAGAAGAGGTGATTGCGCTCGGCGACGAAAACAAGGCTTTTCGTGTGATGTCGCAGGGCGCAGCAGCAGTTGTGGCACAGGTCTACGCCGAAGGCAGGTTCGACGCGATGCTGGCAACTGGGGGCACGATGGGTACTGATCTGGCGCTGGATTGCGCGCAGGCTTTGCCGATGGGTGTGCCAAAATACATCGTCTCGACCGTCAGCTTCTCACCGTTGATCCCACCGCATCGTTTGGCACCGGATATTCAGATGATCCTGTGGGCAGGCGGGCTTTATGGTATGAACTCGGTTTGCCGTTCATCGCTGAGCCAGGCGGCAGGCGCTGTGTTGGGTGCTGCCCGGGCCGTACAGTGCCCCCTGCGTGATCGCCCGATGATCGGAATGACCTCGTTGGGTTCATCCTGTCTGCGATACATGAAAACTCTGAAACCCGCGTTGGAAGAACGGGGTTACGAAGTGGCTGTGTTCCATTCAACGGGCATGGGCGGCATGGCCTTCGAGAAACTTGCGGGTGAGGGTGCGTTCTGCTGTGTAATGGATTTCTGCATGCAAGAATTCGCCAACATGCTGGCAGGGTCATTGGTGTCTTCGGGACAGGACAGGCTGACAAATGCCGGGCGTGCGGGTGTGCCACAGATGGTGGCACCGGGCGCGCTGGATCTTTTGGATTTTGCCGGTTGGCAGGACATCCCCGATCAATATGCTGATCGCCCGTTCCATGAACATAACCGCCTGATCAAAAGCGCGGTATTCAACGCAGAAGAGCGACGAGCGACCATCCGGGAAATCGCAAACCGCTTGTCAGCGTCCGCCGCTCCGGCACATTTTTTTCTGCCCCTTGAAGGCATTGAGGAATGGGACCGAGTCGGAGGAGACGCCTACGATTCCGAGGCGCGTGAAGCCATGATAGATGAAGCTCGCCTTGTCATGCCGGCCGTAACGCCGGTGACCGAAGTCACGGCTCATATCAACGACGTGGCATTCGTTGACGCAGTTTTGGACCAGTTCGACACATGGGTTGCTGAAGGTGTGGTTGAAAAAGGCAACGTTCCCGAAGCTGTTTGACCAAGGCGGACGGCGGCTTTTCTGGAAGTTACCGGCAAACTATGACTCGACATGGTTTTGTGGCGTAAAATTTTATTGGGGATCTACTGTTCGAATACAGGGTGGTCGCTGGTGAAGATGAGCAGTTGGGCCCGGACAAAGTACAACCCAGGAACTGGCCTTAGCATAACACAGTATTAAAGCCGCGCCGATCGCTGTTGCACTAGTTAAGTGGTGAGAGGGTCAGCCATGCCGCCAAATCGCGCCCAGTCTCGAACTGTACGGCAGGAAAATTTGGTGTTTCCATAACTGATCCTCCGTTCCGCCGGGCCTTCCCAGAACGATAACCAGACGTTGGCTGAAACACTTTATCAAAACATGCTGCGCTGCCTCCGAGGTCAGCAAGGAGCCTAGGGCCACAGCCAGTATCGATGTCTGCGATGTGCAGATAGCGGCTATGTCAAAGCTGCGGCATCTGAACTGCAGCACAGAACAGTATTGGCTATGCTGGGAATTATTCTGACGATTGCATTTAAATACGAACGTATTTAAATGTCGCTTTGAGGGATCATGGACCCTGTCAGAATATGGAAAAACGATGATGCAAACGACTGACCAAGAAAAATACCGCTCCGACAAAATCAATGAAGGGCGAAGGAAGTTCTTTGAAAACACTCTGCCATTTGCGGCCGCGGCAGCAGGAATTACTGCGCTACCAACCGGCGCTTCTGCTGATACCCCCAACGCCTCAATTGATCGAAAACTGATCGAGCCATTGCCTTGGCAGGCAGGTTACGGCTTTGTCACAGGCAACGTGGTGTCGGGACCGCACCGCTCATTCTACATGGCAGGACAAGGTCCGACCGATGAGAATGGAGAAGTGCAGCACCCGAACAGCATCGCCGGTCAAATTAATCAGACGCTCGACAACATGGAAAAAGCGCTGTCAGCGGCCGGCATGGATTGGAGCAATCTAGTAACCTTGAATGTTTTTACCACGGACATGCAGGGGTTCTTTGAGGTTTTTGAGGAGACGATCCATCAACGCGTGACGGTTGATGGCGGTGCGCGGTTTGGAGGCGCTCTGCTACAAATCTCTGGCTTTGCATTCCCGGGCATGAAGGTTGAACTTGTCGGTCATGCGGTGGGCGCCTAAGGGTTTCCAGATCCAAGAGAGCAATCCGACCGGGGCAAGTTCGCCCCCGGTCTTTTTGTCCATCTTCTTGATGATATCCGCCTGCATTTCTGGTGACATCAATATCCCCAAAACGTTATGAAGCGGGTGTTTCTGGAGGCAATCATAAATGGCAAGGCATCAAAAACTAAACAAGGATATGCTACTGGATGCGGCCGAAAAGCTGATCTTGGAGAAAGGCTCTCATGCGCTTTCTATTGCCAATGTGGCGCAGATGGCTGGTGTTTCCAAGGGCGGTATTCAATCTAATTTCGGAACACGAGACAAGCTGATCTCAGATCTGCTGGAGCGTTGGGAAGCAACACTTCAAGAAGCAGTACAGCGAGTTCGGGCAGCGTCACCCGCCTCTACGAGCGAAGTCGAAATCCAAGTTCAGGCAACTCGATTGGCGTATGAGAACAAGCCCAAACATCACAGCGCTATGATGATCCTTGTCACGCAAAGCAATGACCTCAGGGCGCGATCACGTGATTGGTTCGACGGAAAACTTGCTATGGTTAAAACGAGCGAGGAACTCGGAAAAGGTCCAGAAGTCGCTTTGCTGATCAATCAAGCGTTAATAGCAATTAGGTCGCTGGGTTTTGTGTCGCTTGCCGATAAGGAATGGGATCAGCTGTTCAAAACGATAGACAAAAGTTAATTCTGTCGCCTCAAAACCGGCACATGTTTGTTGCGTATCTTGCTGTCCACGACGAGTAACCGCACGGGCACAATATTGGTCAACGACAAATGCCCTGTTTGATCGTCTGGATGTAATTACGTCTGAAGGTCGGTGAATTCAACGAGGCCAGGCTGGCAGACACCTCAACCCGACGTTGACCGGAGCACCTAAACTCAAAGTGCTGCACCGCCTCCGAGCTCGGCTTCAAGCCCGATATTTCCGATGCTGCACCACGCAAAAATGGCGGTTTCGCAGCAGAAGAGCACATGCCCGGACTAGTTCACGATCCTGATAATAAAACGGCCATCATCGCGTCATTTAGCAACACTTTTAAAACGTCATCATTGTCTGCCGATAGAGCGTCGGCGTCCACTGAAACACGACCAACGAACGTTCCTGAGACGATGCTGAGTAACATCCCAGCCTTTTGATCAGCGTCGTTGCCGCCGATCAAAGCAGCAAGTTGCTTGACCATCGGGTTACCGAGCTTGTTGCGAATAACGTCGTGCGCTTCCTCGGAGCCGGAAGACTTGATAGCGATGACCATAGGATCAAAGTCATCGTTTGGATCAGCTTTTCCCAAAGCGATGTCGGCCAAGGTCGCAACCATCTCATTTGGTGACAAACCGCTAAGGGGGGCAAGATCAATGCATTCTTCCATGACAGCTTCGAATAAGCCGATCTTCGAGCCAAAGTAACGATTGATGAGCGCAGCATTGCACCCGGCATCTGACGCGATATTGCGTGTGCTTGCCGCCTCATACCCTATCCGCTGAAATTCTGTTCGCGCTGCATCAAGCAGAGCGTCTTTGGTTGCGGCTGGGTTGCGCTTCTTCGCGCTGGACTTGGTTGGTTGGTCTATTTCAATACTCAAGTAATCACCCGTTGACTTACCGTTGCGCGTCATTGTAATCACCCGATTACAACTAAAGCCCGCCAATTCCAAGTGAGCCAGCAAGATGTCAGATGAGATAAAAATTATCGATCATAGTGATCGTGTTGAAAGCCTGTTTGCCCCTTACCGCGACATTATTGGCGACGATTACCCAGCGTATCGGGGGCACGTGTATCGTGTGATCACCTATACCATGCATTTTCTCGAAGGTGATGAAGAGGCAAGACCCTTGGTCGAGACCGCATTTGTCTATCACGACATCGGCCTTTGGACAGAAAACGAGCTTGCCTATTTGGAGCCGTCAGAAGAGCATGCCTTAGCAGACAACGATAAATTTGGCTGGGGGTTCGACCCTCACTTACTGCGGGACGCGATTCACTGGCATCACAAGGTTTTCCCCTATCGCGGGCCAAATCAGCGTATCATAGAAGCCGTTCGTAAGGGCGATTGGATCGATGCAACCGATGGCAAAATTCGGAAAGGTTTGAGCAAGGCTCAGGTTAAGGCCGTGCAAGATGCAATCCCGAACTATGATTTCGGCAACGTACTCCAGAGGCTTGCGGGTGATCTCGGCGGAAACAAACTGAGTGGCAACCTGCGTGTCTTGAGGCGCGTGTTTAAGTGGTAGTTGGGCGTGGGCGGCCGTGATGAAAAAGACCAAAGATCGCTTCACATAAAACCGCCACCGCGTAATTCATTGTTTGGCACAGCAGGAGCGTTTTCGTCAGAGTTGCGGTGCACATAGCAAAGAGCGGGGACTGGCTTGGGGGCTCAAAAAAATTTTGGAGAATTTAAAAGAAGATCTGAGATGTCATTCGCACTTCGATGACGGACTACTTGCCTGCGATCTTCTTGCAAATTCGTATGATGTCGTCTGCCTCATGTTGAGTAAGGCCAATTTGGGAAAAGACTTCAGATGAAATTCCGCAGCTTTTTATCCAGATGCTGCGCCCCGTTTCAGTTAGAGTGACAATCTTTTGACGCTCGTTCCCGTCCCGAGTTTCACGCCGCAACAGGTCTTTTTCTTCGAGGCGCCGCAGTAACGGCGTCATCGTCGCTCCGGAAACGTCAAGCCGTTTCGCCAAAGTAGAAATGGAAACACCATCTTCTTCGGATAATGCCATCAAGACCAAGTACTGGGTGTAGGTTAGCCCCTGGGCCTTTAGAAGCATCTGATAATGCTGCTCTATTTTATGCGAGGCGGCGTAGACCGCGAAACACAATTGATTGTCCAGCCGAACATCTCCGCCGGTCTCTGACTTTTTCGTCTTGGACAAGGTGGCCACTCTCATTGGTTTGATCTTGTTGACTTTAGCACATGAAGTTTTTACTTGCAAATAGTTAGGTAGCTAAGCAATAGCTAGCTAATAAAGCAAAAGGAGGATGCAATGATCAAACGCAGCGTATTGACTATAGGGTTATGTTTGACGGCGACGGATGTTGTTGCTGAAGAAGGCTTCGACTTTGAGAAGGGTTTCGCCGCCTTCGAAAACTTGTTTGGTGTGACTGAGGGTAAACGTCGCAACCACACCAAAGGATTTTGCGTTGAGGGCACGTTTGCGCCGGTAGATCAGGCAATCAAGGCATATTCCAATAGTCCTTTGTTCACTACTGAATCTTCGGTTATTGCGCGAGTGTCGCATAAAGGTGGAAAGTCAGACCCGGCCGACAACAAATACGGGCTACTTGGGTTATCGATGGAGATCACGACGCCGGATGATGACCTGCACGTGATTGCAATGAACACCGAACACTTCTTTCCGGTGCCGACGAGCGAAGCGTTCATCGAACTTTTGCGTGCCAAGGCCGCAGGAGCGGAAGCAACCAAGGCGTTTGCGGCGGCCAATCCTTCATTGAAAGCCTACAGCGAATATCATGGCGCGTTGGACAAGTCGCTTCGACCCCATGAGGGTACAACCTACTACAGCGTGAATTCTTTCATTCTTGTGAACGATGCGGGGCAAGAGACTGCGATGCGGTTCTATTTCCGACCATCGGGGCAACAGGGTATCGTTGTTGACACCCACCCCGACTTCTTCATCGAAAACATGCAAACCAATATCGCCAATGGTGGCGTGTCTTGGGATATGGTTATCGTTCTGGCCAACACTGATGACAATGTAGTAGATCCCTCTGTTCAGTGGACCGGCGATCACATAGAAATTGTTGTGGCGCGTTTCACGGCGAATGCTGCGATGACCGAAGTCGACGGGGGCTGTGACGAGATCAACTTTGACCCGCTGATCTTGAGCGAAGGCTTTGCTCCGTCCGATGATCCTATGTTGCAAGCGCGATCGTTGATCTACGCACATGGTGTGGGAACGCGGTTGTCTGAAAAAGATTAACTTCGGATCCGCTAATCCAGTGGATCAATTGATTTCCTGTGATGCCCTGCGCTGCCGGAAATACGTATTCTCAATGAGCAAAATGCATGGGCAATACAGCCTCTTTAAGAGGGTTTTCCCTGCCTGCTCGATAACTGACCAAGGAGCAACTCATGTCACAGGCAGTAAAGCTGATCGACGCATTGAATGGAACGTTTGGCCGTCACTATGGCTACCGCGCGTCACACGCAAAGGGGTTTACAGCACAGGGACGATTCTGTCCTGCTGCGAAAGAGTCGAGAGTTCAGATCCCGATGTTGAAAAATGAATGCAAGGTTACGGCGCGTTTTTCCGTTGGAGGTGGAAAGCCGGGCATCAGTGACAAAAGCCCCACGGTGCGTGGGATCGGACTGGAGATCAGAAAAGGATCGGAAGCTTGGGTTCTGACGCTAATTTCCAACCCAGTCTTCTTTGCCAACTCTGCTGCACAATTCCGGACTTTTCTTGCTGCGCGTATTCCTGATCCGGACACCGGTGTTCCGGATCCTAAGTTGGTAGAAGTCTTTAATGAGGCAAATCCCAATACTGTGCCGCATCAACAATATCTTAAGTCTGTTGCGCCCTGCCGCTGTTATTCGTCCGAATGCTACCATTCTGGTCATGCCTATCGGTTTGATTTGATTGGAAAGGATATCTTTGCCCGAATTCTGCTGGAGCCAGAGAGTGGGCGATTGGGATTGACCAAGGAAGAGGTGGAAATCCTCGCGGATGACTTTCTGCATGACAGGTTCCTGGAAAAGCTCTGCGATGGACCCGCCCGCTGGTCGTTGAAGTTGGTGATCGCGAACGACTCTGACAACGTGTCTGATCCGACTGTGCCGTGGGGTGGGGCACATACCACAGTTGATCTTGGGACAATTCAGGTTGAGCTACCGGATGATCGCGCAGAAAGCACCAAAAAGGTGTTCGACCCATCCCGCATGCCGGAAGGAGTTCGAGCGCCCCTGGATGGCGTTTTTTCCTTGCGAAGTGGAGCCTACGCGGAATCTGCGGCGAGGCGATCCGTCTAAGGGGCCGGTTGGGCTCCTCAGGTGGGCTGGCGTCTCCAATAATAGGTATTGACAATACCTATTATTGGAGACAAAACAGGAGCCTGAAATGGAGTAGATTCTGATGTCAGCTGCAACGGTTTCCAAACCACAGATGTTTGAAATTTCCGTCGAAGAAATAGGGATACTGGTTTGCAGGTTTTATGTGCAGGTAAGAGCACATCCCGACTTGGGACCTGTGTTCAATGAGGTCATTCAGGATTGGCAGGCTCATGAAGAAAAGATCGCTTCGTTTTGGCGCGGTGCGATCCTAAGGGAACCTGGATATTCCGGAAATCCGATGCAGGTACATTTGGCGAATTCGGATGTTCTTCCTGAGCATTTCCCCATTTGGCTCGACCTGTTTGAGAAAACCGCGCATCAGGTTTTGCAGCCAGATACCGCCCAAGCTTTTACACATTTGGCCAACCGGATTGGTAAAGGTTTGACCTTTGGGATCGAAAACTTTCGTCGCGAGGCGGGTGCCCCTCCGGTGTTGTCATGACCATTTCGTTGTATTCAAAAGCGCAGGTCATTCCCGAGCCGCCGATCCAAGTCGTGAAGCGTTGGTTGCGAGCGGGGTGGCGCGATTTCAAAGCGAACCTTGTTTATTCCCTATGTTATGGCGTCGCGCTTGTTCTGTTGGGATGGGTGTGTGTTGCGGGCCTTGTATTCAGTGGTCAAGGTTGGGTTCTGCTGCCACTTTTGGCTGGTGGCATGCTTGTTGGGCCCATTGCAACCGTTGGTTTGTATTCGATCGCGAACGGTGACACTGGACCAGGCGTCGCGAAAGGTCAGATTGCTCTGGTCGGCGCGATCCTCATGGTGTTTGCCCTGACTTGGATACGTGCCGCGACAATCATGTTCGCCATCGTATATGGTCTGCGCCCGTTCTCTGGCTTCGCTGATACTCTACTGCTGATGATCAGCACACCGTCGGGCTGGGCTTTGTTGATCTCTGGATCTTTGATCGGCGGATTGTTTGCGTCCTTGGGGTTCGCTGTCTCAGCCTTTTCGCTACCGATGCTCGTAGATCGCAAGATCGATGGCTTCTCAGCGATGGGGCTGAGTTTTAATGCCACCACTCACAATTTTCGACTTTGCCTGTGTTGGGGCGGTGTGATTACCGCGCTGACTTTGTTGGGGGTTTTAACAGGTCTGATAGGACTGGCCGTAGTTTTCCCTTTGCTGGGATACTCAACCTGGCATGCCTATGCCGAGCTTTTCCCTGGAGACGCGAAATGACAGAAGCCCTTCCGAAAGGCGTGGTGCACTATGCGACTTCACAATTCACGCACGACACTCTGCCAGAAAAATTGCGCAAGGATCACAGCACGAAAGCCGGTGTCTGGGGTCAGTTGGCCGTGCAATCGGGCCAACTCTTGCTGCGTCGGAACAACAAAGATGACTTGGTGTTGGCTGCGGGCGAAACGGCGGTCTTTGCGCCTCAGGAAACTCACTCCGTGAACCCCATCGGGGAGGTCACATTCGAAGTGCGTTTTCACCGGCAGGAGAGTCCAGATGCCGAATAATAATACCGTCGAAAACGTTTTGGTCCTGTGTGCCCTTGCCATTGTTTTGGTCGGCGGAGTGGCCATTCTTGGTTGGGGTGTACCTCTTGCCTATGTGCTCCATGGTTGGATGATTGCCATCTTCGCCGGTTGGGGGTTGCTCTGGATGATCACCCGAATGAGCGAAGAAGTCCGGGACATCCCGCTTGAGTATAACGACCAGGTCACGCGTTACGGTGTAATAGCTGCGCTATTTTGGGCCTTGGTCGGTTTTACCGTTGGAGACATTCTGGCTTGGCAGCTTGCCTTTCCGGCATTGAACGGGGATGTGTTCTGGTCGAATTTTGGCCGGTTGCGTCCGGTACATACGTCTGCGGTAATCTTTGGATTCGGCGGCAACGCACTAATCGCGACTTCATTTTACGTGGTGCAGCGCACCTCACGGGCAAGACTGGCCAGTGAAACACTGCCTTGGATGGTGTTTTGGGGCTATAACCTTTTCATGGTCCTTGCGGCGACCGGCTACCCCTTGGGGATTACCCAATCCAAGGAATATGCGGAACCGGAATGGTATGCGGATCTTTTGTTGCTGGTTGTATGGGTAGGGTACCTCGCGCTTTATCTAAAGACCCTCTCGCGCCGGGCAGAGCCGCATATCTATGTGGCCAACTGGTACTATCTGGCTTTCATCGTCGTGATCGCGATGCTGCACACGGTGAACAACCTCTCGGTCCCCGTCTCCATCGCATACCCCAAAAGTTACTCGCTTTTTTCGGGAACACAGGATGCCATGACGCAGTGGTGGTACGGGCATAACGCAGTTGGATTCCTGCTTACGGCAGGGTTCTTGGGGATGCTCTATTACTTCCTGCCCAAATCTGTGAACCGGCCGATCTATTCGTACCGCATGTCGATTGTGGGGTTCTGGGGGATCACTTTTCTGTACCTCTGGGCCGGATCGCATCACCTGCACTATACGGCCCTGCCTGACTGGGTTCAGTATCTTGGCATGACCATGTCGATCATTCTGCTGGTCCCCAGCTGGGCCTCTGTGTTCAACGGCATCCTTACGATCAACGGGGCTTGGGATAAAGTCCGGACGGACCCGGCGGTCCGGTTCATGATGGTCGCAATTTTGTTCTATGGGCTGTCGACATTTGAAGGTTCGTTTATGGCGATCCGCCCGGTAAACTCGCTAAGCCACTATACCGACTGGACGGTTGGGCACGTTCATGCCGGCGCCTTGGGTTGGGTTGCCTTCATCACCTTTGGTGCCCTGTACAAATTGGTGCCCTGGATATGGAAGCGGGAAGGCGTATATTCCTTGCGGCTGGAAGCCTGGCACTTCTGGCTCGCCCTGAGCGGAACGCTGATTTACGTCGGCGCGATGTGGAACAGCGGCATCACGCAATCGCTGATGTGGCAGACCTATGATGCGGACGGCGCTTTCCTCTATTCCTTCCTCGACAGCGTGATCGCGATGCATCCCTACTATGTCGCCCGCGCGATAGGAGGGCTGTTGTATCTGATCGGAGCCTGCATCGGTGCATACAACATCTACATGACTGTGAGCGGGCCGAAGATCGCCCAAACCCGGGAAGCTGGACCTTTGATCCAGCAGCCGGCGGAGTAAGTCCCGATGAGCACTCAGCACCAAAAACTCGAACGCCATTCACTTGGGTTTGCAATGGCAATCCTGATGGTTGCATCGATCGGTGGCATTGTCGAAATCGCGCCGTTGTTCACGATCGAAAACACGGTGGAAAAGGTCGAAGGCATGCGGCCTTACACGCCGCTGGAACTTGCCGGGCGCGATATCTATGTGCGCGAGGGCTGCTATGCCTGCCACAGTCAGATGATCCGAACCCTACGGTCGGACATCGAACGCTATGGGCACTATAGTCTGGCTGCCGAAAGCATGTATGACCATCCGTTTCAATGGGGTTCGAAACGTACAGGGCCGGACTTGGCGCGCATTGGCGGCAAATACTCCGATGCATGGCATGTAGCGCATCTGGAAGCGCCGCGAGAGCTGGTCGAGGGGTCTATCATGCCGGGCTATGGTTTTTTGTCCGAGACGCGCCTTGCGACTGGGCATTTACCTGCCTCGCTGACAGCGCTCAGCCGGGCTGGTGTGCCTTATACGAACGCCCAGATCCAAAACGCCGAAATGGACGCCGCGTGGCAGGCGGATGCTGAGCAGTACTTTGAAGGGGAGTTGCAGGCAAGTTACGGGGAAAATGTTCAGGTTCGGGATTATGACGGGCAACCGGGCAAGCTGACGGAAATGGATGCCCTTGTGGCCTATCTTCAGGTTCTCGGCACATTAGCCGATCTGGACTCGTTGAACCTTGAGGAGGTCCAACGATGACACATGATACAGTTCTCGTCTTCTCCAAGACTTGGGGCGCAATCTACCTGCTGGTCGTCTTTTTAGCTGCAGCGATTTGGACTTATTGGCCCTCGCGTCGGAAAGTTTACGACGATGCCGCCCAATCCCCATTGGACAGTCGGGAGGATCAGCCGTGGCGATGAAGGAAAAGGATCCCGTTTCCGGCACCGATCTGACAGGCCATGAATGGGACGGCATCAAAGAGCTGGACACACCCGTTCCCTGGGCTGCCCGATGGGCGCTTTGGATCAGTATTTTCGTAGCAGCGCTGTATTGGGTGTTTTACCCATCTTTCCCGAGTGTGCGTGACTACGCGAAGGGAATGCTTGGCTATTCCTCGCGCGCCGAAGTTACGACGGCACTTTTGCAAGCTGATGCAGATCGAGAGGTAACGTTCGCGCCCTTCGCACTCGGGGATATTGAGGAACTGGCCGCAGACCCCGCGCTTGAGGCGCGGTATAGCGCGTCGATTTCCAAGCTTTACGCCGACAATTGTGCCGCTTGTCACCGGAATGACCTTATAGGGCAGGTCGGCTTTCCCAATCTGGCGGATGGTCATTGGCTTTGGTCAGGCTCTCCGGAAGAGATAGAGGCGACTATTCTATATGGGATCAATGCGCAGCATGACGATACACGGATCGCACAGATGCTTGCCTTTGGTGCGGATGGGATGATCGATAAGCAGCAGGTCAAGGAGGTCACGGAATTTGTCTTGTCTCTGTCTGGACGACAGCATGATGCGGCGGTGGCCGAAAATGGGAGATTGGTTTTCGAAGAAAATTGCGCGGCGTGTCACGGTGATGACGGCCGCGGGGGCTATAAAATCGGCGCGCCGGATTTGGGTGATGAAAGTTGGATCTATGGGGGCGACCGGGACGCTATCTATCACAGCATCTATTTTGGTCGACAAGGTGTGATGCCGGCGTGGGACGGACGCTTGAGTGACGCTCAGATCCGAATGCTGACATTGTACTTACTCTGGAATTCAGAAGATGCACCAAGCTGAAGAAAACCTAAGATTCCGCAGGGCAATGTACCTGATGATCCTGCTCCTGGTGATTGGGTACATCGGATTCAAGGCATGGCATCTTTCCATGGCATTCGAGGCATGGGACGGGCAGGCGATTGAAGGTATACTGCCGGGCGCAGCTAAATGAAAATCGTGATTTTATACGATTTCAATTTGCGTATTAATGATCTGAAGCCAGTGCATGGCTAACTTCTAGCGCCCGGATCAAGTTTTTCATTCCGCGATTTCCTTCTAATACATCCTGCAATGTCTTGCTATCCAAGGCAGCAAAGAACGCCTCCTGAGCTTCGTTCAGAATTGGTAGCAACCCACAAGCGGGCGTCATCACACAACAGCCACCGTCTTCCTTCATGCATTCCACCAAAGGGGTTCCGCGTTCGGATTTACGCAGCAGGCCGCCAATCGATATCGCATCAGGAGGTAAGGCCATACGCATGCCCCCGTTACGTCCACGCACCGATTCTACATAGCCCTCGTGTGTGAGCCACTGGGAGATCTTGGCCAGGTGATTGAAGGGTAAGTTCTGCATCGCCGCGATTTCACGGGTCGACATTAACCCTTCTTCATGGGTGGCGAGGTGGATCAGGATGCGCAAGGCATAGTCGGAGAACTTTGTAATTTGCATAGCTATATCTCCCATAAAAAATAAGCTTTGAAAATGCCTATTTTGTTGACATCTTTTTCCAACAATTTTAATAGGTATTATAGATGCCTAATAAAGGAGATGGCTCATGCAGCCTGTTGTACTTTTGATCTCGTTGATCCTGATGGCTGCGCTGTCACTTGTCTTCTGGTTGGCTGCGCGTGCCTCGAACGGGCCGGAACCCGGACCTAAGTCGAACTCGAAACGTGCAGGCTTGATCTGGGCAATGATGATTGTTGGAGTAGTCGTGGCAGTCGGCTCATTACGACCATGGCCGCATGCTTTGGCCAGTACAGACGACGCCATCACCGTTTCTATCACTAGTGGGCAGTGGTGGTGGGATATCGACATAGTTGAGATCCCTGCTGGAACGCCCATCAATTTTAGCGCCACGACCGAAGATGTTACCCACGGATTGGGGATTTACACTTCAGACCTACGCCTTCTGACGCAGGTCCAGGTGATCCCCGGTTACACAACCGAAGTTTCTTACACGTTCGATGAACCCGGCACTTACCAAGTCCTGTGCATGGAGTTCTGCGGGGTGGCGCATCAGGACATGGTCAACGAATTCGAAGTCGTCGCGGTGGAGGAATAAATGAGCGCTGTATCTGAACTTGTCGCGGACAAATCAAACGCCACTGAACCCCAGGCCGGGGCAGTTAAGCTTACCATGATCCTCTCTGGCGCGGTCTTTGCCTTGATGATGGTCTTTGGCTTGATCATGCGCGCGGCACAGGGCCAATGGATCGAAGTGGATCCGGCTTTGTTTTACCAGTTGCTGACGGCCCATGGCGCAGGGATGGTAGGAACGGCCGCACTGTCTGGCGCTGCGATCATGTGGTACTTTTGCGGACGTCACATTGTTCTGACGGCTGGAATATTCTGGGCTTTCCTTGCGCTATTTCTATTGGGCGTCGCCTTAATCCTGAGTTCGATTTTTATTGGTGGATATGGTGGCGCATGGACATTCCTGTATCCGCTACCCGCAATTTCCGGCGGAGCGTGGGAGGCGGGTGCAGCGGCTGCGTTTTTGCTTGGATATGTTTCGATCGGCGTTGGCTTTCTGTTGTACTATCTGGAGCTCGGTCGCCAGATTCATGCCCGCTATGGTAGCCTTGTACGAGCGCTGGGCTGGAACTTAATCCTTGGGCGCGAGGACAAAAACCCTCCACCACCAACGATCGTCGCAGCAGCTGCGGTGACTATTTTCAACTCGATCGGTATCATACTTGGTGCGGCAGTATTGGTGGCGAGCCTTGTCCACCTGCTGGTGCCAGGATTTGAAGTAAACGCGCTTTTGGCCAAGAACCTGATCTACTTCTTTGGCCACGTTTTCATCAATGCTTCGATCTATATGGCGGTGACCGCGGTTTATGAAATCCTGCCGGAATACACCGGCAAGCCTTGGAAATCGAACCGTCTTTTTGCGATAGCCTGGAATGCCGTACTGATTTTCGTAATGGCCGTTTACTGGCACCATCTGCTGCAAGATGTTGTCATGCCACCATGGATGCTGGTGGTTGGACAATTGGTCTCGTACTTCAGCGGCATTCCCCTCATCGCGGTCACGGCGTTCTCTACATTCCTGTACGTGCGCGGCTCGAAAATGACCTGGGATCTGACGTCCTCGCTATTGGTTTTGTCTGTGGCAGGCTGGTCTGTAGGGTCGATCCCCGCGTCTATCGACGGGATGATCAGCGTGAACAAGGTGATGCACAATACAATGTGGGTCCCGGGGCATTTCCACACCTACCTGCTGTTGGGCGAAGTGGCGATGGCTTTTGGTTTCATGGCCTGGCTGGTCCGTGGCAAAACCATCGCCCAGATGAGCGGGCTGGACCGTGTTGCATTTGTGACCTACCTCGCGGGTGCCGCAGGTTTTGTGACGGTGTTTCTGTTCTCTGGCGCGGCTTCGATCCCCCGTCGCTGGGCAGTGCACTATGAAGAATGGCTGCCCCATGACCGTATCGGTACTTTGTTCAGTGTGCTGATTGTGCTGGCAACATTGGCTTTTGTTCTGCGCTTTGTTTTGCGTCTTGGTCGAAGTAACCACTGATGTTGGTTCGTGTTCTCCCTTCGGTTCTGGTCGCGAGCATCGGTCTGGGAACTCTTTGGCATGCCACAGACAGAGGGCAGGCTTTCACCAGCGAAGCCGCACGGAGATTGGATGTGGTACGCGCACCACGTCCAGTTCCCGCCCTGCAATTGGAAGATATGTCAAGTCAGTTGGTGCCCCTGTTGCCGCAAGGCGACGAGGTGGTTCTGGTCGAGTTCATCTACACTGTGTGTGGCGACATTTGTCAGGTTGCAGCGGCGGATTTTGCCACGATCAGGGATCAATTGGAGGTGCGTGAAGTGCCCGTCCGGATGATCTCGGTCAGCTTTGATCCCGAGCGGGACACGCCGGAGCAGATGGCGATTTACGGAGAAGCCCACGAGGTGGATGGCAATATGTGGACTGTCGCCCGCCCGATGTCAGAAGACCTGCCGTTGTTGTTGGAATTGTTCGACGTAACAGTCATTCCCGATGAATGGGGCGGATTTCAGCACAATGCGGCAATCCATATGATTGACGGCGATGGACGCTTTTCGGCGGTGTTTGACACCGATGCGATCGACGCCGTTCTGGCCCATTTGGAGGAGCGCAGCTCATGAAGTTGCTTGGCCTTGCCTTACTCGCGGCGGCCGAGGCCGTTGCTCTTCGGTATGCGGTTATTGAAAGCCCGATCCGGCATGTCTTGGTGCAAATGCCATTGCTGGTTCTTGCCGGGGTTTTGTTGGTCTGGAACAGGCAAATTCGGCAAGACTTGGCGGTTCCATTGCTGTTTGTTGCCTTGACGGTCTTTCTATTCTGGATGCTGCCCCGAAACGTCGATTGGGCGCTGACATTACCGGGTGAAACGGTCAAATACCTGAGCTTGCCGCTAATGCTGGGCGTACCCCTGAGACTATCATGGCCCTGGTTGGGTCCGGTCCTGCGGGGGTTCCTGAAGGCGAATGCGCTGTCGATGTTGGGTGTGCTGGGCTTTCTGTACACGCACGCGCCGATCAGGATTTGCAATTCTTATCTGCTTTCCGCTCAGCAGGATCTGGGCACGGCCTTTCTCTACCTCGGTGCTGGTCTGGCCTGTCTCTGGGCCATCCCAATCCTGTTTGGAAATTCATGTAGCCGCAGGTCGAATTCGACCGGCTACGCAAGCTGTGGGGTGTAAAGTGCAATGACCTATGCTGATTCAGTCATCGGATTCGCGGAACTGGCGCAAAAGAAAGGCGCCAGCCTACGGTCTGATCCCATTGCATTTCTGATCCTCGCCTTGAAAGCTGGGGCCTTTGTCGGTGCCGGTATCTTGCTGATTTTTTCTGTTGGGCAGGGCGCGGAACCATCTATCCGTCCCATCGTCATGGGGGCTAGCTTCGGCATAGCCCTGACACTAGTGGTCTTTGCCGGGGCTGAGCTGTTCACGGGCCACACCATGTACATGACGCACGGATTGCTTGCCAAAAGTACTGCGTGGTCGGACGTGCTGCGGTGCTGGTTCGTTAGTTGGGCAGGAAATCTGATCGGGGCCATATTGCTGGCATTGCTATTCGTCGCGGGCGGCGGTGGACTTATCTTGGCAGCAGGCGAAGACGCTTTGATTTACAAGGTGGCCACCAAGAAGATGCACGGCACCGAGTTGGAACTGTTCGCCAAAGCGATCCTTTGCAATTGGCTGGTTTGTCTCGCCTTGTGGTGTTCGGCACGCGCAAATGACGACGTTACCAAATGCATCGTCATCTTCTGGTGCCTGTATGCCTTTATCGCTGCGGGGTTTGAACACAGCGTTGCTAACATGACCGTGTTTTCACTGGCGCTGCTCTCAGATCACCCCGACGGCGTCACCTTGGCCGGAGCCGCCCACAATTTGACGTATGTCACCTTGGGCAACGCATTCGCCGGCGCCGGGATCATGGGCTACGGCTACTGGCGAGCGGCGTCTAAGCCCACGGTTAAGGATGTCGCGACGCCCGCGTCAACCAAACATCCTGTCTAATGAGGGCGTGATCATGAGCGTGACACAACCTGTCAAAAACTCTGTCTCTACGAACCGACAGTCCCATGCCGAGCATCTTTTTGAGGCCGCTCGCATTGCAATGATTGCGATTATCTATTTTTGGATGGGCGCTGCAATTAGCGGTAACTTGATAGCGGCTCCGGCCAAGTTCCAAGCCCCGTCATTGACATTGCCGGTCGCCTTGGACGTTGGGCGGATGCAGTTCATGTGGATTGGCGTATTCGAAGCGTTTTGCGCGCTGTTGATTGCAGTTCTTCTTCTGTCATTCCGACAGAAACCGTCGTTGCCATTAATTTCCGCGCTATGCGTGTTCGGATTTCAAAGGCTTTGGCTCCTACCTTTGCTGAACGCGCGGACGCTTTTGATCATCGCGGGTCAACCAGTCGAGGACAGTTCATTGCATCTGCTCTACGTCGCGTCTGAATTTCTGAAGATCGGTTTTCTTTTTTGGGCAGGCATTCGGGAAATGAGAGGCCTGTTCCGAAAAACAAGACCGACCGCAGTTTCGGTCCAAGTCTGAACTCTCAACTATCTGCAATCAAAAGGAAGGGATGATCTCATGAGAGGTGTTCTTGTGGTTATCACATTAGTGCTGGCGGGTGCTCAAAGCGTTGCCGCAGAAGGCGACGCAGCGGCAGGCGAAAAAGTCTTCAAAAAATGTGCCGCATGTCATGCAGTTGACGAAGGTAAGAAAAAAGTGGGCCCAACGATGTTTGGTGTTTGGGGCCGAGAAGCTGGCGCTGTTGAAGGTTACAAATACTCGACAGCGATCGGGGAAGCCGGATTTGTTTGGGATGAAGAACACTTATCCGGGTTTCTCGCGTCTCCCAAAAAATACCTGCCGGGCACGAAAATGTCCTTCCCCGGTATAAAGAAACCGGAGCAAATCTCAGACTTGCTGGCCTATTTGGAATCCCTGCAGTGACAGACCAACGGCGTTTCTTTGATGGCGACTTACATGCTTGCCCTCAAAGAAACGCTAAATTGCCTTCTCCGTGGTTTGGTTGGTCAGGCTCTAAGCTTTTCCGTTCAAATACCGCGACATTTCCGGGGCAGCCATAAGGGTCTGAATGAAAGTCCCGAAATGTTCAAGCGATCCCGCACGCGGATCACTATCGCGCCATGTCAGTCTGATAGAACGGCCAAACACCCCGTCCGCAATGGGATGTATTGTTGCAAGGCCGCCGAAACGGTCGGGGCCGCTCACAGACAATGCCGGAAAAAGCGCGCAACCCTCTCCCAGCGCGACCATTTGCCGGAGCATCTCAAGACTGCTGGCCACTCTTTGTCCTGGTCGGTCAATCCGGTCGCAAAACGCAACGGTTTGATCCCGTAGACAGTGTTCCTGAGAAAGAAGAACGAGCTGTGATGATAAAACCTTGGACCAGCGAACCGTTTCATTGGGTTTGAGATCCAGATCTTTGGGACAGGCAAAAACAAATGGTTCATTAAACAGCGGAAGCGAACTTAGTGCAGGCTGTTTCGGGTCGGTTGCGATCAGCGCGGCGTCCAGCGCCCGATTGGTAAGCATCTCTTCTAGAACATGCGTGGGTTCTTCGAACAGTGACAGTCTTAACTTGGGATAAGCCGATTTGAGAGACTTTAAGATGAGCGGGAGCAGGTATGGCCCAAGCGTTGGAAGCACTCCAAATTTTAGTTCACCTTCCAGATTGTCACTCAGGCTCAGCGACAATTCCAACAGTTCTCGAGCCTCTGTCAGAAGGGTTTCTGCTTTTTGTAGAACTATCCGGCCATTTTGGGTCAAAGAGACATGCCGTCCCTGACGTTCGAAAATCGAGAATCCAAGTCGGGCCTCTAGCTTCAATACCTGTTGACTGATTGCAGGTTGTGAAACCCCACAGATATCAGCCGCCCGGCCAAAATGACCTTCTTCGGCAATGCTCTGAATGTACTCAAGATCTCTGAGTGAAAGACCGGCGACTGAGGTTCTTCTGACCATGCATCACCTCTGATTATCCATCGGATAATTTATATAAGTTGGAGTAAATTGGCCGTTTTCGGTTTTGTCCTGCCAATACCAACTCAGGAGATTGACATGACGAGCAAACCGAAGCTGACCACTGCGTTTGGCGCGCCAGTGCCCAACAACCAAAACACTCTGACTGCGGGGCCGCGCGGCCCTGCGCTGCTTCAGGATGTTTGGTTCCTCGAGAAGATGGCTCATTTCGATCGCGAAGTGATCCCCGAACGCCGGATGCATGCCAAGGGGTCCGGCGCTTACGGCACACTCACTGTGACCCGCGACATCACCCGCTATACACGCGCCAAATTGTTCTCTGATGTTGGCAAGAAGACTGATCTCTTCCTGCGTTTCTCGACCGTTGCAGGAGAACGCGGCGCAGCGGATGCGGAACGGGACATCCGAGGCTTTGCGGTAAAGTTCTACACCGAAGAGGGCAATTGGGACCTGGTTGGGAATAATACTCCAGTGTTTTTCCTTCGCGATCCGCTGAAGTTTCCCGATCTTAATCATGCCGTCAAACGTGACCCGCGAACGAACATGCGTAGTGCGGATAACAATTGGGACTTCTGGACCAGCCTTCCGGAAGCTTTGCTGCAGGTAACGATTGTCATGTCTGATAGGGGGATTCCTGCAACCTACCGACACATGCACGGCTTTGGTAGCCACACATTCAGCTTTATCAACTCGGGTAACGAACGTTCTTGGGTCAAGTTCCATTTCAAAACCCAGCAAGGGGTCAAAAACCTCACCGACGAGGAAGCTGCGCAGATCATTTCCGGCGATCGTGAAAGCCATCAGCGTGATCTTTATGACGCTATCGAAGACGGCGATTTTCCTAAATGGACGCTCTATGTCCAAGTCATGCCCGAGAAGGATGCGGGGACTTATCACCTCAACCCATTCGATCTGACCAAGGTTTGGCCGCATGGGGACTATCCGCTGATTGAGGTTGGCGAACTGGAATTGAACCGGAACCCCGAGAACTACTTTGCCGAGGTGGAACAGGCGGCCTTCGCACCCTCGACAATCGTGCCTGGCATCAGCTTTTCGCCGGACAAGATGTTGCAGGGGCGTCTGTTTTCCTATGGCGACACTCAGCGGTATCGGTTGGGTGTCAATCATTCCCAGATCCCGGTCAATGCGCCTCGCTGCCCGTATCATTCCTATCATCGTGATGGAGCGATGAGAGTCGACGGCAATGCCGGATCTCGGATTGGCTATGAACCCAACATGCATGGAGAATGGTCCGAGCAACCGGATTTCTCTGAACCACCTTTGTCCATCGAAGGTGCTGCGGATCACTGGAACCACCGCGAGGATGATGACTATTTCTCGCAGCCCGGTGATTTGTTCCGCCTGATGACACCGGAGCAGCAAAAAGTGCTGTTCGAAAACACCGCGCGCGCGATTGGAGCTGCAAGGAAGGAAATCCAGATCCGCCACATATCGAATTGCCTCAAGGCAGATCCCGCGTATGGCGCCGGCGTCGCAAAGGCACTTGGTTTGAGCATCGAGCGTGACCCTCCTGAGTAAAATCAATTGGCAAGTTCCCGACCTTCGGGAACTTGCGCGATGCCGTGTGGCGTTCATGAACGAACGACGCATAGCGGTTTTGGGTTTCCTGTCGCTGTGGTAGCCAAAGCCGGGTTCTTGCGACCGCCAATGGCGGGTTTTGTTCCGATGTCTGGGCACCATGGCCCGTTCAGACAATGCAGCGACCTGCTGTGTCTTCACTTTGACCGACAGTTACGGGGCCGCTTTTGACCGATACTGCGCCTCGCGTCAGAAGGCCGCCAATCTCTGATCCCAACTGCAGTTCAGAAACCTGGCCAAGGTGATGCGCAACGATCTGCCCCGCCTGATCCAACAGGACAAGGCTTGGTGTGCCGCGCATACCAAAGCGAGACATCGTGTTTGGCAATGGTCCTGCGCCCTGTTTGTCCACGCCAACAGGGAAGGTGATGCGATATTCATGTAAGAAAGCCTTCAGAGACACCGGCGTCATAGCATCGTGATGCTCGAAAACAGTGTGCAGGCCAGTCACGGCTACTTTTTCTTCAGGAAATATCTTCTGAATCGACTGTGCCAAGGGAATGCCGTGCAGGACGCATCCTGGGCATAACATTTGAAATGCCTCAAGGACGACAACCCGTCCTTTTAAGCCTTCTAAAGTCAGGGGTGTGTCTGTGTTAAACCATTCCGACACGTCTAGTTCAGGTGATTGCATTTTCCTCGTCCTCTTTAGCAAGCAGCTGCCTTGGGATCGGCGGCTGCAGGATCGAAATTCAGTGAAGTTTGCCCGGCAGGCTCAGGTTGCCAGAAGCGACGTCGAAAACATCTGTGACGCAAAGCAAGGGCGCATGGATATTCGCGTTAACCCTCAAGGCGGATGTGACGCCGTCATAAGCGACACCATCCAGCTCAACGTCGCTGGCGAAGCCTGCGTTCACCACAATTTCGGGTCCGTCGAACAGCGGTGTAAACCCTGGGCTGTCCAGAAAGATCGGAAACCCTGGCCATGTCGCAGGTAGCTTGGGTGTGGAACCTTCGGGGATATCACGTACGGCAAGCGCGTCGGGTCCGCACGCTTCGGTCGGGGTCAACACAACCCAGTGGCTGTGCCATTCGATGCCATCATTGGCCGGGTCTCCGTCGCCGTTTTCGTCAAAAAGCGGTGTGTCATCAAAATCCGGATGACTGGTTGCGGCCATTGCAAGGATACCTGTGCCGCCTTCGAACCCAACGGCCGAAGGGTCCAAAGACGTAGGCCAGACATATGACCAGACGTCTGATCCACCGACCTCTCCGGTTGCCACCGGAACCGAGGCGCCAGCCGATCCATTCGTTGTCATGTGAAAAGTGACCGTGTTTCCATTGCGGTGCGCGTGTGCGGCCAGAATGTCAAAATCCGCGACTTTACTGACGTCAGCAGAAGACATGATCGCGCCCTCCTGATGAATGGCATGATCTCCCCCTGCAAGGGCGGTGCTGCCAAGTATCAACGCAAGTGTTGAAGTGAACGTGGTGAGTTTCATGAGTGCCTCCAATTAATAAGATAGCGAGTCGCTACTATACGAAAAAACACATTGCAACTATAATTTCGACTCGCTACTAAATGTGTGATGAACACAAGCCACCGTATACGCTCTCTGATCAATCGAATGGCGCGCCTCGACGCTTCGGAAGGATGGGCAGGAGATTTGAATCCGACCCAGAAGATGGCGTTGGAGTACCTGGCAGAGGCCAACATGTATTCGCGCTCGCCGTCGCACGTCGCAGAGTACATCGGTACAACCCGTGGAACGATGTCACAGACGCTCAAAGCTTTGGCGCGCAAAGGCTATGTAGAAGAGCACCGCAAAGAACATGATCAGCGGTCGATTTCCTACGATCTCACAAAAGAAGGGGCCGAGATCGTACGTCAGCCAAACCCTGTTGCTCGGGCAATTGGAGAAATGTCCAAAGCAAACCAAGCCATGCTTGAACAGGGCCTGACGCAAGGCCTCAACTTCGCCTTGCTGGCTAATGGAGGGCGATCATTCGGCCAATGCAAATCCTGCACTCATCATGACGGCAAGACGAACAGCGGTTTTTGCAAATTATTGGGCGTCTCCTTGGAGGCCGGCGAAAGAGAAAAGATCTGCATCGAGCACGAGGAAGCTAGATGAACCATCCTGAACTGTCGGCTATCATCGACGGCATTTTCCTTGGGGCCATCAGAGATCGCTGGGAAGGTAAACCACCGTCTGCCATTCAGAAAGACTGGGTGGACGCGCGGCAAGCCGTTACCTCGCTTGGATTTTCCGGGGATGCTCAGGCGGACCTGACCGTGCATGGTGGCGAAGACAAAGCCATCCATCATTATGATTTTGAACACTATTCGGCTTGGCAAGCAGAAGGCCTAATGGCACCCGGCACAATGCCAGCGGCGTTTGGTGAGAACATTTCTACGACGGGATTGACCGAGGAAAACCTTTGCATCGGGGACATCCTGTCACTCGGGACGGCGGTAGTTCAAATTAGCCAGGGGCGGCAGCCGTGCTGGAAACTTGGGCTACATACAGGACGCAAGGAAATGCCTTATCAGTTTCAGAAAACGGGCCGCACCGGATGGTACTACCGCGTGCTCGAACCTGGCGAAGTTGGCGCCGGTGATCGGATTGCCTTGGCTGAAAGGCCAAATCCCAATTGGTCTGTATTGGCTGTCACACGCGCACGGCTGACTCGTCGCATATCGCCGGAAGATGCCGAGGTTTTGTCTCAGATGAAAGAACTTGCTGAAGGTTGGCGACAAGCCTTTGCCAGAATGGCTGAGGGCAACGCCAAGGAGGATACATCGGCAAGGCTTGGAGGCTCAGGATAAGACACCCAACGCGCGTTTAATCGTAACGAAATTTTCTCGAACTTAGCGACCATCGTAACTCCATTACGGTCAAATCCTTGTTTGTCATTCGGTAGCCGGAGCCGGCTAATAGTGAGGCTTAAACTCCAGCGTCAAGGAAATGCCACTAATCGCCATGGGCTAGAAAAGTTTGACGACTGGGTCAAAATAGAATGATAGGATTCATTCATTTACTGAAGTTTTAGCTGTCGATTAAGTGTAATATCAGTGACTTTCCACATTTCCAGTTAAACTACGCATAGATTTGCTTTTCACGACAGACCCCTTACCAATTTCAAGGTTCATTGGTCGGCCTTCAGGCTTGTTTTTGTGTGACCCTGATAGCTCACGTGAGTAATCAAAGATGATTTGAAGGGCGGAAGCCGTCTCTCACAAAAAAGTCGAAAAACATCTGGCGCCACAACTCAAAGACAAGCCAAATAGCGTCCTTGGATCAGTACCGGGTTACGACTACTGCAACCGCAGCAAAAACCACACCAATCAAAAGAGCCTTTGTGTTCATTGACGAACGGTTGGGCAGTTTTACCCGAAGAGACAGGGCTATGATCACGCCCCCTGTCAACCCAGTCGCAATTGAATAGATCATGCTACTTTTGTCCGTGTTGAGACCGATCAATATGCCGATTGCAAGCGACGCGACAAAGTATGCGCGAAGCCATCCAGACATATGTCTTGGATGAGTTTTGTAGAGATAAATATTCACTCCAAATAAATGCAGCGAATAGGCCAACGTTCCAATGACGTACAGTTCAGGCGAAGTTGAGGTTGCTTGCATAACTGTAATGGCAAGCAAGCAGTTATAGGTTCCGAGTGCCACTGTGTCCAAGCCAAGTGACAACCTGTTATCGGTCCCCATATCGCGACGGGTTTCCAGCAAGTAATAAATGAGAAATCCTAGCAGCGAATAACCGAACAGCGAGTTTTCCCATTTCCCGTTTGCAGCTAAATCGGCCGACAATTCACCGATTTTTGGCAGCAAGAAAAGGAAAGCATAGCCAAGTCCGATCCCAGATGAAAAATCAGATAGCCAGCTTGCCCGGGCGGGGAATTTCCGGAAAAAAGACACGCAGAAAACGTGAACAGTGCCGATGACTGCAATCGATGCTATCGCGAGGTATGTCGGCGCTTCGAACACGGCTAAGATCCAATGAACACATTACAATCCGATGAGACACTCGTTGGGATCGAAAGCACAACCCAGAAAGTGAAGAAGGTGCGATAGTGGTTTTCTCAGAGTACCCACTGACTAGGCTTCTTGACTGCCAATCGTATTGAACAATCGACGGCAGCTTTTGTCCGCTTAGCAGCCAATTTTTTAAATTTACCGAACATCTGCCTAGAGCCCTTTGCGACCAATGCTGCATGGTGTGGCAGCAGAAAGCGAACATTACATTGTTGAAGGCTTGCCCTGAAGCGAACACTTATGCTGGCGGTCGTGCTAGCTAAATTGAGCCATGAAGGCTCGCAAACGCATGGCTCTGGAGCCTGCGAGAAAGCCCAAACCTTGGGCTTATTTTACGAGCCTTGGCGCTATTGAACTGCATAATCACAGGTCAAAAAAAATCAGTTAGCTTCAAAAACCGCTTCGCCTTCGACAAACGTCTTTAATATCTGCGCCTCACTGACTTCCGCTATCGGGATTTCAAATAGGTTGCGGTCAAGCACGATGAAATCGGCAAGCTTGCCTTTTTCGATCGATCCAAGCTTCTCGTCCGCAAAATCCAAGTATGCAGAGTTGATTGTGCGTGCATCAATTGCCTGCTTTAGCGAGATCGCTTGGCCCACTGCAGGATCGGGTGGACTCGTGTCGGCCACAGGATCGATACGGGTCACGGCCGCCTCTATCGATGCCAATGGGGTTTGCATGAACAGCGGACCATCAGACGCGATAACCACCCGTCCTCCGGCATCAGCGACCGAGCGCATTGGGAAAACCCTTTGCGCGCGTTCCGGGCCAACCACGCGGTTGACGACATCGTTGTGAGGGTTCGAAAACCATAGAACGGGCGAGAACTCCGGGGTCAGATCGAGTTCCACCAGTCTAGACATGTCTTCTTCGGATATGAAAAACGAGTGAGCAAGCTGGTAGCGGCCTTTCAACTCACCCAGTTGATCCCGTGCGGTCTCCATTGCGTCCAGAACAAGCCGAGCGCCGCGGTCACCCACAGTGTGGAAGACCATGCCTTTCATGCCTTGTTCTTCAAATCGTATGATGTCGGCCACAAGTTCGTCTTCGGTGAAGAAGATCAGTCCGTAGTCCCCCTGACCAGAAGCAAGTGGATCATACTGTGAACCCGCGTCAGACTGGGACTGTTCCACTTCCGAGTTGTTCGTCAGGAAAGGTTCCAGCATCGCACCGGTCTCAGTCGGGATGCCATCGATATTGACCTTTATAAAGGTTGGGTCGAGCCGCGGTGCGATAAAGTCTTGAAACTTGTCAATTGCCGCACGTTGATCTTCGACAGATTGATAGGCGCGCGTCGGAGAATCGTAGGTCCACGCCATACTAACCCTGATCGGAAGACCTTCGGATGTCGCAAGCTGATGTAGTGCCTGAACATTAATCAATTCGCTGTGCATGTTCCTGG
The DNA here is from genome assembly GCF_056537985.1 of Ruegeria sp. BI12. Classification (NCBI taxonomy): domain Bacteria; kingdom Pseudomonadati; phylum Pseudomonadota; class Alphaproteobacteria; order Rhodobacterales; family Roseobacteraceae; genus Ruegeria; species Ruegeria sp. BI12. The sequence goes on along the minus strand of NZ_JBQFSL010000002.1, from coordinate 1,194,702 downwards.
CAGATGTCACCCCATCGAGGCAAGCAAGTGTAACACGTCCCTTGTGCCGTCAACGTGGGTATCAAGTTCGAGACTACGAAGAAATGGCATCGCGTAGAGACCCATCGCGGCCTCTTTCATGTAGCCTGTTGCTTCTCCGGTTTCAGGGTCCCGTACGATGATCCCGTTCCGTGGGTCCGGCGTATCAGCATTAATACCGCTATCGATCATCGCCGGTGTATTCAGCACTGCCTCGTGCCCGGTTGCGGTGATAATGTAGGCCGGAATGTCAGAGACTGCCTCGTCAAGCCAGGCGGTGTCCGGTTCTCCGTCAAACAGTTCGTTGGCCAATCCATTTCCAAAAAGGAGTTCGAGGTTTGGTCGTGCAGCTACAAATTCGCGAATTAACTCTGCTGCTGTTTCCGGATCAGCATCGCCGGGCAGTGTGATTGCCTCGTCAGACAACGCTGCGGCAACATACCAATTGCGGAAATGAACATGGATGTCATAAAGGCCGGGCAAGACCATCGCACCCGCAAGGTCGATCGTTTCAGTGTCGTCCCCAGCCAGTGCAGCGACTTCTTCAGCTGAACCGACAGCAACAAAACGTCCATCCTCAATGGCAAACGCCTCGGCCCATTCTTGATCAGGGTTGACCGTATAGACCTGCGCATTGGTGTAAATGGTGTCAGCGGCTTGCGCGTTTACCGCTGTCGCCGCAAGGGCGATTGATGCAACGGACGCTGAAAGGAAGCCAAAAGAAAAGGTCATGGGTGCGATCCATTCATTGTACAAACATTTATCCTTGATAACTCAAGGATTGGCTGAACGGGTCTCTCAAGCAAGCTTCCAAGCAATGCACGCGCCCCATTTGATGCACAGCGTTGAATATCTTGATGCCATTAGTAAACTAAAAAAATACAATTCACCTCTGGAGTTTACACCCGCTATGTCCGCGAGTGGATCATTCAGGTCCGGGTCGACGAGGGTCAGCTTTCCTCAATCTGAACGTTTTTTTTGCCTTCTGCTTTGAGCTGAGAACAGACATCAAAGAGTTGGTCGCTGGTTGCAGCAAAGTCCGCATGGCAGCCGTTCGTCAGATCGGATCGAATGACCGCTCCGAGCGCTTCAACCTACATTGAGTTTTTTGCTCGTGCAGAAGGTTCTGAAACTGCGCATGCCGGACATTTAAAACCAGGCGGAAAATAGCAAATAAGCGGACAAAGCTTCCGTTCGCTGCGGTGGCTCTAATGTCCGCTCTGCTCACGTAAGTCAGCCTCAAGCAACTTTGACCAGTAGTTTCTGTGCCTCACCCCATTGCCTCGGCGATTGCCCATACATGCGCCTAAACTCGCGACTGAACTGGGACGGGCTGACGTAACCAACGTCCATTGCGGCTTCGTTCACAGGCATCCCGCCCGCGATCTTCATGGCGGCGTTGTTGAGGCGCATCGTCTTGACGAATTGGATTGGTGCCATCGTCGTGACCTGCTTGAATTTGCGATGGAAGACCGCCCGGCTCATGCCCGCTCGACTTGCCATATCCTCTATCGAGATCGGCGTATCCAAGTGTGAGGACACATGCGCAATTGAACGTGCGATAGCGTTGCCTGCACCAAATGCTTGCCGTGCGAAGGTGCCAGCCTCTCCCCTCAGGATCGCATAGAGCACCTCACGTAATCGCGCCTCGCCAAGAATTGCTGTATCCGTCTCGCTGTCTCCGAGCCGCAGTAGCCGCAGCATCGCTTCAGTGAACCCATCGTCCCATCTCGCGAGCCTAATTCCCGGCTCCCGCAGTTCTCCTTTGACCGAAGGAAGAATGCCCCCTGCATTTTCCATCTCCATCACCAGCTCGGTCATAGCGCGTTGCTCAAGAGTGATCATGACCCCGTAGAGTGGGAGGTCATGCGAGGCCAAAGGCGTCCCGGCCTTGACCGGCATCGACATTGGGCAGCAGAGATATTGACTGTTGTCGTATTCGTATCTTCTGCCATCCAGTACGGCTTCCTTCACCCCACTCACGATGGCTACGATGCAGGGCTCGTAAACGGCTGGAACACAGGGGATTGAACGCGTGGCGCGAAACAGCCGTACACCCTTGATGCCCGTCTCGGTCAAGCCGTCCGTTTCGGTTCGGCCTGCGATGATTTGCTTGATCTGATCCTTGCTCATAAGAGAGATGTAATGGCTCCAGATCGATGCAGGCAACTACCTTGATACAATCGGGCAAGTATTTGCGATGATCTCGCCTGTTCTCGCGTTCTGGTGAGAGCTATCTGCATTTCTTAGGCGAAACATAATTCACTCGGTCCCCGCGCCAACGCAGATAGGAGACAAAAGATGCCAGATACCACATTCGGACCCAAAGGCTGGATGCCCGAGCGCCTCGACGACCTCTCCGGCAAGACCTACCTCATCACGGGTGCCAACGCCGGTGCCGGGTTCCAGGCCGCGCGGACGCTCCTAAAAATGAACGCCAAGGTCGTGATGTTGAACCGCTCGTTTGAGAAGTCTCAGGCAGCTGTTGCGGACCTGAAAAGTGAGTTCGGCAGCGAGGCGGAAGTGAGCTTCATTCGCATGGATCTGGCCTCGCTCGCAAGCGTACGCGAAGCTGCGGAAGAAGTTCTGAATTCTGTTCCCCGGATCGATGCGCTCATCTGCAATGCTGCGATCGCGCAGGTGCCAACCCGCAAGCTGACAGAGGATGGGTTCGAGAGCCAGCTCGGCACCAACCATTACGGCCACTTCCTACTCTGTGGTCTTCTGTTTGAGCGTATCGAAGCCTCGAAAGGTCGGATCGTTGTTGTCGCAAGTCTCGGTTACAACATGGGCCTGAAGACGATCAAGTTCGACGACATGAACTGGGAAGAGGGTTACGGGCCTAACACCGCATACTCGCAAAGCAAGCTGGCACAAATGATGTTCGCTTTTGAACTACAAGACAGGCTTGCCGCCGCAAGGCGCACCGAGGTCGAAGTCTATGTCTGCCATCCCGGCTCGTCGGCAACGTCACTGATCAGCACAAGTGGCAGCCGGACGATGCGATTCATCTGGTGGCTCATGACCAAAACACCGATGGTTCAGACCGCCGAGCAAGGGTCCTATCCCGAAGTCATGTGCGCCGCCGAAAAGAATTTGACCGAACAACGCGCGCTCTACGGACCAACGGGTCGCCTTGAAGCCGTTGGCCCGGTCGGCAAGGGTACATTGAACCCACACGCGTATGACAAAACCGTCATGGCAAGGCTTTGGGAGGTCACTGAACAAGAAGTAGGCTTGAAGTGGGAGATTTGATCCAAAGGGTCCCGTGCGGCTTGTGAAGTTTCACCCACCATCGGAAATTCGTGCACCGTGCTGAATTTAGTAGAATCGGCTCAGTGCTGCCGTTCTAGGCAGCAGTCTTTATCGACTGGTGACAGCCAGAAGCGGACACCCGCAACCTGATTTTGCACCTTCCAAAAAGCGGGACAAAACCGCCTCTCGCGGCAACCGTGCTAAGGGCCGCTAAACAATCTCGTGTTTCAATGTCGGACAGACACGAATGTTGCCTGAGTTTCGCCACCCTTCTCTTACGCCAGACTGTTGCGAAGTCTTTCTGCAAACAATTGCGCAAATTGTTTTGTTGCAGCTGATCGGAACTGCGTGGGGGGGTAGACTGCATAGATACCTCCTGTTGGAAGCACCCAGTCCGGAACAAGCTGGATCAATCCGCCGTTTTCGATCTCTTTCTTAACGAAAAAATCGGGCAGAATTGAGATTCCAGCCCCTTCCTGCACCATCGCCTTGATTGCTGGTGTTACGTCTGCCCGAAGGGCGGGGTTCATTTGAACATCAGTGGTTTCACCAGTGGCACTCAAAAACTTCCAGTTTAGTGGGTTTGGCAAGGCTCTGTGTTCAACGAACGGAAAGGCTGCCAATCCTTGCGGATGTTCCGGTTTCCCAATTTGTTCAGCCAATTTTGGCGATGCCACGACGATTTGCTGAAATCCCGACAACTTACGCGCAACGTTGGCGGAATCTGCAAGCCAGCCTACCCGATATGCAATGTCAAATCGGGCCTCGACCGGATCAAACCGCGTATCGCTGAGCGTGAGATCAATCGTGACAGCCGGATACGCGATGCGAAACTCGGCAACGACCGGCGAAACGTACGTAACACCCATGTCGAGCGGGGCTGTGATGCGCAGGTTTCCAGTCGGTTCTGCACGCCCTTGTTTTACCATTTCATATGCTTCTTCGGCTTGCGCTACTGATGCACGTGCGGCTTCAAAGAAGGATTGTCCGGTTTCCGTAAGATTCAGGTGGCGAGAGTTACGCACCACAAGAGTTGCCCCAAGCTCTTCCTCCAGAAGCTGAAGCTGCTTGCTGACAACCGCCTTGCTAATACGCATGCGATCAGCGGCCGCCGTGATGGTTCCTTCCTCGGCAATGGCAACAAAATACTCCAGCCGGTTAAGATTTGGTTTCTTCATATTCGTCATCTTTTAGCTGACAGTATGTCTATATAAGTTGTCTTTAGTCTACAATACCGACGCCTTATTTGTGGTTCACCAAAACGGAGACTGCAATGACGCGCTTCACGTATATCTATGATAACTATTGCTGCTGGTGCTATGGCGCCGCCCCGGTGATTGATGCGCTGATTGAGAGTGGCGCTGATGTCACCGTTATGCATCGCCATTTGTTCCAGGGCGCAAATGCAGACCGAATGGGCGATGGCTTCGCGCGAATGGCTTTGCAAATTGACCGACGCATTGAACAGCTGACCAGGCAAACGTTCAGCGACGCTTATGTTCAAAACACTCTGGGAAACCCGGATGAAGTGCTGGATTCCAGCCTGACCGCATACGCCGCAGCTTTGGTTCATGACCAGGGTGCCAGCGCTGAGATGAAGCTGGCACATGTTTTGCAACAGGCACGTTATGTAGACGGCATTACTGCGGGTAACGGCGAAGCGGTCCGTAGTGCACTGATTGAATTTGGCGTGAACCGTCCGTTGGACGAAGGCAGAAACCACGCCCGGCAGATCAGTATGGACGCTGCAAATTTGCAATCACGGTTCGGTACGCAAGGTGTCCCGACACTGGTGATGCAAACCGACGGCGTAACAACCCAAGTCGACGTCTCAACCTACTACCACTTTCCTGAAGAGATAGCGGCATTAGCCGCATAAGTGCAAGGAGCACCCCTATGAAGACGATCCTCACTTCTACTGCAGCCATGCTGCTGTCCACCGCAGCCTTTGCGGCTGATCTCACCATCACCGCCTTCAGCCCGAATGAAGGCAGTCTGTTCCCGGTCTCATCGAACCTGATCGAAGGTCCGAATGAGGTGATCCTCGTAGATGCCCAGTTTGAAAAAGACGATGCACAGCAATTGGTGGATATGATCAAGGCAACCGGAAAATCCTTGACGACCGTCTTTATCAGTCACAAGGATCCTGACTTCTATTTCGGGTTGGATACGATTCGTGCAGCTTACCCGGATGTCAAAATTGTCGCGACACCTGAGACCGTCAAAGGCATCGAGAAAACGATCCAGCTCAAATATGACTTCTGGGGTCCGATCCTGGAAGGGAACGCGCCATCAGAACTGATTGTCCCTGACGTTCTGGAAGGCGACAGCTTGACGGTAGACGGTGAAACCGTGCAGGTGATCGGCCACGATCCGGTTCATACATTCCTGTGGGTCCCTTCGGAAAAGACCGTACTGGGCGGCGTTGTTCTTTATGAAAACGTGCATGTCTGGATGGCCGACAACCAAACTCCGGAAAGCCGCGACAGCTGGCGCGCAACGCTGGATCAGATTCTGGAATTGAACCCTAAACGGATTATTCCGGGCCACGTCATTGGCGACAGCGCAGAGAACGCAAGCATCGTTGATTTCACTAAAGAATACGTCGCCGCATTCGAGTCTGCGGCAGACAAGGCGGAAGGTTCAGCAGAACTCATCGCCGCAATGCAGGCAGCCTATCCCGAGTTTGAGAACGTGAGCGATCTGGAGCTAAGCGCTCGGGTTATCGCAGGCGAGCGTTCCTGGCCGTAAGCGTAAACCGACATCAGAAGCCGTCTAGCTCGGTTTCTGTATCACAAAGGGGGCGCTGGGCCATCAAATCCAGCGCCTCATCACCAACCGCACAAAGCATAGTCCGCTGAAAGCTAAACAGCATTCGCCACTAAAAAGAGAGGCAAATTATGTCTTGCAAGTTCAGGGACACCAAGAGCGCGCGATACAACCTTATTGGTGCGGCCCTGCTTGCACTCGGTTCAGCGGCACCGTTTGCGGCTAACGCCCAGGAGCAAAACATGACCCCTTTGGAAATTGTCAAAAGCACCTATGAAGGCGAATCCTCCGAAGAAAACGGTCGCAGCCTTCAGGCGTATCTGGCTCCTGACGCCAAATGGACCGAGGCGGCGGGTTTTCCTTATGCGGGAACTTATACCGGTTTTACCGAAATCGCGGAAAACGTGTTTGCGCGATTGGCTTCCGAATGGACCGACTATCGGTTTGTCCCTGAACACTATGTAGCCGATGGCCATCGCGTCGTCGCATACGGGACCTACTATGGAATGTACAATGCAACCGGCAAGGCATTTTCGGCGCGCGTTGCACATGTCTGGCAGGTCGAAGACGGCAAGATCGTAAAATTCGAACAGTTCGTCGACAGCGCGCCAGTAAAGGAAGCGATGGAGTAATTCGCCCCATCTCCTCTGAATACCGATTTCACTCAACGTCAGTCGGCGGACTCAAAACCGCGCCGCCGATCAAATCTCGGGAATGAAGAAAATGATAGCAGCTCTGAACAAACAATCTCTGCGGGTTCTCAGCATTCTGCGGATCATGACGGGCCTTCTGTTTTTGGCTCATGGAACCCAGAAAATACTGATCTTTCCTGCGCCGCCAGAGTGGGAAGTCGCGACATTCTCGATGCCATGGTTTGCTGGTATGCTGGAACTGTTCGGCGGCTCGCTGATCGTTCTGGGCCTGTTTACCCGTCCGGTGGCATTCCTTCTGTCCGGCTTGATGGCCAGCGCCTACTTCATTGCCCACGCTCCACAGAGCTTTTATCCGATTCTGAACAATGGCGACGCCGCAATTCTGTATTGCTTCGTTTTCCTGTACTTTGTGTTTGTAGGCCCGGGCCGCTGGAGTCTGGATGCGAAGATGGGTCGGGAATAGCTGAGGAGGAGTTTAATGGCTCATTCAAGATCTCGCCGAAAAGTTCTCGCTGGAATAACTTCTGCTACAGGAAGTCTACTCCTATCCAGGACCGCGTTTGCTGCAGAGCTGACACCGCGCGCTGCAGAAGGGCCATTTTATCCGACCAGATCGATGCGCAAGAGCGATATCGACAATGACTTGGTCAAGGTCGCAGGGCTTGTTCGCGAGGGAGGTGGGGAAATCATCACGCTCAAAGGCCAGATTACCGATCGCAACAGCACCCCGATAACCGGTGCGCGCATCGAAATCTGGCAATGTGATGTAAATGGAAAGTACTTGCACCCCGGCGATAATCGTCCGGTGCGCTATGACCAGGGATTTCAGGGCTTTGGCCACGATATCACGGATGACGCTGGCAATTATGCGTTCCGCACGATCAAGCCAACCAAGTATCCGGGGCGCACGCCACATATTCATGTGAAGGTCTTCGATGGACGTCGAGAGGTGCTGACCACACAGTTCTATATCGATGGTGATCCGGATAATTCAAAAGACGGGCTTTATCGCAGGATGTCGAAAGCTGAAGCCAAGGCCGTTTCTATGGCATTCACCGAAGGGCCGAAAGGCAAAGAAACCATCGTAAACATTGTTGTCTAACGGTGTCGACTGGGTCAGTAAAGGAACAGACTTTGAAAAACTCATTATCGCTGCGGCCATTGGCGCAGCCGCAGCGAAATGATGCTTTGTTCCGCGAGGTGACCTTTCATTTTTGTTCCACTGAACAGCCATCGCTCAACCAAAGATCGCTTCACAGAACACCGGTTCAGGGATGATCGCGGTTCGGTAGGATGCCAAAAAACACCCAATGGTTATGAACCCGCAATTCGAGGCGAATATCAACCTTAGCGGCCATATGGAATTACCAGCAATTCGATTGGCGGAATGTTTGGACTTTTCCCAAAAGAAGTGCGGACTGATAGAAGGGGTCGGCCGCCGACTCCAACCTTCCTGAAGTCAGCTTGTTAAGCTCATTGGAAGGTTTGGTGGATGTTTGTGGACGTCTCAAGCAGCGCTTGTTCGATGGTTGCTCTTTGCCGCGCAAATCGTGTCGTTGGCACTGGAATCGAGATCGCGTGCAGATCTCCGACCCAGTCAAAGAAAGAAAACCCGATTGCCGACACGCCGGCAGAATGCTCGTCCAAATCATAGGCAAGGCCCTGTTCGCGGACCGTATTCAGTTCGGAAAGGAACTCATTCAAATTCCTTTGGATACCATTCCGTTCCCATTCGTTCTGAATAAGCTTTGTCGCATCTCCTTCATCGAGCTGAGCGAGGCAAGCTTTCCCATTTGCAGTGGTGGTCAGCGGAAAAACCTCGCCCACTTGCGAAACGGTCGTTAATCGATAGACGCCTGGGACCTGATCTAAGAAAACCATGCCGATACCGCGCATGACGGCGAGGTCTGTGGTTTCCCCGGTCTTTTGAGTCAGTTCCGTCAAAAGCAGCCGGCAGTGTTCGACGATGCTGTACTGTGCGGCGCCCGCGAGAGCGCTTAGTTCGGGGCCGAGCCTCAAGCCACCTCCATTTGCATCTGCTATGACAAGTTTTTCTTCAGCAAGTGCACTTGTGATTCTCTGTACCGTAGAGCGGGGCAGGTCAACACGCTCGGCGATTTTTCCCAAGCTCATTCCGGATTGGTTTTCTTTTAGAACACGCAAAATCGAGGCCGCTCTGGAAATGACCTGAATGCCACCTTTATCCGCTTTTTCAGACATTTAACCTACCCCATTCTGTCTTGGCATCGTAGCTCGAGATGCCTGGCGATTGTTTAGTGTTGTATCACAATGCGGTGCAAGTCAACCGTATAGTGAGTTTTTAGTTGACCGTAATGCGGTGCGTATGCATCATCATACGGGACAGATGGGGAGGCCCCCAGACAATTGAAAAGCGAACACCGCCGCGTTGTCGGCGAACAGAGGAGATATGCCCAATGGTCGAAATCCGCGGCATTGAGTTTCAGGCAAACACCGACAATGACATGGGGCTTGAGTTTTACAACCTGAGCCACAGATACGGGTTTCAGTGCCCCAACTGGCCGTATTTCAAGGACGTCCAGATCGACCGAAAGCACTATATGGCCAAGTCCGGCGTATTGTCTCAGACGATTACCACGACGATGCACGTGACCACGCATATTGATGCGCCAGCGCATGTTGTTCAGGGAACGCCGTTCATCGACGAGGTCCCGCTTCCCCATTTCTTCGGCTCGGGTTTGGTGGTCTCTGTACCCAAAAAGAAGTGGGAGCAAATCACCGGAGATGATCTGGAGAAGGCTTGTGGTCACGCAATCCGCAAAGGCGATGTGCTGATCATCAACACCGGCTGGCACAAGCAGTATGAAGATGGCGACTACTTTGCTTATTGCCCGGGTCTCGTTCCTTCTGCCGCTGAGTGGATGATCGAAAAAGGTGTAAAAGTCGTTGGGCACGACACCCAGGCAAACGATCATCCGCTGGCAACTGCCATTGGTCCGCAGCGAAACGGTCCGATCATGCCACACCTCGAAAAAGAGTACCTTGAATGGTCAGGCGGTACGCCGTGGGAAGTTGATTTCCCCGAGTGGGAGCCAGTTCACAACATGCTTTTCTCAAAGGGCATTCTCGGCATCGAAAACGTCGGTGGTGATCTGGATGCGGTGACCGGCAAGCGGTGTACCTTCGCGTTCTTCCCTTGGAATTGGGACCGTGGCGATGGCTGCATTATCCGACTGGTGGCGATGATCGACAAGAACCAGTCCTACCGCATCGAGGCTGGTGAAGACTTCTGAACACTCACGGACCGGTCGCCGGTTCGCCGGCGGCCGCCTTTAACCTTGAGCGGAGACGGACATGCATTTGAAGCGTTTTAAAGACGCCCAACCCTACGAAGCACCGAACCATTTTGGGTGTCATGGGCTTCGTTTGCAGGGGTTTGAGGAAGGCGGGCCGACAAATCAGTGGATCGGCTTCAGTCAGTTCCTGCCGGGCGGTGGTGCAGGACCGGATTCTACGCCTTTTGAGAAAGTCTACGTGGTCTTGGAAGGCGAGATGACCGTCATCGTTGATGGCGCCGAAACCACGCTTGGTCCCATGGATAGCTGCACAATCGCGCCGGGCGAAGTGCGCAAAGTTGAAAACCGCGCCAACTACACCTGCAAAATGCTGGTGGTCATTCCGTATCCGCCAGAAAGCTGAGGACGAAAAGAATGTCTGATCCACTCAAGATGTTTGACGTAAAGGGAAACGTCGCGCTGATCACCGGAGCCTCGGGTGCCTTCGGGATGGTGGCCGCGCGTGTCCTCGCCGGGGCTGGTTGCAATCTGGTACTGGCTGCAGGCAACCAAGATGCGCTCGATGAGATTGCCAAAGAGTGCGAGGCACTTGGTGCAACGGTCGTTGCAATAAACACACGACCGACTGATGAAGCGTCATGTGCGGCCTTGGTCGACGAAGCCGTCAACAACTTTGGTAAACTCGACATTCTCGTTGTCGCGTCCGGTATGAACAAAGTTGCGCCGATCAACGAAATGGCGCCGGAAACCTTTGACGCCGTGATGGATACCAACGTGAACCAGAGCTGGCTTTTGGCGCGCGCGGCGGCGGCGCACATGAAGATGAGCGAATATGGCAAGATCATTTTCGTCAGTTCCGCTCGTAGTATCCTGGGCCACCCAGCCGGTTACACGGCGTATTGCGCGTCAAAGGCTGCCGTGAACGGGATAACCAAAGCCTTGGGATGTGAGCTGGGTCCAACAGGGATTACCGTCAACGCGATCGCGCCGACGGTATTCCGTTCGCCTTTGACCGCTTGGATGTTCGAAGAAACCGACGAAGCGAAGGCGGTGCGCGATGGCTTCCTGACCCGGGTTCCCAAAGGACGACTAGGTGAGCCGGAAGACCTGGCAGGTCCGCTCCTTTTTCTCGCGTCGCGGGCATCTGATTTTTACACCGGGCATATCCTTCATGCCGATGGCGGATACACGGCGGGTTAAAGAATGGTGCGCAAGAAGCAGCAAATGGCAGTGATTGGCGCGGGGCTTATGGGGCACGGTATCGCCCTGACCTTGGCAAAAGCAGGTCAACATGTCGCCATCACAGACCCCGTCGAAGAGGCGCGAGCCACCGTGCCTGACCGCATCCGCGCCAGCATGGCCGCGATGGGGGATGACGAGGTCACAATCACAAAAACCCTCAAGATGATTGAGATCGTTGCGACGACTAAAGATGCGGTTCAAAATGCCGACGCTGTATTCGAAGCCGCGCCCGAAAAACTGGAGCTTAAGCAAACGATTTTTGCTGAGATTGAAGCGCACGCACCAGAGACCTGCATACTCGCGTCCAATACTTCGGTGATGCCGATCACTCAGATCATGTCTGGGCTGCGGCTGAAAAATCGGGCCCTCGGAACACATTGGTGGAACCCCCCGCACATGATTCCGTTGGTCGAAGTCATCAAGACGGAATGGACGGACCCCGAGATCGCACAGACGATGTTCGATCTGCTGAAGGACGCTGGAAAAACTCCGGTGATGGTCGAAAAGGACGTGCCCGGCTTTATCGGCAATCGAATCCAACACGCGTTGTGGCGCGAAGCGGTTAGTCTGGTTGAAAACGGAATTTGTGACGCGGAAGCTGTTGATACTGTGATCAAGTCCAGCTTCGGGCGACGCTTGGCTGTACTCGGTCCGCTGGAGAACGCGGATATGGTGGGCACCGATCTGACGCTCGATATCCACGAAAACGTGCTGCACGATCTTGAGGCGCAAAAGGGCCCTTCATCTTACCTGAAGTCGCTTGTCGAAGCGGGCAAGCTAGGCATGAAATCCGGCGAAGGGTTCAGGAAGTGGGCCGAGGGCGAGGCAGACCAAGTTCGCCAGCGCGTCGCGACACATCTGAAAAATCTCGAGAAGACTTTGTAAGATCAATCAAACACTGGCGGGAGGCCGGTGAAGGGAGGACGCAATGACAAGGACTTTTAAGACGGCCACAAGGCGCAGTTTCCTAGCCGGAGCCACTGCAGCAATCGCTGCTCCGGCCATCCTGCGGGCAACGCGCGCCTATGCCGCAAATCCGACACTGCGGATTGGCAACGTCAGCCCGCGCACCGGACCGCTGGCGGGTTTCGCCGAGGCTGATGAATATGTGCTTCAAGCCATTCAGCAGGTTTTCTCTGCAGGTTTGGACAACAACGGAAAGACCTGGAATGTCGAGATCATCTCAAAAGACAGCCAGTCCAACCCCAACCGCGCAGCGGAGGTCGCCGCCGACCTGATCCTAGGTGACGAGGTCGATATCATCGTGGCGGCGTCAACTCCGGACACAGTGAACCCGGTCGCCGATCAGGCAGAGATAAACGAAGTTCCTTGCATCACGACCGACTGCCCGTGGCAGCCGTATTTCTTCGGTCGCAATGGTGTTCCGGGTGAGGGGTTTGAAACCACCTATCACTTCTTCTGGGGCCTGGAGGATGTGATCGCAGCGTTCCTTGATATGTGGGACAAAACTGGCGTGACCAAGACAGTGGGTGGTCTCTTCCCCAACGATGCCGACGGTAATGCTTGGGGCGATGCGGAACTGGGCCTGCCTAAACCGCTCGCCGCAGCTGGCTACACGTTGACCGATCCCGGTCGCTATCAGCCTCTGTCCGACGACTTCTCAAACCAGATCGCTGCGTTCAAGGCTGCTGGTTGCGAAATCGTCACTGGCAACATGATCCCGCCAGATTTTGCTACCTTCTGGAGCCAGGCTGCCCAGCAAGGGTTCAACCCGAAGGTCGTTACCATTGGTAAAGCATTGCTGTTCCCATCGGTCATTGAATCGCTGGGCGACCGTGGTGACGGGTTGTCGACCGAGGTCTGGTGGTCTCCGCATCATCCTTTCTCGTCGTCACTCACCGGCATTTCTTCGAAAGACCTTGCCGAAGGTTATACGGCAGAGTCGGGCCGTCCTTGGACGCAACCGCTCGGCTTTAAGCACGCACTGTTCGAGGTCGTCGCGGATGTCATCAAACGGGCGGATGATCTGGAAGACCCGTCTTCGATCATTTCCGCAATCACGTCCACCAACCTGAACACAATTGTCGGGCCGGTGAACTGGGGTGATGGACCCATGAACAACGTCACCAAAACGCCGTTAGTCGGCGGTCAGTGGCAGAAGTCCGGCGATAGGTATGAGTTGCAAATCGTTGCAAACAGCACCGCGCCCGAAGTTCCGGTAACGGCAGACATGAAACTGCTGGGTTGACCAGACGTTCGGCGCCGATCTTGGTGCCGAACCCTCTATCCGAGAGAAGCATGACGACAATCTTGAGACTCCAAGACCTGAGCAAGGCATTTGGCGCGGTCACTGTCGCCGATGCTATGAGCTATGAGGTCCAGCAAGGAGAGGCGCTCGGGGTAATAGGCCCCAACGGCGCTGGCAAAACCTCGATGTTCAATCTGATCACTGGGACGCTCAAATCCAATTACGGGGTGATTGAATTCAATGGGCAGAACGTTACAAAGTGGAGCGCCGCAAGGCGTAGCCATGCAGGCATCGCGCGTTCTTTTCAGGTCCCGCAGCCTTTTTCGGGAATGACCGTTTTCGAAAACGCAATGATAGCCGCCACGCAATCGGCCGGCTTGCATGGGCATCAGGCTGAGCGCTTTTGTCTGGAGATTCTGGACCAAACGGAGCTGTTGCCCAAGGCAAACGTTCTAGCGGGCAGCCTGACTTTGTTGGAACGCAAACGCCTGGAACTGACACGCGCGCTCTGCGCCAAACCCAAACTGCTGCTGTTGGATGAGATTGCCGGTGGTTTGACCGAAGCTGAGTGCAAATCACTGGTTCAGACCATCAAGGACATCCACGCCTCTGACGTCACCATAATCTGGATCGAACATGTTGTGCACGCCCTGCTGGCCGTCGTGGATCGTCTGATCGTCATCGACTTCGGAAAGAAGATCGCCGAGGGCGAGCCGCAGGCAATCATGGAAAGCGCTGAAGTCAAAGAAATCTATCTGGGGATCGAAGCCGATGCCTGATCCCATTCTTCAAACACGCGGCTTAAATTCTTACTACGGTGATTTCCAAGCGCTCTACGATGTCGAATTGGACGTTGGCGAAGGCGAAGTTCTTGCCATCATCGGTGCGAACGGCGCAGGTAAGACGACCCTGATGCGATCTATCACCGGGCTGCTGACGAACGGACCGGATCAGATTCACTACCGGGGTCAGGATATCAGCCGCCTTCGCGCAGACCAGGTTGCAGAGCTTGGCTTAGCGATGGTCCCAGAGGGTCGTCAATTGTTCCCCTCTTTGTCAGTCAAAGAAAACCTGATGATCGGGGCTCAAGTTGGTCGCTCAGGCCCTTGGGATTTGAAAGCCGTCTATGATCTATTCCCGATCCTTGAAGAGCGAAAAGATCAGGCCTCTACATCGCTGTCGGGCGGTCAACAGCAGATGGTCGCCATAGGGCGTGCATTGATGGCCAATCCCGATCTGATCCTCTTCGATGAAATCAGCCTCGGGCTCGCGCCGATCATCATTAAAGACATCTACGAGGCTCTGCCCGGCATCATCGGTGAAGGCATGAGTGCGATCATCGTCGAGCAGGACATAACCAAGGCACTGTCGGTCTCGAGCCGGGTCTACTGCCTGCAGGAGGGGCGCGTTTCGCTGGAAAGCGCGTCTGACACCGTTTCGCGTGAAGACATTTCACGCGCTTATTTCGGGATCGAATAATATGGAATGGCTGAACGCTATCGTGCAGGGAACTTTGCTGGGTGGGCTATACGCACTGTTTGCCGCAGGCCTGTCGTTGATCTTTGGCGTCATGCGGCTCGTCAATATTGCCCATGGCGATTTGATCGTGCTGGCCGCGTACCTAGGGCTGACCGTGACGACCGCGACCGGGATGCACCCGATGGCGGCGTTGGTGATCGTTGTTCCCGCTATGGCGTTGATCGGGTATGCCCTTCAACGCGGTCTACTGAACCAAACTCTGGGCGATGATATTCTTCCACCGCTACTTGTGACCTTTGGGCTGAGTGTGATTATTCAGAATGGGTTGCTAGAGGTCTACACGGCCGACCCCCAAACATTGAATGCTGGTTCGCTGGAAACAGCCAGCGTCGCAGTAGGCGGTGTGACCCTTGGGATCTTACCGCTACTGACCTTCGGGATCGCCATCGCTGTGATCTGGGGGCTGCAATGGACCTTTTATCACACCGCGCTTGGTCGCGCATTTCGGGCTGTTTCTGACAATCAAGACATCGCCCAGCTTATGGGCCTCAATCGCCGGCACATCTTTGGGCTGGCCATGGCTCTGGCGCTGGGCGTGACAGCAATCGCCGGTATCCTGCTTGGCATTCGGACAAGCTTTGATCCGTCCATTGGCGGGGGCCGCCTGATCTTTGGCTTTGAGGCCGTAATTATCGGTGGGCTTGGCAACCTTTGGGGCACCCTCATTGGCGGCGTTATCCTCGGCGTCGCGCAAACCATAGGAGCCAAGATTGATCCGGGCTGGCAAGTGCTTGCCGGACATATCGCTTTCCTTGTCATTCTTGCCGTTCGTCCGAACGGCCTCTTCCCGAGGGTTTCCGGATGAACCTGCAGGACTACTCCGTATCTCGATCGTCAAAAGCAGCTCGGGTTGCCGCGATCCTAACCGCAATTGCTCTGCTTGTTCTGATTGCGGCGCCCTGGTGGGCAGGCCGCGCCGACATGCGCCTGATGGGAGAGCTGTTTCTCTACCTGTCCCTCGCAACTCTTTGGAATCTCATGGCGGGTTACGCCGGTCTCGTCTCTGTTGGTCAACAGGCCTATGTAGGCTTTGGCGGCTACATGCTCTTTGCACTTACGATGTTGGGTGGGCTGAACCCATTGGTTGCTATTGCAGCCGCAGGCGTGCTGGGGGCTTTGATCTCGATCCCGGTGGCTGTTCTGATCTTCAGGCTTCGGGGCGCATATTTTGCCATCGGCACCTGGGTCATCGCAGAGGTCTTTCGGCTGAGCTTCGCGCAAATTTCCGCGCTCGGCGGAGGCTCAGGATCCTCGCTTCCCGTTGCCATCGTGAAATCGTTGGCGTCCGGGCGCGCGATGCGAGAGGCGCTCAGTTATTGGCTGGCGCTCGGTGCCGCTGTGCTGGTGGTGACAGCCGTCTATCTCTTCCTGCGCTCGCGCCAAGGGTTGGCGCTGACGGCAATTCGCGACAATGAACTGGCCGCCGGAAGCCTCGGCATCGATATCTGGCGCACGAAGTTCATTGTGTACGTCGTCACGTCGGCGTTCACGGCGATGATCGGCGCTCTCATCTTTCTACAAAAGTTGCGCATATCGCCGGACGCGGCGTTCAGCGTCAACGACTGGACTGCCTTCGTCATCTTCATCGTCGTAATAGGCGGCATCGGTACCATCGAAGGACCGATCATCGGCACTCTCGTCTTCTTCGCTTTGCGCGAAACGCTGGCCGACCTCGGAACAACTTACCTGATCGTTCTCGGCGTAGTTGCGATTGTCGTCATGCTCAAAGCGCCGAAAGGTATCTGGGGCGTGATCCGCAGCCGTTATGACCTGCAACTATTCCCGCTGGGCTATCGCGTAAAGCACATCGGACAATCCAAGGAAAACTGAACCCATGGCCCGTCAGAAAAAAACGATCATTACATGCGCCATAACAGGGGCTATTCACACGCCCACAATGTCGGATGCACTTCCGTACAGCTATGACGACATCGCGCGGCAGGCGATCGAGGCCGCCGAGGCCGGAGCGTCGATCCTGCATCTTCATGCACGCAACCCCGAGGATGGTTCACCATCGGTTGACCCGAACGACTTCGCGCCTTTCTTGCCGCGCATCAAACAGGCCACCGACGCGGTTGTGAACCTATCGACCGGTGGATCGCTGACATTATCCATTCAAGACCGGATCAACCCGGCCAAGACTTTCAGCCCCGAAATGTGCTCGATGAATATGGGTTCGATGAACTTCTCGTTTCACCCTTTGGCCAACCGATACGATGATGACGATTGGAAGTTTGATTGGGAGAAGGACTACGTCGCGAATTCCGATCAGAACATCTTTCGCAATACCTTCCGGGACATTCGCGAGGCGGCGGAAACGCTTGCGCCTCATGACATCAAGTTCGAACACGAATGCTATGATGTCGGGCACTTGTACAACCTGAAATTCTGCATGGATATCGGGTTGTTCAAGGCACCCATTTTCATTCAGTTCATCTTTGGCATCCTCGGCGGCATTGGACCCGAAGTCGACAATCTGATCTTCATGAAACGTACTGCCGACAGGCTGTTCGGTGACGACTATCGGTGGTCGGTCTTGGGCGCAGGTGGAGCACAGATGTCGCTTGCTACGACGGCAAGCCAGATGGGCGGCAACCTTCGTGTTGGCTTGGAGGACAGCCTGTTCATCTCTCGTGGAAAACTGGCCGAAAGCAACGCTCAACAAGTCGCCAAAATTAGACGTATTGTAGAAGACCTGGGCAGTCAGGTCGCAACTCCTGATGAAGCGAGAGAGATCCTGGATTTGAAAGGAGGAGACCGCGTCGCATTCTGAGGCTAGGGTGACCGGCATCAACTCATATCGAGCGACTTGTTTGTTTGAAAATTTCGACACACTGAGGAGATTGAGCCATGCGACTGGAGATTTTGACATTCAGCGCGCTTCTGACAGGGTTTACGGCCGTTCAGGCTCCTGCGCAGAACGCAGCTCAGGACATCACCGATCTTTTGCTCAGCAACCGGTCTGCCGACTGTGCGGACTATGCGGGCGTGTATTCCGCTTCAGTGGAAGACGTCACCCGCCAGCAACGTTTTAACTCCGAAATCGAAATCTCTGCAGATAGCCAGCATTGCACCCTCAAGACCAACGGCATTCCTAACCATGATTTCAATGGGCCAACAGCCAACTTCGCCAACGATGTCCGAGAATTATCAGGCACATTTCGGATTCCTAGGAACCCAAAAAAAACGGACAGTCAAGCTGCGCTTTCACAACGTAGCTATGACGCAATACTGCTCAACGGTGTGCCGGTCGATTTGCTCTCGGCCGGGTGTTATCGCCCAAGCGGCCCACGTGCAGACAAGAATGGCAACGTTCTTGCAGGGTGTCGGGATACTGATCCCTGGTTACTCGACCCGCCGTCTTACGATCAGTACTTTGGCGTAGACCTCCACAATGCCCACGCCCAGCCAGACGGCAGGTATCACTATCATTCCAATCCAAATGCGCTGTTTCTGGATCACGACCTTGATAAGCCGTCACCAGTTATCGGCTTCGCGGCTGACGGATTTCCGATCTACGGGACAATATTCAAAGACAGCGATGGTACAATAAGACCTGCGATTTCCGGCTACCAACTCAAAACCACGCCTCGGCCTGCGCCGCCTAACGGGCCGGGTGGTACTCCGGACGGGACGTATATCGACGATTACGAGTTTACCGGGACGGGCGATCTGGATGAGTGCAATGGCATGACTGTTGATGGCCAGTACGGATACTATGTCACCACAAGCTACCCGTGGGTGCTCAACTGTTTGGTCGGAGAGCCTGACAACTCATTCGACAAAAGGTGATCGTTAGCCCGTATTTTTGGAGGTGCAGTTTCGACCTATCCTGGATTGATCCAGACACTTGGTGTTTCCCCCGCGATACTAACAATACGGCCAAATCGCTCGCAATTCTGATCTGACTGGGTTTCCCATTGGTTTAAAGCGGTCACAGTTTTTCATTTAATTTGCGACTGCTGCCTTGGCACTCATATCAGGTGTTCTTTGCAAGCATGGTCAAAGGATGAATTCAGGCAGGGCTGGGTGATTGTGCCGGCTATACTCTGACAAGCTGACCACTCAATCAGAGAACGCTTCAAATAATTCCCACAGGACGCTCGTGTTTCGGTGTTGTTCAGAAAACAGCCAGTGGTTTTGTACCCCGCCAAAGAAGGCTTCTGTTAACGATGATGTTTTTTTGCACCCAAGCCTTTTAGCCAAGCGTTCCTTTCAGCCTCTCTGATCAAGAGAGATAGAATACCGGGGCTTCAAATGACTCGGCTCCGGTAAACTGTGCGTTGCGACGAAGCGACAAAACACAAGGCTCGCTTCGCCGTGTGCTGTAGTTACTTCAGATAAGTGTTGAACCAATCTATGGTGCGATCCCAGGCTAGGTTTGCCATTTCCTCGTCATAACGAGGTGTGCTGTCGTTATGAAAACCGTGGTTAGCATTTTCGTATATATATGCCTCATAAACTTTTTCGTTGGATTGAAGAGCAGCCTCAAAATCTGGCCAACCTGCATTGATGCGCTCATCAAGCTCTCCCATCTGAATCAGCAACGGTGCCTGAATTTTGGCTACATCCTCAACAGCTGGCTGGCGACCATAGAATGGCACGCCCGCGGCCAATTCGGGGTAGGCCACGGCAATTGCGCTGACCACACCGCCGCCGTAGCAAAAACCCACAGCACCGACCTTTCCAGTGCAATCATCTCGGTTCAATAGGTATTCAAATCCATTGAAGAAATCGTTCATTAATTCGACCCGGTCCACTGTCTTTTGCAGCTCTCGCCCATCCGCGTCGTTGCCTGGGTATCCTCCCACTGACGTCAGACCGTCGGGGGCCAGTGCCATAAACCCGGCTTTTGCCAACCTGCGCGCCACATCCTCGATGTAAGGATTCAGGCCGCGGTTTTCGTGGATCACCAGCACCCCGGGCAGGGGCTCTTCAACGCCGGCGGGTCGGACAAGGTAGCCGCGAACATCACCGGTTCCATTCGGTGAAGGGTAGGTGATGTAGTCCGCGTGGATATCGGGATCGTTGAACGACACTTGCTGAGCCATCGCATAGTTCGGGCTGAGCAAGTTCAGCAGCGTGACCGCTGTCACGCCGCCGACCGCGAACTTGCCTGCGCGGTCCAGGAATTGGCGCTTGGTGATCTTGCCGTGCGCGTAAAAGTCATACAGGTCCAGAAGTTCCTGGTCGAAGTCTTTTGCCGTCATGCGAGTCATTGTGGATCTCCTGATGAGTTTGGCAGTCTGAAGGGTGGGTAGTATCCGATCTGAAGGTCTTGATTTGATTGAGCGTCTGGCTGGGCTTCCTAAGATAACGCCGGTGACCGTTCCTTGTTCGCGTACCGTTCGCGCAGCGCGTTCTTTTGAACTTTTCCCATAGTGTTTCGCGGCAACTCCTGGACGAGTTCGTAGCGGCGAGGATGTTTGAATCGCGACAGCTTGTTTCTGATGATTGACTCGATCTGTTCCACCTGAAGCTGTGCTCCAGGCTCGGCAACCAGAGCGGCAATGATTGCTTCACCGAAGTCTTTGTCGGGGACGCCGAAAACCGCCGATTCCTGAACGCCATCGACATCGTTCAAAACGTCTTCAATTTCTTTAGGGTAGACGTTGTAACCACCAGTGATGATCAGGTCTTTTGACCGACCTACAATCGACAGGTAGCCATCCTCGCTGTATTGGCCCAGATCTCCGGTGATGAAAAATCCATTTTCTCGAAGCTCTTCAGCCGTTTTTTCGGGCATTTGCCAATAGCCCTGAAAAACATTGGGGCCACGTACTTCGATCATTCCGATCTCGCCCTGGGGCAGCGGTTCTCCAGTTTCAGGGTTGGTTACGATCACCTCAGTGCCGGGTATGGCCATACCAACAGTTCCCGCGCGACGCTCACCGCCATAAGGGTTAGAGGTGTTCATGTTCGTTTCGGTCATACCGTAGCGCTCAAGGATACGGTGGCCCGTGCGCGTTTCGAACGCCACATGGGTCTCTGCCAGCAACGGGGCTGAGCCGGAAACAAACAGACGCATGTTCTCTGTGATCTCATCGGTGAAACCTTCATCGGCCAGCAATCGGGTATAAAAAGTGGGGACCCCCATTAGAAGGGTCGAGTGGGGCATTTCCTCCAAGATCATACGAGTGTCGAATTTTTCCATCAGCCGCACTTTGGAACCGGCGAGTAGTGATGTGTTCATCGCCACGAAAAGCCCGTGCGTGTGAAAGATGGGCAACGCGTGAATCAAGCGATCAGCGTCGGTGATACCCCACAAATCCACCAGGACTTGGGCATTGGACAGCAGGTTTCGGTGGCTGAGCATCGCTCCCTTGGACCGGCCCGTGGTACCGGATGTGTAAAGAAGCGCTGCGAGGTCGTCCGGCGCGCGATCCACGGTTTCGAATACACAAGGCTGTGCGTCCGCTTCGCGGCTCAAGCTTGGATTTTCGCCACCCAAGGCCAGCAGCTTTGCACCAGATCGGGTCGCCAATTTTTCGAATTCAACTTTGTCGTGGCTGTCGCAAACGATTAACGCAGGTTGCGCATCAGAGATGAAATAGTCCAACTCTGCCATGGTATAGGCAGTGTTTAGGGGCAGGTAGACAGCACCTGCCTGAACCGAAGCGGCATAGAGAGCAATCGTGTCGGCCAGTTTGGGGGCTTGCACAACGATGCGATCGCCGGGGGAAACTCCGCTGTTCTGCAAGACATGCGCGATCTGGGCGGTGCGCTGCAGAAACGCGTCATAAGAGACTACCTGGCCATTATCGAGTTGCAGGAATGGAGCCATGTTGCCCTCATGGCGGGCAAACAAACTGTCGTAAAGTGCATTAGTCACGCTGTATTTTCCCTAGGCTTTACCGCAAGCGTCGCAGTTGAAGCCGCGCGAATTGAACGCGAGGCTTGGATCGTGGCACGTGTCGCGAATTCTTCATGATAACGTTCTGTTTTGTTCGAATCGTAAAGGTAGTTGACCATCGCACCTCCGGACTGGACGCGTCCGTTTGGCGACTGATCTGCCTCGGCATGCAGTTCATGAAGCTCGGCGCCATTGCCCAAGTGAAAGCGCGCCACAGGATCCAGCGGCATCCCATCTTCGCGCTTGGCAAACATCAAGTACCTGGCGGCCATCGCGCGCACGTCCTGCGGTGCTGCTGTTTCTGCAAGTACGGCCTCGGCGGCATGCCCGTGTTCCGGGTGGTCTGTTTCACCAGCCAGCCACCGGTTTAGCCCCGGTATCGGCGACAATGTCACAAAGGTATCAAGCTCGCGAAGCTCTCGCGAAAGCTCGGTCACAACCTGCTTTATCAATAGATTCCCAAAGCTGATGCCCGCCAAACCCTTTTGGCAGTTTGAAATGGAATAGAACGCCGCGATCTTTGCCTGCTCGGCTTCGATCGGTTCTCGTGCTTCGGATAGAAGCGTGTCTATTGCATCCGGGATTTCAACCGTCAGAGCGACCTCGACAAATATCAGTGGCTCATCTGGCATCGAAGGGTGGAAGAACGCAAAACAACGACGGTCCGGCGGGTAGAGCCTTCGCCGCAAATCGTCCAGATCGTTGATCTGGTGCACCGCTTCATAGGCGACGATCTTATCCAGAACGCGGGCAGGGGTGTCCCAGCTGATTTGTTTGAGGACCAGAAAGCCCCGGTTGAACCAGCTGCGCAGTAAATGGACGAAATCGATATCCGTTCGCTTGAGTTCCGGTTTGGATTTGAGAAAGCGCAGCAGATCAACGCGCATGGCCACAAGTTCCTGCGTCGCACCAGACGGCTGGTTCAGCCGTCGCAACAACTCTTGCCGCCGTGGCTCTGAGACTTCACTAAGTCTTTGATAAAGATTGACACTTTGGTCACTGGCGTAGAGGCGGGCTGCTTCGGAAAGCTGATTTGCGTCCAACTCAAGTTGATCATTCAAATAGACAAAAAAGTCTAGTTTCTCCGCATCATTCAGGGTGTGGTAGCGCTCAAGGATCGTAGACGCGAGCGTGAAGCCTGATACTTCACCTTCGGCAGATAAAAGCGCCTCACATAGTTCGGCAATTGACCGTTTGTCATCCTTGCCGCGCCTTTTTTCGGGACGGTCCAGCAATTGGTTTAGCAGATCACCCAGAAACCAATTCCGCTGCATTTCAGGGCTCCATCTGGCTGCTCAGGTACTCACCTGTTCGACGGTAGTGATCGATCAAATGCCGAGTTGCGCTGTCTGCATCGTGATTTAATGCGGCGTCCAGGATTTGCTGATGTTCGGCGGCGATGTCTCGCTTTTTGTAGCTCGACCCGCCGGCCGCCAGATAGCGGTATCGAATGTTCAGGTCATAAAGCTGAGAGCAATACCGCAGCAGCAACGGCAGTTTCGAATTGTCCAACAAGGCCATGTGAAACGCCTTATGAGCGTCCTCAAAGTCGCGCGCCCCATTTTGGCCGGCCTTTTTCATATGATGGTGACGCAAGACAAGCCGATCTTCCCAGGCCGCATCCGCATTGCTGATGGAAGCACGCAACGCGGTTTCTTCAAGGTTGCATCGCAGCAGAAGGATTTCCTCAAAGTTACACTTGCTGACTGGCGCTGCCCGAAATCCGCGCTGATCAATCCGTTCGACCAACATGTCTGAAGTCAAAAGGCTAAGCGCTTCACGAACCGGACTAGCGCCAGTGTCTAAAAGCCCACGAAGCTGTTCGATCTTGAGTTTTTGACCCGGAGGTAATTCTCCGGTCAGGATCATTTCGCGCAGCCTTCGATACGCTCCATGAGTGGCTGATGTCTCTTTGCCCTCAGTATCAAGCATGGCGTCCATATCCGACTGTTCCTATTTCGCGGCAAATACTCTTGAGTGCACTTAACTGAAGGCACTCGTTCCAGTCGATAGACCAACTGAAAGGTTCAGCGAGCCTTCGTTGACCAACCAGCGCCGAAGTACAAAGCTACGCGCCCCGCTTTTGTGCATAGGATCGTCTTCGGCCAGCTTCCGGGCGGTTTCAAGGCTGTCGGCGCGATAGATGATCAGCCCCATCCCCTGCATATGCTCGCCGGTTTGATCCGACATGGGGCCTGCAAAAGCTAGCTGCCCCAAACGTTCAAGCTGCGCCTGATAAGCCAAGTGATCTGGCAGTAACGCCTTTACATCTTCGGGCGCTTTGGCTGGCGTGCTCAGCGCGACGTAAAGCTCCAAAGCAAGCGCACCGCGGCTTTTTGCTTCTGATTTGTAGTCTGCCCAAGCAACCATTTGCTGTCTCCAAAAATATCGATATTATTTGACATATGGCAAAATAGTCGGCAAAAATCAAGCGAACTGACATGGATGGTGAAAATGAAATACCTGGTGGGAGAGACTTCGGAAGGCACAGCGGTTTTTGCTGTAAATGGCGAAAACACAGTGAATCTAACGGCTTTGGACCCTGCCGTCGGTTCGGATTTGATGGGTTTGATAGCCAAGCCTGAACTGGCCGACTCACTTGCCAGCAAAATTGACGCCGCAGATACTGTGCCCGTGTCTTCCATCACTCCGGCATTGCCTGTTGCGGCTCCCGGAACGATCATTTGCATGGGGTTGAACTACACGGACCACATCAAGGAAGGCGGGTATGACATCCCGGAATATCCGACGCTGTTCATGCGCGGGAAGAACTCGATCATGGCGGCAGGGCAACCTATGGTGCGGCCTGCCTGTTCCGAGAAGCTCGACTACGAAGCCGAACTTATGCTGATCGTTGGAAAACGCGGCCGCCATATCTCGGAGCAGGACGCACTGGATTATGTCTTTGGCTACACTGTATTCAACGATGGTTCGCTGCGGGACTATCAGCGCAAAACCGTTCAGTGGACGCCCGGCAAAAACTTTGATGACACGGGCGCGATTGGTCCTTTCACCGTGACGCCTGATGAGTTGCCCGAAGGGGCATCAGGTCTAAAGATCGAAAGCCGTGTGGGTGATGAAATCCTTCAAAGCTCGAATACCGCCAACATGATTTGGGGAGTTCGTCAGGTCATCGCGACGATTTCGGAATATACCACTTTGGAGCCGGGGGATCTGATTGCGCTGGGCACGCCGCCTGGTGTCGGACACGCCAAAAAACCCAATCCCCGTTGGTTGAAGCCCGGTGAAACCGTTGAGGTCGAGATTGAAGGTATCGGAATTTGCGCCAGCCCAATAATTGACGAAAAGGACGCCAAGTCCAAGGTGGCTGCAGCATGAGCGCACCAACCGGAGCAGAGCTGGAGGCACTTCGCGCCAAGGCGCAGCAAGATCACCGCGATCTACGCGAGCGCATTCCACGCTTGTCGGATGACGCGATCGCCCTGATCCTGCGCGAATCCAGATCGCACTACGCGTGGACCAACAAGCCTGTTTCTGACGACCTACTTGAAGAGATCTACGACATCACGATCAACGGCGCGACCAGCATGAATACGTTGCCCGCGCGCTTCGTTTTCGTGAAAAGTCCCGAAGGGAAAGAGCGGCTTGCAAAGTCTTTAAAGCCGAAGAATGTGCCAAAGATGATGGATGCTCCGGTCACGGCGATCATTGCCTATGACATGGACTTCTGGAAGGAACTGCCCTTTCTTTTCCCGCACGAAGACCGCCGATCATTGTTCGAAAACAAACCCGACTACGTGGCAGACACGGCCTTTCGAAATGGCACGCTTCAGGGCGCTTACTTCATGATTGCGGCCCGGGCTGTCGGGTTGGACGTCGGCGCCATGTCAGGTTTTTCGAACAAGATCGTCGATGAGGAGTTCTTCGCGGGCACGACGCTCAAGTCCAACTTTCTTTGCAATCTGGGCTACGCGGACGAGACGGGATTGTTCCAGAAGCTTCCACGTTTTCCATTCGAAAAGGTTTGCTCTTATGCATGAGGAGGTGACGCTTTGGCTATTAAAGTAAAACCTGTCGTGACGTACCGCACGACAGCTCAATGCCCGACTCATGCGCGGACTGAGATACCAATTCGCGATCTTGATGTTGTTGTCGATGAACCCGTCGAACGCGGCGGGACAAATCTTGGTCCGTCTCCGACCGAAACCGCAATGGCAGCCCTGATCGCCTGTACGAATGTCATCGGGCACAAGAATGCACATCGGTTGGGAGTTGAACTCGGCACGGTGACAATCGACGCGAAATGCAGGCTGGATCGGCGCGGTGTCCTTATGGAGGAAGAGATCGATGTTCCGTTTCCGGAAATCGAACTCACCGTGAATTGTGAGACGCACGCCAGTCAGGAGGAGCTGACACGCGTGGGCGAGGAGACAGCTAAATATTGCGCCATCGCAAAACTGTTTGAAGCGGCAGGCACGGACCTGACCGTCAACTGGGTCAAAACAAACAATTAAAGACAAAGGACCCGACTTTCTGGGAGGAGAGAAATGAAAAACTGGACCAAACGCAGCCTAGTGGGCGCTGCTCTGGCAGGCATCATGGCGATGCCCCTCGCGGCAGAAGAGACCATCTCTGCCGTCGTAATTGATGGCTATCCCGACCGCGCGTTGTGGGTCAAAGAGTTCACCAACTTCTTCATTCCAGAAGTGGACAAACGGCTGGGCGATTCTGGCAACTATAAGATGAACTGGCAAGAGAACTACGGCGGTTCAATCGTTAAGCCGAAAGGCGTTCTGGAAGGGATTCAGCTTGGCCTTGGCGACATTGGTATCGTCACAACCATCTTTCATTCCTCCAAGCTGCCCAGCCAGGGTATTTCGGGATCGACACCCTTCGTGGCATCGGACTCCCGTGCCGTGGCTAAGGCAGTGGATGAAATCGCGCGCGAATACCCTGCGATGCAGAACGAGTTTGCTGCGCAGAACCAAGTTTACCTTGCCACGGGCGTTGTGCTCGACACCTATCAAATTTTCTGCACAGAACCTGTTTCTTCGGTCGCCGACCTTGAGGGCCGCAAAATCGCGGGAGCAGGCCTGAACCTGCGTTATCTTGAAGGGATCAAGGATGCCGCCGGTGTACGCGGGGGTCTAACCGATTTCTACAACATGCTTCAGACCGGCCTCGTCGATTGCGGCATGCTTTGGCCCGAAGCCGCAAAGACCTTTAAGATCGCGGAAGTGGCGCCTTACATGCTCAAGGCCGATCTGGGAGCGGTGAATTCCAAGACCATCACCGTCAATGCCGACTACTGGGCTAGCCTCCCGGACGAAGTCAAAGACGTGTTGAAGGCCGTCGCCATCGACTACCGTGACCATGTCGCCGGCATCGCGATGGACCGCGCCGCTGCTTCGCGGGATGCGTATGTTGAAGCGGGTGGAACAATCGTTGAGGTTTCGGACGAAGACCGTGCCGCTTGGGCAAACGCCATGCCGAATGTCGCGCAGGAATGGGCCGCGACGCTCAACGACAACGGTGAGCAGGGCACAGAGATGCTGGCCGCTTACCTCGGCAAGCTTCAGGATGCCGGATTCACCGGCGTGCGTGACTGGACGGCTGAATAACTGTCTGGCGATCCACGAAAGGGGCCTTTGATGCTGAAGACCGCAGTTGCTGGCCTGTCGCGGGTCGCCAATTCGCTCGCAATCGCCGCCAACGCCTTGGGTACGCTCGTCGTCCTTGCGTTGGTGGTCATTCTGAATGTTGACGTCATTGCGCGTGGTCTGTTTTCAGCTCCTCTGCGCGGGACCTACGAGATGGTGCAGTTTTCGGTCGTGATGATCGTATTCTTGCAGTTGGCCGACGTCGTCAGAGTGGATCGGCTGACGCGCTCCGACGGGTTCCTGAATCTGCTGCACCATCGCCGCCCGGGTCTGACAGCCAGCCTGAGGCGCATCATCAACGCCATATCGGCAATCTTTATGGCTTTGATTGCGTATGTAACCTTCCCAGAATTTCTTCATATGTGGGAGACACAGGACTACTTCGGAGTACCCGGTCTTTTCACATTACCATGGTGGCCGGTCAAACTGGTCATCGCGTGCGGTACTGCGCTTGCCTGCGTGATCTTCCTGCTTAAGGTCGTCACGGCGCAGGACCGCCCGCAGCTTGTCCGAACCCCTGAACATGACGAGGCTGCAGAATGACGCCGATTGAGATTGGCCTGATCTCGGTCGTTGCCATCGTCTTTTTGATTTACGCGGGCGTCTACATTCCGATTGCTTTGGGCGTAGTCTCCTTCGTGTCGATCTGGCTGATGCGGGACAACTTCACACTTGCGCTCAACCTGCTGAAGGTTGCGGTGGGCGACAGCGCGATGGAATACAGTTTCGCGACAATCCCGCTGTTTACCTTTATGGGGCTCATCGTTTCAAAAGCGGGACTAGGCAGGGATATTTACGAGGTCATGACCATGCGATTTCGCAAGGTCAAAGGCGGTATCGGAATGGCGACCGTCGGAGCAAATGCCGTGTTTGCGGCCGTTACCGGGTCGTCCATTGCGTCCGCATCAGTGTTCACCAAGGTCTCGGTCCCGCAGATGATGGCGCAGGCATATAATCCACGTTTTGCGGTTGGGGTTGTGGCCGGGTCGTCGGTTTTGGGGATGATTATTCCGCCCTCGGCGATGCTGATCATCTATTCCTTTGTCGCCGAACAGTCCGTAGGGGACATGTTTCTGGCGGGAGTAATACCCGGTATCATGCTGGCGATAGCTTATGTGGGCGCGATCTGGTTGATGGGCCGCTTCACACCTGCATTTGTGGGCGGCCGGGTCGTCGAAGACACCGAATGGATGTCCGGGCGCGAGATCGCATCCAAGACCCTGCCGACATTGTTCATTATCACGGTAGTGCTCGGTGGTATTTACACAGGATGGCTAACCGCTGTCGAGGCGGGTGCCGCCGGGGCACTGGTTGCGCTCGTGATCGCAGTCGTGCGCAAGTCCATGACACCACGAGCGTTCTGGGACGCGTTGCTGGAAACCGGTCACATTACAGCGGCGATCTTGTTCTTGATTACTGCTGCTTCGATTTACAGCCGCATGCTGGGACTGGCCGGGTTGCCCAATCAGTTGCAGGACCTGCTTGCAGGGAACTCGGCGTCCTTCTGGTCGATAATGTTGCTCTACGTTTTGTTGATGCTTTTTCTAGGGACTTTGCTGGATACTGCATCGATCATCCTGATCGTCGTCCCGTTGTTCTTGCCCATGGCCGAAGCCCTGGACATGTCGCTGATCTGGTTCGGGATCATCACCGTGGTCGGCGCCGAAATCGGACTTTTGACCCCGCCGCTAGGTATATCCTGTTTCGTCATCAAATCGACGATCAACGATGACCGAATATCGCTCAAGGATGTGTTCATGGGCGCACTTCCCTTTGCGTTCGTGATGCTGATCGTCCTGTTTATTCTGATCGAGTTCCCGATCCTCAGCCTTGCCCTGATTTAAGGAGGCCAAGATGCGTTCTGTCAGCAAAGACAATATCACTGACGTGTTCATGGGATACCTGTCCAAGGACACCGATCCGCGGATGAGAGAAATCATGGGGTCTCTGGTCAAACACCTCCATGACTTCGCGCGAGAAACCAACTTGACACATGACGAATGGCGCGCCGGGATTGCGTTTCTGGAAGGATGTGCCGCCGTGGAATCCGAGGACAGGCATGAGTTCGTGCTCGCCTCGGATGTGCTGGGCCTTTCGTCATTGGTGGACATGTTGCATTCTAGTTCTGATGCAACAAGTTCATCAGTACTTGGCCCTTTCCATGTCTCTGGCGCGCCGCCTCTGCCATTCGGTGGAGATATGAAGCGCCACTACGGTGGACCTGTGCTGCTTGCTGAAGGCGTGATCCGGGATACCGATGGTAATCCGATTTCCGGTGCAGAGTTGGATATCTGGCAAACCGCACCGAATGGAATGTATGCAAGCCAGGACGAAGAACAGGATACCTATTCTTTTCACGGCCTGATGACTACCGGTGACGACGGTAAATATGCATTCACGACCGTCAAGCCAGTTGAATACACGGTACCGTCAGATGGGCCTGTCGGGGACATCCTGCGCGCCTGCGGCCGCCATCCCTGGCGACCTTCGCACCTGCACTATATCGTCAAAGCTCCTGGCTACCGTTCTTTGGTCACTGAGATTTTCCCCGACGACGATCCTTATTTGGATCAGGATACAGTGTTTGGTGTTCGGGATGATCTGGTGATGACCTATGTTGAAAGGCCAGTTTCAGAATTTCCTGATGGCATGGAGCTTTCTGGTAAGATCACTGAACCATTCTTGCACGTGAAGTTCGATGTGAAGCTTGCCAAAGTCTGAACGATATTGAGGAGGCTTGAGGTGCTGAAACATATCTTCATATTAGGTGCCGCGCTGATTTGCAGTAGTGCTATCGCAGAAGAGCGCCCGATCTTTGACGCGCATATTCATTACAGCCACGATGCCGTCAAACTGGTTCCTCCTGAACAGGTGGCCAAAATCCTTCGGGACGCGGGCGTTCGTAAAGCCCTGGTCTCCAGCTCGGATGACAATGGTACTCAGTTGTTGTTGGCCGCAGCACCAGATATCGTTGTTCCGGCACTGCGCCCTTACCGGCGTCGCGGTGAAATCAACACCTGGATGCACGATGAAACCGTAATCGACTATTTGGAAGCAAATCTGGCTAAGAACGACTACGAAGCCATCGGCGAGTTTCACGCTTACGGAGACGACATTAAGACGCCGGTTATCCAGCGCATGATTGCACTGGCGAAAGAGCGGAACCTCATTTTACACCACCACGGCGATCGAGAGGCCGTTGACCTGATCTTCGAAACCTGGCCTGAAGCTCGGGTACTGTGGGCCCACTCTGGCTTTGATGATCCGGCGAGTGTTGTTGACGCGCTGGACACCTATCCCAGGCTTTGGGCCGATTTGGCATTTCGTTCGGACATGGTCTCACGAGGCAGTATCGACCCGAATTGGAAGGCTGCGTTCGAAGCCCATCCCGATCGGTTTATGGTCGGTACGGATACATTTGCGCCGGAACGCTGGTACTATGTCGGCCCCCACGCAGATTTTTCGCGTGAATGGTTGGATTTGCTGCCGGACCAGATTGCGGACAACATTGCCTATGCCAACGCAGAACGTTTGCTGGCATCAGAATGATCCGCTGCGCTGTCTGGTTTCTGATTTGGTCCAGCACGGCTTTTGCTTGTGATGTAACTGGGCAACGTATGAATTCGGAAGTTCAAAACGCACCCGAGGTTTATCTGTCCGTCGATGAGATTCCGTTGGCTCAACCGTTTTCCGTACTGGTTTCTATTTGTAGTGAAACTGCCGTGGGCCAAATGCGTGTGGATGCAATCATGCCCGCTCATCGACACGGTATGAACTACACCCCCAAAGTTACCGCATTGGGCGGCGGAGCGTTCCGCGTTGATGATATGCTGTTTCACATGCCGGGTTTGTGGGAGCTGCAGGTCAATGTCGACATCAATGGCCAATCAATTTTCTACTCGTCAGAAATTACGCTGAAATGAAGCTGTGGTTTACAGCTGCGCTGATAGCCCTGACAGGTGCAGTGCGTGCAGAGGTCTTGTTGTCTGCAGACGAAATTGAACAAACGCTTTCCTTTGGGCCTTGGCCACCATCCTTCCAGTCGGACCCAAGCAATAGGGTTTCGAACAATGCCAGAGCGATCGCGCTTGGAGAGGCCTTATTCAACGATCCGGTGTTGTCCGTCGACGGTGCATTTTCTTGTGCAAGTTGTCATGATCCTGAACAGGCATTTACAACGCCAGAGGCGCGGGCGCTCGGCCGTGTACTGTTAGATCGAAACACTCCATCGCTGCGGAACCTGGCTGGACTCCGCTGGTATGGGTGGGGTGGCAAAAGCGATAATCTTTGGGCAGCCAGCCTGCATCCGATCATCGAAGAACAAGAGATGGCCCACAGTGCCGATAGCCTTAAAACCGCTATCTCAGAAAGCAACTACATTGATGAATTTGAAGCCATGTTTGGCGACATTCAGGTTCAAGATTCAGAGCTTGTGCTGGTGAACATTGCCAAAACTCTATCCGCTTACTTGGAAACTTTGGCTACGGACCGGACACCCTTTGACGAATTCCGCGATGCATTGGAGAACCAAGATTTAGCAGCGGCTGCGAGCTACCCCGAAGCTGCACAGCGAGGTCTTCAGTTGTTCATGGGGCGTGGAAACTGTGTGTTGTGCCACAATGGTCCGAGATTTTCCAACAACGAGTTCCATGACGCTGGTGTGCCATATTTTCTGAATGAAACCGAGGTCGACGAAGGGCGGTTCGGTGGACTGAACTTTTTACTCTCAAGCCCCTACACATTGGACGGCGACTGGAATGATGATCCGAACAGACAAGGTGCTTGGGCGGTTCGAAATGTACGAAGGAGCCATTCTGATTTTGGAACCTTCCGCACGCCCAGCTTGCGGGGAGTGTCTGAAACCGCTCCGTACATGCATAACGGCAGCCTAAGTGATCTGAACGCAGTGATCCGGCATTACAGTAAGATTGATACGGAAAGACTGCACGCCGACGGTGAAGCCATTCTCTCGGAATTGAATTTGTCGGAGCAGGAGATTGCAGACTTGGTTGCATTTTTGGTGACGTTGTCGAAGGAGCTTTACTAGAGCGTCTTTGTTCACAGCTCGGGAATAGGCTATTTGGCTTGGTCAAATTCCGCGGGCTCACAAAAATAAATGCGGCGAGACTGGCTATACCGTCACCTTAAGTCGACAAGTCAGTTTCATCGGACGAAGTTAAGGGTGGGAAGCCGCTATTCGCTGCGACTACGACTAAGTCTCCGGTCACTGAAAAAGCTGAGTTTGTAGTAGTTGTAGGAGGCAGGGGCTCCCAAGGACGCCCCTCTGTTCCAGTTAATTTTCGCTACGGTTTCAGTTGGTCGTTGATTGCAGCAATACCTGCTTCGGCGCAGATGTCGTCGAATTCCTTTCCATTTGCATCCTCGCCAGGAGACCCAGCAATTCCGATGCCACCGATGACGGCACCTTCGTAAATTATCGGGATGCCCCCGGAAAGTGTAATCAGACCGATTTCATTGAAGACAGCACCCAACGTGGGCTCATGCTCGTTTTCGGCCTCAATCACCGAAGTCGCTTCGCGGCGCGACGCGGCCGTGATTGCTTTTCGGCTACTGGTGTGGATGGTGTGCGGAAATGCGCCTTCGCGCATGAGTTGGACGCGGGGTTGAGCACGCTGATCCACAACAGTGACCGTTGTCGCAAATCCCATATCAGCGCAAGTCTGAGATGCGACGGTGGCGGCGGTTTGTGCCCACTCGAGAGGGATGCTCATTTCCACGTGCGGCTCGGCGTACGCGGCGCTGGCCAGTAAAACGGAAGAAGCGCAAAACGTTTTAGTAAACATCTTCATTTTGGTTTCCTTTTCAGAGAGGTAGGAGGAATTGCAGGTGCATCGCACAGGGGACTGGCCGTTGTTGACCAGTTTGCGATACGCTTCGTCTTCGTTGATAGGGTGAGCCCTTGTGGGCATTCGGACATTAACCGTCCGGATCTTCATCGTCTGTTTCACCGGGGTCATCACTGGGGTCGTCATCGGTCCAGGTAGAAAGAATCTCACCACTCTCCGGATCGAGGTGGAATTCGATTTCGTCTCCGTCGTCGTTGATAACTTCGATATCGATCACAACTTTATCATTGGAGTGCTCCAACGCGATTTCTGCGATTGTGCCAGGTTGCTCTTCAAGCGCGATTGCAATCGCTTCGTTGAATGTCAGCGAAGACCTCAGAGATGGTTGGCCAGCCGCCAATTGTGCGCTGCTTGCCGTGCACAGCAGGGCAAACGTCATTGCGCTTGCCGTTAATACCGCTAAATTTTTCAAGCGTGGTTTCCCTTTTCATCTGCGAAGCGGTTCATTCCGCCTGCAACACTAATTAGGGAAGGCGTGCTCTCCGCGACTTTGCCTGCAGATGACAGATTGTTCAGGTTTGAGAATCTCCAACAGCTCTGCTTGGCCGCAGGAAAAACGTATGAAGGCATCACGTCAGGTCGCTTCAACTAGCCCTGGCCTCTCTCTGTTCGGAGGCGACGCCCTTTTGGCATGTTTCGCTTGAACCCGTGGCCTACTCTCTGGAGGAACGTAGTCGTCGCGACACATGCGCAGCGATCTGCGCCTTCCAAACACCAAACCGGACAACACCAGAGGGAGTTCTTCGACCGAAAGCGCAAGCCGTTTCAGCTTGGCGCCAATCCAGGATTTGTTGCTAAAAACCTTGGTAGTCTGGTGTCCCGTGTCTTGCTCACCAAAGCTGGCATTTGGATCGAAGACATCAAGCTGCACAGCCTGACAGGGTTCAATCTGAAATTGTCGCATCCAGTGTCTCGTCCACAGAAAGGCTTCCATCATGTGATAGCCATTTGCTTCTCGCAGCAACCTCTGAGCGGCCTTTGGTCCCAGAACATAGGCCGCCGCGCCGCGTTTGTTTTTGTAGATGCGATGCGCTGCGACCTTTAAGCCGGCGTTTCGCCAAACCGGAGTTCGACTGAGTTTGTGCTTTAAAACTGCAAACTCAAGATCATAAACACAGCTCCAACTATCACGACGTCTCTCGATATAGTCGAGAACGTCTTTGAAATTCTCAGAGAGCAATACATCGTCTTCAAGGACGCAAACCTGTTCAGCCTGCTCCGCAATGACCTCCCAAGCGCGCCAATGAGAGAAGGTGCACGCCACATCTTGTGCCCGGATCGCTCTGGTCCATTCGTTGGCTGCGTTCTGCAATACGCGCGCCGGCAGATCGTCGACAGAAACGGCATTGATAAATTCCAGATCCAAGCCCAACCGCTTTGCTTGAGCCTGTTGAAAGGCCCGCCGAGAGGCTTTGTTTGGCGTATTGATTACGAGTATTCGCATATTGGGTTTTCCCTCTGGATCTTAGCGGCGAACGCGCGATTGCCGTCAGACCTACCGCAGGATTGCAACAAGACGGCGAAAGGCGGGCAAAGTCTGTTCTTGGTACAAATGTCAGCCAACCGTGAACTGCCCCATCATCCCACAATCCTCGTGTTCCAGAATGTGGCAGTGGTACATGTACGGGGCGTCGTTCGTTGCGGGATGGTCGAACCGGACCAGCACCTCGGACCATTCGTTTTCGACATGCACCATGTCCTTCCAACCCTGTGCGTAGGCGGTTGGTTCCGCGCCATTCTGCGACAGGATGCGGAATGAACATCCGTGAATGTGAAAGGGATGCAGCTGGTCGTCCGAGGCGATCCTCCAGATTTCTGTGTCGCCTTTGCGGACACGTTCATCAATGCGATCCATGTTCATGGGTTGGCCATTAATTCCCATTCCGCCGTCGCCACAAACGTTGCCCCAAAGGGTGGCAAGGGTCGCAAGTTCTTCGCTTCCACCCATATTTAGTTGAAAGGATCTGGTGATCGTTGCTGTGGTTCGATCTGCAGGGGAAAGGTTGGCCAGCCTGTCGGGTAACGACCCTGTAAACCCCGTCTCTGTGCGTCGGTTAAGAACCAAAGCAGGGAAGCTATTGCTGCCGCCGCCAAACAAGGAGCCCATGAATCCCATGAGCCCTTCGGCCTCACCAAAACTCACCATCAATGCATTGGTGTCAGTCGTTCTCGTGTCGATCAGAACTTCGTAGCGTTCGCCCGGCGACATCAGGATGCTGTCGGTTTGTACCGCCGATGCCAGAAAGCCGCCATCTGATGCGATCGCGGTCAGCGGCCCGCTTTGTAGGGACAAGGTCAGAAATCGCGCGTTGCAAGCGTTCAGAATACGTAGGCGAACCAAACCCTGCGGAACTGACTGAGCGACTGGAGCGATTGCTCCGTTCACGACGAGGGTGTCGCCGGTGAAACCTTCTTCGAACACTTCGCCTGTCAGGACATAGTCCATCTGACCAGAGCCGTTGAACATCTTGTCCTGCAGAACCAGCGTAAAGTCATCAACGCCATAGGTATTGGGAATATCCGCAGACTGGCTGGCGTCATCCTCGATCAACAGAACTCCTGCCAAACCAGTGTAGGTCTGCCTCGCCGTTTTGCCGTGCATGTGCGAATGGAACCAATTCATCGAGGCGTGCTGCACGATGGGCACATCCGGTGACCAGGTCTGTCCGGGTTCGATTTCCTGATGGGGGCCGCCATCGACTACGCCCGGTATGTGCAACCCGTGCCAGTGCAAAGTCGTAACTTCGCCGATCCGGTTCGTGACCTCGAAGGGGAGCGTCTGCCCCTGTTTCACCCGCAGCACCGGCCCGAGGTAGGAGTGGTTGATACCGAACGTGGCGCTTCCAGTACCGGTGCCAAAGTCATGAGTACCAGACCGCAGGTCCAACTTGATCCGGCCGTCGATTCCGCCGGTCACATCGGTGATCGGGATGATCGGCAAAGGACGAGGCGCGGCCTGCCCCCAAGCTGTGCCCGACAAAGGAAGCAATGCGGCTGAGCTTGCCGCAGCTAAGAAATCGCGTCTGTTCACCTGTTTCTCCGTAGTGTGCCAACGGACCGTCTTGGCCCCAGCTGACGCGTGGAGGAACGAGGTAAGCCTGCCAGCGCCGCTGGTGACACAAACAGCATCTCGGCTGCCCGTAAGATGTCTGGAACATTACCGATTGGTAATGTTGGCAGGAGGCTTGATCCGAGTTGCGCGCAGAAGGGTGATGTTGGCCCGCTTAAAGTCTGCGAAATACAATTCTAACTTTCAGGCCCGGTTCGTTATCGCTCAGCTCAACATCGGCTTCGTGCAGGGCTGCAATGGCTCTTACCATTGAAAGGCCCAATCCGTGTCCGGAACTGCTGCGGCTTTTGTCGCCTCTGAAAAAGCGTCGGAAAACGCGCTCGTGGTCTTTGGCTGGGATGCCGGGGCCATCATCCGCGACGATAAGTGTCGCGTGTTCGTCGCTTGCATCAACAATGACATCTATCGTTGTACCTGCCGGGCAATGGCGCAGGGCGTTTTCGATCAAATTCGACGCCAGCTGCAGTAACAAGGCCCGGTCCCCGAGCACCAGCGCCGCCGAAGGTGAGCGTGTCAAGCGTAACACCTGGCTCTGGTTTTCTGCTGAAGGCTCAAATACTTCGAACACAGTCTCTGCCACAGTGTCGAGGTCCACCTTTTCAAACCTGGCTCGCTGATCTCCAGCTTCGACTTGTGCGATCCTTAGCAAGGCATTGAAGGTCGTGATGATGTCTTCTACCTCGGCCAAAGCCGACCCGGCTTCGGTAGGTTCGGGCTGTGACTGGCTCTCCAACCGCTCCAGCCGCTGGCGTAACCGCTGCAATGGCGTGCGCAGATCGTGGGCGATGTCATTCGAAATCTGCTGTTGGGTCTCCAGCAAGGTTTCCAGCTGACCGAGCGTCGCATTGACGCTTTCTGAGACCCGGCTCAGATCGTCGCTGGCTCCGTTCGAGGTTGGGATACGCGCTTGAAGGTCACCGGTTGAAACGCGGTCCAACGTATTTGAGATATCAAGGATGCGTTTTTCGGTTATCTTGCCAACCCAGACTCCTGCCAGCAATCCGGCGGCAATCGCGAGCACAGACCCGATGAATAGCGCGACTCCCAAAGCTTCGACCACCTCACTGCCCACATGATCGCCAGTCCCCTGAATGAACTCAAACGGGCCAACGCGGGTTTGGGTAAGCCAGTAACCGGTGACTTCGTCTTCGAGATCTCCATCGATTTCGATGTCATCAACCGGGATGAACTGCACATCGTCACCTGTCACCGCAGCCAGGTCTATCTCCAATATGTTTCCAGAGACAGTTCGACCGTTCCCATCAAGCAGCAGGAAAATCCGTGAGTTTTCGAAGTTCACCGTTTGCAGTGCCTTGACGTGCTCGGTCAAACGGTCCGCCCCGTGGTCGGCATAAACGCCCATCAAGGTTTGGGCATCCGCACGCATCTGATCGAACGTGCGATCCCGAATTTCATAGATTGAAAGGCGATAGGCCCCGAAGAACATCAGCGCGACCAGCACCGAGTAAAGCAAAGCAAACTGCAGTGACAGTTTCGTGGATGTGCTGCGAAGACCAGACCAGGGAATTTTCATGTTAAGCATGCAGGCTATAGCCAAAGCCACGAACCGTATGGATCAGATCTTTGATGAACGGTTTGTCGATTTTCTGTCGCAGGCGGCTGATATGAGTCTCGACCACGTTGGTCTTTGGGTCGAAATGGAAATCCCACACCGCCTCCAGCAACATTGTGCGCGTTACAACTCGACCTTCGTTGCGCATCAGATGTACCAACAGCCGGTATTCGCGGGGTTGTACGGCGATTTCTTGACCCCCGCGGGTGACCGTATGTGCAATCAAATTGACTTCGAGATCGGCGACTTTGAGCGTGGTTGGCTCTGATTGCATTGGCGGGCGTCGCGTCAGTGCCATCAGCCGGGCCGACAGTTCCGAGAACGCAAACGGTTTCACCAGATAGTCATCCGCACCGGCTTCCAACCCATCAATACGGTCATGCAGGCCGTTCATGGCACTGAGGAATATGATGGGTGTCTTTACATCAGCACTGCGAATGGATTTGACCAATGCCAAACCGTCGAGTTTGGGAAGCATTCGGTCAACAATCATCACATCAAAATCGCTGTCTAATGCCTGCAAGAAGGCCTGTTTGCCGTCAGACGCGACTTCGTAGGTGTGTCCCAGCGCATTCAAGCTGGAGCTGATGTATTCCGCCGTCTCGGCATCATCTTCGACAATAAGTACGCGCATTGCTTGGGCCTGCAGATTGGTTTTGACCACTCTATTGGATTCCCACCCCCGCCTGCTAGCACATTACCAAATTGTATAATTGCGCCCATGATCCGAGGATTTCGAGAACCTTAGTCGATCCCTACACTCACAGGATGGACCCATGGTTACTATCGACCCCAGCTTTCAGGCGCGCAGTACCCAGCCTGCGCCCTTTCACACATTCAGGCTCACGGCGTCTCAACGAAACATGTTGTTCGGTTGTTTGGTCGGTTTTCTGATACTTCGCGTTTTGCTGATTTTCTGGCTTCCGATTACGGACACGACCGAGGCCAGATACGCTGAGATCGCCCGCAAGATGTTGGAGACCGGGAACTGGATCATGCCTCAGTTTGATTACGGTGTGCCGTTCTGGGCAAAACCTCCGTTGCATACATGGGCTTCGGCAATCGGAATGAAGCTCTTTGGGGTTGGACACTTCGGCGCGCGATTTCCGATCCTGTTGTTGAGCATGGCTACGTTGGCTGTGACTTATTCACTGATGCGGTACCAGAGCGGGACCGATCAGGCCCTGATAGCAGTAACCGTCCTCACGTCATCGCTTTTGTTTTTCGGCGCGTCTGCCTTTGTGATGACGGATATGGCGCTTGTTTTGGGAACCACGCTCTGCATGGCGGGCTTTTTTGTCTGTGTCACTGCGCCCGACCGCGTTGGCTGGGGATATCTGTTTTTCTTCGGCCTGGCTTTTGGTCTGCTGGCGAAGGGGCCGGTTGCCGTTGTTCTGACTGGCATCCCGATCTTCCTGTGGCTGCTGATTGGAAACCGTTGGTCCATTCTGAAACGATTGCCATGGCGCATTGGTCTGTTACTGACGATTGTCCTATCTCTGCCATGGTATCTGGCGGCTGAGGCCGCGACGCCGGGATACCTGCGCTATTTCCTGATAGGAGAGCACATAGAACGCTTTCTGGTCTCCGGCTGGCAGGGTGATCTTTACGGCAACGGACATGCCGAACCCAAAGGGATGATTTGGATCTTCGCGTTGGGGGCGTTCTTGCCGTGGACCTTATTCGCAGCCGCGCTTCTACTTCGGCCAAAAGAAACGTCGCGACAGTTTCGAAAGGATGACAGCGGCTGGCACAGCTACCTTCTGCTTTGGTGTCTGTCACCGTTGATTCTGTTCACATCTGCTGCCAACATCCTGCCCGCCTACACGCTGCCGGCGTTACCGGCTGCAGCGTTGCTCTTGGTTTCGCTACGGACGAAAGACAGGGCGCGGAAGGACGGGGTTATACGCCTCGCCTTTATGGGCGCGCTGGTCGCCAGCGGTGCTGTTTATCTATGCCTTTTGCTCGTTGTTCTTGCAAATCCGGAGCGCGTGAAGTTGCGATCAGATAAAGACCTGATCGAACAGGCCGTTGCAATAGCACCGGACATGCATGTGACCTATTGGGGCAGCCGCAGCTATTCCGCTGAGTTCTATTCCGCAGGAGCCGTGCACACGACCGAGGACCCGGTCGTTATTGAGCATATGCTGTCCAATGCACATCCGGATGCTTTGGCCGTGGAACCTCACGACTTACCAAAGATCAAGCATCTGATCGGAAGCCGGTTTCAAAACCTTGGCCGCATTGGTCGTCGGCATCTTTTTGTCGAGTTTCCCCAGGTGGGGGGGCGTACATGAAACAGGAACGTATTGCGGCGTCCTATCGCTTGGCCAAAGATTTCAATCTGTGGAAAGCACCAATACCGACACTTTCCATCGTTATCCCCGCACATAACGAAGAACGAAATATCGGCGAAGCAATTAGCAGGGTTCACGCCGAAGTCATATGTTTGGTCGAAACCTATGAGATCATCGTTGTCGATGACGGCAGCACAGATACCACTTTGTCACGCGCTAAGGCTTTGGTCGCAGATTACCCGCTGCGTGTTTTGCGGCTTTCGCGAAACTTCGGCAAAGAGCAGGCAATCATGGCAGGCCTGAAGGTCAGCCGTGGAAAGGCTGTAGTGATCCTGGACGCCGATTTGCAAGAACCTTTGTCTTGTTTGAATGACATGTTGAAAGCCTATGAAGACGGCTATGAGATGGTCTATACGAGCCGGGCACATCGCGCAGATGAACCCAGATCCAAACGGCTTTTTACGCGGCTTTTTTACAAACTGTTGAACCTTGGCGCCGATGTAACCATCCCGCCAGACTCGCGAGATTTTCGATTGATGGACCGACGGGTCGTTGACGCGCTTTGCGACCTACCCGAAAGCAATCGCTTCATGAAAGGACTGTATGGCTGGGTGGGCTTTCGCAGCAAGGAAATCAAGATCGAGCTTGAGCCCCGCAGGCATGGTACGTCGAAGTTCCGATTGATCGAATTGATGAAACTCGCCCTTACAGGACTCACGTCTTTCACAACTTGGCCGCTCAGAATGTGGACCCTCATCGGATTTTCCATTGCGGCACTGTCCATTGTCTATGGTGCTTGGATCGCAGCCCGTACCCTTGTGTTCGGTATTGATGTCCCGGGATGGTCGACACTTGCTGCCGCGATATTCCTTCTCGGAGGCGTGCAGCTAGTTTCGGTAGGCATTCTTGGCGAATACGTTGCAAGAGTTTTCGGAGAAGTGAAAGGCCGCCCTGGCTTTATCGTTGCGGAAGATTTCGGCCCCAATCTGGACGGATCGCCATGATAGCTCAAGCCTGCCGGTTCGGAGCAGTTGGAGTTTTAGCTACAATGGTGCATATAGCGCTCGGTCTATTTCTGTTTCGCTGTGGCATCACACTTCATGTTGCACATGCATTGGCTTTCTGTGGCGCCTTTTTGTTCGGATTCGCAGCGCATTACTTCTTCACCTTTGCGGATAAGTCTGCCCCAATCCTAGTAGCTCTGTCGCGATATTTTGTAGTCGCGGTGACGGGTTATGTGCTGAATGGCGGGATACTGATCACCGCAGAGTC
The DNA here is from genome assembly GCF_056537985.1 of Ruegeria sp. BI12. Classification (NCBI taxonomy): domain Bacteria; kingdom Pseudomonadati; phylum Pseudomonadota; class Alphaproteobacteria; order Rhodobacterales; family Roseobacteraceae; genus Ruegeria; species Ruegeria sp. BI12. The sequence continues at coordinate 1,153,189 of NZ_JBQFSL010000002.1, read as the reverse complement.
GACAGAGAGAATTTCAGCTGAGCCTGCCCTCGTGTTGGCTGTTGTTCTTGCTGCATTATTGTCCTTCTTCCTAAGTCGAAATTGGGCATTCTGATCGGTGGAAAAACAGTTCCCTTTTCGATCGAGAAAAGGTTGAAGATTGATTTAGGCGGGTGCAGCAATGCGAACACTGAGCCGACGTTGCGTTCGAATTAGAACGCTGCCGGAGCATTGGGTAACCGGCAGTACAGCTTCACAATCAGGTACTGATGGCACCATCATTGGAGAGAACTGGAAAAAAGAGGCTGGCTGAGGCAGTCTGAAGACCCACGCCTAAGCACGAGGTCTTGGAATGCCCCAGTACAATGACATGTTCGAACTATCGGTCGAGGACATTGATCTTATCGAAACCTCCTTGCGGCGCGCATTGGCTTCACTAGCTCATGAAGCAACCGGCGAGCTTGAGGCTGAAAGAATGGAGCGGGAAGAGTCACTACGCCGTATTCAGTCCCTGTTAGGCAGGCTTCATGACCAGAAGATTTTCTACCGGCCCAAAAGCGGTGTTTATGTGGGTGGATAAGATTGCGCACTTCGCCGCCGCGCCTGACGATCTGTTTGTTCAATGAGAACCCGCCTTCGCAATGGAGTCTCGAATACCGAGCCGGTGATGGCCGTTCGGCTGCCCCAAGGAGTTTGCTCGCGCAGCGCACGGTTAAGACACCTAGTGCGAACCTTGCCGGCGCAACCCACAGATGACAGCTATGACGGGCCGCACCACAGCATCAAAATCCCAGCTGGTTGTCGGCTTTGGGCCGAGTCCGCTTGCGGAATGCAAATAATCGTTTCGGCAGGTTTGTTGATTGACTCGCGTTCTCAAATTACTTGGTCATTCTTGTTTGACCAGAACATCCAAATGGCGGTTTAGAACTCTTGGGATGGACGGCTAAAACCTACTGTGATCCTATGCTGTCGCAGTTCATGGACATTCAATGCGATCAGCTTCGTATATTGTAGGTATTTTGGTAGCCATTGCCGCCAGCATTGGCCTTTATTTGGTTTCTTACCAGTATTTCGTTTCGGAGGAGCTTTCGAAAGCTCAGGGCCGGCTCTCTCTTTACCAAAGCTCGGTGAACAGCGAACTCGAGCGATTTTCCCACCTCACATATGTGCTGTCACAGGATTCCTTTGTAATTGGAACAGCCGAAGGGGACGGCACCGGAACTTTAAACCGACGCCTCGAGGATTTTGCGGCGCAGGCGGGGCTGGATGCGATCTACCTGATGGACGAAGACGGGATCACGATTTCCTCATCGAATTACCGCGACACTGGGAGCTTTGTTGGCCAGAACTACGCTTTCCGCCCGTATTTCCAAACTGCCATTTCTGGTAAACAAGGCCGCTTCTATGCCATCGGGGCAACGACTGGTCTGCCAGGCTACTTCATCGCCAACGCAGTGCTTGACGACGAGGGAGCTTCAACTGGCGTCATAGCGATTAAGATCGATTTCTCTAATCTTCAGGATAGTTGGAAAAACTCGGGTGAACAGGTTCTTTTGGCCAATGAAGACGGCGTCGTTTTGCTTTCTTCGAACTCGGATTGGCGATATCGCGCGTTGGCGCCATTGTCAGAAACTCAGCAAGAGCGGATTCGGGATGCTAGGCAGTTTCCGGGGCAAGACTTAGATGCGTTGGATTGGGTTGAGTTGCCTGGAGATCAGGCCAGAATTGCTGGAACGAAGCGCCTGCACCTTGCAGCAACGGATTTGCCCGATGGCTGGTCGCTTCACTATTTTGCAAGTGACGATCAGGCCGTAGCACGTAGTTGGCTTGTAACCGCAATCTTTGTCCTTTTAGCGGGGCTCGCATTTATCTTTTTCCAGATACAACGCGCAAGGCGCGTAAGCGCGGCCTTGGAGCGGTCCGAAGATGAAGAAGCAAAGCTGCGGGAGGCAAATGAAAGGCTCGCTATCGAAATCGACGACCGCAAGACAGCCGAGCGGAGCCTCAAACGCACACAAAGCGAGTTGGAACGCGCAAGCCGATTGGCGGCTCTGGGGCAATTATCCGCGTCGGTCACGCATGAACTGGGCCAGCCGATCGCAGCGATGCGCAATCACCTGGTGGCAGAAGAGATCTCATCTTCCGGTGAGTCCAAGCTACCGCAAAAAATTGGAAGTCTGGTCGACAGGATGGAAGGGATCACGCGCCAATTGCGGTTCTTCGCGCGCTCAGAGAGCGAGGCGTTCGACGACGTAGACTTATGCGCTTCGGTCAACGCCGCATTGGCTCTGGTTGCGCCAAACATCGAGCAGGGCAAGGTGAAAATCTCAGTTGATGCGCCGACCAGTCCGGTCTTTATCCGGGGCAGTGCACTGCGTATCGAACAGGTCATCACTAATCTTTTGCGCAATGCGATTGACGCGATGGACGAAGTGGATGCACCTGAAATCCATATCGCTGTCACAGCTTCTGATGATGAAGCAGTGTTGGAAATTCAGGACAACGGTCACGGGTTGGGTGAGGCAACGTTGGCTGAGTTGCAAGAGCCATTTGTAACCACAAGAGAGAGCGGGAAAGGCATGGGCTTGGGACTGGCCATTTCCACCAGCATTGTCAAAGATCACGATGGCACGATGACGGCCCGAAATCGTGATGGCAGCGGAACAGTTTTTCGTGTCACCTTCCCGATGGCGTCGATGACTGAAGAAATGAACGAATGACCCAGCAGCAACCTTTCAAAGTTCTGGTCGTTGATGATGACAAATCGATGCGACAATCGCTTGTCGAGTTGCTCGAAGCCGCCGGCTGGACTGTTAGCGCCCTGTCGCGCGCAACCCACGTGACGGAACATCTGGCCAACGCCTCGCCCGATGTCATTTTGTCTGATGTGCGTATGCCCGGCATGTCGGGACTTGAATTGCTGGCCAGCCTGGACAGGCATGTGGCGCCTCCGGTGGTATTGATTTCGGCACATGGTGACATCCCGATGGCGGTTCAAGCTATACAGGACGGGGCGTATGGGTTCATCGAAAAGCCATATGAGCCACGGCGATTGCTTACGGTGCTTAGGCACGCGGCTGAACAAAACCGAATGCGAAGAAGCAATGCCCGCCTCAAAGACCGGCTGTTCAAACTGTCAGGGCTGGATCGCATCCTGCTGGGGCAAACAGACGCTATTAAAGACTTGCGACAAGAAGTACTTGACCTTGCCGATACTTCGGTTGCGGTTTTGTTGCAGGGGGATACCGGCACCGGGAAAGAGCTGGTTGCCCACGCTTTACATGATTTGGGCCGCTCGCCGGAAGCACCGTTTCTTGCGCTGAACTGCGCCGCGTTGTCGGCCGATACGTTTGAAGCGGAAATGTTCGGCGTCGCAGGTGAATCCGACGGAAGGCTTGTAGCGGCATCGGGCGGGACCTTGTTTCTGGATGAAATCTGCTCGTGCCCAACAGCGGCGCAGGCAAAGCTGCTAAGGGTCATCGAAGATCAGCAGGTGCTGCCGGTGGGGGCTGTGTCGCCCGTGCCGGTAAGCTTTAGGGTCGTGTCAGCAACCAACGAAGACGTTGTACTGGCAGCCGAGGAAGGTCGCCTGCGTCAGGACCTTTTGTTTCGACTGAACACTGTTGTCCTATCTTTACCTCCGCTACGTCAAAGACGGGATGATCTGGTTCTGTTGGCAACGCATTTCTTGAACGAATACGCGCAGGTTTATGAGATTGACGCGCCAGAACTTGATCAGGACGATTTGGCCGCTTTGCTTGCACATAGCTGGCCCGGGAATGTACGTGAATTGCGCCATGTCTGCGAACGGCGCATTTTAGCGGCCCGACGTGGAGGAGGGTCGGTGGCGCAGGCTATCCAAAGCGATCAGCACTTCGACGAAGTGCCGGATACGCTGCGCGAAGCGGTGGCCGCTTTTGAACGTGAACTCATCGGCAAAGCCATCAAGGCGCACAAAGGACGCATGGATGCCGCCGCCGAAGCACTTGGGATCGGCCGCCGGACACTCAACGAAAAGATCGTTAAACTCGGTCTCGATAAAGAGGCGTTGTTGTAGGAGAAATCACTCTGCGGATATCCGCAGGGCCTCCGAAACTCTACGCGCATTTTCCTTCATAGGCAGGCTGCTGCGCATCATGAATACTTTGCCCAAACACATTGCGTGATCTGGGAGGAGCCATTATGCGCAAACACCTTAACCGGGCGGCGATTGCTGCCCTGTCGCTGACCTTTGCATCCGAAGCACTGGCCGTCGAATGGAACGTTTCCCTGTGGGGCAAGCGTCGCGCCTTTACCGAACACGTCGAGAAACTTGCCGAATTGGTGAACGAAAAGACGGGCGGCGAGTTCACACTCAACATCAGCTATGGCGGCCTGTCGAAGAACAAAGAAAACCTCGATGGGATTTCGATCGGTGCGTTTGAAATGGCCCAGTTCTGCGCTGGCTATCATCGCGACAAAAACCCCTCGATCACGGTTCTGGAACTGCCGTTTCTGGGTGTGACTTCGCTGGACCAGGAGGTCGACCTGTCGATGGCTGTCTACCAACACCCGGCCGTTGTCGAGGATCTGGCCCGCTGGGATGCTACGCTCCTGATGCCGTCGCCGCTGCCGCAGTACAACCTTGTTGGCGTCGGTGAAGCACCTAAATCACTAACCGATTTCGAAGGTCTGAGCGTTCGGGCGACTGGCGGCATCGGTAAAGCGATGGAGACTGTTGGGGCAGTTCCGACCTCGATGTCTGCATCCGAAGTGCGTCAGGCAATGGATAGCGGCATCGTCAAAGCGGTCAGCTTTGCGCCACACGCGCATATGTCCTTTGGCACCATTGAAAATGGCACGTGGTGGACGACGAACCTCAATCCCGGCACCGTCAACTGCCCTGTCGTGGTGAACACGCTGGCACTGGAAGATCTGTCTGACGAACACCGCGAAGCTCTGCTGGGGTCTGTGGATGAGGCACTAGATCACTACGTGAGCCACTACCAGACCAAAACGATGGAAGCGTGGGGCCCTGAGCTGGATCAACGCGGCATCGAACGGGTCACTTTCAGCGATGAAGAAATCGCAGCGTTTAAAGAAGCCGCTGCCGCCCCCGCGGCCGAGGCCTGGATTGCAGAAAACACCGAGCGTGGCCTGCCAGCACAAGAGCTTTATGACCTTGTGACTGGCAAGATCGCAAACGGGAGCTAATCCACTCACTGCCCGGCGTCAGCTTGATTGGCGTCGGGTTCTTTCTTTCCTGACAGCGGAGTACAAAGATGGCCGGGTCATCCCAGGTGCTGTCCGACGACAGCCGTCTCAGCATTCTCGATCAACATCTCTACAAACTGGAAAGCTTTCTGGCCCTGATCAGCGGTCTTGCAGTTTTCTCGCTGATGGTCATGGCCGTAGTCTCCGTTGGTGGTCGGAATTTCGCCAATGCGCCACTTCCCGGTTACGTGGACTGGATCGAGCAGGCCATGCCGTTAATCGCCTTCATGGGGATTTCCTATGCGCAGCGTGATGGCGGTCATATCCGAATGGACATGGTTGTTGGAGCGCTTAGAGGCCGGACGCTCTATATCGTTGAGTTCGTCACAACTGCTGTCATTCTGGCGCTGATCGTCTTGCTGATCTGGGGGAGCTGGGCGCATTTCGCACGCAGCTTTGACTTTGGTGCGCCACTCTGGAGCCGCGACAGCTCAATCGACATAGGTATCCCGTTGTGGCCCGCAAAGCTGTTGGCTCCCGTCGCCTTTAGCGTGCTTTGTCTAAGGCTTGTTCTGCAGCTCTGGGCCTATGGTCGCGCGATCCGGCACCCTGATCAGGCACCTATTGCCGTCCCGCTAATAGCCGATGCAGCCACTCAAGCTGCAATGGAAGCCGAGCACGTCTCGGGCCACGACAACTGAGGTTAAGTCTGATGGAACCCATTGATATTGGTCTGATCGTCTCGGGCGGTATGCTTGTTCTTGTGGTGTTGGGGATGCGCGTGGCGTTTGCCGCCGCGACAGCAGGCATGGTTGGTCTAATCTGGATCTTCTGGGCCAAGTTTGGTTATGACCCGGCGCGGTTCGGCAAGGCTGTGACTGTGGCCGTCAAAACAGCGGGGCAGGTGCCGCACTCCAAGATTTCAAGCCAGGCGTTGAGCCTTATCCCGACCTTCATCCTGATTGGTTACCTCGCCTATTACGCGGGCCTGACCAAGGCGCTGTTCGAAGCCGCGAAGCGTTGGCTGGCATGGGTCCCGGGCGGGCTGGCGGTTTCGACCGTTTTCGCAACCGCTGGGTTTGCAGCGGTATCCGGGGCCTCGGTCGCCACATCCGCTGTGTTCGCCCGTATCGCCATCCCCGAGATGCTAAGGATCGGCTACGACAAGCGTTTTGCTGCAGGTGTCGTCGCTGCAGGCGGTACGCTCGCCTCGCTCATTCCGCCTTCGGCCATTCTGGTCATCTACGCGATTATTGTCGAGCAGGACGTGGGCAAACTGCTTTTGGCCGGGTTCATCCCGGGCATGTTCTCGGCGGTAATTTATGGCTTGCTGATCATTGGCATGGCCGTCGTGATCAAAGGATTTGGTCCCGCGGTCACCGGATTTACATGGAAAGACCGTTTCCTCTCATTGCCGCCCGCATTGCCCATCGTGATTGTCGTCGTCACCATCATCTTCTTTGTCTACAACCCGTTCGGCGGAGATGCCTGGGGTACGCCAACCGAAGGCGGCGCAATTGGAGCCTTCGTGGTGTTCCTGATGGCACTGTATCAGGGCATGCGCTGGGCCGAACTCAAAGACGCGCTTTTGGAAACCGCCAAGCTAAGCGTCATGATTTTCACGATCATCTGGGGCGTTTTGGTCTACGTTCGTTTTCTTGGTTTCGCCGAACTGCCAAGCGCATTCTCCGACTGGATTACCTCGCTTGATATGTCTCCGATGCTAATCCTGATCTGTATTCTTCTGGCTTACGCTGTACTGGGCATGTTCATGGATGCGATAGGTATGCTGCTCTTGACGCTGCCGGTAGTTTACCCTGCCGTCATGGCGTTGAATGGTGGTGAAGCCGTAAGTGCAGCCGATAGCACCTTCGGTATGTCTGGGCCTATGTGTGCCATTTGGTTTGGCATTTTGGTTGTCAAAATGGCTGAGTTTTGCCTGATCACCCCACCCATCGGGCTGAATTGCTTTGTCGTAGCCGGCGTTCGTGATGACCTAAGCGTTCAGGATGTTTTTAAAGGTGTAACGCCTTTCTTTCTGGCGGATGCTGCGACCATCGCGATGCTCGTTGCCTTCCCCGCTATCGTCCTATGGCTTCCTGGTCAGGTTTGAATCACATGGGATGATTTTGGAGTGCGGTATGCCGGTGCAGCTAAGGCCTGCATCAATCAACTGCACTGCAGATTACATCACACTTGTTCAATGTCCGGTTTGGGCAGCCTTTGTTGGCGCCGATAGCTTGCCACAAGTCAGATAGTGCTGTGCACCCTAGGCCTGGAATGGGCCCAAGGCAGTCAATCGTTCGACTTTTTTGAAATACTCAAAAAAGTTCGCTGCCTATCAAAAAACGGGTGTAGCCTGACTTATGGAGTTTGGGGGAGAAAGTTGATGCAAACAAAGGACCCGGCAAATTCGGTAAGATACGCTCAGCGTGTAATTGTCTCTAGTTCCGCGTTGGGAGCCCTGGCATATTTGCTACTGCCGGGCCAAGCACAAGCTCAAAGCTCGCAAGCCTGCGTAGAATTAGGTTCTCCCCGGATAGAGTATTCATCCGGATCTGAAAGCACTCGCGTTAATCAAACAATCTCAACGACGGAGCGCACGTGTCTGCCGATCCCAAACGGACCCATTACAGGACTTACAATTGGAAACTCCTCGATCACGTCCTCAGGTGAAATTGAGTTGTATGTTCCTGGCCAAAATACCGTTTCCAGCAATGCTTCAGTTTTAACTCTTCTGAATGTTGATGTCGCCGCAGGCAGCGGAGACTTTGTATCCCGGGAAGCGTTGGCAACAAACATCAACGGGAAGCTCAGAGTGAACCTCATTGAAACTTCGATTGGTTCCGGCAGATCAATGACGTTCGCTCCCTTCAACGGCGCGAATATCGACCCCACGGAAGTCTACTTCCAGTCCGACCGCCCGCTAACCTATGACAACCTTACCGTTATGGGAGCGACCGAAGTAGTTTTTGGGGCCTACTATATTCAGACTCGGGTTGCTGAGGCTTCTGATTTCACACTGACGAATAGTTCGATTTCTTCAACCAGTGATCTGGCGATAGCGGCAGGCACGACTGTTCGGCTTGATGCAGCAAGTAGTTTGAACACCGTAAACTTTGAGAATTTTGGCACGTTGGCCGGCACGGGAACCGTGAACGCATTCAACTTCACAGTTAAGAACGGGGGGGTGCTTTCGCCGGGCTTTTCAATTGGTACACTTAATAACAGTGGCGGAATCGCCTTTGAAACTGGGTCAAGGCTCTTAAGTGAAGTCGATCCAACTGCCGGGCAGAAAGCTGACTTGGTGTCATCCAGCGGGCGTGTGACAGGGATTAACAACGCCACAATCCAAGTCGAAGCCGCTCGTCCCGGTCTGACTGCGCAAGACTATGCGGCCGGCAACAATTACACGGTCCTTCAAGCCTCGAGTATTGATGGAGATTCGCCAACACTTGTTGCAGGTGGATCTCTGCCGGCTTTGTCTAATCTGACGATAGCCAATACGCCCATCGCAGATGGTCAGGTCGACATTGCATTCACTGCACAACCGGTCTCAAGCTTACCGCAGAACCCGGCGGTTACCAGTTCGCCAAACGCCAGCAACCTCGCTGGAGCGGTTGCTAATACCACAAACACATCACCGGGGAAGGGGCTCAGTAGCGGTTCAACAATTGGTGCCGCTGTCAATACGCTCACCAATTCAGGTCTGGCTGGGTTTAATCGCGTGCATGCAGAACCCTATTCCTCCAACCTGACTATTGGGCTTGAGCAACTAGACCTGATAACAAACACTGTTCTGAGCCATGCTGACTGCCGCAAATATCAAGCAGTTGGTTTCAACAATCAAAACAGACCCGTTGCATCAGGTGGCATCGACACGGTCCGCAGCCCTAGTGGCGCAATCGACTGCTCTGATCGGCGCTGGTGGATCGACACGGCCTATGTGAGCGGGGACGTTGATGGAAGTAACGGCCTCGGGACATTCGACTATTCACTCGGCACTATTTTGGTTGGTGCTGATGTCTTCAGTTCGGAAAGAGGGGTCGTTGGCGTGTACGCAGGATTTGGGACGTCCTCCATGGATGAGCACGATCAAGTCGATCAGGACTTTTCGACAGACAGTTATCACGCGGGCTTCTACGGGCGTACGACAACCGGAACGTGGGAGTTCTCCGGGCTGATCGGTTACATGTTCGGTGAAACTGACGCCAAACGGAATAACCCGTCTGTAGATGGGTTTACGGGAGGCGAGGCAAAGTCGGATTTGGACCAAAAAGGCATTCACGCCGGTATCCAAGCACGGAGGCTGTTTAACCTGGACAGTGGCGCAAGAGTTTCCACGGTTTTCGGACTAAATTACGGGCGCATCCAACAAGGCTCTGGAACAGAAACCGGAGGCGGCGATTTCAACTATTCAATTGAAAAAGCGGATGCAGAGTCTTTGGTCGCTTCTATTGGCGTCGACTATCAACGGGACTTCTTGAGTGACAATGGCGTGCTGACCCCAATTGCCTTTGCTCGCTACGAGTACGACTTTTTTGCCAACAAGGATGGTGAGCATGAAGTCACTGTTACAAGCCCAATATTTGGGACATTTACACAAGTCGGGCAAAACCGAGGTGCCAACGGCTTCGTTCTCGGGTTGGGGCTAGGGTATCAAATATCCGAGCAAGCCAGACTAACAGCAGGATACGGCTATTCGGTACGTTCAAATGGTCAAGAACATGGCTTGGGGGCAAACCTTAGTGTTCGTTTCTGATTTCGTGACACAGTTGTTTCTTTTCTTACCCCATACTCGTTAACCACAGTTGTTGGAGCATTCATCGATGAGCCCTGCTGACGGCAGCTTTGTCCGCGCTCCCGAACTTCGCTCTTAATCAACTCATGCAACTGCAGCGAATGGCGGTTCGGACAGGCCAAAGCTGACCTTCGCGGCACCTGGAAAGCGTAGTAGCCGTCGAGGTGACGCGGGCATCCAATGTCGAGATTTCGATACATCCGCTAGACTGCGAGCCGGAGCATCCTATACAGCGCCGACTCGCCGCGGTCATGGTTGTCGCTGCCGTAACCTTTGGCGACGAAATCCAGTGGGCAATGGTTAAGGCGCCACTATCCAGCGATGACATCCTGTCGCTGTACGCCCAACCCCTCAATCCCCAGCTCCATTGTGTCGCCTGGCTTCAAATAGGTCTGAGGTTCTTGCCCCATACCGACGCCAGGGGGTGTTCCTGTCGAAACCACATCTCCGGGTTGCAGCGACATAAACTGCGACAGGTGCGAAATGACGGTTGCCACGCCAAAATGCATCGTTTTGGTTGATCCATCCTGATAGCGGTGCCCGTTTACCTCAAGATACATCGGCAGGTTTTGCGGGTCTGGCACCTCGTCTCGTGTCACCAGCCAGGGGCCGATTGGACCAAAAGTATCGGCGGACTTTCCTTTGACCCATTGACCCGAGCGATGAAGCTGAAAGTCACGTTCTGACAGGTCGTTTACAACGCAGTACCCGGCGACGTGGTCCATGGCTTCGGCCTCAGAGATGTATTTGGCCTCTTTGCCGATGACGACACCCAGCTCCACCTCCCAGTCGGTTTTGACCGATCCGCGCGGGATTTCCACCGTATCATTGGGGCCGACGATGGCGGAGGTGGCCTTGAAGAAAATCACTGGCTCAGCCGGAAGTTCCATTCCGCTTTCCGCCGCGTGATCGGCATAGTTCAGACCAATGCAGATAAATTTGCCGACATTGCCAACGCATGGGCCGATGCGCGGATCTCCATCTACCACCGGCAGGCTGTCCAGATCGATGGCACGCAACTTTTCAAGAACGGCGTCGCCAAGCGTGTCGCCCGAGATTTCATCGACAAAACCGGAAAGGTCACGAACCGACCCGTCAGAAGCTAAAATACCGGGTTTTTCAGCGCCTTTGGCACCATAACGTAGCAGTTTCATTAAAAGATTCCTTCCTGCTCAGATCGTCCAGCCGCCATCAATGGCAAAAGGCTGACCCGACGTGTATTTGCTGGCATCACTGGCCAAATACAAAGCCAGTTCTGCGATCTCTTCCGCGGTGCCAATTCGGCCCATCGGCTGACGGGCAATGAAATCGGTCATTGCCTGTTCGTAGTCTCCTGTGTCGCGCAGCCTCTCATGCAGACTGGGGCTGTCGACTGTGCCGGGACAAATCGCGTTGCACCGGATGCCTTGAGTTACGAAATCGGCGGCCACGGACTTGGTCAGGCCAATGACCGCTGCTTTTGATGCGCAATAGGCAAATCGGTTGGGTACGACTTTCATGGATGATGCGACCGACGACATGTTGATGATTGACCCACCGCCTGCTTCCAGCATTGCCGGAAGGGTCAATCGGATCAATCTGAACATGGCTTTGACATTGAGGTCGAAACTGAAATCCCAGTCCTTTTCGTTGCACTCAAGGATTGAGCCTCCTGCAACATAGCCCGCACAGTTAAAAAGAACGTCCAGGCTCGGCAGGTCGGCCGCAGCAGTTGTCACAGCCTCATTGTCTGTTACGTCCAGCTTGAGTGGCTCGATACCTGCGATACCACCTAATTCTGCAAGCGAAGCATCGTTGATGTCGCTGGCGATCACGCGCGCGCCTTCGGCTGCAAACATTTCAGCGGTTGCACGGCCGATGCCTTGCCCCGCAGCTGTGATCAGGGCGGTTTTGCCCGCAAGCCGGTTGGATGGTTCGAATGTCGTCATTGGTTGCCTCACAGTTTCTCGGGCAGAAGGTCGGTTGGGATGTCCTGATAGCAAACCGGCCGCAAGAAACGGCGGATCGACAATGTGCCCACGGAGGTCGCGCCAAAGTTGGTTGAGGCGGGGTAGGGGCCGCCGTGGACCATGCTGTCGCAGACTTCGACGCCGGTTGGGAAACTGTTGGCCAGCAGACGCCCCGCCTTTCTTTCCAGCAGCGGTAGCAGCGCCTGAGCATCGGGTTTGTCGGCTGCGTCCAGATGTAGTGTGCAGGTCAGTTGCCCCTCGATGGCGCGTGCAATCTGTTGCATCTGAGCGGTGTCTTTCACGCGCACGATGATGCCCAACGGTCCGAAAACCTCTTCCTGCAGCTTGTGATCGGCCAGCCAGTCATCGCCGGAAACTGCGAACAGGTACGGCGCGGCATCGCGCGTCTCGCAACTGGTGCCCATGATCTTGGAAACTCCTGTTCCGGCGGCGACGCGGGAAACGCCGTCCCGATACGCAGCCGCAATGCCGTCGGTCAGCATTGTCTGTTCAGCTACTGCGGATAGGCCGGTTTCAGCTGCTGCTTGAAACCCCTCGGCGTCGGGTCCGTCAATGATCACGGCAATGCCAGGATTGGTACAGAACTGACCGGCGCCCATCGTCAGCGAAGCCGCCCAACCTGCGCCGATCTCAGCCCCGCGCGCGGTAGCGGCTTGCGGTAAGATAAACATGGGGTTGACCGAGCCCAGCTCGCCAAAGAACGGAATGGGTTCATCCCTTTGCGCGCACTGATCAAACAGGGCGCGGCCGCCCGCCAAGCTGCCGGTAAAACCCACCGCCCGGATCAGCGGATGCTGCACCAGACGCGTGCCCGCATCCCGTTTGCCGCCCTGAACCAGCGAAAACACTCCGGGGTGAACACCGGTCGCCTTAATGGCGGCGTCGATGGCTTGCGCAACGATCTCACCTGTTCCGGGATGGGCGGAATGACCTTTGACAACAACGGGGCATCCGGCGGCTAGTGCCGCCGCCGTGTCGCCCCCCGCGACCGAGAAGGCCAGCGGAAAGTTTGACGCGCCGAACACCGCAACAGGACCCAGCGGGCGCTGTATCATGCGCAGGTCGGGGCGGGGTAGTGGTGCGCGATCCGGCATGGCCGGGTCATGGCGCATGTCCAGATAGTCTCCCGCTTCGATGTGATCGGCAAAAAGGCGCAGCTGGCCAACGGTGCGACCGCGTTCCCCTTGCAGGCGCGCCTCGGGCAAGCCGGTTTCCTGAGTACCGATCTCGGTGATGGCATTTCCACGCGCGTCGATCTCATCAGCGATCTTGCGCAGAAGCGCGGCGCGCTCGGTGCGCGAGGACCACCCGAAAGTGGCAAAGGCCGCCTCTGCCGCTTCTACGGCGGCGTCGACCATAGCCGCCGTCCCAACAGAAAAGTCATGGCTTGGTCCATGCGCAGGTTCTGACGCAAAAGTTGCATCTGCGCCGACCCATTCGCCAGCGATCAGGTGTTTTCCAGTCAACATATTCGTTCTCACTTACAGCATGCCGCGATGGGCGAGGTTTCGCATCAGGTGTGACGCTCCGAAGGTCCATTCGGGGCATTCGGTCGACAGGCGCACGGTGTTTGTCAGCGCTCCAAGACGGGTATTGGCGATGGTGACGACGTCGCCAAGTTTGTGTGTGAATCCACCGCCTGGGGTATCCCGGTCCTGGGTGGGGGCGAAGAGAGTGCCAAGAAACAGCATCAGGCCGTCAGGATATTGATGGTGGCGTCCGATTGTCTGCTTCACAAGATCGGCAGGATCACGACTGATCTGAGACATAGATGAGCTACCGTTTAGGATAAATCCATCTGGTCCGGTGACGGTCAGCGTCAGTTCAGCCTGACGTACATCGTCCAGTGTGAACCCATCATCGAACAACCGGATCATTGGCCCGATCGCGCAGGAAGCGTTGTTGTCCTTGGCCTTGCTCAACAACAGTGCCGAACGCCCTTCAACATCGCGCAGGTTTACATCATTGCCCAGCGTTGCGCCCTTGATCTCGCCTTGCGACGTCACGGCCAGAACAACTTCGGGCTCGGGGTTGTTCCAGGTCGAAACGGGGTGCAGCCCGATATCCGCGCCGAAGCCGACTGATGAAAGGACTTGCGCCTTTGAAAACACCTCTGCATCTGGACCGATCCCGACTTCCAGATACTGGCTCCAGAGATCCTCTGTGATCAGTGCTTCTTTGACTTCTGCGGCGGCTTTTGATCCCGGTACGATGTTCGAGAGGCTGTCTCCGATCCGATCTCCGATGCGCGCCCGGATTGCGTCGGCTTTGGCAGGATCGCCTGCGGCTTGTTCTTCAATCACACGCTCCACCATGGAACCGGCAAATGTGACGCCGCAGGCCTTAATCGCCTGCAAGTCGCACGGCGCAAGCCATTTGTGTTCGGCGTCCAAGGGGCCGATATCTTCACCTTGTGCTTTGCGCACATAATCCGCTGCATCTTCGCGTTCCAGAATGTCCCGGACGGTTGGTGCTGTTTTCGATGTAATATCGACAATCCGCCCATTGCGTTGGGTTACCACGCTGGGTCCAACGCCAGGTCGTTCAAGACGGCCGAGCCACAGCCCGTTAGGTTCCAATGTAGGTATGGTCATCTCAATCCCTGAGGTTATAGGCGCGGGTGGCGTTACCACCCATGATCGCCTCGCGTTCTGCGTTGCTCAGCTGGTTCAGCAGAGTTTCTGTGGTTTCACACCAGCGTTCGTAACTGCTAGCCAAGGTGCAAACCGGCCAATCGCTGCCCCAGATCAGACGCGACGGGCCGAAGGTGTTCAGCAGGTGATCCACATAGGGGCGCAGGTCTTCGATCGTCCAGTCTGAGGCAGCCTCAGTCACAAGGCCGGACAGCTTGCACCATGCACTGGTATCTCGGGCCAATGTTGACATGTCTTCGGACCAGCCGTCCAAGATCGCGTCTTTGATCAACGGTTTCGATCCATGGTCGATGACCACACGCATATCGGGGTAGCGTTCAAGAAGTTGCCCGAGCGGGCCCAAGTGCTGGGGTAACGTCAATGCATCGAATGTCAGGTCATGCCGTTGGACAGCCTCGAAAGCCGGTGACAGGGTATCGCCAAGCATCCACAAAGGATCAGCGATGTCCTGTATCATGGGGCGAAGACCGACCAGTGCCGGATGGGCGGCCAAAGCAGAAATCTGCGCGCCAACATCATCGGCTTCAAAATCAACCCAACCGACAACACCTTTGATAAACGCATTATGGTCAGCCAGCGAGAGCATGTATTCGGTCTCTGCCACGGTGGTTGCCGCCTGGACAAGAACTGTGCCATCGATCCCGGCAGCCTTAAGCAAGGGCATGAGATCGTCCGGGGTGAAATCCCGGTAGATCGTGTCCAGATCGGGCGTCAGCCAGCCATAGTCGCCGCGCGCCAAAGCCCAGAAATGCTGATGCGCGTCGATCCTCATTCGATGACACCCTTTTTCAGAATGATGTTGCCATAGAGCCTGCGTTCGCCCGTCTGAACGATGGCAAAAGCGTTGGCTGCACGGTCGTAGAATGCAAACCGTTCCAAGCTCTGAACCTTGGTTGGGTTGTCGGCGGTCGTGTCGATGATGCGCTGAAAATCCTCAACTGCGTCAGGAACTGCCTCCGGGTTGCCAACAACCTGCATAGTCAACGCGGGATCAGGCACGAAGGTGTCCAGGGGCATCACGGACAACACAGCTTGCAACACTTCATTGGCCGAAGATCCATCCGCCCGGATGCAGTCCGGCCCGCTGCTGGAACCCGGGAAATTCGCGTCTGCAATAACGATTTCATCCCCATGGCCCATGGCCCTGAGAGTATACAGAAGCTCCGGCGACAGGATCGGGTCGATGTTACGCAGCATCTGCAGCCTCGCTTGGCTGGGGCGCGTCCGGTCGGATCAGACCTTCGGATCGCAGATCCGACCACAGCCCCGGGGGAATGTCACGCTCCATCAAGGCCACATTGGACTGGACTTCTGCTGCGTTGACGGCTCCGGGAACTACCGTTTTGACGCAGGGATGACCCAGAACAAATTGCAGCGCTGCAGCGATCAACGGAGTGTTGTGTGCCGTGCAAACGGCCTCGATCTTACGGACCCGGTCCAGAATGTCTTCCGGCGCATCTGTATAATTGTACTTGGCACCAGGAACTGCTCCGGTTGCGAGAATGCCTGAATTGTAAGGCCCTCCGAGAATAATTCCGACATCGCGCTGCTCACATAGCGGCAGGAAACTGTCGAGCGCTTCCTGCTCCAGCAGGGTATAGCGTCCAGCTAGCAGGAACCCGTCGAAATCCCCCAGCCCAAGAAGCTTTTCGCAAACCTGCCATTCGTTTACGCCAGCACCGATTGCGGCGATTTCGCCTGCATCGCGCAATTCCGTCAGCGCTTTGTATCCCCCGCCGTCAAAAAGCTCGCGCACCTTGGCGTCAGACATTTCCTGGCTGCCCTGGCTGAAGACACAGACGTCGTGCACCAAAAGAATGTCAGAGTTGGCCACACCGATCCTGTCGCGGCTGGCCTCATAAGACCGCATGACCCCGTCATAGGTATAGTCGAACACGATCCGTTTTTGCGGTACGTCGACGAAGGCTTCGGGTGTCACTTCATTCGGTTCGCAATCCAGTAGTAGGCGCCCGATCTTGGTCGAAAGCTGAATGTTCTCACGACCGAACCGGCCAATCGCCTGTCCAAACCGATGCTCTGACCTGCCAAGCCCATATTGCGGCGCGGTGTCAAAAAACCGAATGCCTGCGTCATAGGCGGCCTGAAGTGCCGCCTGTGCGTCCTCGTCCGAGACTTTGCGATACAGGTTGCCCAACGGCGCGCCGCCAAAACCCATGCGGGTCAGGGGAACAGGCCGTGTGGTACGGTTGTTCAGTAATTCTGTCTTGGAAACGGTCATCCTGCCTCGCTATTCAGCTGTGGTGTGAGGTTGAACAGATGGGGCTTTTCCTGTTCCAGCTGTTCGATGCGCGGCATCAACTGCCCAAGGTGGGTGCGCATGGCGTCCTGGGCAGCCTGTTCGTCGCGATTGCTGATTGCCTCGAAAATGGCCCTATGCTCCGCCAGTGTCTCGGCTATCCGACCTGGGGTGGGAAGCAAAAGCATGCGGGCGCGGCTAACCTGCAATGAAACGGTTTGGGCGACATCCGCAAGGCGGCGGAAGCCCGTGAATTCCATCAGCAGGCCGTGGAACTCTTCATCGGCCTGGTAAAAGCCAGGAATATCTTCATCTTCGATTAGCAGTTCCTGCAGGCGCATGTTGCGGCTCAACCGCTTGCGCTGATCGTCGGTCAGATCGCGCGCGACTTTGGCGACAGTTGCGAGTTCAAGCGCTTCGCGCAGGAAGACACCTTCGCGGATCTCGTCCATCGAAAAGTAAGACACTCGGGTACCGGATTGCGGCACTACATCCACCAACCCTTCGGAGGCCAAGCGCGCGATAGCGTCTGCAACGGGTGCACGAGAAACGCCCAATCGTTCGCACACAGGAGCCTTCCGGAGATTTGCTCCGGGCGGGAAATCAAGCGACAGAATCGCCTGCTTCAAAGAGTGGTGTACCCGTTGTGTCAGCGGCCCTTCGATAGTCGTGATCTCGGGCAGCAGCGCGGCGTCAATATCATGGTGTTTGCTCATGCTCGGCAATTTAGCATTCTAACATGTTAGTTGACAAGTGGCGATTTTGAACTTAGCAACATTGGCCAAGCAAGCGGGGAAGTGATGCAAGCACATAGCGGCATAAATGTTTTGAAAGGCGCGGCGCGTGACGTCGTGAAGCTCAACCCGCAGGACAATATTGTCATTGCGCTGCGTGACTTGGAGGCAGGAGAGCAGCCCGCGTCTGTGCCTGTGCCGCTTGCCGCATCAGTGGCGAGAGGTCACAAGATTGCCGTGGAACCAATTCCCGTCGGTGAGAATGTCATCCGGTACGGCCAGATCATCGGGCAGGCCAAATGCGACATCGCACCGGGCGAACATATCCACGTGCACAACCTCGGTATGGGTGCGCATCAGCAAGACTATGCACATGCCAGCGCGAACGCGCCACTGCCAGCTCTGAACGAAGAGCGGACATTCGATGGCTACCACCGCACCGACGGCAAAGTGGGAACCCGAAACTACATCGGAATTCTGACCACCGTGAATTGTTCGGGGTCCGTGGCGCGTTTCATTGCTGAGGCGGCGGAAAAATCCGGGCTGCTGGACAGCTTTCCGAATGTGGACGGGGTGGTTCCGATTGTGCATGGGACCGGCTGCGGAATGTCCAGCAAGGATGAGGGTTATGCCACCCTGTTCCGCACCCTGTCCGGGTACGCACAGCATCCGAATTTCGGGGGTATCCTGCTGATTGGTCTGGGGTGTGAGGTCATGCAGGTCGCAGACCTTGTTGGCGGTCGTCCAATCCGCGCTGACGGTGCCCTGCGCTACATGACCATTCAGAACGAGGGCGGAACGCGGCGTACCATTGAACGCGGGCTGGAAGAGCTGCGCGGCATCGCGGAGTTGGCTAATCAGGCTGAACGCGCCCCCGCTCCGATCAGTGCCATTACGGTCGGCATGCAATGCGGCGGCTCGGATGGGTATTCGGGGATCACTGCCAACCCCGCGCTGGGGTTTGCTTCGGATCTGCTGGTGCGCCACGGGGGCACGACGATCCTTTCGGAAACCTCGGAAATCTACGGGGCAGAGCACTTGCTGACCCGGCGGGCCGAAACGGTCGAAGTTGGCGAAAAGCTGATCGAACGCATTCACTGGTGGGAGGATTACACCGCCCGCAACGGCGGTGAGATGGATAACAACCCAAGCCCCGGCAACAAGCGCGGCGGGTTGACTACCATTCTGGAAAAATCGCTGGGTGCTGTTGCCAAAGGAGGCACCGCAACTCTGCGCGACGTCTACAAATTCGGTGAAATGGTCGAGAAGCACGGGTTCGTTTTCATGGATAGCCCCGGGTTTGATCCGTGTTCGGTGACCGGACAAGTGGCCTCGGGCGCGAACCTGATCGTGTTTACGACCGGGCGCGGATCGGTGTCCGGATATCAGCCGACGCCCTGTATCAAGCTGGCCACAAACTCCGAGATGTATGCCCGCATGGCCGACGACATGGACCTGAACTGCGGTGACATCGTGACTGACGGGATCAGCATAGAGGCAAAGGGCGAAGAGCTGTTCGAAATGCTCATCCGCGTTGCGTCGGGGCAAAAAACCAAAAGCGAGGAACTTGGCTTTGGGGGCGTTGAATTCGTCCCCTGGCAAATCGGCGCGGTGATGTAATCGCGTTGGGCCCAAGGGAGAGGGGCACATGGGAGGGAAAATGAATAAATTGGTCGAAATGACGGGGATTGATAAGTTCTTCCCTGGCGTGCACGCGCTGAAATCCGTGCAGTTCGATCTTGAACCGGGCGAAGTTCACGCGCTGATGGGTGAGAACGGGGCTGGGAAAAGCACGTTGATGAAGATCCTGTCGGGTATCTATCAGCGCGATGGTGGAACGCTGAAGATTGAAGGGCGTGAAGTCAGCCCGACAACCCCCCGTGAAGCGCAGGATCTGGGCATCGGGATCATTCATCAGGAGTTGAGCCTGATGAACGATCTGACCGTCGCTCAGAACATTTTTATTGGGCGCGAACCGCGCAAGAGCTTTGGTCGATTGGACGAGGCGGCGCTGAATACGCAGACCACCGAAATCTTTGCTTCGATGAACCTCAGCCTTGATCCCAAGGCGTTGGTTGGCAGTCTGACCATCGCAAAACAGCAAATGGTCGAGATCGCCAAGGCACTGTCGTTCCGATCCAAAGTGCTGATCATGGACGAGCCCACGGCGGCCTTGAATGACGCAGAGATTGCCGAGCTGTTCGTGATCATCCGTCGCCTCAAGGCCGAGGGCGTGGGTATCGTTTACATCAGCCACAAGATGGACGAGCTCAAGCAGATCTCAGATCGCGTGACAGTCATGCGCGATGGGGAATATGTCGGAACGGTAGGGGCTTCTGAAACCCCGATCAGCCAGATCATCGCCATGATGGTGGGCCGCGAGGTCAAGGAAGAACCGCTTGAGGTGCCCGATCTGGGCGATGCTGAGATGTCTCTGCAGGTCACCGGGTTGAGCCGGAGCAACGAAATTCAGGACGTCAGTTTCTCGGTCCAAAAGGGCGAAATTCTGGGCTTCGCCGGTCTCATGGGTGCGGGGCGCACCGAGGTCGCGCGCGCCATCTTTGGAGCTGACACCAGAGATAGCGGAGAGATCCGGGTACATGGTCAGGTGGTGTCGATCAAATCACCCACCGATGCCGTCAAAGCGGGGATCGGATACCTTTCGGAGGACCGAAAGCATTTCGGCCTCGCCACTGGTATGAACGTTCGCGACAATATTGCACTTGCCTCGATGGATCTGTTCACAGGCGCAGGCGGGGTTCTGCATGATGGCGAAATCAGCGACACCGCGAAAAGCTACATCCAGCAATTGGGCATTAGAACGCCATCGGATGTGCAAGAGGTTCGCCTTCTGTCAGGCGGCAACCAGCAGAAGGTTGTCATCGCCAAATGGCTGCTACGTGACTGCGATATTCTGATTTTCGACGAGCCCACACGCGGCATCGACGTCGGCGCGAAATCCGAGATTTACAAACTGCTGGAAGACCTAGCGGGGCAGGGCAAGACGATCATCGTGATTTCGTCTGAACTGCCCGAGATCATGCGTCTTAGCCATCGTATCGCCGTGATGTGCGAAGGGCGACTGACCGGAATTCTGCCGGGCGGCAAAGACACCACACAAGAAGACATCATGCATCTGGCCACGCAACGCGTGGCTGCGATGCAGGTAACAGGGACAGTCCAATGACCACAGCAACCGACATCGAAAAGAAAAAGCCACTATCGGGCCTTGCGGACAGCGGCGCGTATCAAAAGCTGTTGGCCTTTGCCAGTTTGATCATTCTGCTAATCGGTTTTTCCATTGCTTCACCCAACTTCATGCAGACGTCGAACATGATCGCCATTCTTCAGGCGACATCAGTTAACGGCGTTCTGGCCGTCGCCGCGACGCTGGTTATCATTACGGGTGGCATTGATCTGTCGGTTGGGACATTGATGACCTTCTGCGCAGTGATCGCCGGTGTGGTGTTGACATATCTCGGGATGCCCTTGCTGCTGGGCGTTGCTGCAGCCATAGCCGCAGGGGCCTTCTGCGGACTTTGCTCAGGCACATTCGTTGCCAAAATGAAAATCCCACCCTTTATCGCCACGCTGGGGATGATGTTGATCCTCAAAGGTCTTTCGCTGGTTATCTCGGGAACGCGGCCAATCTACTTCAACGATACGCCGGGTTTCGACCTGATTTCGCGCGGGTCACTGATCGGAGAGGTTTTTCCGTCTCTGCCCATCCCCAATGGTGTTCTGATCCTGTTCCTTGTGGCTATCGCAGCCTCATACATTCTGGGGCGCACGGTTCTGGGCCGGTACACCTTTGCGCTTGGCTCCAATGAGGAAGCAGTGCGTCTGTCCGGCGTAAACACCGACATGTGGAAGATGCGCATTTACGCGCTCGCCGGCGCGATCTGCGGCATCGCCGGCATCTTGATCGCCTCGCGTCTGAATTCCGCGCAACCGGCATTGGGACTTGGATACGAATTGGAGGCGATCGCCGCCGTGGTGATCGGAGGTACTTCTCTGTCCGGCGGGCGCGGGACGATTCTGGGTACGCTCATTGGTGCCTTGATTATGGCCGTGCTGACCAACGGTTTGCGCGTGCTGTCCGTCGCGCAGGAGTGGCAGACCGTTGTGACAGGGGCAATCATCATCCTGGCCGTCTATGCCGATATGGCACGGCGCAAGAAATCCGGATGAACAAGCAACTAAATCAATAATCAAAACGACCAACTGGAGGAGAAAAACATGTTTTCACGTCGTTTCATTCTGGGGGCGCTGAGTGCAGCCACCCTGGCAGGACCCGCCTCGATGGCGGCAGCCGAAGAAGTTTACATCCCACTGGTTTCGAAAGGTTTCCAGCACCAGTTCTGGCAGGCGGTAAAGTCTGGTGCGGAACAGGCGGCTGACGAATTTGATGTCACCATCACCTTCGAAGGCCCAGACAATGAGACCATGGTTGACCGCCAGATCGACATGCTGGCTGCCGCTTTGGCCAACAACCCCAAAGCCATTGGTTTTGCCGCTTTGGATAGCCAAGCCGCAATCCCGCTTTTGAAGCAGGCCAACGAAAAGGGCATTCCGATTATCGCTTTCGACAGCGGCGTTGACAGTGACATTCCGCTTTCAACCGCGACAACGGATAACCTGGCGGCAGCCGGGCTCGCAGCCGACAAGATGGCAGAGAAAATTGGTGGCAAAGGCAAAGTCGCTGTTGTCGCGCATGATCAGACCAGCCGCACCGGTATTGATCGCCGCGATGGCTTCGTCAATCGCATGGCTGAGAAGTACCCGGATATCGAAGTTGTCACGGTTCAGTATGGCCAGGGTGACCATCTGAAATCGACCGAAGTCACCAAGGCGATCCTGACGGCGAACCCAGATCTGAATGGCATCTTCGGCACCAACGAAGGCTCAGCTATCGGTGTTGTGAATGGCGTTCAGGAGTTGGGTACCGAAGGCCTGGTAATCATCGGCTATGACAGCGGCAAAGCGCAGAAAGACGCAATCAAAAGCGGCCTGATGGCAGGTGCGATCACGCAAAACCCGGTGGGCATCGGCTATGAGACGGTGAAGGCAGCAGTCGCAGCTTTGAACGGGGAAGAGGTTCCAGGTCTAATCGACACCGGCTTCTACTATTACGACGCCTCGAACATTGACGACCCAAAGATCTCAGCCGTTCTGTACGACTAAGTAGAACCATTCACTTTGTCCGGCCTGCCATTTGGGCGGGCCGGACAACTTCATCTGCAGATTGTCAGGCGAATTGATACCGCGGCGTGCGGGGCGGGGCATTCGGGTCGCAACGCCGGCGTGCAACTGAGCTGCCGTCGTTTTTAGTGCATCGATGACAAATTCGGGCCGATCTTCGCGTGAGGCAATTTCCGAACGAAAACATGCCCCGGTCGGTGTCGGAAACACGGGTGTTGTGTGTGAGGCGACCACGAAAGCTATGTAGTTTAAGGCATGGGTGCCAAGCTTGCTTCAATGAAAGCAGGGAGGCCATAGCAACCGATGCTGCTCAGTTTGCGCACGTCAGCTTCCACTTCTCGAGTGAGGTATCGTTTGTGATCGCGGCGGCAAGTCGCCGCCGCAATCGAGCGCTCAATCCAAATGCACGACGGCCTCGACCTCGAAGAGCATGGGGTCGATCGCGAGTTTTGGTACAGGGACCAGCGTTTGCGCGGGCAATGTATCGCCAAACATCCGCACTACATTTTCTGTCAGCACACCCAGCTTCGACATATCGTGGTCGACCACGAACACGGTTAACTTAACAACGTGCCGAGGGAGAGCGCCGAGCGCGTCGAGGACCACAGCCAGATTGGCATAGGCCTGTTCGACCTGATTGCCGAACTCGGGTGATAGGTTGCCGGTTTGATCTTGTCCGCCCTGCCCTGAAACAAAGGCCAGCCGCCCTGCAGCAGGAGAGATTACTGCCGTGCTATAGCCGTTTGGCGTGGGATCATACAGATGTGGTGGATTAACGATGATCGGCAATTTGCTGACGGGTGTATTCTGATCTCGGGACGTCATAGTCATTCTCCTTGCTGAGTGGTCCGAGATCGACTTAGAACGCTATGGTGACAAAATTTGTCACTATAAGTGTTAAGGTGAATAAATGAACATCCGTCTCCGACATGATGCCATCGTGCGCACCCTTCGCCGTAACGGAACAGCAACGGTAGATGAACTGGCCTGTCAGGTCGGTGCATCCAGACGAACCGTATTGCGCGATATCGGTGCGTTGCGCGACCAGGGTTTTGTTATCCATTCCGAATGTGGGCGTGGCGGGGGCGTGCAACTTGATCCGCAATCCGTGCAGACCACCGCCCGTCTTTCGGTCGCAGAGGTGTTTGCTCTGCTCATCAGTGTCGCAGCAATGCGTGCGGCGCGCAGCCTTCCCTTCTCGGGCCTCGCCGACGCGGGACTTGCCAAGATCGAGAAGGCCCTTCCGTCCGACAAGGTGCGGGATCTGCGCAGGTTTCTTGACTGTCTGCATGTCGGACAACTTTCGCCCAAACAGGACATCTCGGACATGGGAAGTATTGACGCTGCGCTTTTGCCTGCCTTCGAAACCGCGTTTCTGCAACGGCAAAACCTGCGCTTCGGCTACCGGGACGCAAAGGGCGCGGAAACGAGCCGCGAAGTGGAACCGCAAGCTATGCTTATTTTACCGCCGCTCTGGTATCTCGTAGCCTGGGACCCCAGTCGTGAGGACTTCCGGCATTTTCGCATGGATCGGATCAGTCGCCCCGAGATCGTCGAGGGAACATCGTTCCGGAGACGCCATGTTCCGTTTGAGGACGATGTCTGCCCCTTCAACGAATTTCCGCGCTGAACACCATGAAAGCGTGAAGCCCGGGCGGCAGTGTTCCAGTATCTTAAATCATCAATAGCCCCAAAGTGGAGGAACGGGGTCCAAACACAATTCCTTTACCTTTTGCCGAGATACATTTTGGAACGTTTCGCTTCGACCTGCTTCTTCGTCAGCGCAACACGGATGATGCGCTGAAACCGAGGGCAATCCAGATGGTTTTCGGCGGTGCAATTCATGACATGGCGAAGGCCGTCCCGTAAGGCCTTCAGTTCCTTGATTTTCACGTCAATTTCATCCGCCTTTGCTGCCAGAACCGTACGATCCAGTTCGGGCCTGCCTTCTGACCCTATCGTCTCTTTGATTTCGCCGAGTGAAAACCCGGCGGTTTGTGCCAGAGAAATGAGGGATATTCGCGTCTTCACCTCATCCTCATAGAGACGTTTCAATCCCCGTCTACCCACCGACCGGATCAGGCCAACCTCTTCATAATAGCGGAGTTTTGATGGTGAAAATCCGCTTTCGCGAGAGAGTTCGGAAATGTCGAGCATGGCCTTGACCTCAAGTGGACTTGAAGTTGCATGTTGCCCCTCCACTGCAAAACATCAACTAAAATTAAGGTCGATACCTGCATGACAACAGAAATTTTCTACAGCGCGGTTCTGATCGGCGTCGGCGCAACAGCCTTCATGGATTTGATTGCCCTTTCTCAGAAGCTGATTTTCTCTCAACAGTCACTCAACTACGCGATGGTGGGCCGTTGGCTTGGCCATGTCGCGCGGGGGCAGGTTGTTCATAGGCACATCATGGCCAGCGACCCTGTTCCAGCGGAGCGTTTGTTGGGTTGGAGTGCACATTATCTGACGGGAGTCGTGTTTGCGCTGGGCTTTCTGGTCGTAGTCGGTCGGAGCTGGCTTGAAACGCCGAGCCTGCTGCCTGCGATTACATTTGGAGTATTTACAGTGCTCGCGCCCTTTCTGATCCTTCAACCGGGCATGGGAGCTGGGTTGGCGGCACGGTTGACGCCCGACCCACGAACTGCGCGGCTCAAGAGCGTCTTTGCACATCTTAGTTTTGGAACTGGGCTTTGGGTCGCGGCAAAGTGCTTATCCAAATTTTTCTAACAATTCTCCAAGGCTACACTGAAAGCAATCTGCGACAGCAGCATTAGAACTCAACAGCAGGAAAGGGCCGCTGGATACCTGTGAAAGTGCGTGCTCTTCTGTCGCAAGCTGCGCCTGTACAGACAATCCGCGCCCATCTTTGATCGGCAGAGGAGTATGGTTTTTCAGACTGGAGCACAGACCCTTAAGGCATCGAGAATTGCGGCGTGCATATTTCGGCTTGTAACTGCGTCGCCAATTCGAGCCAAATAGAATTGACCGCTTCGATTGATGTCAACGAATGGAAACGTGCCGCCAATGAGCGCCTTGTGATCAACCTGCCCAAGGTTGCGTGAAGCTGGTTTCAGGTCGTTATAGAGTTCGGCCATTGGGGACAGACCATGTTCGACGACCACATGATCAACAAGGCGCTCAGTGACGTTACCGGTCAACGCATGACGCAGCCTTGCGCGAACACGGTTGCCTTCGCGGGCGAGAGAAGCGAGCTCCTGCAGGCAGGTGAAGGTAACTCCGTTGGCAGCCAGATCGCGCAATGCGACAGCAGAGGTTGTTGGGCCAAGGTCATGTAGAAGGGACCGGTCTGGAGTAACAAGATTAACGTTACAACCGGTGCCTGCCAGCAAGTCAGCCGTCACGGCGGCAGGGTGATCGCCGATATCGTCAAATAACAGCACCTCACCTGACACACGTGCCTCACCAGACAACACTTCCCAACTGGAAATCGCCAGTTCACCGCCAGGGATGGTTAAGGTGTCGGGCCAGCCGCCTGTCGCAATGATTACCAAGTCGGGGGCTTCGGACAACACGTCATCGGATTCGGCACAGGTATTCAAGCGGATATCGACCCCAAGCACGACCACTTCGGAAATCAACCAATCACCAACGCCCCAAACCTGCCTGCGTGTCATCCCCTTGGCGGCCAGAACCAACTGCCCGCCCAGCCGATCCGAAGCCTCGAGCAGCACGACCTCGTGACCTCGCAAGGCGCAGACCCGCGCGGCCTCTAACCCGCCGGGCCCACCGCCGACGACAACCACTTTCTTGCGAGTATCGCTACGGGTGATGACATGAGGCAAGGTCTGCTCTCGTCCCGTGGCGGCATTGTGTCCGCACACGGCAGGTTTGCCCTGATTGACCCGATCAACGCAGTAGCCCAAGCCGACACAGGGGCGGATGCGCTCTTCCTCGCCACGTGCGAGTTTTTCCACCAAATGCGGATCGGCCATCTGTGCGCGAGTCATGCCCACCAGATCAACATGGCCGCCAGAGACGGCGTGGCGGGCCGTGGCAATATCCGCAATACCACCAGCGTGCAGTATCGGCAGATCGACGGTATCACGGATGCGTCCGGCCACGGTGATATGCGGGGCTGCGGGCAGCCCCATTGGGCGCACCCAACCGGCCAAACCCAGATCATCGTAGGGCGCGCCGGCGAGGATGTTGAGCAGGTCGACTTGGCCGGAGCGTTCCAGTATCCGGGCGGCGGCAATGCATTCTTCGGCGTTCAATCCACCTTCTTTCAGTTCATCGCCGGTCATGCGCATCGATAGGATGAACTCGGGGCCGACTTCGGTACGCACCGCGTCAAGCACTTGTAGGGTCAGGCGCATGCGGTTTTCTAACGCCCCTCCATAGTCATCATCGCGCTGGTTGGTCAGAGGGGACAGGAATTGACCCAGAAGGTGCGAATGCGACAGAAGCTCGATTCCGTCGAACCCGCCCATCTGACAGCGACGCGCAGCAGCTGCGAAATCGCTAATAACGCGGTCGATGTCTTCTTGTTCCATTGCTTTTGGAATTGCGCGGTGAGCGCGTTCGCGGACACGGGACGGAGCCAATACCGGTAGCCAATGCCCATCATCCCAGGCTGTGCGGCGCCCCATATGGGTGATCTGACACATGATGGCTGCACCATGTTCGTGAACGCCATCCGTCAGTTTCCGGAACCATGGAATGATACTGTCATCGCCGGCATAGAGCTGGCCAAACACCGATGGGCTGTCAGGCGCAATATTGGTCGATCCTCCAACCATGGTCAGGGCCACACCGCCTTTGGCCTTTTCCTCGTGATACAATCTGTAACGGTCTCTGGGATGGCCTTCTTCGACAAAGTTCGGTGCATGGGATGTGCTTACGATACGGTTGCGCAATGCCAGGTGTTTCAATTGAAACGGATCAAGAAGGTTTGCCACTTCGGTATTCCTTCGGCCAAAGCTGATGTTCAAAAGCCGCCCAGGGTAGCGCCCACTGGTCAGATTCCATGCCTGATAAGTTTATTGTCGAAGGTATTTTACTTGGGAAGTAGCGAGTGTGAATTCACTGCTTCCGACATGGCTGAATGAAAAGACGACCCGAGCACGAGACACATATGTGGGAAACGCGTTGAGCACAGACGGAGGCCTGACAGGTACCGCTCGATACACCAAGGTCATTTAAGGGCCGCGCGCGTGTCGTCCTAGATTGGCGGCGCTGCGCGCTCTGTGACCAATTGTTTGGCAACGACCCTTTCGCGATGGATCATATACAGCCCTGCACTAATGATGATGGCAATACCAATCAGGCTTAGCGTGTTCGGAAAATCACCGAAGACAAGATAACCGAACAGGGCCGCTACCGGCAGCTCAAAGTACTGCAATGGGGCCAATGTGGCTGATGGTGCAAACGAAAGCGCATAGGTCATCATCATATGGCTCACGGTCGCAAAAAAACCGGCTCCCAGTAGCCACAACCACGCGATGTCTGACGGCCAAACGGGATCGAAAAGCTCAGAGCCCGTACCTTGTGCGACCACAAGGATTGGAACGCAAAACAGGCTGGCAATCAGGCCAGTGTGGAATTGCAGGGCCACAGGGTGCATCCGACGCGACAATCCCCGCGTCACAAGGATGTAGAAAGCAAAGGCAACGGCCGTGCCAAGAGGAATTATTGCAACCGCGCCGAAGGCCGCGAAACTGGGTTGGATGACGAACAATACCCCAATAAACCCCACAAGAGCCGCCCCGACACGGCGAGGACCAACATCTTCGCCAAGATAAAACTTGCCGACCAAAAGGACGATGAACGGGGCGACAAAAACGATTGCCAACGCATCGGCTAGTGGCATTACACGGATCGCCGAAATGAAGCAAAATGTCGCGAACAGCAAAAGCAAAGAACGGAATATGAGAACCAGCAATTCACTTCGCGCCACTCGCAACGACAATCCCATTACCCAGAAAAATGGCGCCATCAACGCGCATTGAAAAATAAAGCGAGCAGCTGTTATCTGCCCAACAGGAACACTGTCTGATGCTAATTTCGCAGCTACATCCAGCAAAGGAGCAGTCAGGCAAAATCCAAGCATCAGCGAAACGCCTGCAAGGATGCGATCCGTTGATTGAGACGCGGAATCAGATGAGGTCATCCCATCATGTAGAATTGTTGCCAACTGCGTGTCTATTCTCAATGCGACGCTAGGCAAAAGTCCAAAAAACTCGACAGATACGGCTCGTATAGGAATGTGTTTCCGCAGCGAAGGGCAGGTTTGGCGCGTCGCGCAGCAGGCATAAACGCCGGAATTTCTGTGCGCGTATCAAGGTTTTCTGCGGAGCGACGAAGGTTCCCGCGATGGACTAGCGTGCCGCAGATATTAATGATGAATTCACGCTGTCGATCCTAATTGATCGCTGCACCGTCCAATTTTGAAAAGCGAACCGGTTTTCAGTCCAGACCAAAGAGCTTGTTGAACGCTTCAGCTCCATTGCGCGAAAACGTTACGACGCGGGTCTTTTGATCTCGTTTCGCCCAGGATAGTTCCTCGAAACGGCTTAGAAATGCCCGTCCGAGGCTACCGGCCAGATGCGACCTGCGTTCGCTCCAGTCCAGACATTCCAGACAGACCGGCGCTCGCGCTTTGCACAAAGCCTCAATGTCGATTTCGAAATCTCTGGCAAAGGTGGTGCCCGTTTTGGTGAGCTCTAGCTCTTCGCCATTCAAATTGAGATGTCCCTGCGCCACTAGCCTGTCGAACATCTGTGTGCCCATATCTCCGGCCAGGTGATTGTAGCAAACACGCGCTTTACGCAACTCTGCGTCTTTGGGCCCTGTCCGCTTACGCAAATAGCCGGACCCCGCCGCAAGTCCCATCAGACCCTCCAGCACTTGCGCCACCTCGTCATTGGCGAGTTCGAAATACTTGTGCCGCCCTTGCTTACGGGGCCGCAGCAAGCCGCCTCCATCAAGTTTGGACAAATGTGAACTGGCCGTCTGGATGGTCACTCCGGCTTCTTCTGCCAATTCGCTGACCGTGAGGGCTTTGCCGCTCATAAGTGCAGTCAGCATGTTGGCCCGGGCGGGATCGCCAATCAAGGCGGCGATGTGGGCAATGTCGGGGCCTTCTTTCATAGTTCGACCATAATCGAAGCATTCTTGTGAGGCAAATGTTTAGAACACGAGAAAGCACACGAAAAGGAAACTGTCATGCTGACCTGTGTTATCCGTTACCATATTGACCCTACAAAGAAGGCACTATTCGAGGAATACGCTCGCAATTGGGGGCAGGCGATCCCGCGATGCGGCGCCGATCTGATCGGTTATTACGCACCACACGAGGGGTCTTCTACTCTTGCCTACGGTATATATAACGTTAAGAGCCTTGCCGGTTACGAGGAATACCGCGCCCGTCTGGCGGATGATCCGCTCGGACGCGAAAACTACGAATTCGCCCAAAAGGAGAAATTCCTGCTTCGCGAAGACCGGACCTTCTTGAAGCTTGTTTCGCCACCTCACGGGATGGGACAGCAACAATGATCGCGGTAATTTTCGAAGTTAAACCAGAGGACGCCAGTAAAGGTGACTACCTCAAAATCGCGGCCGAGATGCGCCCGATGCTCGAAGAGATTGATGGCTTTATCTCGGTAGAGCGGTTTCAGAGCCTGACTGATCCGCGCAAGATTCTGTCTTTGTCCTTCTTCGAGGATGAGGATGCAATCACACGCTGGCGCAACCTTGCCGCCCATAGAGGGGCGCAGACGAAAGGGCGTGACGGAGTCTTCGATGATTATCGCCTGCGTGTCGCCAGTGTGATCCGAGATTATGGTATGTTCGACCGGGCGCAGGCTCCTGCGGATAGCCAGACTGCGCACAGCAAGTGATTTCGGCGAATATACTTACTTAACTGCCCCGTGAACTGCCCATGGGGAAGGGCGCGGGTAGCTGTAGTCAAAACTTCGATCCGCACCGAAACAACCAGCCTGAAATTTCGATAGTAATCACCGTGCAACAATGCTGAAAAGGGCAGAGCTTATGATTGTTATGTTATTCGAGTTCAACGTTGAAGCGGGTGAAATTGACGACTACACGGAAACATCCTCTGAACTTCGAAATCACCAGAAGGGCATAGGAGGCTTTATTTCAATCGAACGTTTTGAAAGCCCCAGCACGCCTGGAAGATATGAGGCCATTGGCTATTTCGAAGACGAAAATGCCGTGACCGAATGGCGGAACCTTCCCGAACATCGCCGTGCGCAGGCTCCTGGTCGTTCGCGACTACACCCATGATTTGAGACGGAAATCTGCTCCTGACGACAGCAACAAAGCCAATTGCGGCACTGGAGCAAACTAAACTGTTCGATTTGGAAGTCTAAACGCCTAACCCACTGGGCCCTCTTTCAAATACGGGCCGGATTTAGGGCGATGCCAGTGACAGGGTCGAACGGCGGTGAAGCTTGGATGCCCGCTATGGGCCGGATCTGTCACAGAACGCGTACCCATAATTTTCATACAGCCGCACTAAAGCAGAACCCGATTGGGGCCTATGAGACAGCACTAGTGTTTTCGCGGCTCCTTTCCAATTGACGATTTCTCAAGAAATGGCCCCTGCTTCAGAGGATTCTACGGCTCATCCAGATCCAACACTGCAGGGTCGATCATGCGTTTATCAGCGCTCATCTTGACAGAGTTTCGCATGGCTTTGCTTCGCAGCAGCAAGCGCCGGAAACTTGTCTCGTCGAGCATAAGCAGCGTCGACGGTGCCAACGCCCGCACGTTAACGCGACGGGGCCGTTTCAATAACATAGCCAATTGCCCGAACATTTCGCCACGACCCAGCCGCGTGGTGTGCCTGCCGAGTTCCACTTCCACCGCCCCCGAAGCAATGAAGTATACACTCTGGGCGAGTTCGTCTTTGGAGATGATGGTATCACCCGAGTTGACATATCGGGCACGCAACGCCCGGCTGAGTTTCCTGAGTGAAGACTTGTCGAGATCGGAAAATAGTGGGAACTGCCGGACCAAATCCCGTCCTTTAAGAGTAATGTCCAGTACTGGACGCCCTTCAGATAAAGCACGTCGTGCTGCCACTTCCTGCATCAACACTGAATAGAGTTCTTCGCCCACCAGGCCGTCCTCGCGCATGACCGCGTATTCACGCTCTTCCAGTCGCAACGCCGTTCGTCGGATGAACCGCCGCTCCAACTTTTCGGCATAGCCAGGAAATTGCAGTCGCAGACCGTCCAGCGCTGTCTCAACCGCCTCGGATCTGCGCGCCAACAAGTCATCAAGCAATTCCGCAACCCGGCGGCCGTGGATCCGGCGGATGCGGCCACGGACGAATCCGTCGAGGTCCTGCAGGATCAGGCGTTGCATGAGCAATCTTTCGAACCGATCCGTCGTAATACGCGTGAGTAGGAACGAAATGCGAAGCCGGTTGTGCAGAAACACGGCGATCCGAAAAGATCTGCCGTAATCGACCGACCGATTTGATGCGCGCTGATAACCGATCCGCCCGCCGGTCCGCGCGCCTTCTATAAGCCGATCCGCGTCGGACAAAATCTTCTCACTCAGCACCGATGACATCGTGCGTTCCCGCATCCGGGCCAAGACGGAATCCCGCTCTGCACCCGCCAGCGCAATAAGGCCAAGAGTGACCCGGTCACGATCAAGGATCTGCGCGCTGTCCTCGGCGGCCTTTACTGCCTCGTCCAGGCGTTCGCTAAACTGTTTGGCTTCGTTTCTGACGATATCGTGGGTCAGGTTATAGTTTTCTGCTGTGCGGGACACGTCCTCGCGTACGGATTGCAAGGCGACCGCGACCACCTGCCGCGAAAGGGCGGTATCAAGCGGAGAGAGCTTGTCGAGCCCCAGTTTTGTTATCACCGTGCGCAAGGTTGTTCCCTGAACAATCAGTGTAAACAACGTAAAGCCAGTCGCCAGAATGCCGACCAGACGCTTGGTCTCAAGTGGGATATGCGTGCTTTCGGTGACTGCCAGCGCAAGCGCCAGGGTTACGGCACCCCGCAGCCCACCCCACAGCATCGCGGTGCGATAGGGGCGCTCAACAACTGGCGACAGACCTATTGTCGTGAGCAATGGCAACAACCCGAACAGAAGCGCTGCCCGTGCAAATGTTGCGGCAAGAACCACTACAGCCAACAGGCCAAAATCAGACGGCCGCACCCCCTCTAACAATCTCGGGATCAGTAGTGCTGCAAGAATAAAGATCAGCGCTCCGGCCCAATGTGCCAGAAGGTCCCAAACTTCTTGAAGATTTGTCCAGGCGGCCGGTGACAGACGACCGGGGCCTGTGAGGTTGAGCGTAAGACCTGCAGCCACCACCGCGATGACACCCGAAGCCCCGACGCTTTGTTCTGCAACGATATAGGCGAGGTACGGCAGAGACACGGATATTGAAATCTGCGCCATTTCCCAGCGGCCTACGAAAACCATCAGCCAAACCGCCATGCGCGCCATGAGCCAACCGGTGAGAACTCCACCTGCGATTAACAGCGGAAATTGCCCCACGGCTTCACTTAGCAGTGGATTGGGTCTCCCGAGCATGACAAAGCTCATGAACAGTCCGAAAAGAGCAATCGCAGCAGCATCGTTAAGAAGGCTTTCGCCCTCGATTATTCGCGACAACCTGCGCGGTGCCGAGATCGACCGAAAAATACTGACAACCGCTGAGGGATCAGTTGTCGATACAATAGCACCAATCAACAGACAGGCGGCTAGCGGCAGCGTACTTACCCAACTAAGCGCATAGCCAATGGAAAGTGTCGCCACAATCACTGCCACAACGGCCATCATCAGGATGGGCATCCAGTCATCCAGCATCCTGCGCAGGTTCATGCCGAGGGTCGCTTGAAAAAGCAACGTTGGCAGGAAAACGTAGAGGAAGACGTCAGACCGGATCGGCAGATCTATGATCGCCTGCGCCCCTGGGTTCAGCGCATCCGTCAGATCAGTGTCGAGAAAGAAGGTCGCACCAAGCCCGATCACTATCCCCAGGACGGCGAGGATAACACTGTAAGGCAGGCGCAATCGTGCGGCTAGTGGTTCCGCCACGCCGATTACAACAAAAAGAGAAGTGATGATGGTCGTAATGACGACGATATCCATCAATACCTATTACCTGAGAAGTTGAACTAGTGGAATCTACTTTTAATTCCCGATCGACCACGTGGAACCATTGTGTGAACTTACACGCGTCCAGAATACGCGGTTGCAGTGAATGTCATAAATGACGGGCTGCAGTGCGACACCGGCGCGATAAGGGAATGGCTGGTTTGGCCCGTCCTTATCTTCGTGATCCGGATCTGCCGACAAGATGCCGCGCTTGCTGCAAGGTCAGGAGTGAGCCCGAAGCGGACCCTACGAGCGGTGCATCAGCGGGTTTGCAACTGCATGCTAATACTCATTCAACGCTTGATCGATAGTTGGTAACGATGACTTTAGACCAAATTCCACGGCATCATTGCGAATTGCTTGCAGAACGTCGCGGGTCTCCGCACTTCTATGGTCGGAATGCCATGCTGCAAGAGCACGCGCTCTAGCTACGTAAAATTCCGACCACGGCAGGTCTTCTTGCGCAAAATAAGCCTCGAGAGATTCAGCATGTCGTTGGGCCTGCGCCCATTCTTTGCGTTGCAACATAACTTCAATAACGTCGCGGTAGAAAAATGGTTGATTGTGCCCCACACAGCCGTTGGCGATTATTTCTTCCGCTTCCGATATCGCTTGGTCTTGCTCTGTTTTGTCCTGAGTGACGCGAGCCAAGTGACCAAGCATTCGTGGCCCACCGAAAGACATCCCCAGTTTTCTAGCTCCAGCTATTGCCTGATTGATCGATTCAAGCGCTTCCTGGTGCCGCCCGATTGCGTTCAAGTGGATGCTATTGAACGACAATGCCTCGTGGACGAGTCTGGCTGCTCCGAGATTTTCGCCTAAAGTCCTCACGTGCTCACATAGCGTAACCACCGATGACCAGTCGCTGAGTTCAACAGCTGCAAAGAGCGCTGCCGCAGCAGCGTTCATTTCAGCACGATCGTGTCCGACGCGGCGAGCTGCATCCATTGCCTTGTGAGATTGTTCGAGCACTTCATGGAGCTCGAGCATATAGACCTTTGTGTGACAGACCTGTGCCGCGTTCGCCACTTCGGTCCGCCCGAAACCATTGGCTCTACTTATTTCTACACAGCGTGACAGCATGTCATGAGATGTGCGCATGCGCCCGGCCATGTAGGCTGCGTCACCCAAACCGCCGAGCCCTTTTGCTTCGCCCTCAGTCGAACCAATCTGTCTTGCGTATTCGATGCTTTGCCGATGCCCTGCTTCACATCCAGTGATATCGCCCTTCGGGAACAGCAAGTTTCCACGTAAATGATGCAGTCGCATCAAAGCTTCGGGCAAATCATTGGCTTCAGCAATGGGTTGTGCTTGGGCCACTAGGTCGAGTGCTTCGTCGGTGTGGTCGATTATGCGCATGCCTTCAGCAATGCCCAGCAATGCAACGCATTTTTCCGTATTGTTCGAATGACGAGAAAGAGATTCCCGATATGCTTCAATCGACTTTTCAGGCTCACTCAGTTCCAGCAGCAATTCGCCCAGAAGGCAATACAAAGCAAAGGACATCTCTGTCTTGTCCGCAACGGCAAGGCCGCGCTCAGTCAGCCGCAGTGCACTTTCAAACCGTAGTGCTTTCTGTTGCGCTTCTGCGGCGTGAAGGTATGCCTGCGCCGCTTCCTTGTGCCCGGCGCGGTCCAGATGTTCGGCATGCAGTGGAAGATCTTTGTCTGCAAACCAGTCCGACGCTGCGAGGTGGAATTCATTTCGGCGCGCTCGAAGCAGTGAGCCATAAACACCATCTCTGACCAGCGCATGGGCAAACAGGTATCCGTCACCCTGCTCGCGGATAAGTTGATGGTTTACCAATTTGGCACTGTCATACGAGTCATTGCGGATCAAGTGACGCAACGAAGCGAGCGTAAACCTTTGTCCCAGAACTGAAGCAGCTTGAATGGCCGATTTGTCAATCGCTGGTAGACGGTCAAGCCTTGCTTGTACAATGCTCTGAACTGATCCCGGAACTTGAACGTCGTTTGCCTCATGCGCGCTTCTGAGTAGCTGCTCTAGGAACAATGGATTTCCCGCTGCCCGCTCTACGCAAGAACGAGCAAATTTATTGGCTATGTCGACAATGTTGGCAGCCATTCCCATGGCGTCGGCCTCGCTAAGAGGGCCCAGATCCAAGGCTATGAAGGGTGCGCCAGCCAGGGCGCCGCGCCAAGCCGGATCAATTGGGTCGCCTTCAATCCTGGAAGTCAGAACAATCATGACAGGCGCGTCAATTGAACCTAGTCCCAAACAGGCAATTTGTTTAAGGACAAGCTTGTCTGCCCAGTGGATAT
This sequence comes from Ruegeria sp. BI12, assembly GCF_056537985.1. Taxonomy (NCBI): domain Bacteria; kingdom Pseudomonadati; phylum Pseudomonadota; class Alphaproteobacteria; order Rhodobacterales; family Roseobacteraceae; genus Ruegeria; species Ruegeria sp. BI12. The sequence continues at coordinate 1,117,005 of NZ_JBQFSL010000002.1, read as the reverse complement.
CTTCGAACACGATTAGTCTTGGAAGCTTCCTACTGAGCGCCCGGACAAGCGCAACAACTGTATCTACTTTACCGGTGTTACGCGTCAGATTGTCCATAGCGTCGTAAAGCGCCTGGTCCTCTGGCGATCGCGGCAGGTTCAGGAGGTCGTTGAGATGGATCGCATTTTCTGCGGTCACAAACCCGTTCGCAATCGCGCCCTTGGCCGCCGCACGCCGATCATCAAAATCAGCTTCTGTAGGTAATTCGAGCAGACTACAGACCAATGAACGGATCGGATCCTGTCCGATACCAACACCGAAATCAAGGATTAGGGCGCGATGACACGAATATCCGTTTTCAGCGGCCAAACGGCAGTATTCATCTGTTAGACGGGTCTTTCCGATTCCGGGATCGCCCCGAATTTGGATCAGCTGCCCTCTTTCGGCTTCCTTACAGACCTTCAGGGCACTTTTGAATTGCTGGATTTCAGCTACACGGCCAAGAAACGGACTTGCGGGCTCCGTTTTGGGAGAGACACCGCTGCCTCGCACTGAATGCACTCGCACAGGCTCCAAAAGGCCTTTGACGGAAACGTCCCCCACCTCTTTAGCGCCAATTTTCTCTTCTATGGACTGACGGACCAGCTCTGATATCAGGATTTCCCCGGCGGAAGCCTCATCCGTTAGTCTGGCGGCTAAATTCACCGACTCTCCGATAACTGTATAATGGCTGTCAGGACCAACGCCGCTTGCTACGACCTCGCCACAAGCAATACCAATGTGAGTTTCCAGCGGCCGACCAGCCTGTTTTGAGACACTTGGCATCGCATCTTGGATCGCTATAGCTGCGCGGACAGCCCTTTCGGCGTCATTCCCATGTGAAATCGGCGCTCCGAACACAGCCATAACGCTGTCGCCCACGTGCTTATCAACCGTTCCTCCGAAGCTATTGACTATGCCGTCGGCAACTTCAAAGTACGCGGCCAAAAGATTGTGAACCGCTTCGGAATCAATCGAAGAAGACAACTTTGTGAATCCACAGATATCCGCAAACAAAACAGTTACTTGCCTTCGTTCACCGGATCGTTGAGTGTCAGGCTTTGCCGCGACATTCTCCTGCACGTTCGCCACGTTTTCGTTTGCAGGTTCGTCGATTTTCGCAATCGCCTCTAGCAATTTCCGCCTGTGGCCGACGGCAGTCACACCGATATCTTTTATGTCTTCTACTGTTAGGTGCGCAAGAACGTGCCCATCGACAAAGTTCTCCGCGAAGGCATCGGCATATTCGCCGAGCCCGAGATCTTCGAGCCAGGTGCGTACATCAATTTCCATGCAGGCTCAGTTTATTGTTTCGGGAGCAAAATAGCATGAAATGTGTCAAACGGTCTATCGATGACCCCCGAAGAGATGCGCGACACAGCCTAATGGCCACCTAAGAACCGAGTTTGATGTATTGCGGACCAGAGTTGATCACCTCTTTTGAAGGTATTTAAACTGAGGGTCTTGTTTCAAATCCAAGGGCGACTTAGTCCAGCGTAGTGTCGGTCCGAGCAGTCTCTAGTTTTGCTCATGCAGTGGATCTCGGCAGTCCGGATTGTGGGCGTAGCAACTTCAAGCCTTCTCGAATGATCGCAATGGGCCTTTTCGCTGCAGATTGGATCAATGACCGACTTGGGAAATACTCCACTTTCAGGGCTGGAACACCCTAGGGAACAGAAAATCTCTTCTTCCACTGAGCAACACGCAACTCATCGCGCTTCTCGTACTCTTTAATAGCTTCACCGATGTCCCGGTGTACTTGATCCTCTCGATCTTCTCCGAGATCGGTCATGCGCATGGTGAACCAAGCAGTCATTCCGCCGGCAGGCAAGGTGGCAAAGCGAGGGAAAGAAGGATCACTTTTGCCTGCCTGCCATTTTGCAGGTAGGGAGGGATCAAGGACAATACCCCGTGCCATTCCCACGACATCCGCATCCCCAGATCGGACTGCAGCTTCAGCCTCCTCTTTGCGTTTGAAACCGCCGGTGACCATAAGTGGGGCCGATATCAGTCGACGCGCAGCGCGCGCAAATTCGACAAAGTATGGACCGTTCGTCACGCGTTCCGAACTGGAGGGTGCCCCGGGGAAATAGGTCCCACCACTGACATCCAAAAGGTCGACGCCCTTGCCTTCAAGTCCGGCAACGACTTCGAGTGCGTCGCCTTCCGTAAGCCCACCGTCGAGTTGATCGGTTGCATTCAGCTTTACTGCTACCACAAAATCTGATGGGACGGACGCACGAACGGCTTCAACCGTTTCTATGAGTAACCGCATCCGCGCCTGTATTGAACCGCCATAAGCATCGGATCGACGATTGAATAGTGGCGACAGAAACTGGCTCAGGAGAAAGCCGTGTGCTGCATGGATTTGCACGCCGCCAATTCCCAATTCCGCCGCACGCAGCGCGGTGCGGGCGAAGCAATCTGGGACATCCTTTATCTCCGCGATCGACATGGCTTTGCTGCGGAAATCAGGAAAGTCGATGGCGCTTGGCCCTCTGGGTTTGCTGATCGGAAGGTGAGCCATTGCCCCGGCATGCCCAAGCTGCAGCCACAATTGGGCCCCGTTAGCCGAGCCGCGCTGAGCAAGATTGCGAAACGCGGTCTCGTCGGCTGTATCATCCAGAACCAGATTGCCCGGTTTCTCGGGATACCTCGGATCACCCTGCACCTCGCCGACGATCGATGCTGCAAGCCCCCCTTCGGCCCAGCGTTCATAAAGCCGCATCTGAGAAGGAGTTGGGTTTCCCTCGCCATCCCCCAACGAATCCGACATCGCCGATTTGATGATCCGGTTCTTCAATACACGCCCGTTCGGCAAAGTGAGTGGTGAGAAAAGGGAGGCTCTCGAAGTTGTGTGCAAAGCGGTTTTCCCTGGAGTTTTTACCTCCACTTGAGATACTTTGGATCACTTTTTATGATAAGTTGGCTATTTGGATCATCTCTTGATAGATTTTGGAACAAATGGCGCAAAAGACAGAAATAGAAATCCTACTGGCCGTTGTTGATCACGGCAGTTTCTCAGCCGCCGCCAGAATGTTGGGATACACGCCGTCCGCTGTGGGGAAACGAGTGCATCAGTTGGAACAGCGGTTGAAGGTGCCGCTTCTTGTCCGCTCGACCCGGCGCATGGCCCTGACCGATGCAGGGCAAAGATATGTGGAAGAAGCGCGGGGTCTTCTGGCTCGCCTCACAGCGCTGGAAGAGGATATTGCCGATGATGGCGACAGGCTGCACGGCACAATCCGCGTGACAAGCGCCGCAGCGCTTGGCCGCCTGCATATAGTTCCCTTTACGATCGAATTCATGGAACGATATCCGGAGGTTGAGATCGAATTGTTGTTGACCGACAAATTGGTCGATTTGGTCGGAGAGGGTTTTGACCTTGCGATCCGCAGTGGTGTCTTACGCGATTCATCCCTGGTCTCGCGAAAACTGATGACCAACCGACGGGTGCCATGTGCCGCACTCGCCTATCTCAAACGGCATGGCACGCCTAAGCAACCGGAAGAGCTGACCATACATAAATGTCTGCGTTTGGGCCACGAGAGACACCTTACGGATTGGGGGATTGCCCGAGCACCTCACGGGCATGCACGGCTGGGCCCCGGCTTTATTTGCAACAGCCTGGAAGCTCTCCATGCAGCGTGCCGCGCGGGGCGCGGCATTGCTTGGCTGCCAGAGTTTCTCATCTCCCAAGACTTGCAAAACGGTCATTTGGTGCCAGTGCTAACTGATTGCTCTGAACAAGACGCCGGCGGCGGGATCTACATTCTACGCCCGGAAACAACCTTTTTGCCGCGGCGGGTGCGGGTTCTAATCGACTTCCTCGTTGACCACTTCCCTGGCATTCGAACCAACTGAACCGAGGGAACCCGATTCAGCCGCTGTTGAAAACCGAAAGGGCCATTCGGCGGACGTAGCCGGGAAATACCGTGTCGTAGTTTTTCCAACCCGAGTACTTGGGCATTTCGATCTCATCGGGGATCATAAAGAGTAGTTCAACGGGTGCCGACGCATCTCTGTTTGCAAAGGCCTCCTGAAAACGGGCCTCTACCTCCGCTTGCCGCTCATTCAAAAACTCTGCGTTTTCTTTGAGTGCTTCGACGCTGTTACCGTTTGAATGCCAGTTGATTGCATAGGCCGGATCCCAATCTACCAGCGTGTTCAAAACAATGCGTGATGAGACGAAGTTGGTATCTTCCTTGAACTCGTGCGGAGAGAGTTACTGCGGCATATACATGTCCACGGAAAACACGACATCGCTGTCGGCGACACGTGCAACCGTGGTCGCAACACCATCTGCCACAGCAAGGTGATGTAACTCGACGGTTTGACCGCCAAGATCCAAAGAACAGATGTCATCAAAAGACGCCGTGACCGTCGGCGTGGGCATCAACGGTTACAGCTTTAGTATGTCGAGGCCGTTCTCCTGCATGATGATCTCGGTCCCGTCAAACACTTCGGTTCCGCCAATGCGGTCAAAATGCTCGTGGCTAAACGGAAAAGAAGTGGACGAAGAACGGGAAGCCCAGATATTTGACATGGTTCCCGCGTTCCTGCTGGGGTTGCAGTCACAACACTGACCCGAAACGCCGCTTGCCACGCGACCGGTATGTCCACGGTCAGGAGCGCTTAAGGCGTCGTGTCGCTATTCCGTTGTCAACGCGTTCTAAAGGGTCGTTGGTGTGCTGTATGGATAAGAACCGAAGCGCTACCTTGCAGCCGACGTTCGAGCAACCGCAACGAATGTCTCCTCTTCGAAGGGGCGCACCGTAGCGACGGCACTCGTCGTCCAAGGGCAGTTAAGGGTCGAAACGAAGTAAAACGAAAACATAGACTTGATGTGATGCCACCCCTTCGGGCGTATGTTCATCCCTTTGCACAGGCTTCCGACAATATCGCGTAAGTGCGATCGATGATGTGTCGTACCTCTGGCAGAAATCGGTCTTCGTGGTGGGACACAAGCCACTGATCATGTTCCAGATCTTCTATCAGAGGCGATACTCGCTGTAGCATGCTCTGAGCGTTACCGATGAACGTTGGTAAGACCACCCGAACCATTCCCGCATGTGCAAGATCAAGAGCGTTCTGAGGAGCGGTCACTTCAATGGCATCGTCATCTTGCGAATTTTCGCTTACCCAATTTGCAGAAGGTGTTTTGGACACGACCCGCGCCCAGGTCGAAACACTCTCGTCTACTGCGTAGACAGCAAACCGAACGCGCCCGATTTTGCGGCCCGCCAGACCGATCTCTTCAGGCCGATGATTTCGAATGCCAATCGCCGCCTCCCGGTGCCCAATTTTCAGCACGTGTTCCGAGGAAATGAACCGCAGCCGTACCGGTGCTGATCCGTAGAGTTTTCCAACGGCGCCCATCAACACTTTGGTAACCCAAGTCCCAGCCGAAATCTTTACCAATGGTGGCGCAGTCGCGAGGCGGTTTTCAGTGATCGGCAGGACACGGGTCTCAATGCTTGCGACTTTTTCAAACAACAGTTGACCATCTTCAGTCAGGTCATAGCCTCGCGGTTTGCGCCGAAACAATTCCATCCCGAGACTGCGCTCAAGCTCGATCATACGCCGACCCAGCGTCGGTGCGCTTTTACCGGTCTGTTCTGCAGCCGGCCCAAGCCCACCTGTTCTGGCAACGGCAAGGAAAAGCCGCAGGTTATCCCAGTCAACGCCACGTTCATTCATGAAACGATGCTTACATTTTGTGTTGTTGATGAAAAGATTGAGATGGCGTTTTTCTAAGGGGGCACATAGGAGGCCCGTAGATGAAGTTTCTCGAAAATGAAATCTCGCCACTTGGAATGGGATGCTGGCCAATCGGCGGCAAAATGTACTGGGGCGAACAATCCCTGGGCTACACTCGTTCAGATGACGACGTTTCCATTCGGACGATCCATGCTGCCTTGGATGGTGGGATCAATCTGTTCGACACCGCTGCGGCTTACGGGGCAGGGCATTCAGAACGGCTGTTGGGTAAGGCGTTGAAGGGTCGACCCGATGCTTTGGTCGTTACAAAGATCGGTGTCGGGATTGATGAGGCAAGCAGGCAGATCTCATTCGAACCCTTCACTTCCGATCAAGTAGGTCCTGCCGTTGAAGGGTGCTTGTCTCGGCTGGGCCGGGATCGGATCGATCTTTTGCTGCTGCACGTGAACGACATGCCCATTGCCAATGCTGAAACCGTGTTTGATGAACTGGACCGCTTGAGAGATTCCGGAAAACTGCGCGCCTTCGGCTGGAGTACCGACTATTCCAAAAGCGTGTCAGCCGTTTCAGCGCGTCATAACTTCAAGGCAGTCGAGTATGTGTTGAACGTGTTTTTTGATGCGCCCCGAATGCAGAAAGTGGTGCAAGACAACGGGCTGTTGTCCCTTATCCGTTCACCACTCGCGATGGGTCTGCTTTCCGGTAAGTACGATCAGAACACTGTCATGGCATCGGATGACGTGCGTGCATCCGGCGAAGATTGGATGGAATACTTCAAGGAAGGAGGCGCAAACCCTGATTTCCTCCGGAAACTCGATGCGGTTCGCGATTTGCTGACCTCGGATGGGCGAACACTCGTACAGGGGGCTCTCGGGTGGATATGGGGCCAATCTGAAAACTACGTTCCAATCCCGGGTGCGCGTACAGTAGACCAAATCGAAGGTATTGCAGGAGCGCTGATCTTCGGTGCTTTACCGGCTGCAACAATGAACGAAATAGAAACCCTGCTTCCGCGCCTTCCTCATGAACCAGACCGCCCGCGATAACCTAAAGCGTCGGCCATCGAAAGTGGGCTGCAAGTGTGCACGAGGTAGTTTTCTTGGGCTGTGCCCGCAGCCCCCGAATGAGGTTTCGAGAGCCTAGCCTGCGTTGTTAGCTTCGGTCACTCCTCTCGTAACAATGCTTCATTTCGGTATTCTGTCGGGGTTTTACCCGTTTGCGTGCGAAAGGCTCGATTGAATGGCCCGAGCGAAGAGAAGCCAACGTCAAAGGCAATGCTAAGAACAGTGCGTTCGGCCATTTCCGGCTTCTCCAGCAATGCTTGCGCTTCCCGAACGCGGAATGCGTTGACGAAGCTGGTGAAATTTCGGTGCCCCATTCCCTGATTGATCGCAGACCTTAGCCGATGTTCTTGTGTACCTAGTTTGGCCGCCATTTGTGCCACGGTCAGCCCTTCCTCCCTCCAAAGCCCTGCGGCCATCGCTTTATCAATGCGTTTGATCAATGCCACTTGCGCGGGATTCAGGTTCATGTCGCGCTGCGAAGTGCCGGGGTGTTCGATCCAGATATCGGGTGCAACTCGCACCGACCAGACAAGGAACGCACTTGCGGACACCAAAATTGCTGCGGCCTGCAGCAGGAATACCCAATAGGGAAGCACTCGATCCAAATGGGTGATTTCAATCACCGTGATGATTATGCCCAGGGTCAACAACCACACCAGAAACCAACGACGAAATCGGCGGCGATCGGCAATCAAATCTTCGACTTCTCCAGACAAAACGATATTCAGCATATGCAAGAAAAAGATCAGCACGCATGCGCCACGAACCGCACCCAGCGGAAACTGCAGCTGGGTCAACCAGCTTGTCACAACGATCAATGCCGCGACCACGATCTGCCATGGGTGAATGACCACGTCATCCTGAAACAACTCAATTGCGGCCCAATAGATCAGTGCCGGAATCACGCCTGAGATCATCACAAGAACAAACCGGAAAGGCCCCTCGCTCAGATCGATACTCGGAGAGGATACGACTACGTACGGGCCAAGGCTTAGGCACAGCAGCACAACAGCCAAGCTTTTTCTGGTCCGGGGCCCGTTCGTCAAAAAAATCAAAGCGCAGAGATAGAGCACGCCAACGGCGCTGCCACGCAGGAAAGTATCGATGATCGCCATGTCCAACATCACACCCATAAGCGAAGTTCGAATTGGTTTGGCGGTCAATGGCCAGGCCATGTCGAAACTGAAAAATCCTCGCCGAAAGCTCAAAATACCCATTGGTTTTTGAATTCAGAGAGCATCTGCACTCCATGCGCGTCAGGTCGTTGTGCACATCCTTTCCCTACTTGGAGAAGTTAATGACACATCTCACCACGCTCTTGTCCGTCTATACAAATGTCTTTGGCGGAGACTTCATGCGCTATGTTATCGGGGCAGGGGGGACATATATTTTGATCAATGTCCTTTTGGCACACCGGCTTACCGCACAAAAAATCCGCCCATCGGATCCACCCAGGGGCCAGATACGTCGTGAGATTCTGGCAAGTTTGCGGACTGTCCTGATCTTTACCGCCGCTGGGACATCAATTGTGCTGGGTGCAAATGCCGGGGTCATCACGATATACCAACAGGTCGCGACATTTGGTTGGACCTATTTCGTGTTCAGCGTTGTGGCGCTGATCGTCCTTCATGATGCGTGGTTCTATTGGACACACCGCGCGCTGCACTGCCCACCGCTGTTCCGGCGGTTCCACCGGTTGCACCATAGATCACATCAACCCACACCCTTCACCTCTTACAGCTTTGATGTCGGTGAGGCTGTGGTAAACGCTCTCTACCTGCCTTTAGTGTTGATCATTCTCCCGACGCATCCATTGGCGCTGTTCGTCTTTGTGACCCATATGATGTTACGCAATGCAGTGGGTCACTGCGGGATCGAGATCTTTCCAGCCGACAAGAAAGGGCAACCAATTTTTGGATGGCTGACAAGCGTCACTCATCACGACCTGCATCACGCCCATGCCGGTTACAACCTCGGCCTGTATTTCTCTTGGTGGGATCGGCTGATGAAGACGGAGCATCCTCAATACCTCACCGAGTTTGCCCGCGTTGCGCCGCGCATCCCGACTGTCAGCCTGAAAGCAGTAATTCTGTTGGTGGCAATTGTTGGAGGTCTGACGGCCAGCCGAGGCGATGCCTTCGAACTGAAGGGTCGCTACGCGTCGCCTGGCCTCGGCATCATAGTCGCGTTCGAGGATTGTGGCCCTAAGAGCGCAACCAAATGCGGGCGGTTGATTTGGATGTGGGAGGGGCAGACGCCCCATGCGAAAATCGGCGATTTGATCCTAACGGATCTGAAGTTCAATGGGTCTGCTTGGGAGGGAGTGTTGCGAGACCCGGAATCCGGGCGAACCTATCGTGGTTCGATCCGGCAACCGAGCCAACACCGGCTTTACCTCAAAGGCTGCGCCGGGATCATCTGTGCGAGCCAAACATGGCACTCTACAATCTACCTTCGAACAGTACTTTCTGAACACTGAGGTTATTCGACAGGAGTGAGATCCTAACAGTTGTGCGGTCAAACGCACCGCCACAACAATTGGTAGCCGAGGAAGTCGTGAGGATCGTTAAAGGACACGACCGAGACTTTGGAGGGCGTTTTGCGTATCCCGAATGGGTACTCTGACGGCTTCAGAAAGGTACTTTCAAGGGATGGGCTTATAGAGCCTCCCGCCTCCGGACCTCTTCGTTGGGTCTTCGCCTCGCTGTCTTCGGGCGCAATGCCCGCCAGATCCAGCACGACGCCATTCTGATCGACCGCTCGCCAAAGCCATTACTTTCGACCTGAAATGTTCACCCCGATTTCATCCAGATGCCAGACATCGCGTGGAAGTCTCTTCCGTAAATCAGGGTGACCCGTGTAGTGGGCTCCGAGAACCTGGAGATTGTTCTTCTTCAAACCCACATTGGCACATTGAGGCGAGCAGGGACGTCTACACCCTTGGAACCAATTAGGAGAAATAGCATCAATCATAGTTTTGCACCGTTGTTCTCAGTCGGCTGGAACGGTTTCAGCGTACAGTGACCTTAATGCTCTGCAGCTCAGTTTCGGCTGATCGCAGCCATTCAGAAATCTGAGAAGGATGAATAGGGTCCAGGGAATTTACAACATATTCCCCCAGTACAGCATTTGACTGTGATTACTGTAGATCACTAAGTGATACCTCACGGTATTCGTCGCGCATTGCTTCAACGATCTTAAGAACCTGCGCAAGTTGGATTGATCCATCTTTCAATACTCGAGCCCAGAAATCGTACTCAGTGCCATACTCTGCCTGGGCTGCGTGGACTTAGGCGTCTTCGATGTCCCGAATAGCCGTTTCCAGAGGAACTTTTTGCTGTTTTGAAAGCGCATTCGCCAATACAAGCAGGTTCCGCACGGTGACTTATCCAACAGGCCGAACTTAGGCCCTCAAGCACAAAAATCGTCGTTACGGCAAAATATCGGAAACCGCGCTGAACCCCGTCAGATCAAAGCCGAATGAGATCGGGTCTCCGGCGGTGTTTTTGCTTTCTATCGTCAACTGATCACCTGCCCGCATGGCATTCATCCACTCGGAAGACACAGGTGAACGCGCAAAACAGCCCTGAGCTTCGCAAGTCAGAAACTCCAGACGCGCGACTTCGACGTTATCGACTTTTGCGATCACCCCTTCGGAAAACAGCAGACCAAATGGCAGGGTCAGCACTGTTTCGGTCTCATCTTTTCCCGAAGGCTTCACGAACGCAATAGACGTAAGCCTTTGATTGTTTTCGGTTAGAACAATACTCTGGGTCATTTCACAGACCAACTCGGTTCCATTGCCCGGATTTCCACAATTCACCGACCACGGAGGGGGGGCGTCCTCTTGTGCAGCCAGAGACTGCGCTAAACCCACCGAAACTCCCAATGCACCAAGCCAAACTTTCATACTGCCGTCCCTCATTGCTTAGAATTGTAGTCCGAGGCCCAGTCCGACCTGGAGAGCCTTGGTTGAGTCACCGAACATATGATCGAGACTCAGATTAATAAAGCTGCTGTCGTCCAGTGCGAACAGCCCCAGTCGCGCCGAGACCACCCCATGGGCGTCTCCAACAAAGCTGGTATTCGTAAACCCGCCATCGGCAGCACTGGCACCTGCGAACCCGGCGCTTACTGATACCTTGTCATTTGATGAGATGATGGCACCGGCCCGGAAACTTGCGCGCAGTTTTTGGGAAGCGCTGAGTATTTGTTCAGTCCCGATCTCAAGCGACGGCGTCAGCGAATAGATCAATTCACTATCGTCCTGCAGGACAATCCCCGAAAGGGTTGCGTCACCGTTGCTTTCCGTTGCCAGACGGGTTGCGTCAACAGCGATTTCGGGTCGCAGATAAGAGTTGCCACCGGCAAACCTGTGGTCATATGCAAAACTCAGCCGCAGGTTCTGGTGGTTCATCTTATGCTTGATCGAGCTGACGCCAACCGTATCAACCACGGTTCCGTTGGGCAGCACGCCGCTGATCCCGCCAGACCGAACTGTATCATAGTCCGACCATCCGGCTGAAAGCATGGCAGCGAACTCCCAAGGTCCGGTGTATTTGGTCAGCGACGCGCCCAGATTGAACCGGTCGCCGGTCGCATTGTACTGTGAACCGTTCCGCAAGCTGATCTGGTCGTGACCCACTGCGAAACCGGCATAGAGCTCGTCCCCAACAGGCAAACGGACGCCGCCAGACAGGTTGGTGTTGTTGATGTCCAACTCATCGTAGATACCGGTCTGGTCGCGGTCGTAGAAGGACCTTCCCCCGGAGAACCAGACGCAATTGCGCGGATCATCTCCTGCCTGATAATTGGTAAACCGCTCGCAATTGTGCAGTGCGTCTGCGAATACCCGCGTACCGTAGTAGGCATCAACCGCGTCCGCTGCGTAGTCGGCCACAGTGAAAGCGCCGATCGCTGCGATGACGTCCGCTTCTGACGTCATATTCCCGATCAGGGCGAACAGCTCGCCTTGTGCAGCAGAACCCTGTCCATTCAGAACATCATTGATGTAGTCACCAACGGCCGCTTCGTTCGCGTTCATATTGGCGGTCGAATAGTCCGGTGTGATCACCAGATCAATCGAACTGCCGTCTGAAGTCGAGCCGTTCAATCCGATTGAGTAATCCAACACTACGGTGTCCTGAATCGTCGTTCCTGCATCCGCCGCCGTACCGCCGGGATTGACAATGACAAGGGGCAACGCCCGTTGAAGGGTATTGAGCTGCGGCGTCAATGTACCGCCCATCGTGGCATCACCACTGACATTGATCAGATCACTGTTGCCGCCAGATGCGCCACTGGTCAGGAAGTACACATCGAAGGTCGAGGATGCCGTCGCACCCAGGGCCAGACTTCCGGTCAGGTTCGTAGTCTGGCTGACATTCCCGGTAAAGACAAAGTCACCCGACTGAACGTTTGGTGTCATGTCTGTATTCAGGCCCCAGTTCGCCCCTAAGACAAAGTCGCCATTCACCTGCATCAATCCGTTATTGCCCAGATTGATCGTATCCAGCGCATAAAACGCACCTTCTTCCTCGACCGTCAGGACGTTGGTACCGGTTCCAAGATCCAGATTGCCAAGCGCTTTACCCGCCAACGAAATTTGCTCGTTCCCGTCACCGCCGTTGATTAGCTGGTTATTCCCGGCAAGCAGCATGGTGTCCTTGGACAAAGTCAGCGCGTTGTTCGCACCACCTTCCACGACGATTGATGCAACAGCGTCCGTCTGGCCAGTGCCGCCCATGACGACACCGTTGAACCCAAGCGTGATTGGACCGGCCCCGTCGCGTCCTTGAGATTGGGCCAGAACACCAATGCCGCCTTCGCTGACGGATAGGATATTGCCGTCCAGCGCCATATCAATCGCGCCGCCGGCACCGGCACCACCTGCGGACCCACGGAAGACTGAGTCCACCATGCCACCGCCGCCGCCTAGCGATTGTGCAACGACACCAATCGCGTTTTCGCCGGTGGTGACGATGTTGCCGGATTGTGTAAATCCGATGTCGCCACCATTGCCGCCATTGTCGGATGAAAGGTCCACGGCGATCTTGCTGGCTTCCATGTCTGTCGACACAAGGCCACCACCGCCACCGATGCTTTGAATGACGAACCCGTGTGATCCGTTGCCGCTGGTGGTCATGTCGCCAGTATTGGCAAAGTCGACGTCACCGCCATCACCGGTCGATCCATCCTGCGCACCAAGCGTCACATCGGCCTGTCCCAAACCCGCGATGACAACTTCACCACCGCCTGCGCCGATACTCTGGACGCTTTGACCAAATGAACGGTCGCCGCTGGTGAATACATCTCCGTCCAATGACAGCGCGATATCACCGCCATCATTGTTGAAGCTGGGATCAGAGCCCAGGATCAGCGAAGCTGCTTTGTTTGCATCCACTGTGCCGGTACTGTTCAGAACAAGTTTGCCGCCGCCGCCGCCGATGGATTGCGTTGTTCCTGCCGTCGAAAACGCGCCGTCGGTTCCCACATCGCCCGTCCTGCTGCCACTCACGTTGCCACCGCTGGCATCATCCGTGTTGATCGCACCCAGGCGTCCGGTGATATCGATACCGTCACCGTCCTGAACACCGATATTGTTCGCAGAAGTGCCGCCGCCACCGCCAACGCTTTGCAACATCAAACCAGTCGAGCGGTCGCTTGTCGTCGCGATGTTGCCAATGTGCGACTGCGTGATCTGGTTGCCTGCGGTATCCGAGACTTCGTCGCCACCCAGAGAGATATCGCTGATATAGACAGTCCCAGTGCCGTCGGCGCTGGCAGTTTCGGTTGTGAAATCAACCGAGGATTCCACATTGCCGCCGCCGCCATTCACTGATTGTGCAAAGATGGCCTCGCTCCCGGATCCATTCACAAGAATGTCGCCGGTCGAATTCACGGTAACGGTTCCCACCGACCCAGTGGTCCCTTCGCGTGCACCAAGCAATTGCGAGACCGTGTAATCCAGCGCTGAAACCAACGGAGACGATACCGAATATCCGGCGTTGCCGCCGCCGCCGCCGACAGATTGTGCGAAGATGCCGAATCCGTTGTCCGCATTCACGACAATCGCTCCGGTATGGTTCACCGTCACGTCTCCGCCATCTGAGCCATCCCCGCCCGATCCGCCAATAGCGATCTTCGAATAGGATTTTCCTGTCATGGTGTTCTTGAGGTCGTTGACATCCATCGCAACGGCCAGACCGCCATTGCCGCCGCCACCGCCAACGGATTGTGCCATGATGCCGTATGCACCCGTGCCATCAACTCGGATATTACCGCTGTTCGTAACAACCACGTTGCCTGCGACATTACCGCTGCCGCCCGAGCCACCGATGTTCAGCTGTGCCGTCGGAGAGCTGTTGTCCCCGGTTTTCAACCGCAGCGTCCCGGTCATCGAGCTGCCACCATTGCCGCCACCGCCACCGACGGACTGCGCGAAGATACCATGCGCACCATCACCGGTCGTCAAGATCGTCCCGGCATTCGTAACCGAGACGTCGCCACCAGTTCCGCCGGTGCCGCCCGATCCGCCCAGCCCGAATTGCAAGGCTCGCCGTGTGGACGCCTCAGCCCCGCCATAGCGCCCGTCGACCGAGATCGTGGAACCACCGTTGCCGCCGCCACCGCCAACGGATTGCGCAAAGATACCGTGGCTTTCCTTGCCAGTGGTAAGGATATTGGCATCCACTTCATTGACGACAGTCACCGTGCTGCCAGAGCCGCCGGTACCACCCGAGCCACCGATCAGAATGGCGTTTGTGGTCGCCCCGTCCGAGGACCGTCCCAGAATGATGTTGCGCACCTGCTGCGCGTCACCGCCGCCACCGCCGACAGACTGCGCGTAAATGCCGATGGATTTGTCGCCCTCCGTTGCGATTATATTTCGGTTGGTGACCGAAACTGCTGCAGACATCGCGCCGGTGCCGCCATTGCCGCCAATGGAAATTGTCGCCGTGTTGCCGATCTCTTTGCGAAGGTTGATGATACGGTTTTCTACCAGACCACCCATGCCGCCGCCGCCGCCCACGGATTGCGCATAGATACCATGCGCCATCATGCCGGCAGTCGTGACTATGCCATCATTCACAACTGTTACCGTGTCCGAAGTCATACCGTCTCCGCCGGTGCCCCCGATATTGATCGAAGCTGCCGTCCCAACGGTTGATGGGCTGATGAAGGATTTGATCGTATCCAGATTACTCTGACCCGCCTGCACCATACCACCGGTGCCGCCTGCGCCGCCCACCGATTGCGCCAGCAGGCCGATCGAGCGCTCGCCCGACGTTGAAATTCGCGCAGAGCTCGTCACATCGACTTTGCCGCCAACGCCTCCGGTGCCTCCGGTGCCGCCGATGGAAAGTGATGCTGAAATCCCGCCACCGGCCGAGTTGCTGGCCTTGCCGCCGTTGCCGCCTCCGCCGCCAACGGATTGGGCGAACACTGCATGGGCGTCGTCACCCTGAGTGACCACGGTCCCGGCAATAACGGAAGTTACATCACCTGCCGCTCCGCCAGTGCCGCCGGCCAAACCGACCGACACGCTGGCCTTGTTGCCTTTGCTGTCGCCGGTCTTTGGCGTACCGATGCTGGCTGAGATCGAGGACGAATTGCCGCCGCCGTTGCCAATGGATTGGGCAAAGAACCCGTAAGACCGGTCGCCTGCGGTGCTGACGATGCCGTCCGAGCTGGCATAAACATCACCGCCGCTGCCACCGGTACCTCCGGTCCGACCGATCTGGATATTGACGTTGCCGCCATCCACAGAAGTCGAGGCAGAGTTATACCCCGCGTTGCCGCCTCCGCCGCCAACGGATTGGGCGAACAGGCCATGTGAATCCGCGCCGAGCGTAGAGATATCGCCGGTGTTTCGCACATCGACTGCGCCGCCGATGCCGCCCTCACCGGTGCCGCCGCCTACAGCAAGACCAAAACCTTTGTTGGATTGGTTCGATGACAGTTCGTAGGCGAATGCCAGGTTCAGTGCTGCGTTTCCGCCGCCGCCGCCAATGGATTGGCCGAATACACCATGACTGCCGTCCTGTTTCGTGAGGATATCGCCGTAATTGTCAATATCGACTGTGCCGCCATCCCCTGCAGTTCCGGCATCACCACCGATGGCAACAACAGCCGACATGCCAGATTTGTTGCCAGAAGAATCCGCCGGATTCACCTTGCCTTCAAGCTCATCTAGCACGTTGTTGTAATTGGCAATTACCGAGTCATCTACGCCCGTGTTGGTCGGTGTTTTGCGGTCGGATGAATCGCCGGTGCCGCCGTTGCTCTGACTGCCGTTGGTCTTGCTGATGCCCACAACCGCGTTGATGCCGGCATCTCCGCCACCACCGCCAATGCTAGAGGCTTCGATGCCATGCGAACCAACACCGTCAGTTGTGATGGTCCCTGCCGCCAAAGCAGTGGTGCCCCGCGCCACAGTGACATCGCCTGCGTCTCCGCCACCGCCGCCAAAGCCGCCGATGCCCATGGCAATCGGTGAGCTGTCTTTGGTGCCAACGAACGTCGCATTGATCCCACCGGTTCCTCCGCCGCCGCCGATGCTTTGCGCAAAGACACCGCGCGCGTGATACCCGTTTGTCGAGATAGCGCCGGATTGCGTGACCTGGACATCACCGGCATCCGCGCCGGTTCCGCCGTGGCCGCCCAAACCACCCACGATGCTCAAATCGGTTTTGCCGTCTGAGTTGTTGGAGTCGCCATAGTTCAGTTGTCCGGTCACGTTGAGCGCGCCGTTGCCGCCGCCGCCAGCGATGGACTGGGCCAAAACGCCGTGTTTCCAGTTGCCCGCCACGGACACAGCACCGGTATGATCAACGGTCACATCACCGGAAACATTACCGTCGCCACCAAATCCGCCAACACCGAAGGTGACCGATGGGATCTTGCCATCCTTGCTTAGCGCAATGCCGCCCGAAACGTTCAGACCGCCATTGCCGCCACCGCCGCCGATGGACTGCGCCAACAAACCGGCCGAGCCATCAGTGTCAGGCTTTTCTTCGTTGAAGACGCCCATATCGATAAACAGGCGTTCGAGACCAAAGTCCGACACCATCTCTTCTGTATCGTCGACAATCGTGTCGCCGAGGAAATCGCGTAGCTTGTCTTCAAACGTGGTTGTATCGGGGACCGAGATGTCATCCGGGTTCGTTGTGACCGTGATGTCCGCTTGGGATGTAACCGTCACATCACCAGCCTTGCCACCGTCACCCGCAAATCCGCCAACACCAACAATCAGAGAGCTGTCGGACACGATCCCGCCCGACACATTCAGACCGCCATTGCCGCCACCGCCGCCAACGGATTGCGCCAACAGGCCGGATTGCCCGGTGCCATGAGCTTTGATTGTGCTTCCGGCACCAATATTTACATCTACGTTTCCGGCATCACCGCCGCCACCGCCAAAGCCACCAACGCCAACGACGACCGCGTAAGACTTGCTGCTATCCGTTTGGCCGGCACCGGGCTTGCCGCTGATCGCGATACCGCCGGACACATTGGTGCCGCCATTACCGCCACCGCCACCCAGCGATTGCGCAATGATACCGCTGGCACCCTTGCTCTGATCGACCGCAAAGGTGCCGTCGGATTGTTTGACCATCGGAACTGCCTGAATGTTCCCCGTGTAGTCCAGATCAACATCGCTGGCATCACCGCCCGATCCACCAAACCCGCCGACGCCAGCCGCGACCGAGAAAATAGTGTCCGACCCCGAGGGTTTTGTCAGCGCAAGAGAGCCAGAGATATTCACACCTCCAGTGCCGCCACCGCCGCCGAGGCTCTGTGCGAAAATGCCATGCGACCCGTCACCAGCGGTTACAACATCGCTTTCAACATCCAGTGTTACAGCTCCGGCATCACCGCCGCCGCCGCCAAAGCCGCCGAGGCCCAAAGCCACCGCCGCACCAGATTTCCCAGTCAGGTTCACGGCACCCGAGACGTTGAGACCGCCGTTACCGCCGCCGCCTCCGACGGATTGCGCCATGACACCGATACTGTCAGCACCGGTTGTAACAACCGAAGTTGTTCCGCTGCCATCCGTACGGGACCGCAATGTGCTGATCACTGCGCCAGCATTGCCGGCGCCGCCACCGAACCCACCAACGCCCAGGCTGACGGATCCGCCATTTTCCTGGCTGATACCCAGTGAGGCTGAGATATTCGTTCCGCCATTGCCGCCACCGCCGCCAAGGTTTTGTGTCAGAATCCCGGTGCTGCGATCGCCGCTGGTCGAGACGCCGCCGGTGATGGTCGATTGCACAAGCGCACCGGCATCTGCACCGCCACCGCCAAAGCCGCCAACACCAATGGCCACGGCCGCGTTGGCGGACCGGGACAAGGACAGGGCGGATGAAATGCTGGTGCCACCATTGCCGCCGCCACCACCAAGGCTTTGCGTCAGAATGCCAACTGAGTCATCCCCTGTCGTTGCGACATCGCCTGTGACTTGCTGCGTGACATTGTCGGCTGCACCACCGTCGCCACCAAAACCACCAACACCGATCCCAAGACCGCCAGAGTAGTTGCTGGCGACCGAAATCGCGCCGGAAATATTCGTGGCACCGTTACCGCCGCCACCGCCGAGGCTCTGCGCGATGATCCCGGCCGAACGCGTTCCGGATGTGCTGACATTGCCCGAGAACGTATTGCTGACCGCACCGCTCGTGCCGCCGCTGCCGCCAAAGCCGCCGACCCCGATACCTGCCGCGCCGGATCCCGTGCGCGCAATGCTGAGAGCACCCGAAATGTTGACGCCGCCATTGCCACCGCCGCCGCCCACAGACTGAACCAGAACACCGGTAGAGTTGTCGCCGCCTGTGGTTACGTCCCCGGTAACCGAGCCGGTGGCCGTACTTGCATTCCCGCCGTCACCGCCGGACCCACCGATGCCAACGCCAATTGCGCCGCCGCCCGTGCCCGAGATGTTTACGGCGGCCGAAACATTCAGCCCTCCGTTGCCACCGCCGCCCGCGGCGGACTGAACCAAAACACCACCTGAATTGTCACCTGCGGTGGTTACGTTACCCACGACCGTCCCGTTAGCCGTGTTCGCGTTGCCACCGCTGCCGCCGCTTCCGCCTAGCCCGACCGACGCACCACCGCTGCCGGTTCCGGCAACTGTGACAGTGGCGGACACGTTCATACCGCCATTGCCACCGCCGCCGCCAAGGCTTTGAACGATAAAGCCGCTGGACTCATCCTCTCGGGTCGAGACGTTGCCGTTCAGTGTGGCCTCAGCCGTGCCACCGTCGCCGCCCGTTCCGGATGCGCCCCCCAGACCAACGGATGCGCCGCCCGATCCAGTGCCAGCTGCCGCAACCGCGACCGAGATATTCATTCCACCGTTACCGCCGCCGCCGCCGACGGACTGCGCCAGCAAACCGGTCGCGGTTTCGCCCAACGTCACAAGGTTTCCGGTCACGTTTGCGGTTACCGCTGAGGCATCGCCTCCGCCGGTTCCCCGGCCACCTAGACCCACAGCAGCTGCGCCAGAACCGGTGCCCGCGCCACCGACGGATGCCGATACGTTGAAACCACCGTTGCCGCCGCCTCCACCGATGGACTGGGCAACAACCGCGCTCGATTGCGCGCCTTCGGTTTGCACACTATTCGCGACGGTCAGACCAACAACACCGCCGGTGCCACCGCTACCACCAGACCCGCCCAGACCGACGCTGATCGCGCCTGACCCGGTGCCCGCACCAGCCAATGCAGGCGAAATATTAAAGCCCCCATTGCCGCCGCCACCGCCAACGGACTGTGCCAGAATACCAACTGAAGCATCGCCTTTGGTCACAACGTTGGCTGTTGTGCTCGCGGTCACTAGACTGCCGTCGCCTCCGCCGCCGCCTGAACCGCCCAGCCCAACCGAAACTGAACCCGCACCGACGCCTGCACCAGACAGGGTCGGCGAAACGTTAAAGCCGCCGTTACCACCGCCACCGCCAAGGGATTGCGCCACAAAACCGCCAGAGGCAAAGCCGTCAGTCAGAATGGTGCCGTTTGACGTCAGTGTCACGTTTCCGCCATCACCGCCCGTATCACCGGATCCGCCCAATCCGACGCTGACCGCGCCACTACCCGTTCCTGCACCCGACAGAACCGGAGAAACATTGAATCCGCCATTACCGCCGCCGCCGCCGATGGATTGCGCCACTACGCCCGAGGACTGATCACCACGGGTTTCAACCGAATTGTTGGACGTCGCGATGACGGTGTTACCGTCTCCCCCGCCTGCGCCATCGCCACCAAGGCCAACCGAGACTCCGCCCCCGCCAACGCCAGATCCCTGGACCGAAGCGCTCACGTTGAATCCGCCGTTACCGCCGCCGCCACCGATAGATTGGGCTAGAAATGCCGTCGACGAGTC
Organism: Ruegeria sp. BI12; assembly: GCF_056537985.1. Taxonomy (NCBI): domain Bacteria; kingdom Pseudomonadati; phylum Pseudomonadota; class Alphaproteobacteria; order Rhodobacterales; family Roseobacteraceae; genus Ruegeria; species Ruegeria sp. BI12. Next base: position 1,096,814 of record NZ_JBQFSL010000002.1, on the reverse strand, counting down.
GCCCTGCGTCAGGATGGTTCCGCCTGAGGTCAGCGTAACCGCGCCGCCATCGCCGCCTCCAGCTCCGTTGCCGCCAAGTCCCACGCTAACTGCGCCGGATCCAACACCGGCGCCGGCGCCAGTGCCCGAGACGTTGAAGCCGCCATTGCCGCCGCCGCCGCCAATGGACTGAGCGACTACGCCGGACGACCTGTCCCCAGCCGTTACGATTGCATCCGTTGTTGTCAGATTTACCGTGCCACCAGTTGCACCTGTGCCGCCGCTGCCGCCCAGCCCAACTGAAACGGCACCGCTGCCCACACCCGCGCCCGCGAGTGAGGCGCTGACATTAAAGCCTCCATTACCGCCGCCGCCGCCGACGGATTGCGCCAGAACCGCCGTCGAATCCGCACCAGTCGTGCTGAGTGTCCCGGTAACCCGACCAGTCACTGAACGACCGATCCCACCGCCGGACGCGTCGCCGCCCAAGCCAACCGTAACCGCGCCGCCGCCAGCGCCTGCACCGGCTACCCCGGCGGTTACGTTGAAACCGCCATTGCCGCCACCGCCGCCGATAGATTGGAATACGACACCGCTGGAATTGTCGGAAAGCGTGGTCACGTTGCCCACGACCTGTCCTTCAACAATGCCGCCATTGCCGCCTGTTGCACCGCCGCCGCCAAGTCCGACACCAATCGAACCAGCGCCTGCGCCACCAGCGGCCACACCAGCCGTCACATTGAAACCGCCGTTGCCACCGCCACCGCCGATGGACTGGATCACAACACCGGTCGAGCGCAGTCCCTCGGTGCGGACATCACCGTTGACGAGAACACCGGTCACGCTGCCGCCGATACCGCCGCTGCCGCCTTCGCCGCCAAGCCCGACACCAACGGTTCCTGCACCGGCTCCGCCTGCGGCCAGACCCGCGGCGACACTGAAGCCGCCATTGCCGCCACCGCCGCCGATGGACTGAACTACAACAGCACCAGAGTCATCGCCCCGCGTTGTGACGTTTGCGTCAACCTGTGCGGTTACTGCGCCGCCGTCACCGCCACCGCCGGCTTTGCCGCCAAGGCCCACACTGACAGACCCAGCAGCCGCCCCGCCAATATCGGCGCTCGCGCCGACGCTGTAGCCGCCATTGCCGCCGCCGCCACCCACGGACTGTGCGACAACACCGCTGGAAAACGCTCCGCTGGTTTCGATGTTTGTCCCGCCTGCAATCAGGGTGACGTCGCCGCCGATCCCAGCACCGCCGCCATCTCCGCCAACACCCACGTTGATCCCAATTGCCGCCACGCCGCTTGCGCTGACACCGGCTGCGATGCTGCCACCGCCATTGCCGCCGCCACCGCCGACGGATTGCGCGATCAAAGCGCTCGAACTGGTTCCCGTCGTCGTGATGTCAGCCTTGGTATAGACCTGCACATCGCCGCCGTCGCCGCCACTGCCAGCCTCACCGCCGACACCAACAGAGACATTGCCGGAAAACAGCGCCGACGCACCGCCGGTTGCCGCCACAGCCAAGCCGCCATTACCACCACCGCCGCCAACGGATTGAAACAGCATACCGGTCGAGCGGTTCCCGGTTGTGACAACTGTTCCTTCAAACCCGGCAGCCGTCGGAGAGCCACTGCCGTCAAACTGGCCGACCGTGACCGTGCCGCCTTTGCCACCCGTGCTACCATCGCCGCCGACGCCAACCGCCAAAGAGCCCGAAACCGGGCCGCCAGACACCGCAACAGAAACCGCATATCCGCCATTGCCGCCACCGCCGCCAACGGATTGCAGCATGACGCCAATTGCATCGTCACCGCCCGTCTGCACCGAGGCAGACCCGCTGCCGCTGATCGATACGTCGCCGCCATCGCCGCCACTGCCGGCCGATCCGCCGACCGAGACCGAAGCCGCGCCAAAGGCCCCAACCGCGACTGATACAGCGCCGCCGCCATTGCCGCCGCCGCCGCCGACGGATTGTGCGAACACACCAGTGGAGCGATCGCCTGAGGTTTGAATTGCAGATGGCTGGCTGCTGTCAGTGTTCGACAACGTGACGTTCACGTTGCCGCCTTTGCCTCCGGACCCGCCATCGCCGCCGATGGCAACGCCAACGAATGCGCCGACCGCTCCGGAAGAACCGCCATTGCCGCCACCACCGCCGATGGACTGGGCCAGAATGCCCATCGCATCGTCTCCGGTCGTGGTAATGATCCCGTCATTGACGATGGTCACAGTTGATCCAGCGCCACCGCCGCTGCCGTTTCCGCCAACGGATACCATTCCGGCGGACGAGCCACCGTCGCCGCCACCGCCGCCAATCGACTGGGCGATGATTCCGCGTGCGCCGTCGCCCCCGGTCTGGATTTGTCCGTAGTTACTGACGCTTACTGCAGCTCCTGTGCCTCCTCTTGACCCGGTGCCACCGATTGCGACCAACCCGTATGAGTTCGCACCCGTGCCACCACTGCCGCCAATAGATTGCGCCATGACCCCATCGGCACCTTTGCCTGAGGTCAGAATGCTGCCGCTGCCCTGAACCGTCACGCTAACGGCGCTGCCGCTGCCACCATTCGATCCGACCCCGCCCAGAGACAGCGAAACCAAGCCACCTCCTGTTCCGCCAGACCCACCGCCGCCGCCAATGGACTGCGCCACAATCCCGCGCGAAAAGTCGCCCTGTGTCTCAATGGCGCCAGCATGGGAAACCGTGACCGTCCCGCCGTTACCGCCGTTGTCGGCACCGCCGATTAAGGACACCAATAGGTTGCCGCTGGTCCCTGCGGACCCACCCGAACCCCCAATCGACTGTGCATAAATCCCGTTCGCATAGTCGCCGGTTGTCAGAATGCTGCCGGTCGATGTGGTATTGACTGTCACAGCTCCGCCGCTGCCGCCATAGCCGCCGTCACCTGAAGATCCTACCAGGCCCCACTGCGCGCCACCATTGCCACCATTGTTCGAAACGCTCAGTGCATAGATACCATCTGCGGAATCTCCGGACGTCGAAATCTCACCTCTCTGCGTGACGGTCACGTTGCCGCCATCCGCTGAATGCCCGCCAGTACCACCGCCGGGGGCGGCGAACCCGCTGCCGCCATTCCCAGCCTCGCCACTTCGACTGAATGCGAAAATGCCGTAATTTCCACTGCCCGAGGTTTGGATTGTGCTGCTGCTGGACTGTGTTGCGTTGACGGTGCCGCCCTTGCCGCCATCGCCGCCATCGCGTCCGTCCCAGAAGCTCAGGTAGGAGTCACCACCGTTGCCGCCATCGCCGCCGACGCTGCCGACCTGCCACCCTATGTTGCTGGTGGCGTTGACATCACTGCTCAGGGTCTTTGTTTGCGTCGGTCCAGTTGCGCCATTACCGCCCGAGCTGGGCGGAACAACCAACGCACCGTCTCGGCCGTTGCTGCCGTCCCGACCGTAGACAACTTGGCTTACGCCGTTTGGCCCCGAAACGTCCTCGGGTGGCGTTACAGCGCCGGGGGTGCCGGAACTATTGAAGTTGCTATTGTATTGAGACGTTGTCAGCTGAGTAGATAAACTTGCCGTTCCGGTTGCCTCTGAATTGCTGATCTGAGCGGTTGTTCCGGAAATGGAGACAATCTCGAAGGCAAGCGGCGGATTGTCGGAATTGTAGATTGTATCGCCTACATCTTTGACCAGAAAAACATAGCCATCCGCCGTCTCTACAAATGCTGTTGTACCGGCTGTAGGCGTTGAAGCCGGGTCAACTATCAGAGTGCTCACGGTGGTGTCCATACCTGTCACCGGGTTTGACACCGTGTCGCCTACTTTTGAATCCGCTGTGGGCGCTGCAGCCAAAGGCGTTGAAATCAATGCTAAAAAAGAGACCGCCAAAAACAAATTTGATTTCTTGGACACTCGTACACCCCATATTCGACATAGTCACGACACGTGGGGGTAAGCCGTGTTCGCGCAGAACGGCAGCCTACTAAACGGATTCCCCCATCTCAACTCGAAGTAAAATAGACACAAGAATAAGGAGATATTTGGATTTAAATTCGCCCTATTGGAGTTCCCCTTAACTTATTGCAAAAATGCAACGGATAACTCTCAAAATGACACTTATGGCATTGTTTAGAAATAGTTTTAAACAACTGCGTCTCTGCGCATGGACCATGCTCAACCCTTCGAAAACACCACATCTGACGGCTCGTTTCTGGACCCAATAATTAGATTGCTGGTTTCTCGTTAGCATGAAACAAGCCTGTGAAATTTGAGGGCGCATAGTGAGCGCTCTCGCCTTACCGGACGAAGTAAGAACCGATCCCAAGACCATCATGATTGAATCTCGGGCCTTTGATGCGCGACGCACCCAAACAAAACTCATTTTTTTGAACTGGAAAAATTGTGTTGTCATCATGGAGTGCCCGGCGGTTTCCTCGTCATCAGGCCCGTCCGCATCGTGTGTGCAGTTTGAATCGCTGGCAAAGGCGACACAGTATGAAATAGGAACATTCTGGACGCCAACCACGTTGTTCCGTCGTTCACGGCGAGTTTCTGGCTGTCAGAAACTGATCCCCTGGTTGATGCAAACTCATCGAAAACAATTGACATTAGGGCCGATCCGGTGCCGACAGACAAAGATGAGCCGGCCAAGACAATTGCCGAGTTCAATTAGTTCTCTTCGGAGGCAAAAGTCCCTGGCGCCACGCTACCCAACGTCCTGATCAAAGAACCGGGCCTATGGTCGCGATGACATTGTGCCAGATACGTCGACGCCGGGGCCAGTCCAGCACTTGCGACAAGACCACCGATGTTGATCGCGATACATAGTCCTGCTGCCGTTGGTAAATGGCCGCCGTGGTACCGCAGTCCTGAAGCAGAATGTTGTTTTCATAGTTCAAGTCAAAACTGCGCAGGTCGAGGTTCGACGATCCAATCAGACTGATCTTTCCGTCGATTGTCAGGGTTTTGGCATGTAGCAGGCCGCCATTGAACTCGTGGATCATACAGCCCGCTTCAAGCAGCTTGCGGTAGTAACTTCGGCTGGCCGCAGCCACGATCCAGCTGTCATTTACCTTTGGAAAGATCAATTCAACGCGCACGCCTCGATACGCAGCGGCGCACAACGCTTCCAACACCGTAGCGTCAGGCACGAAGTATGGCGTCGATAACGTGAGCTCGGCTTGCGCGCAGGCGATCAACGTTGAAAACAGTTGTGGGGTTGCCCCATGACGTTCTGTGGGGCCGTCCCCAACGACCTGCGCAGGAAATCCACCATCCACCCGATCAAAGCTTAGTTTGAAAGCGCTCAGATCTTCGCCTGTTGCTTGCATCCAGTCGCTGGCGAATAGCAATTGGTTTTGGGCAACGACCGGTCCTTCGAGCCTGAGCATAATATCAACCCAAGGAGCATATTTTGCTTTTATCAGGAACTCGGGATCAGCAGAGTTTCGACTGCCGCAATAGGTGACCTGACCATCAATGACCGTAATCTTGCGGTGATTTCGCAGGTCAAGCCTGCTGGTGAAGATCGTATGGATTGGCCGATCAAGCGGCAAAGCTACGGCAAGGTGGACCCCTGCGTCTTTCATGCGCTGCCAAAGGTCCGATTTAAGCAGCAACCGGGATCCTAGCCCGTCTGCCATTGCGCGGCACGTAACACCGCGCTGCGCCGCGCGGATCAAAGCTTCTGCGACCGCGGTGCCCGTATGGTCGGCAAGCCAGATGTAATAAAGTACATGGACATGATCGTTTGCAGCATCGATATCCGCGACAAGTCTTTCGCGTGTCTCGTTGGCGTCGGCCATAAGAATGGCCCGGTTTCCATCGACAGGATAAAACCCGTTGATCGAACTGGCATAGGAAAACCCGGAGTGAAAAATGGGATCGATCAATTGTGGAATAGCATCATTGTTCCCCATGTAATCCGATGCGTCACGGCGAATACTCTGAAAAATCTCTTTGTGGCTTTCGTCCGCGTGGCGACCCAGGTCAATTTCGCCAAACAAAAAGTAGATTGCGCTTCCGAAGCAGGGAACTATGACGATGACGATAAACCAAGCCAACCTGGCAGGCGGTGAAAAGTCGTCGCGCAGAAGAATGCGAATAGTGAACGTCAAGGCGAGGCCAATATGCAGCAGAAGGACCCAGGTCATTACGCGTGGTCCTTGTCGGGTCGGCCATCCGCGGCGGGATGCCGGGCATCGGAAACCTGAATTTCTTGGTCGAACAGATTGACGCCTCCCTTCACGCCAAAATCCAGTGTTGTAACGTTGTAGGCGAGCGAAATGGATTCCGCATCGAACCTGTCGTGAATGCGGACCACCGCATCGTTCATCGCCATTAAGTAATCTGTCTCACGAGTAAAGTTGATCCAGAACCGAACTTCGAAATTAAACGTCGAACTACCGATGCCGGTAAAGAAAAAATCGATCTTCTCGTCCTTCAGAAGACCTTCAACCTTTTGAATTTCGTTTAGCGTAACCTCTCGAACCTTGTGCAGATCATCACCGTATGAGACGCCTGATTTCAGGGTGACGCGCCGCTTTCCGTAGGTCGAGTAGTTTTTGAACGAGCCGGTATAGATCACCTGGTTCGGTATGAACACTAACTGACCGGACATCATCTTGATTTCGGTTGTGATTGGGCCGATGCGCTCGACCGTTCCGAAAGTACCATCAATTTCGACCCAATCTCCGATCCGAAAAGGGGCCTGAGTATTCAAAAGCAAACCCGCAAAACTATTGGCGGTAAGGTCCTTGACGGCAAAGCCGATCACGATTCCGACAACCCCGGCGCTGGCAAGCAGTTTTGTTAATGCGTCTTCCAATCCCAGAGCATCAATCGAAAGAAACGTTCCAAACAACAAGACGCCAATAAAGACAATTGTAGATATCACCGAGGCGAGATGCTGACGTCGTTTGGGTAGTTTCCGAAAAGAACGCAGGATTATGCGACGGCATATTGCAGCCAAAGCAAAAAAGGCAGCAAAGCACAAAACCCCTAGGATTAAATTTGGGGTAAAGGCGATCAGCGCCTTTTCCCACTGCTCGACCGTTTTCGACACAAAGTCGGCTATGTTCATTAATTTATTTCCTTGTCCCGTGCATTTTAGCCTAACAGACAATTAGGCCCTTGAATAACCAAGGCTGTGTTTACCCTCTGTTTTGGCGATTGGCAGAATGTGTCGGGCGATACTAACTTGAATTAGGGAAAAACCGTTGTCGCGCTGGCACTTAGATTCTCTTAACTGGCTAGACACCCTGCCGGAACGAGCGCAAGAGCAATTGCGGCAGCGAGCTTAGACAAGATGGTATGAGGATAAAGACACAATATTCAGTCCTGAGGTGGATCCTGAACAGGTTTACATTCTTGAAAAGGGTTTGACCCGCATTTTGCGTAACACCGCATCGGGTGGTGAATTTAAACCTGGTTTTGTCGAACCCAGAGAAGTTTTTGGAGAATTGCCAGTTCTCAACAACGCGTTTCGTGAAAGCTATGCCGTTGCAATCGGCAATTGTTGAGTTCTGAAACTACCAAGCCTTGTACTTAGAACTTATGAGCACGTTGCCGGATTTCAGCCTGGACGTGTCACGCCAACTTGGCAAACGATTGCAACGGATCGAAATCCGCGTCGAAGATTTGATATTCCGGAGTGCGGCATCCAGAAAAGCCCGCGTCATTGTCGTGACAACCACGCATTCCTGAAAAGTAGGTATCACTGATCCCAATCGCGCCAACGGCACCTCGGAACTTTGTTTCGCGTTCAGCGATTGCACTACGGTCTCTGCCAGTGTCGGTATTCCGGATGCGGGCGGAGACAAGGTTGCATATGCGCTCGACATCCTGATCGATCAAGCGGCGTCCTCTTTTGGGGGCTCTTTGGCACCGGTCATGAACGCCACGGCGTCGGACATCGTGTAGTCCTTGGGATCGATGGTGCAGAGCCTTTTACCCAGCCGGTGTACGTGAATACGGTCGGCAACCTCGAACACATGCGGCATGTTGTGGCTAATGAGTATGATCGGAATGCCACGCGCCCGCACATCTTGAATCAGCTCAAGCACCTTGCGACTTTCCTTGACCCCTAAAGCGGCCGTGGGTTCGTCCATGATGATGAACTTCGTTGCAAACGCAGCAGCGCGGGCAACGGCAACGCCTTGGCGCTGTCCGCCCGAGAGCGTCTCGACCGCCTGATTGATTGACTGGACGGTCATCAGGCCAAGCTCGGTCAGTTTTTCACGGGCGAACTTTTCCATTGCTGGCCTGTCGAGCTGGCGCAGGTACTTGCCCATGAAACCTTGTTTGCGGATCTCGCGACCCATGAACATGTTGTCCGCAATTGAAAGGGCAGGGGACATGGCAAGCTGCTGATAGACTATCTCAATCCCCATGTTCCGGGCGTCGATTGGAGAGGTGAAGTTGACCTTTTTGCCCTCGATCAGAATCTCGCCCTCATCCGGAATCGTAGCACCGCAGATCGCCTTGACTATTGAGGATTTGCCAGCGCCGTTATCTCCGATGACGGCAAGGATTTCCCCCTGTCTTAATTCAAAGTCGGAGTGGTCAATGGCGGTCACGTGGCCATAGCGTTTTACGATCCCGCGGCCCTTTACCACTGGTGTTGTGTCCGACATTAGCCCGATACCTTTCTGATCCACTGGTCGACCGCGACCGCAGCGATGATGAGAAGTCCGATAAGAAGGAAGGTCCATTGCGCGTCTGCGCCGAGCAACCTGAGTCCAAGAGTGAAAACACCGACGATCAGTGCACCAAAGAGCGATCCGAGAATGGATCCACGCCCGCCGAACAACGAAATACCTCCGATCACAACCGCAGTGATGCTTTCGATATTGGCCAATTGGCCAGAAGTCGGTGAAACAGATCCGATGCGACCGATCAGGGCCCAACCGGCAAATGCGCAAATCAGTCCGGACAACATATAGACGGACATGAGTGTCCGGTGAACGTTGACGCCGGAAAGCTCTGCAGCTTCAGGATCGTCGCCCACAGCATAGACATGCCGGCCCCAGGCGGTGTGCTTGAGCGCATAGGCCAACACAAAGATCAGAATGAGCATGAACATGACACCAACGGTAAAGGTCGCTCCGCCGATGCTGAATTTGGTGCCAAAAAATTGAAGAAACGGTGCGTTGGCCTCGATGTCTTGGCTGCGGATCGTCTCATTTGCAGAATACAGGAAGTTGGTAGCGAGAACGATCTGCCACATTCCAAGCGTGACAATGAACGGGGGCAGTTTAACCCGGCTGACAAGCCAACCGTTGAGTGCGCCGATCAGTGTACCGACTGCAAGACCGCACATCACGGCTATTGGGACCGGTATTCCATACCGGAATGAGAATTGACCCATGATGACCGAAGAAAAGACCATGATTGCGCCAACGCTCAGATCGATGCCAGCTGTCAGAATTACCAGGCTCTGCGCTGCAGCTACGATGCCGACGATCTGAACCTGTTGGAGGATCAGGGTCATTGCAAAAGGTGAGAAAAACTTTGAACCCAAAAGCAGACCAAAGATCAAAATCGCTCCGATAAGGACGATCAGTGGCACGAAGGACGGGTTTACATGGAGCAGGTGCTGCAAGTTTCCCAGCGCACCACGTCTGTTGTGCTCGAACTCTGCCACGGTCTCTGCTCGATTTGCAGCAGTTTCAAATTCCTGGGCATCTTGGTTTGCGTCAGACATATCTTCACCTTTTTCGCGACCAGATTCAGGGCCACGAGATCAGTTTACAGGAACTTTCGGTTCGTTTGCGAAAGGAATGGTGAGGCATCCAAAAACGCCTCACCCGACAAGTCTGAATTTAGCCCCAGCAGAGCTCCAGGCCTTCTGCGACTGAAATCGACTCAACACCGTCCACAGGTTGATCTGTGATGAGAGCGACACCTGTATCATAGAAATCTTTTCCAGGTGTGTTTTCAGGTTTCACGCCTTCTTCGGCCCATTTTTTCACTGCCTCCACACCCAGCGATGCCATCAAAAGAGGGTATTGCTGGCTTGTGGCGCCGATCACTCCGGCTTCTACATTCTGAACGCCAGGGCAGCCGCCATCGACGGATACGATAAGGACATCATTTTCACGGCCGATTGATTTCAAGGCTTCGTAGGCACCAGCTGCAGCTGGCTCATTGATCGTGTGAACGACGTTGATCGCTGAATCCTTGGCCAGAAGGTTCTCCATAGCACGGCGTCCACCTTCTTCGTTGCCGTCAGTTACATCACTGCCGACCAGACGTGCATCAGTTTCGTCGCCGATTACATTGGGGTCGGCAAGCTCCACCCCGAAACCATCCAAAAAGCCTTGGTTGCGCAGAACATCCACTGTCGGCTGGCTGACGTTCAGATCCAGCGTCGCGATTTTCGCATCCGCTGCCGCATCGCCCATTTTGGCTTTCGCCCATTGGCCGATCAACAAACCAGCCTTGTAGTTGTCAGTCGCAAAAGTCGCGTCCGCGGAATCGATCGGACTCAGCGGTGTGTCCAGCGCGATTACCAAAAGACCGGCGTCGCGTGCTTGCTGAACTGCTGGGACAATCGAACTTGTGTCAGAAGCGGTCAGAAGGATTCCCTTGGCTCCGTCGAGGATGCAAGTTTCGATGGCCTGAACCTGAGTTTCGTGGTCGCCATCAATTTTGCCGGCAAATGCCTTCAAAGTCATGCCAAGCTCTTCCGCTTTAGCAGTCGCGCCTTCTTTCATTTTTACAAAGAAGGGATTGGTGTCCGTTTTCGTGATCAGGCAGACAGTCTCACCGGCGGCCTGTGCAGAGGCCGCTGCCATCGTAAGCACGGTCGCGGATGCGGCAATCTTGAATAGATTTTTCATATTGTCCTCCCAAAATATTGTTGTTGCCTCGCGCGGTGTACCAGCGGGGCCTGCCTTCATCCTCCAACGAAGGTCTTGTTAAGGAAACTGTGATTCTGGTCTCGCTGTCAATAAATAAATAAAGTTTATTTATTAATTTGGTTGAGCACCTTTTCATAAGAAAACAAGGTGGTTATGTTCAGGTTTATGGAAAAAGAGGCGTTGAAAACACTGACCGGTGGAGTGAGTCAAAGCGGGGTTCGCGATCATAACGAACGTCTGATATTGACGGTTTTACAACGGCATGGACCAACCGCAGGCGCCGACGTCGCGCGTCTGACAGGCCTCTCTCCTCAGACGGTTTCAATTATTCTGCGCAAACTGGAAAAGGACGAGATTCTCAAGCGTGGTACTCCTTTGCGAGGGAAGGTGGGAAAGCCGTCAATTCCCATGGAGTTGAACCCGGAAGGCATCCTATCGGTAGGGATGAAGATCGGGCGGCGCAGCGCCGATCTGCTTTTAATCGACTTTCAAGGCAAGCCGCGTCACCAACTTTCCACAACCTATGACTACCCATTGCCAGAGGTAATTTTTGGCTTTCTTGAAACAGGTTTGGAAACGCTTCTTTCCCGCGAGCCTCAAAAGCTTCGCGACCGCGTATGCGGTATCGGGATCGGCACTCCGTTCGAGCTATGGAAATGGCACGACCTGTCCGGGCTCGCGGCCAGGAAATTCAGTTCGTGGAAGAACGTGAATTTTTTCTCCGAAGTTGCCAGGTTCAGCGATCTGCCGGTGTTTGTTGTTAACGACGCAACGGCGGCGTGTCATGCCGAGCACCTCTATGGTCGTGGGGCTGAATATCGCGACTATTTTTACTTCTTTATCGGTTCAATGATTGGTGGAGGCGTTGCATTGAATGGCACCGTTTTTGAGGGCAACCAAGGCAATGCGGGTGCCTTGGGCGCGATGCGCACAACTGGTCCATTGGGTGAAAGCCAGCAATTGATTGACACCGCCTCGCTGTTTTTGCTTGAAGACCGGTTGATCGAAGCAGGCGTCGATCCGGGTATTCTGTGGAATAAACCACAGGATTGGAGCAGTATTTCTCGATATGTCGAGCCGTGGATTGGTACTACAGCACAGGAACTGGCCAAGGCTGCCCTGTCTATTTGTGCGGTCATTGATTTTGAGGCCATCTTCATTGATGGAGCTTTTCCGCCGGACGTTCGGGAAGAACTGGTTTCAAGGGTTCGCCGTTATTTGGTCAATCAAGACAAACGCGGTCTGATCCCCCCTGTCGTTGAACCCGCTGCAGTTGGTGAGAACGCCCGCGGCATTGGGGCGGCAAGCAGCCCCATCTTCCGCCAGTTTCTGTTAAACACCAACGCAGGCCTTTCTGGGATGTAGCGAAAGCTCGGGGCGGAAGTCCGTCAAACTCTTTGCCAATCGCGTCCGTACCGAGAGAGCCTGCACTACCAACACCGCCATTGATGACGTCTTCGTAAAGGATCGGGTTTTCACCAGAGAGTGTGATCAGACCAATTTCGGTTGCATCGCAAACATTGAGTCGGATTGACGAGGCAGTTTGTTCTGGCATTCTCAAAAATTTGGGACAGGACCTGCAGAATAACTCCGCTAGACGTTGCATTCCAGATGGCTCATGCAGCGCTGAATGTAACTTCTTTCGCAGGTACTTTCGCACGCAGTTCACAAGGAACGGGAGGCAGCCGTTGATGCCTCCCGAGTGGTTCTTTTCTACTGTGACATTCCTCCTTCGGTCGAGATCTGTTCTTCGACGTGGGATTGGTTTGTTACGTCAGACCCCCTAGGAGGATATTCCTTGAATGTGGACAAGTGATTTTGGACGATTTTGGCGGCAGGGCCGAAAGCCCACATCTTGTTGCCCATCCACCTTGTATACATCCCGGACTCTTCCGCGGCTTTTTCGTACGGATCGCGGCGCAGGTTGAAGAGGAGCGGAGCGTTCAGCTCTTCTTTGGGGCCAGCCCAGCCTTCGGTTTGTATCGTGAAATGTGCTTTCCAGTCACCATGCCGTACAGCTTGCAGATCCGGACCTTCGTAGTAGATGATCTCGTCGCGGTTGCTGTCACCTTTGCCTGTTAGGAAAGACAACTGGTTGTAGCCATCCAGATGCACCTGATAGCCCTCATGGCCTTCAAGCAATGCGCCGGGCAAATCCTCGGGCCCACCAGCGGCAGCGACCAGTGTGGGCATCCAATCAAGCCCTGCAATGATCCCGTTGCTCACGGTTCCGGCGGGGATCTCACCAGGCCAGCGAATGATCGCGGGGACGCGAAAACCACCTTCCCAGGTTGTTCCCTTTTCACCGTGGAACGGTGTTGTTCCCCCATCGGGCCAAGTCATGGTTTCAGGGCCGTTATCGGATGTGAAGACAACAATTGTATTGTCAGAGACACCCAGCTCTTCCAACCGGGCCATGACTTTTCCCACGTTGTCGTCAAGTTCCTTCATTACAACGTCTTGCAGCCCGCGACCGTCGCCAAGCATAGCCTCGTATTCCGGGCTAAGGTGCGTCCAGACGTGCGCCCGTGCCGGCGCCATCCAGACAAAGAACGGCGTTTCGCTTTCAACGGCGCGGTCGATGAAATCCAGCGTATGTGCTGTAACTTCGTCATCCAGGGTCTTTTGCCGCTCGGGCGGGGCGGGGCCATCGTCGATGATGCGTTGCTTTCCGACCAAGCCCCAGCGCGGGTCTACGGTATTGTCCACTGTGTCGGTGGCGTAAGCGTGGATAATATTCCTTGGGCCAAAAGTGTTGTTGAATCTCTGATCGCTGGGCCAGTCCGGATCGGACGTGTATTCCATCGCATTCAGGTGATAGAGCCAGCCCCAATATTCGTCGAAACCCTTCACGGTCGGCAGAAACTTGTTCATGTCGCCCAGATGGTTTTTGCCGAATTGACCGGTTGTATAGCCAAGGGTCTTCAACATAATGGCCAAGGTCGGATCATCTTCGCTTAGACCCTTTTCTGGATCTCCGGGCAAGCCGACCGTATGCATCCCCGTACGAACCGGCAACTGACCCGTAATAAAGGCCGAACGCCCCGCTGTGCAGCTTGGTTGCGCATAATAGTCCGTCAGGCGCATGCCGTCGGCAGCCAATTGATCGAGGTTAGGGGTTTTGATGCTTTTGACACCCTGATGGTAACTGCCAAGGCTGGCCCACCCCACATCGTCGGCCATGATGACAAGGATATTGGGTTGGTCGGTTTCAGCCAAGGCAGGCGGAGCACAGACCGAAGTTGTGGCTACCGTGGCTGAAACCGCAATGGATCGAAGGTTGAACATTTTTACCTCTGCGGAAAAGAAGGACGACACCGGCAATGCGGCGAAGTGGGTAATGCTCAGGGATAGCGATCGAAACTTTGTTGCGGCAACAGTGCTTTACTAAGATTTCACATTATGAAAACTAAGGACCGAAACTTGAAATGATCTAGGTCGATTGATGAATGACAACGCCCTGACCGCCTTTCTGACATTGGCTGAAACAGGCAGTTTCCAAAATGCGGCCCGCGCGATGGGTGTGTCGAATGCCTCTTTGTCCCGCTACATCGGACAGGCTGAAGAACATACAGGGGTGGTATTGTTTCACCGAAGCCGCAACAGCAGTACGCTAACGCGGGCAGGTCAGGAGTTTCTGCCGATCGCCAGGGACTTGCAAGCAGACCAAAAGCGGTATGCGACCCGTGTGGCCAGCTTGCGTGAAAACGGCCCTGGCACATTGCGTATTGGGTGCGGGCCGCTAACGACAAGAGCTATGATCCTGCCAGTAATGCAATCCGTACGTGAACTTTTGCCTGATCTGCGTTTCAAAATTCTCGTAAGCGCGTATGCGCGTCCACTCGATTTATTGCAGGCGGGGCAGTTTGATGTTTTTGTAGGAGATCTGACCTACACACCTGAAGCCGACAATGTCGAAATCATGGTGATGGAAAAACAAGAGATCCAGTTCGTCGCACATAGAGATCATGAAATTCACAAAAGAGGTCCGAGCAATATAGCCCGGGTTTTCGAATATCCATTTGCCTCGCCACACCTGCACAAACATTGGAAGGCAACGCTAATTAGGTCATTGGGTGGCGACACCGAGGCTGCCAGCAGGGTCAATGCCTTGCCGGATGTCGAATGCGATGACTACAATTTCCTGACCGGATTGTTGGCGCAACCAGACTTCATCGTGGGAGGGATGCCGGATACTTTTGCGGAGCTGATAGACGCCAAGAAAGTAAAACCACTTTCTATGAAGCAGAACCTAACTTGGAACATCTGCGCGGCGCGCAAGTCCCAGAACACTTCGGCTGCTCTTGAAATCTGTTGGAATGAACTTGCTAAGCATCGGGCTTGAACGGTGACGTAAGGCCTGAAAAACGCCCAACCGAAATCCTTTTTTTTGGGGGGGGACACAGGGAGTCGCTTTGGTGACTAGGGTAGTTCTGCTGAAGTTCCGTTTTCCGCAGGTCGCAACATGCGGAAAACGTCCATTTGTAACGGACGCGGCGAGCATGCAAGCAATAACATGTGGGCCGCGAAAAATGGATGAGCGTGCTTCCTACACTCAAGTTTTGGCTTCGCTACCTCTTGCCCATCTGGTGGTTACCAATCCAGGCGCGCTGATCCCAGGTGGTGATTTCGCCTGTCATCCATCTCGTCACAGGTCCTTGGTCAGTCATGTTGGTTGTGAGGAAGTCGACGGTTTTCAGGATAGCGTTCTGCGCAAACTTGTACTCAAGAACCTTTAACTCGCCGCGCAGGACCTCTTGTTCCACCGAAACGACGGGTAACTCGCCCCAGCAAAGACCATCCATAACCAATGACTTTCTGGTGGTCGGGGTACTAGCGATCCAGATGTCCGGGCTGAACATGCGTTGATCCGTGCTTGACGGCTTTGAACTCTGTTCCACCACCTGGCGATATTGGGTCAGATCTTCCCGTCCCACGGTTGCCAACTTGGCCAACGGATGGCTGACATGACATACTGGCACGACCCTTTGAAAGCCGACGCCCAGACATTTGGAGTTGTGTGTATCTTTAGGTGCCCCACACATAAAAGCAGCGTCTGCATCGCCTGCCTTAAATGCCTCCAGAATAGAAGCTCTCGAAAGCTGCTCCACCCTGAGTTCGAGGCTAGGGAACGCATCATCTATGCCTAAAAGCAATCTTCGAACCCGATCCACCAACAAGCCATCTTCGATAACAAAGGAGAATTTGGGTTCGACTGACCCGCTCAGGACTTCGGCTTGCCCTTGAAGCATGTCCATGCTGTTTAGCACCGACTTTGCGTGTTTCAGCACTGAATCACCGGCTTCTGTCAACACGGGGCGATACCCATCCCTATGAAACAGGGACAGATCCAAGTCGATTTCCAGATTTGCGATCGTCGCACTGACGGCAGATTGTGCCTTGCCTAACTTTCGCGCGGCCGCCGAGAACGAACCACACTCAACTGGGGTTACAAAAGCGCGTAGTTGTTCGATTTCAGGCATTCGCAACTCCATCGGATTTTACTATGGAGTTTAACTTTCTATATCGGCTTTACCTCTTATTAAAGGTCGGCGGATCAACAGATAATTGTTTTGAGGACACACGATATGAAATCGCAATCACTACTGAGCTTGGCCTTGGCAATTTCATGCACGATTGCCGCCGGCGCAGCGACCTCGCAAACAACTGCTTGTGACACCGCTTTGGACATTGCCCTGCCAGCAATGTGTGAAGACGTAAGTGTCGGCCATCCAATTGAAGGGCTTGAGAACTTTCGTGAGCTGACAACCCCCGATGCGGGGGTTAAGCCCGGTGTGTTATTTCGGTCCGACCAGTTGGATGAGTTGTCGGATACCGCGATCGCAGAATTGAACGATCTCGGCATTGAGACGGTGGTCGATCTGCGGACCCCAGAAGAGTTGTATTCACATCCGAACGCGCAGATTCCTTCGGTGGATTTCACCGTTAGTCTGCCCATAGGGTCAGACCCGGCCGATATCGCCAAGATCATGCCTATCGAGATCGCAGCGCAGATCCGTCCGATGTGGTTTGACGGCAAGTTCAACGAAATCGATCAGCTGCTTGCGGAACACGATGTCGATCTGCGCCAGATCAGGATCGACCGCTACAGGGGCTTTGCGACCAAATTTGATCCACAGGTGTCGCGGTTCCTGCATCTGCTCACTGATGCGAACAACTTTCCGCTGCTCTTTCATTGCGCCGGAGGAAAGGACCGAACGGGATATATGGCCGCAGTCACAATGTTGATTTTGGGCTATTCTGAAGAGGATGTATTGCGCGACTACCTCACCACTAATGCCTTTACCTATGACGAATTGGAACAGCTTGTTGGAAATGGCCCACACTCCTTGCGCCCGGCTTTTGGGGCGCATCCCGAGCAAATCGAGGCGTCGCTACAGGCCGTCAAAGATGCGCACGGCTCTTTCGAAGCATACCGTCGCGATATTCTCGGTATCAGCGATGAAGAGGTCGAGGCGATCAGACAAAACCTGCTCGTTCAGAACTGAGAAACCCTTAAACCCCAGAAAAACCAAATTGAGGCCGCCGGTCCTCTGCCAAATCTGCAAGGACAAGGTCGGACGTGAGTTGTTTGGTCATTGTGCGCGTTGAGTCAGCCATGCAACGGGGCCTTCTGGGCTGGATCCGTTACTTTCGATTGCGGCAATGAATCCATTTGGCCAATGTGCCTTTGAGGCATACCTTGTGAAGGTAGTTCCCAAGTGAAGGTAAAGTTTCCATGAAGCCGCAGACGTTTGTTCTTGTTCACGGGCTTTGGCACGGCGGTTGGTGTTGGTCGCGTGTGGCCGAAATCCTGAGAAAACGGGGATATCGAGTGGAAACACCGACCAATACGGGGGTAGGGGAACGATCCCATTTGCTGACCAAGGATATCACGCTGGCAACATTCGTCGAGGATATCGTGCAACACGTGCATTTTGAGCAATTGCAGGATGTTGTTTTGGTTGGCCATAGCTTCGGAGGCGCGACCGTTACCGGCGTCGCTGACAGGATAGCAAACAAGATAGCAAAGCTGATCTACCTTGATGGTGCGATCCTTGAATCCGGTGAAACCTGGTTGGGTCTTTTGGCCCCTGAAATTGCGAAGGCGCGATCAGACATGGCGCAATCCAGCAGCGGTGGACTCACCCTGCCGCCTGCGAAACCAGGTGCTATGGGTGTGATCAAAGACGAAGACGTTGCGTTCATCAAAGACCGCCTCACGCCACATCCATTTGCCACGATGACAACCGCGTTGAGGCTTGACCGTCCTGCTGGCGATGGGATGGATGTTCACTACATCCAATGCGCTGATCCATCTTATCCACCCGCCAATCTTGCGCTCGTTCGGGCTCAGCAGAAAAACTGGCCAATTACGCAGATCGCAACCGGTCATGACGCAATGGTTCTTGCACCTTTGCTGGTGGCCGATGAGCTTGATCGGATTGCAAGTTCTGAAACGCAGCCTTCCTGTTCATAACTTGCCGTTCACTTGTCGGTGATGAAATTATTGCGCCCTGCCGAACTGCAGTCCGGCAGGGCGCTGAAGCAGGAAGTGAAATGTCAGGCCGCTTAATACCCTGCCGTGAAAGAAGCCCGTTCGAACCGCGCGTTCTGCGCTTCGTCCAGCAACGCGACAGCGAAATCCTCCATCGATATTTCCGAGTTGCCCTCTTCGTCGACCAAAAGGGTGTCGGCGCCGATCCTGTAGGTTCCACGGCGTTCGCCGGGCTGCAACAACGCTGAAGGGCTGGCATAGGTCCAATTCGCGTCGTCATTGCTGCGGCACAGCTCGGCCTGCGCGAACGAGGCACGCGCGGTGGGAACAACGCTTTCAGGCAGAAAATCCGGATCGGAAAGAACTGTATGCGGGCTTCCGCCAGGCAGGCGCAGGCGGGCTGCGCCGCCTACTATGATGATCCGGATACCTGCCCGAGAAGCGCCGTCCAAAATGCATTTTGTAAGGGAAACAACCTTGCCCTCGTGACCACTTGGGGACCGAAGAGAACTAATTGCAAGATCATGACCCGACATCGCGTCTGCAACGGCCGATGGGTCGCTGACGTTTACGATGTGCCCTTGTACGTTGTTGGGCAGCTTGGCGAGCCGCTCTTGATTTCTTACGGCGGCAGAGACCTGATGACCGCGTGCGACGGCCTCGGAGACAATGCGCGATCCGGCAGCGCCTGTTGCGCCAAAGACGATAATTTTCATTGGATTACCTTTGAGTTGCAAGAATTGAGACGGGGGGAGGGGATGATCGGGAAGAGGTTTGCCCCAGCGAGACGGCAGTCAAAACAATTCCTGCTCCAGCGATCTGCCAAATTGTAAGACTTTGGCCTAAAAGAACCCAACCGATCAGGACGGCGGACAATGGGCTGAGGAACCCAAGCGTCGAGACAGACGCCGGATTGATACGGGCAATACCGCGGAACCACAGGACGTACGTCAGAGCGGCCCCGATTATGCCCAGATAAGATACCCCGACGAGATTCCGTGCGCTCAGGACCGGCAATGGCGGCTCGAGCATTATTGCAAGCGGCAATAGCAACAGCCCTCCTGCTGTGAGTTGCCAGGCGGTAAATGTCAGCAGTTTGACCGGCGGTTGCCACTTCCGGGTCAATACCGTGCCAGCACCCATCGAAACTGCCCCGCCAATCCCGGCAGCCAGTCCAACGGGGTCCAGTGCTCCGCCACCGCCAAGTACCAGAAGGCCGACACCGGCAATACCCAACAACGCGGCAACGATTGCCGTGATCCCGATTTTGGAACCCAACAAAATCGACGCGAGAAAAACCACGAACAGCGGCTGCACTGCACCGACCGTTGCGGCGATGCCGCCGGGCAGCCGGTAGGCGGCCACAAACAGCAGAGACCAGAACAGGGTAAAGTTGAGCGCGCCAAGCACGAAAACACGGATCCACCAGACCCCATGCGGTAACTGGCGTGATAGGAACAGCAGCAACAGTCCGGCTGGTAAGGCCCGCAATGCGGCCATTGTGACCGGATAGCCTTCTGGCAGGAGCTCTGTCGTTACAAAATAGGTGCTGCCCCAGATTAGCGGTGCGATGGCCGTCAGCGCGACATCGAAACGGTGTTTCATGGCGAATCCTCATTTATCTTGACGTCAAGATAATAGTCAAAATCTTGACGTCAAGATAAAATCCGATTACCCATGAGACATGGATCATGTGGACCTTATCATTGCACAATGGAACAAGGCGCGACCGGACCTGGACGTCGGACCGATGGAAGCCATCGGCCGACTGGCACGCATTGCTGTGGACTTGCGAAGGGGGATGGAAAAGACTTGGAAGCTACACGGTCTAAACGCCGCCAGTTTCGACGTGCTTGCGACATTGCGGAGATCCGGAAAACCGGAAGGATTGTCCCCGGGCGAGCTGTTGGATCTGACGATGGTTACGTCCGGGACTATGACCAACCGGGTGGATCAGCTGGTCAAAGCAGGCTTGGTGGAGCGGGTTGTAAACCCAGAAGATGGGCGGGGGTTTCTCATTCGTCTCACCAAAAGCGGATTTGCGAGAATTGATGCCGCGGTCAGCGATCACGTAAAGACGCAACACCAATTGATGAGCGGTTTGTCTGAGGTGCAACGGGACGAGCTCAACCTACTCCTCAGAACGCTTTCTGCGGCATTGGAATAAAAGCTGGTTTGCGACATAATCCAGATCCGTCCTGACCTTAGTAAATTGGTCGCAATGATCGCGCTGTGAAAACCAAATTTAGTGCCGGATTTGGCCTTCCGCTCTACTTAATTTCAACCTGCAAAGTGCGGCCGGACCTTAAATCCCTGACGGCAGATTTCTCGGCGAAAGATGGACTGCCTAAGTGACATCCGGAGGGGTTTTCCAACCCGGCAAAAGCCCTCAATTTAGTGAAAGCTATTCCGTCCCTCGCTGAAATTGACTTCGCAGATGGATATCTGGTGATGGGAATGGAACTCTTTTGCTGAGGTGCTGCGGTACAAGAAGCACACCCATTAACGCCCAGAGAAAGTAGAGGAATGGAATTGTGTACACCACATTCCCAGCGATCATGATGAAATAGAGGTATGTCAGCAGCAAAATGAACAAGTGACGCTCGCCCACGCGTTTGACGGCGCTGAAAACGCACAGATATATGATCAACACACACCCGACCCATATGGGCATGAATAGTGCACCGCCCTCGACCATTACCGCCACCCAATCACTGTGTGCGGTTGCATCTTCGTTGTAAAAGGCGCGCACCCCCGCCATGTTTCTGGCTTGCCCGATGCCGGATCCGGTGAGGAAATGGTTTTGCATCCAATCCGAAATCAGCAACTCCCAATGCCGATAGCGCCAAAGTAGTGAATCGGTTGCCTCGACAGTTGAGGAAAAGGACGGGACCCACCCCAAGTAACTGAAAAGAGTGCGGAAAGAATCTAGTGCACGCAATACGATGCGTTCCGACATCAGAATCAACGGGCTGGCCAGTATCAAAACCGTTACAAAGAGGATCGCTCTGGGAACGATCTCACGCTTGGATGAAAGTACGTAATAAGCGCTTAGAATGGCCGCCAGAACCACGATGTTCTTCAAGGTCCCCGCCACGACCATTCCTGCGGCAATCAGCACCCCTGTTACCACAAGTTTTCGCCTACCGACCGAGTTGGGGATCAGTTGGACCCACAAGGCAACCCAACAAATCAATCCAAAACCAAGCAGATTTGACAGCACATTGGGTGTCAGCGCACCAGAGGCGCGGTCCTGTCCGTGGATATTTGCGGCGAGACCAAGATAAGACTGCCCAATTGCAATTGCTGCGTGTAACGCCGAGACAACTACAAAGCCGAACAAAAGGGAGGGCACATCGCGCTGTCCCATGGAATAGGCCATCACAAAAATGACGAACGAACCGGTAAACCGCAAAGCAGACTGAAAGGAGTCCTCAGAATGGTACTCTGTCAGCCCGCCTGTAAAGCTTGATATCCAGATCATCGCGATCCAAAGCGTCGCGGCAACAAAAGCCGTAAGGGACTTTGTGTTGAACCGAAGGCTACCTTCGAAGATCTTCACAAAGCTGACAACAAGGGCGGGCAACAGCAACAAAGCGCCCACTGCCAAGGGCAGCAGTCCTGTTGAACCTGCAAAGGCAATGATACCTATCAATCCTGCCCTATTGAGACTCATACTTAAACTGACTCCGATACGTTTCGATAAATCTTCAGAATACGCTCGGCCGCGTCCATTGGCCCGTTGGCGTGCGCCAGATATTGTGCACGCCGCTGTGCCCGATCAGCTTTCGGGTTGCGCACGATGTCTGCGATATGCGCGCAAAAGGCATCAACGTCAAATGGATCCAAAACTATGCTATCCGACACACCCTGGGTCTGCATGGGCACGTCACCAACGCGTGTTGATACCACTGGCAAACCGACCGCCAGGGCCTCCTTCACGGCGTTGGGCGAGCCTTCATGCTCGGAGGTGATAACTAACGCGTCCGCGGCATTGAAAAAGTAGGGCACCCGATCTCTGGGCTCATTACTTAGGTAAAGCGGTTCGCATTGGATGCCGTGCTCAGGCAGTTTGCCAACAATTTCTTCAAACCGGTCGAGGCGCTTTGCCGGTCTGTGGAGATTGTTGGCCGAGACGAAAAGAGGTCGGAAGGCAGACCCTTCGAGCCTTAGGACGTGGCGCGCTTGCCCTGCTTCGACGATCTGAAACTGTTCGGGATCAACGGCATTAGCAATCGTGACATCTTGCGGGCGGCGGATATCGGTGAAGCTGTCGTTTTTGAAGATGTTCACTGCAGTGCATCTGGACAGCAAACGTTCAAGGGTTTTCGAAAGACCCGTGGGGATGCGCAGGATGTTGGTTCCCCGCCCATTCAGGAAAGAGGTAACGTGCTTGTCGCGGCCAATTCCTGCGGCGACTGCAATCAGCCCGGTCAATACATGGTGCGTGTGAATGATGTCATACTGCCCCTTGAGCGAACGCAGTTTCGAAACCGCTTTAAGGTAGGCAGACTTCCCGCTGGATCCATCGATGACTTCCACGTCAATATCTGCCCCAAAGCCGCGTAGCGCTTCGATCTGTTCGCGAATAAATATCCCTTTTATCGGGTTATTTTCATTGGGCCAGGCATTGGTGACGTGCAAGATCTTCATGAAAGCCTCTTTGCAGTAGAAGGGTGGTTTTTCCGCGAGTGAACCACTGCGTAATCGGTGGCAAACAATGTGTTACTGATCATTGCTCTCAATCGTCCTGCCAATCTCCGGAGTTTAAGCTGTTCTTCAATCTCCAAAACCAGATCACCGCGATCGTGATGGCGTAGTGCAATGCAAGCCCCCAGGCAAAAATCTGGACCGTTTCCAGAACGCCCAACCCGGCCAGCGCACCTCCGGCCAATAAGCCTGAACTGACCATGGCGCGCTGCAAATGGATCTTAAGAATGGCCGCTTGACCGCCTGCGAAATTTAGAATGACCATTGCGGGATAGGTGATGAACTGGAAAAATAAGTAGACCGAAAGCGCCGAGGAAAGTTGTCCGGCAAGGCGCCATTCTTCGCCGAACACAAAACCGAAAGTGGGCTCGGCAAAAAACCACAAAAACACGGCACAGGGCGCGCCAACGGCGGCAGCGCGCAGCAGGACATATTTTATTGCCTTGACCGCCTCTTCCGAGCCACGGCGATCATGCCGAATAGAAGCCAACTCGGCATAAAGCACCCGACTAAGGCTTTGCCCAATCAAGTTAACCGGTAGCGAAAGACTCATGATAGCCAAGGATAACTGCCCTGCGGCAGCGGGTGTGTAGAGCGCCGAAACAAAAAGCACCGGTGCCTGTACACCGTAAGATGCCAGCAATTGCGCAGGCGTTCGGTAGACTAGATATGACTGGTAGCGCTTCATGGTTTTCCTGAGCCGTATCGGCGAGCGAAGCGCAGCGCGTAGATTTCTTCCGGCGCTGGAAAGGCGCCCAATATACCAAAGTCCCGCACAATAGCCCAAAAGCTGACCCAAGATCAGCCCGGGACCACTTGCAGTTAAAAAACCCAACGAGATTTTTGTACCTTCGCCAACCCCTGCCTTGGCAATCTGTGAGGTGGCGATCGAGTGATAGTCCTTGCGACGCAATGCCAGGAGCGTCAGAAGTTCGGTACACACAACGGCAATCACTAGACTGCCAGTTGCTATAGCCTCAAACCTCAACAATGGGTTTGAACTTCCGACGATCAGGAAAAATCCAAGCAGGCATAAACTGACGCTAACCACGGTCGAGATAAGCGAAACGGCCGCCAGTTCGAACGCGTGTTTCTCTGCTCGCGGAATGGGGATCGCTAAGTAAAAGCCCAAGCCCGCTGCGGGCGCTGCCGTCAGGCCGATCGCCAGGCACAGCGCCAGGATCCCATAGTCCTCGGGCGCGTAGATCCGTGTCAAAATGGGGAGGCTGAGCAGGCCGAGGACGCGCGCGCCCATCGCACCTGATGACATGCGGAGAATACCGCGACCAAGAGCGTTGACGTTCCCAATGCCCTGCCGCAGTGGCGGTTTTTTGCTGTTCATTGTTCCGATAAATGCAATTCCGATATCGGTTTGAAAGGCGGTGATGGGTCGGCCGAAACAGCGCTAGTCAATAATCTGGTTACTATGTCGAAGTTATTGCTGGCTGCTGTCAGTGTAGCTTTGCTTGCCAGTAGCTTGGAGCGATCAGCGACCGCCATTTCTGCGCTGACTTCCGGAGACAAGACAATGGCCTCTTCAAGATCAATCTTGCGATAGAAGCGGGCTGTTTTGATATGTGAAGGTGTCGACAAGACAGGGACTCCCATTGCCGAAGCGCAAATGCCGACGTGCAATTTGGTGGTCATCACAAGACCACACTCCTTTATACTGTCCAAAAAAGTGTCGAGGTTATCTTTGAAAACAACCGTTTCGTATTCTGACCCGACAATATCTTTGATAATCGGGATGCTGGCGCGTGCTTTTTCATTGTCGCAATCGATGAAAATCCGGTACCGCCAGTCGTTGCGTTTTTTTAGCTCTTTCAGCGTCTTAATAAAGAGGTCCTGACATTCAGGATCGGCAACTGCGTCTCCCATATGCACACCGATCAGATTGTCGTCGGATGAAATATGCTCGCGTTGCTGGGCTTCTGCAGAAAGGTGAGAAAACGCCAAGTCATCGCAGGTGTTTGCGAGCGATGCCTGACAATAGTCCTTAAAATACTCCAGAGATTCTGTATCGCGCAGCAAAGCCAATGAAACGTTCTGAGTAGGAATGGCGCGTACCGCGCGGGCCATCATCCCGTTTCCTAAGGGTCCAAAGCCGACGCCCAAAAAAATAACATTCTTACTCTTTGCGGCGGCTTTTAGGGCGCGGCGGTGCCGTTTGAAGTAGTTTCTGATATGCCATTTAAATTGGCCTTTGGCAGGGGGACAGAAATAGCCACCTCCAGCAAAGACTGTCAGGTCAGGCGTCTCTCCTCGCGCCAAAGGACGTGTCTCATTTTCTGGATCATAAACACTCTGCATTGCTTCGGGTAAGTTGGCCCGCAATACGTCACTGGAAGAAAATGAGTTTTTTATCAGGTTTAAAGTGATGCGCCACAGCAATACGTCGCCAAAATTTGGAGCAAAATAAGAAGCATGCAAAAGAATTTTTTTATGCCCGGTCAAGACGGTACCCCATAAAGAGCAGTTTGTTCGGGCCGGGATATAACGGCTTTCGTTCCCCTTGGACAGACGATTATCTTACAAAATTTCCGGTTTCGACGTTGGTTTAAACGCCCATAAATTTTCAGTTTGCACAACTTAGATTCAGGTCGTCACGACTTGCCTGTCGTATCATTGAAAAAGCAAAAGAATGCTGTTTAAAACAGTTTCTTTTTTAGCCAGTTCCGCGGTACCACCGAGTTAAGTTGGCCAAAGAATCCGTTCTGCGTTGGCTTCGCAGTTGCAATGCCGTGCCATCATAAACCTTGAGCCCTGCTGTCATTTGGGTATCACGCTGACGATAAGGCCGATGTCGCTGTTTGAGGCAATCAAAAAGGGCGAGAACTGCTAGCACTGCACCGCGATCCGGTTTTCGCTGCGGCACATGCCCTTAACGGATTCCAAGCAACTACAATTGAAGACGTCGATGACGTTCCGCGCTCGAATTTGCGCCCGTTCTCAAATGAGTCGGGCACAACGCCAAGCGATTGCCGTCGGTTCGTCCACTGCGAGATCGTTAAGAGCGTTCTATCCGCGTGCAACGCTCAGGTCAGCGATTTCAAACTTAAAGAACATCTCAGCTGCGCCGTTTCCGGTGCCGTTAAAGGGCGATCGATAATCCCATAAGAGTAGAGGCGCGCTCTACCCGGCAGCACCCTGTCGCCCGCGCCAATAGTCTGCGCGCCTTTGATTGTAATGCCAGTCTCATCTGCCCAATACTCCGTGGCATCCGAACTTAAATCTGGAAAACTAGTAACGAACTTATCTTCAACCTGATCATCCAAGAGATACCAGAGCGTACGCTCTCCAATTTCAGTGATGTCATATCGATTGCGACGGTTCTGGTATGGCGTTGCTACAGAGCCCAATTCGAGTTGTGCCTGCCCAAGGAGGATGCCCTTCACTCCATCACCCGTTACATCAACCCCCATATGTTCCCGGGGCTGAATCTGGAGGCTTTTGTCACCCGAACCGGTGCAGTTTAGTTGGGTTGAAACCCTGTACAATCCCCGACCGACGTCTTGTACAATTGGCGTACCCGAAAGAACCGCGCCCGTCGTCAAATCGACCTCAAAAGCACCGCGCGAGGCAGCAAAGCCACTCCCTCCGGTGAAATGAAGGATTGGATACTCAGCTGCAGCCGCAATAATAGAGAACGTAACTGTCTGCAATTCCTCGGCGGTCGTGGGTAGGTCAACAAATGTTAGACCATTTTGTCCTGCCCTTGCGGTCAGTTTAACCATCTCAAATTCTTTGGCTACTAAGGTACTGGCCGATAGAATTCCGGCATTCTCGTTCCACCCTTCGAAGGTCGGGGAATTGTCCAACAGGTTCCTGATCCCGCTCGCTGGGTGCCGCGCGAGTGTAGGTCGGTAGCCAGTATTTAAGCTTTGCACGGCATGGTGCCCAGCGATTTCACGTACTGAAAGATCCGCGATAGTGACATCAGCTGGACCAGACCGCCGTTTGATGCTGAGATACTCCACAGTAGTTTGTAGAAGGATACTGTGCCGACCAACAGTGACTGGCAATGAAGGGTTTCCGGGCATTCCGCTGATAGTCAAACTACCGAAGCCGTATGCCGCCACGGTGTATTCGACGATGTACCACTTTCCGATCGTTAGAACGTTTGCCTGCGCGACGTTTGAGTAAGAGCCATCAGGTGAATAGATGCGCACCCCTTTATCAACCAGGGCAGTGGAACCGTTTGTTGCCCAATGCGTCCCGCTCTCGCTGAAATCTCCGTCTGTAACGACATCCGGCCCGCGTACCAGGCTATCCGACTTATCCAACATCAAACCGACCCGCTGACCCGGGCCTGTTACCGGTGCGATGCCCGCACCATCTTGAAACAGAGTGCGCAAATCGGAGGGGTCGAACCACACCAACGGGTTCAGGCTACCAATCCCACGACGCGCACTGCGAACCGCCACGGATGGAATGGAGAAACCTATGTTAATCATTGTAACTGCCCATTTTAATTTCACTCATTGTTTGACACCTCGTTTCGTTGATTGAAGCCCGTTGCGCCCGGCTAAGGCCTATTGCGCGGGACATATCTTTAGGTTTCCAACATGTTGAGCATTGTAACTTCATTGCAGGAGTTTCCGCACTGCCATCAAACTTAGGGAGCAGCGTGATCAGAGATTTGGATCACACAGTTGCGCGCATTAGCTAGGTGTCGTGGCAGTTAGCCCTCGAAGTGCGGTTTCATTTCTTGGTTCCAGAGATGATTTCCGAACTTCGTTGCATTTCTGTTAGGCAATAGGTCTGTTTGGTTAGGAACAACGCAACATAGCTTGATAACAGATGCACTGCCGCCTGGGCCGAAATGAGCGAAACGCCGCGCGTGCCCTTTCTTCGCGTAGGTGATGGTCGGCTTGGTTGCCAAGCTTCGCGAGGAAAAGACCGTGACCATCGACGTGACCCAACTGACGGCACACAGGACCGCGACCAGCATGGCAGCGAAAAAGGGGGACACGACTGCCTGATTGGTAGACCCAGGGCGGCATGAACGCCAAACTGCATGTTGCCTGTGACAGCCAAGGCAAGCGCTAATGAATGCTTGCCAATGGCTTTTCAGCAGTTGCTCTCACTGAGATCGTCATCTGTTTGGTTAAGGTTTCTAACCTAAAAACTGTGACATCGACCGAAATTATCGCGGATTTGAACTAACCTTGGTAGTTTCATGGAGGTCGAACTGAAAACAGATGGACGCCAATCGCACTTTTATGAACATAAATTTCGATCAACTAGTAAGGGATCGGTTTGGGGCTATGTTTTGAAAGGAAAATTAGGCATTCAATCTTAAATTGAGTTCCTCTATTTCAGCCATTGATTTATATTCTGGCGTATCTCATCTGCTCGAAAAAAGCTGTCTTTCTCATATGGTGCAAATGAAAAAGTCTCCCATGACCGGTTTTGAAATAGCTTTGAAAGATCCTCGACGTCGAAACAGACCGGTGCATAGGAATTCTGGTGCAAAAACTGTGCGAGTTCGATTTGATGAGTATCTGCGCGTTCCAGATTTGGGACCGCGATGAAGGGAATTCGTTCCTCGAGCAAATAGTAAACCGTACCGGCACCGCAGTGCGTTATGAGAATGGCATCGCGATGACGGGACAAGAAATTTTTTTCTAGTGTGACCCAAGGATGATTGTGTGGCTGGTACGTCCCGGGACCAATTTGAGATAGAAACTCAAACTCCCCAAACCTATCGGCCAGTGTGTCCACTTTTTCAATCAAGCTATCAAAAGCGGTGGTTCCAACCGTAGTTACAAACTTCATAGCCGCCCCGAATAGCCGGCAGTGGGGAATAGTTCTAAAAGCGATTTATTTTGTACATAGAATAGGTTAGCGATCCGGTACATACACCTGCCGGTGGCCGATCTGCTGGAAAATCGGCTCCAAGTCTCCAAGTAAATCACTTTGCGCCCTCTAAGTCTGAAAACCAATGCAGGAACCACTGCAATACCTGGACCCGTTGATACAAGAACACGGCACTTAGAGGTGGCTGCTATATACAACAGTCGATTCAATGACCTGAAGGCCAAGGAAACGGATTGAAAGAACGATTTGGCTTCCTTTTCTCTCATTGGTTGTACCACGTGCTCAGCGGACGCGATGCCATTGGAAATACCAGAACGATCTACAATCGCAGTACAAAATGCTTCATCAAGCTCGAGCAACTTCACGAGGCGTGCCATTTGTTCCCTGTGCCCGCCTTCACCAAATACCAACAACACCTGATCGCCCTGACTATCTTCCTTTTTTCTTAGAAATCTTCTCACCGCCCTCAAATTCCTGACTTTTCTCAATCTTAATCAGAACTTTTTCGTCTTTAGTCAAAGTGAGGGATAGTGTCCATCGCATGCCGCAATGATCAGCCCCAATTCAGTGACCCAATTGGGGATTTTGCCTTTGGGGAAGTTGTTGTTTTTGAGGCTCAGCATGCCGCGTAGATCCCCGTTCAAACAACACCGTTTTCCCGGCGACATCGTATTTTACGCCATTCGTTGATAGCTGCGGTATCCGCTTTCCTACAGAGACGTTGTCGCTCCGCTGGCCGAACGTAGTGTCATGGTTGATCGCTCGATGGCGCATCGATGGGTGTGGACGTTTAGTCCGGAACTGACCAAGCACATCGACGTGCACCCGAAGCGTGCCAGCGACGATTGTCACGCGGATGCGCCTACATCCAGGTCTGCGGCACGTAGCAGTACTTACAGCGCCCTCAACGCGAAGCAAGTGATGGTGACCGAAGGCCTGCCGGACAACAAAACTATGTTTCTTGATGTTCCGGTTTGAATCGGTCCATTTCGGAAGACGATCCGGGCTGGTGTCCTAGTTGGCGTACTTTCCGGCCCGGAAACGCTCATCCCCTGGATAACCTTTCTTCCAGAGATGGTTCTTCACTAAACGGTCGATAACTTAGTCTGACGCAGGCAGTGCGGTGAAAAAAGTCAGACAAGTTGGCTATACTGTTGTTGATCCTGAGTTTTGGTTTTTTGGTCAGGGGCAATCTTGCTAGGTGATCCGGAAACATATACTTCCTCAATAGCGCGATCGTCTCCCATCATCTGCAAAACAAACAATTCCTCTTCAAGACTTCCAACGCGGTTCATGCGCAATTCCATGGCGGGGGTGCTGCGCGCGTTCAGAACGATGATATCTGCCTCGGTTCCGGGTTTCAGGTTCCCAATTTTGTCTTCCATCCCAAGAACGCAGGCATTTCCGAGTGTTGCCCAGTGGAAGGCCTGCAGTGGATGTAGGGCCAGCCCTTGCAATTGCAGGATCTTGTAACCCTCGTTGAGCGTCTGCAGCATCGAATAGCTGGTACCTGCACCCACATCCGTTGCAATTCCATTTGAGATACCACGCGCGTTCAGACCCCCGTGGTCAAAAAGGCCGCTTCCAAGGAACAGGTTTGATGTCGGACAAAACACAGGATGCGCGCCAGTTTCTGCCAGAGCGTCGATCTCACGTGGTTCCAGATGAATGGAGTGTCCTAGCAGTGTCTTTTGACCCAGCAAACCATAAGACTGGTAAACATCCAGATAGTCGCGCGCCTGCGGGTAAAGCTGCTTGGTAAAGGCGATCTCATCTTTGTTTTCTGATAGATGAGTCTGGATGTGACAATCCTTATGCTCCTTCGCCAGCGCCTGAGCCATTGCCATCTGATCCGGCGTGGACGTGATCGCAAACCGAGGGGTGATGACATAGCCGTTGCGACCCTTTCCATGCCAGTCGGCGATCAGGGCTTTGGTGTCATCGTACCCTGTTTGCGGTGTGTCCTGCAGCCCTTCGGGCGCATTGCGGTCCATCAGGACCTTGCCGCCGAGCATGCGCATGTTTCGTCTGGTTGCCTCGGTGAAAAAAGCATCCGCCGACGTCTTGTGGACCGAGCAATAGGCAACCGCCGTCGTCGTACCGTGGGTGACCAGCTGATCGAAGAACGCGCGCGCCATGAGCGCACTGTGTTCGTCTGAGGCAAAGCGGGTTTCTTCCGGGAAGGTGTAGTTGTTGAGCCAGTCCAAAAGCTGCGCGCCCCATGAAGCGATCACCTGTACTTGTGGGAAGTGGATATGCGTGTCGATGAAACCCGCCATCATCAGGTGGGGGCGATGGTCTGTCACCGGCGCGTCCCCGGCTTTCGCGCTGATCTCGGTAAAGGGACCGGTATCCTGGATGATCCCGTCCTGAATCAGCAGGGCACCGTCTTCGAGATACGTGTATGCGCCGGAATCTTCGCCGTTCTGGGGTTCGCGATGAAAGGTCAGCAGACGACCGCGAAGCAATCTCTGTGTCATGGAAGGTCTCATATGTTGGGGAGTGAAAACTAGGGGGCGGCTATTCGGCCGCCCCGCTATGGATCAGGCCTGTTGTGCAGGTGAGTCATCGTCGATCATATCGGGTTCATCCGGTACGATCACGCGATGCTGGATGTCCTCTTTGGGAGCGAACACCGGGTAGACGTAAAGGAATGCACCGATGATCAGATAGCCGATGGTGATCCCGTCGAATTGAGGCATCTGCAGCGTGTAGGAATGGATGATCCCAACCGAAGACATCAACGCGCCTGCAGCGGCAAACGCCCCTGCCATCCGGAAGCGGCCGTCAATCACGTCGGCCACGATTGCACCCCAGACCAGTCCTGTGATGATCGCACCCTGGCTCAAGGCAAGATGTCCCTCGTAGTGGGCACCTTCCATGAGAAGGGCTGCGGTCAGACCTTCATCGCCCAAGGAGGGCAGGCCTTCGACTCCGCTGCTGCGCAGTGCGTTCATCAGAGATCCCCACTTGACCATCAAGAAAGCCGAGATGTGGGGCAGGATCGCAAAGGATACGGCTGCCATGTGCATTGGTTTTACAGCCCAAGCCGTGTTGGTGATTAGGCTCACAGAAACAAAAACCAACACAGGTGCCGCAGCTGCAATCGGGATCAGGCCCGCGAGGAAGGACAGGAAGCCGAGGAAGGCGGCTGCTGCGATCACGAGGGCAACGCCAACGATATACCCTGCATGGGCATCCAGCCGTTTATAAGCGGGGTGACCGATGTAAACCGTCGTCGGGAAAGGCGAGCCAAAGAGAGCACCCAGCATTGTGCCCGCGCCATCCGTCACCTGGCACAGTCCAACAGGGTAATGATCCCCGGCAGCTTCGGCCGATTCCACGTTGTTCATCGTTTCGATGAAGTTGTAGATCTGCACCGGGATCAGCACCAGAAATAGCTCAGGGTTGGCGAACAGGTACTGAACACCGACGATAAGGTCACCGAAATAAGGAATTGGCGGGTAAAAGCCAATGCCGCTGACGTCGATTTTGGATTCACCAAGAATAATGGCAATTACTGTACCAGCAGCGATGGCGACAAGACCGGCAGGGATGTTGCCCGGCAGGCGGAAACGACCGATCAGACCCCAAAGGATAAACAGCAGCGAGGTAAAGCCGATGATGGGGTTCTCGAACACTTCGGCCAGCGGGACCGAACCGATGAAGACCAAGGCGATGCCGCAAAGCGTACCCAGCATACCTGCGCGTGGCGTGATCCGCTTGAGGTATGGGCCAACAATGGCACCCAATGCCGCAACGATGCCGCCCATGAAGCCAGCTCCGATGCCGACTTGCCAGGCAAGCATGGGGTCATTGGTTGCCCAATAGATAGGACCGATCACCCCAAACAGGTAGACGAACATAACCGGCGTCGAGATGCCATAGGGCAGGGCGGTTACATCTTTGCCCTGTTTGTAAGCCGCGTATTTGGCGAGATACGTATAAACTGTGACCCCCGCTAGGATCGCAATCGCGGCTCCAGGGACGATGCGGCCGAAAACAATGTCCGCGGGCATTTGGAAAACGAACTGGCAGACCCCAGACAGGATCAGCAAGTTGACAAGGTTGTCAGTAAACAGCGCCCAAAAAGCGCTGAAATCGCTGCGGGTAAACAGCTTGTATTCGTAGGTCCTCCCGTCCATGACGGTCTCCTCCTCTGATGTAACCGGAATGGCCCGACAGACGTCAGGCCGATCTCCCTTTCCGGTCGTGATAGTGGCCCTGCAGGGGCGCCTGGTTTGCCCCGGTCGGGGCGGTCGCGGCAGTTTCA
Organism: Ruegeria sp. BI12; assembly: GCF_056537985.1. Taxonomy (NCBI): domain Bacteria; kingdom Pseudomonadati; phylum Pseudomonadota; class Alphaproteobacteria; order Rhodobacterales; family Roseobacteraceae; genus Ruegeria; species Ruegeria sp. BI12. Next base: position 1,063,696 of record NZ_JBQFSL010000002.1, on the reverse strand, counting down.
GAGGTCAATTCAGCCATCACTTCGGCCACCACGAAGGTGGCAATGACGCTGGGCCGCTTGTCGCGGCTACCGCTAGCCCCGATGGGGCATTTCAAATGTTCGATAGACTGTCCGTCACAATGTTTGTGCGCCCAGTTCCGGAGTTTTACCCGCTTGGTGGCAGACCCGATCATCCCCACATACGCGGCGTCTTGACGCTCCAATGCTGCTGATGTCAGCAGGAAATCCAGCCCGTGATCGTGCGTCAGAACAATAAAGGCACTGCCAGCAGGCGCGCCCCAAACATCGGATTCCGGGATCGCGCTGACCCGGGTTTCGACACTTGCCGTGCAGAGTTCGATCTCTTCGGGTCGGGTGTCGACAAGGATGCAGCGCACCGGCAGGTGCTGAAGCTGAATGGCCAAAGCGCGTCCGACGTGGCCCGCGCCCATGACATAGACATGGGGCAATGCCTCTTCGCGCTGGGCGGCACGTTCAGTTGCGGCCCATTTGTCGGACGCGCGCATGCGGGTCAGTTTCAATTCGACCCGCCCACCGCAGCATTGTCCGATTTCCGGACCAAGCGGCACATCCAGATCCTGATGCAACACACCATCGCGCAGCATGTCCCGCGCGGCGTTGATGGCCATGAACTCAAGCTGGCCACCGCCGATGGTTCCCCACAACGCCCCTGGTGCCACGAACATCTCGGTCCCTTCGTTGCGCGGCGACGACCCGCGCACGCGGGTCAGCGCAACGCGGACCACGCTGTGCCGTGCGGACAGAAATTTGCTCAGGGAACCGGGGGCAGTCACGGCTCAGTGCCTTTCTTGCAGTCTTGCAACAGCCATCAGCACACGTTCGGGCGTGGCGGGCGCGTCAAGGCGCGGGCATTCGCGGTAATCGGCGACAGAGGCCACGGCCATCGACAGCGCTTCAAACACCGAAATGCCCAGCATGAACGGCGGTTCACCAACAGCCTTAGACCGTTTGATGGTGAGCTCGCGGTTTTCCGACCAGTCGGCGAGATTCACATTGAAGATGCGCGGGCGGTCTGATGCGAGCGGGATTTTGTATGTCGACGGAGCATGGGTGCGCAGACGGCCAGCATCGTCCCACCAAAGCTCTTCGGTGGTCAGCCATCCCATGCCCTGAATAAAGGCGCCTTCTACCTGACCCTTGTCGAGGACAGGATTCAGCGAGCGCCCGACGTCGTGCAGCACATCTGTACGTTCGACGCGGTACTCACCTGTCAGGGTGTCGATCGTCACTTCCGAGCACGACGCGCCATAGGCGTAGTAATAGAAAGGTCGCCCCTGACCCTTGGCCCGGTCCCAGTGGATTTTGGGGGTTTTGTAGAACCCGGCTGCCGACAGCTGTACACGCGCCAGATAGGCCTGCTTGATGAATGCATCGAAGGGCAGAACCTCTTGTCCGATGAACACCTGGTTAGCGTGAAAGGCCACTTCCTCTGGAGCAACGTTCCAGTTCTCGGCTGCGAACTTCACCAGACGCTCTTTGATCTGTTCCACCGCATTCAACGCGGCCATGCCGTTCAGATCGGTCCCGCTTGAGGCCGCAGTGGCCGAAGTGTTCGGAACTTTCTCGGTGGTTGTTTTGGTGATCTTGATCCGGCTGAAGTCAACCTGGAAGGCCTCGGCCACGACCTGCGCGACCTTGGTGTTGAGGCCTTGGCCCATTTCGGTGCCGCCGTGGTTCAGGTGGATCGAGCCGTCATTGTAGACATGCACCAGTGCGCCCGCCTGATTGTACCAAGTTGCGGTAAAGGAAATGCCGAACTTGACCGGTGTCAGCGCAATCCCCTTTTTCAGGATCGGCGAGGTCTTGTTGAACTCGATGATGTCCTGCCGACGCTGGCGATACTCGGACGTCTCTTCCAGCTCTCCGATCAGCCGGTCGAGAATGCTGTCTTCGACCTCCTGATGGTACGGGGTCACGTTGCGGTCTTCGGTGCCATAGAAGTTTACCTTGCGCACATCCAGCGGGTCCTGCCCGGTGGCATAGGCAATTTCTTCGATCATCCGCTCTGCCGCGATCACCCCCTGCGGCCCGCCAAATCCACGGAATGCAGTATTCGACACCGTGTTGGTTTTCATGGGACGGCTGTTCAGACGCACATTCGGATAGAAATAGGCGTTGTCCGCGTGGAAAAGTGCCCGGTCCGTAACGGGCCCCGAAAGATCGGCCGAGAACCCGCAGCGCGCGGCGAAGCTGCCTTCGACCGCCTGAATACGGCCAGAGTTGTCAAAGGCAACATCATAGTCGATTACGAAGTCATGGCGTTTGCCGGTGGCCGTCATGTCCTGATCCCGGTCAGGGCGGATTTTCACGGCGCGGTTCCATTTTTTGGCAGCCATGGCGGCAACAGCGCAGAAGAGGTTCATCTGGCTTTCTTTGCCGCCAAATCCGCCGCCCATGCGGCGCACATTGACCACAACGGCATTGGACGGCACCCCAAGAACATGGGCCACCATGTGCTGAGCCTCGGACGGGTGCTGCGTCGAACAATGCACGATCACGTCATCGTCTTCGCCCGGTATCGCAAATGCGATATGTCCTTCGAGGTACATATGGTCCTGACCGCCAACACTCATCCGGCCTTTGATCCGGTTCGGAGCCGCCGCCTGAGCTGGCGCGACGTCGCCGCGTTCCAACTTGAGGGGCGCCGTGACATGTGGATATCCAGCTTCCTGCGCGGCAATCGGGTCCAGCGCATGAGGCAGGGTCTCATATTCGATTTTTGCCAGCTCCGCTGCGCGGCGTGCGATGTCGCGGGTTTCGGCAACTACGGCGAACAATGGCTGCCCATGAAATTGAATCGCGTCGGTTGGAAATACCGGCTCATCGTTCAGATGCGTCGGGCTGATATCATTAGCCCCCGGCACGTCATCTGCGGTCAGCACACCGACGACCCCCGGCGCGGCCAGGACTTCGGTGAAATCGATGCCCAAGAGCTTGGCATGAGCGACGTCAGAGACGCCGAGATAGGCATGCAGCGCACCTTCCGGTAATGCAATGTCGTCGGTGTAATCGGCTTGCCCGGTGACGTGCTTGATCGCACTGTCGTGTTTGACGTTGGCGTGGGCCGATCCAATGATGGAAACGTTATCTTTCATTTTCGCCGCTCCTGATTAGGCACAAGCCAGTTGAACTGGGGTGTCTGTCTGCGTGTCATGTTCGAGGAAGAACCGACGCAACAGGTTTTGGGCGGTCAGCATTCGGTAGTCAGACGAGGCACGCCAATCGGTCAGAGGCGAGAAGTCCTGTGCCAGCGCCTCGGCGGCCGCTTCAAAGGTTTCGTGCGTCCAAAGTTGACCGTTCAACGCTGCTTCGGCAGTAGTGGCGCGCTTAGGCGTGGCAGCCATGCCGCCGAATGCGATGCGCGCATTGGTGATTTTACCGTCTGCAACCGTCATGTGGAGACCAGCGGCCACGGAGGAGATGTCCTCATCACGACGCTTTGAGATTTTGTAGGCTGCATTCAGATCGTCGGGCCCAGGCAGCGGCACACGGATACTTTCGACAAACTCATCGTGTTGGCGGTCCTGTTTGCCGTAGTCGATGAAGAAGTCAGCCAATGGCAGCGTCCGGCTTTCGGTGCCGCGCCGCAGCGTGATTTCCGCTCCAAGCGCAATAAGAACCGGTGGCGTGTCGCCGATAGGAGAGCCGTTGGCGATATTCCCGCCAACAGTTCCCATGTTCCGCACCTGCCACCCTGCGATGCGATCCCAGTAGGAGGACAGGTGTGGCAGGTGTACAGACAGGAGTTCTTGGCAATCGGTGTAGCTGGCGCCAGCACCAATCAGGAGGAGCGAACCCTGTCTTTCGACTGTTTTCAGATCTTCAAGATGACCGGTGAATATCGCAGGTCCAATGTTGCGCAGGAATTTGGTGACCCAAAGGCCGACATCGGTGGCTCCGGCTACGATTGTGGCTTTGGGATAGGTTTGCAGACATTCGGCAAGATCATCAACACTGCACGGAATAATGCTGAGGCTGTCCACTGGACCGGAGACGACGCGTCGCCCGTCCTTAAGGCCCGCCAGACGCGCGGTCATGGTTTCACGTTCGGTGTTCAGGTGATCTGATGCAGGTGTGCCATAGCGGCTGACGGCCACAGCGGCGCGGATGATTGGTTCATACCCGGTGCAGCGGCACAGGTTGCCTTGCAGCGCGGTTTCGACCTGCGCCTCGGTCGGCTCAGGTGTTTGCATCCATAGTGCATAAAGCGCCATGACGAAGCCCGGAGTGCAGAACCCGCACTGGCTGCCGTGGTGATCAATCATCGCCTGCTGAACCGGGTGCAAACGACCATCAGGGCCGGCCAGGTGTTCGACTGTTACGACATGACACCCGTCGACAGAAGCAAGAAATCGGATGCACGCATTCACCGGCATGTATACCAGACCGGCGTCACCAAGCCGTCCGACGAGTACGGTGCAAGCCCCGCAGTCACCTTCGGCGCAACCTTCCTTCGTACCTGTCAGGCGACGCTCCAGCCGCAGAAAATCCAGAAGTGTTTGATCTGCTGATACGTCTGGTACCGATACATCCTTACCATTGAGGATAAATTGGATGTCAGTGCGATGCGTCATGGAATTCTCCCTCTGCCCCTGCCTTCCGGTGGGTGGTCGAGGAAACCATAAAAGCAAAGATTGAGTCGGAAAATCGCCGCAAACGGCAAATACTTTCAACAGAACGTTGAAAAAGACTGCCCCATGACGCAATCTCTTTTCATCGGGAGGAATGAATGTCTTACATCGAAAGCCTGCGGGTCTTTGTCAGAGTAATGGAGCTCGGGAGCATCACGTCCGGTGGGCGCGATCTGCGGTTGACGCCGGCCGTCGCCAGCAAACGGTTGAAAGAGCTGGAAAACCATCTGGGCGTACGACTTTTCAACAGAACAACCCGTTCGATGACACCGACCGAAGTTGGAACCGTGTTTTATGATGAGGCCAAGGCCGTTCTGTTGGCGCTCGACCATGCCGAAGCGCGTGTCGCCAGCTTTTCGGACGCCCCGCGAGGCGCGATCCGCATCACCGCGCCGCTTGGGGTCGGGCGAAGAATCGTTGCACCGCTGGTTCCGGAATTCTCGGATCTCTATCCAGAAATCGAGATTCGCATGCGCTTGTCCGACCGAAAGGTGGATATCTTGGCCGACGGTCTGGATATCGCATTTTTTATTGGAGAGCCTGGTGATTCTACGATGAAACTGCGGAAGTTTGCGGATTGTGATCGTGTTCTGTGCGCTTCTCCCGAGTACTTATCCAAATTTGGTGTGCCCATCACACCCGATGACTTGTTGCACACACCGCACAACTGCCTCTTGTTGCGTTATCCAAGGTCGCCGGAATACTTTTGGACGCTTCGTACCGACATGGGGCCACGAAAGCTTGAGGTTCGCGGCAAGTATGATGCGGACGACGGTGATGTGCTGACGGATTGGGCCTTGGCCGGAAAGGGGGTCGTCAACAAGCCGCGCTTTGATGTGCGGGAGTATCTTGAGGATGGCCGGTTAGTCGAAGTCCTACCCGAGACGCCGCCGTTGGCAACGATTTTCGGGTGTCTGTATCCTCACAAAAAGCTTCAGGATCCGAAAGTACGTCTGTTTGTTGAGCATGTGGCGAAACACAGCAGAAGATTTTTCGCGTAACGCGTAGACACAAAAAAACTGGGCGAGAGAACCCAGTTATCTGTCAGATCTTTGATGAAAGGCGTCTATTGATCCCGAACTTCGCGCACCCACGCGATGATTTTCTGGCGCGCCTCGTCATCCATTTGAACCGCCGATGGCGGCGGCATTGCGTGGCTGATGCCGGCCTGCAAATAGATTTGGTCAGCCTGGCGGGCCACGTCACCCGGCGTTTCCAAGTAAACGTTCTTTGGTGCCCATTTCATTGTGCCGTAGACCGGCTCGCGTGCGTGGCACATTGAACAATTGCCCAGAACCGTGTCGTAGGCTTCGTCAAACCCCGCAGCTGACGCATATTTCTGCTCATATGGCGTCAGTTCGCGCGCTTCGGCATCTTCCCATGTTTCACCACTTCTGACCGAAGACAGCCAGGCGATGATGACCATCAGTAGGACCGTGACACCCCAAGTCCAGTGTGGGCCCTTCCCGGTTGCATGCATCGTGTTGAAATAGTGCCGGATAGTCACGCCTGTCAGAAAGATCAGGCTGGCGATGATCCACGAATACTCGGTGCCGAAGGCCAGCGGATAATGGTTCGACAGCATCAGGAAGACGACCGGCAAAGTCAGGTAGTTGTTATGTGTAGAGCGTACCTTGGCGATCTTCCCGTACTTGGCGTCCGGCGTACGTCCGGCCTTGAGATCTTCGACTACGATCCGCTGGTTCGGCATGATCTGAAAGAAGACGTTGGCCGTCATGATTGTCGCGGTGAAGGCACCAAGATGCAAAAGCGCGGCACGGCCCGTGAAGACTTGGTTATAGCCCCAGGACATGATCACCAGGATCACGAACAAAAGCAGCATCAGTACGGTCGGATGATCGCTCAACTTCGATTTACACATCTGGTCATAAAGCAGCCAGCCGATGGTCAGCGATCCGCCAGAGATCAGGATCCCCTGCCACAGCGCCAGATCCACCTTGGTCGGATCCAGAAGGAACAGCTCACCACCTACCCAGTAGATGATCATGAGCAACGCCGCACCCGAAAGCCACGTCGTATAACTCTGCCACTTGTGCCAGGTCAGATGCTCGGGCATCCGAGCAGGGGCCACCAGATATTTGACGGTATGATAAAACCCGCCCCCATGTACTTCCCATTCTTCGCCGTACGCCCCATCTGGCAGGGCGGGGTTCGGCTTCAGCATGAGGTCAAGCGCGATAAAGTAGAATGACGCACCAATCCACGCCATCGCTGTGATCACATGCAGCCAGCGGACGGAAAAGGCGATCCACTCCCAAATTACGGCCAGGTCATACATGGCTTAGCTCCTAAGATTCTTTAGTTCCGAGTACTCTATGCGAGACTGATTTATTCTGGTATTGCCGGTAAAGACCAAGCAGTATCAAAAAATGCAAAAAAATGTCCTACCTTGATAACATCAGAACTTTTGTCCGGGTCTACGAATTGGGCAGTATGTCCGCCGCAGGCCGGGACCTTCGGGTTTCACCGGCCGTAACCTCGGCACGAATATCGCAGCTGGAAGAGCATCTTGGCGTGCGCTTGTTTCAGCGCACGACCCGCAGCCTAACGCCGACTGAGCAGGGAAAGTCATTTTACCGTGGGGCGGCAGAGATACTTGAAGCGGTCGAAAGTGCCGAAGCTCAGATCGTCAACATTACGGAGAACTTGAAAGGGTCACTGTACGTCGCAGCGCCATTGGGTGTTGGACGACGATTAATAGCGCCGCAAGTGCCAAAGTTTCTCGCTGAGTATCCTGAGGTCAATGTCAGGTTGAGGCTGACGGACCGGAAGGTTGATCTGACCACTGAAGGTCTGGATCTTGCGTTCTTTCTTGGTCAGCCAGAGGACAGCAATTTGCGTATTCGCAAGATTGCTGATGTTGAAAGAGTGCTTTGTGCTTCTCCGAAATACATCAAAAAACATGGATTGCCTGAAAGCGGCGATGAAATTATCGCCGATCAGCATGAGTGTCTCAATTTGCGTTTTCCAGGTGCGACCGAATTTCAATGGCTTTTGCGAACCGATACGGGACCAAAACGATTCCGTGTCTCTGGTCGTTACGAGTCAGATGACGGTGATGTGCTGACGGATTGGGCGCTTGCCGGTCATGGTATTGCGTTGAAACCGATATTTGAGATTGCCCAGCATCTTAAGGCCGGAAATCTGGTCCCGGTCGCGGAAAAAACCCCGCCGGAACCGATTCAAATGGCGTGTCTCTTTACGCACCGCCGTATGCAAGACCCCAAAACGCGGCTTTTCATGGAGTTCATAATAGAGCGCATTGGATCTTCGATTGCCGCAACAAATACGTCCCGATAGGTCGCTCAGCTGCCGCGGTAGGTCGAGTACCCGAATGGCGAAAGAAGCAACGGCACGTGGTAATGCGAATGCTCGGACATGCCGAAACGGATCGGGACGACGTCGAGAAAACGCGGGCTCTCCGGCGGGGTGCCGGAGGCATCAAGGTATTCACCCGCATAGAAGATCAATTCGTATTCGCCTGTTGAAAACTCGGCCTCGGGCAGAATCTGTTCGTTGGTTCGGCCATCGTCGTTGGTGACAAGAGTTTTCAGCAACGTGCGGTTTGCGCCTACGATGCGAAATAGCTCGATTTTTAGCCCTTCGGCGGGGCACCCCCGTGCCGTATCCAGAACATGGGTTGTAAGGTAACCGGTCATTTGCGCTACTCCTTAAGTTATACGATTACTAATCTGTTTTCTTCCCAAGGGGCAAAGGCAGTCTAATCGAAGCTGCTTTCTGAATTTTTTGAAAAACATCTCAGATTATCTGGGGTATTGATCAAAAGAAGAAAAAGGAAATTGATGTGACGCGCTATCCACGAGACATGACCGGCTACGGTGGGCAAGTTCCAAAAGCCAACTGGCCCAACGAGGCCAAGATCGCGGTTCAGATTGTGCTGAATTATGAGGAAGGCGGCGAAAACAATGTCTTGCACGGCGATGCCGCGTCTGAGGCGTTCTTGTCGGAGATCACCGGTGCTGCCCCATGGTTAGGGCAAAGGCACTGGAATATGGAGTCGATTTACGAATATGGCAGCCGCGCCGGATTTTGGCGCGTGCATCACCTTTTACAGGATTTGCCAGTAACTGTTTATGGCGTTGCCACAGCATTGGCCCGGGCACCGGCGCAGGTCGCGGCGATGAAGCATGCCGGTTGGGAGATCGCCAGTCATGGCCTGAAGTGGATTGAACACAAGGATATGGACGCGGAAGAAGAGCGCGCCCAGATCCGAGAAGCAATTCGGCTGCACGCTGAGGTTACAGGCCAGCCGCCGCGTGGTTGGTACACAGGCCGTTGTTCGATGAATACGGTCGATCTGGCCGCTGAGGAAGGTGACTTTGCCTATATAGCCGACAGCTATTCGGACGATCTGCCGTTTTGGGTCAAAGCAGCGGGTAAAGATCAACTGATTATGCCCTACACGATGGATTGCAACGATATGCGTTTTGCGATCCAAGCCGGATACACAAACGGCGAACAGTTCGAAAGCTATCTGAAAGATAGCTTTGACATGCTCTATGCCGAGGGCGAAGCCGGCGCGCCGAAAATGCTTTCAATTGGACTGCACTGCCGTTTGATTGGTCGCCCAGGCCGCGCCATGGCTTTGAAACGTGCGCTGGACTACTTCAAGAAACATGACGGTGTCTGGTTTGCCACGCGCGAGCAGATCGCTGATCACTGGGCAAAAGAGCACCCGCCGAAGCAACGAATGACCCCGTCTGAAATGGACCAGTCAACTTTTGTGTCTGAATTTGGCGGAATGTTTGAGCACAGCCCGTGGATTGCCGAAGGGGCATATAACTTAGAGCTGGGGCCGACCCATGACAATGCCGCCGGTGTCCACAATGCGCTGGCGCGGGTGTTCCGTACAGCCACCTCCGAGCAACGTCTTGGAGTTCTGACAGCGCACCCGGATCTGGCAGGAAAGCTTGCCTCTGCTGGTCGCCTGACAAAGGAAAGCACGGCGGAACAAGCCGGTGCCGGTCTGGATATGTTGACCGACGAAGAACGCGCGACGTTCACGGCATTGAATGAGGCCTACACAACCAAATTTGGTTTCCCTTTTATCATTGCCGTTAAGGACAATACGAAAGCGAGCATTCTGGACGCGTTCCATCGCCGAATTGACAGCGATCGCGAAACTGAATTTGCCGAAGCCTGCCGGCAGGTTGAGCGGATTGCCGAACTGCGCCTGATTGAGAAGTTTTCAGAATGACGACCCCTCTGAAACTCCAACCATTGACGTCCGCGGCATTTGCACCGTTTGGCGATGTCATCGAAGTGGCAGGGCAAGCGGATAAATTCATCAACCAGGGCAAGTGCGCGCGGTATCACGACCGTGCGTCGCTGGATTTTCATGAAGGGCGCGCCGGAATCAGCGTGTTCCAGTCAGAGGCGTTCAGCCTGCCGATCAAATTAGAAATGGTTGAACGCCATCCAGATGGCAGCCAGGCGTTTTTGCCATTGTCGGAAAAGCCCTTTGTTGTCGTTGTGGCCCCAGACGAAGATGGAACTCCGGGGCAGCCAATCGCATTCAAAACAGCGCCCGGCCAGGGCGTGAACTATCATCGCAACACTTGGCATGGCGTGTTGACCCCACTTCATGCGCCCGGACTTTTTGCGGTGGTCGACCGAATTGGAGCCGGGCCCAACCTCGAAGAGCATTGGTTCGAGGAGGCTTTTGCAATCACGGAATGAGGTGCGTTTCCGGAAGAGGAGCCGACAACGTATCTCAAGGGAGGAAAGACCAAATGTCAGATGCATCCATCGGAACGCCGGAACAACTCCGCGATCCGAACTACAATCCGCCGCTGGTAAAGGCGGTGCCACTGGGAATTCAGCATGTGCTGGCGATGTTCGTGTCCAACGTAACGCCGGCCATTATCGTATGTGGCGCAGCCGGGTTCGGGTTCGGTTCAAACAGTCCCGATTTTCCGCAAATGATCTACATGATTCAGATGTCGATGTTCTTTGCAGGCGTCGCCACGCTGTTTCAATCCATTGGTGTGGGCCCCGTTGGTGCCCGGCTGCCTATCGTGCAGGGAACTTCGTTTGCCTTCATCCCGATCATGATTCCACTCGTGGTGGGAAAAGGCGTCGATGCCATTGCTGTTTTGATGGGCGGTGTTGTCGTCGGTGGTTTATTCCATGCTTTCCTCGGGCTGTTCATAGGCCGTATTCGCTTTGCGCTTCCGCCGCTGGTTACAGGTCTTGTGGTGACAATGATCGGTTTGGCGTTGGTAAAAGTGGGCGTTCAGTACGCTGCCGGCGGAGTACCTGCGATAGGAACTGAGGAATACGGCTCTGGTCTGAACTGGTTCATGGCGGGAATCGTGATCGTCGTAACCCTTGGTCTGAAGTTCTTTGCGCGGGGGATGCTGTCGGTGTCGGCCGTTCTGATTGGCTTGTTGGTCGGCTACGCAGTGGCCTTTGCTTTGGGTCAGGTCAACCTGGGCAACGTTGGTCGTGCAGCCTCGTTCGCCTTGCCGAACCCGCTGCACTTCGGAATTGAATTCTCGGTCGCCGCCATCATCGGTTTCTGTGCGATGTCCTTTGTCTCTGCGGTTGAAACTGTCGGCGATGTGTCAGGTATCACCAAAGGCGGTGCCGGACGCGAGGCAACGGACAAGGAGATTGAAGGAGCGACCTATGCTGATGGTATCGGCACCGCGATCTCTGGCCTTTTTGGTGCTTTGCCAAATACGTCGTTCAGTCAGAATGTTGGATTGATTGCTATGACCGGGGTCATGAGCCGTATGGTCGTTACCATCGGAGCAATCTTTCTTATTGTTTGCGGGCTGGTTCCAAAAATTGGCGCAATCATTTCGTCGATCCCGATCGAGGTTCTCGGCGGCGGTGTCATCGTTATGTTTGGAATGGTGGTTGCGGCAGGTGTTTCGATGCTGTCGGACGTGAACTGGAACCGCCGCAACATGGTGATCTTTGCGATTTCCTTGAGCCTTGGGTTGGGATTACAGCTGGAACCCGGTGCTCTTCAGTATCTGCCCGGTACATTTAAAGTCCTGGCGACTTCGGGTATTCTACCTGCTGCGGTCATCGCCATTATCCTGAACTTGGTGCTTCCCGAAGAGCTTTCTGACGAAGCCACGGAAGAGGTTTCAGGCGGTATGGCAGGACATGGCCTCGGCTCCATTGGAAAAGACGATCACGTCTGATGAAACGTGGCCGGTCCCTCGCAGGGGCCGCTGCAAAAAATTCAAAGCGGCGCGCTTTTGCGCGCCGCTTCTTTTTGTTACAGAACTTTTTCGCCGGGGTTTAATCTGCAGCCGTACGTATCGGTTCGAAACAGGCTGGGTTGTCACTGTTCTCCGTTAAAAATCGACCTTTATTGCGATCCCTTTTTGAACGGCAAGATCAACGACAGATGCAGCGACTGCGAGATCCTGAAGACCTACCCCCGTACCGTCGAACAGGGTGATCTGATCGCCCGATGTCCGACCCGGGTTTGTGCCGTTGATGACCGTGCCAAGCTGGGCAACATCGCTTTCTTTGATCAGGCCTTGCGCAACAGCGTGCTGTGCCTCACCGATGGTAACAGATTGAGCGACTTCGTCGGTAAACACCGCCGCTTTGACCAACAGAGCTGCCTCCACCTCTTGCTTGCCTGTGGTATCCGTTCCCATACAGGCGACATGAGTTCCGGGGCTGACATGTTCTGCCATCAGCGATGGCGCGAATGCCGAGGTGATCGAGATGATCACGTCTGCCTCGGACATGCCCTCAAGCTCGACGGCTTCAAATGGAACACCGGCTTCATTCGCCACTTTCTCGATATTCGGCAGCATCTCGGGGTGGTAATTCCAGCCTATGACCTTTTCAAACTTCCGTTGTTCCAGCGCCGCGCGGAGCTGAAAGGCTGCCTGGTGTCCTGCGCCGATCATACCGATGACCGTGGCGTCGGCACGGGCGAGGTGTTTGATCGATACCGAAGACGCGGCGGCGGTACGCAGGGCCGTTAGAAGGTTGCCGCCAACCATCGCCGAAGGCTTCCCCGTGTCGGGGTCGAAAAGAAACACCGTGGACTGGTGGTTGATCAGCCCGCGTTTTTCCAGATTGTTTGGCCAGTAGCCGCCCGCCTTCAGGCCAAGTGTCAGGCCGGCGCGGTCAAACCCACCTTTGAAACCATACAAAGCATCTTCATGCCCGATGGCTTCGCGCACGACGGGGAAGTTGTAGGCGTCGCCAGACGCCATTGCAGCAAAGACCTTTTCGACGGCGTCAAACGCCGCTTGGCGGGTCATCAGGTCAGCGATCTCGCGCTCGGGTACGATCAGCATATTTTTCTCCACTCAGAATTCGTGCGCCCGCGTGCTTTTCCCGAAGGGAGGGAAGGCACACGGGCGGCTATCAGGCTACATTCGAGCCAGATTTTCTTGCCTTGAATTTGCTCGGTTCAATAGGCGCGGCCGCGGGCAGACACGGGCCAGACGGCTTCGACCTTGCCGTTGCGAACGCCGACATACCAATCGTGTACGTTTGCGGTCGGGTCGCAGTGCCCCGGCACCAGCTTGAGCTTGTCGTTAACCTTGAGTGCACCGTTCGGGTCCATGACGACGCCATGTTCGTCCGAGCACTTGATGTACTCGACATCGTCGCGGCCAAAGACAACCGGTAGTCCACTGTCGACGGACTGGGCCTTGAGACCTGCATCGACGATGGCTTTGTCTGCCTTGGCATGGCTCATGACGCTGGTCAGGATGAAGAAAGCGTTTTCCCACTCGCCCTGATCAATCCGATTGCCGTCCTTGTCCAGAATACGGCCGTAATCAGCATCCATGAAAGCGTAAGACCCGCACTGCAGCTCGTTGTACACACCCGAGTTGGACTCGAAGTAGTAGGAACCAGTGCCGCCGCCCGAGACCAGTTCGCACTCAATGCCTTCTGCCTTGAGGCCCTCTACGGCGTCTTTCACCATCGCGATTGCGGTGTCGAGCTTCTCCTTGCGCGCCTCATAGGTGTCGAGGTGCTGCATTGCGCCCTGATAGGCTTGGATGCCTGCGAATTTCAGGTTTTCGGCAGCTTCAACCGCTTTGGCAATTTCGATCACTTCAGGCGTTGTAGTGACGCCGCACCGACCAGCACCGCAGTCGATTTCGATGAAGATCTCCAGTTGAGTTCCGTGATCGACGGCCGCTCCCGAAAGATCCGCGACGTTGTCCAGATCATCGACACAAACGATGATGCGGCTTCCCAGCTTTGGCAGGCTGGCCAGTCGGTCGATTTTGGCCGGGTCGCGCACCTGGTTCGAAACCAGAACGTCCTTGATGCCGCCGCGAACGAAAACTTCGGCCTCGGAAACCTTCTGACAGCAGACTCCGACAGCACCGCCGAGTTTCTCCTGCAGTTTGGCCACGTCTACCGACTTGTGCATTTTCCCGTGCACGCGGTGACGCATGCCGTGGGCCTTGGCATAATCGCCCATCTTCTTGATGTTGCGCTCAAGCGCATCGAGATCCAGCACCAGGCTAGGGGTCTGGATATCTGCTTCATCCATTCCGGGCTTGGCCGGAATGTCATAGCCTACTTCGAAATTGTCGAGATTGGTCATATCTTTCATTTCCGTATTCCTATGTCGGGATTGATGTCACGCGTTCAGCCAGGGCAGCTTGTCCAGATCGACGTTGCCCCCTGTTATGATCAGGCCGACACGCTTGCCTTTGAATGCGTCCGGGTTCTTCAGGATTGTGGCCAGCGGAACGGCCGAGGATGGTTCCATCACGATCCGCAGGTGTTTCCACGTCAGTTTCATCGCGTCGATGATCTCTTGCTCTGAGGCCGTGTAAATCTCGGATACGTGGTTCGACACAAAGTGCCACGTGAGGTCCTTCAGCGGCACCAGCAGCCCGTCGGCAATTGTCTTTGGTGCGTCATCCGCGATGATGTGCCCAGCCTTGAAGCTGCGAAAGGCATCGTCAGCCTGTTCCGGTTCAGCCGCAATAATCGCGGTTTCCGGGGCAAGGTTGGATAGGGTCAGGCAAGTGCCTGACACCATTCCACCGCCACCGATGGGTGCAACCACCGCGTCCAGGCCATCGGTTTGTTCGATGAACTCGCGCGAACATGTGCCTTGCCCGGCGATCACACGCGGATCGTTGTAGGGATGAACGAAATCGCCACCTGTGGCCGCCTGAACCTCGGCAAAGGTCGCTTCGCGCGACGAGGTGGAGGGCTCACATTCCGTGATCTTACCGCCATAGCGACGAACCGTATCTTTCTTTGCCTGTGGCGCAGTACGCGGCATGACCACGTTACAGGGAATGCCCCGTTTCATTGCAGCGTAGGACAGGCACGAGGCGTGGTTTCCCGAAGAATGTGTCGCGACGCCTTTCTTGGCCTGCTCGTCATCAAGGCCGAAGACCGCATTGGTCGCACCGCGTACCTTGAATGCGCCCGGTTCCTGAAAGTTCTCGCATTTGAAGAACAGTTGCGCCCCGGTCAGTTCGTTCAAATAGTCCGAGGTTCGGACCGGTGTGCGGCGGATGAAAGGTTCGATCCGATCATGCGCCGCGAGCATGTCCTCATACGTTGGGATGTACATGTTGTAATCCTTCATCATGCGGCGTCCTTCTGAACCGCCGCTGGATGACCACGATAGTATTCTTGCGCCGCGGCCACGCCCGAACCCAATTGAATGTTAAGGCCCAGATCGGCCATGCACATTTCAGCAGTGGCGATCCCGGACAGAGCCATAACGTCAGTCAGGCTGCCTAGGTGTCCGATGCGGAATACCTTGCCCGCAACCTCACCAAGGCCAACTCCGAACGCAACGCCGTATTTTTCGGCGGCATGGGTCACGATGTCCGTTGCGTTGAAGCCGTTCGGCGTGCGGATCGCGCTAACGGTATCAGAATACACCGACGGGTTGGCTGCACAAAGCTCCAGTCCCCAGGCGCCTACTGCCGCGCGAACACCTTCAGCAATACGGTTATGCCGGGCAAAAACGTTTTCCAGACCTTCACTCAGCAGCATATCACAGGCCTGATTGAGGCCGTTCATCAAGCCAACTGCAGGCGTGTAAGGATAGGCGTTATTGGCATAGCCCTTTGCCATGTCATGCACATCAAAGAAGGTGCGGGGAAGGGTGCCCGTTTTTGTTGCCTCCATTGCCTTCTGGCTGAAGCCGACAATGGCCAGACCCGCGGTCAGCATGAACCCTTTTTGCGAACCCGTAACGGCAACGTCGACACCCCATTCGTCAAAACGGAAGTCCATGGACGCGATTGACGAAACGCCATCAACGAACAGCATGGCCGGGTGTCCGGCAGCATTCAGTGCCTTGCGCACGGCCGCAATATCCGATTTCACACCGGTTGCCGTTTCGTTGTGTGTGGCAAGAACAACCTTGATCTCATGGTTTGTGTCGGCGCTTAGAATCTCTTCGTAACGATCGGCCGGCAGCCCTTCGCCCCAAGGGGTTTCGACAATCTCGACATTTAACCCGTGACGTTGGCACATGTCGATCCAGCGGTGGCTGAACATGCCATTGCGCGCGGCCAGAACCTTGTCGCCGGCGGAAAGGGTGTTGGTCAAAGCAGTTTCCCAGCCTCCGGTCCCAGTCGACGGGAAGATGAAGATTTCGGCGCTGTCGCTTTTCAGAATTTTCTGCACACCCGTGCGCGCGGGATGCAAGATCTGCCCGAACAGCGGCGAACGGTGGTCAATCGTGGGCATATCGCAAGCCTTGCGCAGGCTTTCAGGGATATTGGTCGGGCCCGGGATGAAAACGGGATTTTGAAAGCTCATGGGTGGTCTCCTTCCGTCGTTGACCACACAATAAACTCCTACCCATCAGCCCGATATATTTTTGAAAATTGCTTTCAAAACTCTCTAGCGAAGAATTAATTTATAGTTGTCAGTATTTTACATTTTTCATATGATGAATACGTCTTTCACTAAAGATTGGAGGGTTTTTATGGATTCTCAAGAAAATACTCGCGGAACCCGCCGCAAAGCCCGTGGGAGGCCACGGGGGTGGGACGATAAGACGGCGCAGAATACAATCAAATCCCTCGATCGGGCGATGGAAGTTTTTGAGTATCTGAGCGAGGAGCAGGGAAAGGCGTTGACCGCGCTGTCCGATGAAATGGGGCAGTCACCAGCCACTGTTTACCGAATACTCGTGACGCTTGAAGGCAGGGGGCTCGTCGAATTTGATCACGAAGAGCAAGTCTGGCACATCGGTCCGCGCGCGTTCGTAATTGGTTCACGTTTCCTGCGTCGAACCAGCCTTGTGGATCGGGCCAGACCAGTTATGCGAAAACTCATGGAGACCACTGGCGAGACCGCCAATCTAGGGGTGGAGAAAGAGGGCTTTGTGCTTTTTCTGAGTCAGGTGGAAACACATGCCAGCATTCGGGCGTTCTTTCCGCCTGGCACGTTGTCGCAAATGCACGCATCAGGGATCGGTAAAGCACTACTGGCCTTTATGGATGACGACAGGTTGAACCGGCTGTTAACCAACCTGGAACTGCAGGCTTTTACGGATAGATCGATTACTAATCCGGAAGCGTTGAAAAAGGATCTCGCGGCAGTAAGGGCGCAGGGCTTCTCAGTGGACAACGAAGAGAAGAATATGGGCATGCGATGTATTGCAGCGCCGGTCTTCGATATCAATCAAGAGGCGGTTGCAGGGATTTCAGTGTCCGGGCCGACAAGTCGCGTCAGCGAGAGTGAGATTGAAAGACTAAGCCGCCCCGTCATTGAGGCGGCTCAACAGTTGACGCTGGCGATCGGTGGAACGATTACTCCGCAGCAGCCCTGACGCGTCTGTGATGCGGGTAGGCGGCAGGCCCCGGTCGCAGTGCCATATGCCGATTCACATCTTTGTAAAGCAGATAACGGAACTTGCCCGGGCCACCTGCATAGCAAGCCTGTGGGCAGAACGCGCGCAGCCACATATAGTCACCTGCCTCTACCTCAACCCAGTCATTGTTCAGACGGTAGACCGCCTTGCCTTCCAGAACATATAGACCGTGTTCCATGACATGAGTTTCAAGAAAGGGGATGACGGCGCCGGGCTCAAACGTCACCACGGTCACATGCATATCGTGGCGCAAATCGCTGGGGTCTACAAATCGCGTTGTCGCCCACTTGCCATCTGTGCCTGGCATTGTTGTTGGAGCGATGTCGTTTTCGTTGAGAACAAGTACGTCGGGGGTATCGAGGCCCTCTACGGCTTCATAAGCCTTTCGGATCCAATGGAAACGCAGGATTTCGTCGCCTTGGTTTCGCAGGGTCCAGTCGCTCTCAGGTGGTAGATAGGCGTAGCCTCCTGGCGTCAGTTCATAGGTTGTGCCTTCCGCGACAAGTGTCGCGGTGCCTTCAACCACAAACAAAACACCTTCGGCCTCGGGATCGACCTCGGGGCGGTCAGAACCACCACCGGGTTGAACTTCCATGATGTATTGCGAAAAGGTTTCGGCAAACCCGCTGAGAGGACGCGAGATTACCCACAAACGTGTATCATCCCAAAACGGCAGAAAGCTGGTCACGATATCCCGCATCGTCCCCTTCGGGATCACGGCATAAGCCTCAGTAAAAACAGCGCGATCAGTCAACAGTTGTTCCTGACCAGGATGTCCACCGCTTGGTGCGAAATACTTGGTGCTCATGTATGCTCCTGAAGAAATACCATGCATTCAAAAATATGCGCCGGGCGGATTGTGTGGACCACCCGCAAAAATGCAGCAGCACTATTCGAAAAGATTTGAAAAATCCGCGTGGTCGAACGAATGGCACTACTCGGAGGTTCCAATCCGCAATCAGATGGTCGATGCCATGAATGCGCTAGTCTTCCAACCGGATCGACTGGCATCGCCGAGTGTGCATTAAGCATTCGGGGTGTGATAAGGTGGGGTGTCCAATTTATCTACCTTGCAGGTGCCGATGTCGAAAGTGCTTTGGCGGAAATTGGCGCCAGTGAGCAAGAGCTTCTCGACGAGTATTGAATATTGCCGCCGGTCCGCGATCTTACACTGGGCGCACAAAATCGCCGTAAGCAGACACAGTACCCTTCGGGTTCCGACACTTCCTAGGGCCCCAAATATGCCGGCAAGCGGAGCTCTGTGTCGGATCAAGACTGCCCGCGTATCAGGTTGGGCTGTCCATCAGTTCACTTTGATAACCGAAGAGTGCGGGCAATCCGCCTGTGTGCAGCAGAACGACCCTATCGCCCGGTTTGATTTTCCCGCCTTCAACCAAACTCAGCAAGCCAGCGAACGTTTTTGCAGAATATACCGGGTCGAGGAAGACCCCTTCGGAGCGGGCCATTTTCTTCAATGCAGAACGGGTTACTTCATTAACTTTGCCATACCCGGGCGGTAAGGCGTCATCAAATACTTCGATCTTTTCCTGAAGAAGTCCCGCGTCGATATTCAGCAGGTCCGCAAGTTTCTGTAGCACGATTTTCATTCGAGTCTGCTGCTTCTCACGATCCCTGCGCACGCATATCCCAAACACTGAAGCAGCGCAGTCTTCCAACGCTAACCCGGTCAGTAATCCCCCGTGTGTTGCTCCGCTGCCTGATGGGACAACGACCGCGTCGAAATCAGGCATTTGCTGATACAGTTCTTGTCCGGCAACGACATAGCCCAAGGCGCCCAAGGGCGGATGGCCCAGCCCCAGATGAATAACATACGGTTTGTGACCTTCGGTTTTCAGTTCATCTGCGCGCGCATGAAGGGCCGCATCCGCTCCGGCTTCGTCCTCACCTTCGGGGTAACTCATATGTTCGGCCCCCAAGATCTGAGCCAGGAGTACATTGCCGGACGAGTAGTACTCTGCGCCCATTTCAGGGACACGTTCTTCCAACTGCAGGACGGATTGCATACCCAGTTTGGCTGCCGCTGCGGCCGCAGATCGAACGA
The DNA here is from genome assembly GCF_056537985.1 of Ruegeria sp. BI12. NCBI lineage: Bacteria > Pseudomonadati > Pseudomonadota > Alphaproteobacteria > Rhodobacterales > Roseobacteraceae > Ruegeria > Ruegeria sp. BI12. The sequence goes on along the minus strand of NZ_JBQFSL010000002.1, from coordinate 1,044,135 downwards.
AGTTGGATTGAACGGCGCCAGTGATCAGAATGGTATCGGCACCTTGTTGACACGCATCTCCGAGATAGAATTCAAGCTGCCGTGTTTTGTTGCCACCAAAGCTAAGCCCAGTCAGATCATCACGTTTTAACCAGAGATCGATATCCAGTTCTGCCGACAAGTTGTCCAAACGCTCCAAAGGGGTTGGACCCGACATAAGTTTGGCACGTGGAAATCTGTGCAAATTGTTGTTTCGTGTCATCTTATGACCTTTAAGGTTAAGCCATTGAAAAAGCCCGATGGAACAGAACGCAGCAGGCAATTAAGGAAACCACGCGGATCACTGCGATGACGATCGGCTGTGGTAAGTAAGGGCCTGCTGCACGACCAATTACGCTGCCGATCAAAGTAATCGCAACGAACCCAATTAACTTCGGTTCATATGAGATTGCTTGGGCTTCGGACAAACTGTGCAACAAAAAAGCTATGCCGTATGCCACCAACGCTATCGGTTGAACCAGTTTCGCTACTTCCTTGGGGGAACGGCCTTTAGCAATCAGACCGAAAACCATAAGGGGGCCCGGTGTCGCCGCCCAAACCGTTGCAAGTCCGGACAGCCCAGTGACGACTGAAAACCCAGCGCCGCCAATTGAACTCCGCAATGGGAGCAGGGTCGCTATCAACCCGATCAGCAATAGGCAGGCCGTTAGCGCAAGAACAAAAGACTCGCTCAAAAGGGGATAAACGACGAGGCCAACGGCCACACCGACACAGCATCCGATGACCGCGGTGCGAATGAGCTGACGGTTGTTCCTGAGAATATGTCGGTCCGTCGCGACCACAGAAACAATAGTGTTCAGCAACAGCAAAACGGGAACTGCCGTCGCCGTGCCAAGCAAAATCATCATGGGCGGCCCCGCAATGATGCTGAAGCCGATCCCGACGCCGACTTGCAGCATTGCGCCAAGGCAGATGGCAATCATCAGGATGGACAGGTCAACGGGCACTCAAAACTCCTAAGGACCAAGGTAATGTTGCGCGGCCCCAGATATCCTGAGTTTCCGGCCATGGTCCATTCCATTCTCCTTCACTGAAGGTTCGGCGCCGTCAGCGCTGCCATGGCATCAGTCCGGAATATGGCGCTCGGGTCGTCACAGCGTGCGCCATTTGCGCCAGTGTGGTCAGGTCAAATACAGGGAACTTCAGTTCCTCCTGAAGACGAGATGCATAAGGCGGCAGGTCCGTGCATTCCAATACCAATGACCGAATGTTCGGAGCTTCAGAAACCAGACTACGAGCCGCATCCAAGACTTCGGCTTCGATCAGATCGGTATCCATTCGGGTCCGTGTGTTCCTTAAGATCACTTCGGCGAATTCTGAGGTGCCTTCCAATCCCTTCACCGCTACGGGGATACCCGCTGCGCCAACGCCTTCGAAGTGCCGAGCCGTCAATGCGGAGGCATCCGCAGTAAGCACGCCCACCGGCGCGCTGGCCCCGGTCATGTGAAACGCCAGCGGCACCTGGATCAGGCTAGAGGCAAAGACGGGTACCGAAACCGCAGCGGCCAGCTCTTTTTGAAACAAGGCCAAAAAACCGCAACTGCCGGTGATCGCCCGCACACCTTCGGCCTCAAGCCGCTTGGCGCCTTGGATGAACGGGGCCAGCAATTCGGGTGTAGGGTTGTTCAGCAATGTCGGGACAGTTACACCGTCGATCATTTCGTAAAGGACCGGGAATGGCAGGCTGGAAGGGTTCTTGATGTGACCTGGCGGTTTTGGGAAATAGCTTTCGAGGCACAGAACACCGATTGACGCCCCGCAAATGTTCTGACCACCGTTGTAGATTGGCATTGTCATCGGATCCTTCTGATTTGAAACTTTAAAACCGGGCCAGAGAAAACGGGGCCAGATCGATGTTTGGGCTGCGACCAGACACAATATCGGCGACAAGTTCGCCGGTCTTTGGGGCCATCATCAACCCGTAGTGAGAATGCCCGAACGCGGTAAAGAGCCCTTCCCTACCGTCAACTGGTCCAATCGCCGGTAAACTGTCTGGAAAGGATGGCCGCCGCCCCATCCAAAATTGTGCCTCTCCGGTATCAAGGCCCGGCACCATAGCTTTGGCCTGTTTGGTCAGTATTGCTTTCTTGCGCCGATCAGCAGGAGCATCGACGCTGGCAAATTCGGCTGTGCCAGCGACCCTCAGGCCACCCTGCATTGAACTTGCGACGACTTTTGCATCTACATCCATGACCGAATTGTTCAATTGGGTAGAGGGCGTCGGGAATTCGACATGGTAGCCCCGCTCGGCCACAAGCGGCACAGGCAATCCTAGTGGTTTCAGCAGGTCGGCAGACCAAACGCCAGCCGCGAGGATAACGTTAGCGGCACGCAGCGTGCCTTGCGAGGTTGCCAACTGCCAAGGGCCTTCTTCGGCCGCAGACAGACTGGTGATTTCTGTTCTGACAATTTCAGCGCCCTGTGCGCGCGCTTTTTCCGCCAGAACTGCCCCCACACGTCCCGGCGAAGTTACACGTGCCTGTCCTTTTATCACGATTGCGGCTTTGAACTCGTCTGACAGCGCAGGTTCGAGAAGACGCAACCCCGCACCATCGACAAGCTCCAGATCGCCTCCTTTTTCCTGACGGATCAGATATCCAAGCCCGTTCAGATCCGCCTGCTTCTGGTGACGAAAAGCGTGAATATAGTAGCTGTCGGTGATTAGGTTCTCGTGACCGGTGCCTTGAAGGTGACGACGATACAGGTCGATGGAAGGGCGGCACAAAAGCTCCATCGAGTCCGAGATTTCGCGCACTGACCTTTCGCCGGAGTTTCCCAGAAACCGCAGCCCCCAAGTGATCATTTTAGGCCAATAGCTGGGCCTGACCGAAAGCGCGCTTTTGGGGTCCAGCAGCATCCGGGGCAGTGATTTCCATATACCCGGCATCGCTTGAGGAATGATTGACCACGGCGAGACGACACCTGCATTGCCAAAGGATGTTTCCTGACCTGGTTCACCACGGTCAATCAACCGAACCGAAATGCCGCGTTCCTGTAACGACAAAGCGCAACAAATGCCGACGATCCCTGCGCCGATGATGGTCACTTTCTCTGTCATCGTTTCAGGCCGGTGAGTGACTGCGATTGCGGGCGATCAGTTGGGTGACAATGACCGGTGAGGCCACGGCCAGCGCGATCAGATCTGCCGTTAGACTAGGCGCAACAAAGATAATCCCCGCAATTGCCATCAGTATCCGCGACGCAATGTTCATGGGTTTCAGCCAATACCCCACAACTGCGGCCGATAGAGCAATGACACCGGCAATACAGCTTGTTGCGGTATAGGTGAATTCCCACAGGTTAAACCCGGTTGAGGACACAAACAGCAGAACTGGCGCGTAGACGAAGGCCATTGGGGCGATCACTTTACCTAGCCCAAGCGTAAAGGCCGACAATCCGGTTCGGAATGGGTTCGAGTTGGCAATGGCCGCCGCCGCATAAGCTGACGTACAAACCGGCGGCGTAATCTCGGACACCACGCCATAGTAGAGCACGAACAGATGGCTGGCGATTGGTGGAACGCCCAGTTGCGCCAAGGCAGGCTGCGCTACCGATACCAGCATGATATACAGCGCTGTGGTTGGTATGCCCGCACCCATCAGAATGCAGACGACGGCGATGAAGACCAGTGAGATGAACAATTGCAGGTCTTCCATCGCAAATAGCTGGAAGCTGCCGAACGAGATCATGTTGTACAGATCCGACGCCAGATTGCCTGCGCCCTGCGTCACCATGAACCCGATGCGGAACCCGATACCGGTCGTGTTGATCACACCCACCACGATACCTACCGCAGCAGCCGCAGCACCCACGGCCAGCGAGTACTTCACGCCCAGTTCGACCGCCTGCAGCATCTCGGGCACTTCGATCCGTTTCTGGGGGTTCAGTGTAGCGATCACTGACAGGCCGCAAAGAATGGCCGTCATGGTCAGATCGAATCCGCCATCAGAGAACTTCCAAAGCACGAACGCAAGGAACGCCGCAGCATAGATCAGTGTTGGCGGTTGCTTGATGCGCGACATGCCCGCAATCACGGCAAGCGAGATACCGCAAAAGGCGGACATGAACGGCGTGTAGCCCGTGAAAAGCACCACCAACAATCCGATCAAAGGAACAATATTGGCCCAACCCTCAGCCCAGACAGCCTTGAGCTGTGGTAGCTGCTCTTTCGCCAGACCTTTTAGGTTCAGCTTGCGCGCCATCAGGTGTACCACGGCGAAGACGCCGACATAGTGCAGGATGGCCGGGAAGATCGCCGCGATCACGATGGTGGTGTAGGGAACCTCGAGGAACTCGGCCATGATGAAGGCGGCCGCCCCCATTATCGGCGGAGTGATCTGCCCACCGGCCGACGACGCGGCCTCGACCCCGCCCGCAAAATGGCCGGGGTATCCAAGGCGCTTCATGTTGGGAATTGTCAGCGCGCCGGTCGAAACGGTGTTGGCCACCGAAGAGCCCGAGATCGTGCCGAAGAAGGCCGAGGATACCACCGACACTTTTGCCGGACCGCCGGTATAACGGCCCGCCAAAATCGTAGCGTTATCGATGAAAAGCTGTCCCAACCCCGTGCGCTGCGCGATCACGCCGAACAACACGAAGTGGAACACGATGGTCGAAACAACCCAAAGGGTGACGCCGTAGATGCCTTCTTGGGGGAAGTACATCGACGACACGAAAGTTTTGAAGTTTACGCCGGGATGCTGCAGCAGGCCAGGGAAGTACGGCCCGAGCAGGGCGTATGAGATAAAAACACAGATGATCAGAGGCAGCACCCAACCCAATGTGCGGCGCGCTATGTCCAGCACCAACAGGATGATGATCACGCCCAAAATCACGTCATAAGTGTTGGGGTTGCCCATGCGGAACGTCTGTTCCTCGATCCCCAGAAACGGAATGCCGCGCCACGCGACGCCTACATACAGGGCAGCCACGATCCCCAGCGCCATGAAGACTAGATCGTAAAGAGGGATGTTGCCTATGCGGAACCGGCTGACCTTAAGCGCATAGAGGCTTTTTGCACCGATAATCGGGATTGTCGCGTAGACCAGAATGAACAGCAGGGCCAGGTAGATGCCCATGTGCCAGTGATCAGCTGGAAGGCCAAATCCGGCCGTGAAGAATTCATAGAATGCAAAGATCAGGGCAACAACACGCAGAACCTTGCCGGTCGTCGGTGTAACCTGCCGGACGGCAGCACCTTCGTCGAATTGTTCTTCGATGGCAGCCAGTTCCTCGGCTGTCAGTTCGTGGTCATCAAGTTTCTGTGTCTCGGACATGATGGCCCCCCTGATTAAGCGTATTTAGAGTACCCGGTGCCCCAAAAGGGACACCGGACGTTTAAGCTGTTTAAGGCTGAATTACTGAAGAAGCCCGGCTTCTTTATAGAACTTTTCAGCGCCCGGATGCAGTGGAACACCCAGCGCCTCGACACCGTCCAGCGCTGTCTCAGCAGTGATCTGCTTGCCCTTAGCATGGCCGTTATCCAGCAGCTTGCGGGTGTTGTCATTCCACAGGGCTTTGGTCAGCTCATAGACCAGTTCGTCAGACAAATCTGAGGATACAACCAGCATCGCGCTGACCGCGGGGGTTTTGGTCTCGGCGTCGATGCCTTCATAGACACCGCCCGGAATGGCCGAGGGGATATAGGCTGGAATGATCTCGTTGATCTTCGCCAGATCTTCGTCGCTGAACGAATGCAGGTTCATACCTTTGGTCGAGGACAGTTGTACCATCGCGGCCACCGGCCAGCCTGCGGCATAGAAATAGGCGTCAAGCTGACCGTCGGCCAGACGCTCTGCGCTTTGGCTGTTGTTCAGTTCGGCCTCATCCATGTTGTCGCGGTTGACGCCCCAGGCGTCCAGCATTTGCAGAACCGCAACCTGCGTACCTGAACCCGCTTGTGCGATACCTACGCGCTTGCCTTCAAGGTCGCCCAGATTGCCAATTGTCTGGCCCGCTGGCAGCACCAGATGCAAGTCTTCGGGGAACAGATTAGCGACAATGCGCAGCTTTGGGTGGGGTTTGCCTTCGAACTTACCTTCACCCAGATACATTGAGCGGGTCACGTCGGCCGCGGCCAGACCGGCCTCAAGCTCTCCATTCTGAACGGCAGCATTGTTGAATACCGACGCAGTGGTGGATTGCGCAATCGCGATCAGGCCCGGAACCCCGCACTGGCCGCCTTCTTCGCAGGGGCGTGAGCCCGGAGGCGCGGAGATTCCATTTGCGATGGTTCCGCCGATGGGGAAGTAGGTGCCGCCAGCGCCACCGGTGCCAATACGGAAAAAAGTCGGGTTCTGCGCCAGCGCGGGTGCGGCCAACGCGCCCGCCAAGGCCAGACCAGCCAGGCATTTCACAAATTTCATTGTCATCTCCTTTGTTGGATCCTCGGATTTGGTTTGCCCAAACTTCGATCCTGCAAGCGTAGAGACAAATTACATAAATACAAATTTGTTATATTTCACAAAATTAAAGTTTTGCTTATGATCGGGATATGAACCTGACTCAGCTGACCGTATTTCGAGAGGTGATGGAAACCGGCTCCATCTCTCAAACCGCCAAAAAGCTAAACCGCACGCAGCCCGCGATTAGTCTTGCGTTGAAAAACCTTGAAAAGACTCTCGGCCTGACGTTGTTCGAACGTAAGGGACGGCGATTGGTACCTGTCCCCGAGGCGCATTATCTTTTAGCCGAAACTACGGGTATTCTGGACCGCCTTGCTACAATCTCGCACACGATGGAAGGGCTGATCAAAGGGCACGCCGGAAGCCTGAATATTGCAACGATGCCTGGCCCATCCGCCTTTTTGTTCCCACGTTTCATCAGCCAATCAGTAGGTGAAAACCCCGATATTCGTATCACACTTTCCACACGCAGTTCACCGCAGATCATGGAGCTTGCGGGGACTCAGAACATCGACTTCGGCTTTGCAGACTTCGAGCATTCGACCGGTAAAGAACCCCAGTATTCTGCCGAGTTAATCCGGGCGGATTGTTTTTGTGCGGTTGATCGCGAAAATCCTCTTTCGTCTTGCGATAGCCTGGCTCTATCGGATCTTGACGGTACGCCAATGGGTGGTCTGCATCCTTCACACCCGTTCCAACGCAAAGTTCGTCAGGTGTTTGAAGAGGTTGCTGCCGAATACAATCAGACCGTAACCTGCCAATACTTTCTGCCTCTCATCCCATTTGTCAGTTCGGGGCAGTGTTGCAGCATCGTTGATCCTCTGACAGTCGCGACCGAACGCGAACTTAATCTATCCAACGGAAAGCTCGTGTTTTTGCCCTTCGATAAACCGCTAAGATATGAGTATGCCATCCTCGAACCGGATCACCGGCCACCGTCCCAATTGGCCATACAGATAAAAGCAGGCTGGAAAGCCGAAGTGATGGGGAAATTGGAAGCGGTGAAAGCAAATCCGCGGGCGATCTGTGTTGACGAAGCGGCGGCCGAACAGAATTAAAACACTTATCTTAAGACCCGAAAGCTAAGGAAAGCGAGGGGGTCCTTTGACAACTTTACCGCAGGCCGACCAACGGGGGCTGTTGCGAAACTTTCAGGTCTTGGGATGACCAAAAGCTCGGTAATTGCCCGGCAAAGCGTTTCCATACTTGTTCATTATAATGTGACTGCGCCCCGGCCAATCGGACCATTCTGATTGTAAGTGCTTGTGCAGGCAGGGTGTCAACGCGAACAAGTTGCCCCTCGGCAAGCGAATTGGCTGCCAAAGAGTTAGGCAACCATGCGACGCCAATTCCATCCACGGCATATTGCAGCATCGCTAGCGTCAGCGCTGTCTCTGCTCGGGAGACGATTGTCGCCTTTTCAGGTAAGCGTGGCGCGACCAATCGGGAAAACACCTGCCCAAGGAAGACATCAGGCGGGTAGACGATCGCCGGAATGGTATCGCCTGCCATTTCCCAGCGCATTTCAGGGACGCAAACCGGGATCAGAGTATCAGTGCCTAGCGTCTTGGCCTCGAACGCATTTTCAAGGTCGTGCGCTCTGCCGTCCGAGATTGTGTACATGATCGCGAAGTCGACCTCTTTTGAGATCAGTTGCAACAGGCATTCGTCCTGATTTCCGGATCGCACCCGTACCGAGATATCGTTATTTGCGGTCAAAGCCCGGACAACTTTTGGTGAAACGGTTGTCGTGAGAGCATGTTGGCACACCAGGGACAGAGATTTGCTCGCCTGATCGCTCGCAGTTTTCATAGTATGTCGAAGTTTGTGCAGCCGCGTACTCAATTCACGCAGCTCAGGTTCCAAAGCCTGTACACCCGGCATCAGAGATACGGGTTTGCGGCGACGATCAAACAAGATCGCACCGATATTGTCTTCTATAAGCCGTATCCGACGGGTAAAGGCGGATTGGGTCAGTAACCGTTTGTCCGCAGCACGGGTCAGCGATCCGCTATCCAACACAGCCAGTATGTCATCGATCCATTCCAGACGCATAAGGGTCAGATACCTCAACTGTCAGCAATATGCAATTTCTGCAACATATGGCCCAAATTTCGAATTAGAAGCGCTGTATTTATGGGGGTAAGTTGTCGGAAATCAATATTAGGAGCCATGATATGCATCTCACCCGCTTCCCCCGCCTTCACCTCGCCCATCTCCCCACGCCCCTTGAACCGATGAAGCGGTTGTCAAAAGAACTGGGTGTGGAAATCTGGATCAAACGCGACGATTGCACCGGCATGTCAACCGGCGGCAACAAGACCCGCAAGCTGGAATTCCTGATGGCCGAGGCGGAAGCGCTGGGCGCGGACATGGTCATGACCCAAGGGGCCACTCAAACCAACCACGGTCGTCAAACTGCCGCTTTCGCCGCCAAGCTAGGACTTGATTGCCATATCCTGCTGGAAGACCGCACCGGCTATCAGGACGGAAACTACAACACCAACGGTAACGTTCTGCTGGACCATCTACACGGTGCGACAACCGAGAAGTTTCCCGGCGGTCACAACATGCCAGGCGAAATGGAGAAAGCCGCTGAGAAGAAGCGAGCCGAGGGCCGCAATGTCTATGTCATTCCCGGCGGCGGATCGAACCCGACCGGGGCGCTTGGCTATGTAAACGCGGCTTTCGAACTTTTGGGTCAAGCCAATGACAGTGGATTAAGAATAGATCGGCTGGTGCACGCAACCGGTTCGTCGGGGACGCAGGCCGGGTTGGTGACAGGAATGTGCGCTATGAACGCGCAGGTGCCGGTGCTGGGAATCGGAACAAGAGCACCTCAGCCAAAACAGGAACAAATGGTCTATGACCTCGCCTGTAAAACATCGGAAAAGCTGGGTTGCCCGGGGGTGGTAAAGCGTGAAGACGTGGTAGCCAATACCGACTATGTGGGCGAAGGCTATGGTCTGCCGACGGAAAGCGGCATCGAAGCGATCCAAATGTTTGCTGAATTGGAGGGTATTCTTTTGGACCCCTGTTACTCAGCAAAAGGTGCAGCAGGTCTGATAGATCTGGCGCGAAAGGGGGAATTCAAAGACCAGCGGGTTGTATTCCTCCACACTGGCGGCGCGGCGGCGCTGGGTGGGTATGACTTTGCATTCGATCACAAAAACCGATGGGTTAATATCTGAGCAATGACTTTGCGCCCAATCGGCATTCTTGGTGGGATGGGACCCGAGGCCACCATTCTCCTCCAGCGAAAGCTGTTAGAGGCGGTGCCGGTACGTGATGACCGCGATCACATCCCACTTTTGATTGATATGAATCCGCAGGTGCCATCGCGGATCGCTCATCTGATTGATGAGAGCGGAGAAGATCCGGGGCCAACGCTGGGCGCAATGGCCCGCCGCCTTCAAGGCGCCGGAGCTGCGGCACTGGCAATGCCCTGCAATACGGCACATCACTATGCCAATGCGATCACTGATGCTGTGAACATTCCCTTGCTAAATATGATTGAGTTGGCGGCGGATCACGCAGCTAGCCTGCTGGGATCAGGTGGTTGTGTCGGCATGCTTGCCTCACCCGCAGTTCGCCGTACATGCCTGTTCGAAACGGCTCTGCAAACGCGTGGGTTAACGGTCATCTGGCCTGTGGATGATCGCAAAGCGTTGGCAGCAATTCGCAAGATCAAAGTCGGCGGTCCGAGTAACGGGGCGCGCGAAATACTGCGAGCAGCCTCGAAAGAGTTGGTAAACGCAGGAGCTGATCTTCAACTTGTCGCCTGCTCGGAGTTTTCTCTTATTGCCGATAGCGTCGCGGACAAGAGCAAGGCCGTCGATACGATAGGTCTGTTGGTTGGCGCGATTGTTGAGTTTTCTCAAACGGGCCGACTTGGTGGGGTGGAATAGGAAGCCGCGCCTTCCTGAGCAGTGGGTTGCCAGGGATTTTCGCCGCTACAAACGCTCCCAAAGCTGATGTGCGGTCTGGTCAAAGGCGGCTGGATTGGAAAACGCCGAGATCGTCATTGTGGCGCACCACGCGTCGTCACCGATCGGTACCAGCAATCCCTGATCCAGTTCCGACGAAATCGCCGTCTCGGGCATCCAGGCAAATCCGCTGCCAGTCATCAAACGCCGCTTGATCGTTTCGACAAGACTATCGACATAGATCGTCTCGCTGTTTAGGGATTTCCGATCAATGGTGTTTTCAACGACCATCCCCAGAAACGAAGACCGGTCATAGGCCAGATACGGGATCGGCGGGCCATTCTGTCTGTTTAAATCCCACCCATTAGCGCGCGCCGGGTCAACAGCCGCAACAGGCACCAGACGGTCCTTTATTAGATCCTTCCGCTCAAATGCGGCCTCATCAATCATCGGCGAGACTGAATGATGATAATAACACAGCAGGATATCCACCGCTCCTTCGATCAGAAGATCACAACAGGTACTTAAGGAATCAGACAGGACACGCGTCCGCAGATCTGGGATTTGTTTCTGCAGCTCTTCTATGCGTGCTGCCAAAAAATTAACCGCGATGGTATGAAGCACCGAAAATCGGATGAACCGACTATCGCCTCGGTCTGCGTCCCGCAAGGATTGGCGGGATTCTGTCAGTTGAGAAATTGCCGTCAGGGCAACGGGCAGGAATTGTTTGCCGGCTTCAGTCAGTTGCACGGGGTATGTGGCTCGATTGACCAGAGGCAACCCAACCCAGCTTTCTAACGCCTTGATCCTACGGCTGAATGCGGATTGCGTGATATTCCGCTCGTCTGACGCGCGAGTGAAATTCAAGGTCCGGGCAAGACATTCGAAGTCACGTAGCCAATTCAGATCCAATGTGTGCTCCAACAAGTCAACAGACGCGCCACGTCAGCATACCGAAAACTATGCAAAGAAAGAATAGTTTGATGAAATGTTTGAATTGGCTCTCAGAAAAGCAATTGATCTAGACTTTTAGGCAGGGTCTGGCGGTTGGTCCTCTTTTTTTAGCCTTCCGTCCGAAGTTGCAGCCAACGGCACGTTGGCACGACCCTATTGCGCAATAGGAAAGTCGAACGACGGAAAAACGACGCCGAAATACGGCGCATTTCAACAGAGGAGAAGACCATGAGAACCAACCTAAAAACGCTCGGCATGGCGGCTGCGGTCAGCATTTATGCGATGCCGGCATTTGCGGCCGAAGAGGTCAAAATCGGTGTGCCATCCTGGACCGGAGCACAGGCCATCGCGCACGTGCTTGGCGCGGTCGTGGAAATGCGTATCGGTGGCAAAGTGGAATATGTGCCCGGCAACAACGCGACGATCTTTCAGGCGATGGATCAGGGTAAGGGCGATATCGACGTGCATCCCGATGTATGGCTGCCCAATCAGGAAAGTTTTACCAAGAAATACGTGGACGAAGCGGGCACGGTAACTTTGTCGTCGAACCCTTATGAGGGCAATCAGGGCTTCTGCGTCAGCAAGGATTTTGGTGAAGCCAACAACATCACCGACATCGCTGATCTTGGTCGCCCCGATGTTGCCGCACTGATGGACAGTGACGGCAATGGCAAAGGTGAGATGTGGATCGGTGCGCCTGGCTGGGCTTCGGCGAATGTGAACGAAGTCAAAACGCGCGACTATGGTCTGCTTGATTTTATCGAACCGGTACGTGCCGAGGAGAGCGTGAAAACTGCGCGGATCAAGGACAGCATCGCGAAAGGCGAAGGCTATGCCTTCTATTGCTACAAGCCACACGCGGTCTGGTTCATGTTTGACGTTCAGATGTTGAGCGAGCCGACTTTCGACCCGGAAAAATACGTGATGGTGCAGCCTTCAGACGATCCGGATTGGTACAATAAATCCAGTGTTGCCACCAAAGATGCTCTGAAGAATGTTCAGATTGCTTGGTCTAACACACTGCCAGATCGTTCCCCGGCGATTGCTGATTTCTTCGCAAATTTCGCCCTGACGGCGGATGATGTCAGCGGCTTTGCTTATGAAATCAGCGGCAAGGGCCGTGATCCGGCAGAGGTTGCACGCGAGTGGGTCGAGGCGAACCCTGATCGTGTCGACGCTTGGCTGGGCCTCTGATCAAGCTTCCAGAAACAGGGTGGCGGCATCTGTTGGCGCCGCCCAAAAGCAGATCTCTGGGGGACCTATGAGCGATACCGTTATTGAAATCTCGAATGTCTGGAAGATATTTGGGGGCAGGCCCGAGGTGGCGCTGCAGGCAATCCGTGACCGTGGATTGGACAAGGCCCAGGTTCTGGCCGAATACAACTGCGTTGTCGGCGTCGCTGATGTCAGCCTGTCGGTCAACCGGGGCGAGATTTTCTGCATCATGGGTTTGTCAGGCAGCGGGAAATCCACTCTGGTCCGCCATTTCAACAGGCTGTTGGAACCTACCGCCGGTAAGATCGAAATCGAGGGCACCGATGTAATGGCGCTGGGGCCGAAAGAGCTTCAGCAGTTTCGCAATAACAAGATTGGCATGGTGTTTCAGAACTTTGCGTTGATGCCGCATCGATCGGTATTGGACAATGTCGCAATGCCATTGGAAATCCGGCAGGTCAGCAAGAACGAACGCATGCGGCAAGCCGCTGCCATTCTCGACATCGTTGAACTGGGTGCCTGGGGATCAAAGTTCGCACATGAGCTGTCCGGTGGTATGCAGCAGCGCGTAGGCCTGGCTCGTGCACTGGCGGCCAACCCGGATGTGTTGTTGATGGACGAGCCGTTTTCGGCGCTGGACCCTTTGATCCGAAGGCAATTGCAGGATGAATTCATCCGCCTGAGCAAGATCCTGAAAAAGACCACGATCTTCATCACACACGATCTGGACGAGGCGGTTCGTATCGGCAATCGGATCGCGATCATGCGCGACGGTAAGGTGGTTCAGATCGGAACCGCTGAAGACATCGTCATGAACCCTGCCGATGACTATGTGGCCGACTTCGTTGCGGGTATATCGCGGCTCAAAGTTGTTCGCGCTCATGCGGTGATGCGGCCGATACCCGAACATGTTGCGGCGCATGGGCCGCTATCGGCAGATGCCCCTCGGGTGAATGAGGCCGAAAATTTAAGCACGCTGATCAATCTGGCGATCGACAACGGCAGCGCCATCCTGGTGGAGGACGGTGGCATTGATGTTGGTGTCATTACCCGTGCCGATCTGTTGCGCACCGTGATCGAAGGGACCGAAGTGTCATGAGTATCTCTGATGTGAACCCTCTGGAAGATACCGAAAGCGAAGCAGCCCAGGCCTATGCCGAAGAGCGGCGCGAAAACATCCGAACATTTGTGCGCACTAGTCCTGAATACTACATCCGCAACTTCGACAAGATTGGTGCATCGTCCCGCTTCACGCCGACCTTCAATTTGATGGCCGGGATATTTGGGCCGGTCTGGTTCGGGGCACGGGGTTTATGGTCATGGGCACTGCCGTTTCTGATCCTCGAAACAATCGCTTACGTGCAAATTGCGCGGGGAATGTTCGGCGACCTTGCCGCCGAGGCAATGGAGCGCATCGCATCGATTGAAGGGACGCTCGAGTTGCGACGTCAGCAGTTGGCTGCAGCCCTCGAAAGCAACTCGGACAAGATCGATGTCTATCAGCGAACAGTGGATTCGCTTGAAGAAAACATTGGCGGCATCCGGGCCGAAGCCGAGGCGATGGCCGCTGAAGGTCCTTACATCATTCTGACTGGTCTAGTCATTCTGATCATCGCCAAGCTGATACAGTCGCAGGTGGCAAATTGGGCGCTAGAGGCGCGGTTTTCCGATTGGCTGTCGGATCGTTCTATCCGCTCGGCTATGCCGGTGTCACAGATCGTATTCAGTGCGATATTCATGGCATTGATCGTTGCAGCAGCGATGATGCATTACAGTTTTCCGGGCCGCTTCTCGCTGCTTAGCCATTTCCCGACAGATCCCAATATTCGCCTGACCAGTATAAAATGGGTGGAAGATTTCATCGCTTGGTGCGTGCGTAATAGCGAGGCCTTCTTTGACGGGCTTACATTTGGTATCCGCACATTGCTGGATGCGCTAGAGGTCATACTGGTGCAGACGCCGTGGATCGTGATTGCAAGCCTTATTATTCTGTTGACCTGGCTGACTGCTGGCATCAGCACGGCGATTTATTCGGGTGCATTTCTGGCCTATATGGGCCTGCTGGGCTTCTGGGAAGGGGCCATGACTACGCTGGCCTTGCTGGGCACAGCGGCGTGCCTTTCGATTGTTATCGGTATTCCGCTGGGTATGTTCGCTGCTCGACGCCCTCGGTTTTATGCCTTTATCCAACCGATCATGGATTTCATGCAAACCATGCCGGCTTTTGTCTTCATGGTCCCCGTGATCGCGTTTTTCGGTGTTGGTAAGCCCGCGGCGGTTGTTGTCACAATGATCTTTGGCGGCACGCCAGTGGTGCGCCTGACCGTACTCGGGTTGCGTGGCGTTCCGGAAAGCGTGCGAGAGGCTGCGATCAGCTTTGGCGCCAACAAATGGTATCTGCTCACCAAAGTTGATCTGCCGCTGGCAAGCCCCTCTATTCGGGCAGGTATCAACCAGACAATCATGTTGTCACTGGCAATGGTTGTCGTCGCGTCGCTGATTGGGGCCAAAGGTCTGGGCGAGGACGTTCTGGAAGCGTTGCAGTATGCGAATGTTGGGCAAGGCATCCTTGCAGGGTTCTCAATCCTGTTCTGTGCCATGATCCTGGATCGCATCGTGCAGGGCGGCCGGAAATGACACCCGTTGTATTTGTCCATGGGTTCCTGGGCGGCAGTCGGCAATGGCAGGGACAGGTTGAGGCTATGGCGGCTTACAAGGTCATCACACTGGACCTGCCAGGCTTCGGTGAAAACGCGAAGCTTGATGCATTCTGCAGCATCTCAGGCTTTGCTGATTGGGTGCTGAACGAGTTGAAGATGCGCGGCATCGAAAAGTTCCACCTGGTTGGGCACTCGATGGGCGGAATGGTCGTGCAGGAAATGATTGCCAGAGTACCTGAGCGTGTTGACCGCTTAGTGCTATACGGCACCGGGTCGGTAGGCGTCTTGCCAGGGCGGTTTGAGACCATTGATACTTCAAAGACGCGCGCCCGTGAGGATGGACCACAAGCGACGGCGCGTCGGATTGCGGCAACCTGGTTTTTAGATCGCGAAAAGGCTGCGGCATATGAAGACTGCGCTGCGATTGCTGAGCAAAGCAGCCTGCAAACAATACTTACGGGTTTGGATGCTATGCATTGTTGGAGTGGCGTCGAACACCTGTCGGTTATTCCGACCAAGACGCTGGTTATCTGGGGGGATCGTGACCGGACCTACCCATGGAGCCAAACAGAAAAATTATGGCAGTCTATTCCAAACGCCAATCTTGCGGTAATCCCGGAATCCGCACATGCGACGCATCTGGAAAAAGCCGGGCTATTCAACAAAGTGCTGATTGATTTCCTTGATGCACAATGAATTGTTTTGTCAACGCAAGTACCTCAGCGGTTTTGGTGCCGTATGTGCCAGAATACATCGTATCTGGGGTTCGGAGAGTGAACTGCGAATTCAAAAAGGTTCTGGTTCCAATCTGTCCTGCAGGTCGATTTACAGGGCGAGATAGCCTATACCAGCAAACGCAACGAAACAGCCAAGCCACTGTCGTGGCACCATCTTTTCGCGCAAAATAGCCCATGCCAATACAACTGTCAGCAACCCAAAGACTGACGCCGCTACCGAGGCAAACTGTGCATTGGGCAGGCCGCCCGCTGCAGTCACGCTAAGGATGGCGATAGCATCCAAAACACCCATCACACATAGAAGAGGCAGGGCTTGCGGACCGGGCCAAATCGACCTTTTGGACGCCAAAGCGATCAAACCCAGGGCAAGGATTGCAGTCAGCCGAATGACCAAAGAGACCGAGTATTCGTTGCTTTGCTCTGTTGCATATTGTCCTAGCGCGAAGGCAGCGGCGAAACCAATTGCCGCAAGCAGCGACAATACCACCGTCGGGCCAGCTGCAGGGTAAGCCGTTGCGTCGCGTTCAGATTTGGCTGCCACAACGGAAACTCCAACACCGATCGCTATCACGGCAAGCCAGTGCAGCGGGCTGATGGTGGCACCGCGCCAGATCGCCAGTGAAACGGACAGAACCGGATAGCTCGCGACAAGTGGCGCAACCAGACGAACCGGACCACGCTGAAATGCTGCGTACATGCTTATGCCAGCCATAAGGTAACACCCACCTGCGGCGACCGCGCTGATCATTACGGTGCCGGAAATGGGATCAAGGCCTCCCAGCGTTGCGACCAGACCAAATTGCAGCACTGCACCTGAAATCAGCACAATCATAAGTGACGCAATTACGCTGACAGACTGACTGACATAGCGCACCGCCAGATCATGAATTCCCCAGCAAAGTGCCGCCAACAGGCCTAGGGCCAGAGCATTCATAGCGTCATCACCATCATCGGATTCATCTGAATCCGCCTCTGAACATGTCTACGTCAATATGTCACTGTTGATAAACTTATTTTCCTGTTATGCAATAATGTCGATGCCAAAGTTACAGAAAGGCAGCACATGAAACCCGCAATTGAGCAAATTGGTGGTGAGGCCCAACTGCGTGCTCTGGTCGAGCGATTTTATGACCGAATGGAAACGGATCCGGCGGTGCATTCGTTGCACAGGCTTCATTTCCGAGGGCATGGGCTGAACCACACCAGACAAGCTCAGTTCGAGTTTCTCAGTGGGTTTCTGGGTGGTCGGGCCTACTACCGCGAACGTTTCGGCCATATGGACCTGCGTGAAATCCATGCCCATGTTCCAATCCGGGAGGCCGACGCAGAGCTTTGGCTGGACACCTTCGATGCAGCTTTGGCGGATTGCGAGATGGCAGGTCCGGTTGTTGACAGAATGCGTGCGACGCTCCGCAGGGCCGCGCTGATGCTGGTCAACGACGTTCCCGACTGGCGGTTAGAAGCGGATGCCGGGCATGCGTGACAGACCTCTCGAGACGATCAAACAGGGTCGGGGTTTCCGATCAGAGTTGGCGTAAGGAAGCGTAGATTTTTGATGTCATTTTGAATTGATCGGCAGAGATATCGTCACTGTCACGTTCCATGACCAACGCCGTATTAGCAGATCCAAGCCAATCGACTGCGCATCGGTGATTGCCTTCATCATTCATCCATGCGCTGATCGTACCCTGGACGATTTCGGGATGAAACTGAACGCCCCAGGCAAGATCTCCGACACGTATCGCCTGCACCGGGCAACCTGTAGACTGTGCCAGGACAGTTGTTCCAGAAGGTAATTTTTCAGCGCCGACGCCGTGCCACTGAAGTACGCGGAACTGCCGGGGCAGGGCGGCGAATAAGGGATCTTGTTTGGCATTATTGGTCAGTTCGACAGGCAGTACACCGATTTCCGGGACTTGCATGCGGGTGCAGGTGCCACCAAGCGCATCTATCAACAGTTGATGTCCAAGACATATTCCGAAATACGGTCGGTTGAGATCACGTACCCATGTCCTGATGGCTTGCTTTTCAGAAACTAGCCAAGGGTAAGATTCAATTTCCCATACATCCATAGGACCACCCATCACGAGCAAGAGGTCAAAATCCTCCAGCTGCGGAATAGGTTGTCCATTATTAAGGTGTACGATCTGCATTTCGTCTTGGTGACCGACGATGTGATCGCAAAGCGCGCCGGGGCCCTCACCTGGTGAATGTTGAAATATGAGAACGTTCATAATTTGCCTCTTGAGGCTTGAAAAAGGGCCGCAGCTTGTGCCGCGGCCCAGAGATGCAGTACTTCACCCGGCTTAGATGTCCAATGTGTTGTCTTTTTCCCAACGTGAGAAATGCGACACGAAAGAATTCCACTCCTGATGTTTCATCTTAAGGAACGCGGATGAGAACTCGGCACCCATCATTGCCTTCAGTTCTTTGTCCTTGTCGTATTCACGCAACGCATCAAGCATGTTCAAAGGCAGTTTCGGAGCACCACGAACCTTATGACCTTCGGCATACATATCGATATCCCAGCGTTTGCCTGGATCTGCCTTGGACCGGATGCCGGATAGCCCAGCCGCGATGATGACGGCCTGTAGCAGATACGGGTTGGTTGCCCCGTCCGGTAGGCGCAGTTCGAACCGTCCGGGGCCGGGGACGCGGACCATGTGGGTTCGGTTGTTGCCCGTCCACGTCACAGTGTTGGGTGCCCAAGTTGCACCCGACATTGTCCTCGGTGCGTTGATGCGCTTGTAGCTGTTCACTGTGGGATTGGTGATCGCGGCCAGCGCCGAGGCGTGTTTCATAATGCCGCCCAGGAAGTGTTTGCCGCGTTCTCCCAGACCAACCTCTCCGGTTGGACCTTCGCCTTCGCCTGCAAACACGTTGGTTTTTGCGTCCGCGCCCGGCGCATCCCAGACCGAGATATGAGCGTGACAACCATTGCCAGTCAGGCCTTCGACCGGTTTCGGCATGAAGGTCGCCCGAAGCCCGTGCTTTTCGGCCACCGATTTGGTCATGAATTTGAAGAAGGAATGCTTGTCCGCCGTGCGAAGAACGTCGTCAAATTCCCAGTTCATCTCGAACTGGCCATTGGCGTCCTCGTGGTCGTTCTGATACGGTCCCCAACCCAGCTCCAACATGTAGTCGCAGATCTCGCGCACCACATCATAGCGACGCATAACTGCCTGCTGGTCGTAACAGGGCTTTTCGGCGGTATCGAACGGATCGCTGATTTGTTCGCCATCCGGGGTAAGCAGAAAGAACTCGGCCTCAATACCGGTTTTAACGTGCATTCCTTCGGCGGCGGCCTCGTCGATCAGGCGGCGCAGCACATTGCGCGGGGCTTGCGCGACATCGCTTCCTTCCATCACGCAGTTACCAGCAACCCAAGCCACTTCGGGCTTCCACGGTAGCTGAATGACCGAGGACGGATCAGGCACAGCAAGCATGTCAGGATGCGCTGGTGTCATGTCCAGCCACGTGGCAAAGCCGGCGAATCCCGCGCCGTCCTCCTGCATATCCGCGATAGCTTGCGCGGGCACGAGTTTGGCCCGTTGTCCACCGAACAAGTCGGTGAATGATATCATGAAGTATTTGACGCCTTTTTCTTTTGCGAAAGCTGCGAGATCTGTCGTCACGATTGCTTTCCTTTCCCTGTTGATTTTTTGTTTTTCAAAGTAAAATGCGGCCCCCATCAGGGAGCCGCGCAGCTTCGTTTCTAAAACCCTTCCTTACCCGGGTACCAACTGGTTCCTGCCAGTGGCACCCGCGCCATGGCGGCGGCCTCCATTGTCAGGGCACACAAATCTTCGGGCTCTAGGTTGTGCAGATGGTTGTGACCACAGGCGCGCGCGATCGTCTGCGCCTCAAGCGTCATAACCTTCAGATAGTTCCGCAGCC
Source organism: Ruegeria sp. BI12 (assembly GCF_056537985.1). Taxonomy (NCBI): domain Bacteria; kingdom Pseudomonadati; phylum Pseudomonadota; class Alphaproteobacteria; order Rhodobacterales; family Roseobacteraceae; genus Ruegeria; species Ruegeria sp. BI12. The sequence goes on along the minus strand of NZ_JBQFSL010000002.1, from coordinate 1,024,303 downwards.
TGCGGCCCGCGTCGACTGGGTTCAGCCGTGCTGCCAAATCTGGGTCTTGCGTGGTGATACCCGCCGGGTCCTGGCCTTCATGCCAATCATCATATGCGCCGGTGGTGGTGCCTAGCTTCTGATACTCGGCCTCCCACTTGGGGTCGTTGTCGCCCAGAGCCACCAATGCGGCGGTGCCTATGGCGACCGCATCTGCGCCCAGTGCCAGCGCTTTAGCAACATCGGCACCGGTGCGGATACCGCCCGAGATGACCAGTTGTACCTCGCGGTGCACGCCCAGATCCTGCAGAGCCTGAACGGCGGGTCGGATACAGGACAGCGTCGGCAGCCCAACATGTTCGATGAACACGTCCTGCGTCGCGGCGGTGCCACCCTGCATGCCGTCCATCACCACAACATCTGCACCCGCCTTCACCGCCAAAGCAGTGTCGTAGTAGGGGCGTGTTGCACCGACCTTAACGTAGATCGGTACCTGCCAATCTGTGATTTCCCGCAACTCAAGGATCTTGATTTCAAGATCGTCCGGGCCGGTCCAGTCCGGATGGCGACAGGCGGAACGCTGGTCGATCCCCTTGGGCAGGGTGCGCATCTCGGCCACCCGGTCGCTGATCTTCTGCCCCAGCAGCATGCCGCCGCCGCCGGGCTTGGCACCCTGACCGACCACGATCTCGATCGCGTCCGCTTTGCGCAGGTCGTTGGGGTTCATGCCGTAGCGCGATGGCAGGTACTGATAAACCAGCTTGCTGGAATGACCACGTTCCTCAGGGGTCATGCCACCGTCTCCGGTGGTGGTCGATGTACCGGCTGCAGATGCACCACGGCCCAGAGCTTCCTTTGCCGGGCCGGACAAGGCACCAAAGCTCATCCCCGCGATAGTGATCGGAATATCTAGCTCAATCGGCTTTTTGGCAAAACGCGTGCCCAGCGTTACCGAGGTATCGCAGCGCTCTCGATAGCCTTCCAGCGGATAGCGCGACACTGACGCGCCCAGAAACAGAAGGTCGTCAAAGTGCGGCACCTTCCGCTTCGCTCCACCACCACGAATGTCATAGATGCCGGTCGCTGCAGCGCGACGGATTTCTGCATTGATCGGGTTGGAAAACGTCGCCGACTGAATCGGCAGGGTGCGGGGGATCTGATCGTCCATATCTTTCATACCCTTCTTCCTCAGTAGGCGGCGGAATTGTCGACGTCAAAGTTGTACAGCTGACGGGCAGAGCCGTAGCGTTTGAATTCTTCCGGCTTGGCATCGCTGCCTGCGCGAGCCAGTAAGTCCTTCAGGATGTCCAGATGCTCGGGCCGCATTTCCTTCTCGATGCAATCAGCGCCGAGGCTTTTGACCGCGCCACGTACGAACAGCCTTGCTTCGTAGAGTGAATCTCCCAGCGCATCACCTGCATCTCCGCAGACGACCAGGTTGCCGGCCTGTGCCATAAAGGCGGACATGTGGCCGATATTGCCATGTACGACAATGTCGATACCTTTCATCGAGATGCCGCAGCGCGAGCTGGCATTGCCCTTAATAACCAGTAAACCGCCGTGGCCCGTGGCCCCGGCATATTGGCTGGCATCGCCGTCTACTATTACTTGGCCGGACATCATGTTCTCGGCCACGCCCGGACCAACAGACCCCTCAACCTTGATGGTCGCCTGTTGATTCATCCCGGCGCAGTAATATCCGGTCGAACCTTTGACCGTCACTTCAATGGGTGCGTCCAGGCCGACAGCAATCGCATGACTGCCTTTGGGGTTCACGATTTCCCAGTTTGTTTGATTGGTCTCGGCGGATTGCGCTTGCAGGGACGAATTCAATCCGCGCAGCCCGTCTGCCTCTAGATCATAGGTCTGCATATCAGGCGGCCTTTTCGTGTGTTGTTGGGCTGTTGTTGTGGGACCAGAAATAAACAGTGGACGGTTCGGGCTCCCACACCCTCGCGTCTTCGATGCCGGGCAGGTTCACCAACGCTCGGTATTCGCTGCCAAAGGCCACGTACTGATCGGTTTCGGCCATCACAGCTGGCTTGCAGGCAATCGGGTCGCGCACGACGCCAAAGCCGTCTTTGGTGCCGACAACAAAGGTAAAGAAACCGTCAAGATCGTCGATGCTGGATTCCAGAGCTTCACCCAAAGTGGCGCCGTTCATCATTTTCCAAGTGAGGTATGCAGCACCAACTTCGGTGTCGTTCTCGGTCTGGATAACCACACCTTCGCGGCGCAGCTTTCGGCGCAACGAGTTGTGGTTGGATAGCGACCCGTTGTGGACCAGGCATTGATCGGATCCAGTATTGAAAGGGTGCGCGCCCATAGTTGTCACGGCAGATTCTGTTGCCATGCGGGTGTGGCCAATGCCATGGGTCCCGCTCATGCCGCTCAGATTGAAGCGGTCCGCAACATCCTTGGGCAAACCAACTTCCTTATAGATTTCGAGGCTGTCACCTCGGCTCATGATCCGAACCGAGGGGCGGATTTCGGCCAGCGCGGCGCGCGCGGCTTCGAACTGCCCGGCGGGAACTTCCAAAACAGTATGTGTATCGTTGTCTGTCTGACCAACCATCGAACCTAGGCTTTTGCCCAGCTCATCGGCCAAGCCGACAAAGTCGGTATCGGGGGTGGGGGACTGAACCGTTATCTTGGTTTTCCCATCCGTCTCTGCCCCGTAGATCGCAATACCGGCACTGTCGGGGCCACGATCTGTCATCGTGATTAGCATGTCTGTCAGCATATTGCCCAGTTGGGGCGCAAGAGACTGGTCTTTGAGGAATAATCCAACAATTCCGCACATGGCTGGCAGATCTCCTTGTGTGTTTCGTTATGATTCGACGGTACCAACAAATTTGCAGGACATCAATAATTGTAGGAAAGTTTTTTTCCTAAGAGGCAATGGGCGAGACCTCTGGTTTCTCGCCCATAGCAGGTTCTTTTAGAAGCTGGGTCAGTATCGCTCTAACTGGGCTTTCACTTTTTCTTCGTCACCAGTGTGGCGTGCCTTTTCCAGGTGTTCGCCTTCGCGGACAAACTGGATGCGATGCCAGCCAATCCAGAAAACGACACCTATGATGACCATCAGCACTTCGTAGCCTTGGAAGGGGTAGATAGGTCCAACCTCGGCAAGATCGACAGCCCAATTTGTATATCCGTTTGTAGACATGTCTCTCTCCTTTACTTCGCAGCCGCGCCTGCTCGGGCAGCCAGTTCCTGTTTGTCAGCTTCGATGATCGCGGCTTTTGCGTCCTCGTAGGCGTGGTGCTCGGCATAATCGAGGCCTTGCAGTTCAACTTCTTCCGGGATGCGCAGCACGCCCATGAAAGACTGAATCTTGGCCAGAGCCCATCCAGGCAGGAAGCCCAGAACAAAGAACATGATGACCGCGCCGGTGATCTGTCCGATCGGGTTGATCGTTGCATAACCTTCGTAAGGCGAAGACGGGACACCCCATAGGACAAACCCAGAGATCACCAGACCAACGAACCCGGCGTAACCGTGCACTGCAACGGCACCTACCGCGTCATCCAGCTTGAACCGACGTTCGACCCAATAGTGCAGCTTGTACACGATGACGACACCGATGGCGGCAATGATCATTGCCTGGATTGGGTGATACAGGTCGTTACCGGCCGAGGCGGTGATGATTCCGGCAAGCCCGCCCGAGAACGTCCAGAACGCATCACCTTTCGAGATCACATACGCTGCCATCAGACCGCCAGACAGCGACATGAGGAAGTTGAAGGTGATCGCCGACAGGGTCGTCGGAGCCAGATAGATGTTGGTTGCTGTCCAAGTTACGCCGGTGATTTGGCCGTCAATCGCCTCGGGCGAAATGGCAGGAACGTTGCAAGCGGCATAGAAGCCCCAGAACCCTGTATAGATCAGAAAGATTCCGATCGTCAGCAGCCACGGATTGTGCGGCGGGATGTCCCGCGGCGTGCCGTCCTTGGCAAATTTGCCAAGGCGCGGCCCCAGAACCATAATCACGCCAAGCGCGTAGCCCCCGGCAATGGCATGGATAACCCCAGAGGCGTAAGCATCATGGTAGCCTAGGATTCGTACCATCCAACCGCCATAGTGCCAGCCCCATGCGGCATCGATGATCCACCAGACCGATCCGATCATGACTGCATGAACCCAAAGGGCCGAAGATCTGATCCGTTCGATCACAGATCCCGAAACGATTGATGCGGCTGTCCATGAAAACAGTAGGAACGCTGCCCAGAAAACCCCTGTGATTCTGTCGCCGAGGTTTGTTGCCATCGTGTCGGCCCAGGGCAGGTTTGCAGCACCTGCTTCGGTGTCCAGCCCGCCCCAGAAGGGGAAGTTTGGGAACGCCCAATAGATCCACCATCCAAAGAAGAAAAACGTTACCGTTACCAGCGGGATGATCATGATGTTTTTCATCAATGTGTGCATGTGGTTACGGGCGCGGCTTGCCCCGACTTCGTACATGCAAAAGCCCACATGGATGAGGAACATGAAAACGACCGTTACCCAGTAGTAGAACTCGGTAAAGACCGTCGTGAGTGCATTTAGATTGCCATCCACTTCGTAGTCTCCCTGTTGTTGCAGCAGCAAGCCTCTCTCCGGAAACTTTCCTGCTGGGAAATATTGTCTACTCAGAGGACAATCTCGCGGGTCACCTGTCAATAGATATGTGGGGCAAACATCTTTAGAGCGGGCGTCGCAAGCGCAATTTTAAGGGTCGGTTTTGACCGCAAAACATTATAGACAAAAGGTTTTTTTGAGATCCTTTCTCCATCTTTAGGGTTCATTTTTTAAAGGCAAATATTCCCATCAGGAAAAAATTCTGCACACAAGTGTTGATTTTCAATCGGACATCGGCCTCAATATGGGCAACAAAAAAGCAATCAACGGGAGAGTTGCACCATGGCCATTCTTTGGAGGACGTCCGCCCTTGCGCAGCGCCACGCCGAAATCGGCGGCGAACTTGAGGACTGGAACGGTATGGGAACCGCATGGTTCTATGACCATAGCCCGGAACGTGCCAAAGCCGACTACGAAGCCATCCGAACCAAAGCTGGTCTCATGGATGTATCCGGCCTCAAAAAGGTCCACGTGGTCGGTGAAGATGCTGCCTATGTCATTGACCGCGTCACCACGCGCAATGTGGAAAAGATCATGCCGGGTCGGTCGACCTATGCCTCGATACTGAATGCCGAAGGCAAGTTCGTTGATGATTGCATCATTTATCGCTTATCGGTGAACACATGGCTTGTCGTGCATGGTACGGGGACAGGCATGGAGCAGCTGACATCGGTTGCGGCTGGAAAGAACTGCTCGGTCATTTTTGACGACGACATGCACGACATGTCGCTGCAGGGACCGGTGGCCGTTGATTTCCTGGCCAAGCACATTCCCGGAATTCGTGATCTGGCTTATTTTGGGATCATGCAAACCAAACTATACGGCTGTCCGGTCATGATTTCGCGGACCGGCTACACCGGTGAGCGTGGGTATGAGATTTTCTGTCAGGCCAAGCACGCCGTACACCTGTGGGACAACATTCTGGCCGAGGGCAAAGACATGGGCATCGTGCCGGTCCAGTTCTCGACGCTCGATCTGCTGCGCACCGAAAGCTATCTGCTGTTTTACCCCGGTGATAACTCGGAAACCTATCCGTTCGACGATGAAACATGCGGCGATACTCTTTGGGAACTGGGTTTGGAATTCACTGTGTCACCCGGGAAAACTGGCTTTATCGGAGCCGAGAACCACTATGCTTCGCAAGGCAAAGAACGGTTCAAGATCTACGGCGTCAAACTTGACGGCACGACCGCGGCAGATGAAGGCGCGGACCTGTTGCAAAACGGCGAAAAGGTCGGCGTTGTCACCTTCGGCATGTATTCCGAAATCAATGGGCACAATGTTGGTATCGCCCGTATGCCGGTCGCCTGTGCCTCACCCGGCACCCAGCTGACGGTCCGCAACGGTGATGGGACAGAAATAGCGGCGACTGCGGAAGAGATGCCGTTCTACGATCAGGACAAATCGATCAGAACCGCAAAGGGCTGAGTTTAAGGGGGCGCAACGGTCAAACCGAGGCGCCCTTTTCCTATTTGAGGGCACAATGTCAAAGTTCGAATTTCCCAAGTCAATCGCAAGCCGCCCGGTCTGGGGTACGCTAGAGGTTCGCTCAGGTGAACATCATCTCATAATCGCCGAGGCCGAAGGGGCCGAGGCGGTTCTTGGCATAGCGACACCCGATCTGATGGCTAAATCCCATCTGATCTTTCTTCCCAAAGGGTCGGATTTTTCTGAAAAACTACAAGCGCTGAACCCCGCTCAGTTCTACGAAGGTCCGTCCTATGAGGCCGCGCTGCCCCGTATTCGCCGTGTCCTGGAAGACGCGCATATGGGATTGCAGGTCTATTTGACTGGCACAGAGGGGATGATGGGCCAGGCCATGAACGAAGTGGTGGCTGTTGGACTTCCGCATACCGCAATTCAAACGGAACATCGCGGGTCGGTTGCGCGTCGGATGCAATGTGTGCATTGCAAGGGCATCACCGAAAACGTCGAAATTGATCCTTTTGTCTGCTCGCATTGCGGGCTGAACTTGTTTGTGCGCGACCACTATTCCCGCCGTCATGCCGCCTACCAAGGCGTCCGTGTCGATGCCGAGGATCATGGCAACGTGCCCGAGCCGAAAGGGATCTACGAATGAGCGGCGCCGAAAAAATCCAGGTCAAAGTGACTGAAATCACCCCGTTGAACGAACTGGTAACGCGATTCCGGTTTGAACGTGTTGACGGTGGACAATTGCCGACTTTTTCGGGCGGTGCGCATACCGTTGTCGAAATGCAGGACGGCGGTATCACCCGCTTGAATCCATATTCGCTGATGTCGGATCCGTTTGATCAGTCATCCTACACGATCTCTGTTCGCCGCGATGATAGTGGCAGGGGGGGATCGTTATTTATGCACCGTCAGGTCAAGCTCGGCGATGAAATGACTATCAGCTATCCGGTCAACCTGTTCTCGCTTGACCTTCGCGCCCGCAAACATCTGTTTCTGGCCGGTGGCATCGGGATCACTCCGTTTCTGGCCCAGATCAAACAGTTGGAATTGCTGCACGGTCATTGGGAATTGCACTATGCTTGCCGCAACCACGCACTGGCATCCTATGCGGATCAGCTTACAGACCGGCACCCGAATGAAACGCATCTGTATTACGACGATCAGAATCAGCAGATTGATCTGAAAAACCTGCTCAGCGGGCAACCTTTGGGCACGCATGTCTATGTCTGCGGCCCCAAGGGCATGATCGACCGGGTGCGCAATACTGCAGCCGCCGAAGGCTGGCCCGAGGACTGCGTGCATTACGAAGAGTTTCTGGCCCCACAGCCCGGCAAACCGTTCGAAGTGCGTCTGGCCGCGTCGGACAAGGTCGTGCATGTGGGCGAGAACGAAAGCCTTCTGGAAGCCATCGAACGCGAAGGTGTGGACGCGCCGTATCTGTGCCGCGGAGGGGCTTGTGGTCAGTGTGAAACCGTTGTGCTGGATCACGCTGGAAACTTTGTTCACCGCGATCACTGGCTGACTGACGAAGAAAAGGCAGCAGGCAAGAAAATCATGCCCTGCGTATCGCGTTTCGAGGGAAAGTCCCTCGTGCTGGACCGCTGAGAGGAGGCCCAACATGACCATTCAATTCAACGACGAATCCTTCCGCGACGACTATACGTTTCACAACTCGGAATGGGCGATCAAACGCTTTCCGTTCCCGTTCCACGAAGACAGCTACATGTATTCCGTCAACATGGAACAACATCGGGGTGGTCCCGAGGGCTCGGTCTATGAAATGCGGTTCGATGTTGATGAGCATTATGTCTCGGAAATGAAAGATCGGGCCATAGTTCTGGATCAGGACCCGCTGCGCTGTCAGTCGTTGCCGCATATGACATTGGCGGGTTGGGACTTGCTGGAACTGATCATGGTCAGCAAATCCGAGGACTACCCGGACCTGTTCGAGCTGCACCGCAACGGCAACCAGTGGCGCTGGATCAATAAGCCGCTGGGGATTGATCACAGCTTTACCTTCATGGACGAAACCACGCTGCCTTACGGGCCGATGGAATACATTACCCGTCAGGCACAGGGCGATTTCGCCGTGCTTGATCAGCGCGACGAGATGCTGTGGATGGACGCCGGAATGGTGACGACCCAAGCCGACTGGAGTCTGGATTTCGACATCGGTATGAACTTTTTTGAATGGCACGCGCCAGTTCCAAAAGCGCATGAGATGGGGATCTTTCAGCGCGCGCTGAAATTCCTGCTGAACATCCAACAGGGCGCACCGGCACGACGTCTGAACTGGACTATGACGGTAAACCCGTTGCTGGATACCAGCCCCGAGAACTATCACAAGTGGGGTATTCAAAAGACCACGCTGACGCCGGAAAACATTGCCCACAAGCAACATCTACGGGTCGAGTTGCAAACCTTTTTCCGCTTGCCGCGATCTAACGCGCTGGTGTTTCCGATCCGCTGCTATCTGTGCAGTTTTCAGGATCTGATGACCGTTCCCAAATGGGGTCGACGGCTGCACAGGGTCATTCGGGATCTTCCTGAAGAGTTAGCCACCTATAAGGGGTTTATCGACAACCGCCCGATGATGCTGGAATATCTCAGCCAGTATGATGACGGGCTGCCGACTTCTCCTGGAGTCTGGCCGGATTTGGAAACGGAACCGCCTCTGAAAAAGTAAGCTGGCCGAAGGAAATTTTCTAGCTGAAATGACTGACCCGGACAAAACGCCTTGGCTTATTTCGAGCGATGATGTTGCATTACATGACGCGCTTGCACTGCTTCGTGCGTCATTTCAGTATATGGATGGCAGGATAGACCCTCCGTCATCCATTCACCGTTTGTCCTTGGGTGCAATGCAGGCTCATTGTCAGGGCGATGGTGAAATCTGGGCTATCGGGCGGCCGCTTTATGCGTGCATGTTTCTAACACCCAAATCCAACAGCTTGTATCTGGGAAAGTTGGCCGTGAAAGAAGACATGCGGGGGCAGGGTATCTGCCGCGCGTTGGTTGATCATGCTGCATTCCGCGCGGCAGAGCTTGGTCTGCCAACTTTGGAGCTGGAAACGCGCGTGGAACTCTCTGAAAACCATCGTGTGTTTTCAAGGCTTGGATTTACGATCGTCGGTACAGGCAGTCACGAAGGCTACGAGAGACCAACGGATTTCTTGCTGCGAAAGCCAATCAGTTTGTCTGCGGATAACTAATCACCGAGATATAGCGCGCTGGTAGACTGACCAGCCGTTCCGGACCATGCGGTGCGTCGGCGTCAAAGAAAAGGGTATCCCCGGGCTTTAGTGGGTAAATCTGGTCGCCGTGGCGGTAATCCACCTCGCCTTCCAACATGTATATCGTTTCGATGCCTCCATGTTGGAAAGTTGGGAACACGTCGGACTCTGCAGTCAATGTGATCAGGTAGGGTTCGACAATCACACCTGATCCATTGGCACCGATATGTCCCAGTAGATTGTATTGGTGGTTGGCACGAGTGCCTTCGCGCTCCAGCTCAACGCCTTCACCTGCTTTTGTATGAACCGCCTCGCGACGTTCTTCAAATTGTCTGAAGAAGCTCGTCAAAGGAACCGAAAGCGCATCGGCGAGAGATTGCAGAGTCGTCAAGGAAGGAGACGTGTTTCCGTTTTCGATCTTTGATAGCATGCCAATCGACAATCCGGTCAGCTGGGCCAGTTCCGCGACTGTCACGTTTTGCTTTTTGCGAAATGCGCGAACTTCGCGGCCAATGGCAACTTCAAGAACTTTTTCTCTGCCACCCGAACGAACGGAATGTGGGTCCTGCGTCAGATTAACCGCCATTTCTTTGTCTTTTTTCTTCAATTTTACACTTTCAGTGTCTTGCTACACTTACCTTAACCGGTTCCGCAAGCAGGGGCGGCGCAGGCCCATTCCATTTCAGAAAATCGTAGTTCAATTTTTCCTGATAGTAAAATATTCATGCTGCCAGGGAAATGCCAGCGATAGAATTTACGCAGTTGGTGTTAACAACCCGCGTTTTGGATGGTGTGTTCTGTAGCTCCCTCAGGTCGACATCCTTGATGATCGCATTAAATCAAACATTGGAGATGGCGAGTGGATGATCGTGAGCAACTCGGGTGACACAGTGGCGGTTTTGGAAGACTCCGCAAAGGATCACGGCGCCCACTAATGACCTGCATGACCTGTCGGTATAACGGCTCGCGGCGCTGGATATTCCCAACTTTCTTTCAGATATAGACCCTGGAAAACTGGCCTATTTTGTAACGGCTACAGAAGCATAGTTCGGCTACGTGCGCCGAATCTCTAGAACCGGCAATTCGGGTGAGCGTGTGTACGTGATCTTTGCCGATGACGATGTGATACCCGACATCTGCAGCAAACTCGTCGAAGTCGGCGTCATGCGCTAGTCTTTCTCCGCGCTAGATAAAGCTATCATCGAAGCAGGTTCCATGCTCTTGCTCATGTCCGACCCGGTTCGCTTTCCTTGGTCCTGGATGCTTGATGACCTTCCGCTGCAGGCATTAGACACCGCTGACCGGGGGCGCTTTGCAGCGCCCGATGTCAGATCGACTCGGATGTGCTTTCGCTCGGAAGGTGCCGGTTCAGCAGGTGCAGGGCTACAAAGCTAATCACCGCACCAGACAGCAAATAGAGGCCGGCCGCCCAAAGGCCGAGCATCGCAGTCAGCCCTATAGCAACCAGCGGCGCAAAGGCCGCACCAATGATCCAGGACAGGTTAGTTGCCATTGCAGAGCCCGAGTAGCGATAGCGCGCCGGAAAACGTTTCGGTACGATGGCGCTTGCCTGCCCATATGCCAGACCCAGAACCATAAACCCGAAGATCAGAAATGCTGAAGGGTAGTGGGCCAGTAGACCGATCGTCAGGCTGAGTATAACAATCAGGACCGAGCTGAGCCGGATGACAAAGCGGCGGCTATAGCGATCCGCCAGCAAGCCCGAGACAAATACGGTCACGATCGCAAGGGCGCCGCCGATAAGCTGGACAGTCAACACCTCAGGGATTTCGTATCTTTCATAGATCGCAGCAAAGGCCAGCGGAAAAACGGTCATCATGTGAAACAGTGCATAGCTGGCTAACGGCAAGAACGCGCACAGCAGGATCGTGCGCCCCTCATTTCGAACCAGATCTCCAAGCGGCGCCGATTCAGTAACTTTCGGGTCAATGCCCAGATCGGAATTCAATAGCCGGACCCGCGCATAGAGTGAGACCACATTCACTGCCATTACCGCAAAGAACGCAAAGCGCCAGCCCCATTTGATGAATTCGTCTTCAGTCAGAAAGCCGGTCAGCACAAAAAAGATTGATGCCGCGACAACAAACCCGACGGGACCTCCCAATTGTGGAACCATAGCATATACACCCTTGCGATTGGCGGGTGCAGCATGTTGAAGCTGCAGGGTCAGACCGTCCCATGAACCGCCCAGCCCAAGCCCCTGCAGGATGCGCAACGCAGCCAACAGGACCGGCGCCAGCCAGCCGATTTTTTCATATCCGGGCAACAATCCGATCGCCACGGTTGAGGTTCCGAGCAACCCAAGCGCCAGTGTCACCTTTCCGGTCCGGCCGATCTTATACTGCAAGGTGCGTGCGGCAAGGCTGGCCACCGGGCGCGCCAGAAAGGCCAGCGAAAAGATTGCAAAGGATGCCAGCGTGCCGAACAGCGGGTCGAGCATTGGGAAAAAAAGCTTTGGAAAAACCAGCGCCGATGCAATGGCATAGACGAAGAACCCAAAGAAATCCGTCACCCGCGCCATGACGACGGTAGTGATTATTTCATCAACCGTCGCGGCATAGCGCGATGTGCTGTCAACGCTTGTCATGATATACTCCTGCACTGAGTATTCAGAAAACCCATCCTTGCCGAAACGCCGAAAAAAGGTAATTCTGTAAGTCATTATTTGTCGCATTGCAGCACGAGACGGAAAACAGCACAAGGGGCCTTGCAAGCAGAGGTAGTTGAAATGTCTCGCCAGCTTGAAGATTTTTCAGTCCATTACCGATCCGAGAGGGCCCGAATATGAAGCGCGCTTTCCCCGTGGCGATTGTGTTGTCGTTGGTTGCACTTGCAGGATGCGACATGGTCGTGCTGGACCCGTCCGGCGATGTCGCGACGCAGCAGGCCGACCTGATTATTTACTCCACGGTCCTGATGCTGATTGTGATCGTTCCGGTGATCGCACTGACTGTGTTCATCGGTTGGAAGTATCGCGAGTCGAACAAAGAGGCGAGCTACGAGCCGGATTGGGATCATTCCACCAGCCTAGAGATCATCATCTGGTCGGTTCCGCTGGCGATCATCATTTGTCTGGCCGGGCTGACCTTTGTGGCTACGCACAGGCTTGACCCATATCAGCCGTTACGCCGGATATCTGACGTCGAAAAGATTGATCCCGCTGTCGAGCCAATGGTGATCCAGGTTTCAGCGATGGATTGGAAGTGGCTGTTTATCTATCCCGAAGAAGGCATCGCAACAGTCAACGAGGTCGCCGCGGTAGTCGATCGCCCGATCAAGTTCGAGATCACCTCGACCACGGTTATGAACTCCTTTTTTGTGCCGGCGCTGGCAGGGCAGATTTATGCCATGTCCGGGATGCAGACTGAGTTGAATGCGGTGATCAACAAACCGGGTGTCTATGACGGGTTCTCGGCCAACTACAGCGGCGAAGGCTTCTCGCAGATGCGGTTCAAGTTCCACGGGCACGATCAGGTGGGGTTCGATGCTTGGGTCGAACAGGTGCGCGCGCAGGGTTCTGAACTGGATCGCGAAACACTTGCCAGCCTGAACCAACCCAGCATTTCCCACCCGGTGACGTACTACAATTCGGTTGAAACCGGACTTTGGGACAAGATCGTCAACCTGTGTATCGAGGACGACTCGCTTTGTCTCAACGACATGATGATGGTTGATGCACTGGGCGGTGGCGGCCTTGAGGGTCTTTGGAACCGTGAGATGTTCCGCGGCATCTGCTCAGCCGATGACCCCGGTGCTTTGATGGCGATGATCCGGCCAGAGATGCGTATCCGCGAAGATGAAATTATTGCTGCGATGACGCTGGTTCCTCCGGCGCCCGCAAACTGACCTGAAACGAATAAGAACTGGAAAGATAACGCTATGTCGCTATCTCACGAAGCCGCTGACGGTATCGCCCATGTTTCGGGTGTGGACCCATTCTGGGGCAAACTGTCTTGGGGCGTGTTTCCCTTCTACGAACCGATCGTGCTGGTCACGTTCATCGTTGTCTTGCTCGGCGGATTGGCCGTTGTCGGGGCTCTGACTTACTACCGCCTCTGGGGGTATCTCTGGAAAGAATGGTTCACCAGCATCGACCATAAGAAGATCGGGATCATGTATATGGTTCTGGGTCTGATCATGCTCCTTCGGGGCTTTGCCGATGCGTTGCTGATGCGGGGCCATCAGGCCATCGCAGCAAGCGGCGGAGAAGGGTATCTGAACGCGCACCACTATGACCAGATCTTTACCGCCCATGGCGTGATTATGATCTTTTTCGTGGCGATGCCTTTTGTCACCGGCTTTATGAATTACGTAATGCCGCTGCAGATTGGTGCCCGCGATGTGGCATTTCCATTCCTGAACAACCTGAGTTTCTGGCTGACCGTCTCGGGCGCAATCCTGATCATGCTGTCATTGTTCGTGGGCGAGTTCTCGACGGCGGGCTGGTTGGCCTATGCGCCGTTTTCGGGGCTGGAATACAGCCCCAGCGTTGGCATGGATTACTACCTCTGGTCGCTCAATATCGCCGGGATCGGCACAACGTTGTCGGGGATCAACCTTGTTGTGACGATCGTTAAGATGCGGGCACCGGGCATGACCTGGATGCGGATGCCGGTGTTTGTCTGGACGTCGTTGTGCACCAATATCCTGATAGTCGTGACCTTCCCGGTGCTGACGGCCACTTTGGCGCTGCTGACTGCCGACCGCTATCTGGGCACCCATTTCTTCACCAATGAACTGGGCGGCAATCCGATGATGTATGTGAATCTCATCTGGATTTGGGGTCACCCAGAGGTCTACATTCTGATCCTGCCGATTTTTGGAATATTCTCGGAAATCGTGCCGACCTTCACCGGCAAGCGGCTGTTTGGCTATACCTCGATGGTCTATGCGACCTGTGTGATCATGATCCTAAGCTATCTGGTCTGGCTGCACCACTTTTTCACCATGGGCGCAGGGGCCAATGTGAACGCCTTTTTCGGCATCACCACCATGATCATCTCGATCCCGACAGGGGCCAAGGTATTCAACTGGCTGTTCACCATGTACAAGGGTCGCATCCGGTTCGAGACACCAATGCTGTGGGTCATGGGCTTTATGCTGACCTTTGTGATCGGCGGTATGACCGGGGTACTGCTGGCGGTGCCGCCCGCCGATTACGTGCTGCATAATTCGCTGTTCCTGATTGCGCATTTCCACAATGTGATCATCGGGGGCGTGGTCTTTGGCATCTTTGCTGGCATCATCTACTGGTGGCCCAAAGCATTCGGTTTCAAGCTGGAGCCATTCTGGGGCAAGGTAAGTTTCTGGTGTTGGCTGATCGGGTTCTATCTGGCCTTCATGCCACTTTATGTGCTTGGCCTGATGGGCGTCACCCGCCGTCTGAGCCAGTTTGAAACCACCTTCTACTCGGTGTATTTTATCGTCGCTTTGATCGGTGCGCTGTTTGTAGCGGCCGGTATCGCGGCGTTTCTGGTCCAGATCTATGTCTCGATCCGCAACCGCGATGCGCTGCGCGATGTAACAGGCGATCCATGGGATGGGCGGACGCTGGAATGGTCGACGTCATCTCCGCCGCCCTATTACAATTTTGCTTTTACTCCACGGGTTCATGGCCTGGACGCCTTTACCCAGATGAAGCGTGAAGGTTTTGTTCGCCCGACCGAAGGTTTCGTACCGATTCACATGCCGCGCTATACCGCGACGGGTGTTGTCATGGCGGGTCTGATGACTGTCATGGGGTTCGCGCTGATTTGGCATATCTGGTGGCTGGCTGTCGTCAGTTTCGCCGCGACTTTGATCTATGGTATCGGGCACACCTACAACTATAATCGCGACTATTATGTTCCAGCCGACGAAGTGCGCGAGATCGAGGAACAGCGGACCCGGTTGCTGGCAGGAGCAGCAGAATAATGGCGCAGACAGACACCGAACAGTCGAATGAGTTCTTTGTCATAGAAGAGCCCCATCACGGGGACGATCACGAAGAGCATCACGAAACCGGAACCATGCTGGGGTTCTGGATCTACCTGATGAGCGATTGCCTGATCTTCGGCATCCTTTTCGCGACCTATGGGGTGCTGGGCCGTAACTATGCCGCCGGGCCGGCGCCTGCCGATCTGTTCGATATCCAGATGATACTGGTTGCGACCTTTGCGCTGCTGTTTTCCTCGATCACCTACGGGTTTGCAGTCTTGCGGATGGAAATGGACGATCTGCGCGGCACCGTGTTTTGGCTGATCGTCACCGTGCTATTCGGGGCCGGGTTTCTGTATCTGGAACTGCTGGAGTTCACCCACTTGTGGCACATCGGTGCGACCCCGATGGCCAGTGCCTTCCTTTCGTCGTTCTTCTTTCTGGTCGGGACCCACGGGTTGCATGTGCTGGGCGGAAGCATCTGGTTGATCGTTCTTTTGACGCAGCTTGGATTGCATGGGCTGACGCCCGAGAACCGGCGACGGGTGATGTGTCTGAGCCTGTTCTGGCATTTCCTCGACCTGATTTGGATCGGCGTCTTTTCCTTGGTTTACCTAACGGGAGTGCTGCTATGAGCGATCACGCAAAAGGGGCCGGGGGCACTTTCAAATCCTACGTTATAGGGTTTGGTTTGTCTGTTGTGCTGACGTTGATCCCGTTCTGGATCGTATTGGGCGATGTGGTGGAAAATACCGCCTGGGCGGTAGCGATCATCTTTGTCCTTGGTGCGACGCAGATGATGGTTCACATCCACTATTTCCTGCATGTGACGCTGAAGGTTGAGGCGGGGTGGCAGGTGATGTCACTGGGGCTGACACTTCTACTGCTGGTCATCGTGCTAGCCGGGTCAATCTGGGTCATGTTCAACCTTGAAGAAAACATGATGCCTGCCCATGAACAGATCGAGCGGGTGCGTAATCTGCCATGACCGATCAGGGCAGCGCTGGGCGGCCGCGCTGGCTTTCGGTCCTGTTACTGGTGCTTTGTGCGGCGTTGATCGTAGTGTTTGTCCTGCTGGGAAACTGGCAGATGCGACGCTTGGTGTGGAAACAGGATCTGATTGCGGCGGTCGAGACCCGCGCCTATGGCGCGCCCGTCACACCGCCGGTTACGTTTGACCCGGAACAGCATACCTATCT
The DNA here is from genome assembly GCF_056537985.1 of Ruegeria sp. BI12. Classification (NCBI taxonomy): domain Bacteria; kingdom Pseudomonadati; phylum Pseudomonadota; class Alphaproteobacteria; order Rhodobacterales; family Roseobacteraceae; genus Ruegeria; species Ruegeria sp. BI12. Next base: position 1,007,904 of record NZ_JBQFSL010000002.1, on the reverse strand, counting down.
GCGCGTGGCGCTGCAGGGCAGCTATACCGACGACGAGGCTGTTCTGGTCAAAGCTGTGACCGAACTGGGTCCCGGTTACTGGGTGATGAACCCGATGCAGGGGCCGGCTGGTATCATTTGGGTCAATCGCGGCTTCGTGCCGCCTGGCCAGAAGGATCCGGCATTGTGGAGCGCTGCGCCTGAAACGATCTCGGGCCTGTTGCGCCCGACCGAACCGGATGGGACCTTGCTGGAACGCAATGATCCGGGTCTGGACCGTTGGGTATCGCGCGACACCGTGGCACTGTCCAACGCGCTGCAGCTTGGCCTTACGATGCCCTATTTCATCGATGCGGATCACACCGGTGCGCCCGAAGCCTGGCCCCGCGGGGGGTTGACGATTGTGCGGTTCCGGAACACGCATTTGGCGTATGCTTTGACCTGGTATGCGATGGCAGCGTTGTTTGCGATCGCGCTAGGTGGGATATTGTGGCAGGCCCACCGGGTGAGGCATGGTAGCTGACTGATGGCTGAGCGGCACACCCGCAATCCGGCACGCGAAAAAAGTTGGCTGGGCCTCTCTATAAATTCGCCTAATGTCCGGTGACGATTGCATCATCCGAACGCAGCTGCGCGCAATCTGGGTCAGGCGTATCTTTTTCGACCGGCGCTGAGACCGAGCAACCAATCCTCGACAATTAGCTGCTCTGGAAAAGCATTTTGAATAGGCCTTTTCAGCAAGTAGTACCCTGACTGAGTTCGCACTGATGCGCCCTGAACTGGTCTGACCAAAGCGCCGCTTTCAAGCAGAGGGTCAACCAGGTGAGCCCAGCCCAATGCAATTCCCAAACCATCCACCGCAGCCTGAATTGACAAAGGATAGGTGTTGAAGGCCACAGCCTGCTCCATGGATGACGTCGATACACCATTGCCGCTGAACCATGCGCGCCATGTCATCCATTCTGCGTGGGCGCTGGTGACTTCAATAAGGTCTAGTTCCGGCAACGCGGACAGATCCGCCGCATTTGGATTGCTTTTAAGGTATTCGGGGCTGCAAACCGGAAAAACGGTTTCTCCGAACAAAAGCTTTGCCTCGTATCCCGGCCAGTCCCCATCCCCACGCAGAATTGTCAGGTTCATTGAATCCGACAGGCATTCTGCGTCACTATCCGAAGACACCAGAGAGATACGGATACGGCCATTGGATTTGTTGAACTTGCGAAGTTGTGGCATCAGCCAAAGAGACGCAACAGAATTGGTCGCAGAGATCGAAACCGTATTGGCCTGATGTTTGGCCAGCATGTCACGGCTGACGTCCCGCATCATGTCCAGTGATTTTTCAACGGTTGCCAGCAAGATCGCCCCTTGCTGGGTAAGGGAAACAGAGCGATGCCCTCGTACAAACAACGGCACGTCATAGTGCTGTTCCAGCAAACGTACTTTGCGGCTGATTGCGGTTTCTGAGATGTTCAGAACCTTGCTTGCTTGCGCAAAACTCTGTGCCTTGGCCGCGGCCTCAAACGCTAACAAGTAGTCCAACGGCGGCAGAACTTTCCCGGTGACTTGCGCTTTTTTTGGCATTTGGGGGCAATTTCCCGAGCTGGACGAGGTTACGATCAAAAAAAGTTGCACGCATCTGTCGGCACTCGAACAGGCAACTGCCTGTTAAGATAGCAAAAAGTCAAATTAGCCTCAAGAAATTATGGTCAAGGCCCCTCAAATCTCTGTTCTGCGCCTTGGACGATCTTGGGCAGAATGCTCGAAGTCGGGGCCGGAAGAGTCCCTAACTTAAAATGAACGTCACTCAGGGAGCAAACATGAAACTTTCAAACCTACTTTCTGCTGCAACCTTGGCAGCAGTAGCGGGAACAGGTGCGATTGCTGAAGACAGCAGCGACCCAATCGTGATCCCAATTCACAACTGGTCCAGTCAGATCGTAATGTCCAACGTCGTTGGACTGATTTTCGAAGAGATGGGCAACAACGTCGAATATGTCACCACCGACAGTCAGGCGGTTTATGAATCAGTGCGTCTCGGGGATGTCGCGCTGGAAATGGAGGTCTGGGAAGGTGCTTTTGGTGCGTCTTATCGGGCTGCACTGGAAAAAGGTGGTCTGCATGACGCTGGCGATCACGACGCGGTCACGCGCGAGGATTGGTGGTATCCAATGTGGACCAAGGAATCCTGCCCCGGTCTGCCTGACTGGCAGGCACTGAACGATTGCGCACATCTTTTTGCCACGGCTGAAACCGGCGATAAAGGCCGCTATCTGGATGGGCCGGTCGACTGGTTGAAGCATGGTAAGGAACGCGCCGAAGCGCTGGATCTGAACTTTACCGTCATCAACGCGGGTTCCGCGGCGGCTCTTTGGGCTGAAATTGGCGCAGCTGAGGCCGACAAGAAACCGGTTCTCGTGTTTAACTGGACGCCAAACTTTGCCGAAGCTGTTTGGCCCGGTGAGTTTGTTGAATTCCCGGCATGGGAAGACGGATGCGACACAGACCCGGCCAAGGGACCCAACCCGGAGGCGCTGTATGACTGTGGCAACCCTGCTAAGGGTTACCTGAAAAAGGCTGCATGGGACGGGATGAAAGACAAATGGCCAGCCGCATATTGCACCCTGACCAAGATTTCTTTCACCAACCCTCAGATTGCTGAAATGGCGAAGCTGGTCGACACAGATGAGCTTGAGCCGGAAGAAGCGGCCGAGGAATGGCTGGACGCCAATCGCGACGTTGTTGATCCTTGGATCAGCGCCTGCAGCGCATAATCCGGTTACACAACCGAAACTGGCGCGGCCTTGTCTACCACATCGATGCAAGGCCGCGCTTAACAAGAAAGAAAGGCAGCCATGTCCGCCACCGCGCCCGTCATCTCAGCCAAAAATGTCTGGAAACTGTTTGGGCCCTCGCCAGAGAGCTATCTGAAATCCATACCCGCGGGTCGCAGCTTTGATGAGATCCGGTCAGATGGGTACATCGCCGGGGTCAAGGATGTCTCGATCGAAGTGGACCGGGGTGAGATGCTGGTCATCATGGGGTTGTCGGGATCGGGTAAATCGACGCTGGTGCGGTGCTTCTCACGCCTGCACGACATCACAGGTGGAACGATTGAGGTGGACGGTCAGGACATCATGAGCCTGAGCGAACGCGAGTTGATTGAACTGCGCCGCAACAAAATGGGCATGGTGTTCCAGTCCTTCGGATTGCTGCCGCATCGCACTGTTTTGGACAACGTGGCCTTCCCGCTGGAAATGCGTGGACAGGATCGCCACGACCGGCGCGAACGTGCGCTGGAAGTCATCAAACTGGTTGGCCTTGAAGGCCGGGAAGAATACTTCCCGCGCGAACTAAGTGGCGGCCAACAGCAACGGGTAGGTATCGCCCGATCCTTAGCTATCGAACCAGATATTTGGTTTCTTGATGAACCATTCTCGGCGCTTGATCCGCTGATCCGCCGTGAAATGCAGGATGAATTCCTGCGTCTGCAAGAGATGTTGGGCAAAACCATCGTCTTCATCACGCATGACTTTGACGAGGCGCTGCGCTTGGCCGACCGGATTGCCATCATGCGCAACGGAGCGGTCGAGCAATGTGACACCCCGGACCAGATCGTGATGAATCCCGCTACCGAATACGTGGCCAAGTTTACCGAGGACATCGACAAAGCCCGCGTCGTTCACGCGAAAGGGCTGGCAAAACCCGTAAACGGTCATGCGCTTGAAGGCGCCCCGATCAATGGTGCCTCAACCATTCACGAACTGGCGCGCGTATTGGTCAACGACGACAGGATCCTTTTGCCGGTCGCCAATGACAGAGGCGTTGTAACAGGCGTTCTGGACCGCAACACCGCGTTGAACGTTCTGCTTGGAGCCGAATGATGGCCACGCTGTCCACCGAAATACCGGACACATCCGATAGGACGTCTGGACGGACCAAAGTCCTTACGGCACTGCTTGTCACGGCCTTTGCGCTGATCCTTGCTAAGGCCGTGGGCATTCTGCCTGAATGGCTGAACCGAATTCCAGAAGCCGCAATACCGCCAACTGCACAGATTCTGGATGCAATCTTCAACTTCATTCAAAACGACCTCGGCCTGATCTATGTCACTCGCTTTATTGCAGAAGGCCCGTTGGAGTTCTTGCTGGATACGTCTGCGAACCTGCTGGAGGGCAAGCGGCGCTGGCCCTATCTGGGCCCGATCCCATGGTCCGCAATCGCCGCTGTGGCAGCAGTTGTCGGCTACGCTGTAGGTGGCTGGAGGCTCGCCGCGTTGGGGGCTGGAACCTTCATCTGGACCGCGGCAATCGGGCAATGGAAAATCGCCATGCAAACGATGTCCGTCATCGTGGTGGCGGCTCCTCTGGCATTTCTTCTGGGCTTGGTTCTGGGCATTGCCGCCTGGAAATACGGCTGGTTCGAACGGATGCTGAAGCCCATTCTGTCAGTGCTGCAAACCTTGCCTTTCTTCACGTACCTCTTGCCAGCGGTGATCTTCTTCAAGGTCGGACCAACAGCAGGGGCCGTCGCGACAATTACATTTGCCATCCCACCGATGATCCTGATGACCACTCTGGGCTTGAAGAAGGTCAGCCCCGAAGTGATTGAAGCCGGGCAGATGTCAGGCTGCACCCGTTGGCAGATGCTGCGCCACGTCTATGTTCCGGCTGCACGCACCGAGGTTCTGGTTGGCGTTAACCAAGTGATCATGTTGTGTCTGGCGATGGTGGTTTTGACCGCCTTTATCGGCATGCCCGGTCTTGGCGCCAAGCTGTTGGCAATGATGGGTAGCTTCAAACTCGGGCGGTCTTTTGAGATCGGTGTGACCATCGTGCTTCTGGCTGTAACCCTTGATCGGATGTCCAAGGCCTGGGTCGTCAAACAACCTGTTCATTTTGAACGTGGGACGCCGTGGTGGAAACGGCACCAAATCTCGCTGGTCGCTTTGGGTCTGTTCGTTGGGTTTACTTTGCTCGCGCAGATTTTCCCGATCCTGGCTGAAGTTGGCCGCAAGCAACATCTGAGCCAGGGCAAAGAAATCGACGTGGTGATCAAGTCCTTTCTGGCCATAGACGTAATCAAGGGAACAACCGAATGGTTGCGCTGGTTTCTGAACGTCAAGGTTCTGATCCCCTTCCGCAATACGCTGCTGGCTATACCCACACCCGCCTTTATCCTGTTGGTAGTTTCCTTCGCATATTGGGTTGGCGGGCGAAAACCTGGTATCTACGCTGCAATCTTCTTTACGATTGTCGCGTTCTCCGGCTGGTGGGATCGGTCGGTGATCACGCTGTACACAGTGATCTCGGCCGTCGCTCTGGCGACCCTGATCGGCATTCCGCTGGGTGTAGTCGCGGCTCGGTCACAACGTTGGTCCAAGAGCATCTTGTTGGCCTGCGACACCGCTCAAACTTTCCCAAGCTTCATCTACCTGATTCCGGCGATCATGCTGTTTGGCGTAAATGATGTGGCCGTTGTTTTCTCGATCCTGATCTTCGCAGCCGTGCCGCTGATCCGGTACACTATTATTGGCCTCAGCAGCGTGCCTCCAGAAATGACCGAGGCTGCTGATATGTCCGGCTCGACCCGGCGGCAAAAGCTGATGTCCGTGCAGTTCCCGCTGGCCCTGCCGACAATGGCGGTCGGGTTCAATCAGGCAATCATGTTCGCCTTTTTCATGGTCATCATCGCGGCCTTTATCGGCACACAGGACCTGGGACAGGAGCTGCAACGAACACTGGCGGGTACCGAACTTGGTAAGAACTTTGTTCTGGGCCTGAATGTCTCCCTAATGGCACTGACATTTGACATGGCGATCAGCAGTTGGGCCGAGAAACGTAAAAAGCGACTGGGGCTTGATTGAGATGACTAAGCGTCACAACACACGCACCGTTGCCCGTTTCGACGGCCCCGGATTTGTGCCGATGCGGATGGAAGGCCTGCCTGATGAACAGGTCTGGTGGAAGAATGTCAGCTTTGATGAGGAAACCGGGCAAGGAAGCTATCTGATGAAAATGGCTCCGGGTACCCGTTCAAATCCGCATATTCATCACGGGCCGGAAGAGTTCTTTGTGCTTGAAGGCGATCTGACTGATCACGATGGGTTTCGCTACCGCAGCGGGGATTTCGTCAGCCTGACAGCCGGGTCAAGCCACTATTCGCGAACCGATGCGGGATGCCTTTTGGTGGTCACGCATCGAGGTGCAACGGAATCCATTCAGGAAGGTGCATTATGAATGTGAAACCGGTATTCGAAGTTCCGTTCGAACGAAGCGGCGTTCTGGCCCCCGGCCTTCCGATCCTGCCGCACGGAACGGAACGTCACCCGGTCCCCGGAATGGGGTCGCGCGCTGTTCCGGTGTCCAAAGGGGATACAATCACGCTGCTGGACCGCGATGGAATGCAACCGGCCGAAATGGTCTTCTTTGCCCCTGACCGAAGTTCTGATGCAGCTATGCTGGGCACTGTGGGCCATGGGCGTCCCGACGGCTTGATAGCGACCTTGGCAAACGGTTCGCCCTCCGGCAAGAAAGTGTTGCGCGCCTTAGAAGTTGCCGGGTTCGATATTGGAAATGGCGATGCAATCCGGGCCTTTACGGACGGGTCGCGCCCCGGCGACATGGTGCATTTCGTTGCTGAAAATGATGGTCTTCTGATCGTCGCCGCACCGGGTGAGGCAATGCGCCCAGAAGGCAACAACCCACCCACAGATATCATCCTGTACATTCAACGTTCGGCGCCCGGTCTGGAAAAACCCGATGTGGGTCCGCCTGATCCGCTGGCCGATCCGCTAAAGGATATCAATATCCAGCCGGGCAACGCGAAGTCTTACGAGGTCAAGGCCGGAGAGTTCATTCAGATCGTGGATGTCCGTGGCCGCGAGTGCTCGGATTTTCAGGCGTTCAGCCGCCGCGCACTGGATCAGGGGATCGAGCGCGAGATCGACCCGACCACAACACGCAGCCTGATGGGCAGCCTCTATCCGCAACCGGGCATATTCTCGAAATACTGGTCGGTAGATCAGGAACCTCTGGTTGAGATCGTGCAGGATACGTGCGGGCGTCACGACACCTTTGGTCTCGCCTGCACCGCGCGATATTACGAAGATCTTGGTTATCCGGGCCATGTGAATTGCTCGGACAATATAAACAAGGATCTGGACCAGTATGGCATCAAGCCGCGCGGTGGTTGGCCTGCGATCAATTTCTTTTTCAACACGATGCTGGATGAAACCAACGCTATCGGAATGGACGATCCGTGGTCGCGACCGGGCGATTTCGTCCTGCTGCGCGCGCTGACCGATCTGGTCTGCGTCAGTACCGGTTGTCCATGCGACATTGACCCAGCAAATGGCTGGAACCCAACTGATATTCAGGTGCGAACCTACAAGGCGACCGAGGATTTCAAACGATCCTACGGCTACAGAAAATCTGCGGAGGCGGATGTGGAAGAAACCAAGAAAACAGCATTTCACGACTGCTTTGCGCGGCATACCCGTGATTTTGTCGAATACAACGGCTATTGGCTGCCCAACACGATGACCAATCATGGCGCCATTGCTGAATACTGGGCCTGCCGGGACAAGGTTGCCGTCATGGATCTTAGCCCATTGCGAAAATACGAGATCGTTGGACCTGACGCGGAAGAGTTGATGCAGCTCTGCGTGACCCGCAACATGAAGAAACTAAGCGTTGGTCAGGTCGTCTATACGGCCATGTGCTATGAACACGGCGGGATGATCGACGATGGCACAGTCTATCGGCTGGGTGAGACCAATTTCCGTTGGATTGGCGGCAATGACACCAGTGGCTTGTGGCTGCAGGAGCAAGCGCTCAAGCGAAACATGAACGTCTGGGTTCGCAATTCGACTGATCAATTGCACAACATTGCAGTACAGGGCCGACACAGCCGAGAAATCCTGTCAAAGATTTTCTGGACGCCGCCCCAGCAGCCCACGATCGAAGAACTGCCGTGGTTCCGGCTGACCGTTGCTCGGGTTGGTGATGTTCAGGGGACGTCAGTGGTTATTTCCCGGACTGGCTACTCTGGCGAGTTGGGATATGAGATCTTCTGTCACCCCAATGACGCGGTCGAGATATTTGATCGTGTCTGGGAGGTAGGTCAGGAGTATGGAGTTACTCCTCTAGGTCTTGCAGCGCTCGACATGCTGCGGATCGAAGGTGGTTTGATCTTTGCTGGGTCGGAATTCGATGACCAAACCGATCCTTTCGAGGCTGGTATCGGCTTTACGGTTCCGCTTAAGTCAAAGACCGATGATTTCATCGGTCGCACAGCGATTGAAGAACGCAAGGCTCATCCACACCGCAAGCTGGTTGGTTTTGAGGTCGAGGGCGGAACAATTCCGTCGCCGGGCGATTGTGTGCGTATCGGAAAGGCGCAGGTTGGTGAAATCACAAGTGCGATGAAATCGCCTGTTCTGGGCAAAGTTATCGCTTTGGGTCGGGTTGCGACTACGCACGCTATCGACGGCGGTGATATCGAAATCGGTCAGTTGGATGGGCAGCAAAAGCGGCTGAAAGCCAAAATCGTGCCGTTCCCTCATTTTGATCCGACAAAAGAGCGCGTGAAGGGCATCTACCATGAAACAAATGTCCCAGATGCAGCTGAGTGAAGTGCTGACCATTTACTTGGGGGCTACATCGGCAAATCGCGCCAAATGTCGAATACCTGTTCGAATAACCAACTGCGGGTGAACCGATGAATAGCGCGGCAGCGTTTATTGCTGGATCTTTAGTGGCGATGACGACGGCGCTTGCACCAACTATTGGTTTCACGGACGAATGTACCCGGGTTTCTTTGCTTGAAGATTACCTAACTACAGGTGCCGAGTCCGAAGGCGCAAATTGCGATACCTTTGTTGGCCTGAACAACTCCAAAGGCGTTTCCTGTTATTGGCAATTTCCCTTCCGGGACGTTGCCGCCTTAGCGGCCTTTGACGAGTTGTCGGGCGAAGTCACACATTGCAAAGGTGGTGACCAACTGCCCAGCGACACGCCTGTCAACCATCCGGATAGTTACATGTTGTTTGAACTGATCCATGCAGATGGAGTTTATCGAGTTGCTAAAAAAGACAAAAGTCAGCTGAACCGCACTTTGGTTTTTTTAAGCGCCGAATTCGGGTCCTGACGGCCTTGGTTGGTTTCGCTTAAAGCAATGTAAAAAGGTAAATTTTTGAAGATGCAGCCAAGGCCTGCTGTTCACGGAGGGGTCCATGGCCACAACGAACACTAGGCGAGTACCTCAGACACTTCATCTTTGACTTCTTTTTTGGGCGCTAGCATCAGGGCAATACTTGTCAGCCCGGTCAAAGTGATCATGACAGCGCCGCACAGAAATATTCCAACCTGAACAAAGATATGGCGTGCCTTAAAGGGCGCGACAACCATGTCGTCCCGTCCCGGCACGCTTAAAAATGCGATGGTGGCGATCAAACCGGCAGCGGTCAAAAATAGAAGGCTGCCCAGATCGGAACTAGTGTTCCCATCAAGTTGCTGCACCAGAAATGGCACCGACAGGGCGACTGTGAATACAGTGATCGCGATGACAAACCTGAGCAAAAGGCGATGAGCTTTAAACACAAACCAATTCATAGGCGGGAATAATTTGGGAAACCTGACTAACTAAGTCCTGCTCGTATCTTCGTCGCGTGACGTCAACAACAAAGCCAGGTGTCGTATCTTATCGCTTCGTTGAATCGCTTATCTCTTCTTCGAGAACCTCGCGCCAGAACCAAAAGAGATCAGTTAACAACTTAAGATTGCGTGCCGACAGGCATTCTACTATCGATAAGCCCATGAGCCGTTGCCTGCGATTGATTTACTTAACCAGCTTTTTACTAGTGCCTCACATGACAGTTGCTCTAGAGGCTACCGAAAATCCCGTTGAGATCGGCGAAAGCGGTGAAGCCTATCTGAAAGCGATAAGAATAAGCAGTGTCGATTCAGACGTAGCTTACTATGACCCCTCAAGACCACCGCCACCGATGCAGACGACACAGGAACCTCGTCCGCCGTCTGAGACAAATAGATGGTCAACAAAAGGCGGTGTGAATTTTCCGACAATGCTGATTTCCGCCGCGATCCTCATGGCAATCGCCTTTGTTTTTGTCCGCTACGGTAGCGGCTTTGCCGTTACACTGGGGCGCGAAGGCGAGAATACGGAAAGCGAGCGTGGGGGACGGTCACCGCATGCCGCGACAACGACGCCGTCAAGTCCGGGCAACTTGAATTTGATCCTGCGCATCGGGGATCGACGCGAAGCTTTGATCCAGTTGGCGCAAGCCGCCCTGAGTGCAGCGATTAAGGCCAATGGCGTGCTGCTGCAGCGCAGCTGGACCGCGCGCGACGCATTACGTCATCTTCCAAAGGACCAAAATTACCTCAGTGCGCTGCGCAATCTTGTTCTGGCAAGCGAAAGGGTGCATTTCGGAGGGCGTGATGTAAGTGAGGAAGATTTCCAGGCCCATGTTGCCGAGATCCGCCCGCTGTTGACTGAGATGCCCGAATGACGCATTCGGCCACCGAAGAAACACAACGTGGCTTCAGGAGTGAGACCCTGATTATTTTGGGTTTCGTGGCGCTGCTGCTGTTTACTGTCTTTTACGTCATATCCCAACGCCAGCAGGTTCTGAGAAGTTCTCCGTCGGGGTTTGACGGGCTGCGGATCTGGCTAAATTCAAATGAGGTAAGCGCGCAGAGTTTTCTGGGTGGGTGGCAGGTCGATCAGGAAACCGTTGGCCTGCTGGTGCTGCCGCTATTCGATACTTCCTTGGACGAAGACCGAGTTCATCCGCGCACTAAAGAGGAACTGCTGTTACAGCAGGATGAATACGATCTGCGGCTCGACGCTGTATTGGAAAAGGCTGTCCGGGTACCGACACTTCTGATCCTGCCGAAATGGCGCAGCGGGATGCGGCTGACCGGCCGGGCACATCCGGTTTTGCTAAGCCGGCAGCAGCAGATTGAAACCGTGCTAAAACAGTTGACCGGACAGAGGGACGCACAGATCGAATACGCGCGCGCGCCTTTCACGGATTTCGATTATTTTGACGCCGAAGACGTCCGGCATTCCGCTCAAATCTATGCGGCACAACTATTCACCAACGCCGACTGTTCTCCGCTGATTGGCAACTCAGACGCTATGCTTCTGGCCGAGTGCCCGCTGGCGAGAGGTGGCAGCGACGCGCGAGTGCTGGTGCTGTCGGACCCGGATTTGCTGAACAATCATGGGCTGCGCATTGGCGACAATGCAGCTATCGCGCACAATCTCCTGAGTTCTCTTGCGGCAGAACGCAACGTGATGATCGACTACAGCCGTGAAGTCTGGCTATCGGATCCCGCGGAGAGCGTGCGCTATGAACGCAGCTGGACCGATCTGAAGCAGTTTTTTGGACCGCCATTCCTGATGCTGTGGCTGGGTGGGGTCCTGGCGTTGGCGCTGTTTATCTGGCGTTCATGGCAACGCTATGGCCCGGTGCAGGCCGAGGATGACGACGATACAAGCGCAAAGTCGCTGGCAGTGCGCGCGCGGGCGCGCCTAATGCGGCTGTCAGATCAAGACGGAGCTTTGACCGGCGAATACGCAAAGGCACGGCTGGCGGCCTCAGCATCAGCCTTGTTTGGCCCGGCGCTTGCCCATCACTATGCCGAACCAAAGGTCTTTTTGGATTATGTAGCACGGCACAATCCGGATCTCTCTCGTAAGCTGGAAACGGTGTTGAAGACCATCCGGAACCTTCCACATCGGATTCCTGCGGCAGAGGCAATGCGCCATGTGGATGAACTTGAAGCGCTTTTGGAGCAGATAACGAATGACACTTGAAACATTACACGCGCGTTCTGAAGCTTTGCGTGCGGAGATCGGAAAAACGGTGCTAGGGCAGGAAGATGTGGTCGAACTGCTTCTGATCTCGCTTTTTGCGCGTGGTCATGTGCTGCTGGAAGGGCCGCCGGGCACTGCCAAAACTCTGTTGGCTCGCAGTTTTGCCGCAGCACTGGACTTGGAATTCGGGCGTATCCAATTCACCCCCGATTTGATGCCCGGTGATGTACTGGGCACCTCGATCTTCAATTTTCAGACCAATGATTTCGTCCTCACGCGGGGTCCAGTCTTTACTCAGGTGCTCCTTGCGGATGAGATTAACCGCGCTCCTCCCAAAACCCAGGCGGCGCTGTTGCAGGCAATGAACGAACGCACGGTTACCATTGATGGTAGCGATCATTCTTTGGGCAGCGAGTTCATTGTCGTGGCCACCCAGAATCCCATCGAGCAACAAGGCACCTATCCATTACCCGAGGCGCAGTTGGATCGGTTTCTTTTTAAGCTTGAAATCGACTTCCCTCCCGAAGCGATCGAGATCGCGATCCTGCGCCAGCATGCCAATGCCCCGATCGAAAGCGGTATGGAAACCGATGTACTGTCAAAGACCTTAGATGCAGCTGCTCTCGCGGAAAGCCGGGCGCTGATCGACAGTATCATTCTAGATGACGATATTCTCGCCTACATTCTGCGGCTGGTTCGGGCAACACGGGAAAGCGCTGAAATTGCTTTTGGCGCTTCTACCCGTGCTGCTGATGCATTGGCGGCGGCGACGCGGGCACAGGCCGGATTAAACGGGCGGGATTTCGCAATACCGGATGATGTCAAACGGCTTTTCGTACCGGCACTGCGCCATCGAGTGGTGTTGGGTGCCTCGGCCGAGATTGAAGGCCGGAGCTCTGCTATGGTTCTTGACAACATCCTCAACCAGATCGAGGCCCCCCGCTGATACGTCCGTCCACAAGATTGCTCAGTGCTGCCTGCGCCGCTCTTGTTCTGTCGGTTCTGAGTGTCGCAATTTTTGGCGGGCTACGCGAACTGGCGTTGGCACCATGGGTGCTGTTGGCACTGTTAATATCAGCGGATCTTCTGATGTCCTTTAGCCGTCGTAAGCAGTTGAATTTCGACATGCGGCCAGAAATCTTTGTCGGCGAATTGCAGGTGCTTAACTTGCATGTCCCTAACGCTCCGAAGGACCTGACGGCGCGGCTAAAATGGCCCAAAGGTTTGAGTGGTGCTGCCGAGGTCGAGTTCATGATCGGCCCGGATGGGACGGGATCAGCTGAGATTAACTGTCGTGGTGTACGGCGCGGTGTCTGGGCGTTTGAACATCTTTGGCTTCATTGGTCGTCACGCCTGAAGCTTTTTGATTTCGTGCCGCGATTGGAATTCACGCTAGAGGTCCGGGTGGTGCCCAATATTCGACTTATCCAGTCCGGCGAGATCGCCACGACTGTGCAGTCCACGCTTTATGGCGTGAAGGAAAACCGCGCCATCGGAGAAGGATCTGAATTTCACCAGCTTCGTGATTTCGTGCAAGGCATGGATGTGAAATCAATCGACTGGAAACGTTCGGCCAAGCGGCGGGGGCTTGTGGCCAAAGAGTTAAGGGCCGAGCGCAATCACCACGTCATCGTAGCGCTGGATAACGGTTACCTGATGCGCGAAGAGATTGCCGGTTTACCCAAGATCGACCACGCGATTACATCTGCTTTGGCCGTGGCTTGGGCGGCTGCAATCGGCGGCGATCTGGTAGGGTACTACGCCTATGACGTGCGCCCGCGATCCTTTGTGGCACCGCGGGCCGGGCGCCAGACCTTTGCACGCCTACGCAGTTGGACCAGCGAGCTGGACTATGTGGGCCATGAAACCAACCATACGCTGGCGCTGACTGAACTGAATGCCCGCACCCCAAAGCGCAGCCTGATCATTATTTTTACCGATTTCATCGACACGACCTCAGCAGAATTGCTGGTCGAGAACATCGCCATTCTGGCCAAGCGTCACTTGCTGATTTTCGTCACCATCCGTGATCCTGAGGTCGAAGCGTTGGTGGGGTCTGCACCCAAGGACTTGGATGGTGTTGCCACTCTGGTAGCGGCAAACCAGACCATCAGTGAACGTCGTCTGGTTCTGGAAAGATTGGCGAGGTTGGGGGTTACCGTGCTGGATGCGCGTCCGGATACGGTGACGGCCAAGTTGATCTCGACCTATCTGGAAATAAAAGCGCGGGAGTTGATCTGATGGCGGAAAGCGACCTCATCCGTTCGGCCCGGTTCCGAAAAGAGCGGGAAGCAGACTGGCAGCATTTAGAAACCTTGGTCGCCCAAGCTGAACGTGTGGGATTGCAGCGGATGGACTTCGCAGCCGCCCGCGATCTGGCCGCGCTTTACCGAAATGCGACCACATCGCTGGCGATTGCACGCGAAATCTCGTTGGACAAGGCGCTGCTGGACTATCTTGAGGCGCTGACTGCGCGCGCGTATCTGTCGGTTTATGCCCCTCAGGAACGTCTCGGCGGGCTTGTGCGCAAGTTTTTTGCAAGTGGGGCGCCGACTGCAGTGCGTCGGTCCTGGTTGTTCATCCTGATAGGTTTCTTGTGCATGGGGCTAGGGGTTTTAGCGGGGTATCAGCTGTTTCTGGAAAACCCGGCTTGGTATCATGTGTTCATGCCGCCGGAACTGGCCGGAGGTCGCGGACCCACATCGACCACTCAAGAACTGCGGCAAGTGATTTATGATCAGGATCCCAGCGCCACGGGACTTGGGGCCTTTGCCACGTTCCTTTTCTCGCACAACACGCGCATTGCGATCTTTGTGTTTGGGCTTGGGGTTTTCCTTTGTGTGCCGGCGGTCCTGCTGACCTTCTATAACGGGCTGTCGCTAGGGGCGTTTTACGCGTTGCACGTAGAGCGCGGACTGGGCAGCGATCTGGGCGGTTGGTTGTCTATCCACGGTGTGACCGAGCTGTCGGCGATCTGTATTGCCTGTGGCGGCGGCATTCAACTGGGCGCAGCTATCCTTTTTCCGGGGCAACGAAGCCGCCGCGCTGCTTTGCGCCATGCAGGGCGGGATGCGGTGAAGCTTGCGCTGGTGGCGGCTTTAATGCTGGTCGTCGCTGCCTTTGTCGAAGGGTTCGGCCGCCAGCTTATTCAGGACAAAAGCACCCGGTACGTGATTGGCTGGGGGTTGGGACTATGCTGGCTGGCTTGGTTCACCTTGGGCGGTAGGGCACGGAAATGAGGCTTTGGCGACGCAAACGTGAAACGGCGCCATCAGTGGGTGAGCTGATCCCACCTGAAGGCATACCTCTCTACCTAGAGGTAGCGGGGCTGGGGGTGCGGCTTGCTGCTCAGATCACGGATGTGGGCATCACGCTGATCGCCGCCGTCGCCGTGCTGGTTCTGTTTGTTTCTGTGGGGTATGGCGATCCGAGCACGCTGATCGCCATAGGCAGTCTGCTCTTTTTCATAATCAGGGTGCCCTATTACGTCATAGCCGAGTTGGCCTGGAATGGGCAGACTTTGGGCAAGCGTCTGATGAAGATCAAGGTTGTTTCACATGATGGCAAGTCGCTGAGCACCCATGCCCTGGTGCTTAGGAACCTGATGAAGGAGGCCGAGATCTTCCTTCCTGCAACCCTGCTGCTGACACTCGATGCCAAGTCTCCAGTTGCTACAGGGGGGGCTCTGGCCTGGATTCTGGGGGGGCTGCTTGTGCCGCTATTGAATCGACACAGACAGAGACTGGGCGACCTTATTGCGGGCACCCACGTGATCCATTTGCCGGTCCCGGTGTTGCTGACAGATCTGGCTCAGACGCCGGTCAAAGAGACGGCGTCAGCTAAAAGTTACACCTTTCTCGCTCATCAGCTTGATCACTATGGCGCATTCGAGTTGCAAGCCCTTGAAAAGCTCTTGCGGGCGCAGGAGAAGAACACCGTGTCGGTTCGGTCAAACAGCAACAGGGCCACCATAGAAAGCGTTGTCGAAAAGATCCGCCAAAAGATCAGTTACGCGAACAAAGTGCCCGAGGCGGAGCGGTTGAAGTTCCTAAGGGCTTTCTACAATGCGCAGCGTGAACACCTTGAAAAGCGCCAATTGTTCGGTGAGCGTCGCAAAGACAAACATTATGCGGCTGAAAACAACCGCCCGTGATTAAAACTGGCAACTGCCCTTTTTCTGACCAAAAATCGACTTGTAGTGGCCGTTTTCAAACTCAATTACGGGTGTCATAAGGATACTGCAGACAACTTTTAGACGATTTTCATGCAGTAGTAATACCACAAAAGAATAGTGAGGTTTCATAATGGCCAGCACGACAGAATACGGTGACAGAGAGTTTCTGGGCGTCGGAAGTATCGTGGGTGAGAGTTTTTCGATTCTCTTCAAGAATTTCATATCCGTCATCCTGTTGGCGCTGGTGCCAATGTTCTTGAGCTCACTTATTGCGGGCATGTTAGTAGGGGCGGATGTCGCCTTGGGTGTAGAAGAACCCGATTTCAGCACGTCTTCTAACGTGACGACCTGGGTGATGACGATTGTTCTACAAATTGTATTCTATGCCCTGACAACAGCCCTTCTGGTGCAACTGGCATATGATTCCAAACTCGGGCGTCCGCTACAGTTGGCACGCTATTTTTCGCCAGCTTTGCGTGCGGCTGTCCCCGTCGCGATCCTGACGACTGTCAGCAGTATTCTGGCCGGATTGGCGTCGATCGCTCTGATCATTCCCGGTTTATGGGTTTACGCAGTCTTTTCGGTGGTTGCGCCAGCCGTGGTGATCGAGGGGGCCGGGTTTGGCGGGCTTGGTCGCAGCGCGGCACTGACCAAAGGATATCGCTGGCCAATCTTCGGCGCTTTGCTGCTGATTGGTATTTGCGCCGGGATCGTCAATTTCCTCGCCGGTATTGGTGCTGGTCTGTTGGCTAGTGTCGGAAGCTGGGCAATGATGGTCGGGTTTTCGGTTATCGCAGCGCTTTCTGCGGGTTTGACCGGTATCTCGGTCGCTCTGATTTATGCCCGTCTGCGCGAGATCAAAGAAGGGGTGACCGTCGATCAGATTGCATCCGTGTTTGACTGACTTCCTGGATATCAGGGACGTCGAAAAGGATGCGATCACACTTTTTACGGCCGAAGGCACATACTTGCGCCTTCGGTCGCCCAAATCCAGAAAAGGCACAACCGCCTAGTTGCGACCCCCAGCCCGCATTTTTGCCCTATTCAAATGCTCGCACCGAACGTCTTCGATGACGGTCGGAACGCAAAGATAAGTTCCCAGATTTAGGTTCAGCCCAGAACACCATCGCTTTTGTGCAAATCTATTTTATGCGTCGATTTCTGTTCTAGAATTGAATTCGTGCCGCTCACGGGCACCCTCAAGTTAGAACAAACTGCACATTGAATGTAATTTTTCCAAGGATATTGGGGTTGTGAAAGCGCGCACTGGAACCGGGCCCGAAGGATGTTCGATCAAACCATTAATAAAACTACGGTGCCTGTGCGCGTTGGAAAAGACACGCCTATACATTGACGGCGACTCCCGCTAAGAGGCGGTCTTTAACCTTGGAAGATGCGTTGATTGCAATACCGCAAGGCTCGCATCCCCCGGCTGATACAAAGAACACCACCGTGAAACAGACCATCGCAGATGCGCTTGCCCGTAAGGGTTATGATACTTTGACACAAGTCCAGCAGGCCGTGACACAGCCCGGTCTGGAAGGACGCGATATGTTGGTGTCGGCGCAAACCGGATCGGGAAAGACAATCGGGTTCGGGTTGGCGATTGCACCACAGTTACTGGGCGAAGATGAGTCGTTCGGGGCTTCCGGCGCGCCGTTGGCTTTGGTCGTTGCGCCGACGCGTGAGTTGGCCATGCAGGTCAAGCGCGAGCTGAGCTGGCTGTACTCGGATGCTGGTGCGTTTCTGGCCTCGTGTGTTGGTGGCATGGATATGCGTGACGAGCGCCGCGCCCTGGCGCGCGGGGCGCATATTGTTGTCGCAACGCCGGGGCGGCTGCGCGATCATATCATGCGCGGTTCCATTGATCTGACCGCGATCCGGGCTGTGGTACTGGATGAAGCCGATGAAATGCTGGACCTTGGGTTTCGCGAGGATCTTGAATTCATTCTGGATGAAACCCCGGCCGAGCGACAAACGCTACTGTTCTCGGCCACTGTCCCGCGTGCCATTGCAAATCTGGCAACGCGCTATCAGCGCGACGCCGAACGCGTGAGTACGGTCAGTGAGAAAACGCAACATGCCGATATCGAATACCGTGCGATGATGGTTGCGCCGCGGGACGGCGATAACGCTATTATCAACGTGTTGCGGTATTATGAGGCACCCAACGCAATTGTTTTCTGTAATACACGCGCGATGGTGTCGCGACTAACGACGCGCCTTTCCAACCGCGGGTTTTCGGTGGTGGCTCTGTCTGGTGAGTTGACGCAGAGCGAACGATCTAATGCGCTGCAGTCGATGCGCGACGGGCGGGCCAGGGTTTGTGTGGCGACAGATGTCGCCGCGCGGGGGATCGATTTGCCAAACCTGGATTTGGTCGTCCATGCCGAATTGCCCAATAGTCACGAGACGCTTTTGCACCGCTCAGGGCGCACAGGTCGAGCTGGGCGAAAGGGCGTAAGTGCCCTGGTGGTAGAGCCATCTTCGCGAAAAAAGGCCGAGCGCATTCTGAAATTCGCAAAACTCACCGCTGATTGGGGTGTTGCACCGGCGGCAGACGACGTGAACGAACGTGATCAGGCGCGGATGTTCGCATCGGATGACTGGCAGGTCGAGATCACCGAGAGCGAGCGGGCGGCGGTTCAGCATCTGGTTGGGGAATTTACCGCCGAACAAATCGCGGCAGCGTATCTTCGTCAGTACAAATTGCGCCATTCAGCGCCGGAAGAGTTAGCCCCAGTGACGGCAGACCGCCCGAAACCGCGCGCCGCTTTTGGTCCCAGCGTTTGGTTCTCTTTATCTGAAGGCCGCAACCAAAACGCGTCGCCGCGTCATCTGTTGCCGATGATCTGCAAGGCGGGTGACCTGACCAAAGACGATATCGGGGCGATCCGTATTGCCGATGATGTGTCTTACGTCGAGATCCGCGAAGCTAGCGTTGCTGGCTTTCTGGCGGCTGTTGGCGCAGACATGAAAATAGAAGGCTCGAAAGACGTTGTTCGTTTAGATGGTGCGCCTGACGTGCCCGCGTTTGAACGTCCAAGGTCCAACCGAGCGCCGAAGGGAAAAACGCGTCCGCGCAAAGGGGACACCACCCCCGTAGATTGGAACGACGCGCCAGCGCCACGTAAACGGAAACCCATGCCCGAAGATCGCAAGCCGCATAAATCGGCGGAACACCGTTCCAAACCGAACCGATCGAAAGAACAGGGATCGGCACCGCGCAGGGACTCGTCTGCGTCCGGTTCAACGGGCGAGGTCGAAGCGAAATTCACCGCAACGAGCGCAAAGAAGAAATCCCACAAAGCGCCTGCAGGCAAAAGCAAAGACGCCAGCTTAAGGCCCGGCGGCAAAGCCACCAAAGGCCCGCCGCCGCCCAAGGGAAAACCCAGCAGCAAAAAAAATCGCGCGCGCGCTGCAGCGGCGAAATCGGGTAAAGGCGGAGACGCTCTACCGAAACGCCGTAAGACCTAGCGCCTTTGATGGTCCGGGTCGGCGTCAGCGGTCTAGCCCCGCTGACGCTCAGCCTTGATCGTCAACGATTTCGAGTATCCGGTTGCGCTGTATCTTGCCCGAAGGCCCCTTCGGCAGGTCCTGCAGAATGTGAACCTCGTCAGGGGATTTGAATCGACCCAGCTTGGTTTCACAAATCTCCAACAGAGTCAGTGATGTCAGCTCGGAACCATCCCGGATTTTGACTGCGGCCTCAACGGTTTCACCATAGCTGCGGCAGGGACGCGCGAAAGCTGCAGCTTCGACAACATCGGGATGGGAATACAGCGCCTCGTCAATCTCACGCGGGGCGATGTTTTCGCCGCCCTTTATGATCAACTCTTTCAAGCGGCCGGTGACATAGACGTATCCGTCCTCGTCCATACGCGCCAAATCACCGGTGCGTAGCCAACCATCCGTTGTGAAAGTGCCTGCGGTCGCATCGGCGTCTTTGAGGTATTCAAGCATCACATTTGGTCCGCGTATGACCAACTCACCTTCGGTTCCGTGCGGGACAGGCTGTTGGCTTGCGTCCAGAATTGCCGCGTCATTTCCGAATGCAACACCGGGCGAGCCGATCTTGCGCACGCCCGGTGGAAGCGGGTTCGACAGGATCTGCGCCGCGGTTTCCGTAAGCCCCATGGTTTCGACGATGGGAACCTCGAACCTCTCTTCAAATGCGCGTTGTACATCGGGTGCCAGCGCGGATGAGGCAGACCGCCCAAACCGCAACCTCTGGCGGGCTTGGGCATCCGGATTGGTGTCAGATTGCAGCAGATGAGAGATGATGGTCGGGACAACCGAAAACCATGTTGCCTGAGTTTTACCAAGATTGTCCCAGAACCGGCTGGTCGAAAACCGTTCGCACATGGCCAGGGAGCCGCCAGAGACGAGGGTTCCCATCACCGTCACGCAAAGCCCGTTGATGTGGTAGATCGGCAAGACGCAGAAACCGCGATCCGAATCTGTCAGTTCATGCGCGACAGCGGTGGTCCAGCCGCCCGCCAAAAGGCTGGAATGCGTATGAACGACACCTTTGGGCCGACCGGTTGTGCCCGAGGTGTACATAAGCAGGGCATGGTCTGCGGGCGCCAGATCATAAAGCTCGGTATCCGCGTTATCAGCTTCTTCGATCTGTAAAGGCGTAGTTACGGCAGAATCGGCTGTTCGGTTGAATAATTCCGCTTGATCCGGGTGCACGAATGCAAATCGCGCGCCGCTGTGTTCGAGGGCGTAGGCCACGGCACTGTCGCCCGCGACAAGATTGATCATAGTCGCCCGGAACCCACCGTAGAGAACGCCGAACAAAGCGATCAGCGCCTCGTGGCAATTGGGATAGATGAGTGCGACGCTTTCGCCCTTCTGCACGCCTAGGCGGGTCAACATGCTTGCCAAGTTTCGGGCCGAGTTGCGCAGCTCCGCCCAGTTCAGATCCTGAGTGCCATCGGGAAAAACGAACCCGGTTCCGCCCTGATCGGCCCTTAGGTCCAGCCAGTCGCGGACCGTTCCCTTTGGCGGTTCCATCATTGGCCGGCCTCCCTCCAATACGCGCCGAATACATCTTCGAGCGCGGGTTCGCGGGGGGGTATTTCACGCACAATTTTGGTGGTCTGGACGAAGTGCCGCCAATGCAGATTGGTATCAATGGAGTTTCCGCCCCAGCTGCCGCATCCCATCGAAAGAGAAAAGGGCATCCCATTATTGAAGCTACCACCGGTGGCAAAGGTATGCGCCTGATTGACGATCACCCGGCAGGTGGGTAGCTCGCGTCCCAGCTCAACGGCGCGCCCGTCGTCGCTGGTGTGGATACCGACCGAATGTCCGGTACCTTGATGGGCCAGAACGCGCCCTGCGGTGGCTTTCGCGGCGGCATAGTCCGAGGCCCGGTAGAGCGCCAGAACACGGCTCAGCTTCTCTCCGGAAAGGGGGTGATCAGGGCCGATTCCGTCGGTTTCTACTGCCAGAAATTTCGTACCTTCGGGGACTTTTCCTTCCATCCCCAATGCCTCAAGCATCTTGTCGGCATCCTGCGCGATAGCTGATCGGTTGAGGTGCCCGTCCGGCCAAAGACGCGCTATGATGCCATCGGCATCGGATGCAGGCACCAGAGCGCCGCCTTCTGCTGCCATTGCCGCAACAAAATCGTCGTAGACGGCGTCCACAACCACAACTGCGTTCTCGGACGAGCAGGAGGTTGCATTGTCAAAGCACTTTGAGGCTGTGATCTTTGTAGCGGCGGCTGCCAGATCGGCAGTTTCGTCGACGATCACAGTGACATTGCCCGCGCCGACCGCGACAGCGGGTGTGCCGCAGGACTGGGCCCGGTGGACATTGTTTTGGCTGCCAGTGCAGATCACCCGATCCGAGGTTTCCATCAGCCGTTGGGTTTTGGCCTTTGATCCTGGCCTTGGAATCATCTGGACCAGATCCCGGTCCAGCCCCAGCTTGTCAAATTCGGCGTGAATGAAACGTAGCAATAGTTCACAGGACGCCACACCCTTGGGCGAGGGGGCGACGACGATCGCGTTTCCCCCTTTCAGGGCATTGATGATGTTGTTGGCCGGGGTCGCGGCTGGATTGGTCGAAGGGACCACTGCGCCGATGACACCGATTGCACGAGCGATTTCAGTGATGCCTGTTTCGGGGTCATCGCTGATGATGCCATGTGTCTTTGCCCTTGCTATGTCGCGCAATAGGCCCAGGGTCTTACGGTGGTTTTTGGTGATCTTGTCGGGGACATTGCCCAGCCCGGTGGTTTCAACCGCCAACTCCGCCAGCGCCTGATTGCGTGCGGGTTCCATGATCGCCCAACCCGCTGCCAGTGCTGCTTTGTCATATAGCGCCTGACTGCCTGCTGCCTCGTAAGCTGCCTGAGCCTTGCGAGCCTGCGCCACGATCCGGTCAACTTCGGCATTTTCGGGGGTTATGTCGTTTGGAGCGTTCATTTTTGTCCTCGATTGGCTGCCCGGGGCGGGCGCAGCCCGCCCCGGTGGGGTCGTTCAGAGACCGGCAAGCAGTTCATTCAGCGTCTGTTGGCGCTGTGCCCACATCTCGATCACTTCCTCACGTGTCATGATGTGCATGGGCGAGCCGCCTGCCTCCATCTTCTTGGCAACGCGGGAATTGGCGAACATTTCGGGCACAGTTGCTGCCAGTTTCTCGATCACCTCAGGAGGTGTTCCCTTGGGCACCATCACACCCCGGAAGTTGACCGAGGAATTGTCGACGTCCAGCCCCTGTTCCATCATCGTCGGAACATCCGGCAGAAACGCGTTGCGTTCCAGATCAGCGACGCCGAGAATTTTCACATTGCCCGCCTCTTGCGCACGGAACGCATCGGACAAGTTGTTGATACCGCCCATGACTTCACCGGCGATGACGGCCTTCATGGCTGCTGCTCCACCGCCTTTGGTCGGGATATAGGCCATCTTGGTTCCGGCGGCCTTGTCGATCTGCAGCGCGGCAATATGGTGGCCCACAAACAGACCTGCGCCAGATACGGTCAGCTTGCCGGGGTTCTCTTTGGCAAAGGCCACGACATCGTCCATCGAGTTGAACTCGCTGTCGGCACCAACCACGAACACAGCCGGATCTGCACCCCAGTTTGCGATGGGTTCAAAGCTGTCCGCCGAATACTCGACACCACCCTTGATCGACTGAGCGATGAAGTGGGGCACGTTGTACGCGGCCAGTGTGTATCCGTCGGGGTCAGCTTGTGTGGCGAACCAGTTCCAACCGACGCGCCCGCCGGCACCAGGTTTGTTGATGATGGCAATCGGCATTCCCAGCGCATCCTCATTCCCGGCGGTCATGGTGACGATCCGCGCCTGAAAGTCGGTCGCCCCACCGGCGCCATAGCTGACCATCATCATCAGCGGTCGTTCGGGATATTCCTCGGCCATTGCCGCGCCAGTCAGGCCCGCCAGCGCCAGAGCTGCCCCTGCTATAAATCGTTTCATTTTGCGTTTCCTCCCTGATTAAGTTCACCCGCTTCCCATGCGGTCAGAACAGAATTTCTCTTGGTGTGTAGACGTTCAAAAGCATGGCAAAGAGCCCGTACATCACCGCCACAAAGACCGCGGTAATGGTCCCGCGTTTGACCCAGGTTTTGACCTCGGAATGGGGGGCGGGGTCATAGATCGACAGCAGGATAAAAAATGCGATGGTCGTCGCGGTGTAGAACCCCAGCGTTTTTGCCGCCCAGAACACATAGATCAGCATGATGATCAGACCGGGCAGCATGTTCACGAACATTGTTCGCGTCACGCCATTGCCGACCTTGGATAGTCCCATGACCGCTTTGCCAAAGGTCCATCCGGCCAACACTACAAAGACTGTTGCAATAAGGCGCGGAAACAGGAAAGCCTCAGCGGGTTGCTGCGTGTAGCTGACCCATGTGACCCAAAGACCAACTGCGAAGACCAGGCCTGACCCGAATATATGTTGCGACCGGTTCATGCCTGCGCCTCCTCTTTAGTGGTGTAGCGCCGGCTGCGCAGCTCCATCCAGACCGAGTAGGCGATTGAGGCCAGTACTACCGCGATCAGGAACAAGTTCAATCCACCGGTCATGAAGTACGACGCCTTGCCCACGGTCGCGTCAGCGATCATTCCGCCCTGGATAAAGTTGGCTTCGGCGATGGGGCCAAGGATCAGGCCAAGCACCAGCGGCGCAGCCGAGAAGCCAAAGCGCTCTAGGAAGAACATGCCGATGCCGAGGCACGCCATGACATAGACATCGCCCATTGAACCTTGGACCGAATAAGCGCCGAAAACCGAAAGCGCCAGAACGATTGCGGCCATGACAGATTGAGGAACCTGTGCGACTCGCGCCGCAAGACCCGCAACGTAAAGGCCGAAGATACACATCAGCACCTGCCCGATCAGCATGGAGTTAATGAAGGTCCAGGCGACATCGGGGTGATTGTCGAAAAGGTCCGAACCCGGGAAAATTCCGTGGATCAGCAACCCGCCCAACAACACAGCCGCGGTTGGGCTGCCGGGTATGGACAGCGTCAGCAGGGGCACAAGCGATGGGCCAACCATCGCGTTGTTGGCAGATTCCGCGGCGATTACGCCCTCGGAATGCCCCGTGCCGAACTTATCCTTTTCCGATGAAAACTTCTTTGTTTGATCATAGGCGACAAGGCCAGCTATCTGTCCTCCGACGCCAGGGATCAGGCCGATGATCGAGCCCGTCAGCGTCCCGATACTCAGCGCACGGGTGCGACTGAACAGTTCCTTGAACGCCGCCATGATTGAATGGCGTTGGACTTCGATCACTTCGGCACCAGTGTTGTGGCGGCCTTTGGCGAACATGGTCAGAACCTGCGGGATTGCAAACAGACCAATCAACGCGGCAATGATGTTGATGCCGCCGCCCAATGCGGGGTGAAAGATAAAGCGTTGTGCACCCATGATGTCGTCGAACCCAATTGTGGCCAGCCACAACCCGATACAGCCGGACAACAACCCTTTGACCACTGAAGCGGAATCCAGCGTCCCGATCACCGTGACCCCCAGAATAGCCAGCCAGAACAGGTGCGAGGGGCCAAACGCCAGCGCCCACTTTGCCAGAACCGGGGTCAGGAAAATCAGCAGAAGAACGCCGAAAATGCCGCCCACAGCCGAAGCTAGGAAGGACAGTTGCAACGCCCGCGCCCCCTGACCCTGTTTAGCCATCGTGTGGCCATCCAATGTGGTGGCGATATTCGCCGGTGCGCCAGGGATTTTTAGAAGGATAGCGCTGACGGCCCCACCGGCCACCGTCGAGGTATAAGCCGCCCCCAACAGGATCAGGCCCTGCGCGGCCTCAAGTTGGAAGGTGAACGGGATCAGCAGGGCCACCGCCATCGTTGGTGACAGGCCGGGGGTCGCGCCCAGAATTAGCCCTCCGATCGTGCCGCCTAAGAGCAGCAAAAACGATAGCGGCGTGAACACATCTCCGAAGTAGTAAATGAATTCCATTCAGGGCCTCCCAACCCGTCTGTTCGCACTTTCACTTTTGTTGACAAATCAGGTTAGGGGATGAAAATAGTATTGCAAATGTTTTCATAAATTCAGTCGGGAATGACGAAATTATGGCGAATTTTCAAAAAGATAAGGTGGACATAGTGGCTGTCGCAAAGGCTGCAAAGGTGTCACCGTCGACGGTTTCTCGCACCTTCAATCACCCCGATCTGGTGAACCCGACGACTCGCAAAAAGATCAACAAGGCAGTGCAGCGACTGGGCTATATCCGCAACCGCGCCGCACAAACAATGCATGGAAAACGGTCAGGGACAATTGGACTTGTTGTGCCCACAATCAACCACGCGATTTTTTCCGAGGTTATTCAGGCTTTCTCGGATTCGATCGACAAGGCAGGGTTCAGTCTTTTGCTGGCATCGCACGGTTATGATCTGGATCGGGAATACGCGATGGTCCGCAAGTTTCTTGAACATCGCGTGGACGGCGTGGCGCTGGTTGGGTTGGAACATTCCGATGCCACCAACCGGTTGATCAAGCAGCAAAAGATACCGGCGTTGGCAATCTGGAACTACGCACAGGACTCGCCCCTTCCTTGTGTGGGGGCGGACAACCATCTGGCCGGGCGCCTGGCAGCCGCGCATTTGTTGGAACTGGGGCACCGTGACATCGGATTGATCTTTCCGGAAACCCAAGGAAACGACCGCGCGCAGCACCGCCTTTCCGCCGTGCATGACGCGTTGGGCGAGCAGGGGGTTTCAGTGCCCGATGAACATGAAACCCAGGCGCCCTACAGTGTTTCTCAGGCCAAGCAAGCGGCGTTGGTGTTGTTGACGACGCCAAAACGACCTACGGCATTGTTGTGTGGGAATGACGTCATTGCACAGGGCGCACTGTTCGCTGCCCAAAAGCTTGGTTTGCGCGTGCCAGAGGATTTGTCGATAATAGGTATCGGAGATTTCAAGGGGTCAGCGGATGTTGAGCCCGGCCTTACGACCATCCGTATTCCTGCGGAAACCATCGGAGCGTTGGCAGGTGAGAAATTTACCGACTTCATTACGTCGGATAATCCCCAACATTTCAGCATCCGCTGCGAACTGGAATGTGTCGCCAGACAAACAACGCGTTTCCTGGCGACCTCATAGGCTAATGCAGAATAGCTGCGCCGTTAGGCGATGATCGCCTCAATCTTATCCAGTGTGGCCGCATTGACGGCAACGCCGTCGGTCTGTGCCTGACTCCGTTTGCTGCCGCGTCCATCCCCGGGCAGATGGGCGCCATTCTGAGCGCGGATCGCGCCAACCAACTCGCCGATCCCCGAAGCAAAAGCGTCACCAGAGGTTGCAGAAGGATCTATTGCGATGAAGAACTGCCCGGTTTTGGGTGGTCCGCCAGCGGTGCCGGAGAAGGGAGAGGCGTTAATGCCAAGGGTCGCTCCGGTCAAAGCCGCGGCCAGGACCTCGGTCAGCAGGGCAACACCGACACCTTTGTAACCGCCGGACGGCGCCATCGACCCCTTGAGGCCAACATTGGGGTCCGTGGTCGGGTTGCCATCCGCGTCCAGAGCCCAGCCAACCGGGATCGCCTTACCTTCGCGGGCGTGTTTCATGACCTCGCTTTTGGCAATCGTGCTGGCGCTTTGGTCGATCAGCAGTGCGGGCTGGCCGTCTGCGCCCGGTGCCGCGATCGAGAAAGGGTTGGTTCCGACGACGGGTTTCGCACCGCCCGAAGGCGCGATCGAGGCCGGAGCATTTGTGAACCCCAACCCCACCAAGCCGGCCTGCGCCAACCGGTATGTGTGGTATCCAAGGACACCGCAGTTGTAGCTGTTGCGGATAGACAGTGCCGCGATGCCCTGTTCCCGCGCGGCTGGGATAAGGGCCTCAAAACCCATATCAATTGCGGAATGGGCAAAACCGGTTGCTGCGTCCACGTTTACTGCGCCGGGGCGCGGACGCGACAGCTCTGGTTGGGCCGCGCCGTCCACTTTCCCACATTGCACGTGCTCACAATAGATCGGGATGTATGCCAGCCCGTGGCTTGCGACCCCATCCGCTTCGGTTGCCGCGGTCGCAACGGCCAATGGCCGGGCGTTGGCTTCTGAGGTTCCTGCGGCGACAAGCGCACGAAAGGCGAGATCTTCGATCTGCTCCAGGGTCAGGGTGCGGGTTTCAATCATAAGGGCCTCTTTAGTCGTTGTCGGATAAGCCCGCTCCGGCTCCGCGCAAGCGGGATTCCTCGGTGGCGGGGGCGTATGTACGATGGGCGAACCGGTTCAGCATGCGCCAATCAGTTGGATCAGGTTCCGCCCGTGTTCGATGGGGGACTGGTGCGGTCAGTTGGCCGCCCCTACGCACCGAAACCTGTTGTGGCCCATCCGAAAGTGGGACGTTCAGGGACAGGTCAAATCCGTCGGTTTCTACCTGTGCGCTGCCACAGTCAACACTCACGCAGGTCTGTAACACGCGCGCCGCATTTGCTGCGAATGGAAGCAGCAAGGCAGGCACAGCTACATTCTTTATTTCAATCGGGGCTGAGTTCAGTTGGTGCGCACAATCTGACAGCAATGCGCCAGTCACCAAAGGGCAAAGCTCGCTATCACTCTGCCATTCTCCGCTCAGATCGGCCGGGGAGTGTTGTTTAAGTGAGCGCGTCAATTCCAGTTGCAACACTCGAGCCAAAGCACCGGTACCGTTTTGGCCCCGTGCGCACAGCCAGCGCGTTGCTTTCGCGGCTTCCTCGGCCAACCCCCAGCTATATCCTGCACCACGCGCCGCGCGCTTTGCGGTGGCTTCGATCTCATTTAGCGAGACGTTCATGAAGATAGCTCCGGGTAAACCCACAAGTCTGCGGTGCTGGTATTCAGGTCTTCAGGATAGGGCGCGCCAGCGTACATGCAGATACGGACCCAGCGGTCCGAGCGCGGATCAAAATGTGTGGCACCGAAAAACGACAGCTTGGCCCGGAGCATATCTATGGGCATAACGTCGGCGCTTATCGTGTTGTCGCGAAGCTCGCCATACGGCGCTACAACGCCAATCTGCGCACGCCGCACCGTGTGGCGGTGCTCGGGATGGCGCAATAGGAACTCGGCTACGGGCTTGTCGTCTTGCCAACTCGCAAGGTCCGCGTAGGCCAGCGCGGCGTCTCTTGCCGGGGCGAGGGGCTGTTCATATTCGGCAATCGGTTCCTCGAACCGTTCACCAAGTCGCGGTTCCAGCTTTTCTTCGGACACGTACCAGGCGCGCGCGCAGTTCGCCTCGGCCGACCAGTCCATTTCCAGTGCCCAGCCAAAGCGATCGTGGATCGCGGCACGGAGTTGATCGACAGTCATGCCTCCATCAATAACCTGTGCCTGAGCATTCCCGTCAGCCATACAACCGGTCAAGCCATCCACCAGATCGCCATAGGGTTCCAGAATAAGCGACGCGAGAAGTTCCTGACCTTCTTCGCCAAGTGTGGTTTCTGACCAGCGGATGAGCCGATCCCACGGGCGGTCCTGCGTCAGATTATTTTGGTCCAGATAACCGGAAATGGCTGTTAGATCAGCATTCAGTGAGGCAATCTTTTCAATCTGGACCGGATGTTCGGATCGCCACCACGACATCGATAACTTGCTGCGGTCATAGATGTCCCGAAAGTGCCGCGTTTCGTCCTCTGATGCTGATTGCAGAGACCGAACACGAGCCAACGCCTCTTCGCGCGCCATGATCCAGTTGTTGAACAATACCGGGTGATTGACGATGAATGGAGCCATCCCCAATCCGGTTGAGTTTCCGATGCCCAGCCACTGTGCAATCTCGGGGTTCAGTTCCGCCGTCTGCATGCCGCCCTTGGCGAGGGCCATATGTTGCACCAGATCGCGGACAAATGTTCGCGTCAGGTAGACCGACAGCATTTCGGCCTGAAACGGTGCGTGCAGTTCTGGCCGGTTCGCTATCTTCTCGCGATCCGCGGCGCCGAACTTGCCCGATCCGTAAACGGCCGTCGTCCGCATCAGGTAGCCGACTTTATGGATTTGCTCCAAGTCGGGCTGTTGTCCGGCAGCCAACCTGTCTACCACGTGTTTCCACAAACGTACGGACCGGTTGGCGCGGGACAGTGACAGCTCGCTTTCGCTTACGCGCCCTGCTTCTTGCAAAGGAACGTTTTCTGACAGGCGTTGGATGTCCTGTTCCGTTGGGATGCCATCGAATAATGCGAAAGTAGCATCCCACGCCTCGGCGATCACCCGGTCCGACCGTTGTTCGGGTGGCAGGTCATGGGCAAACGCAACCAGTGAATAGGCACGGTCGGGGCCTTGCGCCGTATAGACTGCGTGGCCGACTCCGTTTTTGTCGATCTCAAAAACAGGACGCGTAAAGACCCAGTTCTCGCGCGCCATGCGCCGGGTCAGTTGTCGCATGAAGCTGAGTCTGCACTGATGCAGCGAGCCCAGCCGCGACAGGCGCATAACCTGCGCAGGATCGCGTCGCGGGATATCAGCACTGACGTGGTTCATGCGGTTTTTGGTCCAAAGTTCTGATCGAAAAAGCGGTACCAGTTTCCGCCCATGATGCCCGAGACTTCTTCGGCGTTCATGCCAATGTTGCGCAGCCCGGTTTCGATATTGCCGAAGTCGCGATTGTCCTCGAACCAGCTTGGCATCGGAGGAAAGCCTGGATTGCTGGCTGAACCTTCGCCGTAGTCGATTTCCTTGGTCCAGCGACCAACGCGCATCCACTCGACAATGCTGTCGGGTTGATCCTGACACAGGTCGGTGCCGATCCCCAGATTTTGTGCGCCGTATTTGTCAGCCGTACGGGCAATCATTTCGCAAAAGCTCTCCAGCGTGCAGTCGGACTTGTCCTTCAGGTGATGAGGGTAGACCGAAAAGCCCAACATCCCACCGTTTTCGGTCACAGCCCGGATCACCGCATCGCGCTTGTTGCGCAGGGCAGGGGACCATTCGTGCGGGTTGGCGTGCGTAATGGCGATGGGACGTTCGGAGATCTCGGCCGCTTCTATGGTCGAACGATCCGCCGAATGACTCATGTCCACGACAAGCCCAACGCGGTTCATCTCTTTGATGACCTGTTTGCCCATGCGGGTGATGCCGGTGTCTTCAGCTTCATAGCAGCCGGTCGCCAGCAGGGATTGGTTGTTATAAGTTAGCTGCATGAACCGCGCGCCCAGATCGTGCAGAATTTCCACCAGCCCGATATCGTCTTCTATGGGCGACGGGTTCTGGAAGCCAAAGAACACGGCCGTCCGCCCGGTTTCCCGAGCGATGTCGATGTCGCTGGCCCAACGGCCTTTCATGATCAGGTCTGGAAATTGCTCAAACCAGCGGTTCCACTTTTCAAAGTTCAGAACCGTTTCGCGAAAGTTCTCGTGGTACGAGATGGTGACGTGGATCGCGTCCACGCCTCCTTCGCGCAGTTGGCGGAAGATCTTCTCAGACCAATTGGCGTATTGCAGCCCGTCGATGCGCATCAGACCGGCGTTCCCGCGCTGATGTAAGCGGTTTTGACCGTGGTATAGAACTCAGCCGCTGCCTTGCCCTGTTCGCGTGGACCGTAAGAGCTGTCACCGCGGCCGCCGAAGGGCACGTGATAGTCGGTGCCCGCCGTCGGAAGGTTCACGGTCACGACGCCGGTGCGTGCGTTGCGGCGGAAGTGGGTCGCGCGGGCGAGGCTTTGCGTCACGATCCCCGACGTCAGCCCGAAATTGGTGTCGTTAACCACGCTCAGCGCTTCTTCATAGCTGCCAACTTTGATGACGCTTGTCAGCGGGGCAAACATCTCTTCGCGGTTGATACGCATATCGTTGTTGGTGTTCAGGAACACGCCGGGGGACATGTAGAAACCGTCATGCGGCATCTCAAGTCGCAGACCACCGCAGGCCAGCTCGGCACCTTCGGATTTACCCAGATCGACATAAGCCAAATTTTCGTTCAGTTGCTGTTCACTGACGACCGGCCCCATCTGAACGCCGTCTTCCAGCGCGTGGCCGACTTTCATGGCCTGCGCACCTGCGACAAGTTTTTCGACAAATGCATCGTGCACACCAGCATGAACAACCAGACGCGAGGATGCGGTACATTTTTGACCTGTCCCGCCAAAAGCCCCGCCCAATGCCAGCGTTACGGCCAGATCCAGATCAGCGTCATCCATAACGGCCAGTGCGTTCTTGGATCCCATCTCCATCTGAACCTTGGTCAGGTTCTGAATGGCAGCTGATGCGATGCCCTTTCCGACCGGAACCGAGCCGGTGAAGGATATCGCGTTGACCTTTGGGCTTTCTACCAGACGCTGCCCAATCGAACGGCCCGAGCCCATGACTAGGCTGAACAGACCTTTGGGGATGTCCTGCCGCTTGATGATTTCGGTCAAGGCCACAGCAGAGGCGGGCGTGATATTCGCCGGTTTCCAAACAACTGCGTTGCCGTAGCAAAGCGCCGGAGCAATCTTCCATGACGCGGTCGCGGTCGGAAAGTTCCACGGGCTGATGATGGCTACGACGCCTACGGCTTCGCGGCGCACGTCAATCTCGACGCCGGGACGTACGCTGTCGGCGTTCTCGCCGATCTGGCGCAGGCATTCGGCGGCGTAATAGGTGAAGAACTGACCAGCGCGATACACCTCGCCTTTGCCTTCGGCCAACGGCTTGCCCTCTTCGCGGGAAAGCAAGGTGCCCAGCTCTTCGGCGCGCGACATTAGTTCGTTGCCGATATTCATCAGGACGGCCTGCTTGCGCTCAGGCAGGTAGGCTTCCCATTCGGCTTGCGCAACGCGCGCCTGATCCAAAGTAGCCTCAAGCTGATCTGCACTGGCCTGTGCGAACATGCCGACCAGATCGCTCAGGTCCGAAGGGTTGCGGTTTTCAATCTCGGTTTCACCCGCCAGCCATTCGCCAGCGATCAGATTCAGTTTTGTCACGATGCGCCCCAGAGTCATAAAATTGGTCTGGCGCAGAATGGCTTTTTGAGTAGATATCAGTCAAACTCAAATAAATTGAGCAAACTTCAAAAAAGGTGAAGCTTGGCGATCAAGATTGAGACCTTGCGGTGTTTTTGCACCGTCGCCCAAACCGGCAACCTGATCGAGGCAGCCGACAGACTGGGGCGGACCCAGTCGGCGGTCTCGATGACCCTCAAGCAGTTTGAGGATCATCTTGGCAAAAAGCTCTTTGAAGGAGAGCGTAAGAATCAACTGTCGCCACTGGGTTTGCAAGTTTTCGAAGTGGCCCTGAAACAAGTTCGCCAGTTCGACCAGGCTGTCTTGGATATCTTGGCTGCGGCAAGTGCAGAACACGGCCTGCTGCGGATAGCAGCAGTTCCATCAGTCGCTGCGTTGGTCTTCCCAAAGGTACTGGCCTACATGACGCAACGCTTTCCCGGGGTGAAAGTCGAACTGCGCGATGCAGATACTCAGCAGGTTTTGGACGCGCTAATAGAAGGCAAGGCGGATATTGGTATCGCCTCAGGTCAGCACGCGCTAAACGGAGTTCGGTCGCTTCCGTTGTTCGAAGATCGGTTTGGGTTGGTTTGCGCCTCTGATCATCAGTTGATAAAACAGCCCATTACACCAACAATTGACGACGTTTTGGCGCTTCCATTTATCCGCAACGCGCTGTGTGATCTGATTCAATCACCCAAGTTCCGCGCCTCCGAAGCGCAGGCGGATGTTACTGTTCACAATACCCATTCCCTTATCACAATGGTCAAAACCGGAGATTGGGTGACGGTGTTGCCGCAATCGGTCGCCGATTTCATGCCCGAGGCGACAGCGTTTCGTGAAATTGCAGATCTGCCCGATCAGCGCCAGGTTTGTCTCTACGTTAATGAACACGCGCGGTTCAAGCATCTGACCGAAGAGGCCGTCGCTTACATTCTGGAACAGGGTGCTGCCTGACAGCCAGATAAAACTGCCCGGTTGTTTTTCGAAAAAACCGAAACATTTTTATGATAATCTCGAAAACGAATGCCTGGTGGACGCAACACTTGATGAGTGGCGCGTCTGCATGTTTGAATTTTTTTGCCGGGTCGGCGCATCGTGCCGCTGACCGAAAACTGGGGAAAGAACCGGCTTTTCGACTTTGTTTGCAAGGTGAAATACGGCCTTCGGGCACAGAACAATATCACCGCAGACGCCCAACATGGAGAAACAAATGAACAAACTAGCCACGTTACTGGGAGGCGCGTCCGCTGTGATCGCCGGACCCGCCCTTGCTGCTGATATTGTGATCGGCGTGCCAAACTGGCCTTCGGTGAATGCGACGGCACATATTTTGAAAGTTGCGATCGAACAGAACCTGGGCCTTGAAGTTGAACTTCAAAATGGCACAAACCCGATTGTGTTCGAAGCGATGGACTCAGGCGCCATGCACGTTCATCCCGAAGTGTGGATGCCGAACCAGCAAAACCTGCATGACACATACGTAAAAGATAAGGGGACCGTTACATTCAACGCGAATGGTGTCGAAGCCTTTCAGGGCATGTGCGTAGACAAGGCAACGGCCGAAGCACATGGCATCACGTCCATTGAGGACCTGACAAATCCCGACAATGCCGCGCTTTTCGACAGCAACGGTGACGGCCAGGGCGAACTTTGGATCGGCGCGCCAGGATGGGCGTCGACCAATGTCGAGAAAATTCGAGCAAAGTCCTATGGGTATGATCAGGTCTTTGAGCTGACAGAGATTGACGAGACAGTGGCTTATGCCAATCTCGACAACGCGATCAAGGCTGGCGACCCGTGGGTCGGCTTCTGTTACACGCCGCACTACGTGTTTGCCCTGCATGACATGCAGATCCTTGAAGAACCGGCTTATGATGCAGCCAAATGGAACGTGTTGCAGCCCACAGATGACCCGGACTGGCTGGAAAAATCCGAGGCCGGCGTTGCTTGGGACCTAGCGTATCTGCACTTGCACTTCGCAAAGTCGCTTGAGGACGAATACCCCGAAGTTGCAACCATGCTGGCCAATATGAAACTGGATACCGATACGGTTTCGGCAATGACATATGCATTGGTAATCGAAGGCAAAGAACCTTTGGCCTATGCCGAAGAATGGGTCGGTGCGAACGAAGATGCCGTTCTGGGTTGGATGTCAAATTGATTGACGCCGACCGGAACTGAAACTCTGGCAGGCCGTCGGGACAGCCCCGGCGGCCTGTTTTGCACCAAAGGGACAAAAATGACCGAAACAGTCGTTAAACTGACGGATGTCTGGAAAATCTTTGGCGCCCGCGCCGAAGAAGCCATGGAAGCCGTCCGGAACGAAGGCATTGGAAAGCCTGAAGTTCTAGAGAGATTCAATTGTGTCGTTGGCGTGCAGGGCGCGTCATTCGAAGTGCCAAGGGGCGAGATTTTTTGCATCATGGGGCTGTCAGGCTCTGGCAAATCAACGTTGGTACGGCACGTCAATCGCTTGATTGAACCGACCGCCGGAAAGATCGAAATCCTGGGGCAGGATGTGTCCAAGATTTCCGAGGCCGAGCTGCGTCGCATCCGTGCGATGCAAATTGGGATGGTGTTTCAACATATGGCGCTGATGCCGCACCGCTCGGTCCGCGATAATGTCGCCTACCCGCTGGAAATCCGCAAAGTGTCGAAATCGAAACGCTGGGCGGTTTCAGATCACGCCTTAGGATTGGTAGACCTGACAGGCTACGAAGATCGTCTTCCCAAAGAATTGTCGGGCGGCATGCAGCAACGTGTTGGGATTGCCCGCGCGCTGGCCTCGGACCCCGAGATCCTGCTGATGGATGAGCCGTTTTCAGCCCTTGATCCGCTGATCCGCCTGCAATTGCAGGACCAGTTCAAGGCACTGGTGGCACAATTGAAAAAGACGACGCTGTTCATCACGCACGATCTGGACGAGGCCATTCGCATAGGTCACCGCATTGCGATCATGAAAGACGGTGTCATTGTGCAGATCGGTACGCCGGAAGACATCGTCATGAACCCTGCAGACGACTACGTGCGAGAGTTCGTGCAGGGCATTTCCAAACTGAAACTGGTCAAGGCGCATTCAATCATGGAGCCGATCGAAAGTTACTCTGGCCCGACCGATGGTGCGCCGCGCGCGGATGAAGGGGCTGATCTGGATCAGTTAATCGACCTCGCCGTCAATACGGACTTGCCGGTCATCATCACCGATGCTGGCGCTGATGTAGGAGTGGTTACAAAACCGCGGCTACTGCGCGGAATTCAGGGGGGCAAAAATGACTGATGCAACCACAGAAGTAAAAGTCACGGCCGCCTCGGATATCGAAGTCGACCGCGAGGCGCTGGACCGCTCGATCCACGAATTTACCGGGCCAAACGGCGACTACTACGTCAACGCGTTTCATAAAATCCATGATGCGACCAGCGGTATTCCCAATACCTTCAACATCTGGGCGGCTGTTCTGGGGCCATTCTGGTCTGCGTCCCGCGCGATATGGGGAATGTTCTGGACGTTCCTGATCCTGGAAATCATAGCCTGGGTTCAGATTGGCCGCGGTGCCTGGGGCAACCCCGGCGCTGATTTGGCCGAACGGGCCGAGCGTCAGCAAGCTCGCGCGACCGAGCTGTTGGAACGCGCGGCTGCGGCGACCGAAAAGGCAGATATAGACCGGTTCAACAAACTGGCGGCTAATATCCAGAAGGCGGCGGATTCCAGTTTTGAAAAAGCCGCTGCCGCTCAGTCCGAAGCCGTGGGCATCATGGTCACGGGCCTGTTGATGCTTCTAGTCTTTAAGCTTGTTCAAGGGTTTTACGCGGACCGCGTGTACGAAAAACAGTACTCGAACTGGCGGATTGATCCGCTTAGCACCGAAAGCGGTCGTTCGGCCCGGAACACGGTTTTGGGCGCAGTTTTGGTGGCCGCAATTGGCCCGCTGATCGTGTACAAATTCACTGTAAACGCCTCACTTCCATTGTTGGACGCATTCCCCGAGCAGCAAGTTTCCGCAATGATATTGGGGGAAGGCAACGGAACGTTGTTCTCAAACCTTGCAAGCTGGATGGAGGCGCAGATTGATGCTGCTGCCGCAGCCGGAGGAGATGTTTTCGACGGCATCGTAGCCGGTGTACGATCGGTTT
The DNA here is from genome assembly GCF_056537985.1 of Ruegeria sp. BI12. Classification (NCBI taxonomy): domain Bacteria; kingdom Pseudomonadati; phylum Pseudomonadota; class Alphaproteobacteria; order Rhodobacterales; family Roseobacteraceae; genus Ruegeria; species Ruegeria sp. BI12. Next base: position 971,377 of record NZ_JBQFSL010000002.1, on the reverse strand, counting down.
TGGATGCGTTGACTATTGCACTTATCGGCTCTCCATGGCCGGTTGTGATGCTGGTGATCTGCGTGACCGCGTGGCGCGCGGCTGGGCCGAGGGTGGCGATCTTCACCGCATCCTCGTTGGCATATATCGCGTTGCTTGGGTATTGGGACGTGGCAATGGAAACGGTGGCTCTTGTGGGCGCTGCCGTGTTGTTGTGTGTCGTGTTCGGTATTCCGCTGGGCATTTGGTTCGGCAAATCGAAGCGCGCCTATCGGGCAGCTGAGCCTGTTTTGGACCTGATGCAAACATTGCCTGCGTTTGTGTACCTGATCCCGATCATCGCTTTCTTTGGCACCGGCAATCCACCGGGCATTCTGGCAACGATCATCTTTGGGATGCCGCCGGTTATTCGTCTGACCGCGTTGGGAATGCGCGGGGTTCCGGACAGTATCAAAGAGGCCGCCGTGGCCTTTGGTGCCTCGAAATGGCAGCTACTCAAGGATGTCGAGATACCGCTAGCCTTGCCATCGATCATGACCGGCGTGAACCAGACCATTCTGATGTGCCTGTCGATGGTGGTGATTATCTCACTGATTGGTGGCGGTGGTCTGGGCAAGGAAATCCTCGAAGCATTGCAATACGCCGCCAAGGGTCCGGGACTGCTGGGTGGGTTTGCCATCCTCTTCCTGGCCATGGTCATGGACCGCATTGTGCAAGGTGCCTTCCGCCGAGAAGACGAAAAACTCTGAACGCACACGCCCCTGGTTCCACCGGGGGCGTTTTTCTTTGACCGGAGGCGCATATGACCGACCGCTATGAACAGTCCATGATGGACAATCTGTATTGGTGGGGAGTACCCACTTTGTTCCGATGCCCCAATCAGGGGCCGGATGGGCAGGACATCGCGTTGGTCGGGGTGCCACATTCAACCGGTAACGGCACAACCGAACGGGATCAGCATTTGGGTCCTCGTGCATTGCGGCATGTTTCGGCCGTACAGCGGCGGGTCCATTCGGTTTTTGAAATCGACCCGTGGAACAGTGCGCGAATTGCAGATGTTGGCGATGTTCCGTTTCCCCGCGCTAACGATAATGAAGACTGCATCGAACGTATCACCCGCTTTTATAAAGATATTGACGCGGCCGGTGCGCGCCCGGTGTCGATTGGCGGCGATCATTCCATCACCGGTGGCATCGTTCAGGCGCTGGGGGGTGGCAAACTGGCGGGAGGAGAGCCTGTCAGCTTCCTCCATCTGGATGCCCACACAGACGTATTCACCAAGGTTGATCATTTCTTGGGGGCCAAGAAATCAGCAGCCCATTGGGGCGCATATCTGGCCGATCAGGGACAGGTAGACCCCACGCGATCCATGCAGATCGGGCTGCGCGGCCACCCGCGCAGTCTGGACTGGCTGCAGCCGTCTTATGACTATGGCTACAACATCGTCACCATGCGCGAGTTCCGGCAGCGCGGGTTGGAGGATGTCGTGGCCCAGACCAAAGAGGTGCTGGGGGACCGCCCGGTCTATATCACCTTCGATCTGGATTGCCTCGACCCGACCGTTGCGCCCGCGGTGTCCAACTTGGAGCCGGGCGAAAAGGGGTTCGATATTGACGAGGCTGTCGGCATTCTGCGCGCGGCGCGCGGTCTGAACATCGTGGGTGGGGATGTCGTTTGTATGATGCCAACCAAGGACAGTCCGAACAACATCACCGCGCTGACGGCAGCGGCGGTGATGTTTGAAATGATCTCGATGATTGCCGAAAACGTCAGCTAGCGCCTTGCGTCCACGGCCTGCGCCAATACGCACAGCAATTCGAACATCAGTGAAATGCCCAGCCACGCGGTGCCTCCGTTCGGATCGAACGGGGGTGCAACCTCGACCAGATCAGCGCCAATCAGGTTAACACCGGACATCTGACGAATGACCTGTTGCGCCTGAAAGCTGTTTGGCCCGCCGATCTCGGGGGTTCCGGTGCCGGGCGCAAAGGTCGGGTCAACAAAGTCGATGTCATAGGTGCAATAGGTCGGTGCTTGCCCAACGATACCGCGCACCTCGGCCATCACATCCTTAATACCCCGGTCGAACAATTCCTCGATACGGATAATACGGATGCCCTGTGCCTCACCCCACTCGATGTCCTCGGTATTATAGGCGGTGCCCCGGATGCCCACCTGCACAAATCGCTTAGGATCGACCAAGCCTTCTTCGACGGCGCGCCGGAACGGAGTCCCGTGGGTAAACTTGTGGCCGCCAAAATAGCCGTCGAACAAGTCCGTGTGGCTGTCGAACTGGATCAGGCCAACAGGACCTTCAGAGGCAAGCGCGCGCAGAACGGGCAGGGTGGTCAGGTGATCCCCACCTGCGGTCAGCGGAACAATGCCTTTTGAGTGCAGGTCCACATAGAACTCTGTGACCCGGTTCAGAGTGTCGTGGATATCGACCGGATTGGGTGCCACGTCGCCAAGATCGGCGCAATTGACCATTGAGAACGGTGCGACGCCTGTGACCGGGTTCATTGCGCGGATCATTGTGGAAAAGTCCCGCAGTTGTCGCGGACCATGCCGCGCCCCGGGGCGATTAGTGGTGCCGCCATCCCATGGGATGCCGATCAGACCCACTTCGACGTCGGTTATGCGTTCGTGGTCCAGATTCAAGCTGGGAAGACGCATGAACGAAGGGATGCCGGCAAACCGGGCGAGTTCCATCGCCGATACCGGCTGAAAAAATGAATCAGTCATGGCGATATTCCTTGCGTGTTTCACGGCTGACCCTAGCGGCTGATTGCAGTGCTGGGAATGCCTTGTGGTTTTCAGATCAGAATGCGGAAACGTTTCCGGATTTCGGCTTCCTGTTCGGCGCTCAGATAATCTGGGTGATGACTGGCCAGAACCTCTTTGGCGTGGTGCCGGGCGAATGACCACGCGTCTTTGGCACCGTCGTTTTGCCACGTGCGAGGTTCCTGACGGTCCGCGAGTTCAGGGTAAAAGTAGTCGCGTTCCATGGCCGCATATGTCTGTTCGCTGCCCAGAAAGTGACCGTCGCCTAAAACCGAATGGCAGATGGCGTCGAAACCCAGGTTTTCTTTAGTTACCTCAATCCCGCGCAACGCGCGATAGGTGTGAGAGTGCATCTCGTTGTCCAGTACAAAGCCCTCGAAACTCGCGCCCAGTAGCGACGCGGTCATGCCCGAGCTTTCGTAGATCAGGTTTCCCCCGGCCAAGGCTGCCGCAAGGGATGTCATGCCTTTTTCAACGCCATATTGCGCGTCGATGGCCTTTGCGTCGGTCATAGATGCCGCCACGCCCGATGGCAGACCTAACCAGTTGGTAATCTGCGCCGAGGCCGCGTTCAAAACGGCGGTTTCCCCACTGCCGCCTGCAAACGACCCGGTTCTGAGGTCCACAATGAAGGGCCAGTTGGAAAACACCATCGGAAAGCCGGGCTTGATCGCGTTGACCATGACAAGACTGGCCAGTGTCTCGGCCAGTGACTGCGCCAAAAAACCGGCCAATGTAGCCGGAGCCGTGGCGCCCGCCTGCGCCGCCGTAATGCACGACATGGGGATGTTATGAGCGACGCATTCGTAGACTACGTCGACTGCATCCTCGCCGTAGCGCAGTGGTGAAATCACCGGGCTAATATGCGCTTTCAGAAAAGGGCGTTTGGCGAATTCACCCGGTCCCCCGGCGACGATGTCCAGCATCTCGACAATGGGTCTGACATGTTCAGCTAAGGTAAATGACGTCGCCACCGGTTTGGTGGTGTTGCGTACCAGTGCGTAGGCGGTGTTGACGTCCAGATCATATACATCGGGCACATCCGTTGCCACGCAACACCGTGTGAACCAGCTGACATTGGCCAGCGTGTCCTGCAATCGGGTGAAATCGTGTAGGTCCGCCAGAGTAGAGGGGCGATAAAGCCCACTGTCGATGTCCAGCGTCTGAACAGCCGCGCCGCCGGTGCCGAAATAAACGCGGTCGCCACCAACCTCAATCGAGCGATTTTCGTCCCGGCCATGAAACACAAAACTCTTAGGTGCTTCATCGATCGCGCGTTGAACCATTTCACGCGGGAACAGCAGCCGGTTCTGTTGCCCGTCCTTGGCACCTGCTGCCTTGAGGTCGGCAGCAAGCCTTTGTGGCACGTTTCCCATGCCCAAGTCTTCCAATAGCCGCAATGCGGTGTCGAATATCTGTTCGATTTCAGGTTGGCTCAGGGGTTTGTAAGTCCCACCCCTCTGGCCGGGCGGGCAGGGGTCGACGACGGGTTTGGCTGCCCGTTGGGCATGTCGCGCTTTTCGGCCGCTGCGTTTAGATCCGTCCGATGACATCCGGTCCCATCCCCTTGTTTGCTTTCCTGCACCGTAAGGGGCGGAACATCCCGGCATCAAAGTCGAATTGCCGTTTTCAGAATCCGAAATCGCAGTTTCGATTTTCCTGCACCCGCATCTGCACGGTTGTCGCACCAGTCTGTTCTTCCGCAAGACTTGGAGAGAACTAAACGGAGCAGAACGAATGAAGTCGCGTACCAAAGTTGTTGTGATCGGTGGTGGAATCGCGGGATGTTCCACCCTGTATCACCTTACGCAAGAGGGGTGGACCGATGTGGTTCTGGTCGAACGGAACGAACTAACCTCTGGTACGACATGGCATTCGGCCGCGCAGGTGACGAATTTTGGCATGAACCAGACGATGGTGGGGCTGAAATCTCATTCGATCCGCCTGTACAAAGAATTGGCCGACGATCCGGAATACCCGATCAATTATCACCATGGGGACGGTGGGATACGCCTGGCCAACACCGAAGGCCAGATGCAGGGTTACCACCACTTCGCATCCATGGCGCGTGGCATGGATGTGCATTTTGAGGTGATTGATGCCGAAGAATGCGCCCGCCGCCACCCTCTGATTTCGACCGACAATCTAATTGGTGGGCTGTGGGATCCGCTGGATGGCGATATCGACCCGGCTCAACTGTGTCAGGCTTTGGCGCGACGGGCTCGGAAGGCCGGTGCCGAAGTCTATCGGAATACGCCAGTTACAGGGCTGGTGCAGCACGGCGATGACACTTGGACTGTGCAGACCGAACATGGCGATATCGACTGTGATATCGTGGTCAATGCCTGTGGTTATCGGGTCAACGAGGTAGGGGCAATGATGGGTGTCCATCATCCGGTGTCTTCGATGGAGCACCAGTATTTCCTGACCGAAGAAATTTCTGCAATCCGCGATGCGGGCCATCGGATGCCTCTGCTGCGCTGCCCGATCAGCGACTATTACTGCCGACAGGAAAAGAACGGCCTGTTGCTTGGGTTTTATGAGCAGGACTGCAAGACCTGGGGTATGGATGGGATTGATCCGAACTTTGTAAACGCGCTTTGTCCCGACGATCTGGATCGTGTGACAGACGTGTTGGAAGGCGCATTCGCGCGGATGCCAGCATTGATGGAGGCCGGCATTCACACGGTCGTAAACGGGCCGATTACCTACACAATCGACGGGGCGCCGCTGGTGGGGCCTATCCCCGGCAAACGCAACGCGTTTTGCATCATCGGCCTTCGTGCGGGGCTGGGCGAAGGTGGCGGGCATGGGTGGTTGCTCGCCCAGCAAATTGTGCATGGTGAGGCGTGTTACGATACCTGGTGCCTCGACCCTCGTCGGTTTACAGGTCACGCCAATGTGGAATTGACAGCGCTGAAGGCCATCGAAGACTATCAAAACGAATTCCGGTTCCACTTTCCGCATGAACATCGTCCCGCGGGTCGCCTCGCCAAGACAACGCCTTTGACACCGGTGCTGGCGTCTGAAGGGGCTGAATTCACCGTGGTCAATGGTTGGGAGAGGGTGGATTACATCAAACCTTCGCCTGATTTTACGCCGACCCATAGTTTCGGTTTTGACGAAACTTTCGACGTGGTCGCCGCTGAGGTTAGAAACGTGCAAACGGGCGTTGGATTGGCCGAGGTGAACGGGTTCAATAGGATCGAAATCACAGGTGCAGACCGACATGCCTTTCTGGACAGGGTGTTCTGCGGGCCTGTCACCCGGCGCGAGGCGCGGGTAGGGCTGGGGTACCTGCTGAACCATCACGGTATGGTCAAGGCCGAGGCTACGGTCGCCAATCTTCCAGCCAGCGACCGGGGGCTGGCGCGTGTTTGGTATGGCTCGGCCGCGGCAAGTGAATTTCATGACATGGATTGGCTTCGTCAGAACATGCAAGGCGATGAAGATGTTCATCTGCGCAGCCTTACAAATGATCAAACCATACTTGTCCTCGCAGGCCCCAAAGCGCGGCTCGTTTTGTCAGCCTGCGCACGCGGCGATTGGTCGGCCGAGGTTTTCCCATGGCTCAATGTCCGGGAGTGCTTTGTTGGCATCGCCCCGGCCACGGTCATGAATCTCAGCTTTTCCGGTGAGTTGGCCTATGAGATCCATGTCCCCAACGCGTCGCTCTACGCGGCCTATCTTGCGTTGCGGCAGGCAGGAGAGGCGCACGGGATGAGACTGTTTGGCGCGCGGGCCGTGGAAACGATGCGGATGGAGAAAAGTTTCCTTCATTGGAAAGCCGACCTGATCACCGAATTCGATCCTTTTGAAACCGGCTTGGACAGGTTCGTCCGCTTAAACAAGGGCGATTTTGTCGGACGCGCAGCGTTGCTGAAAAGGCAATCGGATGGTCCACGAAAAAAGCTTGTTTCGCTTCAGATACTCTCAAAGTCCGGCCCTGCAAACCCCGGAGCTTCGCTGATGCAAGGGGATCAGGTTGTGGGCACCATCACGTCCGGCGAATGGGGGTACCGCACCGGGTTGAACCTTGCTCATGCATTTGTCGACCCCGCCTTCTCGGGTATCGGCCACGAAATGGAGTTGGACAGTTGCGGTCAGCGTGTGCGCGCAACTGTCATTCCGGCGTGCCCATATGATCCGGAATTTGCCCGGATGAAGGCATAAGCTTCACCCCGAGGTCAATTTCAGCATTGCCGTGGGGGCAAATCTTTGCTTGGCTAGTTTCGGACAAATCGAAACAATGATAGCTGCCAATGTCAAAATCGCTAAGCCTGAGATGGCTGGAAGTTTTCCAATTGATCGCCAAATCCGGGTCGATCCAACAGGTTGCGTCCGAAACAGGTCTGTCAATCAGCACAGTCTCGAACCACTTGCGCAGTTTGGAGAATGCGCTTGGCATTGAGTTGGTCGACCATGGGCGCAGACCCATGGGACTGACGCCCGCAGGCGAGGTCTTTTCGAGGTATGTCCGTGACGGTTTGACCGTTCTGAAACGCGGCGAGGCCGAAATCCGAACGGGCAATTGGCAACACGCAACCGATCTGCGGTTGGCGTTGATTGATGATTTCGACAACCAGATTGCCCCTGATATGGTTCGTTTTCTGGCGCAAGCTCTGCCGCGCTGCAATTTTCGCCACTTTACGCGTCCCAGCCACGAAATCCTTGCCAAGCTGCAGGAACATAAACTGGATGTGGGGGTTGCCACGCGACCACCGGGACGAACCGAAGGGTTGATCGAATACCCATTGATGCGCGATCCGTTCCTTGTCGTGCTTCCCAACAACTTTGACGGTTCGCCTGAAGAGTTGTTTCACCCGGACGCGGATTTACCCTTGCTGCGGTACTCCCGAGACTACGTCATCGGGAAACAAATTGAGATTCAATTGGCGCGTAGCAAGTTCAGTTTGCCGAACAGGTTCGAACTGGAGTGCAATCAGTCCATTATCGGTTTGGTGGCCCAGGGCAGTGGTTGGGCGATCACGACGGCTGCCTGTTTTCACCGGACCCAGCGGTTCCATAACAGCGTCAAGGCAATGCCATTTCCCGGCCGAAATTTCGTGCGAACCGTGTCCCTGTTCACGACCGAAGTTTATCCCGTGACGACCTCGGAACTGATCCAGAAGGTTATGGTGAAACTAATCCGCCAACATTTCACGCGACCGATGTGCGCAAAGCATCCTTGGTTGAAGGACGATTTTCGCACGATGGAGGGCGAAGCGGCTTAGCCGGAGACGGGCTTGCCAAGCGACGGTCGATTTACAACTCTCGTCGCCAGTTGTTCTCCCTCCCCGGCGGTTTGGTTTTCGACCATCTCAATCAATTGCAGGGCTGCTTTGTGTCCCATTTCACGGTGGGGGACATGCACTGTGGTCAGAGCTGGGGAGACGATCCGGGCCAGTTCGATATCATCGAAGCCCGTGATCGAAACATCGCCGGGTACATCAAGCCCCATTTTTTGCGCCTGCCGCAAAGCACCAACGGCTAACACGTCATTACCACATAGGATTGCTGTCGGCGGCGTGGTGGCGTTCATCAGGTCGCTAAAGGCTTTGGCGCCGTTTTCGATTTCATACGACGTTTCGATAACGGTCAGATTGCTGGCCTCAAGTCCACGATCGGCGACTGCTTCCCGGATGCCCTGAACCCTGAGACGGGCGCGGTCATTTCCGTCAACGCGAGCTGATATCACGCCAATCCGAGTGTGCCCCAACCCAATAACGTGACTGGCGAGGTCGAACATCGCCGCGCGATTGTCAAAACCGACCGAAGGCAGTTTGGAGTCCGGCAGATAAGACCAGGCGACCAAAGCGGGAATATTGCGCTGGTCCAGAAAGTCATAGATCTCGGGATCGCGGTCATGCCCGATTAGCAGCAACCCGTCAGCCCCACGCGCAATCAAGGTCCGGATTTGTTCTTCTTCGATTTCCGGTTTGTAGGCCGAACTTGAAACCAAAAGCGTATAGCCGCGCTGGTGCAGCTCCTCCTGAAAGGCCTGAAGGCCCCGCGCAAAAATCGCGTTTTCCATGGTTGGAATGATCGCGCCGATGGTGAACGACCGCTTGGCCGCCATTACGCGGGCTGCAAAGTTTGGCGTATACCCAAGCGCATCAACTGCGGACTGTACGCGTTCACGGGTCGCTTCGACCACCCGGTCCGGACTGTTGAGGCAACGCGACACAGTGGCCGTCGAAACACCTGCCATTTTTGCCACATCATCCAGTGTCGGCGCCGACCGGGGTTTCGCCATTTCCAAACTCGCAATTTGCTTTTGCTGATAACTCTAAACTCAACTGCGGTGAGAAGGAAGCAGATATGTAAGCGCTTGCATTTTGCATGTAAGCGCTTACAAATGACGTTGGGCCGAATCTGAAAAGGGAGTCCAAGAGATGTTTCTTGCTGCGTCCGCACTCGTGTTTGCCATCTATTTTGCGAACGTGGCGTTGGGGGCTTTTGCAAACAGCGCCTTTCTTGGTGACGTCGGAGAGATGTTGGTTCTGTTCGCGGCGTCGATCCTGTTCGTTGTCGCAATTCTAAAAAAGGAAGCCGCTCGCGACGCAAAAAGCGATGGCTGATTTTTTGCTTGGGAGGGCACTAAATGAAAAACGATAGAAATGAACTGGCGTCCGTCGAACGTCGTAACTTCCTGAAGCTCAGCGCTAGTGGTTCATTCACTGCTGCGCTGGTTGCAGGTGCCGGTGGCGTCCTGTGGTCGTCGGAAGCTGTGGCGCAGACAGCCAAAGAAGAAAGCGAGCGTGAAAAGGCCGCCGATCATGTAATGACGGTTGCAACCGCATATGTGTTGGGCGCTTCGCGCAGCTATCCGATCATGCAGCTTGACCTGAAAGAAAACATCCAGAACGCAACAAACGGCAAAGTATACGTCAAGCTTGCGCCTGGTGGCCAACTGGGTGCCGGTGGTGCTTTGGTGCAGAAGGTGCAGGGCGGGACGATTCAGGCGGCGCAGCATTCGCTGTCCAACTTCGCACCGTTCGCGTCGACCGTTGACCTTATCAACATGCCTTATCTGTGCGGTTCGAACCAGCGGTTCACCAACCTTGTGCATTCCGACACATGGCAGAACGAAGTTCACCCGAAAGTCGAGGCAGCCGGGTTCAAGGCACTGTTCTATGTGGTGATCGACCCGCGCGTCGTTGCCGTACGTCAGGGCGGTAACGCCATCATCACCCCCGGTGACATGAGCGGCGTGAAGTTCCGCGTTCCCGGCTCGAAAATGCTGCAGCAATACTACCGTATGGTCGGCGCGAACCCGACGCCTGTTGCATGGGGCGAGACGCCCTCGGCAATTAAACAAGGGGTTGCGGATGCGCTCGATCCGTCGGTCGGTGCACTGTACGTCTTTGGCTTCAAAGACATCCTCAGCCATGTGACCTTTACGCAGGCTGTGCCAGACAGTCAGGTCTATTCGTGTAACCTTGAATGGTTCAATTCGATGCCACCAGACGTTCAGGAAGGCATCATGTGGGGCTCGGAGATGACCAGCCACCAGAACCTCTCCAAAGTGCCGTCGGCCCGCGCCTATGCCATGGCCGAGCTTAATAAGGCCGGAGTGGAATTCCACTCGCTCAACGCAGATCAACTGGCCGAGTGGGAAAGTGTCGGCGGTTATCAAAACGCCGATTGGGATCCATTCAAGACAGAACTGGCCGGGTCGATGGACGCGTTTGAGAAACTGGTCGAGGCGGCCGGGACGCAAGGCAAGTACTACGTCCACGACGCCTGATCTTATCTGGTGGGCGTCTTTTGGGCGCCCGCAACCACTCAACAGCAGTCAGGCCTAAAAGGGCCCGAAGCAGAAGGCCACGCCTGACTGTTCTGTCGCCGAGGGAACCGATGACCTTACTAAAAAACATAGATCGCAACGCCGAGCGCTGGCTGCTGCTGGTGTTCTACGTGATGCTGGTCATCACCATGGCCATTGAGGTCCTTCGACGCGAAATCTTCGCTTATTCTTCGATCTGGGGCGAAGAGATCGTCCGGTACTCGTTCATCTATCTGGCCTGGATTGGTGCTGCGGCGGCGGTCAAGGAGCGGGCCCATATCCGCATTGATGTGGTGATGCACTACCTCGGGCCGCGACCGAAGGCCTTGCTCTATATCTTTGGCGACCTTGTGATGTTCGTGGTCGCTGTGATTGCGCTTTACTGGTCGTACGAGGCGGTTCACGTCTCGGCAAAGTTCGGATCAGTTACAGATGGCCTTCGGGTGTCGAAGGTCTGGTTCCTGATGGCTGTTCCGACCGGCTTTGCGCTGATGATCTGGCGCCTGATCCAATCGTTTTTACGCGATTTCAAATCCCTTCGCGACGGCACGCCCGTCTTCGAAGGCGACAAACTGTTTGACTGAGGGGAAACGGAATGCTCTGGAACTCTCTCAATCAAACGGTCGAGCTCGGCTGGGATTTTTACCTACCTGTCATCCTGTTCGTTGGCTTGATTGCCATGGCAGTTCCGGTCTGGGCCGCAATCGGTTCTGCCGCCATCGTCATGCTGATCATGTCCGGCGACCTTCCGCTGAGCCTTGTGGGCGAAAGCCTGTTTACCGGCATCGATGCTTTTGCCCTGACAGCTGTACCTTTGTTCATCCTGACCGGCGACGTGTTGGTCCGGACCGGCCTTTCGCGAAAGTTTCTTGATGTGGCCGAGGCGCTGACCTGCTTTACAAAAGGCGGGTTTGGCTCGGCTACCGTTCTTGTGTGCGGAATGTTCGCGGCCATTTCGGGTTCCGACGCCGCCGGTGCTGCTGCTGTGGGCCGTATGACCATCAATCGGTTGGTCGAAAGCGGCTATCCCCGTCCTTACGCCTGTGCGCTGGTTGCGGCTGGTGCCTGTACGGGCATCCTGATCCCGCCGTCCATTGCGTATATCATCATCGGCCTTGTGCTGGGTATATCCGCCTCGACCCTGTTTCTGGCAGCCCTGATACCCGGTCTTGCCATCCTGGTTTCAATCCTGATCACCAACCTCATAGTGAACCGCATTTATCACTATGAAGACGGCGGTATGATGACGTTGGGTGAGTGGCTGGCCAATCTGGGCAAGGCCCTGAAATCGGGCTGGTATGCGTTTATCGTGCCAGGGATTATCTTCTATGGCATCTTCTCAGGTCGTCTGACCCCGACCGAGGCTGGCGCCACCGCAGTGGTCGTGACCATCATCATGGGGTTCATTCTGCGTACGCTGACCCTGGCTGACTTTCCGTCGATGCTGGTCAGTTCGGCTAAGGTGAACGGCGTTATCCTTCCGATCATTGCCTTTTCGGCTCCGTTGGCCGAGGCGTTGGCGATCATGGGCGTGCCTCAAGGGTTTGTCGCCTCAATCACTTCGCTGACCGAAGATCCATACGTGTTGATCCTGCTGATGATCGGCATTCTGATCGCTGCTGGCTGCGTTATGGAAACGACGCCCAATATCGTGATCCTTGCTCCAATCCTGAAACCGCTGGCCGACAATATCGGCATGAACGAAATCCAGTTCTGCATCATGATGATCACCGCACTGGGCGTCGGCTTCATTACGCCGCCCCTTGGCCTTAACCTGTTCGTCGTATCTGGCATTACAGGTGAGTCCATTCTGAAGATTGCGGCCCGTGCGGTACCGTTCGTATTAACAATGCTGATCGTGGTTCTTCTGATAGCCTACGTTCCTGCGGTTTCGACCACATTGCTTCCTGAAATCTACCAATAGGACCTGTTGAATATGCCTCGCGACTATCTGAAAAAGGCGACCCTGACGGCTCAATCTCATGCCTCCGAAGTGCATGACACCGTGAAGACTATCCTTGCCGACATTGAGGTTGGTGGGGACGCTAAAGCGCTGGAATACGCAGTTAAATTCGACAAGTTTGATGGAAACGTGTTGATGACCGCAGACGAGATCGAGGCCGCCTGCGCGCTTGTCCCCGAAAGGCTCAAGGCGGATATTCGGTTTGCTCACGACAACGTTCGTCGATTTGCCGAAACCCAGAAAGCTACGGTGTCTGATGTTCAGATGGAGATCGTGCCGGGATTTGTCGCGGGCCAGAAGGCAATTCCCGTGGACGCGGCGGGCTGCTACGTGCCCGGTGGGCGTTACAGCCATATCGCCAGCGCCATTATGACCGTGACCACAGCCAAGGTTGCCGGGTGCCGCCACATCACGGCCTGTTCACCGCCACGCCCGGGCGAGGGTGTCGCGCCTGCGATTGTCTATGCGGCACATATCTGCGGAGCGGACAGTATTCTGGCGATGGGTGGCGTTCAGGGTGTCGCCGCCATGACCTATGGCCTGTTCGGTCTGCCGCGCGCCAACATCCTTGTCGGCCCGGGCAACCAGTTTGTGGCCGAGGCCAAGCGAATTCTATACGGCAAAGTTGGCATCGACATGATTGCCGGGCCGACAGACAGTTTGATCCTTGCAGACAAAACATCGGACCCGCACGTGGTTGCGACGGACTTGGTCAGCCAGGCAGAACATGGATACAACTCGCCGGTCTGGCTGGTGACGGATGATCGCGATCTTGCACTAAAGGTCATGGAATTGGTTCCGACACTGATCGATGATTTGCCCGAACTGAACCGGGAGAACGCCTTTGCTGCGTGGCGCGATTATGCGGAAGTCATCGTCTGCTCGGACCGCGAGGAAATGGCGGCCTGTTCGGACGAATACGCGCCTGAACACCTGACCGTACAGGCAGAGGATCTGGATTGGTGGCTGGGTCGTCTGACCTGCTATGGCTCGTTGTTTTTGGGTGAAGAAACCACGGTGTCTTATGGTGACAAGGCGACGGGTACGAACCACGTCCTGCCGACATCCGGGGCAGCCAGCTATACTGGTGGTTTGAGTGTTCACAAGTACATGAAGATCGTCACTTGGCAACGGGCAACGCGGGAAGGTTCGAAATCAATTGCTGAAGCAACTGCCCGTATTTCCCGACTGGAGGGCATGGAAGGGCACGCGCGGGCAGCAGACGTGCGCCTTGCCAAGTATTTCCCTGACGAACAGTTTGACCTGACAGCTGATGGATGATCCGCGCACGCTGTTTGACCTGACGGGACGGGTGGCGTGCGTGACTGGCGCAAGCTCGGGGCTGGGCCGTCGTGTGGCGCTGGTTCTGGCCTCTGCGGGCGCGCAAGTGGTCGGTGTCGCGCGTCGGCGTGAGGCTTTGGACAGTTTGCAGGCCGAAGGCGGTGATAGCGTGGCGACAGTCGTCGCGGACGTGGCGGATCGGTCGCGTGTTTCGACGCTTGCCAAAGAGATCGCAGCTGGTTTTGGGCCACCCGACATCATTGTGCATGCGGCTGGAATTAACACGCGTGAAGTAGCCGATGACGTCACCGGTGAGGGCTGGGACACAACCCTTGAGTTGAACCTGAGCGCTCCGTTCTTTCTGAGCCAGGCCTTGGTGCCCGCGATGAAGGAACGCGGATGGGGGCGGATCGTGAATTTCGCCTCGCTTCAGACGACGCGCGCTTTTCCCGGCGGTATCGCATATGGTGCCAGCAAAGCCGGGATCGGACAATTGACACGGGCTATGGCCGAGGCTTGGTCAGCTCACGGCATTACCGCAAACGCTATAGGGCCGGGGTTTTTTCCGACCGAGCTGACGCAGGCTGTGTTTGATGACGCCGACCGGGCAACTCGTAACGCGGCGCAAACCTGTATGAACCGGAACGGGCGGATGGAAGATATCGATGGTCCGATCCTGTTTTTATGCTCAAAGGCGTCCGATTACGTGACAGGACAAATTCTGATGGTCGACGGAGGATTTACGGCGAAATGAAAGCGCTTGTTTATCAAGGAGTTGAGCATCTTGTTTACGAGGATGTTCCGGATGCCGCACCCGATATCGGAGAGCAACTGATCCGGGTCGAAGCCGTGGGCATATGTGGCTCGGACATGCATGCCTATCTCGGCCACGATGCGCGCCGTCCGGCACCGCTTGTTCTTGGCCACGAAGCCGCAGGAACAATCGTCGGCGGATCCCGCGACGGAACACGTGTAACGATAAACCCGCTGGTGACGTGTGGTGTCTGTCTGGCGTGTGAAGCAGGCCGTGAAAACCTGTGCCCTAGTCGGCAGATCATCTCGATGCCACCGCGTGAAGGGGCCTTTGCCCAATATGTGGCGATGCCAGATGCAAATCTGGTTGAGGTACCGGACCACGTGACTTTTCAGCAAGCTGCCCTGGCTGAGCCATTGGCGGTTAGCTGGCACGCAGTTCGTCTGGGGCTTGAGGCGCTGCATCAGGGAATGGCGCGTGATGCACTGGTGATTGGCGGTGGCGCAATTGGGGTGGCCACAGCTTTGGCTCTGGCGTCTGGCGATTTCGACGATGTTGTCATTGTTGAGCCGAATGACGTGCGGCGCGCCTATTTGGAGAGTTTGGGCACTTTCAATGTCGTCGAATCCACTGATGATTTGTTTTCACTGGTCGTCGATGCAGTGGGGTATTCTGCAACTCGGGCCGCTGCGTCTCATCACGTGCAGCCGGGCGGCGTGATTGTGCATGTGGGGCTGGGCGAGGATGCGGGTGGTTTGGACATACGTCGTATGACCTTGCAGGAAATCACATTTATCGGCACCTATACATATACTGCCGAGGATTTTAGAAAAACCGCGCAGGCGATTTTCGACGGTCGTTTGGGTCTGTTGGACTGGGTCGAGGAAAGGGCCTTGTCTGATGCTGCCGACGCCTTTCGGGACTTGCGGAAGGGTGCGGTTGCAGCGCCCAAGATCATCCTCGCACCCTGGGACTAGACCAGGCAGAAACGGAGGTATTCATGTACAAAAAAATTCTCGTACCAATGGCGTTGGATCATGGGATTTCGCCGCACACCCTGGAAATCGCCAAAGCCTTGTCGGCAGAAGGGGCCGAGATTGTAGCCCTGCATGTCTACGAGATGCCTCAGGGTTCAGTTAGTGCCTATCTCGACAAGGATGTCGTTGCAGAAGGCTTTCGTGCGGCACGTAACTTGTTGCGGGAAAAAGTATCGGGGCTTGAAGGTGTTCAAGCTGAGATTGTCAAAGGTCACACCGCCCGAACGGTGATCGATTTTGCGACCCAAAACAAATTTGACTGCATCGTCATCGGTTCGCACCAACCAGGCGTCAGCGACTATTTTCTGGGATCGACCGCATCGCGCGTCGTCCGTCATGCGCCTTGCGCCGTGCATGTGCACCGCAGGCTTTAACCCGTAAATCGCGCCAAATGCGCCCTAAACAGGACGAACTATTCGGACATGAACATAGACAAAAAGATCACCGATGATCTGGTGGCCAACGACATTTCGTTTGTCACTACGGTCCCGTGCAAACAACTGGCCGGCGTCATTGACGAAATCGACGCACGTGAGGGTGTTTTTCACATCCCTTCGAACAAAGAAGATGAAGGTATGGGCCTGTGCGCTGGTGCCTGGATGGGCGGTAAGCGTCCTGCGATTATCATGCAGAACACGGCCATTGGCGTAACCATCAACACGTTAGCGACGTTGATCCAGTATTACCGGATGCCTTTGCCCATGCTGATCTCATACCGCGGAGAGTTGCGCGAACCCGTCGCCTGCCAGGTTGAAATGGCGGTCCATACCAAGGCGCTTTTGGCACAGATGAATATTCCGACCTACCACTTCCATCATCAATCGGATGTCGAGGAGCTGGATGCGATCCTGAAATACACCTTTATGTGCAACAAGCCGGTTGCGATCCTGACCGACGCCAATTTCTGGGGAGGCTATGGCGACCAATGATCCGTTCTGAGATTCTTAAAGAAATCGCCCCGATCCTGCGAGATCAACTGGTTGTCTGCAATATCGGCATACCCAGTCAAGAGCTGCACGCTATCGATGATCAACCCACCAATTTCTACATGCTGGGCACTATGGGTCTGGCTTCAAGCATTGGCCTGGGTCTGGCCTTGTCGCAGCCAAAACCGGTTATCGTGATCGATGGTGACGGGTCTATCCTGACTAATCTCGGTACCTTGCCGACCATTGCCAACAATGTGGCAGACAATTACATCTTGCTGATTGTCGACAACGGATCTTATGGATCGACTGGGGATCAGCCGACTTATGCGGGCAAGAAGACATCGCTGGCCGCTGTGGCGCAAGCTTGCGGCTGCGATAATGTGGTCGAGTGTCAGGCCGAGGAAACTGGCGCCGCGTTACAGGCAGCGCTAGACGGCGGCAAAATGACCATTATTGTCAGCAAGTGCGAAAGCGGTAATGCCAAAATGCCAGTTATCACGATGGACCCGGTAGTGATCCGCGACCGCTTTATGAAGGCTGTTCAGGCGTCCTAACTCAAACTGTCAACGCACGTTTCGCTTACGCCGTCCCTTCGGGGCGGCGTTTTTCGTGGCCGGTCGCCCTCCGTTTGATGCGGGTTCCTGAATGTGATGTGGCGCTACATAAAGTGCCTTTCAAACACATTTTAAGGAGTTTCATCGCAAGGGAGGAATTATGAAATTCAAAGTGTTTTCGCAACGCGCACTTATTGGCGCTGGCCTGTTGATGGTTGGCATAACATCGGCGCAGTCCCAGATCCGCGAGGAAAGTCAGGGCATGATTTTGCCGCGCAGTTTGCTGATCCTGACAACTATCATCTGCTACGACTCGTCAATCCGCAAACAATCCATTCGGTCACACTAGATGACATTCCACTGGACGCCAGTGATCAGGTACGCATTTTGTTGGTATAGACCCGAAAGCCAATGGCTCGATCCAGGCACGCGGGGATCTGGATCCGAATAGCCAAATGGCCTGGAACTGGGAGGTCGGCTACAAATTCGTTGTGATGGAAGGGGCCCTGCGCATCGGCGAGGAGGTTTATCCGCTGGTCTATCACGTGGGATTTTCGGAAAACGCGCGTGAGGTCGATATCCATTTGCCGCCGGATATCGGTGCCGAGGGCGATGTGGATCTGCACGTCAGTGTCGATGTTGCAAACCTGTTTGACGGGTCTTCGCAAATTGACATGCAAAGGCTCTCATCGGTCAAATTTAACCGCGAAGACGCTGCCAAGCTGGCCGACAATTACCCGACCATGCTGGCCCCGATATATCCGTAAGTTCGGATCAGCCAGAACGTGAAAGGTCCAAGAAGCCTCTCAGAACCGATAGGTTGCGCCGATCAGCGGGCCTGACTGTTCAAACGTGAAATCGTTGCCGTCAATTTCGTGATCGAAGGAGATATAGCGATAACCGCCGCGGATCACCCATCTGTCGTTGATTTCATAATCCGCAGTTAGCAAGACTTGCCACGTTTCGCTGTCGCTGCTGAAGCCGCCGTAGTCAAAAAAGCCTGTGCCGGACCACCTGTCGTTGAATGCGACGCGGGCTCTGACCCCGATGACAGGGTCTGTCCAGCTTTCATCAACATTGACGGACAGGCCGGGCGTCGTTCCCGGAAGAACGGTGAAATCGGTCTGTGTGCGAAACCAACGGAAGCCGCCGACCAAGTCCACATAGGAAGTATCTGTAGTATAAGCGCGGTACCCTACATAGCCGCTGAAAAATTGCGTTGTGAGAGAGGTTTCAAGACCAGAACTAGCCGGACCGGGTGTGTCATTGCTGAAAGAGACGTCCACATAGTTGTAATCGGCCAAAAGTGACCATCGCCCGTTCGATGCACCAAAGACGCCCATGAAGGCCAGATCGAGATTTTCTAGCGCGTCAGAGAAACTGAGCGTTCCATCGACAGTGCCCCGAGCTGTTTCTTGCGTAACCTCAGTTTCAGGCATGAACAGGTATATTGTCGCCTCATAAGACCAATCGGACTGCTGTGCCACAGTGGCCGTCGTCATTGGCATCCACGATGCCACGGCCATTGCGCTGATTGTTATTACCCTCTTAAAGTCCATTTGGTCCTCCGTTTGTTCCAATTCGGCAATCTGAATTGCTTGCTCATTTATTCAGCGGCTTCGCCGGACTGTTGCGCACGAGGCCCGACGCGGTTGATATCCGTTTCCGGAAAGAACTCGGACCAGACATGCCAGAAAACACCTGCTCGCAAGGTCTCGACGCGCTGTAACTTTCCCTGGTCGGACATCCCCCAGAAATCGCAGCGGGTGATGGGTTGACCTCTGTCATTGTACCAAACGCCCAGGCTTTCGTACTTTGGGTCCAGACTAACAACTACGTCGCGACCACCGACATTTGCGTTTATAATCCAATCGTTTTCGACTACGAAATCATCAGTCCAACAGGCGGCATCGTTACCGATTGTAATCCCCCAGACGTAGGTCTTGTTCGGCAACCGGTCGTCCGATCGGTCCATGTTGTCCATGACGGGCGCATCTTCCTGATGCTGGCGCGCTATCCCCCATCCAAATGTGATCTCGGTCACCATGTCCAGCAATCGCAAGAATGGGTTCGACGAAGGCTTGTTCAAATAGACTTCGCCATCGGGAAACGCTTTTTGAAATCCGCGGAACGTCATACGGTAAGTGGGCCAGGGTTGCATCCTTGCCTCAGGTCGCAGGGGGCAGGCGGGTCCGTCCGCGTCGGTATTGCGATCCGCCTCGCGAAACCCATAGATCTGCTGGATTGGCTCCCCGGTTTCATTGTCTCGCAGGATCAGGTTATTGCCATGTTGGGCCAGCACCTCGAGGTCCAACCGATTGCCATCGATGCGGGGGGTATATCCTTGCCCAAGATTGGCCATTGCGCAAAACGTCATGATGATATCTTGGCCACCCAGCCCGTCTGAATTGCCGGCCAGATGGGGCCGCATGATTTGCGCATCGGGATGCGCACGGGCGTGGCCGTTGTTTTCAATGACAATGACTGGGGCTGTTGGGCCGATGTATTTTCGCGCCTCTGCAATTGGAAAGAAGGCTGCGTCATTGAGTTGGTTCCTCAGCCCCAAATGGACCCACACATAAGGAAAGCCATACAGAACCAAGACCAGTAGTGCCGCGATAAACCACAGCCAGAACAGGCCGCCCCCCAGAATGAAGTGCGCAAGTGTTGCGACAGCAAAACCGCCCAAACCAACAGCGATCAGGCGGTATTCGTGGCGGATAAACCGAACCATGTTCTTGCGCTTAACCTTAAGCACCATTTGCGAAATGTCGCCAAGATCGCGGAAATAGATGAATCCGATACCCAGCGAGACAACCAGACCCAGAGCGAAAATAATGTTTCCTGCCATGTGGATATTCCAATAGTTCGAAGTTCAAAGCGCCTCGGGGGTTAATCTCCCGAACAAAGGGCGCTTATTTCTGCGCCGCGCCGCGCTTTATCATGAAGGCCTCGACGGCCTGCTGCGTTTCCGGGCGCAAATTGTCGATCCCTTCATAGGGCACGCCATAAGCGGGTGCCGTGTCGGGGAATTTCTCTTTGCGGGCCATATGGCGGCCAAGGATGCGTGCGAATTCCTGCCCTCCCCAGGCGCCAACCTCTGTCGAGACCGAGTATTCTTCGCGCGTGTCCCTGTAGAGGTCAAAGAACTTTGCAAGAATTGCGCTTTCCCCAGGTCCCGGCAGTTTCAACTTTAGCTGGTCTTTCACGACCGCCTCGGGCTTGTTCACCGAATAGACGATGACGTGATCGCGACGGGCCTTGGATTCGTCTGCAAACAATAGAGCGGCAGACTGGTCCACTCCATCTACCAGTCTATCCCGCGGAATGTACTGATCTGCTCCGGCAAAGCGGGACAACGTAGTGTAGAGGTCCGACACATGGATGATGCTGTTGAGCAATCCGTCCGCCTCGATCATACCGGGCCAGCGGATAAAGGCATCGACACGGATGCCGCCTTCGGTCGTGTCGCCCTTGCCACCTGCGTAGATCAGCGGAGTAAACCCGGATTGTGGTGCGTATTTTGTGAAATGACCATTGTCGCCCATGACGACGACCACGGTGTTTTCCGACATTCCCAGTTCATCGAGCCTGCCAAACAGATCGCCCAGCCATTGGTCCAGTAACTGCATTTTGTCCACGTAGAGACCGCCATTCACGCTTTCCGGGCCGGACCGTCCGGCGCGTGTGTTGTCCAGCGGGATCATCGGCCAGTATTGCAGGAAGAATGGGGCGTCCCCTCCTGCGAGACGTTCCAGTTCTTCTAGGGTCTTGTCCTGAAACGCCTGGTTCATCTCGTCATATTTTTCTGCGTTCCAGCGTTCGCCTGGCTCCATCCGAATTTCGCGGACTGGTCCATCGGTTTCGCCCTCAATCACGGTCATCATCGCAGCGGCATCAGGACGGAACCACCCATCGAGTGTATACTTGTCATCAAAGTCCCGGATCGCTACCGAGACCTGCTCTTTGATCGCGTCGTCATTGAAAATAGTCAGTTGCCCCTGCTGATGGATGGCGTGCTGAGCATAGTCGAACCCCTGATTCATGGCCCAGCTTTCCGAGATATCCCCCATGTGCCACTTACCCACATGGCTGGTGGCGTAGCCGGCTTGCTTCAGTACTTCGGCTAAGGTTACCTCATCCCCCGGCAAGCCAAAGCCGGCGATATCCACGGTCGTGTCGCCCATGCCCATACGCACCGGCAACCTGCCGGTCATTTGGGCTACGCGGGTCGGAGTGCACGAAGGTTCGGTATACATCCGAACCATTCTCATGGCCTGATCCGAAAAATCGTTGATGTTAGGCGTTTCGTAACCCCGCACTGCGTTCAACTCGGGGATTCCCATATCTCCAAAGCCCATATCATCGATCAATACGCTGACAATGTTCGGTGGTTTGCCGTTGTTCGTTTCCCGGAATGACGCGAGGGCGTCGTCGACGGCCGCATCATCCTTGGCCCATTGCGGGCCATGCTGTGCTTGAAGGATGTAAAACTCTGCATCGTGTTGAATGGGACTTTCCTGCGCAACAGCCGACGAGACAACGAGGCTAGTCACTACCACAATAAAACAATGCAAATTCATTTCTGTCCCCCCTGGTATGTCTACCGTACAGCGCGGTTCGACTATAATATTGAAACATTAGTATATTTGACGATGAAAAGCTACGCGCCGAAATCCGGGTAGTGACTGCCAATTAACTTTTTGCATGCGTCTTTATCGAGCCCGACGTTCACAGCACGTTTCTACCTCTTTCGGACCTACTCCTTTAGGTTTTGAAAAAGCATGCGGAATGAAAGAGCCCGGTGGCGTATTTGAGCTGAGTGTTTCGGTTGTCAGACATTCGGCCCGAATACTGACCATCCTGTCGCACGAACCAGTTCCTGAAATGCAATGCTGGCCAGATGCGAGTTACCCTTTGCATCCAGCCCGGGGCTCCAGGCTGTGACAGCGGCGATACCCGGAACAATACACAGAATACCACCTCCGACACCGCTTTTGGCGGGCAGCCCAACGCGGAATGCAAACTCGCCTGAAGCGTCGTAAGAACCGCACATCATCATCAGAGCAGTCACTCGGCGTGCGCGTTGTGCGGACAACACGGTTGACCCATCGGCCGGGTTCTGACCCGCAGCGGCCAAATAGCGGCCAGCCACCGCCAACTGACGACACGACATGGCAATGCTGCATTGGCGGAAATACAGCGACAGAACCTCTTCGACCGGCGATTTGAGGTTGCCCTCGGCTTCCATGAAATGTGCAAGTGCCCGATTTCTGGACCCTGTCCGCATCTCTGATTCTGCAACGGCCTTATCCACTTGGATCGACTCATCCTCGGCAAGCGTTCGGCACAGATTCAGTACGTCGTTCACCGCCTCATCTGCGCTTCGATCTTCAAGCAGAACGTCGGCCACGACAATGGCGCCGGGGTTGATGAACGGGTTTCTCGGGATCCCACGCTCATGTTCAAGCTGGACGATGGAATTGAACGGATCGCCTGAAGGCTCTCGGCCTACGCGCTGCCAAAGGGTCGCGCCTACACGTTGAAGGGCTTCTGTCAGCGAAAAGACCTTTGAGATGCTTTGTATCGAAAACAGCGTGTCCGCGTTTCCGGCCGATACAGGCACGCCGTTAATGGGCGCGACGGCGATGCCGAATTGGTTCAGGTCAACCGTGGCAAGCTCGGGAATGTACTGGGCAACCTTCCCGCGGTCAGACATACCTGCGACGCGGTCTGCGATGTCATCCAGAATGACCTGAAGCTCTCCGGTTTCAATTACGCTGGGGTTCGGCATGCGCCTCCTCCGTCCAGACCGAGTGATCTACGCCTTTGTCAAATTCAGGGAATTTGCTTGCCACAAACCGAGGTTCAAGGTTCTGCTTGCGCTGTGCGAAATAGTCCACGGTCAGTTTGTATACGGTGCCCGATAGCAGCACTATGGCGACGAGATTGATGGTTGCCATTATGCCCATGGCCGCGTCCGCAAAATTGAACACGGTGCTGACCGCTTGAACGGCGCCCCAGACAACCATGGCAAGACAGCCCAGACGTAAGGTATAGATGGGCACTTTGCCTTCCAGCTTCAGAAACGTCATTGCGTTTTCCGCGTACGAGTAGTTGCCCAGTATTGAGGTGAACCCAAAAAACACGATTGCAATCGCGATGAAATGGCGGCCAATTTCACCCAGATGGATTGCTGCCGCATCTTGAGTTAGCCGCATTCCAGTGGTGCCGTCAGGTTCGATGGCACCAGAGAGCAGGATCAACAAGGCGGTCGCCGTGGCGACCAGTATCGTATCCACGAAACAGCCAAACGCCTGCACAAAACCTTGGCTCGAAGGGTGGTGTGGTTCCGGTGTGGCAACAGCTGCGATGTTTGGAGCCGAGCCCATGCCCGCCTCGTTTGAAAACAACCCGCGTTTGATGCCGTTGAGTGCTGCAGCCATCACACCACCTGTGACACCACCTGCTGCTTCCTGAAGACCAAAAGCTCCGGCAACGATGGACCACAGCATTGCAGGCACCTGCGGCAGGTTCATTATGACAACGATACTGGCCAGCAACAGGTACAGCCCGGCCATGAGAGGCACGACGATTTCGGCAAATCGAGCGATGGTTCTGATACCGCCGAAGATCACCACAGCCGCCGCCGCCGCCAGTGCCAGACCTGCAATCAATTTGTTCAGCCCAAACGCACCTTCGAACGCCTCGGCGATCGAGTTGGATTGGACGGCGACAAAGACCAGGCCGAAACTGACGATCAGGCAGATCGAAAAGATCACACCAGCCCAAGGCGCATTCAGGGCGTTGGCCATGTAAAAAGCCGGACCACCACGGAACCGACCGTTTGAGGACGTAACCTTGTAGAGCTGTGCCAGTGTGCTTTCGGAATAGGCCGTGGCCATTCCGACGAGGGCCACAATCCACATCCAGAAGATTGCGCCGGGGCCGCCCAGGGTCAAAGCCACCGCGACACCGGCCAGGTTCCCGGTACCAACACGCGATGCAAGACTTACGGTTAGCGCCTGAAAAGGTGTAATTCCGCGTTTGTCAGTGGATTTGGACGAGGTCAGAACGCGGATCATTTCGCCGAAATGCAGAAACTGCAGCGCACCCAGACGAATGGTGAAAAATACGCCGACACCAAGCAGCCCGTAGATCAGGACGTAGTTCCAAAGAATAGAGTTAATGCCGTTAACAATTGCTTCCATCGTCCGCCTCCTAAGAACTCAGACCGTTCGAAAAAGCAGCTAAAATACGATGCTTATATCCTCATCATGCACGAAGGGAGGGATGTTGAGTCAAGCTTCAAGCCTGAAAATTGGAGAAACGGCGTGACATATATGATTGATTTAGCGATGAGAATTCGGGCGGATGACCGGTTGTGGCGCGACCTTGGCCACATGTTGGATTGTTTTCCTGAAGATCAGGAACATGCGGCGAAAAGGCTGTCGGGACGCAATTCGCCGCCGACAGCTGTTGTGTTAACCGCACCGGCATGTGGTGTGTATTACCTATTCGGCAGCCATCTGCGCCGAAGGGGTCGACATCGAAATCACACGCTCGTCTTGGGTCATGTCTTCCTCGATCCCATCAAACAGTGGTGTGGAAAGATAGCGCTCACCCGTGTCTGGCAACATCACCAGCAGAACCGAACCCTGCGGCGCTTGTTCGGCGACTTTCATAGCAACGGCAAACGTCGAGCCACCGGATATACCCGTGAAAATCCCTTCCTCTGATGCCAGCCGTCTGGACCATTCAATCCCCTCGGCACCAGGGACAGGGATCAATTCATCGTAGTAATCCTGATCGATCGCCTCTTGTAAAACCCATGGGATAAAATCTGGGGTCCAGCCCTGGATTGGGTGTGGTTCAAAATTCGGATGACTTTCAGTCGGCTGATGACCCTCATTGCGGGAGTTGACATAGCCGGACGACACAATCGCGGCGTTGGCAGGTTCTGTCAGGATGATATTCGTGCTGGGGCGCTCTTTTCGCAGAACCCGTGCGACACCCGATATTGTTCCGCCAGTTCCATAACCGGTGACCCAGTAGTCCAGCCGTTCACCATCGAAGTCTGCCATGATCTCGCGCGCGGTGGTGTTCTCGTGTATGTCGGCATTGGCCGACGTCTCGAATTGGCTCGCCAGAAACCATCCATTCTGTTCGGCCAGTTCCTTGGCTTTGACATACATGCCAAAGCCTTTTTGCGCCCGTGGCGTCAGCACGACCTTTGCCCCGAGAAAGCGCATCAGCTTACGACGCTCGACCGAGAAGCTGTCGGCCATTGTCACGACAAGCGGATAGCCTTTGGCTGCGCATACCATCGCAAGGCCGATCCCCGTGTTACCAGAAGTGGCCTCGACAACGGTTTGACCGGGTTTAAGTCGCCCGTCGCGTTCCGCCGCCTCGATAATGTTCAGCGCGAGACGATCCTTGACTGAACCCGCGGGATTGAAAGCCTCGAATTTCACATAGACCGTGACATGTGATGGGGCGATCCTGTTGATCCGGATACAGGGTGTGTCACCTACGGTTTCGAGAACACTATCATAAAGCCGATTGCGTCCTTCAGTTTGTCGAATTCCCATAGCGATACCCCTCTTTTGGTTGGTAACATCTGAGCCAGTTTATACTATTTTCGCGACTTCGGCGCTTTAAACATTTGGCTTGGGAATGAGCGACGGAGTCGCACGCTGGACCGTCAGTTCAGGATGCCTATAAGCTTCGGGATATGCCATGGGAACAAACGGGCCTGCGGGAATAACACCATTCCAGCTTCGGCCGAAGTACCCTTGTCGGCAGTGATCCAGTGAACTGCTGTTTGCCACCCCGGGCAGGTCATATACACGACAAAGCCAGCGCCAGAGATGCGGGTAGTCAAAGATCTTGGCGCCGTTCAGCTTCATTCGCACGTAGTAAACTGGGTCGTGGCGGTAGAGTGTCGGGAAAAGGCGCAGATCGGCTTCTGTAAATCGCTCCCCGGTTAGAAAAGGTCTGCCATCGCTGGCCAAGCGATCTTCCAGCTGCGCCAATGTCTTGAAGTAAGTCCCGAAACTGGTGGCATAGACGTCTTGATCAGACGAGAACCCGGCCTTGTATGCCCCGTTGTTGATTGCGACGTAGATTTGCTCGTTCAGTTCGTCAATTTCAGCCCGGTTCGCAGGATCATCCGGATATAGGTTGGGCCGGTTGGCTTCATTGCAGGAGCTGCCCAGCAGCGCCGCATTGCCATTCAGCATTCGAATGATCTCGGCGCTTTCATTGTTGACGATACGGCCGGCTATTTTGTCATACAGGATCGGAACTGAGCGTTCTTCTGATCCTTCAGCCCGATAGATTTCGCGAACCAACCTGAAACCTTGTCCCGTTGCGGTTTCCAAGGTGCATTCAGGCAACGTCGTCCCCGTTGCCGAAGCAACAAGCTCGGGGGCGAACTGCCAGTTGTTCGGACCCTCTGGGTCGTCTTCTGCGGTGCGATTGGGAAAGGCCACATCCATCGAAATGCTATCCCGCAGTCCCAATACGTTGCGGGCAAGCGTCACCCGATGGCACCACGGGCAATTGAGGACGACAAACAGGTGATATCGCCCAGGCTCGGCCGGAAACTCCGGGTCGCCGATCGCATGCCGAAAACCGCTGACGCCACGCACGAACTCTCCTTGTGCGCGGCGTTCTGCGGCATTCGCCTGATCTTCCTGTTTGGATTGATCGGTCATGCTTGGCCTTAACCTCTTAGCCGGTGGTGAAGGATGATTGGGACGGCAAGGTCTTCCTCATCGCTTAGGTGCCGTTTCAGAAAGGCCTCGATGGCCTGTGATGTATCGTGCAGGGTCCCGACCTCGGATCGGGCCTGAGCCTCATCCAGCTGAATGAGTTTGATCACACGATTGGCCGTCTTTGTGTATTGGTCAAGGACCAGATCGAGATCGGCATGGTCCTTCTCCAAAACCTCCAAACCGGCGTCAAAACGGGAATCCGCCTCAGAAAGTTCGGGGAAGTAGCTGTGATCCTCCCAACCGTGATGGCCGTGCAGGTTTGCGACAAGCGCGTTTCCATAATAAGACAGCCGCGCCGAATACTCTTCGGGGGACAGACCCTTTTCAAGATACTCCTCTGCATCGGTTCGCACTAGTCGGGCGAGGCGTCGAAACATCTGGTGAGCTGCAAGCCAATGACGGGTTTTCTCCGAGAAGCCGGGATGCGCTTCCCAATTGTCTCGAGGGTATTGGTCGAGCAAGATCTGCATCTCGCCCGGCATGTCGGCGGTTCGGATGTTGTATGTATCAAGCATGAGCTTACTCCTTTCCGCAAACATGTGTGGGCGGAAGGCGCATAGCGTTAGGCTCAGAAGTGCACAGTTGGTGTCTGTTACTGCACATCGGCTACTTTACGACGCGTCGGGTATTGGCTAGCGACCGGCGACCGATCGCACAATCTAAATGCCCGCGAATGGAGATAGCCATAGAGGGTTAGAGTTTTAGGGTGTCCGTGGCAGTTAACACATCTGGAAGCTGAACCGTGCCATCCAATTTTTTTGCTTGCGAACGGACCCCCTGCAATC
Source organism: Ruegeria sp. BI12 (assembly GCF_056537985.1). Lineage (NCBI taxonomy): Bacteria > Pseudomonadati > Pseudomonadota > Alphaproteobacteria > Rhodobacterales > Roseobacteraceae > Ruegeria > Ruegeria sp. BI12. Next base: position 943,746 of record NZ_JBQFSL010000002.1, on the reverse strand, counting down.
GATGATTGCCCCTGTGGGCGAGGATTTTTGACTGGACAGTTTTTGACAATCTTGCTTGGTTGCGCTGCGCTGCACTCAATTTCCAGGAGGTTTCAATGCCCCAAGCATCCGACATCAACCGTCGCATAGTTCTTGCTGAACGCCCAAATGGTCAACCGGACAAAAACACGCTGCGGCTTGAAACCTCAGATATTCCGACGCCGGGCGACGGAGAGATGCTGGTGCGCACGGTGTACCTGTCGCTGGACCCTTACATGCGGGGTCGGATGAATGACGCAAAATCCTATGCTGAGCCCGTTGCGATCGGCGGCGTTATGACAGCCCAGGTTGTGGGGCAGGTTGTGACGTCAAACCTCGAAGGGTACGAAGCCGGCGACTACGTCCTGAACATGAGCGGTTGGCAGGACTATGCAACCTCAAATGGTGAGCAAGTCGTAAATCTGGGCAAGACGCCGGATAATCCGTCCTGGGCATTGGGTATTCTGGGGATGCCCGGCTACACGGCGTATGCGGGGTTGCTGAAGATCGGCGAGCCAAAGCCGGGCGAAACCGTTGTCGTGGCGGCCGCAGCTGGCCCGGTTGGGGCAACCGTGGGTCAGATCGCCAAGCTGAAAGGGTGTCGTGTAGTCGGTATCGCAGGTGGCCCGGAAAAATGCGAACACGTGGTAAAGAACCTTGGATTCGACGCATGTATAGACCACCGCGCGACTGATCTGGCAACGCAATTGCACGACGCTTGCCCTGATGGCATTGATGTCTATTTCGAGAATGTCGGCGGCAAAGTTTTGTATGCGGTCTTACCGCTTTTGAATCCTTTTGCGCGCGTTCCCGTCTGTGGCGTCGTTGCCTGGTACAACCTACCGGGCTTGCCGGATGGACCGGATATGAGCCCGGTGATCATGGGTACCTTGTTGCGGATGAAGGTCAAAATGCAGGGCTTCATCATTTTCGACAATTTCGGCCCCGAGGTGTATGCCGAGTTTGCTCGGGACATGTCAGGATGGCTGAAGGACGGATCAATTTCCTATAAAGAGCACGTGGTTGAAGGCCTTGAAAATGCTCCGGATGCATTCAACCAACTGCTGGCCGGGGACAATTTTGGCAAAATGGTTGTAAAGGTCGATTGAACCAGAGCGGAAGGTGGTGTTGATCCGGTCACGAGTGGTCCAAAGGCCTTGGGCCATTTGGGGTTATTTGAGCCGGGTCAGTTTTTTCAGGTCATTCGGAATGGGACTTCGCGCCGACTATCGAGGTCTTTGTGTGCCGGGGCGTGGGTGCGAGAAGCCAGATGGTACATTGGGTTGCTTTCGCTGCACAATTTGGTGGCGGCTGCAATTTCCAGCATGCCAAGCGAAGTATCAATCGCCTCGGGTGGCGACGTTGCTCAGCTACCATTCTTTGGACTGGACCAAACCATTTGCACCTGCTTCGGTTCAAAAAATGGTAACCTAACCCGGAAGCTCGCTGTCAGATTAGACTCGGCTCACTTTGTTTGAAACCGTACTTGCGTGCTGCTCTAAAGATCGATCGCATGGCGTTGATTGTTAGTTTGATCCGCGACATCTGACGCGCTGAGCGTTAGTTGGTTTCCGCTTCGAGTGCCCGAATGCGGTCTGTGATTTCTTCAACATGCGCCGGATCGCTAAAAATGCTTGTCAGCATCGCTTCCAAATTTGCATTTGGCCACGAATTTTTCAGTTCAGCGTACTTTCGAGCAGCATCCTTGGTCCGGCCCAAGGCGTGCAATGCCGCTGTTTGATATGCGAAGGACGGGGCGCTGATAGGATCGCCATATTCGGCTGCCTTGGCGAAAGAGTTCAGAGACTTTCGATAATTTCCAAGGTGGAAGTTTGCTGCACCGTAGATGTTTCGGTTCGCAAAACGTTGATTGCTTGGGCCAGAGTCTATGGCTCTCTCGGCGACCTCGGCAGCTTCTTCAAAATGCCCCGAGAACAATGCAATGGATCCATGGATGTCCAAAACATGTGCATCGTCGGGCGCAAGAATAACGGCTCTGCTGGAGATCCTCATCGCTTCGTCGAACTCATTGTTCGCGAATTTTACCCACGCGGCAGCAGACTGCGCCCAAGGATCCGATGGGGCCAGACGAAGTGCATCTGCCGCCATTGTATTAGCGCGTTCAAGAATTGCATCTTTATCTTTACCCGGCGGGGTTAATATTGCCAATGTGGCAAGGGCTTGCGCAGCTCCGGCGTAGCCGCCGAAATAGTCTGGTCCCAGTTCAATTGAACGGCGAAAGACTTCGACGACCAGCAATTGGCGGGGTCGGTCAAAGATCGGGAATATCATGTTTCTTGCCTGATCGGCCAAGTTCATCGCCTGCAAAGAAGAAGCTGACTGTTCGATAACCGCCTGACGTTGCAGCGACGCTAACGCCTGATCTTGCGGAAGGACTTCTTCTTGTTCTCCAAAATAATCCTTCAATGGACCAAATGCGACTGCAATGCCGATGCCCGTTCCCAGTATGAAAGACAGCGCTGCCCAGCCGACGGCACGACCGGAACGCGGTTTTTCTTCGGCCAGGGCAACTTCGACCCTTTCAAATCGCGGCCTGTAGCCGCCGGTATCAACGAAAATCCGCACCGGGTCCGAGCTTCCGACGGTGTCGTAATAGTGTTCAAGATTCTGTCGCAACCGCCGCGCATCCACGCGGACCACATTCTCGATATCTCCGGTTTCAGCAGGGTCGCGATCATATACATCCTGAGCGACTGTCTTACCCCGGATAAGATCACCGCGACCTTCGATTTCCTCCTTCACGATGTAACTCAGGAAGGCACAAAGGCGGTCCAAGTGAGAAAACAGCTCACTTTCGCAAACGGATCGTAGCGCTTTGGTTTTATCGATGTCACGGATATCTGGATCCATAAAAACCATTTACTTTGGCTGTCTTGCCATACGTATTCACACATTACTATGAACTCGAATTCGTTGTGAGTCACCCCTGTGTCACCGTGATTCCGTTACCAAAACGTAAAACCTTCGAAACACTGGCCTTGCATCGCAACCAATGCCGAAAGCACGTCGGCCGCAATTCCTTCGGCCCGGCAGTCGCGCTCGGCAAGCAAGGGAGTGCACGTTATGAATAAACACAAACGGTTACTGAAATACTCGGCATACTTGGTGGCTGGTATCACCTTTGGTATTTGGTTGGCCGCGCCGAATGGCGGCCTCAAGATCATTGGTGAAACCTTGGGCCCTTCGATGGCCTTGGCCCAGGAAGCGACACCCGAAGTGTCACCAGTCAAGGCGCGCGAGAGGGAGACGTACTACCCAAACAGTGAAGACCTGCAACCTGACGAAATGCGGGTCATTGCCTGCGGAACCGGGATGCCAACGACCCGAGCGGCGCAGGCAGCCGCGTGCTTCCTTGTCGAACTCGGGAATGGAGACAAGTTCCTTTTCGACATCGGATCGGGGTCCGCTGAACGCATTTCTTCTCTGCAAATCCCCTACAACTATCTCGACAAGGTTTTTATCGGGCACCTGCACACGGACCATTTCGGCGCTTTGCACGACCTGTTCATCGGTGGCGCGTTGATGGGGCGTAACGTTCCATTGCGGGTATGGGGTCCAAGCGGCGCTGTTCCAGAATTAGGAACAGCCTATGCGCTGGACCGCATGCAAGAGATGCTGTCCTGGGACCTCGCCGGTCGGGCCGGAAACATAGACTTTCGCGGCTACGTGATGGATGTGACCGAGTTTGATTACAAGCTTGAGAACGAGCCCATTTACGAAGAAAACGGCGTAGTCATTCGAACCTTTCCAGCGATCCATTCCATTGACGGTTCTGTAAGCTACGCATTGGAATGGAATGATCTGAAGTTTGTGTTTAGCTCGGACACGTACCCCAACAAGTGGTTCGTTGAATACGCCAAGGACGCTGATCTGGTGATCCATGAGTGTTTCATCGCTGTGCCGGAACTGGTCAGCAAGATGAAGTTCACACCGGAAGCGGCATTACAGGTGGGTACACAGGTTCACACTGCTCCTGAAGCCTTCGGCAAAGTCATGAGTGAGATCAAACCACGCATGGCGGTCGCTTATCATTTCTTCAATGACTTCGACACCGTCAACGGTGTTTATGAGCGTATACGGTCCACTTATGACGGCCCGCTCAGCTTGTCCGACGACTTCATGGTGTGGAATGTGACCAAGGACGACATTCGCGTACGGATGGCCGCTACCGAAGAGCGGACTTGGGCACCACCATTGGCAGCCCCGGCACAGCCGCCAAATGTGGATGACAAAACCGCAATGGCTGAAAAGCTTGGCGTAGAAACGCTGGACTTCAGTGACTTTGTCGCCGGTGGCGTTTGGGACGTCGAAGACGTTTTGCGACCGATCTACGAACAGGCCAGCGAAGCCTTGGGGCAGGACTTCCCGTACCCTGAGAAATCCGAACCCAAGTAGACACCCGCAACTCCACCGGCAGCGGTTAGTCTTGCTGTCCGGTCCCGGGCTCTGTGCTTCATGTTTACGGCATCCTCTTGGACCTTAATCCAGGAGCACAGAGCGCGACATGCTTCGGAGGATAATCCAATGACTTGGCTTAAGCGTTTGGCCTTCCTAGTAACGGCCACGGTTCTTCCTGTTACTTCGGCTGTTGCTGATTTGCTGCCTGCAAACAGTGCGGAGTCAGCGGCCAACTTTGCTGAAATCTCGGTCATGGACGATAGGGTGCGGGTCGCATTGGAAATCGACCTCTCGGATGTGCACGCGTTTTTGGCTGAAGCGCGTAAAGGCGAAGATCCGACGGCCAACCTTGCAGCGCGGACGGGCAAGGCATTCAAGGTTTCCGCTGACGGAACAGCGCTTGCTCCCGAAACACACACCCTCGAAATCCGGCCCAGAAATACACGAGTAACGGCGTTGAGACCCAGTTATGGTCGGACCAATCAGGATACTCGGTCAGCTAAGGTTCTCTACGTTGCCTTGGATTACCTTTTTGACCAAAAACCAAACGAAATTACGTTTACGCCCCCGCTCAACCAAGGCGAAATTCCATCCGCTTCAATCGGTGTGATCTTTGACCACCTAGGTGTGGCCGTGACTGACTATCGATACCTTTCACGGCCCGAGGTGTTCTATCCGGATTGGGACGACCCTTGGTACAGCCGGTTTGAAAACCCAAACCTGACGCGCCACCACAAATCCGCCCTGATGTCATTTGTAGCCGTTGAACCGCGCGAAGTTCGCCATGAGGTGATCTTTCGCCTGCGCGATCTGGAAGCGTGGACGAACCTTGATCTTGGCGAAGCGACCTCTTTGAACGGGGACGAGATGGCGCAGGTTTTTGAGCGCGCCATCGAACTGTTTGCTGACAGCAACCCAATGACCATTGATGGGAAACGCGTTCGTCCCGCTTCGGCAAAAGTCGAACAACTATCTGTCGGCGTTGAAGGTTTGAAGGTTCTTGAAAACCTTGAACATACCGACCGGGCGACTGCACTCATGGGGATAGTCCTGTCCTATCCGCAAGAGAAACTGCCCAATGAGCTCGCACTGGAATGGGAGCTGTTTACTGAAGACGTAACCACTATCCCGATTCAAGTCACCGATCCGGCGGGCGCTGTGCCCGGACAGGTGACCAGAGATTTCCCTGACATCGCTTGGAAGAACTATATTCTCAAATGGAATGAGCCTGAGGTCACGCCGGTAACGGTCGCATCTTTGAGATCCCTTCAGGTTCCAATTCCGGCCCTTGCTTTCATTGCGCTGGCCATCGCTCTTGCAGGCGTGGCGCTGAAATATCGTAACGGCCACTGGAAAAGTTGGGCGGTTGCCAGCCTGTCGTTTTGCCTTGTTTCGGTGGCTTTGAGTTCGGTGAGGTACGAGTTTTCCGTCCCGAACAAGACGATCTCCGATACAGCATCAGCAACCCAAATCACTGAGGCGTTGGTCTCAAACTTGGCGGTTGCCAGACTGGAAATAGACGACACGCGCTTAACAAACGCGCTGAATACAATCGTTACGCCCGAACAGATTGCGGACATCAAAACCGAAGCGCGCCGGGGATTGTCAGCCACCCTGCCGTCAGGGGCCGTTGCCAAAGTCGACGGGATTCAAAATCTGCTGGTCGAAACTGTTGAGCCGTTGTCAGAGGGCGGTGATCAAATCCTTGCCCGTTGGGACGCGGTCGTCAGCGGCGGTCACTGGGGGCACATGCATCAGCGGGTCATTTCTTATCGCGCGATGCTGGACGTCCAACACCATGACGGCGCGTGGTTGCTGTCGGGTTTAACAGTGCTCAGTGCCCGCATGAACGCTCAACCCGCATTCGCAGGAGGCAACTCATGAAACCTATTCTAATCCTGACAACATTGTTTGTTAGCTTGCTCAGCCAGCCAGCGCTTGCGCATTTTAAGTTGAACCAGAATGTGCGGATGCATCATGTGTTGCATTCAGAGGATGGGCTGGATGTCTATTTGCGTATGCCCATGTCTTATGTGGTAGCTGAATTGGTCGGGCCTGATGGGCCTGAGAAGTTGCCTGCTCCGGCGCCTTACACCTACAATCGGATCGAAGACGGTGCGCTGATGCACTATGTTGATCAAAAGGCGTTAAGCGCTGATCCACACGGGTTGGCGGCATTGGCCGCCGGTGATTTCCTTCTGTCAATCGATGGACAGATGCAACCCTCATCTGTCCTTGCTATGCGCCTACATCCTTTGGGGATTGAACCGGGATTTGCGACGTTGGCAGAGGCACAAAACGCACTGGCCAGCGGTGACGTGTTCGTCGCATCCAAGGAGACCTATGTCGGCGATGTGATGGTCGACCTGCACCTGCGGTATGCGATTGGACCAGTTGCAGCGTACAACCTTTCCCACATCGCCAATCCTGGCCTGACAGGGCAGGAGGACACCGCGAACCTGATCCTGGACTACAGAGGAGATACGGTCCGAACATATCGCGCTACAGGGCTGATGCATGAGTCCGTCAATGTGTCAGGGTCCGCGGCCGCGGCTGCCTCGACCTTTTTTGTCGAGGGCATTCGCCACATATTGGAAGGTCCAGATCATGTGCTGTTTGTGCTTTGTATGGTCATTGGGGCGCTCAATTTGCACAGCCTTCTGGCACGGGTCACCGGCTTCACCCTTGGTCATACAGTCACCCTGATCCTCGGCTTCTTCGGCTTTGCACCGACAGGTGCATGGTTTATCCCGACGGTCGAATTGGCGATTGCCCTATCCATCATCTATGCCGCCGTGATGGCCCTCAGACCGCCGGAACGCGGGCATGGAGACCTAAAAGCATTTGCCATAACCTCAGGCATTGGATTGCTGCACGGGTTTGGTTTTTCTTTTATGTTGCATCAGATATTGCGCGTCGATGCGCCGAATGTCTGGCACAGTCTGCTGGCCTTCAATGTCGGCGTGGAGGCTGGGCAAGTGATGATAGTGCTACTTGTCTGGCCTCTGGTGCTGTTTCTGCGCAAACAGCCAGGCCGCATATGGATCGGCTCACGCGCTGTGGTCGCCGTATGTGCCAGCCTGATCGCGATGGTCTGGGTGGTCGAGCGGGCAGAGTTCTTTCTGTGATGAAATTTACCGCGCACGATAGAGAATTTCAGAGAACAACGATCTTCGGAGCCACCGGCACATTGCGGATAGTCAGGACGAGGTGCTTAGCGAACGCAACTTCAAGGGAAAGACGATGAAGCGGATTCTATCCACTTCGGTCGAACCGCCGGCATTGAAATAGAGTTTGTTCAAGTCGCCCGGCGCACGTTTGGCGATTTCGTGTACGAACCGCGCAGCAGTCGAGTCGGTGTTGTTGAAGGGCGAGAAATTGGAAAGGCTCCGAGATTGCTCGGCCATTCCATCTCGCCGACCTGAGTGCACCACATGCCTCCCGGTCCACTGATTAAGCGTTCGCCTTTTTCGTTTACCACATGGATGCCGTTGGCGCTTTCGATAAAAGTGCGGTTGTTTTTGCCCAAAGCTTCCATCCCTTCCTACGGGTGCAGGAAGGGATCGTTGTCCCATTGTTTGGCGTTAAAGTTTTCCATGATGGGTCATGCTTTCTGCACTCATCACAATTGGGAATTCTTCGCGTACCTGAGCGTCCGAAGCGCCGAAATAGTTAGGGAAATGATTGTTTAGAATAGAATTGGCTTTGTCACGGGCACGGTCCAGCAGATCTGTTTTGCCTTCGTTTTCCCATGTGTCTGTACGCTCCCGATCCATAAGCCGCGGGTAGACGAACTCGCTGTTCATATAGTTTAGCGTGTGGGGGTTGCCGAGGAAATGACCAGGGTCGATGGCGCACTGGTGGATCACATCCACAGCCATGGTTTCATCCGTAACCTCTATCCCGCGTAACGATCGCAGGATCATTCCGCCCGCTTCATCATCGATGACCATACTTTCAAAGCTGCATCCCATGAGGCTGCCGATCATACCCCCGAACTCGCACAGGCGATTGGCGCCGGCATGAGCGGCAAGCGTGAATGTCAGCGCCTTTTCCAACCCGTATTGCGCGTCGGGTATTTTGGCATCGGTCATGCCTGCGCCAACGGACGTGGGAAGGCCATAGAAGTTGCCCATCTGAATGGCTGCCGCCCCGATGAGAGCCTGTTCGCCGCTGCCGCCGGTAAACGACCCGCTGCGCAAGTCAGTAATGAAGGGCCAGGCGGCAAAACAGACCGGACAGCCCGGCGTGATGAGGTTTACGATAGCGACACAGGCCAGCGTTTCGGCCACGGTTTGCACCAGCGTTCCCGCAAGCGTCGCGGGGGCTGTGGCCCCGGCTTGCGGAGGCACAGCCAGATCGACCGTCAGGCCAAGTTTGGCAGTATCAATCAGAATTTCCATGTTTTCCTTGCCAATCCGCAAGGGCGAAACCATGGGGCAGCCGCCAAAAATGACGCTTGGCTTCTTCATGAAAGCGCCTTCACCACCCTGAGCCAAATCAAACATTCGGATGGCATGCGGGATATGGCTGCGGTCGCGAAAGGTCAGACAGGCAGGCTTTTGGCTGCCTGCAAGCATTGCATATATAGTGTTCATATCGTGGGCGAAATCATCGGTCACATCAGTGGCCAAAACTGTGTCGCCCAGCATATGGATGTTGTCCAAACGGTCCACCAGGCGGGTGAAGTCATAGACATCGCGCAGGACCGAAGGGCGATAAGACTTCGTTTGTGAATCGAAGGTTGTGACGGCAGTGCCAGAGTTGGCGAAGTAAACGCTTTCTGCCGAGCAATGCATGTCGTCTTTGCCTTCTCGCTCTCCGCGGGCATGGACGTAAAACTCCTTGGCGGCGCCAGCCAGGATGTCTTCCATCAGGGCACGGGGGAAGCACAGCCGATTGAGGTCATTCATCACCGCGCCTTTGGGAAGCACCAGATCAAGCAGTTCTGGAAAATGGTCGGTAACGCCGGTGTTTTCCAGAACGGTTAAGGCCGCTTGGTGAATGTTCTCCATATCTGTTTGAGTTAGCGGTTTGTAGCGTCCGCCACTTAGACCCCCACGTACGGCCTCATTGCCCGTGGTTGCCTCTTGCACCTTTATGCGTGCGGCGCGCCCGCCGCCACCGCGACGGCGTGATTTTGCCTCAGCCATGACCGGCCATCCTTTGTTCTGGTTCCGGGCTGATCATGGTGAAATAGAAATCGTAAAAATCCTGGATCGAGGTTTCCATTTCGCCCAAGGGGCCCGGTTTGAAGTATTGAGAGTTTACGCCCGACTGGTTGTGGCGAATGATGCGCTCGTCATCCAAAGATGTGACATGCCAAAGCCAGGTCAGGTCTTCCTTGTTGTAATCCTGGGCTTCTTCAGCATCAGCGCGAACCAACCAGACCACCTGAATGTCGGTTTCCTGTAGGCCCCGCGGAATGAAGCGGTAGCCGACCATGTGATCCGAATAGATCAGGAACCAATTCAACGGGCCGACATCAAAGTCAGTTGCGCCACCGTCGAAACCTTTTAGGGTTCCAAGCAAAGGCGCAAGTGCTTCGCCCGTTTTGCTGCCAGTTTTATAGCCTTGATAGAGCGGGTAACGCCGATAGTACCCGCTCGTGAACGGGGTGGGCGCGGCCGCGCCGACAAGCGCCAATTCACCAGGTGTCAGGCCGACTTCCTCAGCCCTTGCTTTTAGCGGTTCGACCAATCCAGCCATGTCTTGCGGGGATTTCAGGCTATGAGAGCGAGAATACTCTTTGTGCGCTGGCCCGCAGTGATAGCACTCAAGATAATTCTCAACCGCCAGTTTCCAATTCGCGGGAACTGGAAAGGACGCCGTATGCGCCACTTTCAGATCGTTCAAGCCATAGGGTTCGACGAATGGTGAAAGCTGGCTGAGGACAGGATCAAGCGATGGCGTGTTTGCATCGGCACAGACAAAAATCAGGCCTTTGAAGACACTCACCTGAACGGGAAAGAGCCCGAATTTGGACGGGTCAAAGTGTTCCCCCATGTTGTGGCCTGCACGAAGTTTTCCCGATAGCTCATATGTCCAGGCGTGGTAGGGGCAAACAAGAACACGGGTGTTGCCGGACTGTTCGGTGCAAACGCGAGAACCCCGATGGCGACAGACATTCAAATGAGCGCGAATTTCGCCTTCGCGGTCGCGAACAACGATAATGCTCTCCGGGCCATAGTCGAACAGGAAGTAGTCACCGGGGTTTGGGATTTGGCTGACATGCCCGGCCCAAAGCCAGTTGCGGTTCCAGACTTGGGCAATGTCATAGTTATAGATGTCTTGCGAGGTATAAAAACCGCGCGGTAAGGCGTGGCCGTACTGGTGCGAGGCTATCAACGCATCCAACTCAAACGGTCGGCTGTTCATCACGTTTCCTCCAAATCGATTATCTCGCGGCGAAACCAGTCCTTGTCTGCTTCTGCCTTGGGGCGTTCAAAATCGCGAGCGGCGCGATGGCCCGCGAAAACTGCGTCGACGATCAGTCCAGGAGACGCGGCATCGCCAATAAGTTCGAGGGTCTTCAACCCGAGCCCACGCAAGCTGTTATAGAGCGCTGTTTCTCGATGGCGTTCGGTAACCAGAATTGTCGAGGCACTAGGAATACCTGTTTCGCGACCGGTAAAAGCACAACCGATGCGTGCCATGTCACCTTCAACCGCCGTCAGCACCTGATTGCAGCGAATGTCGATGCCTAGCTCGATCAGACGGGCCTGAATGCGAGGCTGCTCCAAAGTATTGACGGCGTAAGCTGAGACCAAACTCTCCGGCGTGACAAAGACCACCTGGTATCCTGCAGTCGCCAGCTTTTCGGCGATTACCCCTGCCAGATAAATGTGGTCATCATCATAGATCATCACCGGGCCATCCGGGGGCAAAAGGCCGTTCATGATGTCGTCAGGCGTCAGCACTTTGGCGGTTTGCTCGATCTGAGGCATATGGCGTTGCGTGCTACGGCCTATGCCGTCGGTGCGCCAATGGCTGCCGGTGGCCACAAAGACGTGTTCGACGCCAAGCTCTGCCACCTGATCGCCATCAAGTCTGCTGTTAGTGAACAATTGAACGTTGCCGCGCTGCTTTAGGTCATTCAGGCGATAGTCGACGACGCGGGACCAAGCTGCGAGGCCGGGAAGTTTGCTTTCCTTCGTAACCCGCCCGCCTAATTCGGCTGACGCCTCAGCCAAGGTCACCTGATATCCTCGCCTTGCCAACTGCGTAGCGCATTCAAGACCGGCAGGGCCACCGCCAATAACCAAAGTGTCCGCGTTGCTCTTCTTCGGCGCGATGATCTCGGGGTGCCAACCGCGTCGCCATTCCTCGCCCATCGTCGGGTTTTGAGTGCAGCGGATCGGGATGCCCAAATTGTCGGATGAGACGCAGATATTGCAGCCGATGCATTCGCGGATTTCGTCAATGCGGCCCTCTTCAATCTTTTTGGGAATGAACGGGTCCGCGATGGAAGGTCGCGCGGCTCCGATGAGGTCGACAATTCCCTTTTTGACCATCGACAGCATCATGTCGGGGGACGTCAGGCGACCGACACCAACCACAGGTTTGCGGGTGATCTGTTTGACGTGGGACAAAAACGCGTTCTGATATCCGTCTTCTGGCTGAAAACGGGTCGTCGCACTGTCATTGGACCAGTCGGCTACATTCACATCCCACAGGTCCGGGAGGTCAGACAAAAGTTCGACCACGGCGCGGCCTTCTTCCGCGGCCTGCATGCCGCTGACGCCCATCATCTCGTCAATGGCAAAACGGAACGCCACGGCGCAGCTGTCGCCCACCGCTTCGTGAGTATCCTCCAGCAGTTCGCGTGTCAGTCGCACCCGGTTTTCAAGAGACCCGCCGTATTCATCACAACGCTGGTTCATATGCGGCAGCATAAAATGCTGTGCCAGCGTCATGTTGTGGCCGGCATAGATGTAAATGATGTCGAACCCGGCGTCTTTCGCGCGCAAGGCGGCGTCGCGGTGCCAGCGGCGGAATTCGCGAATATCGGACTTATCCATGGCCTGCGCCTGCTTGGGATGCGTCGTGTCGACGGACATCTCGGAAGGTGCAAGAACCGGCGCGCGGGTAAGCAGGTTTTGTGCATGATTGCCATTGTGAACCAGCTGAATGGCCGCCAACGACCCATGCGCATGTACCGCATCCGTCATCAGCCGCAACGCGGGTACATCGCGCCCGTCCCATAGCCGCCCCTCGGCAAAAGGAGACAGGTCTGAGGTCGGGTGAATCTCGGTCTCCTGATTGGAAACCACCGCCCACCCGCCTTCGGCTTTCATCCCACGAACGGCGGCGTCCGCCCGCGGTCGGACATGCCCCAGCCCCGTGCAATGCGGCACCTGATAAAAGCGGTTTCTGGCTGTGACTGGCCCAATCTGAACCGGTTCAAAAAGCAGAGCATATGGGTTCGCGTTCGACATGTTCACGCGTTTTCCTGTATTTGGGATCCGGAGCCATAAGGCCCCGGAAATGTGGTTGTGTTAGAAGCCGGCTTTGATCCGTTCAAATTCGGCCAGCATTTTCGCCTCAAGCTCGGGGTTAACTGCGTCAAAGAACAAACTGCCTTCGAAGAAGCTCTTTGGATCCGAGAATCCATACGCTTCGATGTTGGCCTGATCGGCAACTTCGAACGCTTTTGCGTTGGAATGTGGGTAGCCCCAGTTGTCGATGATGTACTGACCGCTGGCAGGGTCAGTGAGCGCGTTCAACAGATCATAGACCTGATCGACAGGAGTTGTGGAAGACTTCAGATGCACGTAACCGCACGCCCAGGTCGCGATGCCCTTGTCGACATCACGCATCATAGCGGCAGGCACTTCGTTCCAGATCAGGTTCAGCTCGGACTGGTTCCAGGCCCAGCCCAACTCGATCTCACCACTGGTCATGGCCTGATCAAACTGACCCGCATCGGACCAGTAAAAGCGCATGTTTGGGTGGATCGAACGCAGGAAGTCTGATGCTTCCTTGAATTGCTCGTCGCTCAGATTGGTGTAATCGTCAGCATTTCCAGTAGCCAGCGCTGCCAGGGCATATGCAGACGACGCGGCATCCGGGATGGCGATCTTGCCAGCATAGGCTGGGTCCGCCAACAATTGCAGCGAGATGTCATCGCCTGAGATTTTGTCGGTGCGATATATAAGCCCTGTGTTTCCCCACTCGAACGGCAACATATAAAGCTGACCGTCCAAAACAATTGCGTCGACTTCTTTGATCTCGGGCAACACATCGGCCCAATTGGTCAGTTTGCTTTCGTCCAGAGGTTGGATCAAATCGGCCGCGACCCATTTTCTGACCGCGTCGGAACAAGGATGCGCCAGATCAGCCGTGAACCCCGAACTTAGTTTCGTAAAGGCTTCTTCCTGACTTCCGAAATAGGAATAGCTTGGCGCCTCATTCCCGTACTTTTCCATGTAGCTGGCAAAGAACCCGGGATCTTCATATCCCGACCAGTCAAAAACCGTTAAATCGGCGCCACCTGCTATGGCACTTCCCGTGCTTATTGCCGTCGCGCATGCGAAGGCCGCAATTCCCTGAAGTCTCATATTATCCTCCCACTGTATTATTTTGTGTCTGTACCAAGATCGATCACGCTTGCCCCCTGAAGCCCAAGCCAGACCGCGTCTCCGCGTTGGAAATCGACCGTGTGAAAATAGTTGGGAACCGATACCGAGATTGGTTTCTCAGTTCCCGCCACCTGAATGTGGTAGTGAATGTTCTCGCCATAGAAGGCCACGTTGCTGACAGTGCCCTGAACCGTTGATGGGTAGTCTTCGGGCCTTTGAGCAGTGATCTCCAATTGTTCCGGGCGAATACCGATGTTCATGTCTTTAGCGCTGGTTACAACGTTGGGATTTCTTTCGATCTCAATCCGCCCGAAGGCGGCTGCATCGATCGACAACATATCGCCGGATTCACCCAACAACTGGGCAGGCAGTATGTTCATTTCACCGATGAAACTGGCCACTTGCTGATCACAAGGACGGGCATAAAGCATTGTCGGTGTGTCTACCTGCTTGAGCCGTCCGTCGAACATCACACCGATGCGGTCGGACATGGTCATCGCCTCATATTGGTCGTGTGTGACCATCACGAAAGTGATGCCAAGGGATTGCTGCAGATTGCGCATTTCAAACTGCATCTGTTCGCGCAATTTCTTGTCGAGAGCGGACAAGGGCTCGTCCAGCAACAACACTTTGGGTCGCATGATCAGCGCGCGGGCAAGCGCCACCCTTTGCCGCTGCCCACCCGACAATTCACTTGCGCCGCGATCCTGAAGACCTCCAAGCTCGACCATTTCTAGGGCTTCGGCTACGCGTTGGTCGATCTCTGCTTTGGGGGCCTTGCCTCGTAATCCATAGGCCACGTTGTTCCCAACGTTCAGGTGCGGGAAAATGGCGTAACTTTGAAAGACCATGTTTGTTGGGCGGTTGTTGGCTGGGACACCTTCCATATCCTGACCATCGATCAGCACAGTGCCCTCGGTCGGTTCTTGGAAACCTGCGATCATCCGCAACACTGTGGTCTTGCCGCATCCCGATGGGCCGAGAAGCGAGAAAAACTCACCCTCTTTGAGGTCGAGATTGATATCGCTAGCCGCCAGGAACGTGCCATAGCGTTTCTCGACGCCCCTGAGTTCTATGATGTTACCGGTTGTCATTGGACCTCTGATGCGGATGAGCGGCGCCGGAAATACTCGGCCAGTACCAAAAGCAGAACCGATGTAAGCAGCAGGATAGAGCCCAAGGCCAAAACGTTTGGAAGCTTGGCCGGGAAACGAATTTGGCTCCAGATATAGACCGGCAGGGTTGGCTGGTTGCCGGACAGGAAAAAGGCCAGGACGAATTCGTCGAAGCTGACCGTAAATGTGACCAGCATGCTGGCTATGATACCGGGGGAAACAACCGGCAGTGTCACGCGGCGGAAGGTTTCGAACACGCCGACGCCCAGATCGTAAGATGCCTCTTCCAGCGACGCGTCAAAGTCATCAAAGGCAGACTTCAGGATCGAAACGGAAAACGGCAAGGCGAGGAACGTATGGCCCAGAACAACGGTCAGCAGAGATGGCTTGAGACCGAGAAACAGAAACAAAACCAGCATTGACGAAGCTACGATAATGCCCGGAATAACCAAAGGCAGCATCACCAGTCCTTCAGCTACACGCTGTCCCCGAAAACGATAGCGAACAAATGCACGAGCAGCAAAAAGCCCCATAGCGGTAGATAGAATTGCGACGACCGTGCCGACGCCCAGCGAATTCCAAAGGGCCTGGATCAGCGTATCCTGCTCGCCCAGTTTCCGATACCAGTCCAGCGTCCAACCCTTGATCGGAAAGGCAACGATTGTACCGCTGTTGAACGAGAACAAGGGTAGGAAAAGGACCGGCAAGTACAGAAAAACCAAATACAAGAAAGCGTAGGCTGTCAGGGTCGAAGGACGTCTCATCTGATCCGCCTCCCAAGCCGGGTCGCGGTAATGACAAACACAATTGCGACGAAGCCAACCGACAGCATTGCGATCAGCGACAACGTAGCTCCGAGAGGCCAATTGTTGGCGGCACCAAACTGCACCTGAATAAGATTGGCGATCATCTTCCCGTCCGATCCGCCGACGAGTGCGGGGGTCACATAGTCACCGACTGTGGGGATGAAGATGATCAGGCAAGCAGCAATGATCCCCGGTATCGTCAGCGGCAGCGTTACCCGCATAAAGCGTTGCAAAGGACTGTTGCCGAGGTCAGTCGCGGCCTCCAGCAGGCTTGGATCGATTTTCTGCAACGAGACATATATCGGCAGGATAGCAAAGGGTGCCCAGGCATGAGCGAGTGTCAGCACGACTGCGAATTCGTTGTAGAGCAGGAAGTCGAGTGGTTCGCTTATCAGACCAAGCGCCATAAGCGCGGAATTCATTACACCGTTGAACCCCAGAATGAGTTTCCAGGCAAACACGCGCAGCAGATAGCTGGACCAAAACGGAATGGTAATGAGCAGAAGCCAGATGGTCTTTTTCCGAGCTTTCATCGCGATGAAGTAAGCGATGGGATAGGCTAGTGCGACGGTGACTGCGGTAACGACACCGGCAATCCAGATTGACCTTAGCATCAGATGTCGAACCAGCGGATCAGCAAAAGCGTCGCGGTAGTTTCTCAGCGTCGGGGTCTTATCGAGCGTCACATAGGATTGGGTCCAGAAGGAATAAGCGATCAGAATCACCAATGGCGCCGCCACCAGAAAGCCTACGTAGGCTGTGGCTGGCGCGCTGAGGGTATAGCCCCGGGACGCTTCGCTACGAAAGATCACCCAACCTCCCTTCCCAAAAATTAAGAGCCATTAATGGACGATCGTCCATTAGATGTTGCGCCAGAAAGGTCTTTCGTGTCAATCTTCCAGTGAGCTGTCGCTGTGGGATTCTCGTAAGCCAATGGAAAAATTGAAAAAGTGCAAAACTCCAATGAAAAAAAACGTGGTTCTAAGCGGGATCCGGAAGCCAACAGGCAACTGCTGATCAACGCGACTCTGGACACGATTGCCGATATCGGAGTGACTGACACCTCGGTCAGCCGTATCTGTGAACGCTCCGGTCTGTCGCGCGGAATGATTCACTTGCATTTTGGCGGAAAGGACAAATTACTGACCGCGGCGGCCAAGTATTTCAGTGCTCAGTATTATGCCGAGATGGACAGATTGGCCGACCTAGGTTCGGATGCATCGCCCGAAGACCGAGTGATGGCTGTGATCGAGGCGGATCTGTCTGAAGTGCTACTCAATCCGCGGAGTACAAAAATCTGGCATGCATTCCGAGGCATCGCGAGCGCACACCCAGGCGTTGCCCGTTACAGCAGCACTCAGGATCACAGGCTTGTCGAGACATTGCAGCTTGCGTTCTCGGAGATAGCCCAAGAAAATGGGGGCGACGCAAACTTGGCAGACGATGCCACCAGCGGAACGTTGGCTTTGCTGGAAGGTATGTGGGTAATCTACCTTACCGATATGCAGGGATTTTCGCGACGTCGTTCTGTCAACCTGATAAGAAGATTCCTATGCGGACTTTTCCCGGGTAGGTTCAAATTGTGAGCCTCGAAGACGCTCAGATCTAAAATTAGAACAACCTCTTCTTGCCAAGCCGACCACTGTTATTCAAGAGTTCCCTGACCGGTGTCTCCGGCGGCTAGCAGCAACGTCTCGATGTCGCCCCATTACGCAACTACAGCGGCGTGCCTTATTTTCCGGGCATTTCTGTCGAAGCCGATCCGGAATAGAGTCTTTTCCAATCTTAAAACTTCGAAAATAATTTTCTTTTTTCAAACTGTCCGTATGGAACCCCAACTTCGTCCAGGTAGGCCGCGCTCTTGTCGCCCAAATTCGAGGCGATCGATACCGCTTTCCTACCGGTCGACCTTGCCCACCGCTGCCGTAGTGCGGCCCGTCTGAGGAGGCATTCGCTGCCGAGTAACATCTAGGTCGTACAAGTCAGAAAACGCGGAAAGCTGACTTTGCAAAGTTCAACCTAAGACGCAATTTCGATTATGATCAAGCAGTCAGTAAGCGGCGCTAAAACCCGAATTTTTGATGGATTTCTTTGTAGGCTGCCATCATATTTGTGACCCTAGGCATGTCCTAGGGTCACCGTTGGTTACACGAATACTATTCGGCTGGCATCGTTGATGTTTCTGGATCAATAGTTGATGCAACCCCGGCGGCCTCGCGGCGTCCATCGTTCCAGATCGCTTTGATCAACGCGATACACATCAGCGCCATCACGATAGAGAATGGTAGTGCGCCGATTACCATAGCGGTTTGGATTGCCCCGGTTCCGCCTGAGATCAGCAGACCACCAACCACCAATGCCAGCGCTGCACCCCAGAACATGATGTGCGGGCGTGCCTTGGGTCCTTCGTCACCGGCGGCGTTGATCGTGTTCACGATCAGAACGGCCGAGTCAGCAGAGGTTACAAGGAACGTCATCAGCAAGATCACGATGACAACCGCCATAGCCCAGGCAAGGAACTCTGCGATTGGCGCGAGCATGTACGTGGTCATGGCAAAGATCTTGTCGCCATTTGCCGCATCAAGGATCACACCATTTGCGCCGCCGTTCAGTTCCAAATCAATCGCTGTACCACCGGCCCAGGCGAACCAGACAAAGCACATCAGCGACGGCACGATCATCGCACCCAGCACGAACTCACGGATCGAGCGCCCGCGCGAGATGCGCGCAAGGAACAATCCGACGAAGGGTGCAAATGCGATCCACCAAGCCCAGTAAAACACCGGCCACCAGCCTTGCCATTGTGCCAACAGGAAGGATTCAGACCCTTCGACACCGTCCGACGCATAGACGTTGAAGCTGAGCCAAGGCAGAGCGACCAGATAGTCCCAAATGCCAACAAAGAATGCCTTAGCGCCAAAGAACGTAGCTCCAAACAGGATGAAGAATCCCAGCAAGAAGATCGACAACGCCATGTTGATGTTCGACAGCCATTTGATGCCTTTGCCAACACCGGACAACGCCGACAGCGTTGACGCACCCATGATGACCAGCAAGGCGACGATGATGCCCAACGTCGTAGCCGAGCCATCCGAATGTGCCAAACCGCCAATTCCGATACGCGTCAGGCCCGCCACGAATTGCTCAACACCAAAACCAAGCGTCTGTGCCACACCGAGGATAGTTGCAACGACAGCGACGATATCGATGAGGTGGCCGAGGTTGCCCGACAGCGCTTTGCCAAAGAGCGGCGTCAGAGACGAGCGGATCGTCAGGGGAAGCCCGCGGCGATAACTGAAGAACGCCAGCGCAAGGCCGGCAATCGCATAGCACGCCCAAGCGCCCAGACCCCAATGCAGATAGGACCAGACATAAGCCGTGCGCACATTGTCCGCGTCAAGGGCTGTTGTAACACCCTGAATAACTGACGGGTTGTTCTTGAAATGCGCGACGGGTTCCGCAACGGCCCATGTCAGCATCCCAACACCGATACCGGCACCGAACATCATCGAGAACCACGAGAAGTTCGAGAACTCGGGCTTTTCGCCCTGAACACCCAGGTTCAGACGTCCGGCCGCCGGCCAGATGGCCAAACCGATACAGACAATAACAAACCCGGTGACAACCCAGATGTACCACGCGGCAAACTGGGCCAGGATGGCTGCATTCCAGTCGCCCAGGATTCTGCCGGCCTGAGTTGGCCACACGATGCACCAGACAACTAACAAACTGATGATGATTTTACTTACAACTGTCACGTTTACGCTGAACCCCCGATAAAAACCGTTGTTAGCGGTCTTAATCGGAAGTTCTGAAAGAGGTGGCTTTATCGCCATAATCAACTTCTCCCTGACTTTGATATTCTTCTGGAACTGTCTGCTGGTTTTAGCCTGACCGCCCATATTGCCGGGAAACCACTGAGCCCAGCGATGCACACAAGTCGCATCACCGTTCTCACTGGGTCCGGGGATTCAAAAATTTGCTGAAATTCTCAGCTTTTAGCGCCAGCGTATGCATGCGAATTTCGTTAATCGCATGGCTGTCCGCTCTTATGGCCGCGGCCTTGTATTGTTATCATTGGCTCCCGTGTTTCTCTCACAGGGCTGCACTCGCGCCCATTGGCATAGTTTTTGGTATAAATTTTCTACCTTTTGCAGTAGCTGAGTAATTATGGATGACATTAACAGAGTTAATACCAATCTAAGCCGGAACCTTGTGGCGCTTTTTGCGTTCGAGATGGTCGCAAAACATGGAAACTTCACAAGTGCCGGAGACGCCCTCGGGCTGACCCAGTCCTCCATCTCGCAACGGATAAAAGGTCTGGAGGTTGATCTGGGCGTCGTCCTCTTCAAAAGAGAACACCGGGGCGTTTCACTGACCTACGAGGGTTTGAGGCTTTTGAATGTGGTCAGACCCGCAATGACGCAGATGAACTATGCGGTAAACTCTTTGCTGGAACGCAAAACTAAACCGAGTGTTCGAATCTCGGCTGACTTTGCGTTCTCAACATTCTGGCTGTTACCGCGTCTTGGTTATCTCCGAGAAGAGATCGGGGATGAAATTGAATTTCAGATTTTGGCCTCAAATGTGCCGCCCAGCCAGGATGATACCGATTGCGACATTCGTATCCATGTTGCGCCCAAAGACCGGATCAAACCTGATGAAATACTAGTCTTGGAAGAGATTGTCGCCGCTGTTTGCAGTCCTCAGCTATTAGAGAAGATTGGGCCAATCCAAAATCCCGCGGACTTGCTGGATGTTCAACTTTTGAGTCTGTCAAAACCTGCAACCGCAGAGTGGCAAACCTGGCAAGGATGGTTTGATAGTTTGGGCGTAACGGGCGAAAGAAAGAAAAATTATATCAGTTTCAACAACTATGACATGGTCACCCAGGCTGCTTTGTCTGGTGAAGGTGTCGCGTTGGGCTGGATTGGATTGATTGACGATCTGCTTAATAAGGGGTCACTGGTGACTGTTACGGACGATTTAGTCTTCAGCGACGCTGGTTATGTAATGTCACGAAGTCATACCAACTCGGGCAGGGGGCCCAGGCTTGTGTTCGACTGGATCGCGGATCAAGTTCTCGCAACATCTTCGAAATAGCGCGTCGTCGGATTGTTCGGTCAAACCTGCCGTTAAGTCAGGTCAATTCGAAAAACTACTGCAATTCTGCACGCCTCGAACCAGCATTGAAAACTCTTTCTTTTCGCGCTTTACGAAATTTCAAAAAATTGGTCGAGAATGTCGGTTACAGGCTGCGATGTGCCACAAACGCCCGACGCGGAGTACGGCAGTGTTGAGATCAATTTGGATAATGCTGTGCGAAAACATATCGGTAAGGCAATTCGATTGAATCATCTAAACCGATTTGGTTTCCAGCGGGAACAACCTGTCATATGCCAAAGTGAAAAAATAGGTATAGGCAACGACGAAAGACGTGACGACGATATCCGTCATTAGCGCTTCCAATAACCCAATGCCCAGCCACCAAGCGTAGATAGGAAGTGACGTTATTACCAACGAAACTTCAAACCCCATTGCATGCAGTATCCGCCCAACATGCGAGCGTTGACTGGCAACGCGCCCGGCACGGGCATCAATCCTGTCAAAAGCCCAGTTATAGATAAGATTTAGAGCCATGGCCTTGACTGCGAGGACCACTCCAAGCGCGCCGATTTCAGCAACCGGTTTGTCAAAAAAAGCTGCGCCGACAGGCACTAAGAAAGCCATCAACAACAGTTCAAAACTGATTGTATAGCGAAGACGATCCTTGCCCGTTCTTAAGGTGACTTTGTCCGACATTTCCAACTCCATTGTTGGATTGTGTTCTATTGAGGTTTTTAGATAATTATAGTTAACTACTATCTAAATATCAGATAGGTATACGATGCCGTCACCTGAGAGTTTGCAGGCCTTTGTACTGGCCGCAGAGCTTGGCTCCTTCTCTGCAGCCGCGCGGAAGATGAAGAAAGCCCAGTCTGCGGTATCAACTGCAATCGCCAACCTTGAAATTGATACGGATCTTCAGCTTTTTGACAGAAGCAGCAGGTCTCCGACGCTCACTCAGGCGGGCCAGTCGCTTTTACCATATGCCAGGGGCATTTTGCTCGGAAACCAGGAATTTCACGCCAAGGCGACATCGATGTCGGAAGGGATCGAGGACAATGTCAGCATTGCAGTCGAGCTGGGGGTCAACCTGATACCGATTTTGGATGTATTAAGCGATTTTTCAAATGAGTTTCCCGACGTCTCGCTTGAAATCCTGACCACTGGCCCAAACGATACGGCGACATTGCTAAAAGAGGGGCGTGCAACACTCGGCCTCATGACCGAACAGGAAAGTTACCCGACCGGTTTTCAGTTTCGAGGGGTCGGATATTCAGCATTGGTTCCGGTCTGTGGTACATCTCATCCGTTGGCAAAACTGGATCGTGTCGCTCACCGAGACCTCAGGCAATATCGGCAATTGGTTCTCAGAAGCCGTTCACGTGAAATCCCCGGCCAGGTCGGCGAAATCAAGAGCGCATCGATTTGGTATGCGGAAAACCCCCAAATGATCCTTGAGCTGGTTTTGCGTGGATTGGGATGGGCTGAATTGCCATTGCCAGTTGTCAGAGAATTGCTGAGATCGAACAAGCTGGCTCAAATGGAATACACGTTTCAGCAAAGCGATGCACTGGAAGGGATTGACCTTGTCTGGACAGAGCAACACGGTCTGGGCAAAGCAGGTCAGTGGGTGCAGAGCCAACTCGTTAATATTCCGCAAAACGTTTGGAAGGATTGAGCAAAAAGCGTTCCTCGCAATAGATCGGCCATTGAGGGCAAAGTTGCGCATCTGGGAAACTGTGAGGCTTGGTTCTGAAGGTCTGCTTCAGTCGTCGCTGCGGGTGCGAATTAGACGACCAACTGAACTCACATTACCCATCATCGGCACTCAAGTTTCAATCTTACTCATCGCGGAAAAAAGCGCGCATCGTATGCTTTCAATGTCGTCCGGGCGGCGAAAATTTTCAAAATGTAGCTTGTCGTGTTCCATCACCTCTTTCATTGCACGTTCGATGAGGTGTTCGCCTGTATCGGTTAGTTGCACAATCTTACTGCGACCATCGCTTGGGTTGGGGGCCCGTGTAACCAAACTTCTGCGCTCAAGGTCGACCAAAATATTGGCTGCACCACCTGTAGTCAGGAGCGCAGACTTACAGAGGTCTGATGGCGTAAGCTGGCGGGGTTTCGGCTGCGCCCGAAGCGCGACCAGAACTTCGAAAGCTGCGTGAGTGAGATCGAAACTGGCCAAGGCTTCCTCCGTGCGCGCCCGGATCAGTTCATTCAAACGGATCACCGAGAAAATAATGTCGGTTTCCGGCGAGGCTGCTTCAGGCCAGTTGAGCTTGATCCGCTCGAGAAGTGATCGAATTGGAACCTGGTCGGCCATGAGCATCCCCTTATTACGCCTTCAAGCGTAATTTACCTTTACAGAAAGGTAAACGATCATTATACCTTTATAGAAAGGTAAATGGGGGGCGTGTGAAATGTGCAATTTAGCGAACGCTTTGATCGATAATCTGCCCAAAGCAGAACTGCATGTTCATATCGAAGGAACCTTGGAACCCGAGATGATGCTGAAGTTGGCCCGTCGAAATAAGGTAACGCTGCCCTATGAGACGGTCGAGGACGTGCGAAGAGCTTACGAGTTCGACTGCCTCCAAGATTTTCTGGATCTGTACTACCTCGGAATGTCCGTGCTTGTTACTGAGCAGGACTTCTTTGACCTGACTTGGGCTTACCTGACCCGCGTGCATGCAGACCGTCTGACACATGTTGAACTGTTCTTTGACCCCCAGCCGCATATGGACAGAAACGTCGCCTTTGAAACTGTTGTCGAGGGGATCACACGCGCGCTTGAGGCAGGGGCAAGGGAGTTCGGTATTTCGTCCAAGCTGATCATGTGCATCGTGCGCCACCTGCCCGAAGAGCATGCTTTCACCGCTTTGGAAAGCGCGAAGAAGCATAAAGAGCACATCCACGGTTTCGGCATGGACAGCACAGAACGTGGCATCCCTCCTGCGACTTTTGAGCGTGTTTTCAAGGCGGCGCGGGAAGAGGGGTTTGTGCCCGTTGCCCATGTGGGCGAAGAAGGCACGTCGGAAAACGTCAAGGAAGCGCTCGACCTGCTCAGGATAGAGCGTGTGGATCATGGAAACCAAGCTCTGGATGATCCAGCGCTGGTGTCGCGCTTGGCTCGTCAGAAAACTCCGCTGACAATGTGCCCTATTTCCAACTGGCGGCTCAAAGTTATCCCGGATTTGACCAAGAGCCCGGTCAAAAAGGCGTTGGATGAAGGTCTTTTGGTAACAATCAACTCGGATGACCCGTCCTATTTCGGCGGCTATATCAATGACAATTATCGCGCCGTTCAGAAGAGCTTGAACCTCAGCGAAAAAGACGTCATCCAATTAGCCAAGAATTCCTTTGCTGCTTCGTTCTTGAACGCCTCCGAAAAACAGGCGCAGTTGGACAGGATCGACCATCAGGTCGAAACGCTGCAAAGAACCATGAGCTCATCCGGTTCATCGTCCAGACAATAGGGCATCACTTCGTGTCCGGTTTGATGTCGAGCAGCCTGGTCCCGTTCAGACAATCCATGCCCCTTACCTTGATGCGCCCGTCCGTGATCGCTTCGATCTGGACGCGCGCCGCTGCAATCGGGTTGGGGCGGTGAGGAGAGCGCAGTGCAAAGACGCCACGCGGGATGCTATCGCTCCGGCCGCCCCGATTCTGAATAAGCAGGTTCCTATCAACGCCTTCCAGCCAGTAAAGCACGAGGATAGTTTGCCCGGTTTCCAGGCCTAAAAGCCCTTGTGCAAACCGAGAACCCAAAACGATATCGCATCGTGGGCCATCGGCCTGCACATTGTTCGGGCAATCGCCCAACGACTGAAACGGTGTTTCGATATGGCCGATGAACGTCAGATCGAATGTCATTGTCCGCCCGTTCACTTCGAAGGTCTGTTTGCCAGCATGGTGTGAGTCAGCAGTGTCACAAGGATGACGCCCCCGCCTGCAAAACTGACCAGTGGCGGGATTTCCCCGAAGACCCCATAGGCGAAAAGCGGGGCCAGAACCGCCTCGGCCATTAGGATCATGCCCACCTCAGGTGCGGTGATGTATCGGGTGGCCACTTGCGACAGGACCCTCCCGAACGGCGCAGTGAACAATCCCATCACGGCCATGACCGCCCAAGTGCTTGCGCTATAGGTCGACGGTGTCGCCAGGAACACCATCACGATGGCAAGAAATAAACCGCCCATGCCGACACTCGCCATGCGGCTCACAGCCTGAAATCGACGCAAAAGCACCATGTTCAGCGAGACAAAGCTGACCGCGATCAGCGCCAGTGCATCTCCAAGAAGGTTACCTGATCCGAACGAACCGGACACGACGATGGCAATGCCGACCATCACCGCTGCAATGGCGATCCAGGTGGCGCGTCGTGTCACCTCACCCAGAAAGACCCAACTGAATAACGCGGCCAAGGCGGGGGATGTGCTGAGGATTACGATGGCATTGGCGACCGAAGTGTTCTTGAGGCTGAAGATCAAAGTAGTCGCGCTTCCCAGCATCAGTAGGCCTGAAACGATGACGGGCCAACCACTTGCCCTAAGTGTTCCGATCAGCCGCTTGTCCTCGCGCAGTTGAATGAAGATCGACATGGATAGGGCAGTGAACAGGCCAAATAGAAAGGCCGTGTCAAAGCCACTCACGCCGGACAGGCGAATGAAGATCGCGTCGAAACTCATCAGCGTGGCCCCGGCCAGAGCGATCAGGACGCCTGTCATCTGGGCACTACCGAATGGTGAGCGGATTGACGTGTCGGTCATGTTGCGGCTCCTAAAATCATACTGGCAAGTATGCATAATGATTCTTGAGGTGGAGTCAATATTGTCATACTTATTGGTATGATTACTTGAAGGGCCAGCTCATGGGCAAAATGGAAGCTAAACGAGAGCAAAAGCGCCACGCCATCCTTGAGGCTGCGGAACAAGCGTTTTTGACTGACGGGTTTTCAGACGCCAACATGGACGCTATTGCCGCGCAGGCCGGTGTGACCAAGCAAACGGTGTATCGCTATTATCCGTCCAAGGCTGACCTGTTCCGTGAAACCTTGAAAGCGATGGGTGCAAGGCATGATGACAACGCAAGCGATCATCTCGACCTTCCCGACACCCAGGAGGCGCTGCGCCGCTTTGCCGTCAGTTTCATGCAGGCCCACCTGACCAAAGAACACCTGTGCACCTTCCGTTTGCTTGTCTCGGAGAGTGCCCGTGCCCCTGAGATGATTCAGGCTTTCTTCTCGGTCGGCCCCGCCGGAACCGAAGAGCGATTGCGGCGGTTCTTTACTGAGCGGCTTCAAATCCATGATCCTGCCCACATGATCCGCTTATGGACCGCCATGTTGTTCGCATTTCAGGATGAGGCCCTGTTGGACGTGCGACATCCAACCAACGCGGAACTTGAGGATCATGCAACAAGGGCAACGCAAGTCTTCCTTTCTGGCATAACCACGCAATGATAAACCCGGAAGTAGAAGTGGGTTTTGTATCAGGTGCTGGAGGCCAGAATTATCCACATCTCGGAGTTTGCTAAGCTCGGCGATGAATGTCAGCTATGGATTGGTTCCTGACATCGGAAGCAGCGCGGCATCCTGCGGTATGAGGTCTGTGCCAACGTCGGGTTGTCGTTTTTGGTGGGCATGGCGGATCAGAGGATCAGTCATGGAAAATACCAAGTCTTCCTGCCATTCGCGCACTTCGGCCAGCCTGGAACAAGGGCCGCTTCGTAGGTCAGAAGCGGCCACTGAAACGTAAGCATGACTGGGCAATCTGGGTACGGTTTGAATTGGCAGAGAACTATCGCGACCTCGCGCTGTTCAACATGACAATCGATAGCAAGTTGCGGGGTCGCGACCTGGTAAAGATAAAGGTCGTTGATGTCATTGTATCTAGTCTAATGAAGGACCGGACTTCGGTCCTTCAGAGTGAGACGCAGAAACCTGTGCGCTTTGAGATAACCGAAGTGGCTGATCGGTGAATTTGCTATCCAAGCCCCAGAGCCTGCCCGTTTTCATCAAAAAAGTGTAGTTTGTCGGTTGGGAAGCGCAGACCAATCGTCGCCCCAGGCTTTAGGTCCGTATCTCCATTTAGGCGGACCGTAACTTTTTCTTCGCCGCCACTATCAACGATTAGGAAAGTATCTGCGCCCAAATACTCGATTACCTCAATGATACCATCGCTTTGGCCATCACCAGCTGCGACTACCTCAATATGCTCAGGCCGCACGCCGAGTTTGGTTGCGTTTCCTGATAGATCAAACCCACCACTACGACCGTGCTCCAGCTTGTAAGTGCCGCCTTCAATCGTGCAGGGCAGGATATTCATCTTTGGACTGCCGATGAATTGGGCCACGAACAGATTGGCAGGGCGCTCGTAAAGCTCTCGCGGAGTACCGACCTGCGCGATCTTCCCGTATTCCAGCACCACAATCCGGTCGGCGAGTGTCATGGCTTCTACCTGATCGTGCGTCACGTAGATCATTGTACGCTTGAGGCTTTGGTGAAGTTTGGCGATCTCATACCGCATCTCAACCCGAAGCGCTGCATCTAGGTTTGAAAGCGGCTCATCGAACAGGAACGCCGTCGGATCACGTACGATGGATCTTCCGATTGCCACCCGCTGCCGCTGACCGCCAGACAGGTCCTTTGGTCTGCGCTCAAGGAATGGTCCCAGCTTGAGAACCTCTGCGGCCCGGTTGACCTGTTCGGCTATCTCGGCCTTTGGAACACCGGCAACTTTCAGCGAGAACCCCATGTTCTCAGCAACCGTCAGGTGCGGGTACAGCGCATATGATTGGAACACCATCGTCAGCCCGCGTTTTGATGGCGGATGATCTGTAACGTCGCTGTCATTGATCAACAGAGACCCGCGCGAGATGTCTTCGAGCCCACCAATCATACGCAGCAAGGTAGACTTCCCGCAGCCGGACGGGCCGACGAAGACAATGAACTCACCCTCCTCGATCTTGAGATCTACGCCCTTGATGACCTGTGCCGAGCCGAACCATTTTTCGACTGATTTTAGTTCGATGCTACCCATCAGGCCCTCCCTGCCCAGTGAAGCCAGACAGCGGCTGTCCACGTGAATGCCTGGCCACCCGCAGGACTGCCGGTTTTTGGGTCGAAGTATTCTGCGAACCCATAACCGGATATCAGTTCGGCAGTTTTCTGGCGCAGCTGTTCTGCCTGTTGTGCATGCCCCATATCCGCCAGGCCAAACCCGATCATCATGTTCATGAAGGCCCAGGTCGGACCTCGCCAGTAACGACGTGCGTCGAATTTCGGCATATCCGGATCATAGCTTGGAACGGGGTAAGGCACAGTTTCCAGAACTGATTTCAATCCCTTAAGCATCCGATCAGACTCCATGCCAGCGTACCAACACAAGTATGACGCGTTGGAAATACTGTCGGCCATCTCCCCGGTATGCGCGTCACGGGAGTCGAAGCTCCCAAGGTCCTCGTTCCAAAGCGAGCGCGCGCCGGATTCCAGCGTTTCAATATCCTCACTCAGGCACTCGGCCTCCAGTCCGAGCTTCTCGCTGATCATCAGCAAGTCCCGTGCAGCACGAAGAGTGGTGAACGTCATAGTGGGATCGGCGACGCGGAACGGGTTCAGGGACAACAGGGCTTGCTGGTCCCATCCCGCATCTCTGCCGATCTGAACCAGCTTGATGTATCGGTCGTAATCGAACTTTGTAGGCCGGTCGTCGCTGTTCACGTGGCTGGTGTCGCGGCGCTGGTATTCCCCAACATCCGACGCATCCATGCGCGCCATGGAGTTGTCCCAATCAGGGGCGTTGTCGCGACCCGCCTCCCACGGATGGGTCGTGCACACGGCACCGAATTCATCAAGGCGCCATTTCATGATCCAACGATGCCACGCCAACAGTTTAGGGAATAGCTCCTTCATGCGAGTATCCCCAAACGCGGTATCCTGTTCCCAGATTTTACGAGCCATGGTCGCAGCAATGGGGGGTTGGATGATGCCCGAAGACGGGATCGGGCCATTGCATCCCCAAACATCGGGACCGGGGAAATACCCTTCATCCTGCTGGTGGAAAAGGATATGCGGAACCATGCCATCTGCCCATTGCCCGGTGAACAGCGTCTCGATCTCAGTCCAGGCGCGGTCGAGGTCGAACTGGGCAAAGCCAAGCGCGGCAATCGCGCTGTCCCAGTTCCACTGGTATGGGTACAGACCTTCGGTCGGGATGGTGTAGCCGCCGCGATCGTTGGCAATCAGGATATTGCGCGCCTCGCGGTCGGGGTTCGTATGTTGGTTCATCTGTGTCATCCTTTGACAGACCCCGCTGTGAGGCCCTTGGTCATGAAACGTTCAAGCCCCAGGAACAGCGCCATGATTGGAACGGTG
The DNA here is from genome assembly GCF_056537985.1 of Ruegeria sp. BI12. NCBI lineage: Bacteria > Pseudomonadati > Pseudomonadota > Alphaproteobacteria > Rhodobacterales > Roseobacteraceae > Ruegeria > Ruegeria sp. BI12. The sequence goes on along the minus strand of NZ_JBQFSL010000002.1, from coordinate 914,324 downwards.
GCGATCACCGCACCGGCCATCAGGTGCTGACGGGGAATTTCTGAGGAGTTCAGCATCGTGACCCCTCGGGTCAGAGTGAATTTCGACGGATCGTCCAGCAGCATGAAAGCCAGCAGGAATTCATTCCAAGCGATCATGAAGACATAAAGTGAAACCGACGCCAGCGCCGGCAAGCTAAGGGGCAGGGTGATCTTCCAGATCACCGCTAGACGCGACAGACCGTCCATCAGCCCGGCCTCTTCCACTTCGGTCGGAAGACCCCGGAAATATCCTTGCAGCATGTACAGTGCGACCGGGATTGTGGTGACCGGATAGATCATGACGATGCCGAGGATTGAGTTACGCAAGCCGGTCAGTGAGAAGGCGATATAGATCGGTAGCGCCAGAACGATCATCGGCACCATGTAGATCAACAGGATCGAACGCGAGAACGCCTTTTGACCCTGAAACCGGAATCGCGCCACCGCGTAAGCTCCGGGCACGCTGAACAGTAGCGTGATGAATACCGTCAGGACCGAGACGTAAAGAGACGTCCATAGGTAGGTCCCGAAATTGAAGTCACGGAACAGTTCGGTATAGCTGCGGAACAGGTCGGTGCCCTGGGACAGGTCGACCGAGAAGTCCAACGGGTTCTGCAACAATGCCTGTTGAGATTTCAGGCTGGTCATGACCATCACGTAGAACGGGATCACGACGATTGCCGTGAAGAAAATGTACCCGAACCCTGTGCAGAAGCGGATCACCGCCTCTTCGTATTCATGGCGCGTGAGCTCTCCGAATGGCGTTTCTTTCAGGATTGCCGCCAAGGAGAGGTGCATGACGACGGCCATGGCGATAACTGTGACCAAAACCGCCTGCAGGGATGTGTCCGAGCCGATCAGAACCGGGCCAAACCCGGTCAGCCCAGACAGGCCCAACAACGCCGATATGCCAAGGCGGGCCGGAGCACGCTGCGCGGGAAAGCGGACATATACCAAACCGGCGACCGCACCCCAGATCAGGCAGAGCAGAACTTGCGGGCGAAAAGCGGCCCCGGTTGAAAACGACATGGTGATGGCAACGGTGGTGGCGACCACTACTAGCCACAGCGCGCCCAAAACCGGAGCGGTAAGATACCCTTTGCGCATCACAGACCCTCCTCACGGCTGATGAAGCGGAAGAAGACAAAGCTGAAGGCGATCAGGCACATCAGGATCACGACGGCCACCGCCGCACCTGCACCGATGTTCGAGATCGCAAAGGCTTGTTCATAAACGTTCACGGTCAGCGTGCGGGTGCCCGCATTGCCGCCGGTCAGAAGGAAAATGTCGTCGAACTTGTTGAACGTCCAAATGAAGCGCAGCAGGAACAAGACCGACAGGATGCCCAGTAGTTGCGGGATGCTCAGCAGCCAGAATTTTTGGAACGGAGAGGCCCCGTCCATATCCGCCGCCTCATACATGCTGGAGTCGATTGACTGCATCCGGGCCAGAATGAACAGGAAGGACAGCGGGAAGTAGCGCCAGATCTCGAACACTGTGACCATGATCAGCGCCAGCGGGCGCTCACCGAAGAAATTAATCGGCTCGCTGCTCAGCCCCATCTGCACCAGCAAAGCGTTGGCCGATCCCGAGAAGGGATCGAAAAGCGTGACCCAGGTGAAAGCGACGGCGATGACAGGGGCGACATAGGGGAACAAGTAGAGGCCACGAATAAACCCCTGACCCCTAAAGCTTTTGTTCAACAGCAAAGCCGCGAACAAGCCCATGACCAAAGCGCCGATCGTGCCGAAGACCGTATAGAACAGCGTGACCCAGAGAACGCCCCAGAATTCCGAGCCGTCAAAGACGCGGGCAAAATTCTCGAGGCTGAATTCAAGGTTGGTCAGAACGTTTGGCCCGCTTCCGGTGAGGCGCGGTTCGGAGTCCTCGACGATTTCTTCGAATGCATCTGGATCGCCGTCGATTGTGACCGGGATGCGGACACGCTCACGTTGACCGCCATCTAAGGTTCCAAAATCACAGAACAAATCCTTCCCGTCCAGAACACAGGGTGCCGTGACCTCGCCCACAGCAACTCCGTCGGGCAGCACATCGGTCAGGGTCACGCCTTCGATGGCGAATTCCTGGCTGGAGTTCCTTAGACGGTATTCGATCCGCAGATCGTCACCAGAGCCGCGCAGGCTTTCACGGACAACCGGAGCAGGCGGGCGCAGGTCGGACAGGGTAAACGGCTTGAAGCTGATCCAGATGATCGCCAGCAAGGGCAGGATCACCACAAGCGACACGCTGATCACGGTCGGAGCCAGCAGCGCCCAGGCCAGACGCGCCTCGCGTTTGGCAAGAGCCCCGGTTCCGGTCGGTGGGGTGGCCGAAGACATGGGATACCTCGAAGGGTTGCGAGCAGCGGCGCGAACGCCGCTGCAGGTGCTGGTTGATTACTGAACTTTGGCCAGCTCTTCGTTCATGGCTGCAACTGCGGCAGCCGCGTCAATCTCATCATCGATATACTGCCGGACCACGCGGTTGATGGCCTGAGAGTTGATCATCTTCGACGCCAGCGCCAACTGACCCTCGGCCACGCCCCAGCGCTGTGCAACGTCCAGACCGCCCACGATCTCGTCGATCATCGCTTGGTCATAAAGCTCACCCAGGGGGGCCTTGCGGTCAACGCCTACAGGCAGCTCGGCCCATGCTTCGGAGAAGGCTGTCGGATTGTCGGCGTTGCCGCGACGAACAGGGAACTTGCCCTCTGGTGCAATCGCCAGAGTTTGGGTGTACCCGTCATCCATCGCGAATTTCACGAATTCCATCGCTGCATCAGTATCCGCATCGTTGGTAATGCCGAAATACCGCACGTCACCCCAGGCTGCGCCATCCGGGTTAGACGGACCAGAGAAATTGGTGACAATACCGGTCTTGCTCGCCAATTCGCTTGAGGTCGGATCGTCGCTAATTGTTGGCGGAGCGCTGTCACGCAATCCGGCCAGTTCATCCAGAATGAAGGGAGACCAAATGATCATTGCTGCCTTGCCGTCGAAATAGAGCTCTCGCGATTGCTTCCAGTACAGCTCACCCGGAGGCGACGCTTTTGAGATTGCTTTATAGAAATCGAGAACTTCAGTTGTCTTGGCCTCATCCAACGGCTGGAACCCATCAGTGCCAACCGGCGAGACGCCATTGGCGAGGAACACATGCTCCAGCACCTGGCTCATGAAGTTTTCATCGACTTTGGTCGCTGCAACGAAGCCATACATTTCAGGCGGGTTGTGCAGTTTCTCCAACGCCGCCAATACGCTGTCAAACGAGTTGGGCGCATCCAGCCCGGCTTCGTCAAACAGGTCTTTGCGGTAGACAACCATTTGCGTCCAACCATCGACAGGTACTGAGGCTGTTTCGCCATTAAAGGCCGCCATACCCAATGCGCCGGGTGCAAATGTGTCGGCGCCCAGCTCTTCGATCACCTCTGTCGCAGCTTCGGTGTCAAGGATACCTGCTTCGGCCCAGGGCAGCGCATATTGTAACGGATGATAGACGACATCAGGCAGATCTCCTGCTGCGAAGGCTGCGGTCGCTCGCGTGCCCAGATCGGTCTCGGTGACCGGGATCACCTCAACGGTGGTGCCGGTTTCCGCTTTGAATTGGTCCGCCATTTCCTGCTGCTTTGCGAGCCGCTCTGGTTGCTCCTCAGTTGTCCAGAAACGAATTGTGTCTGCCTGTGCCGACACGGCTGCCAGGGCCAGCGCCAGCGATGTGCCAAGCATCAGTCGAGATGCCTTTGGTGTAAGTTTCATGATCGGTCTCCTCCCCGATTTTCATTTTTGAATTGTGTAATTTTTCGCGCCAACTCTTCAGGTGTCAGGCGCGGTGGTCCATCGGATTCCCGTTCTAAAAGAACGGCTTCGCTCAGCTCACGAAGGCTTTCCGGTGCTTCTCCACGGGTTTGCCGTATGAGCATTTCAGCAAGGCGTTCGCCAGCCCGCTGTGAATCGACGCTGAATGTCGTAAGACCCGGGCTGACGTATTGGCTTTCGGGTATGCCGTCATACCCAAGGATCGAGACATCCTGACCGATTTGCAGGCCAAACTCGGCGCAAACAGTGTATGATCCCAATGCCGCCAGATCAGTCGCAAAGACGATCCCGGTCGGCGGACTCTCCAATTCCAGCAAAGCTCGCGCCTGGATTGCCCCTTCATCACGGGTGCGCGCGCCCTCGCGGATCAGTTCAGGATCGATAGGCAGGCCAGCGGCCCTCAGACCTTCGAGATAGCCATCGCGTCGAAGGTGGCTGTAGTTGAATTTCGGATCGCTGCCGACAAAGCCGATGCGACGATGGCCAAAGCCGCTCAAACGGCTGACGGCGCTACAGATTGCCGTCTCACCTGAGATATCAAACCAAGATGTATAGCTGTAAGTTTCCGCCTGCCCGTATCCTGTTCGACCATAGAGTATGAATGGAACATTCAACGCGCTTAGATACTTGATACGAGGGTCGTCGACTTCCGTCCTGGGCAGAATAAACCCATCCGCTTTGCGCTCTTCCACAAGGCGCCCCAGAACGTTGAGCATATCCTCTTCGGACTTGGCCGTTGAGATAGTCATCGTCCAATCGAATGCGCTGGCACCTTCGCAAGCGCCTGCCAGAAAGTCCTGCAGAAACGGATTATGCCGGTCCGGTTCCCCGCTGTTAATGACCATCGCAATTGCACGCACTTTCCCTGTGCGGATCGCCTGCGCGTGGCTAAGCGGGCGATAGCCCATCTTCCTTGCAGTAGTTTCGACCCGTTTTCTGGTGGAGTCTGAGATGTCGGAATACCCGTTCAAAGCGCGCGACACGGTGCTCTTTGAAAGACCGAGGTGATCAGCCAACTCGTCCAGCTTCACCCTTCGGGAGGAGGGATCGCGACGGAGCGAAGATTCGCGCTTCAGTAGACTGGGATTCGGTCTCATTTCACTATTTGTTCGCTCCGAAACCGGTTTCGGCAATGAAAAAAATCGAAAAACTCATCAGATTACTCTTTTGACCGCACTAAATGTCCGGTGCTCCGATGCTCACCTGTTCTCTAACAGTTCGAGGAATTTTACTTGTTTGATTGGCAAAGGATGCCCGCTGAACGTTTTCGAGGCGACCGGTCAGGTCAGGGATTATACCGGTTCGATGAAGCTCGTGTGCGCAATGTCTGCTTTTCACTGACCGGCTTGCTTCATTCGCAATTGCAGCGAACTTCCGCTTTTTGGCCAGGTGCCGATGTCTAAGCCACTAGGCCGCATGTGCCGCGTTGGTTTTTGGAAGTTTTCAAATCAGCCAAATGGGCCGAGAGCCCACCATCAAATCCGCTGAAAGTTGCGTTCTCGCCTGACAAAAGTTGGCATTCTAACCGGACAAGTTGCGATTCATACCGTACGGTAAAATTTCTGGAAAAGGTGGCTGTGCGGGCAGTTTCCAGCTATCCATTCTCCCCCAAATTTCCCTGAAAACAGGGAAGTTTACAGGGAAATGGTGTGTTTCAGGATTGTTCTGCGCCGCCATTTCTGGAGAAAGGCAGACATTTCAATTAGATGAAGGTGAATTCCCTAACTTGTGGAACAGGGAAATTCTTGATTTCGATCATGCGGGTTGTTTGGCTTTTAGGGGGAACTCGTGGGGATAAAGGAAGGCAGCCAGGTTTCAAAACTCAGCAGGGAAGAACTCTACAGTTTGGTCTGGCAAAAGCCTATCATTCGGTTAGCAGAGGAGTTCGGGCTTTCCGATCAGGGTCTGGCGAAAATCTGCAGAAAGTTTGAAATACCTCGGCCACCGCGCGGTTACTGGGCCAAACTTGAGGCGGGAAAGAAAGTCGAGCAAGCCCCTCTTCCAGCGCCCCCAGCCGGTTCCTCCAAGATTATCGTAATACGTTCAAGTGAACCGCAACCCGATGCCATCAAGGAGGCGCGCCAAGCGTCGAAGGCACTTGAGGAAAAGATTGAAGTTTTCCAGATCCCGGAAGATCTGCGGCGCTTGCACCCTGTTGTTGCCGGTTGGGTGGCGAAACACAAAGCGGATCAATCAAAACGACGCACAGAACGACGAAACTCGCGCAGTTCGTGGTACGTCCGGGATCCAATTTCAGATTTAACGGAGAAAGACAGCTACAGGTTCCGCGTTACCAATGCGTTTCTGAAGGCGGTTGAAAAGCATGGGTTTGCAGTCAAATCCAGCCACGTGAAAGGCTCAATCGAACTGGAGGTGTCAGGCGAGAAGCTCGAAGTAGCAATTGCACAAAAAATGATGCGCAAACTGAAGGCCGGTCCGGATGATGAGGGGTGGACGGCTTTTCCTGAACATCACCAAGCCGGGCTTTACCCGTCGGGTTTCCTACGGTTTTCCATAAAGGGCTGGGGTATTTCCCAAAAAGACTACATTGAGACCGAAAAACGCAAGGCGGATAAACTGCTGTTTAAACTCATCGCCCGCGTTTTGGCCGCCGAACCTGAGCTCCTAAAAAGACGGAAAGAGCACGAAGAGTGGCAACGAAAGTACGAACAAGAACGTGCAGAGCGCGCGGAGCGTGAGCGCTTAGAAAAGCTCGATGCCCAACGATCGGGCAGTTTGATTTCGAAAGCTCAGGACCGAAGCCTATCACGGCAAATCAGGAGCTTCATAGAAGAAGTTAGAGTTGCTTCGGCCAGCAGAGAGATTGTCGAAATTGACGGGAAATCTATTGACGAATGGCTGGAGTGGGCTGGGGCGAAAGCGGAAGAGTTGGATCCACTAAACAGCGTTGAGGACATTTTTGCACTTCCGAAGGATCCGTACAGCTTTGGTCGTTGGTAACGCGTGCAGAGCTCGGCACGATCGGTAAGCGCCATTATGTTGAATTCTGGTTGTGTGCTGCAGTAGGCCCAATCAGGCCCTGCAGAGGCGATGCGCGCGCTGCTCTATAGATAGCAAGATCGTCGAGACGAGCGATGAAAGTAAGTCGTGATGATCTCGTCCTGTGGCGTTCGGGCCGTCTACGTCTCCTGAGACCGGCGACAGCGTCACCGAAGACATTGAACAGGACGATATAGACGCCGGTTCAGCCTTTCGTTTTCCCGGTGAACCCTTGAAGACTTGGTTTGATGCAAAGCGACGATTGAACGAAGAGACCGGACTAAAACTGAACTTCAGCTACCAGACGCTTTGGCGCCTCATCGATTGGGGGCCAGACAGTATCCTTCTGATTGGACGTGACGGAGGCTGGATTGGGGGCGCTGGCGCAGAGGTGTGCTATGAAGCGCTGGTTTGGAGCAACGGACGAATCCTTACCTTGGGGCCGCCTCCAGAGACCCAGTAGGGCTATTGTGTTAAATCCCCCCGCTCGATTGGCGGTGTCTTAGACGAGGACGTACTCCGATCCTGATCACTGATCGCTGACTAGCGACAACAGGATGCATAACGGTTCCGGCTGCGGAAGTTTCAATCGCCCCGCTCCAAATTCCTGGATGAAACTGATCGCCTCAGTGCCATTTAGGCGTGCCATTTCAAGCGAGCGCTCGAGCGCGGAAATCTGGCCCTGCCAGAGTTCGATGGGCACGCCTTCAGGCTGCGAATTTCTGCGTCGTTGCAGTCTGAGCTCTCGGTTCCGGATTTCAATTTCGAATTGACTGGAAACGTGGGTGGCAAACTCTTCCAGCACCGGGAAGAGCTGTGCAACGCTATCGTGATAAAACTGATGCGCTTCAGCTCGTACGAGCTCCGACTGATTTGAGCGAAGTGCGGAGGCCACCTCAGGCTTTAGGAAGTTTGACATGGGCCTTCGGCCACGGGCCATCGCTTTGTCGGTAGACGCCGTAATTGGTTGAAGGCATTGGTCAACATCCTCAGCGTTCATGCGTTTCCACCCGTCTGAACTTCTTACAACCCCCTCTCGGATCAATCTTCCCGGAACTACAAGACGCACCCTGCGCTGTAGTGCGTGGAAAAGTGCTTGTAGAGCCTTCCGGTCTTCACGGAGCGAGCTTCTCTGTGCGTCAGTTGTCGCCCGGTCAAGAAGCGCCCTAGCTCCCGAAGACCAAAGGCCCGGCACCAGTTGATCTGGGAAAGGGTCAAGCGTCGAAACCGCTAGGAACGCAAGAGATCCGACTTTCCGAGCTGGGTGGCCTTCCGGAAGAATAACGCTCGTTTGCACAACCGGTGTATCGGGTCCGAACTGACTGCTGATGGCTTTTGCATATCCACTAAGCAAGGAATCATGGACAACGCTCCCATGGTCAAGGAAATGCAAGGGCCTGGCCGTTTCTTCGCCTTCATCCGTGAACACAGCCTTTCGTGGCGGAGTTCCAATATCTGAGCGCCGATATATGAAGGGAATATGATCGGACATCCAGTTATCACGGGAGGAAGCTGGCAGCTGAAATGGGCTGTCGCCCGCGCGTCCGGTGGCGACTTCACGATAGTACCACAACGTCCTGAAGCGATAGTCGTCTAACGTGTCACGGCGCGAACTCACGTCGAAATCATCAGATTTCCCAATGGCTTGAAGCCATGTCCCTAAGGCGCGTTCTTCTCTTCTGACGGGCGTGTCCTGCGGCCGCGCGATATCTTGCATCATAGCTGGAGCCGGGCAAGAAAGCGCTTGCCACTCAGAGAACGTTTTGACCGCCCGCTCTGTTGTATACGGATCTTGCTCTGTAAGTCGGGTCGCCAATCCGGTTTCGTTACCAGTAAGCCTCGCAATCGAACTGGGAACTTTTCGCGACTTTGCTGTTTTGCCCAGCAGGGCTTGAACCTGTTGCAGTTCGTCAGTGGAAAGTGGCGGCATCGGCGCATCAAACACGCCCAACGAAGCAACCATATCCGCAATTGCGGCTTCCTGCGAACCCTCGATAAGGATGCGCCATATATCGACAGTATTCTGCTTCCGGCTCCGCGATTTCGAGCCGCCAAGGCGGTCGATGCGGCCGATTAGCTGATCGATGCTGTCGATTTCCCAAGGCAGCGAGAAGAAAATGATACCCTGGGCGACGTGATGTAAATTCAGTCCGGCCTGCACCCAGTCACCCACAAGGAGCAGCCTGCTCTCGCCCGCGAGTAGCGGGGCGAGAGTTTCCTGAACCTCTCGAAGGTTAGCGACACCGTCGAGTTCACTTGTTGCAGGGCGCCGCATCACCGAAATCGCTCCTGCCAGATCAGGGAAATAACGAGGTAGTGTCGTGCGGAGCATATCGATCGTAGGGTTGTCGCCACAGACGACGATGAAGGCTCGGTCAGCTGCTGAATTCCATTGATCTGCAAGAATGTCGAGAAGTGCGTCGAGGCGGCTGTCCCCGGGGTCTTCGAGCGCGGCCAATCGCGCTCGTTCTGCCCTTTCGCCTAGATCTCCTTCCTGGATTGAAAGGTCCGTCAGAACGTTTCGCGCAGCCCTTGCGCTTCTCTGCAAAGCGCGTGCAGCAGTCCACAGCGGCCCCTGAAGACCTTTTTCCGGATCAGCGTCTTGCAGCAATCTGTCGGCAATTTCATACCGGGCCCGTTCAGACTCAATAGGTTGGATGCGTACCTCATGGTTACGGCGCCTAGGCAAGAACTCGCTCCATTGGTTCCGTCCGTTGCGGATCACTCTCCTGCCGGCAGCGGCTAGCAAGAAGCTTCGCGACCCTTGCTTTGTGTCGGCGCTATCTCCGATGAGCTCAATAGCGGCATTCTCGCGTTCCTCGAGAACATCACCGAGAGTACGGCCTTCCAATCCCGCCAACTGGCTGGCTTCCGGTTCAATCATCCGCAAGATCAATTCACGCCATGCCGGATCACCGAGGCGCGGAGTAGCAGAGAGTACGAGCGTTTGCCTGAAGTTGTCGGAGGCTTGTGACAACAGTTGGATCGTCTCGCGAGGCATGGTCTGCGGTTCGTCTACTACCAGCAGATCAAACAGAGTTGGGTCTGCAGAGATGGTGCGTGTGCCCTCACCCTGGCGGATCATCAGATCACGAGGCCTTGCAAGAGTAACAGCTGCCGTTTCGTCGGCGCTATTATCGATGGTGCCAGCAAGGGCAGGCATAATGTGCCCACGAACCCAGCATTCCTCCTGCCACTGCGACAAGAGGTTGTCGGGCGCAACGATCATCGTGCGATGCGTGGGATGCTGCCAGCGCAAAGCATTGACAATCATTAATGCCTGGACCGTTTTCCCGAGACCAACTTCATCTGACAAAAGGTATCTGACGTGGGTATCGCCGAGCACGCGCCGCACGGTTGAAAGCTGGTGAGGAAGAGGATCGGCGGCTACACCGAGAGCTCCGCAAAGGCCGATGCTTAGCGCCGAGGTCCTGCGGCGCAGTGCCTGAACTCCATTGACGAAACGAAGGTATTGATCTGTCACGCTGGCGCTCCATCGCGCATATCAAGGCGCGCTAACTTGTAACGGAGAGCAGTATAGCGAACGGCGCGGGCCGATCGCACATCTGACAAGGCTTTTGACAAAAGCCGTGGCCAGTCTTCCTCATATATTGTCGCTTCAGGTGACAGCCAAAATTGCACTAGGTTCCTCAGCTCAGCCCTGCCAATCCATCGCTGGCCAGGCCGACGGGATGCATCAACGTGGCACTCGTCAAGGAGGTCCACAAGATCGTTCTCGGTAAACTCGTCATAAGGTGCAATGGTCAGGGCTATCCAGCGTGAGTCCGGCAAGATGAACCGCCTGAACATCGGTAGTAGTGGCATTTCCTGTGCCTGCTTCAATGCCCTAAGCCAATCCTCTGCCGGGCGCGCCATATCGACTTCTTCGAACGCGTCGCGGTCGTTTTTCTCAAGATGAAGGCGAAGGTCTTCGTAGGCGTCGATCACGGCGAGATCCAAATCTCCGCCCACGTCTTCATCCCAGTGATGCACGGTTTCAGGTAATGTGGTCACTATTGCCCGAAAACGGTCAATCAGGCGGTCTCTGAAAAACATCCAGTCGGAATTGATTTCAATCCTCGGCAGGTCTTCACCTGTAAGGAGGCCCAAGGACTCCGCACATCGAAAGAGCGCTCCATGTTGAGACAAAATGGAAAGGTCTATTCCCGCCTCTGTTTTCCGCCAATCGGTACCGCAAAGCAATTCGATTACAGCCGCTTCGAGCTCGTCGAGAACGGAGAAGCGGCGCCAGTTGCTGATTAGGTGGTCCGCTTCGGCCAGTTGCCAAGCCAAAGTGGCCCGAGCAACATCGGTCAATCCTGCGCAGCCGTCACGGGAGGCGGCTTCACGCAACAGAGACGGCACATTGACCTTCTCTCCGGCCAGTTGTGCAAAGCTGAGCTGACGGTCGTCCGATACAACAATACCGGACCTCAGCGTCTCGTGCCGAGGGGAATCAGGCAAGAGCAGCCTCAGGTCGCCGCCTCCAGTAGCGTCAGCAAGGGGCAGTGGAGAGCCCGGGGTCGCAACGAGAGTCGAGAATGTTCTGTTTTCATTACTTTCGTCCAGCCAGAGCCCTGAAGCCGGGTCGTAGCGGAGGTCCTGGGGGGCGGGTGAAATAAGTGCATGGGCCGGGCGAAGACCTTGGACTTCCACGTTGAGGCGCAGGCCGCTCAAGGGCGCTTGATGCTCCAGCAATTGCGTCTTCAGGCGGCGCAGCGGTGGCGAACCTCCGGCAATGACGTGAGGTAGTCGCTCTATTGTGTCTTCGACTATGGAGATCTGCCGATCACCCGACGAAATGCGAAGGCAGACAGGCACCTGTTCCAATGCAACCGGCGAAGAGATTTTTATCTCCAGTCTGCCAAGTTCAAGGTCACGCAAAGTTGCCCTTGCCGGCTGAATACTGATGGATGCCGGTTCAATATCGGGAGGCTCAACGACCTCGAAAAGGATAGTGTCACCATCGTCGAGTTCGGGCGATGAGAACGTATGCTCTCCGGGAGAAGGCTGAAAAACAGCCCATTTCTTACCGCGCAGCTCGAGCCAATTCGCCGGATGCTTCTCGCCGTCGAGAAACGGAGTGAGGCCATGACTTCGTGCTGAAACAAGGATTGGAAACTGCGCAGAATAGCTTGGAGTAGCGCCAGGCATTGGAATACCGAGAACTAGTAGCTCTGGCTGCTTCGATAATAGCGTGAAACCATGCCGTCGCAGGTACTCAGCGTCGGCATCTGAATCGGTATCGAGACGACGAAACTCGGGCGAACCGGTTTGATCGGTGCGAATCCAATGTATGACGGTCGCACCTAGAGGAAGCACATCCCCCGGTACGACAGCGGTGGCAGTTTGCCCCTCTGACTCAACAAGAAAGAACGAAGCCTCGGCAGGCTGTAAATCTTCTAAGAGAGATTCTGCAGTTTCCTGTTGTGGGCGCAAGAAGGTGTCGCCTCGATACAAAGGAGACTCTGGCAAAAGGCCGAATGGACCCAACTCGATCTCACCGCCGGCAAGAAAGGAGCGCAATGAAATACTGTGTTCCGAGCCTGTTGCTCTTATTCGGTCTCCTTGAATCCGCAAACCTGCGACTACGTCTTCGCGCAGCCCTGCGCTCAGAACAGGTCCGCGAATTGCCAGATCTCGAGGTAAGCCGTCAGAAAGGCTTACTACGAACCGGGAAGATGGAATTCCTTTTGGACGTGAGATCCGTCGTGCGGTATTCCGCCGGGCTTCGGAAATTGCGCGGAACGATCGTGCGTCTTCATGGACATCCCTATCAATCCGTTGAAGAATACCAGCAGACATCCACCCCTCAGAATCGGGAATGAGCAGGCGCCGCATAACCTCGAGCGCGACATTTGTATTTCCAATCCAGTGCTCAAAGCGACGGCTGGCGTGTCCCGCGGCGAGCTTCTTGAGATACTCGATTGCACCTTCTGTATCTTCGAAAGAGATTCCTGCGCGAACAGCTCGCCGCAGTGCGTCTGTAATCTGGGGCTGAATCTCCAGGGGCACCAACGCGTTACCAATTGGCCACGCTATTAATGGAAAGTGTCGCTCCCACGGGCTGTCCCCAGGCCGAAACAGCTGAAAGCTCTTGGTGCCGAGTTCAAACAGCCGGGTGATCGCAGCCCGGAACTCTCCACCGGTCTCAACCGTCAGCTCCCGGGACAGCATCGGCCAGAAGTCCGTTCCTGTCCCACGGTAACGATAGCCAGTTTCGGCAGCCACCACTAACAATGGGAGGTAGCGCCAAGCCCATCTGGCCCCCCTCAATTGAGGGTCCTGCTCAATCTCAAGCGCCAGAGCAGCCCCGAGTTTCGAGAGAGCCTCTTGGTCCAGATCATGTTCTATGGCAAAAACCGGAAAGGCTCCGCGAACACTTGCCAGACCTGAGAAACGATCAGCAAGCGAAGCGTGGTGATCCTCCAGAGTTTTTTGGAACCACGTCATTCGCTCTCCTACACAAAAATCAAAAATTTTGCCGCTTCTTGCGGTTGAAAAATGGCGTAGCCTCGGCGAGAGTGTTCATCATTAAGTCTTTCTAGGTCAACGCCAATTTAGCAGAGAGCCCATTTAAAGCGTGAACACGGTCTCCCAGGAGTTTCGAGATTTGGTTGTGTCGGCAGATCTCGGGCCGACGGCCAGACGTATGATTGCCGACCTTTTACGCAGCATTGTTTATGCCCGGAAAGGCATCAGCCGGATCGCTGCTGTGGAGTGGGTGTCTCAGTTGATGAGCGTTGGTCCCTCCTCGGAAGCAATGTCTACAGTTGAGAGCGTGATCGATACATTGTGCAGCGTTCACGACATCGGCTTTGGGACAGTTCGTGGTGAAGCTGTCCTGGTATCGTTGCCCGAGCGGCGCATATCTCTGCCGGATGGCCGTACTATCACACTAGGGAGCCATGGTATCGGCGCCGGCAAGGGCCCTGATCTTCTTTTCCCGGTCGTAGAAGAGGGCGGAACAGAAACCCTGATCGACTTGCTGCGGGAGTTAGGCCGTAGCGACTTGCAGGGTGTCACCGAGTTGCTGCCATCGGAAGGCCGGTGGACGAAACCGGACCCTATGCCTGAGACTTTGAAGCTCGCGCTTCAACTGTGCGGTTCCTTCGACCCTGTGACGCAGGAGTGGTCGCTGAGCGAGCCGAATGCCAGGTTCCTGAACGAATGGTTCGGGATAGCGTTGTTGCCTGAGGATGCCGAAGGCACTCGGCCACACGATCCCAGCCAAGACAGAGTGATCAAAGCACCAGGCCAAGCCCGCCTCGTAGTCGAGGCAGGACCGGGGTCGGGTAAAACCCATGTTGCGTGTGAACGCGTAATTGCGCTTGTACAGGAGGAAGACCTTTCTCCCTCACGTATCCTGCTTCTGAGTTTCACGCGCATGGCGGTGGCAGAACTCAGAGAGCGGGTTTTGGTGCGGCTCGCTCAGGAGCCGAATGTAACCGCCGTTCAAATACGGACCTTCGACTCCTTCGCCTCACGTCTTCTTTCTGTCACAGGCGCCACGGGCGGGGCTACCTACGATGCCAACATAAGAGCCGCGGCCCAGCTGCTGCGTTCCGGTGATCCGCTGGTTGCAGATGCAATCGGCCAGCTTGAACACGTCATTATCGATGAGGCTCAGGACCTCGTGGGTGATAGAAAGGCGCTTTGCGATGCGCTGGTCGAACTGCTGCATCCGGAATGCGGTGTCACGATTCTTGGTGATTTTGCTCAGGCAATCTATGGCTACCAGGGCCGCAACAGGACTGAGTCCACTTTCCTCTCGGTGAAGGCAGATACAAATGCGTTCGAGACCTGTCGTCTGGAGCATGATCACCGGACCAGTAACAGCTCCCTGAAGCAGCTCTTTTCAGACGCTCGGGAGACACTGCGGAATGACCCTCGAGGTTCTCGTGATACGTACTTCGAGGTGCGCCGGAGAATACAGAACGCGGCTCTCGAGGCAGATGTAAAGAGCTTCACCACCCATCCGTCCACGACAAGCGGCCTGATCCTTACGCGGAGCCGCAACGCGCTCTTTACAGCGGCAGAGGCCCTGCGAGTGGAAGGCCGACAGTTTCGTATGCGCCTTCCCGATCGCCCTATTCGGATCGCGCCTTGGATCGGTGTGACACTTGGCGGACTTTCGGGGTCCGAGAGACTATCAAAAGATGCATTTGAGTTCCTACACAGTGCCGTTCATCCAGCAATTGACCAAGATTATGAGTCATGTTGGGAAATCCTTCTGGAGCTTGACGGAAGCGGTCGAGATAGCATCCTGATTGGCCATGTCGCGGAAGCGCTTGAGGATGCACCTTCGGAGCTACTTTGCGATTATGAAGGCAAACGTGGGCCATTGCTTTCAACGATCCACGCGGTAAAGGGTCGTGAAAATCAACGAGTGATGTTGCTTCTGACGCGTGCTCCATACGGCGACACGGTCGATTGGGGAGAGGAGGCGCGTACACTCTACGTCGGCTCGACACGTTCCTCTGCTGAACTGAGGACGTCATGGATCCATCCGGATAAGTATTATTCCACAGGCAAGCCCGAAAGGTACTGGGCGCCTCGCAAGGACAACAGATTGATTGAAATCGGTCTCGAGGGCGACCTAGAAAACTGGCAGGATTTTACTCGAGCAGTGCAGGTAAGTGATGCTCGGCTTGTGATCGAAGCGATCTGGCGGGCGGCGGCGGGCGGGGTTTCTGGTGAGACGTTCCTTGATTCCCAAGGCAGGTTGCTGGTTCGAGCTAAAGAAAACGATGCTGACGCAATTGGTTGCCTGTCTTCCGGTTTTATCGAAGCGCTGCGGTCCGTAAGTCAGACTAATTCGGATAGTCCAATGCCTGAGCGGATTTCTGGTTTTTCTGTTGTAGGAGCAACAACCGTTGTCGTTCCAGACCGCACGGGTAACGCACCATCTATTGGGTTGATGCCCCTGTTAGGCGGCTTTGCACAGGTGCCTCGCTGAAGCGAAAAAGATCTTGGAGAATGCGAATGAACGATGCCCGCGATACAATGCTTGAACGACTGAAAGTGGACCTCATCGGGCCGGAAGCAAACGACGAGGTAATCACCGACAGGCCGACGGATCGATATCTTACCGGCATTCTCTTTGCTCACAGAGCAACGATTTCTCCAGAAGAGGATGATGAGGCATCTGATGCCGACGACGCGGACTATGCCGGCACATCACTTGACGGGGTAAAGGCCGCATCAACTTTCAGGCCGAGCTCCATGGGCCTGTCGTTCGCGGTTCAGTCGCTGGGGAATGAGGCTTCATTGCGTGTCCGGGTTGAAGGAGCACGTTACCGAGCCGAGGAGCCTGCGAACGAGGATGAAGATACCCGCACTCGACGAGGAAAAGACTGGCGACGCGAGCCGCATGTAGCCGAGCTCGTTCTTCCACTCGACAAATTGCAATCTGGAGAAGTGCCGATAATCAGTCTGGCGGAACATGGGCTTTCTGGCGCAAGCCTTCATGTCCGTGCTGCACCCTGGTCAGATGTCCTTTTGATAACTCTGGCACTGACCAACGATACCAAGCCAGCGCGGGCAAAGAGCCGAGAGGCCAACGAAGAGGCCGCATTGTTTCAGGTTTCGCTGGCTGTTCAATGTGATCGGGAATGCCACCTTGTTCCAAAGCCAGATCGTCTGGTGGGAGCAAACCAAGAGGACGATGCAAAATCGGCGAGTCTGCTTTACAGGAATGTACAGCAGTGGGCTGTGGGGCACACGTGTTCCGCAACATGGAATGAGCCGGTCGACGGCACAATCCAGGAGATAAGAACCAGCTGGTTTCCGGAGGCGACGGTTCACGTTGTCAGCGCGGCGGGTGATGTCGAATTCAAAGGGGACAAAGTTCGTGCCGCGCTTAGTGCCCGCTGGCTCGCAACTCAGGACAGAATTGAGCTTTGCGGGTCCCTGAATGCGTTCGTGGATGCATATTCGGCATGGATTGCAAGGACCGCGGGTGGCGTTACCGGGCTTCCAGCGCAACTGGCTGAGCAAGGCGATCTTCACATGAGGCGTTGCCGTGCGGCAGAGGACCGTATGCGAAGAGGTATCTCACTTCTGGCCGAAGCGCCTGATGTTCTCGATGCCTTTCGCTTGGCCAATGCTGCACTTGCGCTTCAATACTCCTGGAGGGTCGAGCCCGACCCGCCTGACTTGTCATGGAGGCCTTTCCAGCTCGGTTTCGCGCTTCTGAGTTTGGAATCCCTTGCCAATGGCGCTTCGCCAGAGCGCGAGACAATGGACCTCCTCTGGTTCCCGACCGGAGGCGGGAAAACAGAAGCGTATTTGCTTCTCACAGCCTTTACTATATTCCTGCGGCGCCTCAGAGCCGCTGGTGATCCCAGTGGTGCGGGGGTGACCACTTTTATGAGGTACACACTTCGGCTCCTCACAATTCAGCAATTTGAAAGAGCCGCTGCGCTTATTTTGGCCTGCGAATTCATCCGGATCGGCAAGGCCGATGCAGGTATAAGTCAGATACCAAAGCACTTCGAAACTGATGCACCGATCTCTCTCGGTCTCTGGGTCGGAGAAGGGGCTACGCCAAACAGTGTGGCGGATGCCGAGAGAGCCCTTGCGAACAACGGCGAAAGCTCTCCCGCACAGTTGCGAACATGTCCTTGCTGTCACAAGCCTATGGAGTGGAAGCTTTCCGCCAATGGTGATCGGATCGAAGCACGTTGTAATTCGACGTCTTGCGAATTGGCCCAGTCGATAAGCCCAGTACCTGTCTGGACGGTTGACGAGGACGTGTATCGCGAGCAGCCGACGCTCATCATTGGAACGGTGGATAAATACGCACAGATTACGCGAAATCAGACATCGGGTCGTTTGTTCGGTATCGGAACTCCATCAGACCCACCGGAACTTATCATTCAGGATGAGTTGCATCTCATCTCAGGGCCCCTTGGAAGTCTCGCGGGCCTCTATGAAACCGCAATCGACGAACTGTGCCGGGGCACTTCAGGCTGTAGGCCAAAAATCATTGGGTCGACTGCAACAATCCGCCGTGCCGAAGCGCAGATCCGAGCGCTGTTTGATCGAAACTCCTTTCAGTTTCCCCCGCCGGGACTCGATCATACCAATTCCGGGTTTGCTGTTGAGGATCGCACTGTTCCGGGCCGCCGGTATGTTGGCATCTCTACGGTCGGACGCTCGGCCAAATTTACTCAGCAGGCGGTTGCTGCTTCGCTTTTGCAGGCGGCGACTGATCAAAGATTGGATGACAAGTCCCGCGACGGCTACTGGACGTTGGTGAACTATTTCAATTCGCTGCGAGAACTCGGAGGTGCTCTGGTTCTGATGCGAGACGACGCGGCACGAAGTATTCATGATTACGCTGCGCGCCATGGGAATGAGCCAGAGCGCGATGCTCAGACGCAAATCGAGTTGACGAGCCGTGTTCGCTCCAGTGAAATTCCTCGCTTCCTGAAAGACCTGGAGCGGCCATGGAATGATCCGGAGCATATCGATATCGTGTTGGCCAGCAACATGATCTCGGTTGGAATGGACGTCTCGCGTCTTGGCTTGATGTTGGTTAACGGACAACCGAAGACCATCGCAGAGTACATTCAGGCTACGAGCCGCGTTGGTCGCAGCAGCCGTGCCCCCGGCCTTGTGATTACCCTGTTCAACGCCGCAAAGTCTCGAGACCGCAGCCGGTATGAGACTTTCGCCAGCTGGCACCGCAGCCTTTATCGAGACGTCGAAGCAACAAGTGTCACACCCTTCGCCCCGCGCGCTCGAGACAGGGCACTTCATGCTCCGTATGTGGCGCTCGTTCGCCACCTCGTACAAGGGATGACAGACCCAGGAGCTATTGAGCAACATCAGAAAGACGCAGAGGACTTGCTTGAAAAAATCATTGATCGGATCGATCGAATCGATCCGTCCGAGGCTGAAGCTGCGCGACGGCAACTAGACACATTCCTAGACGACTGGTTCGACCATCAAGGTCTTAGCGAGTACTGGAGCGACCATAACGATGCGCTGTTAACCTCCGCGGAAGCTGCCGCTGAGCGCGGAAACAGAGCGCGCTTCAGCAAGCAAAAACCGACGCCAAATTCACTTCGGACGGTTGAGGCGTCGACACCATTCGTTCTCCTTAGCGGATCTCAAGACAGAGAGGCAAATCGATGAAACCTATTGGGAAGATTCGACGGAGCCAGGTTCTCTCTGGCAATGGCCCTGGGGCCATAATTGACTTTCGGGGTGAAGACGGAGCGCCAATTTCGGTGGTTGCAGCTGGTCTCGAGTCCTGGGATAAGCTCTCCACCAAACCAGGTCTGTTGAATGATCAGCGTATCAATCACGAGCCACTGCAGGCGCGTCTTCAAGTTCGGGGCTTCCGGTTGCCACCTGTAGGTGAGGAGCGGTTCGGCCAGTCCAAAAGGCCACGGCTTTTGCCAGCGTATCGTTTCCCCGACTGGCATGTATGCCCGAGTTGCAATCTTTTGCAGCGAAGCCGCTTTTGGGGCTCTGAGATCGAAAAGCCTGAACTCTACTGCACAAACTGCAGCACTGGCAGAGGGCGACGGATCAGAAAAGTCTACGCGGTGCCGGTAAGATTTGTCGTTACTTGCCCTGCCGGGCATCTCCAGGATTTTCCGTGGATGTCCTGGCCGAGACATCTGGAAAAGTGCTCAAGAAAGAAACCCTTAAAGCTTGTTGGCGATGGCGCCGGTCTGAAAGGCCTGAAAGTTCACTGTACTGAATGCAAACAGGAAAAAGATCTGGACGGGGCGCTGTCCCCGGGAGCGCTTGGAAAACTGCCCTGTGAAGGCAAGTCGCCATGGCTGAAATCTGAGGCAAAGGGCTGCAGTCATCAACCCGTCGCAATTCAGCGCGGTGCTTCCAATGCTTACTTTCCGGTCATTGCTTCGGCGTTGGATGTACCTCCTTTCGGCGGTTCATTCCGAGATATGCTTGAAGAATTCTGGGATGATTTGACATCCTTGGACGACCGCAATCAGCTTCCTCTGTATGTGAAGAAGAAGATCCACCCGGTTTGGCCTGATTCACAGGTTACTGCAGACGAACTCGCGGCAAAAATTCTGACTTTGCTCGTTTTGCTGGATGACCAAACCGGCGATCTTCGACCCAACGAGCATATGATGCTCTGTTCGGGGATGGCGGGTGATGAGCATTTCCCCGAGTTTCAAATAAGCCCACAGAGTCTGCCACCCGAGTTGACTGGTTATCTGAGTCACCTCGTGTCAGTCGAACGATTGCGCGAAGTCCGGGTGCTGCGAGGCTTTAGCCGGCTCAATGCTGTGGAGGCCAATGATAACAGTGCCTTTGTCGCCCCGCTTTCTGACACGAAACTGAACTGGCTTCCGGCAATTGAAGTTCGTGGAGAAGGAATCTTCCTAAACTTTGACGAGGAAGAGGTCTTACGTTGGGAGGCCCGGAAAGATGTTTCTGAACGGGCTAAAGAGGCGCACTCTGCGGCAGAAAGCGCGTGGCGCGAGCACAATGGAGACGATCGCCCGTTCCCTATGACGATCTCGCCACGATTCCTTTTGGCACACACGACCGCACATGCTCTTGCTGAGCAGCTGTCGCTGGACAGCGGGTATTCTACCGCTTCCATCAGAGAGCGTCTGTACGTTTCGTCTGGCCCTGGTGGAATGTGCGGCTTCCTTCTGTACACGTCGGCGCCGGATTCCGATGGCACACTTGGTGGGTTATCGCGAAAGGGGCGAACAAGTGAGTTGGGACCGCTTTTGGTTTCTGCCTTGCGTGATCTGGAATGGTGCTCATCTGATCCACTGTGCAGCAGCGGGATCCTGTCTTTATCGGAAGGCTCGGGTTCCGCGGCATGCCATTGCTGCACATTCCTTCCTGAAACTTCCTGCGAGCATTTCAATCGCCACCTTGATCGCGGCATGATTGTCGGCACCCCGGATCAGCCTGGAATCGGATTTTTCAGAAAACTTCTCGACGGGAGTGAGTGATTATGGCCCGCATGTATCCTTCTCAGCTTCCAAAACATGTTATCGAAAATCCAAAACTGTCTTCCGAAATTCGCGTTTACGAGAAGCTTCGCGATCTACTCGCAGGCGATTACAATATATATTACTCACGCTCATGGCATGAAGCGGACGCCGGCGGTGGCGAGTTTGATGGCGAGGCGGACTTCATCGTTGCGCATCGCGAGAATGGACTTCTTTTTCTTGAAGTTAAGGGTGGCCGCGTAAGCTGCCGCAAGGAAGATGGTCAATGGCTCAGTACTGATCGGGATGGATTCACGTTCAGAATCAAGAATCCGATTTCTCAGGCTCGGAGCAGTAAGCATCACTTTCTCAAGCGAATTAAGAAGCGTCTCGGCAGCCGTTTCCTACGAGTTCGTCATGGGGCAATCCTTCCGGGCAGCACTCGACCTTCACGGGCACTTGCTTCTGATGCACCGCTCGAAATCGTGGCCTTTGGTGACGACATAGAGAAACTCGATCGCTGGGTCGTGCGCCGAATGACAGAAGGGGCTGACGATCGAGAAGAGCCACTTGGCCTCGATGGGTTGAAGGCACTTGAAGAACTGCTGGCCAGCCACTTCGAACTTCATGCTCATATCGGTGGCAGTCTCGCGGACGACGCCAAGGAAATAGAACGCCTAACCGGCGAGCAGGCCTGGATACTTGACTCCCTGACTGACAACAATGAACTGGCGATTTCCGGCGGAGCAGGCAGTGGAAAGACCGTTCTGGCAATTGAAGCCGCCATCAGATTTGCAAAGGACGGACAGCGTACATTGTTGACCTGTTTCAACGCGCCACTGGCAAGCCATCTTCAAAACTCATGCAAAGATCAGGAGAACCTTGTAGTCGCCAGTTTCCACTCGCTATGTCGCAAGTTTGCTGAAGGGGCTTCCATTGAGTTGCCTGCGAACGCCGGGCAGGCATTGTTTGATACAATTCTGCCAGAAGCTTTGATGGAGGCAGTTGGTACTCGATCTGATCTCGGCTTCGATACAATCATTATTGATGAGGGTCAGGATTTCCGTGACTCTTGGTTAAACTCAATGCGCATGATCTTGAAAGATGCAGGGCAGCAGCGCTTCTATGTGTTTTTCGACGACAATCAGCGTCTTTTCTCGCAGGACGATAACTTCATCTCAGCTTTGCCGCAGTCGGCCATTCCACTTACGCGAAACCTCAGAAACACCCGGCGCATTCATGCACTTATTTCCAAGTGGTACGAGGGTCGGCGGTCAACGGCCATTGGCCCTGAAGGCGAACCGGTAGGCATAATGGAGTGTCGCTCAAGCGACGTCGCATTTTCCAAAGTGAATGAACGAATAGCTCGCTTGTTATCATCCTCCCAGGTTGGTGTTGGACAGATTGCCGTGCTCACGGGAAATTCGGCAGACTTGAGAGCGCCGCCTAGAAGAATTGCTGGCATCGAAACTTGCTCCGCGGATGGCCTGTTGCCTAACCATATAGTCTTCGACTCTGTCCGCAGATTCAAAGGTCTCTCCCGACCCTGCGTCTTTGTAATCGGCCTTGAAGAATTGCGAGATCCCGAGCTGATTTATGTCGCTACAAGCCGGGCCAATATTCTGCTTGAGCTGGCAGGGACGTCTGAGGACATCGCTCGAATAACCATGACTAAGGAAGATGAGGCTCGTAATACGGGTTAGTCTGCCTTTAGATATCCGCAGCGGGTCAGCCTTTCAATTTTTCAGCGCTGGCCTAGAGCGGTCGTTGAAACCATGTTTTGCCAACGGCCGCTTTCGGGCGTATCCCCAAACGATAAGGGCCGTTATGTTAAATTTGGAAGTAGCGCGTCTTTAAATGCATCGAATGGTTGTCCGTTAAGATGATCGAGCTGTGGTAGCAAATCTGACCCCTGTCAGATTGCTTGCAGCAATTTTAAGCAGGCGACTGTTTGTGAAATGGCAGCAACACTAGCCAAACTAAGAAACTCACCTGTATTGGTTCTTCAGGAGCCGTTTGAAACCGCACCAATCAATTCTTGGACGGTTGTGACGCTGCCCGTGTCGCCTCACTGACCGTGTATGTTCCAACTGGGTTGCTTTCTTTTGATTAATATCTCTTCGATTGCGCTCCTGGCTTCGTCAGGAATTACCTGAATTACGCTTACACCGATATCAGCGCTGTTTTCCAGGCATCCTCGCACTTTGTTGAGCTGGGCTCCTGTACTTTTGTGTTTTGAGAATAGATGCTGGCACAATCGCTCTCTTATGCTTTTTGATTTTCTTTGACCGATGTATTGAAGCCGCCAATCGTTGGTGCCTTGTGCTCTGGCCCAAAGAGCGTAGACGTTGCCACCCTCACTCAAAAGTTGCTTCAAAAAGGCCTCATTCGATCGTTGAGATGCCTTCATCCTCTCTGGCATGCTGCTGGTCAGGTTGTCTTTGTAGTCGATCTCGGCGACTCTTTTTTGATCGAAGAGAAAGTCTTCGGCTTTTGTGGCCGCAGCTTCCAGTACAGTTGTTAAGTCAATTTTCGTTTGGTCTCTTTCTGACATAGCCTCGAGCTTCATTACTGATGAGAACACAGTGTGGCCTGATCCGGTGGGTTCGTTTTGATTGTTAGTTGATGGCCGACTGAGATGTAACTCTGATCTTCGCAAGGCAATGTCGTGTGATCCTATGACGGACCATGTGTAAGGCCGTCATGTTGAGCAATCCTGATCGCGTATTGGTTTCAAGTTTTTTCCAAATCACCCGAAGCAGAGGTCTTTGCGACGAGTCGCGCTTTGCAGCTCCTATGCTTCGGCCAAAGTGGGTATAGAAAGCTCGAATCCGTTTACAAAAGGTGGTCGAAAAACTCGTTGAACTTCCCTGAGGTTGAAATCAATCCCCAGATTGCAAAAGTTATGTTTAAAAGCAGACTACTAATGGCCAGTGAACGTAAGCGCTGACTTGAAATATTTCTCATTTAATGCGTAATATACATATAATGTTACTGCTATTGTTGAAATCATTCGTAAATGTTTCTACATATCTCACGGGTGTAGCACTGCGGCGGAATGTTGAATGGTAGAACGCGATAAGAGAGCGAAGTTCGTGGAGCTCGCAGAGAACAGGGTCAATCGGGCGATCAAGGATTTACGACTTATCGGTAATCTCTCTAATCGCTCGGCCTACGAATTCACAGACGAGGATATCCGCAAGATCTTTCGAGCGCTTCAGAAAGAGCTCGACACTGCGAAGGGGCGATTTTCCCGAGGTGACAAGAGCGGCGACGATGGTTTTCGGATTGATTGAGGTGGGAGTAAAAAATGACTGAGGTTAGGCTGGAGTTTCTTGAGAACCAGGCAGGTGAGGTCGAAGGCTTGGGCCATGCCGGTATTGAGACATTCAGGGACACGCCATTCGTAAGCTGCAGTAAAGAAGCTGGACAGAACACACTGGACGCGGCTGATGGACGCCCTGTTCGCATGGTGCTGCGTGAGCATCAGGTCCCAGCCGGCGAAATCCCGGGAATCGACAAGCTCAGAGATACGATTTCTGTTTGTCTTAAGGCAGCCCGAGTATCCGGGAGTGATAAAGATCGCGACTTCTTCGAGAACGCCAATGAAGTAGTGTCAAACCTGTTCATACCAGTCTTGGAGATCGCTGACTATAACACAACCGGGCTGGAGGGGCCGCCTAACGACGCTTCGTCCAAGTTTCATGCGCTGGTCAAAAGCTCTGGCAAGAGCAATAAGTCTACTGAAACTTCCGGCGGTTCATTCGGGATCGGAAAAAACGCAACCTTTGCCGTTTCCGATCTCAGGACAGTTTTTTATTCCACGCTTTATGACACTCCAGATGGGGAAAAATTCGCATTACAAGGAAAAATCCAGCTGGTTTCACACAGGGATGCCGACGGTATTGAGCGGACTGCCAAGGGCTACTGGGGTCATCCGGAGCACTTTGAGGCGGTGGAAGATCCAAAACTGGTTCCGGCTTGGTTACGGCGCGACACAAAGGGAACCTCGGTTTTTTCCATCGGCTTCCGCGGGCGAGAAGGCTGGATTGACCGGATGACCGTTCCGCTACTGGCAAATTTCTTTGCTGCGGTTGAAGACGGCGACATTGAATTCGAGGTTGGGGACGGCACACGCATTGTGAATACCGAGACAGTGGCTGAATTGCTCGACGACCCGGTGATTGAAGAGGCTGGAGAAGAGGCTTCACATGGTGACGACATCCGACTCGCACGACAGCTATTCTGTTGTCGAAGATCAGAGGAATCAGTGAAAAAACGATTCCGCGTGGATGACCTCGGTGAATTCACAGCGAAAATCCTCGTTGAGGAAGGAATGCCGAAGCGTGTGGCGATCGTCCGCAACGGCATGCTTATCTCACAGTCGCTTGAACACTTCGGGGACAAATTTGCTCGGTTCCCCGGTGCGCGAGATTTCATAATGCTGGTCGAGCCTGCTGATAACGAAGCAAGTAAGGTTTTAAAGTCTTTAGAAAACCCGCAACATAACGCCTTTTCGGCTGGCCGCCTCGATGATCCCGCAAAGCAATCGAAAGTGACGCGGGCGATGAAACAACTCATCCATGAGATACGCAACCTGATCCGAGAGAATGCAGAAATCACCGGAGGTGAAGCGGTAAAGCTCGAGGAACTTGGAGAGTTCTTCGCTGACGCCGGCAGCGAAGAGGCGAAAGTGCCCTCTGCCGAAGACGATCCTGAAACTATAAGATTCACACCGGCAAAGCGCGTCCGTCCAAAGCCCAGAAAACCAGTTGCCAGGTATGTAGAAGGTGAAGAAGGAGGGGCCGGGCATGATGACGGAGCCGGAAGCATTGGAGCAGACGGCAAAGGTACTGGCTCGGGTGCTGGAGAAGGAGGAGAAGGGACGAGGGGACAGCAAAACGTCGTGCGACTCGCCACTGTTCGCAATGTCGAACAGAGCCCGCGGAGCAGAAAGATCTACTTTACTCCAGATGAGGCTGGAGACATCGAGCTCACGTTCCTCGCAACAGGTGTCTATGATGAGACGGAGCTCAGAATAGCTAACGCTTTCGGAATGGCAAATTGCTCAGCCAGAAGCGGGCGCGTTCAAGTAAGCGTTGATCAAGGCAGTCGCGTCGAGATCGAAGTGACATTTGATGACGACTACACTGGCCCGCTCGAGGTCTATGCGATCCGGAGCGCGAGCTGATGAAGATTGATCTGAACAGCCATTTTCCGCATCCTGTTTTGAGTGACGGAAACGACGATTTTCTGAGCGGAAGCTTTGATCTTCAGATCGCCGAGGTCCGCGAGTCTTCCGATGGCAACGTTGAAGTGGATTTTATCCCATTGCTCGGGGCATCCGACATAGAGAAGCTCATCGACAATGGGTCGGCACAAGTTGGTGCATTTATCCGCTGTCAGGATACGTTCTTTTCGGAATTGCGCGCGGCTGGCAATGCTCAGGGAACTTGGAGCTTTGATCGTGGTGCACTTCACGGCCGCGTCGAAGTAAAACCGGCAATCTGGCTAGTAAGACCAGTCAAGAACTGGTCGGCGAAAAGCCTCAATCCGGAATTTGGTGACGCCATCTCAATCCGTGGATCGGAGATCATCGGCCTCGCAAATGATATCGTATTTAGCATTGGCCGGGACAAGCTTCGCAAATTCGAGAGCATTTTTGAGCTTGTTCCATCCGATGACATTCCCAAAGGCCGTCTCAAACTCGACCTTTTGGCTGATTCAATTCGGATCCTTGCTCCTGTCGATCTGTTCAAGTCCATCGAACAGCTGCGAGGTAGCAAAGGAGGCAAATCGATACTGCTCAGTGCTGTATACATGCCAGTAGTCATGGAAGTTCTGGAGAGCATTCGCGGACAGGGAAACTCCGGATACGAAGACAGGCCCTGGTGCCGTGTATTTTCGGCGAAATGCGAGCACCTCGGTATCGACATTGAAAGGGCGCCTCTTCTGGAGAGCGCACAGCGGCTTCTGGGCTCTCCGGTAGATAAGCTAGGGGAATCATTCACGGAGATGATGGACAATGCCTAAACTAAAATACTTTGCTGACAGCACTCTTGCCGAGCTAAAAGCCAATGTTCCGTCCAACCTTGAAATATACCGTGACTCTGGTTTCGAAGATCAGGCTCATCTAAACGGATGGTCGATGGAACTATCCTCGGTTGAGGTGGATCCCGAAAAGTTGGGCAAGTTAGAGCTGTCGGGCGGCACCACAGCGGAGGCCAGAAACTCCCTGATCGTATTTGAGTCTTTCAAGGGGATGACGCCCGCGCTAGCGACTGAAGAGCGTGTCTGGGCGCGCCTTACGCATTTTGAATGCCTAGAATATGCCCGGAAACGGTGGCCCCTGAAAGACGAGCCAAAAGAGGCTGGTGGTTTGCTGGGCAGTCTGACTGGGGCGAAGCGGAAGGCGGCTGAACAGCGCAGAGAGGTGCATCATCAAAACGTCAGTCAGATTGAAACCCACTACTTTGCACGCGGCAGAACAGGGTATCGCGATGATCACGCAGTCTCGCGGCTGTGGTGGAACGCGTTCATCGCCTGGCGGGTTGATCCCGAGGATCAAATTGGTGTTTTGCAGGAGCTCCTACGTTTAGCTGACACAAGGCAGGCTCTTGTTGAACGTCCTATTCTAAGCAACAGGGTCGAGCTGCTGCGCGGTATTGTTAGGATTATGCGGATGCATCCCGATGTCTACGCAACAGGCAAGGCTTTTAACGAGTTCATGAAGGCGCTGAATTTGCGGGGCAGTGGGGTGCTATTTGAGACCCTCGCAGATCAGGATGCTGACAAGATACTCCTTAAGTGCCGTGATGACGCGCTTCGGAAATTGCAGAAAGCTAAGAAGGCGGCATAAGGAGCCTATCGCGAAATGTGGCTGGTACAAGTTGTTGTTATCAGCGCAGATCATTGGGTTCGTTGCTTAGTCCAGATAGCGTAGTCCAACTGTCGTTCAGACCATTTGCTTTCTTGTTCGGCTAGAATGGTTATCACGCCTAGCATCAGTGATCTGGCAAACTCTGGCGTGACCCGCACGGGTTTCAGATCGAGCGCCTTTGCGATGTAGCGCTGAACCATCCGGTCAGGTTTAATCAGGTTGTCGTTACCTGCGAGCATCCGAAAGTAGTCAAATGAAATACCGCTTCCCTGACCCGGAATGCAGCGGACCTGCTTTTCGACCGTTGTTAGCCGGTTATCGGTAATGTCCCAAAAATCTTCGATCCCGTTTGCCTGCAATGCTTCAGCATACTGGCGAACTGCTTCGGCCTTCAGAATGCCTGAGCGGGTGGACGTGCGCTGTCGATTGCCGAAGAGGTCAGCGGCCATCTGGTCCGGCGTCAGGCCATCAAACAGCGCCAGAAACTTACTGATGGTGTGCTCGCCGGTTGAGCGAGGCGCATCCGGCGCCAGCGACTTCGTCCAGCCCTGGCGTTCGCAAAACCGGGTCACCGTGTTTGCGGTAGAGGTGTATGTGACGCCAATCGAAAAAACCGCATCGATTACACAAAGGGGCAGGGAGGCGTAGAAGAACTCCGCGGGCAGGGGCAGCGGTTTCAACCCGGTTTCGATGATGTACTCAGCGAGCTGCTTTGTCTGTTTCTCAATGGTAGCGTCAGGTCTTCCCGCGGTTGTTTCTGAAATCAGCATATCAATTCCCTTGTCGTCGATCAGTGACATCGACAAATGCTCGCTGCAAGATGGAAGTCTACATAAAATGTCACTGATCGTCTGTAGACGGATCGGCGACATCCCGTGCCTTTGGGGGTCATGGATGTTCGTAACCGTCTCAGTGGAAACATGCGGCGTCTGCGCCGGTCGAAAGACTGGTCGCAGGAAGAGCTTGCGCATCAGTCCGGCATCCACAGAACCTACATCAGTGACCTCGAACGCGGAGCCAGAAATCCCACAATAGAAGTGGTGGACAAGATAGCTGTCGCGCTGGGCGTACCCTGCGGCGAGCTATTGGACTGAGCCTAAGCCGAATCACGTCAGGGTTGAGAGGCCGCGGTAGGGTCTCGAGTGAACCGTTTGCCCGGTGCGAAATCACGGCGAAACCGGCCTGAATGTCATTTTTTGTATAAGCCATTTATAATTCTGGCACCTCTACCAAAAAAAATTCTTGAATTTCCCACCGAACTTTCCTTTCTGGAGTTCAGTAAGACGCATCCACCGGGTGATCTTGCCTAACAACGGAAGCTGGCTGGTTTGCTGAACCTGTCGGATGTCGGGCTCAGACCCGGCAATTCCGTAAGCGCCTATGAGGCTGCTTACGCATCAACGGAGTTAAGCGGTGACTATCACCGCATGATATTTCGAAGTCGCCGGATGGTCCGGTGGCAAATGGTGTGTGAGGAGTAAAAGCCCATGCCTGATAAAACCGGGGAAAAAGAACCCCCTAACATGAGAGACCAAACTCTCGCAAAGGTAGACTGGTGCGATCCGGACTGTCTCTTTCACAATTCAGGTGATGCCTTGCATCACACTGAAGAAGAGATTGATCGCTTTCGGCAGACTATCAAAGACTATGCCGGAGCTCAGCCCGTCGTCATTGATGGAAGCGGTGAAATCATCGCGGGTCAGGGGCGTGTCGAAGCAGCGCAATCGCTGAATATCGACAAAATTCCCGCCCTGAGCTTAGTCGATCTGTCTGGCGACGATATGGATCACTACATCGAAGTCCTGAAGCAATTCAGTGACTGTGTCGGCTGGTCCGCTGAAATGCTGCAGGTTGATTTGCAGGATCTTTTGTCGATCAGAAAGGAAATGAAGGAAGACGCGATTTAGCATTCAGATTCCGCTATTCGCGGATCGTCTGTAAACTCGTCGCGTATGTAACCTGAGTTAGAAAAGCGAAGTGATCGGTGGGGGGCCTGCCGATCTAGTGCCGGAAGATTCCGGCCCTTCGCAGGGATCTGCTGATCCGGCCTCTTCCTGAAACAGCGCAGACCGGTTCTCCGAGCGGAGATCTGATCTCTGTCAGGGCGAGCCGGCTGCGCACATCTGAAAGGCCCCATAATGGCTGACATTAAAACCCTGCCGGAGGAAACCCGGCTGAAGATCGTCTATCGTAAAACGGATGATCTCATCCCCTATGCCGGCAATGCCCGGACGCATAGTGACAAGCAGATTGATCAGATCACAGCGTCGATCCGGCAGTTTGGCTTTACCAATCCAGTGTTGATCGACAAAAAAGGCGGTGTCATTGCCGGCCACGGTCGCGTCGCTGCAGCTAAACGACTTGGCACCACCGAAGTGCCGACCGTTGAACTGGCGCATTTGTCTGATGCAGAACGTCGTGCCTATGTCATTGCTGACAACAGACTGGCCGAACTGGCCGGCTGGGATCGCGACATCCTGAAAATCGAATTCCAGGCGCTGGATGAGTTAGAGCTGGATTTTGATCTGGAAATCACCGGCTTCGAAACGGCCGAACTGGATCTGCTGCTGGATAACGACAATGAAGAAACAGCAGACCCGGCCGATGAGGTGCCGGAACCTGCTGCAGAGCAGGCTATCACGAAGCCCGGTGATGTCTGGAATCTCGGCACGCACAGACTGATCTGCGGCGATGCACGTGATCCCGAGACATATGCAAGCCTGATGGGTGACGATCGTGCGCGCGCTGTCTTTACTGATCCGCCCTATAACGTCAAAATAGACGGCCATGTCTGTGGTTCCGGTGCCGTGAAACACCGTGAGTTTGCAATGGCAGCCGGTGAAATGGATGCCAGCACCTTTACAGCCTTCCTGGAAGCGTCGCTCCGAGCCATGGCGGGTGTCAGCGTTGACGGTGCCATTCACTTCGTCTGCATGGATTGGCGCCACATGCCGGAGCTGCAGTCAGCCGGATCCAAAACCTATTCAGAGCTCAAAAACCTGATCGTCTGGGCCAAGACCAATGGCGGCATGGGTACGTTTTATCGATCGCGACATGAACTGATCTATGTCTGGAAGGTCGGAACCGCTCCCCATCTCAATACCTTTAGACTGGGTGAGAAAGGCAGATACCGGACGAATGTCTGGGATTATCCCGGTGTGAACAGCTTTGGCAGCAATCAGAAAGATCTGGAACTGCACCCGACGGTTAAGCCAGTGGCGCTGGTGGCGGATGCGATCAGAGATGTCACTCGACGCGGTGATGTCGTGCTGGACGGCTTTGGCGGATCCGGCACGACCTTGATAGCTGCGGAACGCTGTGGCCGCAGAGCCCGCCTGGTGGAGCTCGACCCGATTTATTCGACGTTACCTGCCGCCGATTTATGGCGCAGACAGGGCAGCAAGCTGTTCTGGCCTCCACTGGTGAGACATATGCTGAGATGGCCGCTCATCGCGCTTTAGAGGCTATGGCTCCGGCGACGGAGGCTGCAGAATGAGTGATCAGACCAAAACTCAGGTGGGCTATATGCGCCCGCCTGAAACCAGCCGTTTCAAAAAGGGAAAATCCGGAAATCCAAAAGGCCGGCCCAAAAAGCAGGACGATATTCTGTCTCTGACGCAAAAAGTGCTGAAGCGTAAAGTCAGGCCGAAGGGTGCAGAGAAGCAGATGCCCATCAGCGAAGCCCTGATCCGCAAACTGCGGGAACTGGCTCTGTCCGGTGATCGGCGTGCCATGGACCTGCAGCGGCGTATCCTGGAAGAAGCCGGTGCCGCTCAGGCTGCTGAGTTTGATCCGAAGGAGAAAAAGCAGCGGATCCTGAACGCGCTCCGGAAGATGGGTGTCAATGTCATCGACGATGGAGGTGGAAATGACTGACACTTACGACATCGGCTATGGCAAACCTCCAAAATCCGGCCAGTGGAAGAAAGGTCAATCCGGCAATCCGAAAGGTCGGCCGAAGACCCGTTCCGATCTGGTGAAAGACGCTGCAGCGATCCTGTCGGAGCCTGTTGCAGCTCGCACACCGGATGGCCGGACTGTGTCGCTGGACGGATATGAAGCTGCCTACCTAGCGCTCTGTCAAAAAGGTCTTAAAGGTGACGTGCCGTCCCTGATCAAAGCGTTCAACATCATGCTGGAGGTGCAGCCGGAAATGGATGCCAGAGAAAACCAGGGCAAACAGCGCCGCGAAGAGATACTTGCCAGGCTGGAAAAATGGGTGTCGATGTCAGTCGTGCAAGGCGCGCATCTGCGGATACCAGCTGAAAAGTTGCGCCACTGATTTTAACGTCCAGACACGGCCTGGTTCAGGGACGGCGGTGTTATACCTGTCGCCCCTGTCGAACTTAGTCCCAGGGGGGGGCGACCGGGTATCAGCGATACCAGTCAGCCAGTCGCTCTATGGCCCGTATGCGGGCGTCAGCGTGGCTCAGCAGGGCCTGAATGGATCGTATCAGATCTTCAGCCTCTTCCGCACCTATCTGCGGGTGCTGGCCCTTCAGGGCCAGCGAGGCCGCATCCTCCAGATTGCCCGTCAGCTTCGCAAAAACAAAACTGAGCTGTTCCCGGGTTGCGTCGTCCACGGCGGCAGTACGGCTTGCCGTGCCATGGAAGTCGAGCGAATTCTGCACAACCTTCGGATGTATCGCAAAATCGCGACGAGCATCCTGATGAGCCTCAGGTCCCAACCTGCGTTAACTTCAGATTCACCCCAATGTTTCCAGAATGTTCTTGCTTCGCGGGACTCTGGTCGCCATAGTGACAAAAAAATTCCCCGCGAAAATCTGAAGCGCGGGAGCAGAGGGCGAGCAGAATGACCGAATTTGAATTGTTGTTGCAGAAAACCGGTCATTCGGTTTCTGATGCCGCAGAAATCCTGGGTTATTCGGAAAGTCACATCTACCGCTGGAAACGCGGAGAGGAAACCCCGCGTGAGGGGGTTATGAACCTGCTGCGGATGGAAGCCGAAGCGCGCCAGCCTGATACATCAGGCGCCGCATTTTCGTTCATTGACCTGTTTGCCGGTATCGGCGGCCTGCGAAAAGCAATGGAGAGCGCGGGCGGGCGCTGTGTGTTTACGTCGGAATGGGATAAATACGCCCAACAGACCTACGACGCCAACTTCGCGGATAACCGCGCCATCGCGGGCGACATCACTCAAATCGAGGCCGAAGCGATCCCGGAACATGACGTTTTGGTCGCCGGGTTTCCTTGTCAGCCGTTTTCGATTGCCGGCGTCTCGAAAAAGAACGCACTTGGCCGTGCCCACGGTTTTGATGACGAGACCCAGGGTACACTATTCTTCGATGTGCTGCGGATCCTGAAACATCACCGTCCGGCTGCATTCATGCTGGAAAATGTGAAAAACCTGCGCAGCCACGACAAGGGCCGGACCTTTGAAGTCATCATACGTAAGCTCCGGGATGAGCTGGGTTATTACGTGCCCGATCCCCGGGTGATTGATGCGGCCCATTTTGTGCCTCAACACCGGGAGCGGATCGTTATTGTGGGGTTCCGTGAGGAGGTACCGTTCAGCTTCGATGATGTTGCTCTGCCGGCACGCGGAGCGCGCCGAATGCGGGACATTCTGCATCCGGAGAACGGTCTGGAGAATCCTGAAGGGCATTTCACGCTCGGCAATGATGCCACCGTCAGTGAAAAATACACCCTGACCGACAAGCTTTGGAAATACCTGCAGGACTATGCGGCCAAACACAAAGCTAAGGGTAACGGGTTTGGCTTCGGCCTTGTAGACGGAGACAGCATCGCCAGAACTCTTTCCGCCCGCTACTACAAGGACGGCTCCGAAATCCTCGTGAGCCGGGGTGAAGGCAATAATCCCCGCCGTCTGACCCCGCGCGAATGTGCCCGGCTGATGGGGTATCCGGAAGATTTCCGGATACCGGTCTCGGATACACAGGCCTACAAGCAGTTTGGGAACTCGGTGGCCGTGCCGGTATTTGCCGAGGTGGCGCGAATTATGGAGCCGCATGTCCGCGTAATCCTGGAAGGGCAGGGGACGATACCTGTTCGCAAAGCTGGCTGACGTCCACGACCGGCAAACCCGCAGCCGCAACATGGCGGCAATCCGGGGTGCGGATACCAAACCGGAACTGATCATCCGGCGCGGGCTTCACGCCCGGGGTTTCCGCTATCGCCTGCACAACCGAAAACTGCCGGGGAGACCGGATCTGGTACTGCCAAAGTATCAGGCCGTGATCTTTGTAAACGGGTGCTTCTGGCATGGTCATCAATGCCCGCTGTTCAAATGGCCAAAAACACGCGAAGAGTTCTGGCGGGGCAAGATCGGCGGGAATGTGCAGCGGGATCAGAAAAACCTTGCTGCCCTGCGGGCGGCGGACTGGCGCGTGGCAATCGTGTGGGAATGTGCCCTGAAAGGAAAAGGCAGGCAAAACGTTGCGGATGTGATTGACACGCTCTCGCAATGGTTGTCCTGTGGCGACGCGGAGCTTGATATTGAGGGGCTCCGGTAGCCATTCAGGGAGCAGTTTTTGTCCGGGCACGGTTTTCTGTCGAAGTATTTTGTTGGTGCCGGTGCAAAAGTCCTGCGCGGCACGGAAGTTGATCCCAAAGTGTCCCATGGCCATGAGTTCCAGGGCGTTGATGTATTCCGGGCGTTTGTCGGAACCCCGGAAGACCGGGAAAAGATCCCGGTCACCTATATCTGGATCGATGACAGTGGAGAGGATCCCATCAGGCTGAACCTGACCGGCTCCTGGTACAACAGCCGAAGGCGGCAACCACACCGGACAGCGGAGTACAGGCTGTACTATCCGGCGGCTTCGGAACCGGTTGTTTATCGCGCGACTGCCGGAGACACACTGTTTCTCTGTATGACTGCCGAACGCCACGTACTGGCCATTCTCTGCCCGGCTGGCAGTTCAATCGAACAACAACTCCTGTGGTTGTTTGGGCTGGCATTGACCGGGAACTATGAGCTCAGCCAGCGCGACATTGGTAGTGAAGGGGGCAGGGATGTTGATTTTGCCGCCCGGATCATTCTGGATGCTCTGGGCATTGAGCCGGAGGACGTCGAACCGCCCGCCTTCGAGCGGCTCGTTCACAAGTTTGGTCTGGCGTTCCCGTCGACTGCGAAATTCTCGAAATTCGCGCGTGACAGCCTGTCCGGAATTGATCCCGTCGGGTCTCCGGACGAAGCCCTGCTGGCCTGGATGGAGCATGAAGAAGCACTGTTCCGTTACATGGAACGCGAGATCGTCGCGGATCGGTTAAAGACAGGGTTTTTCGATGAAAGTGGTGCTGATGTGGATGGCTTTCTGAAGTTCTCGCTTGGGGTTCAGAACCGCCGCAAGTCACGAGCCGGCTATGCGTTTGGTCATCATACAGAGGCCATTCTTCAGGCTCATAACCTGCACTACAAACGTGAGGCCACGACTGAAAAACGCAACGCAGCTGACTTCCTATTTCCGGGCGAAGAGGAATACGCAAATACCAGCTATCCGGAAACCGGTCTCACGATGCTCGGTGTGAAAACAACCTGCAAAGACCGATGGCGCCAGGTTCTCGCAGAAGCCCGTCGGATTTCTGAAAAACATCTGCTGACTCTTGAACCCGCAATTTCCCGTGCGCAGACAACAGAAATGCAGGCTCAGAACCTGCGCCTTGTTTTGCCGTACGGGCTGCACGGGACGTATCACGCAGACCAGCAAATCTGGTTGCTGAGTGTCACTGACTTTCTCGATCTGGTTCAGAAACGCGGATCTGGAGATGTGTTGCTATGACGGGTTCACCTGAAGCTCTCAACGCTGGACGCACAAGAGATGAATGGGATCAGGAGCTGAGACGGCTCGAAGCCAGCCTGGGCCTGACCGAGGGCTTTAAACCGCTTTATTGCCCATGGTCGACCCTTAAAACAGGGCAAGTAGCCTTTTTGTCGCTCAACCCTGGCAGGGCTCCAGAAAGGGCAGAGATGCGTGTGGTGTAAGATGAGCGCGGAAACTCGTATGAAGTTGAGCACGATACAACGAAATCGCCGCTCACAGATCAGTTCCTGAAGCTCTGCGCTTTGATTGGTGTTGCACCACATGATAGTAATCACCGGTGTCGTCGCTCCGTTTCGGAGCGGCGCATGGGGTGATCTCAGCACCGATCAGAAGCGACGTTCTCTGGGTGCCGGGTTGGAATTTTGGCGAGAGCCATTGGCACGCAAAAAGGTGCGTCTGGTGCCGACGTGTTCGACGGAAGCAACGAAGGTGGCCGCAGCTCTTTTAAAGGCTTCGCCGGATTGTGAAATGCTCGCAGGTTGGGGCAACATCAAACTTCGCCGGTTTCGGTCGCCGGACGGGCGGATTGTTGTCGGGCTCCCGCACCTTTCACGATTTAGGCTGGTCGGCAGGCCTGTGTCTGAGGCCGCGATCCTGCGGTTACTAGTCAACACGTGAACTCCGGCCCATTCCGGCCATTGATCACGCCCTGCCTCGCCGCAATGCAGCTTCACCAAACCGGCCATTCGCTGCACAAGCGAGATATGGAGGCGGTTAAAGTCTGGACCGCGGACTTCCCCGACATTGAATTTTGGAGCTTCGCTGACGCAGCATCCCTTTGCATCGTCCGCGCGTTCTATGTTGCGACGCGGCATAAGCCGTGAGACCGGACATGGGCGGGTATACGACAGGGGTTCCTGACCGTGCAGCTGGATCTACAGGCAATGGCCCGGATGATCGAGTGCAGGGTGGATCAGGTCGATGCCGAAGAACTAACGATCCAAGCGCCATTCCGGATGCGCCGCAGAGGCGTAGAGCTGAAACTGCACTTGGGCGATCCGCCTCCTGAGATCGATCGGATACTTGTTCGCAACATCATCAAGGCACACGATTGGTTGGCGATGATTTTAGATGGCAGAACGTTCTCTGAAATCGCTGAATTGGAAGGTACTTCCATACGCCGGGTGCAGGATGTGGTCGATCTCGCAATGCTGTCGCCTAACGTTCTGGATGCCATCGCTGCAGGCGAACAACCTGACAGCCTAACCACGGATTACCTGATCAAGTCGGGATTCCCGGCTATCTGGTCAGATCAGCACAAGGAGTTCTCTGCGCTCTGATCTACAGACCCTCCCAAAATCACCAAACTCGTAACGCCGGAATCGCGAACTGAGACTGCGGCCCGAAATCGACCATTGTGGAGCCTAAACTCGGGTCTCAGCTCGAATAGCCGAATGACAACCTTCAGAAAACACGCGGTAATAGGCGATCAAATATTCAGTGCGTGATTTTTTGGGAATATCATGGCTGGGGTGGTAGGATTCGAACCTACGATACACGGTACCAAAAACCGCTGCCTTACCACTTGGCTACACCCCAACGGTGAGGCGCTGTCTACGATTGTTGATCGGCGGGTTCAAGACCTTTCCGACAAAAAAATGAGTGCGGTTTGAAAAAAAACGAAAGGGGCCAATTACAGATCTGAGAGCCGCTTGTTTTTGTAGGAGTGGTGTTCAATTCTGCTGTGATCGGGTCCTTTTAGTTTGCCAAGAGGTTTGTGTCGCGATGGGGCGTACTTGGAACCTGTCCCTGTGGTAAGCGCGTTCTGAAACCCAATTGTTCGCAAAAGGTTAGGTGCGTGAAGGTCCCGTGTGGCGACCCGAGGTGGAAAAATTTGAAAGGAAGAGCATGAAGTTTTTACGTACGCCAGATACCCGGTTTGACGGCCTTTCAGAATACCCGTTTGCACCAAATTACACGCAAGTGGATGACACCGAAGGCGGACAATTGCGGGTGCATTATGTGGATGAAGGACCGATCGATGCCGATCCCGTATTGATGATGCATGGTGAACCTAGTTGGTCTTATCTTTACCGGCATATGGTTTCGGGATTCGCCGCACATGGTCATCGTGCTGTTGCGCCGGATCTGATTGGATTCGGACGCTCCGACAAGCCAACCGAACGAAGCGACTACACATATGAGCGGCACGTCGGTTGGATGGCTGAATGGCTGCGCAAGGCAAACCTTCGTAACATCACTTTGGTTTGTCAGGACTGGGGTGGGCTGATCGGGCTTCGTTTGTGGGCCGAGATGCCGGATCGGTTCGCGCGTATCGTCGTTGCCAACACTGCGCTGCCGACTGGCGATCAGCCAATGGGCGCTGCGTTCGAGAACTGGCGCAAGTTCAGTCAGGAGGTCCCGGTATTCCCAGCAGGTGGTATTCTGAAAGGGGGAACTGTTTCGCCCATGTCCGAAGACGTTATCGCAGCCTATGATGCCCCATTTCCAGATGAGAGTTACAAGGCCGGGGCACGGCAGTTTCCGATGCTGGTTCCGGCGACGCCTGACGATCCGTCCTCGGGTCCGAACCGGCAGGCGTGGGAAGTGATCCGGGGGCTACAGACGCCTGTTCTCACCGCATTCGGGGCCGATGATCAGGTCATGGCAGGGATTGATACTGTGTTCCAAAAGCTGTGCCCGGGAGCAGTGGGGCAGCCCCATGTGATCTTGCCGAATGCGGGGCATTTCTTGCAGGAAGACGTTGGTCCGGAACTGGTCAAACTGACCTGCGATTTTATCGCGCGTACATCCTGACCTGCAAAGGCTATTCTCGGATTTCGGCAGGGTCGACGCCCCAAAGGTTTGTTTTCTGCGCCCATCCGCGATATCCGCCCGCAGAAATCTGGCACCAGTCCAGCGAACAACTTCCCAGGCGCGCGACAACGCCCGTTTCAAACTGTGCGCTGATCGGCGTATTTGCGTCGGGGCTTGTGTAAACGGTCAGTAATTCGGCGTCGACCAACACCGTTCGAACACCTGACAAAAGGGCATAATGCACCCATCCTCCTGCTCCGTCACGGTCCTGAACCCTGCGCCAGTTCCCGTATTCTGCGGTGATCTGCAGCGGCATACCGCGCCGTTTGAAAACCCAGTCGATTCGGTGGGTCAGGGATGGGCCGCGGCGCACATTGCCTTCGGCGGCTTTCATCGAAACGAACCGTGGGAGGGGTAAGTTTGTAACGGGGCCACGTTTATCCTGCGCGCTGGCAGCCAAGCCACCAAACACCGTTAGGAAAACAGCGAATGCCGCCGAAACAAGGCGCTTTACGGGTAGAAAACCACTCACTTACTGTCTGCTCTTGTGCCTGTTGATCTTGCTTCGAAAAAAGGTCGACTCAATGCCTATGGGGTTCTTGTGCCCCGCCTTATCCTGCGCCACGATGACATGGCGCGCGAAGGTTTGCAAAGCAGTGGGAGTGCAGAGGTGTCAAGAGAACGTCTGAGTGTTGTCGTTACGCGACGGTTGCCCGAGGCGGTTGAAACCCGGTTAAGCGAATTGTTCGATGTGCAGTTGCGCGACGATGACAGTCCGATGACCCGCGAAGAATTGGTTGAGGCCGTGAAATCTGCTGATGTTCTGGTGCCAACCGTGACCGATACGATAGATGGAGGCTTGCTGGGGCAGGCGGGTGAAAACCTGCGCTTGATCGCGAACTATGGGGCGGGTGTCGACAATATCGACGTCGCGACCGCGCGACAGCGGGGTATTTTAGTGTCGAATACACCGGGCGTTCTGACCGACGACACGGCGGATATGACCATGGCGTTGATCCTTGCCGTGACTCGCCGAATTCCCGAGGGTCTGACCGTCATGCAGCAAGGCGATTGGGCAGGTTGGGCGCCTAATGCCTTGTTGGGTGGGCGTATCGGCGGGCGGCGCCTAGGTATTCTGGGCATGGGGCGTATCGGTCAGGCCGTGGCGCGCCGCGCCAGCGCTTTTGGTATGCAGGTGCATTATCATAACCGCCGCCGACTTCGTCCTGAAACGGAACAGGAAATGGAGGCTACGTATTGGGAAAGCCTCGACCAGATGGTTGCGCGGATGGATGTGATATCGATCCATTGCCCTTCCACACCGTCGACCTTCCACTTGATGAATGCGCGGCGACTAAAATTGCTGAAACCGACAGCCGTTATCGTCAATACGTCGCGGGGCGAGGTGATTGATGAAAACGCGCTAACCCGCCAGATACGCTCGGGTGATATCGCGGGGGCGGGGTTGGACGTCTACGAACACGGAACGGATGTGAACCCACGACTGCGGCAGTTGCCGAACGTGGTGCTACTGCCTCATATGGGGTCGGCCACGCTGGAGGGCCGGATCGAAATGGGCGAGAAAGTTATTATAAATATCAAGACTTTCGAGGACGGTCACCGCCCGCCGGATCAGGTGGTGCCGGCAATGCTTTGATGAGGCGTTTTCCGTGGTTTGATGCGGGCAGTGCCAATTTACATACGCAAATTTTCAGGAGGACACTATGAAACGAAGTCTGATTTCGGGAGTGTTTGTGTCGGCGATGGCGCTGGCCGGGTCATCGGTTGCTCAGGAAACGGCAGATGCGGTTGCGCCAGAAGGTGCGTCCGAGGGGCAGGTGCAAGGCCTTACCGAGGAAGTCGTTGCTGCGCTTGAAGCCAAGATGGCAGGGCAGCCTGTCACCTCCGAGAACTGGATGGTCGCAGCGGCAAATCCGCTAGCAGTCGAAGCAGGTGCGAAAGTTCTACGTGCAGGCGGGTCGGCGGCTGATGCTATGGTTGCCGTTCAGGTTGTACTCGGATTGGTCGAGCCGCAGTCGTCCGGGCTTGGTGGCGGTGCGTTTCTGGTCTGGTATGACGCTGCAACTGGCCAGTTGACGACACTGGACGGGCGCGAAACGGCTCCGTTGGAAGCAGATCACCGGCTATTTCACGATGAGAACGGTGAGCCGCTGAAGTTCTTTGATGCGGTTGTTGGTGGCTTGTCGGTAGGCACGCCCGGAACCCCGGCCTTGCTGGAAGAGGCGCACCGGCGTTGGGGCCGCAGCCCTTGGCCAAGCCTGTTTGCTGACGGCATCGCTTTGGCTGATGACGGTTTTCTGGTTTCTCCTCGCCTTGCTAGCCTGGTCGAGAAGGATGCCGATCGACTATCGCGTTTTCCTGTTACCGCCGAGTATTTTCTACCTGACGGCAAACCACTCGCGCAGGGGCAACGCCTGACCAACCCGGATTATGCTGAGACACTGCGGATATTGGCCGAAGAAGGCTCGGCCGGATTTTATGGCGGTGAAATTGCAGCTGGGATCGTTAGTACTGTGCGTAATGCCGAAGGCAACCCGGGCGTTTTGTCGGGAATTGATCTGGCGCTGTATCAGGTGATCGAGCGTGAACCGGTTTGCGCGTCCTATCGGACCTATGAGGTCTGCGGCATGGGCCCGCCATCTTCAGGTGCACTGACCGTCGGGCAGATATTGGGGATGCTGGACGGTTATGATCTGGCGGCAATGGGTCCCGAAGATGTAAACACCTGGCGCATGATCGGGGATGCCTCACGTCTGGCTTTCGCAGATCGCGGCCGTTACATGGCCGATCATGATTTTGTTCCCATGCCAACGCAGGGCTTGGTCGATCCTTCTTATCTGTCCGACCGCGGCGCGCTGTTAGGCGGCGAAGCGGCCCTGACAGAAGTGGCACCGGGCAATCCGGAATTTGACCATGCGTCAAACTGGGCCGACGATGTTTCGATCGAGTTGCCGTCGACGTCGCATATTTCGATCGTTGATCAATATGGCAACGTTCTGTCCATGACGACGACGATTGAGAACGGGTTTGGCTCTCGGCTGATGACAAACGGATTTTTGCTGAACAACGAACTTACAGACTTCTCGTTCAAAACACACAGTAACGGTGTGCCAATTGCCAACCGGCTGGAGCCAGGCAAACGTCCGCGTTCGTCCATGAGCCCGACAATTGTCATGCAAGACGGCGCGCCTGTTCTGGCTATCGGATCGCCGGGGGGCAGCCGTATCATCGGCTACGTTGCCAAGTCGATCATTGCCTGGGCGGATTGGGACATGAATGTGCAGCAAGCCCTTTCACTGCCACATCTCGTAAATCGCTTTGGCACTTATGATGTCGAAGTGGGAACCGCCGCCGAAGGGTTCTCGGACCCGCTAATCGAGTTGGGTTTTGAAGTGAACCCGCGCGACCTGACTTCGGGCCTGCACGCGATTGAGATCGGCGATGTCCTGGTCGGCGGCGCCGATCCACGTCGTGAAGGAATTGCGTTGGGCGAATAGCCCAGCGAACCATAGGAGACTGACATGGTACAGGCAGTTGCTTTGCCGCGAAACGAAGTGGGGATTGAGGCAACTGTCGGCATCCTGAAGCAAAAATTTGGTGACCGGTTGCAGACGGGGCAGGCTATTCGCGAACAGCATGGCCACACGACTACATGGATTGAAAACCAATTGCCGGATGCCGTGGTTTTTCCCCATTCCACGCAAGAGGTTTCCGAAATTGTAAAAACCTGCGCCACGCATAAGGTTCCGGTGATTGCGTTCGGTACCGGCACGTCGCTCGAGGGCCATGTGAACGCACCTGCTGGCGGTATTTCCGTGGACCTTACCCAGATGAACAAAGTCTTGGGTGTAAACCCGGGTGATCTGGATTGCGTTGTGCAGCCCGGTGTGACGCGCGAAGACTTGAATTCCCATCTGCGCGATCAGGGTCTGTTCTTCCCTATTGATCCCGGCGCGAATGCCTCGTTGGGCGGAATGGCGGCGACGCGGGCGTCGGGGACCAATGCAGTGCGCTATGGCACGATGAAGGACAATGTCCTTAGCCTTGAGGCGGTCATGCCTGATGGGCAAATCATCCGAACCGGGCACCGGGCGAAGAAGTCTTCGGCCGGGTATGACTTGACCCGACTGCTGATCGGGGCCGAAGGGACATTGGGTATCATAACCGAGCTCACCTTGCGCCTGCAGGGTATCCCCGAAGCGATCACCTCGGCCCGTTGTTCGTTCCCAACTGTGGACGCTGCCTGTCAGGCAGTCATGATGACGATCCAGTATGGCGTTCCGGTGGCTCGGATCGAGCTGCTGGATGAGATGTCGGTCAGGGCCGCCAACGCCTATTCTGGTCTGAGCCTGCCAGAAACGCCTCTGCTTCTATTAGAATTCCACGGGTCTGAAAATGGTGCGGTCGAGCAGGCCGAGACCTTTGGGCAGATCGCGGAAGAGTTTGGTGGGACCGATTTCGCGGCGACGTCAACGACCGAGGAGCGCAACAAACTGTGGCAGGCGCGGCATGACATGTATTGGGCCTGCCTGCAGCTGCGTCCGGGCGCGCGCGGTATTTCCACTGATGTCTGTGTCCCGATTTCGCGTTTGGCGGAATGTGTCACAGCGACTCAGAACAAAGCGCAGGAAATGGGTTTGATGGCTCCGATGGTTGGGCATGTTGGTGATGGTAATTTTCATAGTTTGCTGCTGATCGATATGCAAAACGAGGACGAGGTCAGCAAAGCTGACGAATTCGTCGGATGGCTGAATGATCTGGCGATCTCGATGGAGGGCACCTGCACTGGCGAACATGGAATCGGGCAGGGTAAACGTCCCTATTTGGTCAGGGAGCTTGGGCCGGGCGTTAAGTATATGGCTGCTATCAAAGCGGCACTGGACCCGGATAATATCATGAATCCCGGAAAGATTCTGCCAAACCCATAGGACCACGCATCCGCGGAATTTCCGCTTCCACGCCACAAGGGTGCCAAATTTTGCGGCTACCTTGGACTAAAGTGAGAAGTAAGAAATTTTGAGGTCAAAAATGGGCGCGCTAAGGTTCATTGGGTTTGCGTTAATTGTTGGTCTGGTTGTCGCGGGCCTTGACTATTTTCAGCAGGATAAAAAGTCGGGCGGTGGGCTTTCGATCAGCGGATACATTGAAACCATCTCGGCGCGGTTTGATCAAAGCCAAAAAGAGCGTGAGATTAAACAAGCGGCGCGTGAGCGCCAAAAGCTCTGGGACGCTGGTGCAAAATCGTATCTGCCATCGCCACCGGATGGTTGGGTGCAATATGCCCTGACCGATGCCGAGACCAAGGCAGTCTCCAGAGTCCTTTCAGAG
Source organism: Ruegeria sp. BI12 (assembly GCF_056537985.1). NCBI lineage: Bacteria > Pseudomonadati > Pseudomonadota > Alphaproteobacteria > Rhodobacterales > Roseobacteraceae > Ruegeria > Ruegeria sp. BI12. The sequence continues at coordinate 870,761 of NZ_JBQFSL010000002.1, read as the reverse complement.
TTCGGCCCAACGCCTCTTGTCAGTTCAATCAGCGGCCCGGCCGAATTGCTAAGGCTCAACACTGCCGGAAAAGATGGTGTGCTTCGTAAATTGGATGAGACAGGCACCGTTTACGAAAAAGCAGGCGAACTGGTCTGGCTGGATATTACGCTCAAGCCGCAAGCGGCACGAAACACAATGGCTGGTCTAGCGCTGAGCGCGCAGGATGCGTTTTTGGATGGGATGAAGGCTGAACAAGGCTATGCCGTGATCGATGGTGTAGCCTTCATCGAAACAACGGGCAATTTTCTGGATGACACCAAAGAGTCTAACTATCGCGCTTTCACTGGCCGTATCGGCTTTGATCAAGAGGTAGTCATTCGCCTTCACGCAGATGCCAGTGATGAGACGATCCGGGAGTTTCTTGGTATGGTCGATTATGCTGGCCTAAACGCAATGCTACCGCATCCAGCCTTGGTTGTTGGCAACGGAATCGAAGTCCCTCTGCTCCGACAGCCCGAGATCGCAGAAGAAATGCACGGTCTTTATGAAACGATGCAATTGGCGCAGCTTAAGATGGGTCAGGAAAAGCTAAAAAATCTGGATGTAACCGCGGTGTTGGTGAACACGTTGAGCAGTTCGGGTTTTAGCTCTGAGGGCGTCATGGACATAACCAATGGCGAAGTTTTTGAAAATCAGGAACTGTCGCAACTGTCTTACATTCGCACCCAAAACCTGCTGCTTGCATCCGCGCTGAGCGAGGCGGGCCCCGAAGTGGCCAGCACAGGTGGTATCGGTGGATTCCTAAAGGGGTTGATGAGCAAAGTGTCCCACACCAACGTTGACGTGGATGAATCCACGCCACAGGCCGCCCCTTCGCGCGAGGTCAAAGTCAGGAAGGGCAGCTCGGGTAAGTCAACTTGTGCAACTCTGGGCAGCAGCAAACGGTGTTCTGTCGGAGGCAACTGAAACCTTTGACAGCAAAAATTGACGATCTGCGCCATGCGCGGGTCGTTTTTTTTATATCACTGGTCGGATGAATGTCGCGCCGGGTCCTTCAAATGCGCCATATGGTGTCAACTGAATTCAAGGGGAGACGCCCGGTTATGAAAACCCAAGTCAAAGCACTGGTCGTTGGCGGCGGTGCCGTCGGCACCTCGATTGCATATCATCTGGCCAAGGCAGGCTGGGAAGATGTGATGTTGATTGAGCGGGACGAGCTGACATCTGGCTCGACCTGGCACGCAGCAGGCCTGTTGCCGCTATTCAACATGTCCTACGCGACGACCCACATCCACAAGTACTCGGTCGACTTTTACAAGCAGCTCGAGGAAGAAACCGGCCTGAACGCGGGTTTCGCCGTCGTTGGCAACCTGCGGATGGCGCAGACGCAAGAGCGCATGGACGAATACATGCTCTACGCGTCCACCGCGGAAACCTGTGATGTTGCATATGAGTGGCTGACACCGGAGCAGATCAAAGAGCGCTGGCCGCTGATCGAAACTTCGGACCTGAAAGGTGCGATCTACCACACCGAGGACGGCTACATTAACCCTGCCGACGTGACGCAGGCGATGGCCAAAGGGGCACGTCAGCGCGGTGTCGATATCGTGCGCAAGATGCAGGCCGATGCGTTCCATTGGAATGGCACCCATTGGGAAGTTACCTGCACCAAGATGGTCGAGAAGGGCGGCAACCTCGTTCCCTCAGACGAGCAGGTGGTAATCACGGCTGAGCATGTCGTGACCGCATCGGGCAACCACGCACAGCGCACCGCCAAAATGCTGGGCATCAAAATGCCCGCGATCCCAGTAGAACACACCTTCATCGTCATGGACAAAGACCCTGAGCTGGTCAAATGGCGCGAAGCTGGCAACCCCGAACACCCTGTTGTCCGGGATGCCGACAATGAATCTTACGCGCGCGAGGAACGTGGCGGCTGGATTCTGGGTATCTACGAACACGGCGCTCCTGCGCAGTTCGAACATGGTGTGCCGGACAGCTTCCGCGCCGATCTGTTCCCGCTGGATCTGGACCGGATTGCAGATCAGTACATGGCGATGGCCGAACGTGTGCCTTCCTGCGCCGAATCCGGTCTGAAAGACGATTTCAACGGCCCGATCTGCTACACCCCCGACGGCAACCCGCTGGTTGGCCCCGCACCCGGTCTGCGCAACATGTGGCTGGCCGAGGGCTTCAGCTTCGGTATCACCGCTGCGGGCGGCACCGGCTACTATCTGGCCCAAATGATGGTTGATGGCGAAGCTGAGATTGACATGGCCTCGCTGGACCCCAAACGTTACAGCAGCAACTGGATGACCACCGAGTTTGCGGCGCGCAAGAACGAAGAATGCTATGAGCACGTCTACATCCTCCACCACCCGGATGAAGAGCGTGAGGCGTGCCGTCCGCTGCGCACCGTACCGGCCTATGACCGTCAGAAAGCGCGTGGTGCCCAGTTTGGTTGGGTTAACGGCTGGGAGCGCCCGAACTACTTCGGTCCGCTGGATGCGCCCGAGAACTTCGACCATGACGCACGCTCGTTCCGCCGTGGTGGCTGGTGGCAATATGCAGTCGCAGAAGCCAAAGCAGTCCGCGAAGGCGTTGGCCTGATCGACGCGTCGGCCTTTACCAAGCATGTCGTCAAAGGCCCCGGTGCAACCCAGTTCCTGGATTGGTTCACCTGCAACAAGCTGCCCAAGGTCGGACGCATCAACCTGACTTACGCGCTGACCTCGCACGGCACCACCCGCACCGAATACACCATCGTCCGCAACGGCGAGAACAACTACTACATCGTCTCTGCCGGTGCCTGGACCGAATATGACGCCGACTATCTGCGCAAGGCGGCCGAGGACAAGATGGAGGAGTTCGGCTACATCGAGATCCAGGACGTGACCACTCAGTGGGGCGTCTTCGCGATCGCCGGACCCAAGTCGCGTGATGTTCTGAAAGAGGTCATCAAAGACGCCGATCCGGAAACCGCTCTGTCCAACAAGCGCTTCCCGTGGCTGTCGGCGCGCCAGATCGAACTGGGCATGTGCCCGGTCAACGCGATCCGTGTGGCCTATACCGGTGAACTGGGCTGGGAACTGCACCACCCGATCGAGATGCAGAACTACCTGTTCGACCTGCTGGAAAAAGCCGGTGAAAAGCATGGGATGAAGCTGGTCGGTGCCCGCGCCCAAAACTGGCTGCGGCAGGAGAAGTCCTATCGTGCGTTTGGCACTGAACTGGGCCGCGACGCGACCCCGTTGGAAGCCGACCTGCCGCGTTTCGTCGATCTGTCCAAGGACTTCTATGGCAAGGCCAAGCTGGAAGAGACCGGCGTGCGCGTGAAATGCTGCACCCTGCTGATCGACGGCCCGGACGATGCCGATCCGTGGGGCCGTGAGGCACTGTACACACCGGAAGGTGAGCGTGTAGGTCGTTTGACCTCGGGTGGCTACTCGGTGGCCTTCGAGAAATCCATCGGCATGGGTTACGTGAAGCCCGAGTTGGCGGTCGAAGGCACTAAGCTGAAGGTCAAGATTCAGGACAAATTGTGGGATGCGGTCGTGACCTGCGACAGCCCCTACGATCCGAAAAACGAAACTATCCGCAAGGACGGTTGATCAAACAAAGGCCCCGGAAAACTCCGGGGCCTTTTTGCTACGCGGATAACTCGTCAAAGCATTCCAGAGCTTTGGCGGCATACATCATCGACGGGCCTCCGCCCATTTGAATGGCCATGGCCAGAACGTCGGACACTTCCTCGCGGCCAGTTCCGGCTTTGACCAAAGCTTCGGTATGCAGAGTGATACACGGCTCGCAGCGGGCGGCAATGGACATGCCCAAGGCGATCAGCTCTTTGGTTTTGTAGTCTAGTGTACCGCCTTCTTTGACGGATTTTCCAAGCGCACCGAATGCACGCGCCGTATTAGGGATTGCTGCGTTGAGGTTGCGCAGATTGTTGCGCGTATCCGAAAGCTTCTCTTGCCAGTTCATTAGTGTTGGTCCTTTACATATATGTAACGTTGAATATGTGTAAGAACCTAGGCGGGCCTTGATTTCGATCAGGTGGCTCTTTTTTCAGTGACAAATGCCAGATTGTTGGCGGGCATCTCTACGATTTCAATCAAAGCCAGATTGCATTGACGCAGCAGTTCCAGAATTTCAACATCGCCCTTGTAACCGATCTCAGGGTCTTGCCGAATGAGCGCAGAGTGAAAGTTCCGATCGCCTTCGCTGGTTAAAATTCCAGCGCGCATGAACGGTCCGTAGAGAACAAGACGCCCGTTGGAATTCAGGGCTAGTGCGGCCTCGGTGATCATGGTCTTAGCTTCGGCCCAGCTGATCAGATGCAGCAGGTTTATCAACACGATCAGGTCCTGTCCGCCGTGGTGAGAATGCCAATCAGGTGTGGTCGCATTCAGCTCAATCGCAGGGGATACGTTCTCGATATTTTCTGCGTATGCGTTGATCGAGGCGCGCCGGTCCGGTTCAATCTCGCTGGGCTGCCAGTGAACGCCGGGCATCTTTTTGGCAAATGCCGCAACATGCTGACCCGTACCGCTGGCCAATTCCAAAGCTTTACCCGTCTTCGGCGCGAACTGTTCCAACAATTCACAAAGGGCAGCGGCATTCCGGCTGGCTGCTGGTGCTACCATCTTTCCCCCATCGGCCTCGGTCGCTACGCTGGCGTTCGAAGGGAGCTTGCGTTGGGTCATATACGGAGCCTTTCCGGTCTGAGCGCCGAAACGCTAATTGCATCCAGATCTGAAAGCGACCCTACCACTAAATCTGCCAACAGTTGCGACGCGGCTGGAGCCGTTTGAAAACCGTACCCGCCCTGCGCTGCCGACCAGATAAACGTCGGATCGGCAGGGTCAGGGCCCAGAACCAGCGTACCATCCGGCGCAAAACTACGGAGGCCTGCCCAGTTGGCTTCGACCCTTGTGACGGGCTCGGTCACGTGCTCTTCGTATCGCGCCAGACCTTCGGCCAGAACCATATCGTCCGCATAGGCATCATGAGGGAAGGTTGGGTCTGCTTCGCAAGGTGAAACGATTAGCTTTCCGGCATCCGGTTTGGCATACCAACCTTCGTTGACGCCCAACATCAGTGGCCAACCAGTCACGTCATGACCTGCAGGGGCGGGGATGCGGGCCATTGACCGGCGGCGAGGTTCTATACCGATCGGTGGGATGCCGGCCAAGGTTGCAATCTCATCCACCCACGCTCCTGCCGCGTTTACGACAGCCCTAGCCTCAAAAGCTTGCCCGGCATCGACAACCCAGTGCCCAGATTTGGTGATGTTTCTAACTTTTTGGCGGGGCAGCACCAGGCCGCCGTTGGCCCGGACCACACGTGCAAAATCTTGCATCATCCTGTCGGTATCGATGTCACAGGCCACGCTACTGGACGCCGCAAACCCAACGGTTCGTGGATTTAGTATTGGAACCCGCGAGATGGCCTCTTCGACCGAGATTTCTGAAAGAACAAGATCGGCTTGATCCTGAAGAAACTCATCTCGTTGATCATGCCCGGCGATCATCAACAACCCGCGTGGTGACAGGTAGCCATTCGATCGTAGATAAGCCTCGCTCGCTGCATTCAGGGCCATCACCGATGGTGGTCCGTAGCCCTTTTCGAACAACGCTGCCGATCGGCCGGAGGTGTGATATCCCAGCGCGTCTTCGGCTTCGAGGACGACGACATGTCCATGTTCGGACAGTCGCGCGCCTGCGCTTAAGCCGGCGATACCCCCACCGATGATCAGGAAATCGATCATGTTTGATACTCCGCTGGGGGCATACCCCTAAATGCATGGAAATGTGATCCGCTATCGTTCATGCGCAAAGCTTCGCATGCGTAACACTATTGGAAAAGAGGCGTAATTTCCGCAATGTAAACTTGAACCATAGAGATTGGCCTGTCTTTAGTGCGGCCAACATCGGAATCGGAGAAAAACGTGACACCGGCAGAGCTACACCCAATGGCCACGGGGCATATCCCCTCTTACGTCACGCAGGCGGATGGCAGTGACTTTTTGCTGACTTTCATGTTTATTTTTACCGTTCTGGTGATCGTGCTGATTGGCGTTGGCTATTTCACCCTGCATTCGATCCCTGAAAAAATCGCGCATGAATCAAACCACCCTCAGTTTCAGCTCGTGGGGATCCTGGCACTGTTGGCACTATTTACCCATAACGGTTTGTTTTGGGTAGCGGCCATTCTGGTGGCTGGCTTCCAGTTCCCGGACGTAGCGGCTCCCTTACGGGCAATTGCGGACGCGATCCGATCGCTGGGTAATAAAAGCACTGATAACCCCGCCGCCACAGCCCCTTCGCAGACCACCGCACAGCAGGAGCAGTAAAAAATGCTTGAGACACTGATGTGCGCGCTGGTCACCGTGCTGCCCGATTACCTGTTTCGTCGCTACGTACAGGGCAAACGCATAGGTCATGAAATCACGCTGTTCACCATGTGGTATGAACTGCGCTGGGGCCTGACCACCTGCGCCATTCTAGCGCTGACAGTGATCACCACGCTGTTTTACTTCCACCCTGCCAGCAAAACGGCGGCGTCCTATTTCCGTACGGTGACGATCCTGCCACAGCTTGGCGGGCGTGTGTCCGAGGTTTACGTCACCAACAACCAAATGGTTGTTGCGGGGCAGCCAATTTTCCGGATCGAGGATTTTACCCAGACGGCACAGGTAGAGGCCGCACATGCGCAGATTGCGCAAGTTCAAGCCTCACTGAAAGTAGCCGAAACCGATCTGGCCGAAGCCGAGGCAGGTATCGCTGGTGCGCGTGCTGCATTGGATCAGTCACTTGAGGATCTGGAACGTAACACCACCTTGCGCGACGAAGGTTCAAGCGCAGTGCGGTTGGCCGAAATCGATCGTCTGGAAAACCTTGTTGCCGAGCGTGAGGCGCAGCTGACCGCGTCGCAATCCCGCCGTGCCGCAGTCGTGCAACAGATCGAGGAACTGATCCCCGCCCAGCTAGCCAGTGCTAATGCACAACTTGATGCGGCGCTAACCGAGTTGGACAAAACAGTAGTCATCGCTGGTGTGACCGGTCGCGTTGAGCAATTTGGCCTTCAGGTGGGCGACTATGTTAGTCCTTTGCTGCGACCTGCTGGTATTCTGGTTCCGTCAAACTCGGGCCATGACCGGTTTCAGGCTGCGTTCAATCAGATGGCCGCTCAGGTCATCAAACCGGGCATGATCGGAGAGCTGGGTTGCATGACCAAGCCCTTCACTGTCATCCCGATGGTTGTGGTCGAGGTGCAGGATGTCATCCCGTCGGGCCAGATACGCCCCACGGATGAGCTGCGCGATGTCCAGGCCAACAAGGTGCCCGGCTCGATTTTGGTCTATATGGAGCCGCTGTACAAAAACATGGCCGATGACATACCGCCCGGCAGCAACTGTCTGGCCAATGTCTACACCGATAACCATGAACGGCTTGAGCATGAAGATCTGGGCTTCTGGCATGCCGCCGCCTTGCATGTGATCGACACAATCGGTGTTGTTCATGCTGCTGGCTTGCGCTTGCGTCTGATCCTGATGCCGGTGAATACGTTGGTTTTGACAGGGCATTGATCCATTCAAGCGCTTTGATTTCAGACCCGGCCTGCGTGAGGTCTAAACCGCTGGGCGGTTGGTTTTGTTATCTGACGCAAGGGACTCGTAAGCAAAAGCGAGAACGCAGGCAGCGAACGCCGCAACGAAACAGAAAACCAGAGTGAACGAGCCGGTTATGGCAAATACCGAACTGCCCAGGGCCATCCCGACGGTACCGCCCAGCAGCTGAAATGTCATCGAGATGCCGCTGGCCTGTCCGTGCAGAGCTTGCGGTACCGTTGACATGATGGCCCGCCTTGGGGGGACAAACAGAAATGGCACGCAACAACCCCAAAGGAAGTAGCCGATATAGATCAGCGCGGCGATGTCTAAATGCATTCCCAGTGCGACAACAAGTATGGCGATCGTACCCAGCGCTGTACCGGTCAGAGAAGGGCCGCGTGAGCCAAATTTGTCTGCAAGTTTCCCCGCCATTGGGGCAATGAAAATCTGCGGAAAAGCGATCGGCAACAGGGCGACCCCAGCAGTCAGCGGTGAAAACCCGAGCTTTGATTGAAAGTAGGACGCGCCGAACACGAACAAAGTAATCTTGCCGAATTGTGCGGTGAACAGGATCATGTTTGAAGCAGCAAACCCGGGGCCAGCAAAAAGGGATATGGCAATCAGAGGCGATGTTGCCCTCTGTTCGACGCGGATAAACAACAACAAAAACATAAAACCCGCTGACAGGGCCACAAGAACTTCGGGCTGTGCCCAGCCTCTGTCCGGGCCCTCCATGACGCCAAACACAATAGCCGCTAACCCCGTCACCAGTAGAATTAGGCCTTTCAGGTCGAACTCGCGCTCCCGTTGGTGTGGCGGATCCCGCCAGAAAGCCCATGCGACCAGAGCGACCACAAGCACGATTGGGGGGTTGACCCAGAAGATCCAGCGCCAAGACAGATATTCGGTCAGAACGCCTCCAACCAGTGGACCCATTGACAGGAATACTGTCCCGATCCCGCCATATAAACCTAGTGCCAGCCCGCGTTCGTTTTCGTCAAAAGACTGGATCAGAACCACCAGCGACAGCGGGAAAATCAGTGCTGCACCGATGCCTTGTGCGGCGCGCGCTGTTAGCAGTTCAAATCCGCTTTCGGCAAACCCTCCCAGCGCAGAGGATAAGCCGAAAATCAATAAACCCGCACTGAGCAAAACACGAATGCCCAGCACATCGCCCAATCGCCCTGCTGCGCCGGCAAAACAGGCCAACACCAGCAGATAGATATTCACCACCCAATGTGCTTCCAACAGAGACAGGCCAAGCTCATCGCGAATGGTTGGAAGCGCGACGCTGACGACCGTTTCGTCCAGCAAAATAACACCCAAGATGGCACCCATCGCGCCGAGTATCCACCAGCGGCTGTGGTCTTGGGCTTTGATCTCCATGAGATTTTTACGTTTCGTGTTTAGACAGGTAAAACATTAACCCCATCAGGTCCGTCGTGCCGGCACTCGTCAAGACAGTATTTAGTTAAGGTTAGGCGAGATGCTCGCATACAAACGAAAAAGGGCCAGCCTAGTGGCCAGCCCTTCAGCGTGTTCGTGTAAAGGTTTACTGCGGAATTTCGCCTTCCAAACCTTCAATGTAGAAGTTCATGCCTGCGAGTGTACCGTCATCGGCGGTTTCGCCTTCAGCCAACCAGTCGCTGCCGTCCTGCTTTTTGATCGGGCCGGTAAAGGGGTGATACTCACCCGCAGCCATGGCGGCCTTCAGCGCCAGCGCTTCTTCTTTGACATCGGCCGGAACGGCATCGGAGATCTCGCCGATTGCAACCATGCCTTCGCGGATGCCGTCCCATGTGTTGGCGGTTTCCCATGTGCCGTCCATGACGGCCTGAGTACGTGCGATGTAGTAGGGGGCCCAATCATCGATGATCGATGACACGCGCGGGAACGGAGCGTATTCGCTCATGTCCGAGGCCTGACCAAAGGTGACCACGTTGCCCGCTTCTTGCGCAGCTGCCTGCGGCGCTGTCGAGTCGGTGTGCTGCAGGATCACGTCCGCGCCCTGTTCGATCAGAACCGAAGCCGCGTCAGCCTCTTTCGCCGGATCAAACCAGGTGTAGGCCCAGATGATCTTGAACTCGACATCCGGGTTTACCTTTTTGGCGTGGAGGTAGGCTGAGTTTATGCCACGGATCACTTCGGGGATCGGATAGGAACCGATGTAACCGATGATGTTCGACTTGGTCATTTTACCGGCGATGTGGCCCTGAACTGCGCGACCTTCGTAGAAACGTGCCGAATAGACCGAGACGTTGTCGGCAGTCTTGTAACCGGTCGCATGCTCGAACTTAACGTCCGGGAACTTCTTGGCCACGTTAATGGTCGGGTCCATGTAGCCAAACGAGGTGGTAAAGATCAGGTCAGCGCCTTCCAGCGCCATCTGCGTCATCACACGCTCGGCGTCCGGGCCTTCGGGCACGGATTCGACGAACACGGTCTCGACCTTGTCGCCAAAGTGATCTTCCACGGCCAGGCGGCCTTTGTTGTGCTCATAGGTCCAGCCACCGTCGCCGACTGGGCCGACGTAAACGAAGCCGACCTTGGTTTTGTCTTCGGCCATGGCGCCTGTCGCCAGGCCCAGCGCCATGGCGGCACTTGCCAGAAGTGATGTGAATTTCATGTGGTTACTCCCCAAGTTGGTTCAATTGGCCCCGTCTAGTGCGAGGCGTGGAATGTCCGGCCCAGTGAGGCAGGTGCGCTGCTCTTGTCGGCCGAAAGGATCACAAGCACAAGGATCGTGATGATGTAGGGCGACATTGCCAGATACTCGACTGGAATAGCAACGCCCGCTGCCTGCAAATTAAGCTGCAACACTGTGATTCCGCCAAACAAATAAGCACCTAACAGGGCGCGCCATGGTTTCCATGATGCAAACACCACCAGCGCAAGGGCAATCCAGCCAACACCAGCGGTCATGCCCTCGGTCCACTGCGGAACACGGATCAGGCTGATATAGGCCCCACCAAGGCCCGCGCAGGCACCACCAAACAAGATCGCCAGGATACGGATCTTGATGACCTTGTAGCCAAGAGCATGCGCCGCGTCGTGGTTTTCACCTACCGCTCGCAGGATCAGACCAACGCGGGTGTATTTCAGCGTGGCCCAGACTGCAGCCGTTAGTGCGATGCCGACATAGAGGATCGGGTCGTGTTGGAACAGGATGGGGCCGATCACCGGGATATCGCTGATCACCGGGATATGGATGTCTCCCATACTGGGCGGTTTGACGCCCACGTAGCCTTGCCCAAGCAGGGCACTAAAACCAAGACCGAACAGGGTCAGGGCTAGACCACTGGCCACCTGGTTTGCCAGCGCAATTTGCGTAAGCAGGACGAATAGCAGGGACAGCACCGCGCCACCAATGGCCGCCGCGATGAAGCCAAGCCAGGGCGATCCTGTTTCGACCGAGATTGCAAAGCCGCTGATCGCACCGACAATCATCATACCCTCGACGCCGAGGTTCAGAACGCCAGCCTTTTCGACGACCAGCTCTCCGATCGCGGCCAGCAGAAGGGGGGTTGCGGCGACCATCAGCGAGGCCACCAGAAGTACGGGGTTGATTTCACCTAGATCCATGGGTCACGCCACCTCGTTACGAGCCGCACGGATGCGGTAGTTGGTCAAAAGATCAAAGGCCAGCAGGAAGAACAGAAGCATGCCCTGAAAGACTTGGATGGCTGCGGCAGGCAGGCCCAGCTGGGACTGCGCAATTTCACCACCGATGTAAGTCAGCGCCATCAGGCCACCAGCCAGCAGGATGCCCACCGGATGCAGGCGACCAAGAAAGGCTACGATAATCGCGGTGAAGCCATAGCCAACGTTAAAGTCGATGCTGACAACGCCGGAGGGGCCAGAGACCTCGAACATTCCCGCCAAACCGGCCAACGCACCGGACAGACCCAGACAGAACAGGATCAGCCGCGCCGGGTTCACACCCGCGAACTTCGCGGCCCGAGGCGCTTCACCCGTCAGACGAATGTGGAAACCCAGCATGTGACGGTTCAGCAGGATGTAGGCAAATATCACAGCGATCAGCGCTGTTACGACACCCCAATGCATCCCAGACCCTGCGATCAGCTCGGCGTTATATGCGCTTTCGTAAGATTGCAGGTTTCGCGAACCGGGAAAGCCGAACCCTTCGGGGTTTTTCAGCAGACCCAATGAGACAGACGCCAGCATCTGCTCTGCCACATAAACCAACATCAGCGAGACAAGGATCTCGTTTGTGCCGAAACGCACTTTTAGAAACGCCGGGATGGACGCCCACAACCAGCCGCCAAATGCGCCAGCGATCACCATGATGGGGAAAATGTAGAACGCGTCCAGAGGGTAAAAGGCCAGGCCAGCTCCGGCGCCAAAGATGGCGCCCATGATGTATTGCCCTTCGGCCCCAATGTTCCAGATACCGGCGCGGAACCCCAATGACAGGCCAATCGCGATCAGAACCAGCGGCGCGCCTTTTACCAACAACTGCGGGCGATAGTAGAACGCGAACTCGCCAAACAGCGGTTCCCAGAAAATCGTTCCAATGGCCTCGATCGGGTTCTTGCCCAATATGGCGAACAGGATGCCGCCGAAAACCATGGTTGCCAGCACGGCCACCAAAGGGGTCGCGTAGGACCACGCTTTGGACGGCTGCGGCCGTTTCTCCAACACAATCACTTGCTCATCCCCCCAGCATTTTCATTTTTTTGTAAGTATTTTCGCGGAAGGCGGACTGACGCATCAAACATGAGCCACCTCCATTCCGTGCGCGCCACCCATCATCAGGCCGATCTCGTCCACCGTTAGTCCTGTGGTTGTTCGCGGTGCGCTTAGCCGGCCTTCATTGAGCGCCGCAAAGCTGTCCGAGATCTCCATCAGTTCATCTAGATCCTGAGATATGCAGATGACTGCGGTACCTTTGGCAGCAAGATCCAGAATGGCCTGACGGATCGAGGCTGCGGCTGCGGCGTCCACTCCCCATGTCGGTTGATTCACAACCAATACGTCAGGGTTTTGCAGGACCTCACGTCCAATGACGAATTTCTGCAGGTTACCCCCTGACAGAGATCGTGCGGCGTTTTCCGGCCCGGGCGTGCGAACGTCAAAAGCACTGATAATTTTTTCAGCAAAGCTTTTGGTTTCTGTCCATTTGAGGAAGCCATTGTTCTCAAGCCCTTCTCGAACCGATCCGGTCAGCAAGGCGTTTTCGGTCAGGCTCATGTCGGGGGCGGCCGCGTGGCCCAAACGTTCCTCTGGCGCGGTCAGAACGCCCAGCTTGCGGCGCGCCGTCGGTCCCAGTTTGCCGATCGGCTGATCATTGAATTTGATCGCGTCCGGCGCAGTGACTATTTCGCCAGACAGCACCCCCAGCAATTCGTCCTGCCCGTTGCCGGCGACGCCGCCGATGCCCAGAACCTCGCCCTTACGGACGGTCAAATGAACGTTCTTCAGCGCAGTTCCGAATTCGGATGGTGACGGCACGGATAATCCGCTGACATCCAGCGCAACTTCACCAAATTCACGGCCGGACCGCTCTGGTGTTTGCAAGGTCGAACCCACCATCATCTCGGCCATGTCGCGGGCCGAAGTCTCAGACGGAACGCATTCGCCGACATTCTTGCCCAAGCGCAGGATCGTGGCGTGGTCGCAGAGTGTACGGATTTCTTCCAGCTTGTGCGAGATGTACAGGATCGAGGTACCCTCGGACCGCAATTTATTTAGCGTTTCAAATAGGATATCCACCTCTTGCGGCGTCAGAACCGATGTCGGTTCATCCATGATCAGCAGCTTTGGGTCCTGCAGCAGACAACGGATGATTTCGACCCGTTGGCGTTCGCCGGCAGACAAGTCGCCGACGGTGCGATAGGGATCCAGCGGCAGGCCGTAGGTTTCCGACACTTCACGGATACGCGACGCCAGATCGCTCATGGCTGGTGGATTTTCCATACCAAGCGCGATGTTTTCGGCAACGTTCAGCGCGTCGAACAGCGAGAAATGTTGGAAAACCATCGCGATCCCGTCAGCCCGCGCAGCACGGGGCTCTGGTGGGGCAAATGCCTGCCCACGCAGCAGCATGGTGCCGCTGTCTGGCTTAACCAGACCGTAGATCATTTTCACCAGGGTCGATTTGCCGGCGCCATTTTCACCTAGCAGAGCGTGAACCTCACCTTCGCCGATGTCAAAGGATACCTGATCATTGGCCACGACGCCGGGATAGGCTTTGGTCAGCCCTTGTAAGCTTAGAAGTGGAGTGGTCACGCGCTCAGGTCCTTCTTTATTTCAGTTTGCCGGGCAGGGCGCAAAATCTCTGCCGCGACACCAACTGCGATCATCTGCGGGTGTTTGCCCAAGGTTGGATCTCCGATTGGGCAGGTGATCCGACTTATCCGCTCGGGCGCATGTCCCAAAGCGGCCAACCGGGACCGGAACCGCGCCCACTTCGTAGCCGAGCCAATCAAGCCCGCAAAGCGGAAATCGTGCAAAAGCAGCCTGTTGCACAGTTCCAGATCCAGATTGTGTGAATAAGTAAGCACAAGATGTTCGGCATCGCGCGGCGCGTGGCGAACAAGCTCGGTTGGTTTGGTCGCCGGTAAAACGGTCACGCTGTCTGGCACGTTATCCGGAAAACGATCAATTCCTGTATCAACCCATGTGATTGAGAGATCGGGCAAGGGTGACAGAACGTCAACCAAAGCCCGGCCAACGTGACCGGCACCCCAAATCCACAGATTGCGCGTCGGTTTGTGAACCGGCTCGACCATCCAACCGTCAACCAGCTGCGGTTCGGGCGCAACACCCTGACCCCGCGCCTGCGACAACAAGCGCTTGACCGTCAGAGGCATATCACCACCCGACGCCGAGCGTGCAATGACTGCATCATCCAGCCGGTTGACGGCTTCCAGGTCATAGATTTCACTAAGTAAAGTTACCGCGCCGCCGCAACACTGGCCCATATCCGGGCCGAGCGCATGGTGGGTTTGGCGCGCAGGTGCAATCTGAGATCGGGCTGCTTCCGCCGCCTGATACTCCAGAGTGCCTCCGCCGATGGTTCCGTTTTGCCCGTCCTCCCAAACAAGCATCGCGGCCCCGACTTCGCGCGGGGATGATCCCTTGATTCCGGCAATAACCACCCGGATCACACGCCCATGGGTTTTGACCGCCTCCCTCAAAGCCTCTAGGTCAAATCCCATCAGGTTCCTCCTCTTACCCTTTGGACGCCGCGCCAGACCTCTTCGGCCGTGGCGGGGGCGTCCAATGCTGGATAACTGTCTCCGCAGGCGGCCACCGCATTTGACAGGGCAAGCCATGCGGATATGCCCAGCATGAACGGCGGCTCGCCTACAGCCTTGGAACGATAAATCGTATCTTCCCGGTTTTCGCCGCTCCACAGAGCTACGTTGAAAACGTCGGGTCGATCCGAGCAGGCGGGGATCTTGTAGGTCGACGGCGCATGTGTACGCAGGTTGCCCTTGCCATCCCAGACCAATTCTTCGGTGGTTAGCCAGCCCGCACCTTGCACGTATGCACCTTCGACCTGCCCGATATCCAATGCAGGGTTCAGTGACGCGCCTGCGTCATGGAGAATATCGGTGCGCAGAATGCGGTTTTCGCCGGTCAGTGTGTCGATCGCCACCTCGGTGATCGACGCACCATAGGCAAAGTAGAAAAACGGACGGCCCCGACCTTTGATCCGATCCCATTCGATCTTCGGAGTCTTGTAAAACCCTGTCGCGGACAGACTGATCCGACCCTGATAGGCCAGTGCGGCGGCTTCGGCGAACGTATAGCGTTCTTCTCCGACCGAGACATGACCGTTCGAGAACGTCACAGTCGATGGGTCAGCCTGATGCCGCTCCGCCAAGTAGTCTGCCATGCGGTCACGGATTGTGTCACAGGCTGCCTTGACGGCCATTCCGTTCAGGTCACTGCCCGAGGACGCCGCCGTAGCGGATGTGTTTGGCACTTTGGCCGTATCTGTCGCGGTGATCTTCACTAACTCCAGTGGAATGCCAAAGCGAGAGGCTGCGACCTGTGCAACCTTTTGGAACAGGCCCTGACCCATCTCAGTCCCGCCGTGGTTCAGGTGAACCGAGCCGTCCTGATACACATGCACCAGCGCACCGGCCTGGTTTAGATGAGTCAACGTGAACGAAATACCGAACTTGACCGGAGAAAAGGCGATGCCTTTCTTGATCACGCTATTTTCGTCGTTCCATTTCTGGATAGCAGCCTTACGCGCAGTATAGTCACTGGATTGCAGCAGTTTGGCGGACATGCCGTGCAGTTCGAAATCACTGACCTCCATCCCATAAGGCGTGGTGTTGCCGCCAGCGGGCAGGGGACGGACAGGGGCATTGCCCATCTCAACCGCGCCGCGACTGGTCAGATCCTCATGTGGATCAGGATGACCCAGCGGTTTTTCCTCGAACCTCTGGTCAGCCGTCGCATGCGCAGGTTCATAATAATTTCTGCGGCGCAGCTCGACCGGGTCTAACCCGAGTTCGTAGGCGGCGTGATCCATCACGCGTTCGATCCCGACCATCCCCTGGGGTCCGCCAAACCCGCGATACGCGGTGGCGGATTGGGTGTTGGTCTTCAGCCGATGGCTCTCGATCCGAGCATTCGGCAACAGGTACGCGTTGTCCGAATGCAGCATCGCACGGTCGGCAACAGGCAACGAAAGGTCCTGTGCCCAGCCGCAGATCGCATGATGCAGGAAGGAGACGCCCTGAATGTGGCCGTTTTCGTCGAAACCAGCCTTGTAAGAGATGCGGAACGCATGACGTTTGCCAGTGATGATCATGTCATCGTCGCGGTCGTAGCGCATCTTGCAGGCCTTGCCGGTCGCACGTGCTGCGACGGCACAGGACACGGCCAGAGCGTTGCCCTGACTTTCCTTGCCGCCGAAACCACCGCCCATCCTGCGGGTCTCGACTCGGATCGCATGCATGGGAACACCCAAGGCATCGGCCACTTTGTGCTGTATTTCAGTCGGATGCTGGGTTGAGGAATGAACAAGCATGTCCGCGCCTTCGTTGGGCACGGCCAGTGCGGCCTGACCTTCCAGATAGAAATGCTCCTGCCCACCCAGCTCAAATCCGCCTTCGATTATATGCGCTGACGCAGCAACGGCCGCATCCGCGTCACCCTTAGCGTAGATACGCGGGCCGTCTTCGAACCGGCTGTCGGCGGCCAACGCCTCTTCCACGGTCAGGATCGGCGTTTCCTCGGCGTAGTCGATCTGGCCCAAGCGAGCAGCCTTGCGCGCGGCCAGATGGCTATTGGCGATCACAAGAAAAACCGGTTGGCCGATATAGTGGATCGTGCCATCCGACAACAGCGGCTCGTCATGGATCGAGGGGGAGACGTCATTGGCAAAGGGCAGATCGTCTGCTGTCATCACCATGACGACCCCATCCGCAGCCTTTACTGCTGACAGATCCATAGACGTGATCTTTCCCTTGGCAATCGGGCTGAGACCAAAGGCCAAATGCAACGTTCCTTTGGGTGTTGGAATGTCATCCACATACCGGGCCGTCCCAGAAACATGCAGCGGCGCTGCGTCATGGGGGAGAGGTTTGGTCACGCTCATGCCTTCACCTCCAGCACGTTCGTGATTTCGCCGTGGTCTTCAAGGAAATATCTCTCAAGCATCGCCTTAGCGGTTTCCAACCGGTAGCTGGCCGAGGCTCGCATGTCCGACATAGGCGTAAAGTCGTCCGCAAAAGCGGGTAGGGCCGCTCTAACGGTTTCGAGCGACCAAGGTTTGCCAATTAATCCGGCTTCGACATTAGCGGCGCGCTTGGGAATGCCGGACATGCCGCCGAAAGCAATGCGCGCGTCTGCAACGGTGCCGTTCGAGACCGCAATGTTGAAACACCCGCATACAGCCGAGATATCCTGATCGAACCGCTTGCTGAGTTTATATGCTTTCAGGCGATCTTCCTGACGCGGAAAGCTGACCGCTTCAACAAATTCGCCCGGTGCGCGGTCCTGTTTGCCATAGTCGATGAAGAATTCGTCCAGGGGCATTGATCGGCGCTCGTCACCTTTGCGCAGATGCAGCGTTGCGCCCAGTGCGATCAGAGCAGGTGGGTTATCTCCTATGGGCGAACCGTTAGCGATATTGCCACCGACTGTCGCCGCATGGCGCACCTGAACGCTGGCGTAACGGCGGATCATTTCAGAATAGGACGGGTGTAGGTCAGCTAGTGTTTCGCTCATGCGGTTCATATCGACCATTGCGCCAAATCTGACTTCATGGTTCGTGACCGTGATCTCTTTCAGATCTTCGCAGCGGTTCAGAAAGATTACAGGGTCCAGATCGCGCAACTGTTTGGTCACCCATAGTCCCACATCGGTCGCGCCGGCGACCAGAGTGGCGTTCGGGTGTTCAGCATAGACTTTGGCCAGTTCGTCGGATGAGCCGGGCAGCATCGGCGAGGATGCCTGTGTCGCGACAGGCTTGTCCTTTACCCAAACCGGCACCGGTTGCTCTTCAACTGCCGCGGCAGCCCGAATGATTGGTGCGTAGCCGGTGCACCGGCACAGGTTCCCGGCAAGCTGCGTGTCATGATCCGTCGCTCCGTTCGCGTGGCTCGCAACCATCGACATTACGAAACCGGGTGTGCAAAAGCCGCATTGTGAACCATGCAGATCCACCATCGCCTGTTGGACCGGATGCGCCTCGCCATTGGGGCCACTTGCGCCCTCGACTGTGCGCACTGCTTTGCCGTGCAGCTGCGGCAGGAACAGGATGCACGAATTCAGCGCCTTGTGCCCGCTCTCATCGGTCACCATGACTGTGCAAGCCCCGCAATCGCCTTCGTTGCAGCCTTCCTTGGTGCCGGTCAGGTCGCGATCCTCTCGCAACCAGTCCAGCAGGGTCGCTGTCGGATCGACATCCGCCAGTTCCACTGTCTCTCCATTCAGAAGAAACGTGATATTCATTCGAGAAACCCGTCGCCTTACCCGGTTGCGCCCATGGGTGCCCTCCTTCGATGCGACGTAGAAAGAGCGGCGGGCGAATAGCTTGCCGTCAGATGTTAGAAAGTGCATGGGTTGTCTGGCAAGAAAAACTGCTTATTTGATACACAATTGAGTAGTGGTGCTGCGTGATTGTTATGTTCGTTTAATGATCATATGTTTGAAACTAAAGCGCTTTTTTCGCTTGTTTGCTGCCGAACTCCGAAGCACCTTCTGGAATATCCGAATAATCAACGCCCATCTTTTTGGCATTTAGATGCCAAGGTTCCTGCTTTTGCCCCGCGCCCAGCTGCGATAGCGTGTCGGTCATGAGCAGTACTTCTCGATTCATTCACCTCCGAGTTCACACCGAATATTCCCTGCTGGAAGGCGCCGTGCGGCTGAAGAAGCTGCCCGGTCTGTGTGAGAAGATGGAGATGCCGGCCGTCGCGGTGACGGATACCAACAGCATGTTCTCGGCTTTGGAGTTTTCGGTCACCGCCAGTGGGGCTGGAGTCCAACCGATCATGGGTTGTCAGGTTGATCTGACTTTCGTGCAGGCGCAACCAGGCGAAAAGCCCAAAATGCCGGCGCCGTTGGTTTTGCTGGCGCAGTCCGAAGTCGGATACGAGAACCTGATGAAGCTCAGCTCTTGCCTTTATGTGGACAAGGGCGGGCAGCTGCCACAGGTGACATTGGAGGAGCTTGCAGAGCGCTCAGACGGATTGATTTGCCTGTCCGGAGGCCCGGATGGTCCGGTTGGGATGCTGTTGCAGCAGGGCCAACGCCCCGCAGCCGAAGCCTTGGTGGATCGATTGGCATCTATGTTCCCCGATCGGCTTTATATCGAGCTTCAGCGCCATCCCGGTGAAGGCGGCCAGCCAGAGGCCGAGCGTCTGACTGAGCGCGGCCACGTCGAAATGGCCTATGCCAAAAACCTACCACTTGTGGCCACCAACGACGTTTATTTCCCGACCACGGATATGTATGAGGCGCATGACGCGCTGATCTGTATTTCCGAAGGTGCCTATGTTGACCAGCAGGAAGGCCGCCGCCGTCTGACTGCTCAGCACTATTTCAAATCGCAGCAGGAAATGGTGACCCTTTTCGCCGATCTGCCCGAAGCTATTGATAATACCGTGGAAATCGCGCAGCGTTGCGCTTTCATGGCCTACCGCCGCGACCCAATCCTGCCGAAATTCGCCGATGATGAGGTCGCCGAGTTACGCCGGATTGCGAACGAAGGATTGCAAAAACGTCTGGCGGTGATCCCACACGCGGTGACACCTGAAGAATACCAGGAACGTCTGGATTTCGAGCTCGACATCATCGAGGGCATGGGGTTCCCGGGCTATTTCCTGATCGTTGCTGATTTTATTCAATGGTCCAAGGATCAAGATATCCCGGTTGGACCGGGCCGGGGGTCTGGTGCGGGCTCTTTGGTGGCCTATGCCCTGACAATCACCGACCTTGACCCACTGCGTTATTCCCTGCTGTTCGAGCGTTTCCTAAACCCCGAGCGGGTTTCGATGCCCGATTTCGATATCGACTTTTGCATGGATCGCCGAGAAGAGGTGATCCGCTACGTGCAACAAAAATATGGCCGCGACAAGGTAGGGCAGATCATCACCTTTGGTGCGTTGCTGTCGAAAGCCGCCGTGCGCGATATCGGACGAGTTCTGCAGATGCCTTACGGGCAAGTGGACCGGTTGTCCAAAATGATCCCCGTCGAGGGAGTCAAACCTGTGTCGATCGAAAAGGCGCTGAAAGACGAACCCCGACTACGGGAAGAGGCGCGCAACGAAGAAGTCGTAGACCGTCTGCTCACCTATGGCCAACAGGTCGAAGGGTTGCTTCGGAACGCCTCGACCCACGCGGCAGGCGTGGTGATTGGGGATCGCCCCTTGGACGCTCTGGTACCGCTGTATCAGGACCCTAGATCCGATATGCCTGCGACCCAGTTCAACATGAAGTGGGTCGAACAGGCCGGGCTGGTAAAGTTCGACTTTCTGGGCCTAAAAACACTGACCGTGATCCAGAACGCGATGGATCTGATCTTCAAATCTGATCGCCCGTTGCATGTCGCTGCTGATGGTACGGAACTTTACGAACCCGCTGAAGGGGCGGAAAACCAAATCAACGCGATCCCTCTGGATGATGAGGCGACGTACAAACTTTATTCCGCGGCCAAGACTGTGGCCGTGTTCCAGGTGGAATCCTCGGGCATGATGGATGCGCTCAAGCGCATGAAGCCGACCTGTATCGAGGATATTGTCGCCCTAGTGGCGCTCTATCGTCCCGGTCCGATGGAGAACATTCCGACCTACTGCGAGGTGAAGAACGGGCTGCGCAAGATTGAATCCGTACACCCTTTGATTGACCATATCCTTGAAGAAACCCAAGGCATCATTGTCTATCAGGAACAGGTGATGCAGATCGCGCAGGTCATGGCGGGGTATTCCTTAGGAGGTGCTGACCTACTGCGCCGCGCGATGGGTAAGAAGATCAAAGAGGCCATGGATGCCGAGCGCCCGAAATTTGAAAAGGGTGCGGGCGAAAATGGAGTCGATGCGAAGAAAGCCAGCGAAGTCTTCGACTTGCTTGAAAAATTCGCCAACTACGGCTTCAACAAATCCCACGCTGCCGCCTATGCGGTTGTCAGTTACCAGACAGGCTGGCTGAAGGCGAACCACCCCGTCGAGTTCATGGCCGGTGTCATGAACTGCGATATCCACCTGACCGACAAGCTGGCTGTATACTTCGAAGAAGTGCGCAAAGGGCTGGAATTGCCGTATGTGCCGCCTTGCGTAAACCGCTCGCTGTCGACTTTCGATGTGGTCGACGGGCATCTCGTCTATGCATTAGGTGCACTAAAGAACGTAGGCGTCGAGGCGATGAATCTTGTGGTCGCCGGACGTGAGGAAAAGCCGTTTGTAAACCTGTTTGACTTCGCTCGTCGGGTCGATCTGAAGAAGGTCGGTAAGCGCCCGCTCGAGATGATGGCGCGGGCAGGGGCCTTTGATCAGCTCGATAAGAACCGCCGCCGTGTTTTCGAAAGCCTCGAGCAACTGGTGCAGTATTCGGCGGCGATCCATGACCAGAAGAACTCGAACCAGGTGTCGCTATTTGGCGAGGCGGGGGACGACCTGCCTGAACCGCGCCTGTCACCTTCGCCAGATTGGCTACCGGCCGAGCGTCTGAGTGAAGAGTTCAAGGCCATCGGTTTTTACCTTTCGGGCCACCCGCTGGACGATTATATGCCCGCGCTGAAGCGCAAGCAGGTTCTGACGTTGGACGAGGTGACCGAAAAGGCGCGTTCTGGTCCGTTGATTGCGAAGATGGCCGGTGTTGTCGCTGGGCGGCAGGAGCGCAAGTCCGCGCGCGGAAACCGGTTTGCGTTTGCTCAGTTGTCGGATCCGACAGGTGCCTACGAAGTAACGCTGTTTTCAGAAACGCTCGAAAAGTCACGAGAGTATCTGGAAACCGGGGCGCAGGTGGTTCTGACCGCCGAGGCGACGATGGAGGCTGACCAACTCAAACTGCTCGGCCGCTCGGTCGGCCCCGCAGATTCTCTGGTGGCAGAAGCAGGGGCAACGGGGCTGCGTATCTTTGTTGACGAAGTGCAGGCAGTTCCTACCGTCGCAAAGGTTCTTGAAGATGCCGCAGTCGCTGCCAAAGGGGCAGCGCGTGGACCGATCCAACTGTTGCTGCTGGACCCAAGCCTGCCGGGTGATGTCGAAATGGAGCTGGGTGTTGAGTTTCCGATTAACCCACAGATCAAGGGCGCGATAAAATCACTGGAAGGTATTTTGTCCGTAGAAGAGATATGACCCTCTTTGTTGCCAGACAGTTAGCACCCCGTTAGGCTGACGTAACAGAGATGTCTCTAGGTCATACTGCGGGAGGATGTTGATATGACAATTGCAGGTCTCAATTTCAGAAGAGTTTTGTTTGGAACGGTGGCATCGCTGGCCATGGTTTCAGCGTCAGTCGCGATGGCAGACGACAAGAAGAAAAAGAAAACCATCGAAGGCGCGCTGATCGGCGCGGGCGTTGGTGCGATTGTCGGTGACGGAAAAGGCGCGGCAATTGGTGGCGTGGCCGGAGCCATTATTGGACATAACTGGAAGTGATGGTGATGCAGCTAAAAAAACTTGGAATGTCAGTTTGCGCCGCAATTCTAGCGGCTCCGTGCGTGGTATCTGCCGATGAAGCTGCTGAGCAGATGGTGCAGGACGCATTGCCTGTGATGCACTACACCTGCGCCTCAATTGCCGAAGAGGCGGATGGTGACGAAGAATTTGTTGTGACTGTAGTCGCAAAGATGACGGCGCTATCTCTTCATAATCGCCAGATCAATATCGAAGAACATGCGGCCACAGATGAGGAAAAAGCCCAGTTGCGTGAAGCATTCATAGCAGCGTTGTCGGAAGGTTGCGCCTCGGATAAGGATGCCCTTTTGGGCGGCGTGGTCGACAACGCGGTGAAAACGTCGCTGGGCCTCTAAGATATCAATAGTGCGGCGGGCGTTCGTCGCCGAAAACAACACCGCCTGAACCTTCCTGCGCCCGCTCACCTTCGCGCCGCATCAACATCTCGACCCGGCGGGTCAGCAGGTCGATTTCGTCCTGCTGGCGGGTAACAACTGCGTTCAGCTCTTCAAGCGTGCGGGTCAGATGGGCGATCTGTTCTTCCAGATGCTGCATTGAATTCTCCTGTCTTGGGCCGGTCATAGCGACCGGGATGGTCCATGGCCAGCGAAAGCGCGCCTTGCCCCGATGCGGGGCATGGGATAGACCGCGCGCGGAACAAGGAAACTCCCAAGGACGCCCCACATGGCCAAGCCCAAGAAACAGCCCCGCCCCAAGGCAATTACGCCAAAAGGGTTCCGCGACTATTTCGGCCAGGAAGTCACGCAGCGCACCGAGATGCTGCGGGCTATTGCGGACGTCTATCATCGATACGGGTTCGACGCCCTGGAAAGCAGTGCAGTGGAAACTGTCGAGGCGCTGGGGAAATTCCTACCCGACGTGGATCGCCCGAACGAAGGCGTGTTTGCGTGGCAGGAGGTCGATGAAAACGACAAAGGCGACTGGATGGCCCTGCGCTATGACCTGACCGCGCCATTGGCCCGCGTCTATGCGCAGCACCGCAATGATCTGCCGACGCCCTATCGCCGCTATGCGATGGGGCCGGTATGGCGGAACGAAAAGCCCGGACCGGGTCGCTATCGTCAGTTTTATCAGTGTGATGCGGATACGGTGGGCACGGCCTCGATGGCCGCGGATGCCGAAATCTGCGCGATGCTGTCTGACACCTTGGAAACTGTTGGTATTCCACGCGGCGACTATCTGGTGCGGGTCAACAACCGCAAAGTCCTGAACGGGGTACTCGAGGCGATGGGCCTTGGTGATGACCTGGCTGCACGCGACAACGTTCTGCGTACCATCGATAAGTTCGACAAGGTGGGCGAACAGGGTGTGCGCGAGCTGCTGACCAAAGGCCGTCTGGATGCGTCAGGTGCGTTTATCGACGGTGTGGGCCTCAGCGATGATCAGGCCGAGCCAGTTATCGCTTTCCTGACTTCAAAGGCTGCGGATACGGCCGGTACATTGGCCAACCTGCGCGCCGCTGTTGGAGATAGTAAGATCGGTGCGGACGGAATTGCCGAGTTGGAGCAGATCGGCACCTTGTTGGATGCTGGTGGTTACGGCGCGGACCGGATCGAAATTGACCCTTCGGTTGTGCGCGGTTTGGGCTACTACACTGGCCCCGTCTACGAGGCCGAACTTACCTTCGAAATTTTTGACGAGAAAGGCCGAAAACGGCAATTCGGATCGGTTTCGGGCGGTGGACGGTATGACGATCTCGTCAAGCGGTTTACCGGACAGGAAGTGCCAGCAACCGGCATCTCTATCGGTGTCGACCGTCTGTTGGCCGCCCTGCGCGAAAAGGGCAGGATCGCCGCGCAGGCGACCGGCCCGGTTGTCGTCACAGTCATGGATCGCGACCGGATGGCCGACTATCAGGCGATGGTGGCCGAACTGCGCAACGCAGGCATCCGCGCCGAGGTCTATCTGGGCAACCCGAAGAACTTTGGCAATCAGCTAAAATATGCGGACAAGCGAAACTCTCCGATTGCAGTGATCGAAGGTGGTGACGAAAAGGCCAACGGGATTGTTCAGATCAAGGACCTGATCCTGGGCGCAAAGATTGCTGAAAGCGCCACGCTGGAGGAATGGAAAGAACGTCCCAGCCAATTCGAAGTGCCGCGTGGTGATCTGGTCGCCAAGGTGCGTGAAATTCTGGACAGTCAGGACTGAACCATGGCCAACCGTTCCCAGATACAGGCCCGTGCCGCGATGATGCGCGTCCGGTTCGAGGCCGCCGGAGCGCAGGTCGTGGATACGCCTCTGCTGCAACCGGCGGAAACGCTATTGGACCTTTATGGTGAGGATATTCGCGCCCGCGCCTATGTGACCTCGGACGCGTTGCGCGGTGAGCAGATGCTGCGCCCCGACTTCACCCTGCCTGTCGTGCAAATGCACATGACCGAAGGCGCCGAGCCGGCACGATATACCTATTCCGGTGAGGTCTTTCGTCGACAGGAACACGACCCGGATCGCTCGAACGAGTACATTCAAGTCGGGTATGAGGTGTTCGACCGCAACGATCCTGCCGGGGCGGATGCCGAGGTGTTCTCGCTGTTTGCCCTGCAGTTGCGTGGGCTGCCCCTTCGGGCGGCGACCGGGGATATTGGCATTCTGACTGCGGCCGTTCAGGGTCTGCGCACAACAGATCGGCGCAAGGCCGCGCTGATGCGCCATCTATGGCGCCCACGACGGTTCCGCGTCCTGCTGGATCGCTTCGCCGGGCGAAAGCCCGAGCCGGAACACCGCACAACGTTGTTGGATGCGGCTGACCCGATGAGCTTTGACGCTCCGATGATCGGCAAACGGCGCGCTGCCGAGATCGAGGCGCGCATCGAAGCCCTGCGCGAAGATCGCGAGACGCCGCCGATTTCCGATAATGAACTGGCAGGGCTGGAGTCTCTGCTGGCGGTTCGGGAAACCATGCCCTTCGCGCTGGAACAATTGCGCGATGTGGCGGTTGACTTGCCGCAGATCACACCTGCGCTGAACCGACTTGAGGCAAGGATCGCAGCCCTTCAGGCGCGCGGCGTTGATGTCGAGGACTTGGATTTTGAGGCTGCCTATGGGCGAACTTCGATGGAGTACTATGACGGGTTTGTCTTCGGGTTTTATGCCGAAGGTCGCCCCGGCTTACCGCCGATCGCCACAGGCGGGCGTTATGATGCGCTGACGCGACAGCTGGGCAACGGGGCCGAGATTCCGGCTGTAGGCGGTGTGTTGCGCCCGGACCTCATGCTGGAAATCGAGGAGGCCGCGCAATGAGCCTGAAACTGGGCGTGCCTTCAAAAGGCCGATTGATGGACAAGACCTTTTCGTGGTTCGAAAAGCGCGGCATTATCCTGTCGCGCAGCGGATCAGACCGGGAATACGCGGGCAAGGTAGAAGGGATCGATGGCGTCTCTCTGATCCTGTTGTCAGCGGGTGAAATCCCGCGCGAACTGGCTGCGGGCCGCATTCATCTTGGGGTCACCGGAACGGACCTGGTGCATGAGAAATTGCCGCGCTGGGAACAGCAGATTGAAGAGATATCTCAACTTGGTTTTGGCAAGGCGGATCTGATCATTGCCACACCGGCCTGTTGGGTCGATGTCGAAACCCTGGACGATCTGGACGCGGCGGCGGCGGCGTTTCGAAAAACGCACGGCCACCGATTGCGGATTGCGACCAAGTATCACCGTCTTGTGCGCGAGTTCCTGACTGATGCTGGTGTGGCCGACTATACACTGGTTGACAGTCAGGGTGCGACCGAAGGCACTGTGATGAACGAAACCGCCGAGGCGATTGCTGACATTACGTCGACGGGTGAGACCTTGCGGGCCAATCACCTGAAAATCCTGTCGGACGGCTTGATCTTGCAATCGCAGGCCACGCTATGGCGCAGTCGTGTTGCCGACTATGACGCGAGTGAAAAAAACGTTCTGTCCGAGCTTTTGAACCGCCTGAGCTGATCAAAGTACGCCAATTTCAGCCAATGCCCGATTTAGGTCGTCAGGCAGGGCGTCGTCTTGCGCGCGATTTTTTGGCAGATCGGCGGGTGTGTCTTCGGGTTTAAGGTACCGCCAACCCTGGAACGGTCGCTTCAGAGCATTCTGGGTACGGTGGACCTCGGGGTCCAGCACAATAGCGCAGCGGCGGATACCGTCTTCGCCGCGCACTTCGTCCATCCGAACGATGCGTTGACGGCATTGGATGACACCCTTGATGACCCAATAGATTGATCCACCGTTCAGAATCTCAGCCTCGCGTTTGGGCCACATCCGGGTGACGTGACGCGGCAGGCCGTCTTCGTAAAG
The DNA here is from genome assembly GCF_056537985.1 of Ruegeria sp. BI12. NCBI lineage: Bacteria > Pseudomonadati > Pseudomonadota > Alphaproteobacteria > Rhodobacterales > Roseobacteraceae > Ruegeria > Ruegeria sp. BI12. Next base: position 843,762 of record NZ_JBQFSL010000002.1, on the reverse strand, counting down.
CGGCTTGCGGCTGTCCTGCCATGCCATCAGAGTGTCGACGCTTTCCGACCCGACCGAAAGTTTTATGAGGTTTACGTACTTATCCACAGCTTTCCCACAGAGTCGTCCCACGACCGTCTATACATTGTAGCTCAAGAAAGGCTGTCATCAAGGTGTTGTGGTGAAGGTGTGATCTGGGATAGTCTGGATACCTCTTTCAGAACAGGGAATCACCAATGAGCCGCTTTGCCGCCCCCATCGCCGAGCAGATCTGGGACATGAAGTACCGTTTTAAACAGGCCGATGGCACACCCATTGACCAGACGGTTGAGGACAGCTGGCGGCGTATCGCTCGCGATCTTGCGCAGGTCGAAAATGACCCCGCGCATTGGGAACAGAAATTCTTTAACGCGCTGGAAGATTTTCAATACCTGCCCGCGGGCCGCATCACCGCGGGCGCGGGCACTGCGCGGCGTGTGACGCTGTTTAACTGCTTTGTGATGGGTACCGTGCCCGACAGCATGGGCGGGATCTTTGACATGCTGAAAGAGGCCGCGCTTACTATGCAGCAGGGTGGAGGGATCGGCTATGATTTCTCGACCATTCGCCCGCGCGGAGCGGATGTGCATGGGGTCGCGGCGGATGCATCTGGGCCTCTGAGCTTCATGGACGTTTGGGATGCTATGTGCCGGACGATCATGTCAGCGGGGTCTCGTCGTGGTGCGATGATGGCGACCATGCGCTGCGACCACCCTGATATTGAACAGTTCATCACCGCCAAATCCGATCCTGCCCGCCTGCGCATGTTCAACATGTCCGTTCTGGTGACCGATCCCTTTATGGAGGCAGTCAAGGCCGATGGCCCGTGGGAATTGGTGTTCGGCGACAAGGTTTACCACACGGTTCAGGCGCGCGATCTGTGGAACAAGATCATGCAGGCGACGTACGACTATGCTGAGCCAGGCGTGATCTTTATCGACCGGATCAACAAAGCCAACAACCTTAGCTATGCCGAAACCATCGCGGCGACGAACCCATGTGGCGAACAGCCATTGCCGCCCTACGGTGCGTGTCTGTTGGGGTCGATCAACCTGGCCCGCCTTGTGGCCGAACCGTTCGAGGATGCGGCCCATCTGGACGAGGCTGCCCTGCAAGAACTGGTCGCCACGGCCGTTCGTATGATGGACAACGTCGTTGACGCATCGAAATTCCCGCTGCCGGAACAGGCCGCAGAGGCGCAGGCCAAGCGTCGCATTGGGCTGGGTGTGACTGGTCTGGCGGATGCTCTGCTGATGCTTGGTCTGCGTTATGGATCGGACGAGGCGGCCCGTCAGACAGAGCGATGGTTGAAATCGATTGCCCGCGCCGCGTATCTGGCGTCGGTCGACCTGGCGAAGGAAAAGGGAGCGTTCCCCCTGTTCGACGCCGAGAAATATCTGGCCAGTGGCACAATGCAGCAGATGGACGACGACGTTCGCGATGCCATTCGCGAGCACGGTATTCGCAACGCTTTGCTGACGTCGATTGCGCCTACCGGGACTATTTCGCTCTATGCGGGGAACGTGTCCTCAGGGATCGAGCCTGTCTTTGCCTACGCTTATACTCGTAAAGTTCTGCAAAAGGATGGCTCTCGTACCGAAGAAGAGGTCGTGGATTACGCCGTGCAGATGTGGCGTGACAAGTTTGGCGACAAAGAGTTGCCAGATTATTTCGTCAATGCACAGACGCTTTCCCCGTCCGATCACGTCAAGATGCAGGCGGCGGCGCAGAAATGGATCGACAGCTCGATTTCGAAGACGATCAACTGTCCCGAGGATATCAGCTTTGACGCCTTCAAGGATGTCTACATGCAGGCCTGGGATCAGGGGTGCAAAGGATGTACGACATATCGCCCGAACGACGTGACCGGGTCGGTCCTGACCGTTTCGGAAAGCGAAGACAAAGCACCGGGTGAAAGCGCGGATGCACCCCATGCGGTCGATGGCGGTGAAGTCGTCTATATGTCCGAACCGTTGGATCGTCCGCAATCTTTGGAAGGTTCGACCTACAAGTTGAAATGGCCCGATAGCGAACACGCGATCTATTTGACGATCAACGATATTGTTATTGGTGGCCGTCGTCGTCCGTTCGAAGTGTTCATCAACTCGAAGAACATGGAGCATTATGCCTGGACACTGGCGCTGACCCGCATGATCTCGGCCGTGTTCCGCCGGGGTGGGGATGTATCCTTTGTGGTAGAAGAACTGAAAGCTGTGTTTGACCCACGCGGTGGCGCTTGGGTTCAGGGCAAGTATATCCCGTCGATCCTTGCCGCTATTGGTGGCGTGATCGAGCAGCACATGATCAATATTGGCTTTCTTGAGGGCGAAGGAATGGGACTCAAATCTGATCCGCAGGCGCAAGTTGTCAACATGGACGCGCCGCGTGGCAAAGCATGCCCATCATGCGGGCAGTTCGACATGGTGATGATTGAGGGCTGCATGACCTGTCGCAGTTGCGGTCACTCCAAATGTGGCTGAGACCCAGGCGGTTGGGTGGTGTAGACTGCCTGGGAAAGCTCACATCAGATTGCAATTTGACCAGTTTAAATTGCAATTCTGACCACCAAAACACTGCCACTGCAGAGAAACCGGCAGTGGCAATGATCATTTCCGAAATTCGATTTGATCAACTCTGTCGGTTCCGCAACGCCCGTAGACGTTGTTCGATAAATGCACTCCAAACTAACTTTATTCTCAACTCTTTCTAAAGTAATCACCCATGGTCCATTTTCGTCGAATTCATTCAGGCCTATTAATGCTTGGCTAGCTGCCTCGCCTTTGATTGGTAACGCCTCGTGTATAAGTTGCGACTATCGCGGGAAGTGAACGGGAACTTAGCAGCCTTACGCGATGAGCTAATTGCCTATGCGCAAGCGGCGCTAGATAACGCTCGCGTCAAGATTCCGAAGGGTTTAGAGGATATCCTATCGCCGTTTCCCGATCTTGTTGATGACCCCGTTACGCATTAACCCGCCATGTTGAATCGGATTACTCTGCATGGTTATCCGGGTGAGACGTTGACGGGTTTGGCGGTCGAGCATTTTGGTGCATTCGGGAAGCGGGATTGGCATGTCCCAGCTTTTCTGTTTCGTTTCCACAACCAAGAGTTTCAACACCTTGATCGTATCAACGAGCGCCTTCTCACGTTTCAAGAAGCGCGACATAACAACTAGAGCCTATGCTGGCCTTAAGAAAACCTGGCTATTTCCAGAATGCACTTTGCACCTCGGCCGCCCGTTCGCCAACTGGAGTTTGTACTTCAAGTTTCGCACCTGCGCCCCAGTGACCGGTATCGACCATGCCAATAGCAACGTTGGTTTCAAAATCCGGTGACCAGGCAGCGGACGTTACTTGACCGACCCGCTTTCCCTCTTTGAACAGTGGCCAAGCTGAACGAGCAGGGGGCACGGGATCACCAGGGATTGAAATCGCGCGGATTTGTCGGGTCGGGCCAGCTTCCGTCTCGCGCGCAAGTGCTTGCATGCCTATGTGGTCACTGTCCATGCTCGGTTTGCAGAATTTACCCAAACCACACTCCAGTGGTGAGTTTTCCATTGTCATGTCGTTGCCATAGCTCAACAGCCCGCCTTCGATCCTTTCGATCAGGTTTGGACATCCCGGGCGAACATTCAGATCAGCTCCGGCTTCGAAAAGTGCGTTCCACAGTGGCATGCCGTAGGCACCATTCTCGAGATAGATCTCATAGCCGCCCTGCTTTGAGTAGCCAGAGCGTGCCACCACAAAATTAGTGTCCTGAAACGCCAACCGCTTGTAACGGAAAAAGCGGATATCCAGAACCTCTTTGCCAAAGACACGCGCCATCAGGTCATCGGATTTTGGTCCCTGAACAGCCAATGGCGAGACGTCAGGCTCGAACACCCGCACATCCATGGCAGCACCAACGGCCAAACCTTTAATCCACAACAGCAGATCGCTATCGGCGATTGAGATCCACCAGCGATCTTCACTATGTTTAATCGCCACCGGATCGTTCAGCATACCGCCGTTTTCGTCGACAATTGGTACGTAATAGCACTGGTCGTCCTGCATTTTCTCCAGATTGCGAGGGGTCAACCGCCGCATCAAACGACTTGCATCCGGGCCGTTTAGTTCGATCTGGCGTTCACAAGACACATCCCAGACCTGCACATGCGATTTGAGATGACGGTAGTCGGCCTCGACGCTCTCGAATACCGTAGGCAGCAGCATCCGGTTGTAGACGGTGTAGGCGGTAACGCCCTTGTCTTCGACGCCTTCGGAAAAAGGTGTCTGGCGCAGGCGACGGGATTGGGACAGCAGGCGCATTTCAAAGGTCCATTGATTTGGCGCGATCCCGAAGCTGGAACTTCTGAATCTTACCGGTGGAGGTTTTGGGAAGAGTTTCGAAGACGACGGCTTTGGGGGCCTTGAACCCGGCCAGATGTTCGCGGCAGAACGCTATGATCTCGTCAGATGTTGCATCGGCACTTTCGCGCAATTCGACAAACGCGCAGGGGACTTCGCCCCATTTTTCGTGCGGCATCGCAACTACGGCAGCGGCCTGTACGGCCTCATGGCGGTAGAGTACGGCTTCGACCTCGACCGAAGAGATGTTTTCTCCACCGGAAATGATCACGTCTTTCAGGCGGTCACGTATCTGGATGTAGCCGTTTTCATGTAAGACAGCGCCGTCGCCGGACCAGAACCAACCGTCCTCAAAAGCTTTCGATGTGGCTTCGGCGTCCTTGTAGTATCCCGCCATCACCGTGTTTCCCCGAACGGCGATTTCGCCCTGTGTAACACCATCGCGTGCTATAGATGCGCCGCTGCTACGGTCGATCACCGTGACCTCTTCGACCATCGGAAAGGCAATGCCTTGCTGTGCTTGCAATTCAGCTTGCTCTGCTGGGCTAAGTTGGTTCCAGTCATCCTGCCAAAGACACTGTGAGATATGGCCGTAGGTCTCTGTCAGGCCGTAGACCTGCATGACATCCAGCCCCATCGAGCGGGTTTTTTCCAGTACCGAAGGCGGCGGCGGGGCACCTGCCGTCAAAACGCGGATCGCGGGATCGAAGGGGGCCGCGTCACTCTCGGCTTCGGCCAGCATTTGCAACACGATGGGCGCCGCGCCGAAATGTGTTACGCCATGGGCACGGATCGCGCCTAGAATAAGGTCTGCCGCTGGATAACGGGTAAAGACTACCGTTGCGCCAAGCATGGCCATCAGCCACGGGTGCCCCCAGCCGTTGCAGTGGAACATCGGCACCACTGACAAATAAACCGGGTAAGGCGGCATCTGCCAAGCCGTCCCTGTGCCGAGCGCCATCAGATAGGCCCCGCGATGGTGATAAACAACGCCTTTCGGGCGACCGGACGTACCGGACGTGTAGTTCAACGCAATGGCATCCCATTCATCATCGGGCAGCTCTATTGGTAACGGTGTGGCTTCAGTCAACGCGTCGTAGGTTTGACCACCAAGGCTCTCACCCTTAACCGCAGGATCGACGATCTCGACCACTGGCAAAGATCGGTCGAGAAGATCAAAAGCTTTGGACAGAAGCGGTACAAGCTCCTGATCCACGATCACCAGCTTCGTGTCCGCGTGATCCAGAATGTAGGCGATAGTTTCCGGCTCCAGCCGCGTGTTCAGCGTGTTGAGGACAGCGCCTGTCAAGGGTAGGGCAAAGTGCAACTCAAAGAGTTCCGGGACATTCGGGCTCAGCACCGAAACAGTATCGCCCTTCTGCACGCCAAGTTCGACCAGCCCACCGGCCACAGCGCGAATGCGGGTTGCAGTTTCGGCCCATGTTCTTTGAATGTCACCATAGATCACCGCCGTTCGCGCATCGTGCAAGTTTTCGGCGCGGCGCAGGAAGGATATCGGCGACAAGGGCACATGGTTGGCCCGCGTCTTTTGAAGAGCTTCGAATTGCTGACGCATCCCGGTTCCGCCTGAGTTAGCTGTTGGGCCGCACGCGGGCGGCGGTTTTGTTTGCAAAAGCTTCTAGGCGCGCACGGGCCGCAGGTTGGGTATTGACCACTCCGCCCACCACAGCCTCTGCATAGGCCGCATCCATGCCCGACATGTTGTTCAAGTGGCTGATTGCAGAGCAGATTGCAAAGTTGGTCAGCGGCAGGTTCTGCGCAATTTGTTCTGCCAACTCCATCGCCTTGGCCATGCTGCCGCCATCTTCGGTGATGTATTGTGCCAATCCCAGATCGACGGCTTCTTGCCCCTGATAGACGCGGCCAGTCAGGATCATGTCGATCATGCGGTACTTGCCGATCATGTCTGAAACCCTGATGGTCGCTCCGCCACCAGTGAAAATTCCGCGCTGGCCTTCGGGTAGAGCGAAGTACGTGCCGGGATCGATCACCCGGATATGTGCCGCGCTGGCCAGCTCTAACCCGCCGCCGACAACCGCGCCTTTCAGTGCAGCGATGATCGGAACGCCGCCGTATTCCATCTTGTTGAACGCCTCGTGCCAGCGCAGACAGACATGCATGAAGTCATCCGGGCTACGGTCGGCTTTCCAATGCTCGACGAGATCAAGTCCCGCGCAGAAATGGTCGCCTTCACCCGCGAGAACTACGGCTCTGACCCCAGCCATACGTGCGCCGCTGAAAAAGCGGATCAGTTCCTCGATTGTGGCCACATCCAACGCGTTACGCTTAGAAGGGCGGTTCAAAGTCACGACATACAGACCGTTTTCACGCTCGGAAATAGCCAGGTTTTCGTAAGTGACGGGGTTCACGACGTCATTCATAGGTCAGGTCCTCTCAAGGAGTTATTCAGGGAATGCCGCGTCAAGCAGGCTGCGCGAGCCGTTCATGATGCGTGTGTGTTCCGTTGTGCACTCGGGCAAGACGTGTTGGGCAAAGAAGAGCGCAGTCGCGATTTTCTGGGTCATGAATTGTGCATCCTGCCCGACGTCCAGCGCGGATTGCGCAGCCACGGCACCCTTTGCCAGTTTCCATCCCGCCGCCAACGTGCCTGCCAGCATCAGGAAGGGAACAGAGCCAGCAAAAGTTGCGTCGATATCCTTTCGGCTGTTTTCCAACATCCAGTCCAATGTGGTCTCAAACGCACGGCGGGCTTGTTTCAGGCTTGCCTCAATAGTTTGCGCGGTTGCATCGCCCTCAGCCAGTTCCATTTCAGTTGCTTTTATCCGAACTGCGAAATGGCGCGCGGTTTCACCGCCGTCGCGCATCACCTTGCGCCCCAGAAGGTCGTTGGCCTGAATGGCAGTGGTGCCTTCGTAAATCGGCAGAATGCGTGCGTCGCGGTAGTGCTGCGCGGCACCGGTTTCCTCGATAAAGCCCATGCCGCCATGGATTTGTACGCCCAGCGAGGCGACCTCAACTGCACGTTCCGAGCAGAAACCTTTGACCAGCGGAACCATGAATTCAGCCAGTGCAGTCATCTCTGGATTGTCTTGATGGTGTGCGATGTCCAGCAACCCAGCAGTCGCGGCGGCCATGGCCCGACCGCCTTCCGTCAAGCTGCGCATCCGCATGAGCATACGGCGCACATCCGGGTGTTCGATGATGGCGACAGCGTCTTTGGACTGACCATTCACCGGGCGGCTTTGCACCCGCTCGCGTGCATAGGCCAGAGCACGTTGGTAGGCCCGCTCAGACGTTGCAATACCTTGCACGCCAACGGAGAACCGCGCTGCGTTCATCATGATGAACATGTATTCCAACCCGCGATTTTCATCGCCGATCAGGAACCCTGTGGCATCTTTGTATTCCAGAACCGCCGTCGGACTGGCGCGAACACCCAGCTTGTGTTCGATGCTCACACAGTTGACCATATTCTCGGCTCCTACGGAGCCATCCACTTCCACAAGCTTTTGCGGCACGATGAACAGGCTTAGCCCCTTGGGTCCGGCAGGTGCGTCGGGTGTACGCGCCAATACCAAATGGATGATGTTCTCGGTCAGATCATGAGCGCCATACGTGATGAATATCTTCGTTCCTGAGACGCCATAATCGCCATCTGCACGTGGCACCGCCTTGGTCGCCACGCGCCCCAGATCGCTGCCCGCCTGTGGTTCCGTCAGGTTCATCGTGCCGGACCAGCGTCCAGCAATCAGCGGTTCAAGGTACATGGCTTTCTGATCATCCGAACCCGTCAGCAATAGCGCCTCAATGGCCCCATCAGTCAGGAGTGGGCAGAGGCCAAAGCTCATATCAGCGGCATTCAGCATTTCCACCGCTGCTGCGCCGACAGTTCGCGGCAACCCCATGCCACCGTATTCCACTGGGTGGGTCAGGGCCTGCCAACCCATCTCGACGAACTGTGCATAGGCCTGCGCGTCGCCCTCAGGCATAGTCACGCGCCCGTTGTCAAACCGGGCCCCCAAAGTGTCGCCAATATGAGATAGAGGCGCGATCTGCTCACTGCAGAACCGCGCATAGCCTTCGAGAACAGCACCAATATCCTCCAAGTCGTAGTCCGAATATGCGGCCAGCGACGACACCTTCTCCCAGTGGGACAAGTGCTCGACACAAAACATCAAATCCTGAACGGGCGGCTGATAGGACATTCCAGGTTCCCTGGCGGTCATTATGGTTTCGCGTCATCTATCTGCCCTAAGGATTGTCGATAAGCTCATTTCTTGACAAAATAGTATCCGATTACGCCAAGCAGAGATTCTTATGACCAGCAATGACCCCATCTCTCTGACGACGGTTTCAGCGGCATTTATTCAGGATTGGCTAGATGCACTTGGGTCTCGTTGCACTGTGGAAGAGATGGATTCGCTGCTTGAACGCTCGGGCCTTCAAACCAGTCCGATGGCACCAACTCAACGTGTCACACTCAATGAAATAGCCCGGCTGTATCAACTTGCCGCGCCCGAGGCCGGTGATGAAATGATGGGTCTCTGGAGCCGACCGATCAGGCCACGCGCATTGCAGCATCTTGTGACGGTTCAACGCGGAGCGAGCAGCCTGACCTCGGCTCTCTATCGGTTCTCGACGTTCTGGAACCTGCTTCTGGATGACTTCTATTTTGACTTGCGGAACAAACCGAACGAGGTGGAGCTGGCATTGGTGCCCTACTTGGGCGAGACTCAGCCGCAGCGTTTCGGCCACATGCTGATCCTGAAGCTGGCGCATGGGCTGCTATCCTGGCTCAGCGGATCTGAAACGCCGGTGCAAACGGTTTGCTTTGCCTTTGCCCGCCCGGAATTTGCAGCAGATTACTCGGTTGTCTTCCCATGCCCCGTCGAGTTCGATACCCCAGAAACCTGTATTCGCTTTGACCCACGCCAGTTCACCCGTTTGATAAGCCGCAGTCCTGCCGAGGCATCCGCGTTTCTTGAGCGCGCGCCGTTGGATTGGATTTTTACTGGTTCACGCGCCCATACAAATAGCCTTCGCGTCCGAGCATTTCTTTATGGAGCGACATGGCAGACTTGCCAGCTTCCGGATGCAGCCCGGGCTTTAAAAATGACGCCTCGGACCCTGAACAGGCGCTTGAAAGACGAAGGAACATCCTTTCAGGACATCAAAGATGCTCTACGCCGTGATATCGCGATCCGAGCACTGCAGCAAAGCACGGACAGTATAGATCAAATCGCGTTTGACACTGGCTTCTCGGCCCCGGCGAATTTCCATAGGGCTTTCCGAAAATGGACGAACCGGACGCCGGGATCATACCGGATGTGAGTTCGAGTTTCGTGGCAAACAGCGTTCTGTACAAGGCTACCTGCGAAAGTCACCGCAGACTGATACTTTAAATTCTGCGTCGCAGTTTCTCCAGCTCGTTGCCCAAAGCAGACTTCTGCAGCCAGCTTTCAAGACCCATGATACGATACGAAGCTGTTCTTCTCTACGACGCGTTATTCTTCTGCTTTGTAGTGCTTTAGAAACATCGTGACGCAGTCGTCCAATACATCTTTGGGCGTCGGGTTCTCTCCGAGGAAGAACTCCGGCCAGAAGAAGAAGTTTTTGACGAGGGCCAGAAGCTGGTTGGTGGCAAAAACCGGATCAGTTTTACGGATTACACCCGCGTCCATGGCTTCGCTGATCAGCCGCGTTATTGGGTAATCATGTGTTGCGGTTTCACTGAAGAATTGCCGGGACCGATCAAGGTCACGGATCAATTCTGAGATGACCATCCGATTTAAACCGATGGCCGTCTCGTCCGTTATAATCGCGATGTACCGCCACAGAGCGTCCTTCAGTTGTTCAACGAAGTCACGATCCGGGTCGTAGGGCACCGGCGCCATTATCCGGTTCTGCTCTACCATGATCTGTGAGATCGCCTCAAAAAGGGCTTCCTTGCTCTCAAAGTGATTGTAGAGCGTGCGACTCGACACGTTCGCTTTTTTGGCAATGGAGGTGGTCTTGGCCCCCAGAAACCCCTGTTCTTTGAACTCATCGATGGCCGCATCTATGATATCTTTTCTTTTCTTTTCAGTGCGTTTCACGATTTCAGCCTCAAAAAGTAAAATGATGTGTTTACAAAACACTGCTTGCCACCATAAGTAAACACAGCGATTTACTTTAGCAAGGCGCTAAGCTGCCGGACCCGGAAAGGACCAAGACTATGACAACCCAAAATTTCACCGCGGGCAAAAACGAAGTCACCTTCAAATCCTTTGGCGTGGATTTGGCGGGCGATCTCTACCTGCCCGAAGGCTTTGATGAGACCAAGACCTACAAAGCTATCGTGGGGGCCAGCCCGTTCCCGCAGGTCAAAGATCAAATCCCGGCTACTTACGGGCCGGAAATGGCCGCACGGGGCTTCATCTACCTTGGTTTTGACTACCTCGGCATGGGCTCTTCCCCCGCGCTCCCCGGGGAGCACAAGCAGTCCCGCTATATGTTCCGGTTAATCGAAAACACTTGGGACGCCGTGTCTTATCTTGGCACTCTGCCGTTCGTTGACGAGATTTACGGTCTTGGTGTTTGCCAAGGCGGCTCGATCATCGCATCCGCCGCCGTGACAGATCATCGGATCAAGAAGATCGCCATGGTGTCCGGCATGATGGCCGCTGATGGCTTCCAATGGACCGACCGTGATGTGGTTAACCAACAAATCGCAGCTTCGAACGCCTCAAAGCAAAAGATCTACGAAACAGGCGAACCAGACTACGTCGCTCCATTCGGTTTGAATGATGAGCAGTCCCGGGAAGACTTTGTCGGATCAGGTGTCAATCCGATGGCCGGAGAATCCTATGACTACTACGGACGTGATGGGGTCAAAGGCCCGGTTGCGGTTCCGACCTACACCAACATGCATATCGGAGATCAGGGCATGCAGTCTCTGATTTCCATTGGAGAAGCTTACGCCGACAAGATCGTGCAGCCGTCCCTGACCATCTACAGCAGCACGGCCTTTACCGCGCCATGCTCCACCCAGTTTGTCGCGAAGTTGACCAACGAACATGAGGAGTTGGCTTTCGATGAGTTCAGCCACGTGGACTTTTACTACAAGCCGGAGGCAGTGAAAGCGTCGACCGACGCAGTTGCCGAATTCTTTGGCAGATAAACAGATTAGGCAGAGGTTATTCCGCGACCTCTGCCATTTTGATTGATCGAGTGCCGGATCGCTTGTCAGTATCCGTATGCGCTTTGTCGTCACCGCATGTGCTTGTCGAAGAATTCGACCATGGTTTCGGGATGCTCACCGAAGAAATTGTAGCTAATGAAGCGCCGCGTATCGCCGTCCTCGATCCAGTGTAGTTTCTTGGTTTCGCCCGGGATCAGATCATAAGTGGTCTGAACGTCTTCGGGGATCGTCCAGACATCATCTTTGTTCTGCACAATGTACGTCGGCATGGTGACGTTTTTTGGCGTGAAGATGAGGGGTCATTTTACCCAGAGGCACGCCTCTGATTTTCTCAATCTCTTCGCCCAGAATATCGTGGAATGCGCCCAGCCCCATCGCGACCAAAGACACCTTCGACATGATATTGATGGACGCGGGCTGCGCGCAAACAAACGCCTTCACGTCTTCAAAGTACTCCGGTTTCTTGGTCATCGCGTGCATTGCGGCATTGCCACCGGCACAGGGATTGAACAGGCCGATTTTCATGTCTTTCAACTGACCCTGAGATTTGACGTAGTCGAAAGCCGCCAGAACATCTTTGTACTCATCGGAAAAGCCCTGACCCCAGGCATTGTCCGCTACACCGTCACTGTCACCGTGATTGCGGAGATCGTAGGCAAGGACGTTGTAGCCCGCGTCGTGCAAGGCTTTGTGGACCCTGCCAAACTTCACCTCGACATTCTGGAAGTCACTCCAGGGCTTCAGGTGACCGGGAAAGCCGTAGCGGTTCAGCGTCGCCGGGTGGTTGCAGATGATGAGCTTGTCGGAGCCTGCTGCCGGGATGAACCAGGCTGCTAGTTCGATACCACCCTCCGTGTGGAAGGTGACATCTTCGAACTCAAACCCATAGTCCTTTGGAGTTTCCAGAATAGGAGCGCGCTCACCATCTATTGATACAAGGCCGCGCGCCACGGCCTTGAGGGTCGCCAGTTGCTCTTCGGTTGGTTGGCCGCTCATATCGGTTCTCCTGATTTTAACAAGTTTCACGGTTCGGGGCCGGAGGGCCGGTCCCGTTCGAAAGGGGGCGGTGCGATCTGTGAGTGAGGTGGCTCAGATTTGGATTGGTATCTTGTCCGGGCGTTTCGTCAGTGCGGAGCGCCACTTGGCTGGCGTCTGATGTTCCCACTTCTGAAAAGCACGATAGAACGAGCCCTGATCTTCGTAGCCAAGCAAGTATGCAATCTCGCTGATGTCGAAATCCGGCTCAGCCAGATACTCACGTGCCAATTGATGCCGGGTGTCCGATAGAAGTGACCTGAAGCTGTGGCCTTCGTTCTTGAGGTGTCGCTGCAAAGAGCGTTCACTGATGGCCATTTCGCTGGCGATACTACGCAGTTCTGGACGACCAGCCGTCAGCGCGCGGCGCAGGTGCCAGCGCACCTGATCGGTCAGTGATGTGGTGTTCTCGGCCTTGTTCAAATCGGCGTCAAGCGCGGCGTCGAGCATCGCCAGAAGTTCGCTATTGTAACTGGTGAAGGGGATATCCAGATCGGCTTTGTCAAAGATCAGACGGGCGTGTGGCGCATTCCACGTGATCGGGCAATCGGACCAAGTCTCAAGCCCTTCGCTTGGTCTACGCCGTAGCTCGACCAGCTTGGGTTTGATCATATGCCCGGTTCCAGACCGCACCATGTTCACAAGGAATGTGAAGGTGGCATCCGTCAACACATCAGGCTCCGTCCGCTTGGCATAGGTCCAAGCCGTCGTCACAACACAGCCTTCGTCTCCGATAGCCACTTGGAACTCTTCGGGTGCGCAAAGTTCTTTGAAGCGTGCAACACGATGTAGGGCTTCCCCAATGTTTTTGGCATGGAATGCGACCAGAAAGGAGGGAGGCAGCGTCGGCCCATGCATGGTTTGTGTTATAGCCAACCCAATATCGTCGCCCCCGAGTTTCTGCAGCGCTTCCCACAACGCAAAGAGCCGCTTCGTGCTCATACGTGCCTCCGACGAGAACGTACTCGGAGGAAGTTTGGCCTCGTGCAGCAGTGCAGCGCGACTGATCGAGAGGGTCCCAAGAGCGTCCCAAAAGGTATCTGGAGTCTTTACCCGGTCAGGCGTTGGCATCAGTGTGGTCCTTTTTGTCCAACCACAACATAGTCCCTGACGCTGAAGAATTTTATAGCACCACCCGCCACATCATTTGCAGAACGCGCCATCGGTCGATCCTGCAATCCGTTACATCTTTGGTCATTAACCGGGAAGATTCAGTCAGCGCCTTTGATGTCGTGCTTGCCACCGAAGTCTCGGATCACTGTTTTTTGGTGCTTGGGCTAAAATGAAGCACCAATGCGACCTGCCACCAGCCAAATGAACTGGTCACAGAGAGTGGCAACTCCGAGCTCAAATTGTATTTTGCTGTACTTTGAACATATGTCGGCTCTGAAGAGGCGTGGCCTCATGACTTGCGAAAGCTGATAGGCCGGTCCTTATCCAAGTCCGATACGACATTGGCGGCCAAGGCATGCAGAGTTTCGACGTCGCGAATGAACTTCAGCCCTTGGCGGGTGAATACGTGTTCCCCGGGTTCCATATCTTTCCGGAGTTTGACGTGCATCTCTTTGGCCAGCAACGGGTTTGTCAGAGCATGGGTCAGAGCGTCATGCGCGACCATGGTGAACATCAGGGCGCCCATAATTCCGCCAGGTATGTGTCGCTCGGCGACGAGGCCGACATAGAACTCAAGGTCGTCGATCTTGTCGTCATAGAGATCCCTCAAGGCCGCGGCGACAACCTTTTCGCCTGTCACTTCTTCGAAGCTTTTTACCCGATGAAGTCCGAACCGTTCCCGGTAATCATTGTACCCCGCAAGGTCGGCCGCGCGCATTAGCTTAAGTGTACCGCGTTTAACAAGGCGAAGTGCTTGAGGCGTATTGCCCAAAGTCATCTTTCCAGCTGGCGTTTCGACAAAGTGGTTAAGTGCAGACTTTAAACCTTTGTCAGTCAGCCATGCGTTGTTGTGCCGGAAACTCGCGAAATTCCGGGCAGGTTTATCTTGATCATCCAGAAACGGAAAGACATCCGGTATCAACGAGTGCCAACGATAAAGCAGATTGAACTCGAAATGAATCCGGTTGGTACGGTACCAATCTTGGCCCTGGTCAAATCTTGGGGGTACCTTGAAGGGTAGATCCAAAGGTGAAATGTGCCGAACGTAGTCACTGATCACAATCTGTAGCAGTAGAACGATCATGACATTGCGGGCTTTTTCGAAAACCTCGTCATCATCAAAGGTGGGGTTTCCCTCGGCGATTTTGCGCGCGACCAGATTATGATGTCGCAGAAAGAGTATGTTGAAGAGTGAATTCCCAAGCGTCGAGTTTCCGTGCTCTAATCCGCAGGCAAACAACGAGTTATACCCTTCAGGATTGTTGATCGCGCTTGCAAATATCGTTCTCAGCAGTTTCTCGTCCTCGTAAAGATCGACAAACTTTGGATCAAATTTCAGAGGCGTTCGAGGCCTTGTGTCTTTTTGATCCTTCGGGACGGCAGGTGCGTCCTCCAGCAGCTTGGCCGGAAACTCCTCACCGTTGATCCATTGCGATTTCAGGGTGCCTTTGTGCAAACTTGCATCGTAACCGCTGTCAGTAGGCAAAAACCGCAGGATCTTTGTTTGCTCCGAATTCATGCCATAGATCTGGCAGAGGTCGATCTCGTGATTTGAGTCGTTTTCACGCTCTCTGTGGTGGTCCGGCCGATAACGCGCCTGCCCATTCTGCTGAACTTCAAGTCGGCCCCTCCGCAAGGTCCCGTCAGGTGTGACCTGCGTGTTTCCCGAACTGTCATATCGGAGTTTATGTGAGGTACGCAAAAAGCTGTCTGTAAACCACTGCGCAAAAGATGCGAACAGCAGGTTGGAGCGTACATCGTCAATCTGTGCGCCTGTGGGTACGGGTCGAAGGAAAAGGTGCTCAAGTTCGTCAAGGCTTGGGCGGGTACGCTCGGATCCCATTTGTGGCGGGAGGTGTCGACCTGTCCAATTGCGGGCCACCATACCCGTCCAATGAGGGTATGGTTTTCGCATTGAAAACGCATGCGGGCGCGGTGGAGTAACGTTTCCGAACACGCCAATTGTGAAGCGCGAGAATAAGTTGCGAACCCAGACCGGGCGCAATAGTCGTTGCCAAAGGCCGGGCGCAAACCTCTTAACTAGCCCCGCCAGGATGGATAAGAGCGGCGAAACCACAATGCTCACGATAACCCAGGGAACTTTAACAATAGCTTTCAGCGCATCCCAAATACTGCGCAGGACATCCAGGGGATAGCTGCGATTGCTATGTAAGTACGCTTTAATGCCGTAGGTAAAATCATTCATCGAAATACCTCCTGCCTGTTCCTGTTTCGGTTGGTCGCGAATGGGCCGGGGGAAACTCTGGAAGAGTAAATCCGGGTTGGGCGCAGATCCGTTGGAGCGACGGGTTGAAGTCTAGGGTGGCCGGAGGAACGGGCAAAATGCCTGAGGGTCGTTCTGCGCGTTGAATGTATGACGCAAACGCGTTTCCCGGTGATGGACGTGCACTTGCTTACGGGCGCGGAACAACTGCCCCACTGGCTCCATGTCTGGAAGCGTATTCCATGCGTTGAAGCGCAGAGCCGGAACCTGCGGTACGTGCCTAGGATACCAGCGATCGCGCCCGGCAAAATACCAGGGGTCCGAGCGGTTAGAGGCAGGTTGCAGCGTCAATGTGCCGACCGTCTGGAATTCCGAGATATCTTCATCCCAGACCAAATCGGTAAATTCGGTCGCCATGACTGCCTTACACGGATTTCCTTGCCCTGTGGCTGGCGTTGGAATTGCCCCAAATCTTGCAACCTGGATACACAAATCGAAAATCGCAGGTTCGCCCGCAACTTGCCACTCGTTGAACCACGCGCCTTGATCCTTTGCCGGCGAGCCCGATCCTGATGAGCGTGTCGACGCCTGGCTTTCCTGACGGGTGCGCAATGCGTATTTTATAAGGACATTACCCAGCCTGTACGGTCCAGCTGAGTAGTAGTCCTTTTCCGCCCAATTTTTCCGAGACTGTTGTGCGGTATAAAGCCGATCCAGTGCGGAAGACATGATGGCGCGCTGGCACAAAAAGACATCGCCATTCGATTTTTGCAGCAGTGAAAACGCCGACTTGACCGGTCTGCTCGCAAATCCGGTCAAATAACGTAACTGACGTGCATCCCGAAAAAAGAAACCTTGCCCGTCTTGATCTCTGCTTTCTGTATCCCCTTGGCGGATACCTTCAGAGAAAAGTAAATCCAGTTCAGGCGCTGTGTGGTCCAGCGTGTAGACATTTGGTACGTCAAAACCGGTTTTGATCTTGAGCGACAGCCGGCTAACCTTGATTAATTCTTTGTCTCTCAGAAAGTTGGGCCGGGCAATGACCTCGTAAGTGCCATTGCTCTGGAACAATCCGACCTGACATTCCTCGGGCAGGTTCTGAACGTCGGTAATGTCCAGGGTGCCTTCAACCAACCCTTTCGTATATCCCCAGTGTTTGTCTTCATGATCAGGGTCATTGCCGCTGCCTTTTGCATAGGCAAGACAGTCCTGGGAAAACGCAATCATGACGTCGTTAAAAAGTTCGCCCTCATCCGGGTCTCTGAATTCCGTGACAGGGACAAATGCGTCGTCCGCGCCGTCCGGGACTTTTGCAGCATCCGAATAATCCCGTTCGTGGCGTGATTTGGGCGCCCAGACCAGCCCCAGAAGCCTGCCAACTGCAATAAGAGTGATCACCACCCGTTCGATTAGCTGCTCAGATCCGGATTTTTTTTGACTGACCTTGTTCTTCTGGTCCTCCACAGTGAAAATCCCCCCTTCTAGTATTCTCCCATTTTTCAAATTTTCATAACAAGTTACGTGTTGCATGCGACCTGTCATCCCCAGATATGGGGATGCTGGCCCATGCACCCGCCAGCTAAATCACTTGAGGAAAATTGCACATCAAGCGCACCAATTGCGTACGGTTTGCCGTGCCGGTCTTTCCCAGAACCGTCTTGACCTGCGCATTGATAGTTTCGACCGAGCGGTCCCGCTGTTCGGCGATGGCTGGATTGGTCAGTCCGCTGCACACAAGTTCCAACACCTGCGCCTCGGCGCCCGTAAGCTGAAACGCGTTCTTGGCGCTTTTCACGTCAACCTGGATAGGAAGAGACGTGTCTCTGCTAATGAGAACGGCAAGGTGATTGTGCGTTGTTCCCTCTTCCAAAAGATCGGTGGGCGGCAGCAGTTCGAGACACAACGCGCCAGCCTTGCCCCGAGTGTTGACAAGAATGGCTTCCTTTCGCGGCCGCGCGCCAAATGCTCCATGATTTCGAAAATCCTGCAGAAGGTCGTCAAAGCGGCCCCGGTCGGCTTGATCATGCAAAACCAGCCTGGCGTCTCTGGACAGCCAAAATGCATCAAACTCATTCAGTTGTCGGTTGAATTCCTCGTTCTTTGCGACCACGCGTGAACCGGCATCGAGAATACAAATCCCAACGTTCAAGCGGTCGAAGGCCTTAAGAAATACGGCGTGCTCGGATTTGTACGCGTTCAGGGCGTTCGACAGTTCCATCGACTTCGCTAAATGCGGCAGGACGGCTGCCAATTCTGCCACCTCCTCGGGGGCAAGGTGGCCGCGTTCTTCACTCGTCTGTAAAGAAAATCGAGAGCGAAAAGGATTGTCGCGATCTAGAAGAGCCCCATAGCGATGGCGGATTCCATGGCTTAGCATTTCCTTTACATGGGGCGCTGCGAGATACTCGTCTTCGACTGGGTAGAGGTCCTGCTCGCTGACAAGTTCAACCCGATCTGGCGCCAAGTGGCCATATTGCAGCGACATTTGTTCGAATTCCAGCTGGTCGGAAAACTCAGATTTCTGATGTCGCTTAATGTAGTCCTCAAGAGCTTCGCGCCGATAATAACTGGAGAACATGACGGGTCGGAGTATGCGGGAAACGCCATGACCGCACCACTCCCAGATAATTACCCCATTTGCATTATAGCGCTCGGTAAGACGATTCAGTACTTCTGCCCAGGCAGCGGGCTCATGGGCGGAAGAGTAAGCCTGAAGAATAATCTCGGCAACGGCTGGATCCTTCATATGACAAGTTGCCTGATGTTAACAAAAAACCGTATAATTCAAGCAGCATCATACTTGTCATTTCGGAACAATCAAACTTTCTCGGCGCCGGGCAGACGACAACAGCGGATTTCGTTGCAGACGTTTCGCACCTGACTCATAAAGGTTGAGCTGATAAATGACGATTGGTGAGGCGCATTGGGGTTGAACTTCAACCGCGTCATCTCCGCCCCATGCCGCGCGCCGATGATAAGCTCGACGATCGGGAAAATGTCAGAAGTTTTGATAATCGGCAGGCTCCAAGCCAGCATAGAGCATGCCCCTTTTGCCGTGTACTCGCGCTGTTTTGGCGGATCAGAAGTTTGGTATTCTTCGTTCCCGTGTGTTCGAGCGCAGCTCAGGACATCGTATTGCAAGCGTATCGGGGCCGGCACTCTGTCGGGCAGGGCCGCTTGATCCTTGGGCGCGGCGACAGTGTAAATCCGTGTAAACTGCCAGGCATAGGCACCGGCCAACAGGACTAAGGCATTGAACTAGAGGATCACGAACCGAGCCGTCTATTGGGTTCCAGTCTGCGCGAATTCGAATATCAGCCCAACGCTGTGGTCGTAAATTTTCTTAATCAGACTGCAAGCTGTTCCGATAGCTGGCAAAATTCTGCCTCAACCACGTATCGTTCGAACCGTACGACTTCAGGAACCAGGCTCCTAGACCTACCCCAAACGTACCTGCACATTCTAGGAAGAACCAAATCAATGGGATGCTGCCAACAACAAATGTAATACAAAACAAGGCTATAAGCGATACGATGAACGTCACCACGCAGAATAGGAAGCCCAAGAAAAGGTCGGTCGGGATATTGCTGAGTGCAGACAGCAATCTGTTCCCTTCGAGTTTTTTTCATCGGTCATTTCAGCGTTCCACATTCACCGGAGCTATGACGGTACGGCGTTAACATTTTGAGAAAATTCAAGATCGGTGGGCTCAGGGGCTTTCAGCCCTGCTTGGACCAAACGTATCGGCCGCCGCAGGCAGCATAAGGTAAAAGTCCATTTTCGGTATTGAATTTCTCCAGGCCATACGAGGTGATCCAATTGGATCGCTCATTGAACAAGCTAGATGACCGGGTAGGCGCCCCAATATAAAAACAATTTGCCAGCACAAAGGAACGGAGCCAATAATTTAAAAACGAATAGAATTTCCTACCCGGTCAAAGCTACGATGCCACAACGTAAGCGGTGTGAAATCACCCAGACTGGTTAAAATTGCAGATATCTTTGCTGACGGTTCTACTACAGAGTTTTGACATTGACGCAGGTTGGGTCAGCGCATGGGTTTCGTCGCGAAGATTTTGCTGAGTGCAGTTATCGCGCTGCAACTGCGTGCAATTCTGCGAATTGCCGAAACGGACGGGTTGCGAGTCATAACTGACCTTTCCGGATCATCTGCGACACTTCGCTGTCAGTAAAATTCGCCGAAGCCGAAGCAAAAAAGACTTGGAGCTGTGCTTCCGGCGGGCTTCTCTTTTTCACAAAGGTTACAGTCGTGGATGTCCGAAAACGAATCCAAGGAAATATGCTGATTTTCCCCACCCGAAACATGGATGTGTTCAACTATTTATTTATTTTTCAGTTTGTTACGAAATCAAAGCCGGTGCAGCCAATGAATGAAAGCGTCTACGGATTCCGCATGTTTCGCACGCCGGGGTCTGGCCAGAAAATAACCGTACGACTGGAGTTCGACATCAGACAGGCGAACAAGTGTTCCTTCTTCCAGCTCGCGCATAACCAAGGCGTCGTTCAATGCGATACCCTGACCATCAATGACAGCTTGCACCCTGACATTAGGGTCGGGAATAATCAGTGTGTCCTTGCGTGTTTGATCTGGCAGACCGGCTGATGCAAGCCACTCGGACCAGGCGGTGCTACCGTCGTGATCACGTAACAGAGTGAATTCTGAAAAGGCGCGCTTCAGGCCGATCCTTTGAACTTTTTCAGCCGCTTTGGGATTTCCGACAGGCCAGCTTGGCATTGGCATGAAGGGTTCAATCTCAACATCATCCCAGGCCCCGTTTCCCCAGCGAATTGCAAGATCGACCCCCTGGCGCTCCAGATCGGTCAATTGCGTCATGGGTTGGATGCGAAGCTGGATGTCCGGGTGTTCCTGCATGAACTCCATAAGCCGAGGGGACAACCAGCGAGAGGCGAAATAGCTCGACATCCCAACAGTGAGTTGATTTGTATTGACGCCTTTGAAGGTCGCCAGTTCCGCCTCGATATTCCGAAAGAGAGGACGCGCGAGCGTCATAAGCCTGCTGCCTTCTTCAGTCAGAACGGCTCCGCGTGGTGATCTTTCGAACAGCTTCACACCCAAGTCAGCTTCCAGAACTTTTATCTGGTAGCTGATCGCGCCTTTGGTCATGTTCAAAATTTCGGCCGCATCGGAAAAGCTGCGATGTTGGCCGACCTCAACAAATAGGCGCAGCGTATCGTAATGCCTGAACGTGATTAGCATGCCAGGTATGTTTAAAAATTTTGAACGACACGTAAAGATAATTTCGATTGCCGTAGCAGCCCAGAAGAACAAAATCCGCTCGGGGACTTTGACAGGAGGCATCCGGTTTGGAAAACGTAGACGTGTCGGTGCAGCCCAATTTGCGGAGGGCGGTCAGACGGGGTCGATCGTCGCGCCAATCGAATGCTCAAGTCGTTGTTTCGCCCCGTGTACGAAGAATCCCGGTCTTTGAACTGCTGAACGACAATGCGCTCTTGGCGATCGAGGCGCAGGCCGATTGGATACTGGAAAACATCGGCGTCGAATTTCGAGGCGACACTGCAGCACTTGATCTGCTGGCAGCAGCAGGTGCCTCGGTGGAAGGCGAGCGGATCAAGTTTGTCCCGGGATTGGCACGGCAGCTATGTGCAACCGCTCCCGCGGAGTTTAAGCTTCATGCCCGCGATCCAGCCAACACTGTGACCCTTGGTGGAAACAACATTGTACTGATGCCGGGTTACGGTTCGCCTTTTGTAAGCGATCTGGAGAATGGTCGGCGCTATGCAACGCTGATTGACTTTCAAAACTTTGTCAAAATGACTTACTCTACGCCTTGGTTGCATCACTCTGGCGGTACGGTTTGCGAGCCGACGGACATTCCGGTCAACAAGCGACACCTTGATATGGTGTTTGCGCATCTGACCTTGTCGACCAAGCCCTTCATGGGCGGCGTGACTTCGCCCGAGCGTGCGCAGGACAGCATCGACATGGCCCGCATCGTCTTTGGCACTGACTTCATGGAAGAAAATGTGGTGATGCAGGGCAATATCAATGTCAATTCGCCCCTGATCTACGATGCTACGATGACTGGTGCGCTGCGGGTCTATGCGGCGTCCAATCAGTGCGTCTGTATTTCGCCCGCTATATTTGCGGGCGCGATGGGGCCGCTTTCTCCAGCTGCGGTTGCTGCCCAAACACTTGCCGAAGGCATGGTCGGCATTGCGTTGGCGCAATTGGTTCGTCCGGGCTGCCCGGTCGTCTTTGGCAGTTTTCATTCTACGATGAACCTCAAATCCGGGGCGCTGACATTCGGATCGCCCGAGGCCAATCTTGCAACGATGGCTGTGTCGCAACTTGGACGTCGTCTGGGTGTTCCGGTTCGGTCCGGAGGAGGGCAGATTTCCGGCTCAAACGCGCCGGACGGCCAGGCCATGCAAGACAGTACCGCTGCAATGTGGGCCACTTTGCTTTCGGGAACGCACCAGGTTTGGCATTCGGCAGGTTGGCTCGAGGGCGGGCTGGTGATGTCTTACGAGAAATTCATCATGGACCTGGACCATTGCGGGGCGATGATGACGTTGTTGCAGGGCTTCACAACGGATGACGAAGCCTTTGGTCGCGACGCGTATCTTGAGACGGGGCCGGGTGAAAATTTCCTGTCTACCCAGCACACCCTGCGGCATTACGCGACCGCGAATTTTCAACCCGACATTCCCGAGGCCGGCCCTTTTGAGACCTGGAGCGAGAATGGCAGCATGACGGCGGATCAACGCGCGACAGCGCGGTGGAAGCAAATGCTGACTGATTACACGCCACCGCCGATGGACGAATCCGTATGCACGGCGCTGAAGGAATTCGTTGCCACGCGCAAGGCATCGGCAGCCGACGAATGGTACTAGAAAGGATTGACCATGACAGAAGAACTAAGCCGCACATCCGCGCTTGCCTCTCGCCACACGGCTTTGGGTTCCGGGCTTGAGGATTGGAACGGCATGGGCACGGCCTGGACATACAAAACCGATCCCAATGATGAACACGATGCAGTTCGTGAGGCCGCAGGCATGTTTGACATGTCGCCGCTTAAGAAGGTGTTCGTGCGCGGCCCGGACGCAGCCTTGGTTCTTGACCATCTGACCACGCGTAACACAAGCCGTATCGCTCCGGGGTCGGCGGCTTATCTTTGTGTTCTGACGGATAAGGGCGGCATTGCCGATGATGCGATCATTTCGAACAACGGTGGCGATGAATGGATGATCGTCCATGGGTCCGGCGACACGATGGCGTTGCTTGAGGCATCGGCCGAAGGACGGGACGTACAGCTGGAATTCACTGACGACCTGCATGACCTGTCGGTTCAGGGCCCCAAATCCATGGATATCTTGAACGCCAATTGCGACATTGACCTGACTGACCTTGGGTATTTTCAGCACGCTCCTGCGAGACTATTCGGCCACGCTTGCCGCTTGTCGCGCACTGGATATTCGGGCGAACGCGGGTATGAGATCTTTGCTGACGCATCGGCGATAGGCGATATCTGGGACAAGCTTGTAGATGCCGGCGTCATGCCTTGTTCGTTCACTGCGCTTGACAAGGTTCGGATCGAAGCCGGTCTGTTGTTTTATGGCTATGACATGACCGAAGACAACACACCGTCCGAGGTTGGTCTTGAGTTCACAATCAGCAAGAACAAAGGCGATTTCCGCGGAAAAGAGGCGGCGCTGGCTGCAAAAGGCAACGAAGTCGTTAACAACGTCTGCCTGGATATCGATCATTCCGACATGGTCGCAGGCGGTGAAACACTGGCGCTGGGTGGTAAAGAGGTGGGCGTCGTAAACAGCCCATGTTTTTCACACCGGATGAACAAATCGCTGGCGCTGGCGCATATCAAACCTGGGATCGCTACCGGAACTGTTTTGAACTTAAGCGGCGATGGTTTTGAAACAACGGCAACCGTTGTCGAAAACCCAATCTACGATCCAAAGAAACTCAGAACACATGCATAACAACCGGCGGCCAGATTTTTGGGCCGCTGATGTATTTCAGGCTCCCGATAAACCTTCCATAAACATCGGGCCGCCTTTCCAGCGGGGAAATCCGAACGCGTTGATCATAACTACGTCGATATCTTCGGCCCGTTGGGCGATGCCCTCGTTCAAAATTGCATGACCTTCCGTTTGCATGCGGCCAAGGATGCGGGACATGATCTGATCAGGGCTGAAGGAAGTTCGGGTGATCCCCTTTCGACTGGATTCGGACAGGATAAGTGCTTGGACTTCCGGATCAGGCGTTCGGGATTTGCCGTCATAGATGTACCATCCGCGTCCCGATTTTTGTCCGAACCGGCCCATCTCACACAGTTTGTCGGCGATATCGACATAGCGTTCGTCCGATTTCCTTTCCGCTGCCTGGCGCTTGCGCATGGCCCACGCGATATCAAGCCCGGCCAGATCCTGCATCTGGTAGATGCCCATGGGCATCCCGAACGCAAGCATGGCCTCGTCAATTTCCCAAGGCAGTGCACCGTCTTCCAGCATGTATTCGCATTCGCGGCGATACGCCGACATGATACGGTTGGCGATAAAGCCATCGCAAACACCTGCCAGAACGCAGATTTTGCCCAATTGCTTGCCAAAGGCCACACAGCTGGCCAGAACTTCGTCGGACACGGTATCGGGTACCACGATCTCCAACAACTTCATGATATGTGCCGGTGAAAAGAAATGCAGCCCGATTGCTCGTGAGGGATGCTTTAATGTCTGTGACAACGCATTGACGTCCAGATAAGACGTGTTTGACGCTATGATCGCGTCAGGGCGCACAACCGCCTCGATTTTTGAGAAGACTTCTGCCTTAACCTCGAAATCCTCAAAGACGGCCTCGATGACCAGATCAGCATGGGCAAAAGCAGCGTTTTCTGCAGAAACCGTAAAGCTATCGAGCATTTTGTCATGTTTCTGCTGCGAGACCAATCCTCGGGATAAGCTGCCCGCAAGGATATCTGCAGTGCGTTTGAACCCCGCCTGCGCGGCGTCATCGTCACGTTCAACCAAAACCACTGATACCCCCCGCAGCAAGCATGCCGCGGCGATGCCTGCCCCCATAGTCCCACCGCCGACGACCCCGACGGTTTGAATTTGCGCGAGTTTCTGACCTTTCAGGCGTTCCAGAGATATGGTTCCGCGTTCTGCAAAAAATATGTGACGAAGTGCGGCGGATTGAGGGTCATCTTTGAGTTTAAGAAAGGTCTCTCTTTCTTGTTGCAGCGCCTCTTCGACGGTCAGGTTGAACCCTTTGCTAATGGCCTGTGCTGCTGCCACCGGTGATTTCTGTCCCTTTGCTCGTGCGGTAACTTTGGCGACCTTTTCGTCAAATGCAGCCTGATCAACGGGGAGGTTCACTGCTTTGCCAAGCGTTGAGGGCCGGACCGGATGACTCGCCAGATTATCGATAAAGGACAGTGCAAAAGGCGTAAGTGCACCTTCTGTTAGCGCGTCGATCAACCCGGCATGCAATGCGGCCTTTGCCTTTATGGGCTTGCCACCAGCAACCAATTCCAGCGCAAGTTCCGCGGAAACAAGACGGGGCAATTGCACTGTTCCGCCAGCGCCGGGGATCAGACCCAGATTGACTTCGGGAAGGCCCAACTGCGCTCCTACGTTAGCCACGCGGTATCGACAGGCCATTGCCAGCTCCAAGCCGCCACCGAGCACCGATCCGTGAAGAGCCGCCACCCAAGGTGTTTGAGCCGCTTCAATCAAGCGCAAAACATCCGGCAGATGCGGTTCTACCGGGGGTTTTCCGAATTCCCGTATATCGGCACCAGCTACAAATGTCCGTCCCGCGCAGGTCAGCAGAACCGCTTGAACGTTAGGGTCTCGTTCCGTTTCCTGTAAGACATCCAGCAAGCCCTGCCGAACTGCGTGTGAAGCGGCGTTCACCGGCGGGTTATCTATTGTCACGATGGCTATATTGTTCTGGCGTTTCAGAGTCAGTGGCATGGACAAACCCATTTTCAGTTTAACGGTATCTTCCTCAATGCAGGCGCATATCGGAAGGGCTGTTTCATTGGTTTTCGAGTTGT
The DNA here is from genome assembly GCF_056537985.1 of Ruegeria sp. BI12. Classification (NCBI taxonomy): domain Bacteria; kingdom Pseudomonadati; phylum Pseudomonadota; class Alphaproteobacteria; order Rhodobacterales; family Roseobacteraceae; genus Ruegeria; species Ruegeria sp. BI12. The sequence goes on along the minus strand of NZ_JBQFSL010000002.1, from coordinate 817,785 downwards.
TACTGGAACGCTTGCAGCCCTGACGGGCCACGGCCCGGTATCAGCGTGTGCGCATCATGCGTTCCTTCATATGTGTTCACCGCCTCAAGTTTCATCACATGCTGTATGATCCGGTATTCGTCGTTCACGCCGTTACCACAGCGCATATCACGTGCTTCGCGCGCGATGTTCAAAGCCTTGCTGCAATTGTTGCGTTTCGTCAGGCTGATCAACTTGGCCGAGTTTTCATGACTGTCCGTCAAACGACGCATCTGGAGCGAACCTAAAAGGCTCAGCGAGAATTCAGTCTGCTTATCAGCCAGCTTTTTTTCGACCTCTGCCGGGTTGTATTTTACGTCACCCCGGTTGATGAATTCCTTGTTTCGGCTGGTGATGGTCATGAAACTGTCGGCATCAATCATTGTCAGATCGCCGATTGCAAACCAGCCATCGGCGTCAAATGCGCGTTCAGTTTCATCCAGCCGATTGAGGTAATCGCCAAACACTGATGTCCCCCGGACTTGCAATGCGCTTTCTTGGTCTGGTCTCAGAACGGTCACGTCATCAGATTCCGAGGGAAGATCCATTTCCCATCTGCGATCTGCACTTCTTGTGATGACAGCAAAGCGTTGCGCAGAAAGCCGCGGTAGATATGCGGCACACCTTTCCCCCCTGTTGACCGGTGATCACACCGTTTTGGTGTGGCGGCCGGGCGCTGCTTTGCGTTGCAGTTCAAGCATCTTTTCACGGTTCTTCTCAGCCTCGCGGAAAACCTGCATGGCGCCGCTTTCGTATTGCTTCGCCCATGTTTTTTTGTTCAGAGCACCGTACCAAGCAGCAGCCTGATGCGCGAAAAACGGGTTCCACATATGCGGTCGGCCAATCGCGACCAGATCCGCGCGGCGGGTGTGCAGGATGGTATTAACCTGTGCGCCTTCGGTGATTGCACCCACGGCCATAGTGGCAATCTTGGGCACGTTGCGCACCGTTTCAGCCAGATGAGCCTGGAACATACGGCCGTAGACGGGTTCTTGATCCGGGATGGTCTGGCCGGCGGAAACGTCGATCAGATCACAGCCCGCATCGCGGAACGCTACTGAAATGCCAATCAGGTCCGTTTCGGTCAGCCCGCCTTCTTTCCAGTCCGTGCCTGACACCCGCACTGCCATGGGCCGTTCGGACGGCCACACGTCGCGCATGGCCTCAAACACTTCCAACGGGTAACGCATACGATTTTCCAGACTTCCGCCATAATCGTCACACCGGATGTTGGTGAGCGGAGACAGGAACGATCCCAGCAAATAGCCATGCGCACAGTGGAGCTCGATCATGTCAAACCCGGCACGTGCCGCTCGCTCGGCGCCTTTTACGAAATCGGCCTTAATCCGATCCATCCCGGCTCGGTCCAATTCTGCCGGTATTTGGCTTAGCCCATCGAACCACGGGATCGAAGACGCGGATACCAACGGCCAATTCGCTGCCTCGTCCTTTAGCGGCTTGTCCATCTCCTCCCAGCCTAGCTGGGTTGATCCCTTGCGACCGGCATGCCCGATTTGCAAGGTGACTTTCGCGGCTGAGGTCGCGTGGATCATGTCCACGATGCCTTTCCACGCGGTTTCCTGTTCGTCGTTCCATATGCCCGGGCAACCTTGGGTAATGCGGGCATCCGCCGACGGGCAAGTCATTTCGGTATAGATCATCCCCATACCGCCATGTGCATGACCGACATAGTGCACTTTGTGCCAGTCATTGGGCACACCGTCATCATCGCAGCTATATTGCGCCATCGGTGACATAACCACGCGGTTCTCAAGCTCCATCTCGCGCAGCTTGAATTTAGAGAACATCGGGGTAGGGCGGGATTTGGTCAGATCCTCGCCGGTTTCGCGCAGATGGCGGGCATACCATTCGTCGTCAGCTTTGCGGACAAATTCGGGGTCTCGTACAATCAGATTGTCATAGGTGATGGATTTGGCGCGGCACATCACCACCATCGCGAACTGATATGGCTCCATATCCCAGGATCGGCTCATATGTTCGAACCAGGCCAAAGATACATCGGCGTTGTGCTGTATGATTTGGCAGGGCGTGCGGCGCGCGTCGTCATACGCTTGGAACGCCTTGTGCACATCGTCCTCGGCGTGCTCCAGTAGCGCGTCGGATAAAGCAATAGCGCATTCCATTGCCAGTTTGGTGCCTGATCCGATCGAGAAATGGGCGCTGGCCTTGGCGTCACCGAGAATGACGATGTTATCGACAAACCAGTTTTCGCAGAACACGCGCGGGAAGTTGCGCCAGTTTGAGCGGTTCAGAAGCAGGCGGTGCCCGTTCAGTTCCTCGGCAAAGATTGCTTCCAACTTGGCCCTTGAGCCTTCTTCGTCAAATTCTTCGAAGTCGTGGCCTTGCCATGTGGCTTCGTCCATTTCGAACACCCAGGTCGAATGCTCTTTTTCGTACTGATAGCAATGGGCGACCATGTGGCCATGTTCAGTCTCGCGGAAGAAATAGTTGAATTCCCCCATCGGGCGGGTCGATCCCATCCAGCAGAACCGGTTACTGCGCCATTTTGTTGTTGGTTGAAACCCGTCTTTGTTGGCCTCGCGAAGTGCTGAATTTACCCCATCGCCCGCGACGATTACGTCGGAATCGGCAAATTGGGTGCGGATGTTCGCTGCGTCAACCTCAATGCCGAAGGTCATCTTCACGCCCAACTCGGCGCAGCGTTCTTGCAGGATGGTCAACAGGGTTTGGCGCGAGGTTCCACAGAACCCGTTCCCGGCGCAGCGCATTTCCTCTCCTTTGAAATGAACGGCAACGTCATCCCAATAGGCGAATTTATCACGGATCCTTTCGAAAACAGGCTGGTCCCGGCTTAGAAATTCATCCAGCGTCTCATCAGAGAACACAACACCGAACCCGAACGTGTCGTCAGCCTGATTGCGCTCATAAACCTCAATCTCCCAATCAGGACGCGCCTTTTTTGTCAGAAGTGCGGTGTACAAGCCGCCTGGGCCACCCCCGATAATGCTGATTTTCATCTCAACTCCCTGGATATCGATCTCGGATTCGATATTATGTGTAATAACACATAATATGCATTTGTTTAAGCTTAAGGCAAATGTCATAATAGACTTATGAAGAAATTTCACGAACCCCGGACGAGGCCCGTTCATGAAGATTCAAGACGTTGATCCGCCAGAGTTTCATCTGACGGTCCTGAACCGTCAGATTAGGGAAATGATGAATGGCGTGCTGCGCAGGCACGGCCTGAAACTGGTTGAATGGCGTATGTTGCAGTGCCTCGCAGATGAGGGGTCACTGTCTGTCTGTGATTTGTCATCACTGGTTGTAGTCGAGCGAACCGCAACCGGCCGCCTTGTCGATCGCCTTGCCGAAAAAGGCCTTGTTCAAAAAAAGCAGATGCCCAACGACCGCCGCTTTTCGGTTGTGACCCTGCGACCTAAGGGACGCGAGTGGTTGGCAAAATGCAGTGGGGACGTAGACCACGCTCGCACGCAATTGTTTGCGGGCCTTGGTCAGGACGATATTCAGCAGTTTTTGGAGGTATTGCAGATACTGCAGCGAAACGCGGGGCTGGCAGCCATCCCGCGCCGAGCCAAGTCATAGCCGACGCGAGGCGCGCCGCCACCGCCGCTATTCGCCCTGCCAAAATCCGGCAAGGGCAAAACATGGAGTGGCGCCTCGTTCGAGATGTGGGAAAGGAATTCTGAAAATGGGCGGCTTCCGGGCCGAACTGCTGGGTTTCCCGAACGGTCAATTCTGCACGTTGCTCTGCACTCCCCACCTGAAGCCCAGACAAATTGGGGGCGATATCCCCCCCCAACCATGGCGTTTGGTGAATAGGTTCGCTCAAGCTCGGGTTTTTGAGAAGCGGAAATACTTCATGCGGACGCTTGCCCATAAAACAGTTCCGAGCGCATGTCATAAAGATCGTGGAAGAAGCGCAACTCAAGCGCCTTTTTCAGAAAGGCAACCCCGCTGGAACCGCCGGTGCCCTTCTGCATCCCGATCACACGCTCGACGGCAGTCGCGTGATCAAAACGCCAGCGCTGAAACAGGGATTCCACGTCCATCAGTTTTTCAGCCAAGGCGTACAGATCCCAATACTTTCCGGTGTTCTGATAGACTTCGACCCAGATTTTGACGATGCGCGGATCCCCTGAATAGGGCTGCGAATAGTCGCGCTCCAGCAGTTCCTGCGGAACGTCAAAGCCGACTCGGGCAAGCAGCGCCAGCACCTCATCGTAGAGCGACGGCTTGACCAAAGCGTCGTTTAACATCTCCATGACTTCGGGGTCATGCTCGTGCACTTTCAATGTCGATGTATCCTTGTTGCCCAGGATGAACTCGATTTGCCGATACCCGTAACTCTGGAAACCGGACGAATTGCCAAGTGCCGCGCGGAATTTCATGTAGTCCGCAGGCGTCATCGTCAGAAGTGTCTCCCATGCAACGATAAGTTGACGCTGAATGGCCTTGATGCGATCGATGTTCTTCATGGCTTCGCCGAAGTTATCTTCGCGAATAAAGCGACGCACTTCGCAGAGCTGATGGTGCATCAATTTTAGCCACAATTCGCTGACCTGGTGAATGATGATGAACAGCATTTCATCCGGTTCAGCAGGGTCCTGGAAGGTTTCTTGTAGATTCAGCAGGGATTTCAGCTGGAGAAAGTCGCCATAGCTGTTACGGTGTTTGGCCGCGAAATCGGTGACAAGGGTGTCCTCGATCCCCCTTTTCAGAAATTTCTCATCTTTCTTCTCGCTCATGGCGATGGCTCCTCAGGGGTTGGCTTGTTCTGCGCGTTTTCCGGAAACAGGGACTGAATCGACTGATAGGCGTCGGATGTCAGGTTTATATGTTCGGTCATCAGGTCGCGGGCTTTGCGTTCGTCCCGATCCAGAGTCGCCTCCATCAACGGTGTATGAACGGCGATCCCCATGACTTTCGAAAGTTTTTCGTTAACGACATCTCTGACTTCTGGCTGTTCCGCCGCAACCTGCTTCGCACGTACCAGGATGTAGCGATGATAGCGCGTGCGCTGCGTTTCGATCTGCTCCAACAGAGTATTCATCCAATGGGAGCCGCTGGCTGAAATCAGTGCTTCATGAAAACTTTGGTGCCGCGCCGCCCATTTTTCCGTCGCCTCGGATGTTGCGTCCAAACCGGGTGGTCTGTGCTTGGCCAATTGGTAATGACTGGCAACGATCCTCCCCTCCCAATCTTCATCCCCATAGCGGATCGAAGACACTAGCATTTCGGTTTCAATTAACAGGCGGGTTCTGTCGAGGTCCCGGAGTTCGTCCAGCGTAATCGGAGCCACGCGGAAGCCGTGATTGAAGGAATTAACAACCAGTTGCTCAGCGCTTAATCGGTTCAATGCCTCGCGCAGCGGTGTCGTCCCAAAGCCGAATTCACTTTGCAAAGCCGCAGCCTTGAGGCTTTGGCCGTCCGAAAGCTCACCCCGCAGAATCATCTGACGGAGCTGACCATATACTTCTTCGGCAGCAGATTTTCGCATGTTCCGTTATACACAAATTAGTACATTTTATATAATATGGACATAGAAACCTTATTGTGTAAAGCGTCATGGGGAAGATTTGAGCGCCAGACCCAAGGGAAAGATGATGCTGACAAGAGATGACTGCGCCGCGCTGGACTCACAGGATGCACTGGCTGCGTGTCGGGACGAATTTCAGTTGCCGGACGGGGTGATCTATCTCGACGGGAACTCCTTAGGGGCATTGCCCAAGCGCAGTGTCGACGTTCTGAGTCGAACAGTCGAAGACGAATGGGGTAACGGGTTGATCCGTAGCTGGGGGGCGGCTGACTGGTTCACACTGCCCGAGCGCCTTGGCGATCGTGTTGGTCGGTTGATCGGTGCCGCGCCTGGCCAGACCATCGTGTGTGATGGTACCTCGATCAATATCTACAAAGCCTTGCGTGCAGCCATGGCGCTGCGCCCGGATCGTAAGGTCATCGTGTCGGAAAAAGGCAGCTTTCCCACCGATCTTTATGTTTGCGAAGGAGCCATGACTTCGCAAGAGGGGGCGTCGCGCCGCTTGCTGGGTGTCGATTCCGACAGTCTCGAGGATCTGATTGATGAACAGGTTTCCGTCGTGCTGTTGTCCAACGTCGATTACCGGACAGGTAAATTGCTGGATATGGCGAAGATTACCAAGCTGGCTCATGATGCGGGTGCGTTGATCATCTGGGATCTATGCCATTCTGCCGGCGTCGTTCCGATGGAACTGGATGCGATCAAGGCCGATTTCGCGGTTGGTTGCACCTATAAATACCTCAATGGCGGCCCCGGATCGCCGGCATATATCTATGTCGCTGAACGTCATCATGACGCCGCGCATCAGCCGCTTTCCGGTTGGTGGGGTCATGCGGACCCGTTTGCGTTCAACCACGAGTTTGTACCGACCAAAGGCATTAAGCGTTTTCTCGTCGGAACCCAGAGTGCGCTGGCGCTGCGAGGTGTAGACGCCGCGTTGGAATTTTTCGACCGGGTTGATTTGAGGGCGATCCGCCGCAAGAGCCAATCTCTGTGTGACACATTCATAAAGCTTGTCGAAGAGCATCCGGTTCTTAGCGGGCTCGAAGTGGTATCGCCGCGCGATCCTGATGAGCGGGGCAGTCAGGTTTCGCTCTATTTCGAAAACGGTTACCCGGTTGTCAAAGCGATGATTGAGCAGGCCGTGATCGGAGATTTCCGCGAACCGGGCATCATGCGCTTTGGGCTGGCACCGTATTACCTGCGCTATGTTGACCTTTTTGACGCCGTCGAAGTGATGGCGGACTGCTTTGAGCGCAAGGTCTGGACTGAGAAGAAATACCGCGAACGCGAAACCGTCACGTGAATCCAATACTGGGCGGGGGCAGGGCATGCCAACGTCAGCTGCGCTCTGCATTCAAAAGCTTCCGGCTTAAAATATTTTCTCTTGAAATGGTTTTGTGGGTCCTTGTAGGATTGAGCCAACATCGGAGGGCCCATTGAGTATCGATCAGAAACACGTTGTGGTCAGCGGCGGCGGCAGCGGGGTTGGCGCTGAAATTGCGGCCCTGTTTGCAAGCCAAGGCGCTAACGTATCGATACTTGGTCGCCGTGCCGAGCAGTTGAACGAAGTCGCCGCACGGATCGACGGGCTTGCAGGCGTTTGTGACGTAACGGATCGCGCTTCGGTTGATCAAGCGCTGCAAGGCTGTATTGATCATCATGGGCCAGTACAGATCGCGATTGCCAATGCAGGCGCGGCGCCTAGCATGCCCTTTTCAAAGATGACGACAGAGGATTTTGAAAGCACGATTTCAGTCAATCTGACAGGCGTGTTCAACCTGTGGCAAGCCAGTCTGGGGAGTATGAAAGCAGCAGGATGGGGACGTCTGATAGCCATATCCTCGACCGCCGGCCTCAAAGGATATCCCTATGTCTCGGGGTATGTCGCCGCTAAACACGGGGTCGTGGGGCTGACCCGCGCCTTGGCCCTGGAACTGGCTCAGAGCGATATTACCGTCAACGCGATCTGTCCCGGCTTCACAGATACCCCGCTACTGGAGCGTTCGATAAAGACCATCATGGACAAGACTGGCCTGAGTGCAGAGGACGCTGCAAAGTCGCTTTTTAAGACAAATCCGCAACGCCGGTTCATCCAAACCGACGAGGTCGCCGGGACCGCGTTGTGGCTCTGCTCGGATGCGGCGCGCTCGGTCAACGGGCATTCGCTGACCCTGTCGGGGGGCGAAATCTAAGATCGAAGTGGGCCAAGGACCCGAGCCCCAAGGAAGGAAGGGCAATGAACGCCAACACTACGCACTTCAAATGCAAAATAGAAAACGGGATCGCAACAATCGCCTTGGATCGTCCGGACCGTAAGAACCCGCTGACCTTCGAAAGCTATGCCGAACTGCGCGATTGGTTCCGCGATCTGCATTACGACGACGAAGTAAAGGCGGTCGTATTTGCGTCGAACGGCGGCAATTTCAGCTCGGGTGGAGATGTGCATGACATCATCGGTCCACTGAACCGAATGAACATGAAAGAACTGCTTCGCTTTACCCGCATGACGGGCGATCTGGTGAAGGCCATGATTAACTGCGGCAAGCCGATCATCGCTGCTATAGATGGCGTTTGCGTCGGCGCCGGCGCCATCATAGCGATGGCATCGGACCTTCGGATTGCGACACCAGAAGCCAAGGTTGCCTTCCTGTTTACCCGTGTCGGGCTTGCAGGTTGCGATATGGGGGCCTGCGCCATTCTTCCCCGGATCATCGGTCAGGGCAGGGCGGCCGAATTGCTTTATACCGGGCGATCCATGTCCGCAGATGAGGGAGCCGCCTGGGGGTTTCACAACCGGATTGTGGACGCCGATCAGCTGGAAGGCGCGGCGTTGAAGCTGGCAGGCCAGATCGCGGCGGGTCCGAATTTCGGGCACATGATCACCAAGACCATGCTGGCGCAGGAATGGTCGATGTCGATTGAGCAGGCGATCGAGGCCGAAGCGCAGGCGCAGGCCATCTGCATGCAGACCGGAGATTTTGAACGCGCCTATAATGCGTTTGTCGCTAAAGAACGTCCGGTGTTCGAGGGAGACTGATCCATTGGACCGCGTATTTTTTCGATCTCTGGGCACTTCGGGCGGGAGCAATTTGAAATTGAGGATAGGCGGGCGTCGAAATGGCTGATCGAAGTTTTTTGCAGTGGCCGTTCTTGGACGATCGGCATCGGGATCTAGCAACCTCCCTTGAACGCTGGTGTGCGGACAATCTTAACGTAGTTCATGCTGAAATAGATGTTGCTTGTCGCAAGTTGGTCGCGGATCTGGGTGCAGCGGGATGGTTGGAGCATACGGGTGGTGAGCTGGATGTCCGGACGCTTTCGCTGATCCGGGAAACACTGGCCCGCCATGATGGCTTGGCGGACTTTTCCTTTGCGATGCAGGGGTTGGGAACCGGGGCGATCTCGTTATTTGGAACCGACGCGCAAAAGGGAGAGTGGCTGCCGCTGACACGAACCGGAAAGGCGATTGCCGCTTTTGCGCTGACCGAGCCGCAATCGGGATCAGACGTGGCCAATTCGACGATGACCGCCACGCTGGACGGTGATGATTATGTGTTGAACGGCGAAAAGACCTGGATCTCAAACGGGGGTATCGCGGACGTCTATACGCTGTTCGCCCGAACCGGAGAAGCGCCGGGGGCACGAGGATTGAGCGCATTTGTTGTACCCGCTGGGCTACCCGGGTTCGAAGTTGTCGAACGTCTGCAGGTTATTGCGCCGCATCCGTTGGCGACCTTACGATTTACGGATGTACGGATCCCCAAAACAGCCCTTCTCGGAGCGGCCGGTCAGGGGTTCAAAGTGGCGATGGCAACGCTGGATGTGTTTCGAACAACAGTGGCCGCCGCTGCACTGGGTTTCGCCCGCCGGGCGTTGGATGAAGCTTTGTACCGGGTCCACGCGCGCCAGGTGCAGGGTGCGCCGCTTTTCGAATTACAGATGGTGCAAGGTCATATCGCGGACATGGCAATGGATGTGGATGCGGCTGCCCTGCTTGTTTATCGGGCCGCCTGGGCCAAGGATAGCGGGGCCGCGCGGGTTACGCGAGAAGCGGCGATGGCAAAACTGTTTTCAACCGATCAGGCGCAACAAGTTATCGACAAGGCCGTGCAATTACACGGCGGCGATGGTGTCAAATACGGGCAGAAAGTCGAGGAATTGTATCGAGATATCCGTGCGTTGCGTATCTATGAGGGTGCTTCGGATGTTCAGCGTGTTGTGATCGCGCGCCAAACCATGGCCGCGTTTCAAGGAGGGAACTGAGAATGCTTGGACCGACCGCGCATACCGATACCTTTACCCGCAACAATCTACCTCCTGCAGACATGTGGCCCGAATTCAATCTTGAAGGGTTCGAATATCCGGAACGCCTCAATGTGGGGGTCCAATTGACCGATGCAATGGTTGAAAAGGGTTTTGGCGATCACACGGCGCTAATCGGAAATGGCAGACGGCGCACCTACAAAGAGCTTTCCGACTGGACCAACCGCCTGGCGCATGTGCTGGTCGACGACCTGGGTGTGAAACCCGGTAACAGGGTGCTGATCCGATCCGCCAACAATCCGGCGCTGGTAGCCTGCTGGCTGGCCGCAACAAAGGCGGGTGCAGTTGTGGTGAACTCAATGCCCATGTTGCGGGCCGCTGAGTTGAAGGCGATTGTAGACAAAGCCGAGATCACCCATGCACTGTGCGACATGCGGCTTATGGATGAGTTGGAGACTTGTGCAAAGGATTCTCGCTTTCTCAAATCCGTGATCGGGTTTGATGGCACGTCAAATCATGATGCCGAACTGGACCGGCTTGCGCTGGAAAAACCGGTGCGTTTCGACGCAGTCGAGACTGGGCGTGACGACGTGGCGCTACTGGGTTTTACGTCAGGTACAACCGGCGACCCCAAAGCCACGATGCATTTTCATCGTGATCTGCTGATCATAGCGGACGGATACGCCAAAGAGGTTCTGGGCGTGACCGAAAGGGATGTGTTCATTGGTTCGCCGCCGCTGGCTTTTACATTCGGTTTGGGCGGACTTGCGATTTTTCCGTTGCGTTTTGGCGCGGCGGCCACACTGCTGGAACAAGCCAGCCCGCCGAATATGGTTGAAATCATCGAGCAGTACAAAGCAACCGTCTGTTTCACAGCGCCAACTGCTTATCGTTTCATGTTGCAGGCGATGGAAGAGGGCGCTGATTTGTCTTCTCTGCGGGCGGCTGTCTCTGCTGGCGAAACTCTGCCAGCACCGGTCTATGACGCCTGGATCGAAAAGACCGGCAAGCCGATGCTGGATGGTATTGGTGCGACCGAGATGCTGCACATCTTTATATCAAACCGATTTGACGATCACCGCCCCGCTTGTACTGGTAAACCGGTAACCGGCTACGAGGTGCGCATTCTGGACGACGATGGCAACGATATGCCCGCTGGCGAGGTCGGAAGACTGGCGGTGCGCGGTCCGACCGGTTGTCGTTATCTGGCTGACGACCGACAAGCAATTTACGTGCAAAACGGCTGGAACGTGACTGGCGACAGCTTTGTGATGGACGAGGAAGGGTATCTACACTTTGCCGCCCGCAGCGACGATATGATTGTATCGTCTGGCTATAATATTGCCGGGCCCGAGGTCGAAGCCGCGCTGCTTTCACATTCGGCAGTGTCGGAATGTGGGGTGATCGCCGCCCCGGACGAGGCGCGCGGACAAATTGTACAGGCGCATGTAGTGCTGGCTGATGGCTATGACGCCAGCGATGAAACGATCAAGCTCCTGCAGGATCATGTCAAAGCAAGTATCGCTCCATACAAATATCCGCGAAGCATAAAGTTTTTGGATGCCCTCCCTAAAACGCAGACCGGAAAGATCCAAAGATTCCGCCTCAAACCCTGAGGCGGCAATCATCGCATCAAAGAACCACGTAAGGGCATTTTGCCCCCCTGGTACAGTTATCTTGGGCTGGCAGGATTGGCTTCAGGCGCGTTCCAGAATAATGGCCGCCCCTTGACCGACACCAATGCACATTGTGCACAGGGCATAGCGTTTTCCGCTGCGCCGCAAATGATGCGACGCTGACAGAACCAGCCGCGCACCGGTCATACCCAGTGGATGGCCCATTGCTATGGCACCGCCATTTGCGTTGACGTGTTCAGCATCATCAGCAATGCCCAGTTCTCGCAGACAGGCCAGCCCCTGACTGGCAAACGCCTCATTCAATTCGATGACATCCATATCTTCGATAGTCAGCCCAGTCCGCGCCAAAAGCTTGCGAACTGCCGGAACGGGGCCAATGCCCATAACACGCGGCTCAACCCCGGCTGAGGCGCTACCGACAACGCGGGCCATCGGCGTCAACCCATGGGTTTCGATGGCCTTTTCAGATGCCAGCAGCAGGGCCGCAGCCCCGTCATTCACACCCGAGGCATTGCCTGCCGTCACGCTCTTATCTGTTCCGTTAATCCCGCGAAGCACAGCCAGTTTTTCCAGTTGTGTGCTGGGCCGGGGATGTTCGTCTGTGTCAAACACAATCGGTTCGCCATGGCGCTGCGGGATCGAAATAGGCGCGAGTTCATCTGCAAACAGACCAGCCGCGTGCGCCGCCTGCCAGCGTCGTTGCGAGCGCAGCGCAAAGGCGTCCTGATCTGCGCGGCTTATGCCCCAATCTTCGGCGACATTGTCTGCGGTTTCCGGCATGCTGTCGATCCCGAAGGCTGCCTTCATCGCAGGATTCACAAAGCGCCAGCCAATCGTCGTATCGTGAATTTCAGCAGCACGGCTATAAGCGATATCACTTTTCGGCATCACAAACGGCGCCCGGGTCATGCTTTCCACTCCACCGGCGATGACGAGGTCATATTCTGCCGCCTTGATTCCGCGCGCAGATACAGACACCGCATCCATCCCCGAAGCGCAAAGCCGGTTCACCGTGAAGCCCGCCACCTCGACTGGTAGGCCGGCCAACAGCCCGGCCATCCGGGCGACGTTGCGGTTGTCTTCACCCGATTGATTGGCACAACCCAGCACGATCTCATCCAGCGCAGCCCAGTTGACGGACGAATTGCGCCCGACAAGAGACCGGATGACGTGTGCGGCGATGTCGTCGGGCCGGACCCGGGACAAAGAGCCCCCGTAACGTCCGATCGGAGTCCGAACTGCGTCGCAGATGAATGCTTCCATTGTTACCCCAGTTCAGACATTTGGCGCGATATAAGCTGTGGCCTCGATTTCAAGCAATGCCTCGTCTTCGACCAGATCCTTTATCATGATCATCGACATAGCGGGGAAATGCTTGCCCATTATCCTTCGGTAGGCTTGACCCACCTCCCGCTGCTTGGCGAGGTATTCAGCTTTGTCTTTAACAAACCATGTCAGACGGCCAATATCTTCGATTTCGCCCCCGGCCGCGCGGACAATTGTGACGATGTTGGACAGGGTTTGTTCCATCTGGCCGATAAAATCCTTGGCGACAAATTCCTGTTGAGCGTTCCAACCGATCTGACCGCCGACATGCAAGGTGCCGTCTGCCATTAACATGCCATTCGCATATCCAAGAGCCGGAGCCCAGCCTTCGGGTTGAATGGTTTGCGGTTTCATTCTTGTGGTCCCATTAGTTGTTCCAGTTTTTTCCTTACTGATTTGGGCCAAGGCGTCGATTTCGTGTTTGCATCAATACAGACCATCGTGTTGACGACCGTGAACCTCAACTGATTGTCGCACCATCCCTCGGTACGCAGTTGTAGGCTGGATTTCCCCAGCCGTTCGACAGAGACACACATGTCCAAAACGTCGCCATGTCGACTGACAGCGGAGAAAGTCGCCTCAAGCGCCACCGTTGGCCCCGCGTGGGTTTGGTGCATGTGCTCGAATGGCCATCCAATCTGATCGCTGAACAATGCTTCTATCGCATCGTTCACCATCTCGAAGTAACGCGGATAGAAAACTATCCCAGCCGGGTCGCAATGCCGGAACAGGATTTTTTGAGTTACTGAAAAAGGCGCACATGGCCCAGGCAATGGCCGCCTCCACGAATTTGTCACACTGGTTCATGGTATTCTATGTGTGCAGTCTGTAGTGTTCAAGCTTAGAAATTTTGAACTTAAAGTAAAGTGTTACAGCGCCGCCGCTCTTGCATGCAAATTTGGGTGATTTGGCTGGAGAACTGCAACTTAGTGACTATGCCCCACTTAAGTAGTCCGCCGTTACGTATAAGGAAATCGGAGAATTCGCGATAGGAAACAAGCGACAAAAGCCGGACGAGATTGTCACGAAGCTGCGGCAGATTGAGGTGCTTGTTGAGTAAGGAATGACGCGGTTCTATGCAATCCGCGAGGTTAGCATGGTCGCGCACTCGTCTCGGTATCGTTCACAGTTTTGAATTGGCTGGAACGTTCTTCCAACGCCTGATTGAAACTCAGAAGGCGGGTTTCTAGGGCTGTGGCTTCTTCTGGCGTCACATCCTGCAAAAGTTCGTCAATCCAGGACTTGTGTGCCACCGCCTGCCGTTGGAATTCTATTTGGCCTTTCCCTGTAAGGCAGACCCGAAAGGCTCGCCTGTCGCCTGGTACGGCCGTGCGTTCAGCCAGACCCTCCGCAGTCAGCCTGTCAATTATTCCAGTTACATTCCCATTGGACACGCGCAATAACCCTGAAAGTTCGCTCATCTTAAGGCCATCAGGATAGCGGGAAAGGGCGACCATCACATCAAAACGCGGCAAAGTCGTATCAAAATCCCGTTTCAAATTCTGCCGCAGCTGGGCCTCGATCATCCGTGAAGTTTTCAGAAACCGGAGCCAAAGGCGCAGATTTTCTTTTCCATCGCCAACGCTTGCCTGTTCTAGTTCCGGGTCCAAGAGTATTCCCCTAAGTTTGGCACAAGTTTTTGATATTTCGCGCTCTGATCTGCAGCTTAGCCGCAATCAAGTGACGCGAGAAGTTGCCCCAATTCAGCTACCCATAACTCTAAATATTTTTACTTAAATATTCAATGTCGATATTAAAGCGTTTTGGCCGCGAAGAGCCCATTCAGGCACTTGCTGTACCTGAGACTCCTGAAACCATGAATTTCTAGCTGAACTATCAGCAACCAGCCCTTCGTTTATTACGCAGAGAACGGCCGGAAAGAGCCCAACTTGTGTATTTGATTTCATAGCTGTTCGCGCCCGCAGTTCAGATTTTTCCGCGCGGGCATCATCTTGAACACGGCAACTGCCGTTCAAGACTGTGGTTGCGCAGTCATTAGCGGATGCCGGAAAGCGATTTCAGTCGACACTCCGGGCGGAAAGTATCCAGTCGCGGACAATCTTAGCCTCTGGCGTCAGCGGTCGGGATTTGGACCAGACCAGATAAAACCCCTTTCCGGTTCTCCACGTCCATTCTGGTCTCGCGGCCAGCATACCTTGCTGAATCAGCGGTTCGACAATGTGATGCCACCCGAAGGCAAATCCTTCACCCGCCATTGCCGCTTGCAGGACTAGAGCGTAATCGTTTAGGCGCAATCCACTGCGGGGCGTGACTTCGGTGATGCCGAATTCGCGAAACCATTGATCCCACGAAGGACGCACGCGAATGGGTTCTTCCAAATGAATGAGGCGTTGGTTCAGCAGGCCCGGTACGCTCCGGAGTGTCACTGCCGCAGCCATGACGAGGGGTGATGCGACGGGGTATATCACTTCGTCCGATATCAACTGCGCCTCGCAGTCCGGCCAATTGCCATCTCCGAGCCGTACCGCAAGGCTTATGGTTTCAACGGCCAGGTCCGGTTCTCGGTCACTGGATTGCAGACGCAGATCAATATCAGCGTGATTTTTCTGAAAAGACGCGATGCGGGGCATAAGCCAGTAATTGTTGAACGCCGAAGAGGCGCTGAGCGTGACGTGATCGTTGCTGGCAAACTGCCGGATCGACGCTGCGGAATGTGACAGCATCTCGAAGGCGCGGGTGACATCGGCAAACAGACGGGTTCCAGCGTTTGTCAAAGATATCCGACGATGGCTACGCCGGAATAAGACAGCACCAAGCGAAGTCTCCAACTGCTTGATTGAAGCACTGACCGCTGGTTGCTGCACGTTGAGCTCCTGCGCCGCTCGCGTGAACGATTGCAGTCGGGCGGCGGCTTCAAATACGACCAGATGGCGGGGTGAGCCCAGTTGTTTCCAGAGTTTTTGCATAATCTGTGTTTATGCTAAACATACAATTTTTCAAGCGTCACAACGCTGCAGTCCTAAAGGTAATATCATGCGAAACATTGGAGTGACTCATAATGGCTCGGCGCGCACGTCAATCCCGATCCCGCGGTTCTGAGACCGGTTCGGTTCCAGCTTTCCCCTATATTCAGCGTCATCTGGCTTATTTTGACCCTCTGAACGAAGAGGATATGGCCCGTCTCGAAGCGCAGGTTGACTGGATATTCGAAGATGTCGGGATCGCCTTTCGCGACGACCCCGAAGCGTTGGCGCTTTGGCAAAAGGAAGGTGCTCGGATCGATGGTGACATTGTTCGCGCCGATGCGTCGTGGATTCGTAGTTTGTGTTCGAAAGCGCCTAAAAGCTTCACTCAGGTTGCGCGCAACCCCGAGCGATCGGTTGTCATTGGTGACGGCAATCAGGTCTTTGCGCCGGTTTATGGTGCGCCTTTCGTTCGCGACCTGGAAGGAGGCCGTCGGTATGGAGATCTGGAGTCCTTCGAGAAGCTGGTTAAGCTAACTTATATGCACCCGAACCTGCATCACGGCGGGTTCGTGACCTGCGAACCCTGCGACGTGCCGGTCAGCAAGCGCCATTTGGACATGATGTTCACGCACATGACCATGAGCGACAAGCCGCATCTGGGTGCGATCACCGAGATGAGCCGTGCGCAAGACAGCGTCGACATGGCTGAGATCGTCTTTGGCGCAGACTTCATGGAAGAAAACTGCGTGATCATGGGCAACGTGAACACGAACTCGCCGCTACTGGTTGACCGGGTGGTGACAGAGTCGGCGCGGGTTTACTCGTCACGTGGTCAGGGTCTGATCGTGGTGCCGTTTATCTTGTCCGGCGCAATGGGTCCGGTCAGCACAGCCGCCAGCGTTGCTCAGGCGATGGCCGAAGCGATGATGGTATGCGCTTATGTGCAATTGTTACGCCCTGGCGCGCCCTTTGTGCTGGGTAACTTCCTGTCTTCAATGTCGTTGAAATCCGGTGCGCCAACTTTTGGCATGCCCGAGCCGGTGATCTCGAACTACACCATCGGCCAGTTGGCCCGCCGCGCGGGTCTGCCGTTGCGCTGTGGTGGCTCGCTGACGGCGTCCAAGATCGAAGACGCGCAGGCGGCTTATGAATCAGCAGACTCGATGCACTCGACCATGTTGGCCGGTGCCAACTTTGTTCTGCATTCAGCCGGATGGCTGGAAGGTGGCCTGTGTACCGGTTTTGAGAAGCTAATCATGGATGCAGATCGTCTGGGCAGTTATCAGAAGGTACTGAGTCAGGGTCTTGATACCAGCGACGAAGCCTTCGCTCGGGACGCGTATGGCGAGGTCGGGCCCGGCGGGCACTTCCTCGGCTGCGGTCACACGATGCGCAACTATCAGACCGCATTCTATGAACCTAAGCTCAGCGACAGCGAGAATGTGGAAAGCTGGGAGGAAGGCGGCGCCAAGGACATGCGCCGCCGCGCCTATGAGCGCTGGAACCAGATGCTCAACGAATACCAACCGCCCGCGATGGACGAGGCCAAGAAAGAAGAACTGACCGCCTATGTGGCGCGCCGCAAAGAGGAAATCCCGGATGCCTGGTATTAAGATTACCGGTGTTCGGGCGACCCCGGTCAATATCCCGTTGGAAAAACCGATGTGGTGGACCGGCGGGCATTATCCGGGCACGTCGAAAACCATCATCGAGGTTGAGACGGATCAGGGCCTCGTCGGTTTGGGTGAGGCTCCGTCGGTTGGTGTGGTAGAGGCAATTCGCGCCATGGGCGAACGTCTGATTGGCACGGACCCGCTGGATATAGCGGTCTGCGAAAGCTTATGCGTGCCGCCCTGGCAGATCGTGCAGAACACCGATGACAATTCGGTGGTGAAAGCCTTTGGCGCAATTGAAATTGCTCTTTGGGACCTGCGCGGCAAGGTGGCGGATGAGCCTCTCTATCGCTTGCTGGGCGGTGCGGTGCGCAAAGATATCCCCTTCACCGAGTATTTCGGGTACCGCGAAGGCGGCGAGATGAGCCCGGAGGCTGTCGTCGACTACTGCATCCGCATGCGCGAGGAACATGGCAGTACCATGTTCGAGGGCAAGTTGATCCTCGGTAACCCCGAGCTTGAGATCGACACGGTCAAGGCCCTGCGTCACGGTCTGGGCCGTGAGGCGATGATCCGTCTGGACAGTAACATGCAGTGGAGCCTGCCCACCGCCATGCGCGTCTTCCGCGAGATCGAGCCCTACAACATTCGCAACTACGAAGACCCGGTTGCCACTTTTGAGGAGATGGCGGAGCTGCGCCGTTACTTCACCATTCCGATCTCGACTCATGTGCCGGAAATCCGCAAGGCGGTAGCTTTGGGTGCACCCAATTACATCGTCACCAATTTCGCCGTGCTGGGTGGGATTTCCCTCGCTGTGAGGTTCATTGGCGCGTGTGAGGCGATGGGCATCGGCTTCTGGTGCTATTCTGGTGATGCCGGGATCGCCACTGCCGGATATCTGCACATGTCTGCGGCGATGCCGTGGATATCCGAACCCTCGCAATCGCTGTTCCGCTGGCAGATCGGCGACGTGATCGAAGGCGGGCCTTTCCGCCAGAAAAACAACGTGATTTCCGTGCCCGAGGGTCCCGGCCTTGGGGTTTCTCTGGATCGCTATGCCCTTGCCCATTGGCACAACCATCTGGTCGAGAACGGACCGCTTGACCACTTCCATGACCCCGCAATTCCCGGTCGTTTCCGCCGGTTGCCCCTCAACTGAGAGAGACTCAAAATGCCTGAGATTCAAAAAGACGAAACCACGTCTGGCAAAAAGCTTCCGTCCCACGCCAAGGTCGTTGTCATCGGCGGCGGCGTTGTGGGCTGTTCGATCCTATTCCACCTGGCCAAGTTCGGCTGGCAAGACGTTGTCCTGCTGGAACGCGATGAACTGACATCTGGTTCAAGTTGGCACGCAGCCGGTCAGATCCACACCATTAGCTCGGACCCCAACATCTCGCGTCTGCAGAGCTATACCATCGACCTCTATAAAGAAATCGAGGAAACCTCGGGCCATTCGGTCGGCATGCACATCACCGGTGGTTTCTACGCGGCTTCGACCAAGGAATGGTACGACTACCTCAAGCGGGAGCGCTCGAAAGCGCGTTACATGGGCCTGCATCAGGAATTCATCAGCCCGCAGGAACTGGCCGAGCGTCACCCGCTGATTGATCCCAAACACTACCACGCCGCCCTCTGGGACGAACAGGACGGTGATGTAGATCCGTCGGGCGCGACTTACGCTTTCGCGAAATCCGCCCGTCACCACGGCGCGCAATACTTCACCCATTGCGGTGTTACTTCGATGAGCCAGCGCCCCGATGGCAGTTGGGATCTGACCACCCCCAAAGGCGTTATCAACGCCGAGCAGGTTGTGAATTGCGGCGGCCTCTGGGCGCGCGAAGTGGGCCACATGTCGGGCATCCACCTGCCCGTACAGCCGATGGAGCACCACTACCTGATCACCGACGCGATCCCGATGATCAAAGAGCGAATGGAAAGCATGGGTGAAGCCGGTCGTCTGCCGGCGGGCATCGACTATGAGGCCAACATCTATTTCCGACAGGAACGCCATGGCATGCTGCTAGGCACCTACGAGCCGAAATCGACTCCATGGAAGGTCGACGGTACGCCATGGGATTTCGGGCACGAGCTGCTGCAACCCGACCTGGACCGCATCGCCGACCGTCTGGAAATGTCGTTCGAGCGTATCCCGGCTATTGGAGAATCCGGCATCAAGGACACCATTAATGGCCCGTTCACCTTTGGGCCCGATGGTAACCCGATGATTGGCCCTGTTCCGGGCATGAAGAACTACTGGGTCGCCGTGGGCGTCATGGCAGGCTTCTGTCAGGGCGGCGGTGTTGGCCTGACCATGGCCGAGTGGATGATTGACGGCGAACCTTCAATTGACGTCTGGGCGATGGACGTGGCGCGGTTTGGCGAGTTTGCAACGCCGGACTGGGGCACCATCAAGTCCTCGGAAAACTACGAGCGCCGCTTCGTGATGACCTTCCCGAACGAAACGCTGCCCAAGGGCCGGATGCAGAAGACCACCGCGCTCTATGATCGTCTGATCGACAAGGGTGCCGTGATGGGGCAGGGCTTTGGTCTGGAAAACGCGCTGTGGTTTGCTGACAACGCCGAGGACGCGCATGAAACCCCGACCTTCGAGCGCAACCGCAGTCACGACTATGTTGCGCGTGAAGTAAAAGCAGTACAAGAGGCCGTGGGCGGTATCGAGATCGCAAACTTCGCCAAGCATGAGTTCAAGGGCGCTGGCGCGCGTGACTACCTGAACCGCACTCTGGCCGGTTACGTCCCGAAACCGGGCCGTCTGGCGCTAACCCCGATGCTTACCGAGAAAGGCCGCCTCTATGGTGATCTGACCGTGGCCTGTCTGGGCGAGGACCACTTCATGCTGTTCGGATCGGGCGCAATGCAGGATGCGCATAGCCGCTGGTTCGAAAAGGACCTGCCTGCGGATGTGAGCTATGCCAATGTCTCGGATGACTGGCACGGGATTGCACTGTCCGGCCCCAAATCGCGCGAGCTGTTGGCGCGCATCACCCGCGACGACGTTAGCGCCGATGCCCTGAAGTTCCGCGATCTGCGTCAGACCTTCGTGGGCGGCGTGCCGGTGATCCTAAACCGTATCTCGTTCTCGGGTGAGCTGGGCTTTGAGATCTACTGCAAGCCGATGTACCTACTGCGTCTGGCCGAGGCGATCGAAGAGGATGGTGCCGATCTGGGCTATCGCTGGTACGGTGCACGCGCGCTAATGTCTTTGCGTCTAGAAAAGGGCTGGGGCGTCTGGACCACCGATTTCCGTCCTGACTTCAACGCGGTCGAATCCGGCATGAATGTATTCATCAACTGGAAGAAGGACTTTGTCGGTAAGGAAGCGACCCTGAAGTTCAAGGAAGATGGAGTTGCCCGCAAGCTGGTCACCCTGACCATCGACGTGGACGGCATCGATGTTTCGAACGATGAGGCGATCCTGAAAGACGGTGAAGCGGTCGGTTATGTCTCGTCCGGCGGCTACGGCCACCGCGTCGGCAAGTCTATGGCGATGGGCTATGTCGCCTCGGGCAGCGCGGCACCGGGAACCAAGCTACAGGTGGAAATCCTAGGCGAGTTCTATGATGCCGAAGTGCTGGGCGGTCCGCTGTACGATGCCAATGGTTCGAATATGAGGGCGTGAGAAAGGAAAACCAAAAATGGGTCGACCCGAGATCAATTTTGTACAGTCAAGCATCAGGTCAGTTGAACTCAACAGGTTCCTCTTTCTGATTATACCGGGCCTCTCGGCACTGGAATTGGGATCAGGGATCGACTCATTCGCGGCGGCCAACGTGGCCTCTGGCTGTTGTGTGTTCGAGGGCTCTGTTACAAAGCTCTAGCTATTGCCGCGCTTGGCATTAGCCCGTGGATGGTTTTCGGTCCCGACTAGTCAAAGACCAACTCATAATCTCCGTTAAGGGCGCGCAATATCCGCGACGGCACGAGTCTGCACAGTCTCGCTACCTGTTCGTTGCCATTGGGAAAATGCTGCTCGTCGCACCAAAGCTTGCTTCTGCGAAGCTGCAGTGCTGCGGCCTTCAAGCATAGCTACGGTGGCTCTAGGTTGATCGCGATGTCGCGAGTTTGCCCAGATCCCAGAAAATGTCGCTGCACCGAAGACTTGGGCAATGCCCATTTTCGGGCTGCAGTTACCTGTTCGATGCTGTGCTAGGAACGGATATTAAGTGACCTGCAATTCTGTATAGAGCTAGTTTCGACATGTCCGCACCATGTTTAAATCTACCAGGTTCAAACCCAAGGTTCCGACGGCAGGGGCCTCAAGTAGGTTTAAGGCCTCAGCAGAAGGTCATCATTTTTCGCTTTAGTCGACGTTTTCTGCCACCGCGAACCGACGGAACGCATATTGCATCGCGACCAACGCCAAAAGCCCGAACAAGGTCAATGTTATCCAACTGGCCAACCCCAATAGAACCCAAGAGGGTCTTATCGTTGTGAATGTGAATAGCCCGACGGCAGCCGAAGCCGCCGCAGCGGCAAAAATGGCAATCGACTTCGCAATGAACTCGACAAGTGATCGACCAAGAAATTCGAAGTCTGCTCGTCCCATCGGGAGGAGTTTTGTCGGAAACAAAAGATGTATAGTGTTCTCAACGGTATAGAGAAGCACGGTCAACGGGAATACAAAAGCCGCAAAGACCAGTGCATCGGGTATGCCGAGTCCATCTTGAAAGACGACGATGCTGACGATCATTGTCACAGCAACGACACAGGCCAGAACCACCTGAGTCACGAGCTGACCTGCGCAGATCCGCCATGGTGGGATGGGCAAGGTCTTGTAGACTTCCATCCGGCTCAGGTCGCCGCGAAAGTCGCAAACCAGTGTTCGAGGCAGGATGAACACAAAAAAGATGTAGAAAAACAACACGGCCCGCGAGTCCGTGACCGATATACCAGCCGCGGAAAGGACTGGCCCGACGCAGGCTGCCATACCAACAAACACGGCGACGACCCTGAATGAACTGCGAGCAACGTTGAGGGCCTGACGCCAGGCAATCGGCCCCAAACCACTTACAATCGGCGCTCGACGGACCGAAGGTATTTCGGTTCGTTCAGTGGCCCAGAACGATCCTCCTTGCTTTATGCGTTCCCATCGGTCGCTCTGTCGGGCGTTTTCCTTCAAGGCACGATCGGTCGTGCGCGCGTCGAGCTTGATTGCAAGGTGCAACAGCGCCGCGTTGATGAGAACCGCGATTGAGGCCCAAACGAATAGATGCGGAAAAAGCGATGGCGCTACGAAGAGTTCGGCAAACACGATGTAGGGTGACAGGATAATGGTACCGATCCACGAGTGGCGAAATTCGAACAGAAGGTCGAATAGGCTGCGTTCGGGCGTTGCCCAAGCGTAGACCACAGTGGCGGCTAAAGCGGCAGAAAGCAGCGCAATTGCGGGCCATCGAAACCGTGCAAACCTGCTGCCTTCCAGTGCTTGCCCAGTCATGCCGATGACAGCGCTGTTCAATTGAACGAAGACGAGCGTCAGGAGCGAGGCGATGAACGCAGTCAGAGCGGACCCCGTTTGCGCCTGCGCAAAGATGGTGATGAGTGCACTACTTAAGGTGGCACCAGCAACGTAGGCGCTGAATTTGTAGATGATCAGGTCGCGCCGGCGGAACGGCCCGGAAAAAAGAAAATTGATCTCTGTAGGCGAGAAATGAAACGTAGGGCCAGTGGACAACACGACCGTCAGCAGGGACATCGCAAGCATTCCGAGTGGCATGTAAGTGCTGATCTGCGCGCTTAGTGCTTGGCGATCCGAAGCGGCATCTGCCAAGAACCCCGTTTCCAGAGAGGAGCCGTTTGCAACCAGCAGCAGCCAAATGATCCCGCAAAAAGCAACGGAAAAGAGCAGACCGCGCAAAGTTGTCAATTGGATCAGACGCAGGCGAATGCCGCCACGCAGGCGCAACAAAAGAAGACGAAAAAGCGCGGAATCCATATTTTAAACTTCAGCCATTTCTTTGTCTTGGGTGATGCTGAAATACGCCTCTTCCAGGGCCGAGTTACTGTCGGTCTCGCCGACCTCGCTCAACACGTCGCTCATCGTGCCGAACCTGCGGCACTCACCAAGGTTCAACACCATAATATGCGTGCACAGGTTCTCGAAGAGGCTCAAAAGGTGCGAGCTGATGATGATGGCGGAACCAGAATGCGCACGTTCGCGGATCGCCTGCTGGATGCCCCGGATCCCCTGCGGGTCGAGCCCCGTCAGGGGCTCATCGAACAGGATCACCTTGGGATCGTGCAAAAAGGCACAGGCGATCGCTACCTTCTGGCGCATACCGCGAGACAAGTTATGGACGAGCGTATCGCGCTTATGTGCAAGCTCGAAAGACTCAAGAAGCGCTTCGGCGGTTTCCTCAAAATCTACAAGCTGGTAAGCCGCTGCAGTGAAGGCCAGGTGCTCCCAGACCGTCATGGTGTCAAAAAGCCGCGGATCATCAGGAATATAGCCGATGTTCCGTTTGGCTTCGATTGGCTCCCGTACAATGTCATGGCCCGCAACCAAGAGGCGCCCCGAGGTCGGAGGGACAATCCCACACAAGGCACGAAGGGTCGTCGTTTTGCCTGCACCGTTCGAACCGACCAGCCCTAGGATTTGGCCGGGTTCAACCGAAAAGCTAAGGTCTTTCACGGCCGTGAAGCCTTTGTATTGTTTGCTGAAGTTCGTGACTCTGATCATGTGCTCGTTGCTCGAGATTCTCTGGTTTCCGCCAGCCTGGCCGGATGACATAGGCTCCAACACCACTCACTTCATCGAAATTTTGGACTAATTCATGTCAATTCTAAGTCCAAAATTGATTTTCAAGTCGTTTACTATGCCGATAGCTGAATGAAACATTGGAAATACGCAGTTGGCGCACTGGGATGTACTAAAGGTTGCGTCGATTTGCTGTAGCAAAAGAAGTGGTGAGTTCTGACTGCTGACTTTCCAAAGCTGACATTCCGTTGTCACACCTGAATGTCTGCAAAGTCCGCAGAACGTGAATTTGACTATCCATTGGTTTCGCATATGCGGCGAATGGCAGGAATGCGGACCTGCAACTATAGCATCAATAAGCCAAGCTGAGTGTCTGCAGTGGGCCGATGAAAAGATGTGTTGGGTTCAGCCGTTGAACCGAATTGGAGCATCGCCTTCTGACCAAATTGTGTACTTGTTCATCACCAGCAAAAATTCTTCACTGCCCAGGAATTGGTCCAGCCAAGCCACTAAATTCGGCCACTTTTGTGTGTCAAACCAGGTCCGGTCTATATGTGCAAACTGGCGAACAAATGGTAGAAGCGCCAGATCGGCTAGGGTAGGGCGATCTCCGAAAAGCCAGGCCCGCCCAGTTAATCGCTCGTTGAGGTCGAGCAAGTAGCCAGACGCTTTCCTGCGTTCCTCGTTGACGTTTAAATCTGGATACCGCGTGGCGTATTTTGTGTGATCTAATGCAGACTTGAATGGTCCGTCATTTGCTGCAATGAGGTCCCAACCTTCCTGAGGCATGTCCAATAGCCGTTGCGGATCATTTTGTTGGAGCGCCCAGATCATGATTTCCAGGCTTTCATCTATGACTTTGTCAGGAAGTCGAAGCGCGGGCACTGTGCCGGAGGGCGATGTTTGTAAGAAGGCCTCTGGTTTGTCCCGCAAGAGAATTTCGCGCAGTTCAACTGTGACTTGTGAACTCGCCAATGAGAGTCGGGCCCTTATCGCGTATGGGCAGCGACGGAACGTCCATAAGATCGGGTAATCAGCCATACGAGGATCTATCTCCAATCTACCAGAGAGGTCAAACTTCCCATCGTATGCCAGTTGGTACTCCTGCTTCCGGGTTGTTGGCCCTGATATCAGGCACACACCTGAAGTACTCGAAACGCAGATATTGAACATCAGTTGCGTTTAGCTTTTGCGTCAAGGACCGACATGAAGGTTAGGTATTCGGAATGGCAAGAGGGCTACCTTGAGAATCGGCGAAATGCTTACGATGCAACGTCTGTCCTACGTGACACGTTGAACCGCCTCAATATTACCGACATCCAAGCGGTACTGAACGCAAAATACAGTCACGTCTGGCTCTTCTTCTTGTCATTTTGCAATAGTGACAAGTGTTTCCTGGCAGCAGATTTCTGAGAAAGGAGAATAGTCGCATAACCGAATGTGCGAGAACTGCTGAGAGACTGAGGGTTGGCGGTAAGTAAGGGTCGTCTGGAGTTCAGCAACGGACTTTCCTCCCGAAGTCTGATGAGAGAGAAATTGGAGTCGCACCTCATGCGACATTGCTTTGAGAATGCTTGTGATCTCTACGGCTTTACTTTCGATCTTTTCGTTCAAGACTTCCTGCACTAGTTACCTCGGCTTTCTCCGCGCAAACAGCATCTATTCTCATGGATTCAAGTGGGAGACGTATTTCCAACTCTGCCAGAGAACGTTTGTGGCGGAGAAACTTTATACACTAACTCTCGATGGATACCTCTGCATGGAGGGCACGACAATGCGATGCGCCACCGCTGCGCTCACGGCAGATTTCCTTGATGGCATTTAGATAAACTGTGCAGGCATTCCGCTACATGCAAAATTAAGCTGAAAAATTGGGCGAACTGGCGGCCTGATGAAGAGTTTAGTGGCCGTGGAATTGCGATCAATGAACCTTGGGCTCACTTGAGACCCTATGAACCAAAATCTGACTGTCGTTGTAGTCGAACAGAACAAAGAGCGTGCTTTTGCGATTGTTGATGCTCTCAAAGAGGCCGGAGACGTACAAGTCTCCGTAATCGGCAGTGTCTCCGGGTTGGCACGTAAAATTGCTACGCACAGCCCAGACCTTGTCCTGATCGATATCGACAACCCCTCACGCGATATGCTGGAAGAGTTGACCGTTGCCTCCGGTCCGATGGAGCGACCAGTGGCTATGTTCGTCTCGGGCGCTGCGGGCGGATTAGCGAAAGCCGCCGTTGAGGCCGGGGTATCAGCCTATGTAGTCGATGGCCTGCAAGCCGATCGCATCAAACCTGTGATCGATACCGCCATCGCCCGGTTTCAGGTACTTCGCCAGATGCGGACCGAACTGGCCGAGACCCGCCGTGCTTTGGAAGAACGCAAGGTGATTGACCGCGCCAAAGGGTTGTTGATGAAAGCCAGGGGTGTGTCTGAAGACGAGGCCTATGCCCTGATGCGCAAAACTGCGATGAATCAGAACCGCCGGGTTGCAGATGTGGCTGAAGCCTTGGTCACGGCTTCTGGGTTGTTGTCATGAGAACTGTAACCTTGCCCGTCGCCTATATGCCTTTGGTTGACGCGGCCCCGTTGATTGTCGCGCGCGAGATGGGGTTTGACCATGCCGAAGGCGTGTCGCTGGACCTGCGACCAGCCCCATCGTGGTCTTCATTGCGCGATATGCTGGCCTTTGGGCATGTGGACGCGGCGCATCTGTTGTCACCTGTTCCCGTTGCGATGGCCTTGGGTTTGGGCGGTATTGCGACGCCGCTGTCCGCCGTGTCTGTTCTATCCCTGAACGGCAACATCATAGGTGTTGGAACTCAATTGGCAGGGCGTCTGACCGATCAGGGCTATGGCTTCGATTTTACTGATGCAGCTGCAGCTGGGGCTGCGTTGGCAAAGGCTGCCGGTGACGTTTTGGTGTTCGGAGTGCCTTTTCCGTTTTCGATGCATGTCGAACTGCTGCGCTATTGGGTTGCGGGAACCGAACTGGCTTCGAAGCAGGTCGAAATCCGCACTGTCCCGCCTCCTCTGATGGCGCAGGCGCTTGCAGGTGGTGAGATCGATGCCTTCTGCGTGGGCGAGCCTTGGGGCTCCTTCGCCGTGGATGACAATGTTGGCGCGTTGCTGTTGCCCGGTAAGGCGATCTGGACCTGCGCACCTGAAAAGGTGTTGGCGGTTAGAAACGACTGGGCCGAAACTGAGCCGCATTTGCTGCGTAGCCTCTTGCGGGCCGTTTGGCGCGCGGGACGTTGGCTCTCAAACACGGACAGCCGAACAACCGCGTCCGAGATGCTATCGCGCAAAAACTACCTCAATGTCTCACCCGAACTAATCGACCGTGCATTAATGGGCGAATTCACAATCTCGGCGTGCGGCGAGCAACGCCATGTGGATGGGTTTGTCGAGTTCTTTGATGGCGCTGCCACCTTCCCATGGCGCAGCCAAGCCAAGTGGATCGCGCATCAGCTAGCACAACGGAACGGGATCGATGTCAGCACAGCCGAACGTCAGGCCGCCCGTGTCTTTCGCAGCGACCTCTATCGGCGCGAGTTGTTCGGACTGGGTGTTGAAACCCCCGGAGCGTCAGAGAAGCTGGAAGGGGCGCTTCCTGAGTCGACCACCGTAGCCTCGACAAACGGAAGCTTGATTCTGGCGCCGAACGTCTTCTTCGACCGTCGCATTTTCGAGCCAAAGGGGTAAGAGTGCACAAAATTTTTGCAGCGCAGCATAAAATCGCGCTGCATCGCAGAAAAATCACACTTTGACGCTCAAAATTGGGTGACGGCCCGGATCAAGGGTGACTTAATCGGGACATCGGAAGGCAACGACGCCCACCGACGGAATTCGCCCACAATCCAGGGCACCTTACAAGAGCAAAGCCGCTCGACCATCCGCCACCTCCTCCCGGCGGACTGTGTCGGCGGCTTTTTTTGTTTGCCCAAGAGGTTGGGCTGAACCGAAAGGGATCGAGATGAAAAAGCTTCTTTTAGGCCTCGTCGCAACGACTGCGCTTGTGTCTCCGGCACTGGCCGAACTGGAACTGGAAAAAGACGAACTGACTTTTGGCTTTATCAAACTTACGGATATGGCGCCGCTGGCTGTCGCTTACGAGAATGGGTACTTTCTGGACGAAGGCCTGTTCGTGACGCTGGAAGCACAAGCCAATTGGAAAGTCCTATTGGATGGCGTAATCGACGGGCAGCTTGACGGCGCACACATGCTGGCCGGACAGCCTTTGGCCGCGACTATCGGATACGGAACCGAGGCGCATATCATCACGCCCTTCTCAATGGACCTGAACGGCAACGGTATCACCGTGTCCAACGAAATCTGGGAAGAGATGAAACCGAACATCCCGGTGATGGAGGATGGTCGTCCCCAACACCCTGTAAGCGCCGAGGCGCTTGCTCCGGTCGTTGAGAAATACAGATCCGAAGGCAAGCCCTTTAACATGGGCATGGTCTTCCCAGTCTCGACCCACAATTACGAACTGCGCTATTGGCTGGCCGCGGGTGGGCTGCATCCGGGGTACTACAGCCCGGACAATGTAACCGGTCAGATCGGTGCGGATGTGTTTCTGTCGGTGACACCTCCGCCGCAGATGCCAGCCACGTTGGAGGCCGGTACAATCTATGGCTATTGCGTGGGTGAGCCGTGGAACCAGCAAGCGGTGTTCAAGGGCATCGGCGTTCCGGTTATTACCGATTACGAGCTGTGGAAGAACAACCCCGAGAAGGTGTTTGGCATCACCGCCGAGTTCGCAGAGGAATATCCGAACACCACGCTGGCAGTGACCAAAGCTCTGATCCGTGCCGCGCAGTGGCTGGATGAAAACGACAACGCCAACCGTCCAGAAGCGGTCGAAATCCTCAGCCGAGCAGAATACGTAGGCGCGGATTATGACGTCATCGCCAACTCGATGACCGGCACGTTCGAATACGAGAAAGGCGACAAGCGTGAAGTCCCTGATTTCAATGTGTTCTTCCGCTACAACGCGACCTATCCGTTCTACTCTGACGCCATCTGGTATCTGACCCAAATGCGCCGCTGGGGTCAGATCCCAGAAGCCAAGCCCGACAGCTGGTATGACGAGGTCGCCAAGTCCGTCTACAAGCCCGTGATCTATCTGGAAGCCGCGCGCCTGTTGGTCGACGAAGGGCTGGCGAACGAGGCCGACTTCCCCTGGGACAGCGATGGCTACAAAGCGCCGACCCCGGCCGAGGATATCATCGACGGCATCGCCTATGACGGCCGCGCCCCCAATGCCTATCTCGAAAGCCTGTCCATCGGTCTGAAGGGCGATCAGAAGATCGTCGGTTCGGACGTGCAAGGCTAATCCCGAAACGCCGCGCCCGGCATCGGTCGGGCGCGGGCCCAATAGTGCCCCGCCAACGCAAGGACACATAAGATGACAACGGTCGATCCCGAATTCAACGCAGACGCCGCTCGAGAGGCGCGTCGCGCCCGCCTGTTCACCCGCATAAACGCCGCCGACAAATGGTTTCAGGTTCTGGGTCTCAGCTGGGCCACGCCCGTCCTGAAGGCCGCTGCCGGAGACAACCCACGCGCTCAGATGGCCGAGATTTGGCGGTTGTTGATCGTTCCCCTGCTGTCGATCTGCGCCTTCTTGTTACTGTGGGGAACTTTGGCCCCCAAGGTGCAGACTTCTCTCGGCGCGGTTCCAGGACCGGCGCAGGTTTGGGAGGAAATGGTCAGCCTGAACGAGGATGCCAAGGCCAAAGCAGCAAAACGCGCGAAGTTCGAGGCTATGGTCGAGAAACGCAATCAGAAATTCATTGACGCCGGCCAGCCGGAGAAAGTGAAAGAGGTCGCCTTCACAGGTGCTCCGACCTACTACCAGCAAATCTGGACTTCGATCAAAACAGTGTTCTTTGGGTTTTTGATCGCCACTGTCATCGCGGTCCCACTTGGTATCGCGGCGGGCCTGTCCCCGACCGCAAATGCTGCGCTGAACCCGCTGATCCAGATCTTCAAACCGGTGTCACCTCTGGCCTGGTTGCCGATTGTCACCATGATCGTCTCGGCTGTTTACGTCACCAACGACGGCTGGTTCGCCAAATCCTTCCTGATCTCGGCCATCACAGTCACCCTGTGTTCGTTGTGGCCAACGTTGATCAACACATCGTTGGGTGTGGCATCCATCGACAAGGACTTGGTGAGTGTTTCCAAGGTGTTGAAAATGAATACCTATACGAAGATCACCAAGCTGGTGCTGCCCTCGGCCCTGCCACTGATCTTCACCGGCCTGCGCTTGTCGCTGGGCGTCGGCTGGATGGTTCTGATCGCGGCGGAAATGCTGGCGCAGAACCCCGGTCTGGGGAAGTTTGTCTGGGATGAATTCCAGAACGGCTCGTCCAGTTCACTCGCCAAGATCATGGTCGCGGTTTTCACCATCGGGATCATCGGCTTCCTGTTGGACCGGGTGATGTACGCGCTGCAATCCCTATTCACTTTCACGAACAACCGGTGAGCGCGATGAGCATCCTAAGTTTCAAAAACGCCTCAAAGTCCTTCGGCGAAGGCACCGCGCGCACAGATGTGCTGAAAGGCATCGATCTGGACGTGCAAGAGGGTGAGTTTCTAGTGATCCTCGGCTTTTCGGGTACTGGAAAAACCACCCTGATCAACCTGATGGCCGGGCTCGACAGTCCAACCAGCGGAGAAGTCACGTTCAAAGGCGCTCCAATCAAAGGTCCCGGCCCGGAACGCGGGGTGATCTTTCAAAATTACTCGCTGATGCCGTGGCTGACAGTCAGCGGCAACGTCGGGCTGGCGGTTGATACGGTTTTCCCGGATCTCAGCAAGACCGAGAAGGCCGCGAAGGTCGCGCACTATGTGCAGATGGTGGGTCTGAGCCACGCCGCAATGCGCCGCCCAGCCGAGTTGTCGGGCGGGATGCGCCAGCGCGTCAACGTGGCGCGCGCCTTATCGATGAACCCAGAAGTGCTGTTGTTGGACGAACCTCTGTCAGCGCTCGACGCGCTCACCCGCGCCAATCTGGCCGATGAGATCGAACATATTTGGGAAGCCGACAAGAAGACCTGCGTGCTGATCACCAATGACGTGGACGAGGCAATCATTCTGGCCGACCGGATCATTGCACTGAACCCCGATGGCACGCTGGGACAAGAGTTCCGCGTGACCATCCCGCGCCCACGTGACCGAGGGGCTATGAACAACAGCGAGACCTTCAAGCACCTGCGCGCAAAAGTTACCAAGTATCTGATGGATGTGGGGATTGAAGCCAAGGTGGAAGGCTCGCGCATCCTACCTGATGTGACACCAATCCACGGCGTCCCGACGGCCGTCGCGGACGCCCAGAAGGGCTTGATCGAGAACCGGTTCCTCGATTTCTCACAACTGCACAAGGTCTACCCGACGCCTAAAGGTCCGCTGACGGTGGTCGAGGATTTCGACCTGAAGATCGACAAGGGTGAGTTCATTTCTCTGATCGGCCATTCCGGCTGCGGCAAATCCACAGTTCTGACCATGGCCGCAGGTCTTAATGACATCTCCAAGGGCGCGATCAAGCTAGATGGCCGTCACGTCGAAGGCGCCGACCCGGAACGCGCTGTGGTGTTCCAATCGCCCAACCTTTTCCCCTGGCTGTCCGCCAAGGAAAACGTCGCGATTGGGGTCGACAAGGTCTATCCCAAGGCAAGCCTGGCCGAGCGGCAGGATGTGGTCGAATACTATCTGGAACGGGTCGGATTGGCCGATGCGATGGACAAATCCGCCTCTGACCTGTCGAACGGGATGAAGCAGCGTGTCGGTATCGCCCGCGCCTTTGCTCTGTCGCCCAAACTATTGCTGTTGGATGAGCCTTTCGGGATGCTCGACAGCCTCACACGCTGGGAATTGCAGGAAGTTCTGATGGAGGTCTGGTCCCGCACAAAGGTGACTGCGATCTGCGTCACCCATGATGTGGACGAGGCGATCCTGCTGGCCGACCGCGTAGTGATGATGACCAACGGCCCGCAGGCGACCATCGGTAAAATCACGAAGGTCGACTTGCCGCGTCCTCGGACACGAAAGGCTCTGTTGGAGCATCCGGATTACTACACCTACCGGCAAGAAGTTCTCGATTTCCTTGAAGAATACGAACACGGCGCCAAGCCGAAAACACCCGCCCCGAAGGCGATTGCAGCGGAGTGAAACCATGAAGCAAAGACTCGTTGTTATAGGCGCAGGCATGGCCTCGGGTCGGGTGCTGGAACACCTGACCGACGCTGCACCGGATGCGTTCGACATCACCCTGTTCAACGCTGAGCCGCGCGGGAACTACAACCGCATCATGCTCAGCCCGGTTCTGTCGGGTGAGAAGACCTATGAAGAGATCGTCACTCATGACGACACCTGGTATGCCGAGCGGGGAATCTCCTGCCGCTTTGGCGAGCAGGTGGCCAAGGTCGATCGTGAGATGAAGGTGGTCGAGGGCGAGAACGGACATGTTCCATACGACAAGCTGGTCGTCGCGACCGGGTCGAACCCGTTCATCATTCCTCTGCCTGGTCATGATCTAGATGGTGTGATTGCCTACCGCGATCTGGAAGATACCCAGCAGATGATGGACATGGGCCCGGACAACAAAGTCGTCGTGATTGGCGGAGGTTTGCTGGGTCTTGAAGCCGCCGCAGGCATGGCCGCGCATGGTGTTCAAGTTACCGTGGTGCACATCATGGGCCACCTGATGGAGCGTCAATTGGACGAAGCGGCAGGCTATCTGCTGAAGAAATCGCTGGAAGACAAAGGCATCAGGATTTGCCTGCAAGCGAATTCCAAGGAAATCCTCGGGGAAGACGGCAAGGTCCGCGCTCTGTTGCTGGATGACGGGACAGAGCTGCCCTGTGATCTGCTCGTCATGGCCGTCGGCATCCGCCCCAACACGGCTCTGGCACAAGAGGCCGGTCTGGCCACCGGGCGCGGCATTCATGTGGATGACCGGATGCTGACGTCGGACCCGGATGTCTACGCCGTGGGCGAATGCGTCGAACATGACGGAGAGGTATTCGGCCTAGTTGCACCGCTCTACGATCAGGCGAAGGTGGCGGCGCAGTCGTTGCTGGCGGAAGACGCTGCATTCGCGCAGAAAACCCTCTCGACCAAGCTGAAAGTCACCGGCTGCGATCTGTTCAGTGCGGGTGATTTCGCGGATGGGCCGGGGCGCGAGGATATCGTGTTCCGCGACCCTTCGCGCGGGGTCTACAAACGCCTTGTGATCGAAGAGGATCGTCTGGTTGGGGCCGTTTTGTATGGCGACACGGCGGATGGCAGTTGGTTTTTTGGTTTGATCAAGGACGGCACCAGTATCGAAGAGATGCGCGAGACGTTGATCTTCGGACCCGCCTATCAGGGGGGCGACACCGCGGACCCTCTCTCAGCCGTTGCAGCATTGCCGCCTGAGGCGGAGATTTGCGGCTGCAACGGCGTATGCAAAGGCGAGATTGTCGAGGCGATCAACGCAGGCGCGGACGATCTGGGCGCGGTTCGTTCAGGCACCAAGGCCAGTGCGTCCTGCGGCACCTGTACTGGACTGGTGGAACAGGTGTTACAGGTGACGCTAGGCGACAACTTCCGGATGCCAACCGCGCAACCGATTTGCGGTTGTACGGATCTGACCCACGAAGATGTGCGCCGCCTGATCAAAGGGCAGGAGCTGAAAAGCCAGGCGGCTGTTTGGCAGGAACTCGGCTGGTCCACGCCTAACGGCTGCCATGTCTGCCGTCCGGCGATTAACTACTACCTGCTGGCGGATTGGCCGCTGGACTACCAGGACGACCCACAAAGTCGGTTCGTCAACGAACGCAAACACGCCAACATCCAGAAAGACGGCACCTTCAGCGTTGTGCCGCGCATGTGGGGCGGCATCACCACCCCCGAAGAACTGCGCGCCATCGCAGATGCGGCCGACAAGTATGACGTACCAACTGTCAAGGTCACGGGTGGGCAGCGCATCGACCTGTTAGGCGTAAAGGGCGAGGACCTGCCCGCCATCTGGTCGGATCTGAACCAGGCCGGTCTGGTCTCGGGCCATGCCTATTCCAAGGGCCTGCGTACGGTCAAAACCTGTGTGGGTACCGATCATTGCCGGTTTGGCACGCAGGACAGCACAGGCCTCGGCATCAAGCTCGAGAAAATCCTGTGGGGGTCGTGGACACCGCACAAGCTGAAACTGGCGGTGTCGGGCTGCCCCCGCAACTGCGCCGAGGCAACTTGCAAGGATATCGGTGTTGTTTGCGTGGACTCCGGGTACCAGATCAGCATAGGCGGAGCCGCCGGTATGGACGTCAAAGAGACCGAACTACTGTGTCAGGTGCCCACTGAAGAGGAAGCAACCGAGGTCGTGATGGCCGTCACCCAAGCCTATCGCGAAGGTGGCAAGTATTTGGACCGCCTCTACAAATGGCTGGGTAAGGTCGGCATGGATTGGGTCAAGGCTCAGGTCGTGGACGACCTTGAAAACCGTGCCGCGTTGGTCGCCCGGTTTGAACTTTCGCAGAGCATCTTCCGCAAAGATCCATGGGCCGAACATGTGCAGGACAAGGCGCAGACCTACGCGCCGATTGCAGATTTCACACTGGAGGCCGCGGAATGAGCTGGATCGACATCGGACATATCGACGAGGTGCCGCTGCGCGGGGCGCGTCTTGTGAAAACCCATATCGGTTGCATCGCCGTTTTTCGAACAGCTGAGGCTGAGGTGTATGCGGCCACCAATAGTTGCCCGCACAAAGGTGGCCCTTTGTCCGAGGGCATCGTCCATGGCCAGTCAGTAACTTGCCCTTTGCACAACTGGGTTTTCGACCTGAACACGGGCGAGGCGCAGGGTACCGATGATGGCCGGATCACCACCTATCCGGTGCGTCTTGAAGACGGTCGTATCCTCCTGGACGACAGCGCAGTGACCCGGCGGAGTGCGGCCTGATGGACGGGACCGGTCTGCCCGAAATCCGCTCGACCTGTGCCTATTGCGGCGTTGGCTGCGGCGTGCTGCTGCGCCCTGACGGAGCCGGAGGGTTGGCGGTTCGCGGCGACCCGGAGCATCCGGCGAATTACGGGCGATTGTGCTCGAAAGGGTTGGCATTGGGCGAAACCGTAGGGCTAGACCACCGGTTGCTGGCCCCGCGAGCGTTCGGCCAGGACACCAGCTGGGATAACGCACTGCATCTGGTTGCCGATCGCTTTTCGTCCACGATCAGAGAGTTCGGACCGGACAGCGTAGCTTTTTACGTTTCGGGCCAATTGCTGACCGAGGACTACTATGTTGCTAACAAGTTGATGAAGGGCTTCATCGGCTCAGCCAATATCGACACCAATTCGCGGTTGTGTATGGCGTCAACTGTGGCCGGGCATAAACGCGCTTTCGGGACCGATACGGTGCCTGGAACTTATGAGGACCTGGATCAGGCCGACTTAGTTGTGCTGGTTGGTTCAAACCTTGCCTGGTGCCATCCCGTTCTCTACCAGCGGGTCCTAGCCGCACGCCAGGCGCGTGGCACAAAGATCGTGGTTGTTGACCCACGCCGCACAGCAAGCTGTGATCAGGCGGACCTGCATCTGGCTCTGCACCCAGGCAGCGACGTGGCGCTGTTCAACCGATTGCTAAGCAGAATTCACCAAACCGGTCATGTGTCCGCCGAATTTCTGAACCGCAGCGTTGGGTTCTTTGAAGCCCTTGAGCTGGCACAGCTTGATGATCCTGATGAGACGGGGCTCAGCCCCACTGAGATTGAGGCGTTTTGCGATCTGTGGATCGGTACCGAGCGGGTCGTTACGATCTTTAGTCAGGGTGTGAACCAGTCTTCCAGCGGAACCGATAAAGTCAACGCGATTTTGAATTGTCATCTAGCTACTGGACGGATTGGCCGCGAAGGAATGGGGCCGTTCTCTGTCACAGGTCAGCCTAACGCCATGGGCGGTCGAGAGGTGGGTGGTCTGGCCAATATGCTTGCGTGTCATCTGGACATTGAAAACCAAGACCATCGTCAGGCGGTTCAACAATTTTGGAATTCACCCAAGATACCTCAGAGGCAAGGATTGAAAGCGGTAGATCTGTTCCGTTCCATTGAAGACGGTAAGATCAAGGCGCTCTGGATCATCCACACCAACCCTGCGGCAACAATGCCAGACGCAGACAGAGTGACCACTGCGATCGAAAGCTGTCCTTTTACAGTTGTCAGTGATCTGACGGCGCAGACAGATACCGCGCGTATAGCAGACGTCTTGCTGCCAGCAGCGGGTTGGGCAGAAAAATCGGGAACTGTAACTAACTCAGATCGTACAATCAGCAGACAACGTGCCGTCTTAGCACCTCCGGGGCAAGCGCGTCCGGATTGGGATATCTTGGCCGAAGTGGGCCGTCGGATGGGGTGGGAAGAGGCATTTAGCTACGAGTCTCCAGCGCAGATTTTTAGAGAATACGCGAGCATGACTTCACTTGCGGCGTCTTTTGGCAGAGACTTCAACATTGCCAATTTTGCCAATATCGGTGACGAAGACTATGAAGCGTTGAGCCCTACACGGTGGCCGACTACATCTCGCGCTACAGACGGGCGGTTCTTTGACGATGGACAGTTTTTTCATCCTGATGGCAAGGCGCGTTTTGTTCCAGTTTCCAACAAACCACCCAAGCTAATAATCTGCGCAAAATACCCGTTTCTGTTAAACACCGGGCGGAATCGCGATCAGTGGCATACTTTGACACGGTCAGGCTTGTCGCCTCGTTTATCTGCCCATCTTTCCGAACCTTATGTAGACGTTAACCCAAAGGACGTTGATAAGTTGGGCCTTGGCGCCGCAGATTTGGTCCAACTCGACAGTTCAGTTGGAAGCGGTATCTTTCGACTTCGCATCACGGACGCTGTCGCGCCAGGTCAAGTGTTTGCTCCTATTCACTGGACGGGTGAAACTGCACCATCAGCCCGTGTGGATGCGCTTGTTCCAAGTGTGACTGATCCGTTTTCTGGACAGCCTGAAAGTAAGGCCACGGCTGTTTCTGTGCGACGTATGAATGCCTCCTGGTACGGTTTCGCCGTTTCCGTCGATGCGGCCTCGCCTACTGCAGAATACTGGGCAATGAGCAAAACGGACAAAGGTTACAGGATGGAATTAGCAGGGAAGCAAGACATCGACGATTGGGAAGGCAAAGCCCGCGAGTGGTTTGGACTATCCGATGCTGTAGTGACTTCAATCGAAGATTCCAAACGCGGCTCGCACAGGATCGCATTGTCTGACGGACAGCGCCTTTTGGCAGCGCTCTTTGTTTCCCGACAACCCATCACACTAATGCGAGAGTTTTTGGCAACTTTGCCTGAGGTCTCGCTCCATCAGATTCTGTCTGGCCGATCATCTGCTGCTTCTGAAGACTGTGGACCAATCGTCTGTTCATGTTTCGGGGTCGGACTAAAAACCATTATCGGCGCCATTCGCGACCAACGATTGATCGATGTGGGCGAAATCGGAGATGCCCTTCAAGCTGGAACGAACTGCGGTTCATGCCGGCCAGAGTTGGCTGACTTGGTCACCGAGTATTCGCAATTGAACCGCAAAAATCCGAAGAATTGCCTGCAAGAACAATAAGGTTACCCTCGGGGTATTCGAGCAGGGCTGCGGCCCACTTTGTTTGACTTAGGCTTGACGCGCATAAACCGCCGAAACCTTCAAAAAGCGCAAAATCATAAGGTGTTGAATTCAATGGGAGGCGAGTCTTAATAGTTCAGTCCCAATATTTACGTGATCCGACAAGCGCTGTCGGGTCACCTCATTTCCGAGACTGAGGTTGTAATAAAATCAGATGCTTAGAAATTATAACTATTGAAACTCTGGGGATCGTGAATTCTTAGCTGATGACCCAACCCCTCGATACGGGCAGTTTGGACGTAGAATCTGTTCTTGTTTCTTTTTTGGTTGGGTTGCAGTTCAAGGCTAGCTGAGCGGAGCCTTTGCGTAGCTCATCCCGTCAAACTGAGCGTTGTATTCGTAGAACGTCGCGTCACCGATCCCATGGTTTGCCTCGCTCAGTGCCCACGAGGACCCCGGAGCCATTTCGTTGCGTTGGGAGACATTAGTTGAGTGTTTTCGGAAGGATGGCCAGGTCGGGCACAAATGTTTGATACCTCAAATCGGCCTAGTCCTTGCGGAAACCTCGCGCCCCGATGACTTTTTTCTATATCACCAGACACAACTATCTCCGCTCATTGAAATGCAGAAAAAAAGCCCGGGGGCGGTCCGGGAAAATTCATGGCCCATACGCTGAAACAGGGTTTTAGTTATAAACAGCCTATTAGATGGCGAGAAATTTGCCGTTCTATTCCTCGGGATTCACGTCGCCGGTTGGTATGCTGTTAATTCTGAACAATGTTTCAAGGTACTGAGATTGCCGTCTTTCCCCGAAGCGCCCGTTGAACATCTGGGCAATCGTGCCGTCGGTGAACATGGAATACAGCGCCAGCGTGAAATCCTCGGGGAAGCCGCTGTTTTCGTTCGAAAGAACCAAGGCATAGGGTTCATAGGTCCCCCGCGAAGATCGCGTTTCATCTGCGGGGCAGTCATTGTCCGTGTTGTCGCGATAGGCGTCGATCGCCGCCCGAACCAGATCGACATCTCCGAAATATCTGTAAATCTCACCGTTGCAGAACGCCTCGGTGGCCAAGGTATGCGACTTAAAAGCCCTTGTGCATATACCGACGGACGAAGGCGCCAGTTCGGCGGCTTTGACAACTGACGGTCCGATGGTCGACCCGTCGAGGTATCCCCAAATTTCGAACTCAGGCTCTACTGGGTCCGGCTCGGGCCATATTTGCGGAGGCCAAACTTTGCGCTTCTTATCTTCGGTAGAGTCTGGCAACGCCAGGTCTGTTGTCATGGCATTCAGGATAGCATCGCAGGCAGTTTTCCAGTTTATACTTGGTTTTTTGCCAAACAACGACTTATCGGGTCGGCGAAGCCATTCCAAGCCAGTTGGGTTTTTGCGCTTGTCACAAAAGACAGGGTCCAACTCCGGAAACTGAACGCATCGACGTTCCAGTTCTTTCGCAAGCTTTTCCCGATAAACCCTTCTGGGATACCCCAGCTGAAAATACGACCCGTTTGCTAGATAAAGGATGGGGGAAAAAACAAACCGGTGCAGGCCTTCATCTGTTTGGTCGACATCTATTTCCGTGAAAGTTTGCATCCGTTTCAGGTTTACAGTGGTTGGGTCGCATAACAGATCCACTGTCCCAATATCGGCGGTGCAAGAATCGTAATTCTCGTCCTCATTTGTGCAATAACTGCCTTTGGACAAAAGGTCCGATCGTTGCCCGGCCGAGATTGGCACGGTGTCGAACGGACGATCAGAACGCACGAGCGCCTCGACACAAATATCCCAGAAAAACCCTCGGTATTTTTGGCTCTTTTTGTCTCTCCAGATAAAGGGCGGCACATCGGTGCGCGCGCCCATGATGACGTTTCGATCCTCGTTTACAACGGTCTCAGGCTGGGTATCTTGTCCAGCTGCAAGCGCGGGCATGCAGATCAGGCTCAGCAGGGCGACCTGGGCAATGGCTTTCATTTCTCAGCCCCCATAACGTCAGAAGACATGCCGTCTGCGGTCTCCTTCGGGGCACGATAGAACGCGCGTCGGGTAAGAACCTCGGACAGGCAGAACATCACCAAAGCCGCCAGAACAACGGTGTAAAGTGTCGCCCAGATCATCAGTCCGGCGTCAATATGGTCGAAAGGTCGCGGATAATCCTGAGAAGCTGCCAGAAACGACAGATAGCGCATGACAGGGGTTATGATCAGCATCATTAACACACCTATCGCGACCCAGATCAGACTGTCCTTAAACGACAACTCACGCCAGGTTTTGTCATTCGATTTCAGCCGGTCGCTAGAGGGATGCCCCTTGCGCTGTCTTTGCTCGCACCGCCCGGCATCCGTCCACAATCGCTGCCTTGCATCCAAAAGCACGATCACAAGAACCGCCAGACATGCCGCCCGGAAGGAAATCGGGCCCATGTATT
This sequence comes from Ruegeria sp. BI12, assembly GCF_056537985.1. NCBI lineage: Bacteria > Pseudomonadati > Pseudomonadota > Alphaproteobacteria > Rhodobacterales > Roseobacteraceae > Ruegeria > Ruegeria sp. BI12. Next base: position 777,708 of record NZ_JBQFSL010000002.1, on the reverse strand, counting down.
CAAACCGCCAGCGGATCGAGGTCATGAACTCCTCGAATGTCATGCGCCAGGCTTCTGCTTCGGTGGTTCGGGTTTCCGTTAGCCATATCTGCACCGCGATGTTCAATGCTGTAGAAACCAAGAAGGCAATCAAAAACAGGCTTAAAGCCTGCGGTAGCCATCGCGTCCAGTGGTTGGGATAACGCATGTTTTCCCACTTTCTCTGGCCGTCCTCAGCGACCGAAGTCATGCGGACCCAACGAATTGTGATCGCAACGATTGTAGCGATGCAGTAGGTGTTGAATGCGTTGACCGAATACAGCCTGATCCTCAGATAGGTGTCGCTGTTGAGCAAGCCCCAAGTCAGGTTGAATTCCGCCCGCCCCGGCCACAGCACGGCCCAAGCGATCGTCCAGATCAGTACGATTGCCAGCGTCCAGAACAGCGCCAGGTTGTTGCCGCGACGCTGCATCAGTGGTTCGGTCTTGTTTTTGTAAAGGACGTCTACGAATTGCCGCAACCTTGCCCGCGCGCGGCGCTGGCTTTCGGTTGGAGCAGGGCGCTGATCATAGGGTTGAATAACATCCTGTTCGTCGTAAAGGGCAATCAACACGCAGAAGTCGCTGGCCAACTCATCAGCGGCGGTGGCCATCGCATCCCAGTCTTCATAAGTAAGATCGGGGTTGTTCGCAGCACTGAACAATTCGTTCTTGCGGCGGCGCAGTTCATTTTCGATTTCCTCGAAACGGTTTTTATCACCAGCCCCTGTGATCCGCAGCTTTTCATCCAGAAACCAGGCCGACGCCACAAGGATGACTTCGACATTCAGAATGAAGTCATCCAAATTGCCTAAAAAGGGCTTGGCCTTGACGTGCAGATCCATGACCCGTTTGCGCTCGGGTTCCGAAATCAGATATTCGCTGGAAAAGTCCTTCTCGCCATCCGTGAAGAAGCGTAGAACCTTGGCGTTCGACCGCAATGCGTCTGAGGTATCGATGACCCAGGTTGGAATTCCTGCAACGCGGTGCGCAAACATGCGCAGCCACTCATCCACGCGAACCAGCGACTTAATGGATGGCGCCAGCCCAACCATTATCAGGGCCAGCCCCATGGACACTTCGGGCGCTATATTGATGCCTGAATTGGTGTCTGCAGGCTCGGAACTCACAGCGGGTTTAAGGCTTTCTATCCAGAATTCGACCGCTGATGTTCCCATCGGCGCAAAACCTGTCGTCGGTTCGGATGAAGCGTCTGACAAAGGGGCGGTGCTTGTCGACGCCTCGGTCGGCAACGTGCTGGCTCCAATCTCAGGCAACAGGCTTTGACCGCCAATAAGTGGCAACAGAACCTCGGCATAGGCGCACAGGATCAGATAGAGGATGATTAGCGAAAGCGTGTAGATGAAATAGGCGTATGTAACCTGCCGACGCGCGCGCAATTTATCCGGCGTCAGGAACAAGACCAGCCGATCCAGACGCTTGCCGGTTTCATAGGAAATCCGGTTAAAACGTTCATGGGAGAACGCGATAATTATGCCGACGCCAAAAATCAGCGCGACAATGTCGTGCATACCGCCCGTAGACATGATGTCACATCACTATCTTATCGGCACGTTTCGCGCGAAGGATCACACCCCACCTGAGAATGCAGCGAAGAAGGGGAGGCTGCAAACATCGAAGCGAACAAAACGATTAATACCAAAGTTGATTTCACAGCAGAAACTCCGTCAAATCGGAAAATTAAATGTCGCGCATTTTAATGAATAATACTGATTCTTTCAACTTTTGACCGTGTGCCGGGAATTGAAACCGTTGTGCGGTCAGTTTGTTTAACCTCGATCGAGTTTTTTTGTAATGTTTTCCAATGGCTAATAACCATGTTTTTTGAGGCAATTCTTAGTCCCAATGGAAAACTAGTGAAATGTTTGGACCGGCTACGGTCATTGGATGTAAGCTTTCAACGGCTGCAAATCTCGCGACCCGGTCATTACGCTTATCCAAATGCTGCGCTTTCAAAAAAGACCAGCTACTTAGATTTTTGCATTTTTGAAACTCCAGAATCTGTGGTCTCTAACCGACCAAAAGAGGCAGTCCTTCATTTTGTTGGCGAGCAGAGAACGACCGCAATTGGTCCTAACCTGACCTCCACCATTTTTTGAAACTTCTCTTGGGCAACATGTCGCGACGCGCGAGATTCGGACGTTCAGCGTTAGACTGTCAATGACTGGTGGGTGGACGAAGTTGTCATTCGGTCCACCGCGAAACATGCGAGCATTCCAGATAGTTTGCTAGTAGCTGCGGTGGATACCCGATGACATCCGCGGGATTCTCACGTGGGTGCCACCTACCAATCTCAAGATCGTCCAACCTAATTGAATGACATCAATTTCTTTAACTTCGCCCGCATTCAACAATTAGATGGCTTGGGATTTAGAAACTGTTGGCGGAGGTGGGTTGCTGTAAGCTATGAACAACACCATTACAGCGACAAAAAGAACTTTCGTCATTATGATTTGTCCGTTGCAAGTACACCGTTGTTTGTCAATTCTGGCTCAACCAGAGATTATTCGAGGTAGATTTCGAATTTAGCTAGGAGCCCACTGCTGCCATTGATTTATCTTTAGTCTTTCGCTCGTGAAGCAGATTGCCAAGCGCGTAAACCGGACATTGGGCGTACTGACGACTAAAGGAGCGCGTGCGTAATTTAGCTGTCGCTTGGAAAATCGCGCCGCTTCCCCATCTACTAATATCCGTCTGGGTCGTTAGGGGTGTGCAGCAATGTGCTTTCAAACGCGTCGAGATCATCAGTCATTCGCAGCCAAAGTAACTTGCTTTGCTTGTTGACGTGAAAAGTCGGTTTGAAATCTTCCGGGTTTTCGAGCGACGCAGCGTAGAGGTGCATACCGCCCGGATAGTGATCGGCTTCAAATCCAATGGGTGACCCGCAGGTCCCGCAAAAGTGCCTGAAAACGCCTTTGGAACTTTCATAGGTGCGAGGTTTATCAGCGGTCCACTCAAAGGTCTCTATTGGCACACCGAACCACGCAACTACCGGCGCGGCACAATTCCGGCGGCAATCATCGCAGTGGCAATAGCATGCCCATGTTTGATCACCCCGGTAGATCCAGCTTGTTTTCTTACACAGACAATACCCACGTGTCGCCATTCGATTTTCCTCCAAACTTCCGGAAACATAGGATGCAGGCGAATTTTGAGATGGATATTTTGGGACGTTTCATCAGCAGAAAACGTCGCAACTCAGCTTCGGTTTGGGCTTTCTCTACGATGCGCCCTGAGTCGCCGAAGAGCCCTAAGCCGTCGTCTATCTAGCTTCTTTCCTGTGCATTTGCGGTGCGTCGCGAGCCTCGCAAACCGGATATTCAGAACTAGATTGCGTAGGGCCGATGTGCGGTCAAAGTGGATATTACCAGAATTTTGACTCGTGGCTTTGTCGCTTGCTTTATCGGACAGCGGCTACTCCAACTTCGCCGCCGTCCGATTGAAGAAAACCCGGTTACGCGGAAAGCTGGGAGTACGCGGTGACCAATATTGCGATGATCACTAGTTCAGCGACCAAAGGTGGCACAACTGCTTTATCAAACCCGTCCGCCAAAAATCCGACAATACGCCCGGCAGCTACAACCGTCATCAAGATCGCAACAGCCACATAGCCCATTGTCTGCCCGGTGGTCAGAGCGATCACTAGCAAAGCCACTGAGGCCAGAAACAGCCCGCCAATCACCGAACGGATTGTGCTTAGCCCGGCTGTGCCAACCGGTTCGATGGCAAAATTAGCAACCATGCGCCGAGGTGCAAACATCGACATGATGCCGAGACCAGACAGCATGAGGGTTGCGAGGATAACTAGGATGTTCAGTGTGGTTTCCATTTCACTACTCCTTTGATCTAGGCGAATTGGCGCAATGCCTGGTTTGCGTTGTCCTGAGTGGTGATGTCCGACACAGTCCCATCGATGCTCGCCTGATCCACGACCGGCCCGGTGGGATAACCGGTTTGGCTGGCATAGAAATGGCCGGTTTTGAACTCCGGGTTCAGTAACCCGTCCAGATACCGTTTCGCCCCGGTCTCAACGCTGTGCATCATCCCGAACAAAGGCATCAGAACGCCACCTAGATATTTGAAGACAATGCGTTTCATAAGCGGCAGGTCATCAAAGCCAGCCGTTCCGGCTGTGCCGCCCGGGCTCATGGTAACAAAGCGAACATGAGGGTGCTGGCGCGCCATCGCTCCCATCCAAAGGGTCGCGGTGAGCTTGGCATAGCCGTAGGTCTGCATCGGATCACCGTCGGGGCCAAATTTGCTGCCATCGGCGATTGATTTGAACTCGTCCACCGTCCCATCAGACAGGCCTGGGCGATTCATACCCATTTTGGGAATACCACGAGCCGCCTCGGACCCGGCATAGAGAATTGTAGACGTCACTAACTGGCGTTCTAACAATGCGTCGACCAGCACCACGTGGCCCAGAACATTCGTTGCGAAGATATTGGTCACGCCATCACTGGTGAGGCTGTTTGGTTGCCTCCCACCCGTGCCGCCTGCATTCAGGATTACCGCGTCGATCGGGGTGGAAAGTTTGGCTACGGCGGTGCGAACCGAAGCCGGGTCGGTCACGTCCATCAGCACTACTTCAAAGATCTTGCGTCCGGTCTCACGTTCCAGCGCTGACTTTGCGGCTTCCGCTTTAATTGGGTTACGGCAAGCCAGATAGACTTTGGATATACCGTTCTGAAGCGCAAGCTGCCGGGCTGCCTCGCGACCCAGTCCGGCATTTGCGCCGGTGATCAATACAGATTGTATTTGGTTCATCGGTTGTGGTCCTTGGGTTTGCGTTTGATTAGCCAAAGGTACTCCGACCGAAATTTGATCTGTAGATAGGTATTTCTGGACACCCTGCTTCAAAAATGAAACACAAGATGCATGTCGATCAAGGAAAGCCACTCTCTCAACTGGGATGACCTGAAGTATTTTCTTGCTGTTGCACGAACTGGGACATTGCGGGGTGGTGCCGATAGCATTCAGGTGAACCATACGACCCTGACCCGGAGGCTATCGGTTATGGAGGAACGCGTCGGAAGCCGCCTCTTTGATCGCTCAAAGCAAGGTTTGGCGCTGACCCAGCTTGGAGAAGACCTTATGCCTCACGCCGAACGTGTTGAGGCGGAAATGACAACTGCGTCTCGAATGATTGTCGGTCGTGATGCTCAACCTTCGGGCACAGTTTACATCACACTGCCCCATGGTCTGGCGATGACATCGTTGATGGAAGATTTTGCCACCTTCGCTGATCTCTACCCAGACATCATCCTGAACATGAATTTCACAAATGACGTTCGTGATTTGACACGACGGGAAGCGGACGTATCGCTCCGAGTTGCAAGTGAGGTGACGGACGATGTCGTGGGCCGGAAGCTCGTGCAGATGTCGCAGGCTGCCTATTGCACACGAGACTATGCTGAGCGGGTCACTGATAACGGTGGCGAGGGGCTGCACCTAATTGGTTGGCATGAGCCAGAAGAGGCGACCACAGCGGACTGGGTTAAGAACAGCTACTACCCCAAAGCAACGCTTAAACATCGTGTATCTGAACTTGTCCCACTGATCACGCTGACCGCGTCCGGGCTTGGCATGGCTTACCTTGCGTGCAATCTGGGAGACCGGCACCCGAACCTGATCCGAGCTCCGTTCCAGAAACCCATGCCCTACAGAAGCATCTGGTTACTGCTACACCGTGACTTGAAAAACACGGCCAGGGTCAGACTATTTGTGGATTTCTTGGCCGCGAGCGTCCAATCAAGGCGGAACGAATTCTGGGTCGCCGGAACAGAACTGCCTCAATAGAAGACATTCGCTGCAATTCGGTTCAGTCGCTGCTGGTTGTGCAAAATTGGCCGAAGTTAGGAACACATCCTAAACAACTCAATTTAGGTTCTTCTGACAAGACGTAGTAATCTAAGGTGGTACCCCACAAAGCTAAAACGATAGTTTTCGCAACTGTGAATTCGTAACGCGGTTCCATTTGGAAGGCCCACTATCACGTAGAACCCTATTCCCGATCCGGCGCGCAATTTCAGCTTGTCTCCGTCTTCAACGCCAAAAACCTCGTATTGCGCAAGAGATGCTGCCGTCGCGGATTGAGTTACGACAATAGCGCCTAGGAAAAATGTTACTAAGATTATGAAGATAATACGGCGCAAAACGTTTACTTGGCTGTATCCGCAACTGCAATCTTAGCCACTCTGATCATCAAGCGTAACTTCCTGACCAAAGTATGCGTGCGTCTAAACCGACTATTTAACAGAAATCTCTAAAGTAAGCCGCGATTAAGGTTGGGCTCGATACCAGTCTTGCGGACCAATCTGTCGTTCAACCGCCGACTAGTGCCAGCGGTTGAAGATTTGTACGCAGTGCCTAAGCGGTAAGCTGTGCGGCGGCCGACTTTCGTGGGTAGGGATCTCCTTGTTTATATGATCCCGCCGCGGTGAACAGAACATCGGTAGATGAGTTCAAACCGGTCTCGGCAGAGTCTTGCAACACGCCGATAATGAAGCCGATGCTCACCACTTGCATGGCCGTTGCATTGTCGATGCCAAACAAGCTGGCGGCCATTGGGATCAGCAACAGTGATCCTCCCGCTACGCCCGAAGCCCCGGTGGCAGCAATCGAGGCAATGATGCTCAGGAACACTGCCGAGATGAAATCAACCTGAATACCCAATGTATGGACGGTTGCCAGCGTCATGACAGTAATGGTTATCGCAGCGCCGGCCATGTTGATTGTAGCACCGATTGGAATTGTGACCGAGTAAGTCTCTTCATCCAAATCCATACGGCGGCAAAGTTCCATGTTCACAGGAATATTGGCCGCGGAACTGCGCATGAAGAAAGCGGTAATTCCCGACTCTTTAAGGCATGTGAAAACCAGCGGATATGGGTTCTTGCGGATGCGCAGGAACACGATCAGTGGGTTCACAACCAGCGCCATGAAAATCATGCAGCCAAGCAGCAACGCCAGAAGTTGGCCATAACTTGCAAGTGTTTCAAAGCCGGTCTCAGCAATCGTCGAAGCCACGATGCCGAAGATGCCAATTGGCGCTACCCGGATAATTGCTGCGACGATCTTGGTAATCGCGCCGTCCAGATCCGACATTAGGGTCTTGGTTGAGTCACTTGCGTGACGGAAAACAAGTCCCAGACCTACGGCCCAAGCTAGAATGCCGATGTAGTTGGCGGTTGCCAGAGCATTCACTGGATTATCCACGATTTTCAGCAAGATATTCTTGACCACCTCGGCAAGACCGTCGGGTGCATCCAAAAGCTCGGGTGTGCCGGTCAGATGCAAAGTGACCGGAAACATGTAGCTCGCTGCAACCGCAACCAGTGCAGCAGCGAAGGTTCCGATTATGTACAAAAGCACCACGGGGCCCATACGCGCCTCGCTGCCCTTTTTGTGGTTGGTGATCGCGGCGCAAACCAGGATCAGCACCAGAACGGGTGCAACGGCTTTCAATGCGTCGATGAAGAAGTCGCCAAGCAGGCCGACGGCTGACCCGGCAGCGGGCCAAACGATGGATAGCAGAACACCGGCGACCAGGCCGATGGTGATTTGGGTAACCAGGCTACCACGCAGAATAAAATTCATGGGGACCATCCTGTTTGAGTAGGGGCCATACGGGCGAAATTCACGCCCGCGGAGGCACGGTTGAAGTTTGAAGGCTGGTGGCTATTTGGAGGTCTTGGCGCAAAATTAAACGCCTCTAGGCGGCCTAGGTCTTTGTTGCGCTTCTCTGAAGTAGTTGTTTTTGCGATCAAAAGTGAATGATTTGCTGATGCATTACAAAGGCTTACCTAGCGTCAAGTTGCTCACACAATTCACTCAAATATAAATGTTTATTAATGAGTTTCCCAAATTGCTTGTACTCCAAATCGGCTTCTAACTTGCCCTTACGGTCAAATGGTGAGCCTGTAACTGGATTGGCAATGATGGTGTGATTAAGTCTCTTTTGGAACCGCGCAAACCCTTCGTTGACTGTCATAAGTCTTAGCAAGGAAAGCGCGCCGAAAACGTCCGTTTTGGGCTCGGAGTGGTCGTTAACCGCGCTTGGTGTAAGCGACCGCAATGCGGACGAATGCCGCCATTCGTTGCAGAATGGCACTCATTACCAGTCACAAATAATTCAGCTGTTTAGTTACCCAGAATAGGATTTCGGCAAGAACCCCGATTGCGCCTGCTTTTTCAGTCATTACCAATGCTGTTCCAGATGTACCAAAAGGTAGAGCTCCAAAATCGGAGCCGTCAGTTAACTCGATTAACACCGGAAAACTAGAAATACCGGCTAGCTCTCGTATTGAAGGAAGGCCTGAACGTAGATCCAGTGTCCCCTCGGCAGATCCGACCGGCAAAGCAACAATGATGCCGGAGAGCTCCGCGCCAGGCTGCGTACGCAGTGCCAACCTGATTTCGTCTCCGATATTCACATTTTGACGACTGGATTGCGGGAGGGAGGCCACAATGGCAAAATCCAATGGGTCAATAAAGGTTATCGCGCCTTGGAAAGTGGTGGCGCGGTTTCCGGGCCTTAGTGTGACAGCAGAAACAACGCCATTTCCGGGTGAATGAACCTCAGTCTCTTCAAGGCTCCATTTGGCTTGTTCCAACGCCATTTCAGCTTCGACAATTGCGGCGTCTCGACCATCAATAGTAGCAGAAATTCGACGCTCTAGTCCCTTCTTGCGCGCTTCAGCTGCTCGGATATTGGCGGTCAGTTGATCAATCGTTGCGACAGCTTCTTGAAGTTGAAAAGTTGTCGATGCGCCTCGTTCTTCTAATTGAATGATATCATCACGCCTTTGCTGCCCGAAGAGAAGCTGAGCATTCAAAGACTCGATTTCTGCCTCGGCTGCGGCGAGGTCAGTCACTAATTGGTCTGCCGAAGACTTAGCCGTTTCTAGAGAAGCCTCAAGGCGTGATACTTCAGAGGCAAATACATCTGGGTCAATTTTGAAGAGTAAATCGCCTTCGCTAACCGATTGATTGGCCTCAACAGCTACCTCGACAACTGTTCCCGATACGTTAGGTGCAATATTTGTCTCAATCCCTTGAACTGAAACTGGACCAGTGGGTGTCGTGTGATTGAGAGCTCCTATTACGACAAGAGCAATCACTGCTGCGCCAGCGTAGATAACCGTTTTCCAGAACCCGTTCCACGGGAGCCATTTAAGTTTAGAAAACACCAACCAAATCAAGCCGAAGTAAAGACTTAAGACGATGAGCATCAGTTAACCTCCGAAACAACGCCAGTTCGCTATCGCATTTACAAACGCCAAAGAACTCGAATTATAAGGCATAGACGTCTCGAAACATATTGTTTCCGTTCCAGCAGCCTTCTGTGAAACCGCCTCGTTCATGTAATTCTGAAAGTCCATTTCCAGCTCAGCCCACTTATTCCAGGAAATAGTTTTAGTGACCGCGATGCAAACAAGGTCGGCGTTTATTTTCGGTGCGATTTGTAGTTTCGCCGCTTCCTGAAGCTAAGCCCATCCAATAGGTTCGGTGCCATAAGTTGGGGAACGGTCCACTCACTTACCGTCCCCCGCCGAACTGGATGAAATTGTCCAGCACGGTTGACTTATAGCAAAGATACTTGATCGAATCTGGGGCTCAGACCGTCTCCATAAGCGTATCCGAAAGCACATCCTCGGAGAGCGCCCCCCGTGCACCTATTGCGACAAGCCTTGTTTCGGGTTTGCGGTCACCCCAAGCGCCATCACGTGCGATGTCCATACGTTTTCCAACGACCTGAACGAGAATGCGATGATCCGGATCCTCCTCACTAAAAACAAAACCCTTGAGGCGATACACATCGCCCGGAAGCTTTCGAATTGCGCTCCGGAGAGAAGATAAGCTGATCGGGCGTTCAGCTTTCATCATGGTTGTTGAGAAGCTGTCTGAGTGGTCAGAGGCGTGGCAACCACAATCCGGTCCATGTTCGTGATGATCGGGTATTTCTGTTTCGAGCTGTTCGGCGGCAAAGCGACCGACTGAAAGAAGTATATCCAGTGGGACGTCCGCATTGACAGCTTCGACCAAACGATAGCGACGGAAACGAGACCCGAGCCAATCGTGCACCCTTTGAACAGCAGCCCTGTCGACAAGATCGACCTTGTTCAAAATAACCATATCTGAAAACGCGATTTGACGTAGCTTCAGTTCCATTTGTTCTGGCGCAGCAAATAGCTGATCCGCATCGACCAGACACATAAGGCTGTCCAAGCGGATCATGTCCCGAAACTTCTGATCGGTAAATGTCATCGCAATTGACGACGGATCCGACACTCCACTTGCTTCAAGGACGATGTATTCCGGTTTCTCGGGCCGAGCGAGAACGGCTTCCACCGTTTCGATCAAGTCATCTCGTATCGAGCAGCAAACGCACCCATTCGCGAGGCTCATAACGTCATCTTCGAGGCCGACCACCAAGTCTGCATCGACGTTTATGGATCCAAAGTCATTTACAAGAACCGCAACCCGCAACCCGTGATTGCCTGTTAGGATCCGGTTCAAAAGTGTAGTCTTACCGGCTCCAAGAAAGCCGGTAAGGATCGTTACGGGGATCGCAGAAGTCGAACCAAATTCAATCATTGTTCGATCTCCTCTCAGTCTTCATCACGCGAGCCGATTACATCCGAAACTTTGATGGTAAAGTCCTGCGGCCAGTCCCCGCCGGGTGCTCGGAAAACGTCAGTTGGGTAGTATTCGCGTGGATCGATCTCCATATCTCGATACTTCTGGTCTTGCTGATCTGCTCGAGTGAGCCTCGGATTCGGTAATGTGATTTCATCCGGAAGCTCAATACGCCCGGCCTCTGCTGCCGCAGCCAGTTCGCGGAATGGTGGGACAGTGCCGGATTTTCCAGGCAGTGCAGCTTTCCTGTACCAGATCGCATCCTTGGTCACGTTAACAACGGCTACATCGAGACCCCATTGGAAAAGACCGTCGTAGTGGGCGCGAATACCAGCCAGCATTTCTGCATCGATGTCTTCGTCCTGGGTATAGTGTGTCACCATTCCCAAACGCGGCCTTGTGTCAGCAAAGAGCTTACCCACGGCATAGTGGGAGGTGTGATGCGTATCGATAGTGTAGTTAAAGAGATCCTGTGGGATACCGTATTTGTAGGTCATCAACTGACCAATATCCTGTCCCGACATTTCGGTTACAAAGACATCAACGCCTTCGCCGTATTTCCGTGAAAGCTCATCCGGGCGACCATCGCCGGTCCATACAAAGCTCAGCCCGTTCCAATCGAGCCGATAGCCAACCGCACCGTCCTTGGCATGGCTTCGAGGCCAAGACCGAACAGTCACGCCATCTTCGTCATAAACGATGCCGCCTTCCTGACGGAAATCAAACTCGTTGACTTCGATCTCGTAGCCGTCCCCAATCGGGAAAACATCAAAGGCCTCCAGATGCCACTTGAGCATCTGCTGCATGCCTTTGACCATTCCGGCTGTTCCAAGTTCGGGTGTTCGACCAGAGGGACCATGGATGCGTAGTGGCGTGTACCCGCCCGACCAAGCACGGAACGGATAAATATATGGAATGTCAGCGTAGTGGTCGACATGCAAATGAGAGATGAAGATGTCGTTGATCAGTTGCCCTGGCACTTGCATGGCAATGATGTTGCGGACACAACCAGATCCAAAATCGAAGAAGAAACGTTTTCCATTTCCCAATTCCACCATGATGCAAGTACCCGCCTGATCTTCGCGCGGCGGATATGGTGTTGAGCCACAGAATGAGATGCGCATCTCGTCTGGCCCCAATTCCTCACTCAGTGGAAAATAGTTCGCGTTTGAACCAGTCATGTATTTCGTAGGACGGAAGTACTCCGGCAAAGATATGCCGCCTGCGGGTCGACCACCATATGGGTTCTTGAGCGTCTCTCCTAGTGGGCCGTCTCCTTCGTGGGCCTCGGCACTTCCTGCCGCAAACCCAGCCGCTCCTGTTGCAGCCGCTCCGGTGGCCAAGCCCTTAAGAACACTCCGCCGCGACGGGTCTTCAATTTGATCTGACGCCTGAACCTGTTTGTCGTCCTGGTCTTTTCTATTGTCTTCCTTGGTCATGGATTGGTCCTCAGTTAGAAGTATCTCACAGGTTGCGCTTCAACATCCGGCGAAGCTCGTTGATGAGTTCAGATTTGATGTGGGCCCACTCGGCGCGCTCTGAGGCCGGGATCGATGCGTCTTTTGAAAACGCAGATGCTTTCTTCAGGTCTTCTATGACCTCGCCGAATAGCGCATCCGTTTCGATGCGCCTCGACAGCACATCGGAAAGTTCTGGAATTTCTTCAATCAAGTCCACCGTCACTGGAAAAATCCCGACATCCACTATCTATTCTCAAATCAAGATGAGTGCGGTTGACCGCAAAGGCCAAGTGAGTCACCGTGAGTTGGGGGTAAGTTGACATTGAACAAATCCAACGAATTGCCAATAAATCAAGATGTTGGACAACCTTCTCCGGAGCTCATCCGGGAAGCCCTGAGTCGAATTGTATCAAGCGACGGGTTTCAAGCTTCACCCCGACTCACGCAATTTCTAACCTACATAGTCGAGGAATCTCTATCTGGTCGAAGCACTCAGATTAGAGGCAAAGCTATCGCTGTTGAGGTCTATGGGCGGCGCATAGATGGTACTGGTGGTCAAAACCTGGTTCGCGTTGAGGCAAGGCGACTGCGTCGTCTTTTGCATCAGTTCTACGAAGATCACTGGGACGGCAGTGGCGTTCGCATTTTTGTTGACCCCGGCGGATACAAGCCGCGGTTTTCATACGAACCTACAAGTGAAGACCGCCTATCAAGTGAACTGCAGAGCGACAATCCAGTTGGCCGTTGGCGTTCGCGGCAACTGCTGCCTGCTGGACTGGGTGTTCTTGTATTAATCGCTGTGCTTGGCATCTGGATAAGCCAGGATAACAGAGAGGTTGTGCCAACAACTCGATCCATTGAACAAGCAGAACGTGTGGCGCTTGGTGAACAATCGTTGACAAGACTCCAGGCGGCCAACCTTGCGGATCAAGCCCGCGGCATGTTTTTCCCCGTTTTTGATGTCAAGCGTCAGCAAATAGCGCTGGGAATGTTCCAGCACGCTAGGGAACTCGACCCGGCTCTGTCCGACGGCTATGCCGGATCAGCGCAGGTCTTGGCGATCCTGGCGGTGTTGACGCCGGATGAAGCACAAAGGGATGATCTCTTCAATCAAGCCTCAGAAATGTCTGGAAAAGCGCTTGAATTGTCCCCGGCTGATGCGTGGGCAAACGGTGCAAATGGTTGGGTACTGGCCGTTAAAAACCAGCCAAACGAGGCATTGAAATACGCTAGAATATCCGTCGAACTGGCGCCGACGGATGGCCATATTCTCGACCTTGCAGGTATCACTGCTATCTTGGCGGATGCCCCGGAACTTGCTGCCGAGGTTAGCAACCCGGAGAGACCTAAATCAGGATCCGGTAGGTTTGGTGCGAGAAACATCTGGGGCGTGTCGCAACTTATGCTCGGGAACTACGAAAATGTTGTTGAAGCCTTTCAGGGAGCGCCAGCTGCCGGAGCGCCAGTCAGTGCTCCTTCGCTCTTATTCCAAGCCGTCGCGTACGATCAGTTGGGAAGTTCAGAAGAAGCACGACGGCTCGTTGCTGAAATGCGAAGAACATGGCCGGAGTTTCCGTCCGAGTTTCTCGCCGACAGGATTTTCCACAACGACGAAAATACACGGAATGTGATACTGGAGACACTGAGTAGGTATCGACCCGGGTAAAGTCCTCGTTAGCACCTCAAACCAGAGTTAAAGTTGCTTGCGTAGTCGAATTTCAGCGCGTTCCTAGTTGATACCACGGAAGTGTTGTCTGTTTCCAAATAATGGATCCGCTTTGGGCTCGGATCGGCCATTCAACGCGCCCGGTGTAAGCGCCTGCTATGCGGACTTTTTGCCAATGAGGTAAGGGTCGTCAACGGCTGCTCTGTGCGATGTGTGGCGCTGGTGAAAGGCGGGGACCGCTGATTGTAAATCCATTTTAGGGCAGCGCACGTATCTTAAATAAGAGCCGTTAGGAGATATCGTGCAAGTTGTTTGGTTCAAACGCGATTTGAGGGTGGAAGATCATCTGCCATTGTTGCATGCGTCGCGTGTTGGGCCAGTTCTGCCGCTCTATGTGGTTGAACCCGAGCTTTGGCAGCAGCCCGACGCCTCTGCGCGACAGTGGCGCTTTGTTGCAGAGACTCTCACTGAATTGCGCGCAAACCTAGGAAGACTTGGCCAACCTCTCGTAGTGCGCTTGGGAGAAATGACGTCGGTCTTGTCTGAATTGAGGAAACTTGACCAGATAGAGTGCCTTTGGTCGCACGAAGAGACAGGGAATGATTGGACTTTTCGTCGGGACCTTCGGGTTGCCGCATGGTGTAAGAAGCATGGTGTGCGACAGTTCGAAGTTCAAAATCATGGCGTGTTTCGCAGGCTCAAATCGCGCGATGGATGGGCGGAACGTTGGGATAGATTCATGCATCAGCCAATCTCGCCCCCTGTTGCGCTGGAACCGATTGAAGTAGAACCCGGTTTCATTCCAACTGAGCATGACCTCGGCTTGCGGGATGATTTGTGCGCGGCGCGACAAGTTGGTGGGCGGCGAGCAGGTTTAGAACGGCTAAACAGCTTTCTGACCCACCGCGGCGAACGCTATCAACGCGAAATGTCCAGTCCTTTAAAAGGGGCCATCGCGTGTTCGCGGCTCTCGCCCTATCTTGCTTGGGGCGCGCTTTCGATGCGCGAGGTGACGCAAGCGACAAAGAAGCAACAGCGGGCGTTGCCACCGCACGCAAAGGACTGGCACAAGTCCCTTCGATCTTTCTCTGGCCGATTGCATTGGCATTGCCACTTTATACAAAAGCTCGAGGATGAGCAGCGCATTGAGTTTGAGAATTTGCACCGGCTCAACGACGGGTTGCGGCCCCAAAAGCCAGACGCCGAGTTGTTGGCCGCATGGTCCAACGGCGAAACAGGCTATCCCTTTTTGGATGCTTGCATGCGATCATTGCACGCAACGGGGTGGCTTAACTTTCGGATGCGCGCAATGGTAATGGCCACGGCGAGTTATCATTTATGGCTTGATTGGCGGGCACCGGGTTTGCATTTGGCGCGCATGTTCACCGACTATGAACCGGGCATTCATTGGAACCAGGTACAGATGCAATCGGGAACCACCGGGATCAATTCCGTGCGTATCTATAATCCCGTCAAACAGGGCTATGATCAGGATCCTGAGGGCGTGTTCATTCGTACGTGGTTGCCGGAATTAGCGCATATCCCAGATCAGCATATCCACGAGCCCTGGACAGCAAGCAACGCGCAACAGATCATAGGAACCATCTATCCAGGGCGCGTTTTTGACCATCTCACAGCCGCGAAAACTGCCCGTGAACGTGTCTGGAGTATCCGGCGAAGCGCAGAGTTTCGCATTGAAGCACAAGCGATTTCTGCGAAACACGCAAGCCGAAAGCACAGACGGGTATCGCGCAAGAGTTCGCGTGGCGCGGAAAGTCAAACGCAGCTCAGTCTACCTTTTGGGGATCCGTCATGAAAATACGGAAGAAAGCCGACTTGCCGCAGAAAATCTGTCCTGCCTGTCAACGCCCTTTCACTTGGCGCAAGAAATGGGAAAAGGATTGGGATGAGGTGAAGTACTGCTCAAAAAAATGCAGGTCGGCCTCATGACTGAGATTTTTCCGGAACTAGCGGAAGCGGCCGAACCAATCGCTTTCAAACCCAGACGCGCCGATGGTCTAAAAAGGCTGCAGCAGTTCGCTGCACGCACCGGGCGGCATTATGTCCGGACACGCAACTATGACTTTGGCGCCGAACGACGCAGCAACGTCTCGGGCCTATCGCCTTGGCTAAGGCACCGCTTGATCACCGAGCAAGAGGTGCTTGAACGGGTTCTGGCCGCACACAGCGCCAGCGCATCAGAGAAGTTCGTCCAAGAAATTTTCTGGCGCACCTATTTCAAGGGTTGGCTGGAACAAAGGCCAAGCGTCTGGACTCAATACCAACGCGACCTCATCACCACGATTCAATCGCTCGAAAGTGATCCAGAGTTAAAGAGCCAGTTCAGAAGCGCGGTGACAGGCAATACTGGTATTGACTGTTTTGACCATTGGGCACGTGAACTGGTGACAAATGGCTATTTGCACAACCATGCACGCATGTGGTTCGCCTCAATTTGGATTTTCACGTTGCGCTTGCCGTGGCAGCTTGGTGCAGATTTCTTTCTGCGGCATCTAATGGATGGCGATCCCGCGTCGAACACGCTGAGCTGGCGCTGGGTTGGCGGTTTACACACCAAGGGCAGGATTTATCTGGCAAGACCGGACAACATCGCCAAATATACTGAAGGTCGGTTTCACCCCAAGGGTCTGACAATCTCCGCCGCGCCGCTGACAGAGCCGATAGAGCACCCGCACGTTCCTCTTTCATTGTCTCACATACGGTCGGATACTCCTTATCTTCTGCTCTTGACCGAGGAGGACCTATCTGGCGCTGCCCTTATGTCGTCTTCGCCCGCTCACGTGATCGGTCTTATGGCCACCCGTGGTCGTTCCCCAAATCCGATAGGAAACATCGCACGGGATTTTACAGCAGGCGCAATGAACGATGCTCTGGAACCCTTCGCGCAGATTGCGGAAACAGCCGAGGACTGGTCTGTCCCGCTGATCAAGGCGGCAAAGACTGCTGGTGTTTCGACCATTGCAACAGCTTATGCGCCTGTCGGCCCTGTACGATCCCGATTGGATCGCGCAGAACCTGTATTGAAAGGCGTCGGTATCACTATGCACCGGGTTGTTCGACAATATGATGCTGTTGCTTGGCCGCAGGCCAAAGCCGGATTTTTCGGTCTGAGAAAAAAGATCCCCTCAATTTTGAGCCAGATGAATCTGGCCGACTGACCAAATCACGCGAACCCCCATGTCTTCAGCCACCATTATTCTTCCAAACCAGCTTTTTGCCAAACACCCAGGTCTGGTCACTCGGCCCGATCATGTTGTGCTCTTTGAAGACCCGCTTTTCTTTGGTGATGCAATTTATCCAGCCACAATGCACAAGCAAAAGCTCTGGCTGCACCGGGCTTCTATGGCGCGGTATCGCGACGATCTGCTTGCGCAGGGATTCAAAGCGACGATCTGCAAATACGCGCCGAGGGCAGGGGCGTGCATGCGGTTGTTCGAGGACCTGCATCAGCGCGGCGTCAATCGAGTCGTCATGGCAGAACCGGTTGATTATATATGTGAAAAACGGCTGCATACGGCGGCGAAGAGCACCAACATCACGCTTGATCTTAAGCCTTCGCCTGGCTTTTTGAATACGCGGGCGGACAATCTTGCATGGTCGGCGGATCACAAACGTTGGTTCATGGCCGAGTTCTACAGAAGGCAGCGCCGCCGTTTGTCCATCTTAATGGATGGTGATCAACCACTTGGTGGCCAATGGAGCTTTGACGAAGACAACCGAAAGAAGGTACCCAAAGGGCAACTGGCCAGTTTGCCTTGGATCGACTGGCCCGCCCATGATGCGGTTGACGAAACCGCAAAGGCGCAAGTTCTGGCCGAGTTTCCGCACGCTTTGGGCGACCTGGACACGCTTTACTATCCGACATCACATAAAGCTGCGGCTGATTGGCTGGCACAGTTTCTGGAACGGCGTTTTGATCGCTTCGGCGACTACGAGGATGCCATTGTCGAAGGCGAAAACTGGCTTTGGCATGCCGTCCTTACGCCGGCTCTGAATATTGGGCTTTTGACGCCACTGCAAGTTTTGGACGGTGCTCTGGCGCACGCTGATCGAAAGGGCATTCCGCTAAACTCAGTCGAAGGGTTCATCCGACAGATCGTTGGCTGGCGCGAATTCATGCGCGCAACCTATGAAGACCTTGGCGTTCCGATGCGTACGACGAACCACTGGGGCCATACGCGCCCCATGCCTGACGCATTCTACCAAGGCACCACGGGAATTGATCCGCTGGATGATACGATCCAAAGAGTGCTTAAAACCGGATATTGTCACCACATTGAGCGGCTCATGGTTCTGGGTGGTTTTATGTTTTTGTGCGAGATCGATCCAGACGCCGTCTATCGCTGGTTTATGGAAATGTTCGTCGACAGTTACGATTGGGTGATGGTTCCCAACGCTTATGCAATGAGCCAGCACGCCGATGGCGGGCTGATTACAACAAAACCCTATTTTTCTGGATCAAATTACGTTCGCAAAATGAGCCATTGGGGCAAAGGGCCCTGGGCAGATGTATGGGATGGTCTTTATTGGCGTTTTATCTTGAAGCATGCCGATAGACTTTCCAGTAATCCGCGATGGGCCATGATGTGCCGTACAGCGCATCGTATGTCGCCAGAAGTCAAGCACAGGCATGTCGCGACGGCCGAAGCCTTTTTGCAACGGTTGGCGTGACCTCGGGATCTTTGGTAAGATTGGACCACGGTTGATGTCTCACCCAGAGCGCACCTTCAGTACAGGTTGAGCAAGCACCATGTCTGATCTGACTTAGTCGGGCTAAGTTCCTGGAAAATGTCAACTATCCACGCTTTGCAAGCCGACATAGACATAGAAATAGATTTTGACCGCTGCGTTCGTCGCTCAGGGCAAATAAACTTATTTTTCGCGGCAATCGTGAATCTCGCGTCAACTTTGACTGGTTTCAAGTTCCGAGGGGAATTTGAAACAGATTACAGGACTATGGGGAGCTCAAGCGTAATGCTAGCTCCTCTTTCGACTTGGTTGATTTCGACAATTCCTCCGTGGCGCTGCGCCACTGCAGAGACGATTGATAACCCCAATCCGCTGCCCTCGGAATACTCCAACTGAGAAAACCGATTGAATGCGACTTCGCTTTGGTCTGGCGAAAGGCCAGCTCCGTCATCCGCCACGGTTAGGTTGACGAATTTATTGTCACGCCGCAGCACAACTGAGATTTGGCTCAACTCTGGGCCACCGTGTTTGACTGCGTTGTCCAGCAGGTTCTTTAAAGCCTCAATCAGAAAGACCCGATCGCCGGATACCGTGATTGCCTTCTCAGGCATCGTGACATCAAACTCGATACCCTTTGCGAGGATGTGAACTCCCATCTCAGCGCAGGCCTCTTCCACGACCGAACGAAAGTCAATTTTATCCATTTGGTCTTGGTGCGTCGGCTGCCTGAGCCTCTCAAGTGACAACAGCTGTTCGGCCACTGTTGCTGAGTTTTTAGCCGCTGCAACAAGCTCTGAGATGCGTTTTTCTCGGTCGTCATCCGTTTTCGCATCTTGCAGCGCTTCGGCCATTGACTGCACGGCCGCCGCTGGATTCCGCAGTTGATGTGCAGCTTCGGATATAAACACTTGGTGGGCGTTGATACTTTTTTCCACCTGTCCAAAAAGCCGGTTCAGGGTTCTGACAACTCCTTGAACTTCGGCTGGAACAGGGCGCTTGATCTCACTGAGGTCATCTGGTGAACGCAGGTCAATTGCGTCCTGCAAATCCAACAAGGGCCTAAGGCCGCGCGCGACGCCGAACCACACCACAATGGCGAGGGTGGCAAGCAGAATTCCCATTAGAATTCCTGCGCGGATTGACAATTCATTCGCGAAAGCGTTGCGATCCGCCATACGTTGCCAGACTGTAACCGTCGCATCTCCGATTAGATTTTCAATGGTCACGCGTTCTGTCATCTTTAGAACGCGCACTGGTTCTTGGCGGTAGAGCGCTTCGAAAAACTGGGGCTTGTACACCTCTTGATCAGACGGGTTGGCGGCGGCAGGGGGGTAGGCATAGCCTGTCACATAGATGCCGCCGGGGCCCGTTACGTGGTAAAAAATCTCTCCGCCTGATGCGTCACGGATCATGCTGCGTGTCGTTGGTGACAGCGCATCACCTCCCGAAATCGCAACATCTCGCGATATTGCGAGACCTGCAGATAACAGGCTGTCGTCGAACAATTCCTGAGCCGTATTTTGCGCAATCATAAAGCGCCAAAGACCAAGCAGAGCGGCAATTAACACCAAGGGAGTTAGGATAAGAATGAAAAGTCTTAACCTGAGCGAGCCGTGATTGATCACTTCTGCACCTCAAGCAGATACCCCAGACCACGGGCTGTCTTTATTCTAATACCCAGATCTTGAAGACGTTTTCTCAGCCGCGATACATGAGGCTCGACGGCGGAGGCCTCGACATCGGCACCCACGCCGTAGACGTAATCCGTTAGTTGGCTTTTGGGAACAATTCTGCCCCTGCGTTCCAACAGGCACTCAAGCACCGCGATTTCCCGCCGCGGAATATCCATAACCTCGCCCTGTACACTTACCTGACGGGCAGCGCGGTCGAATTCCAGGCCGCCGATGCTCTCTTTTGCTCCGTAGTCGAGTTCCTTGCGTCGGGAAAGTGCCCGGATACGTGCTTCCAACTCGTCCATTTCGAATGGCTTAACCAGGTAATCATCGGCGCCCATATCTAACCCCGAAACCCGATCGCTTGTTTCGGCACGTGCCGTAAGCAAGATCACTGGTACGCCGTCACCACGATTGCGAAGAGACTTCAGGATCTCCAGTCCCGACTGTCCAGGCAAATTGATGTCCAGAACAACTAAGTCTGCGCCCTCTTGCGCAAGATACAAGTCAGCCTCATCGCCATCCAAAAGCACTTCTGCTGCATGACCCCGGTCACGTAGGCGATAGGCAATAGCTTTGGCGAGGGTCTCGTTGTCTTCGACGATGACGATCCGCATCGGGTCTCCTGCAAGTTTCGCGCAAGGTTGGCACTCCATGATTGCCAGATGGGAGGGGGAATCAACCCCACAGTTCTATTTGCGATCACGGTAGCGCGGAGGGCGTTGACGTGGTTGTCTGGTCAACAGGGAGGAACCAATGACCATTTCCAACTTCACCCGTCGCGCCGTCGTGGGGCTGATTGCCGCCGCCGGTATCGCAGCGCCTGCCGCCGCCGAGGTCGATTTCTCGGGCAAGACAGTTGAATGGGTCATCCCGTTCTCGGAAACGGGCGGGTCTGCCAAATGGGCCAACTTCTTTGCGCCGCTTCTATCCGAAGCGCTGCCAGGTCAACCGACCGTAGTGGTGAAATTCATGCCGGGCGCTGGTTCGACCAAGGGCGCAAACTGGTTCCAGGAGCAGAGCCATGACGACGGTACGCTGCTGTTTGGCACCTCCGGTTCAACTCAATTCCCATATCTGCTGAGCGATCCCCGCGTGCGCTATGAATACAACGACTGGATTCCAGTTATGGCGTCGGGAACCGGTGGTGTTGCCTATCTGAACGCCGAAGATGGAGCAAAGTTTGATGGCTCCGCGAACGCTCTGAAAGACACCAACTTCATTTATGGTTCGCAGGGCGCGACACGCCTCGACCTTGTGCCGCTGCTGGCCTGGCAAATGCTGGGTATGAACGTCGAGCCTGTCTTTGGTATCAAAGGCCGCGGCGATGGTCGTCTGATGTTCGAGCGCGGCGAAGCCAACATCGATTATCAGACCTCGTCCGGCTATCTGGGTGGATCGGCGCCGCTGGTTGAATCCGGTCAGGCTGTGCCGATGATGACCTGGGGTGCTCTGGATGCAGATGGTAATATCGTCCGTGACCCGACCTTCCCGGATATCCCGACTTTCAAAGAAGTGTGCGAGGCCACCGATGGCTGTGAAACCACCGGTGAGGCATGGGATGCGTGGAAAGCGTTCTTTGTAGCCGGGTTCCCCGTTCAGAAGCTGGCCTTCCTGCCGGGTGATACACCTCAGGAAGTGGTCGACGCATACACAGCTGCGTTCCAGGCTGTGACGGAGCGCGGCGACTTTGCCGATATCTCCTCGAAGCGCGTGGGCAAATACCCAGTGTTCGTAGGTGACGGCTCTAAAGCGGCACTGCAAACCGCGACAAACGTGGACGACAACGCCAAAGCCTACGTTCTGAACTGGCTCAAAGAAGCCTATGGTGTCGAGCTGAACTAAGCCCAAACACCACCGCGCGTGCCCCAATGTCGGGCGCGCGCTTTTCCAAACACAAGACAATTTATGAAAGGCGGCCGCTATGGAGGTTTTCGCCACAGCTGTTCCTGCGCTCAGTGACGCGTGGGGTCTGATCCTGCAACCTATCGTTCTGGGGTACCTTGTTCTTGGTGTCGTTATGGGACTGGCCGTAGGTGTTTTCCCGGGGCTTGGCGGTATTGCTGGTCTGTCCCTGTTGCTGCCTTTCATGTTCGGCATGGACCCGATCCTTGGATTGGCACTGATGATCGGAATGGTTGCCGTTGTTCCAACCTCTGACACCTTCGCATCAGTTCTTATGGGCATCCCCGGTAGCTCTGCCTCGCAGGCTACGGTGCTGGACGGCTTCCCGATGGCGAAAAAAGGCGAGGCCGCGCGAGCATTGTCAGCGGCCTTTGCTTCATCGCTGTTTGGCGGTTTGGTCGGCGCAACTTTTCTGACCATGTTCATCTTGGTCGCGCGTCCCATCGTTCTGGCATTCGGTCTGCCCGAGATGCTGATGATCACCATTCTTGGTTTGTCGATGGTCGCCATTCTCGCCGGACGTATCCCGTTGAAGGGTGTCGCCGCCGCAGGGCTGGGCCTGATGGTTGGCACGATTGGTGAGGCGGATGCAGGCGGCTCACTTCGTATGGCCACTTATGACATTCCTTACCTGACCGACGGTCTGAAATTGGTCATCGTTGGCTTGGGTATCTTTGCGGTGCCGGAAATCGTCTCGCTGCTGCGTCAAGACCGGTCCATTGCCAAGGGCGCTTCGCTAGGGGCTGGTTGGCTGGATGGCGTTAAAGACTGGGCTGCGAATATCTGGCTGTCGGTCCGCTGTTCGATCATCGGCGTGGTTGTCGGTGTCATCCCCGGCCTTGGTGGCTCGGTTGTCGACTGGATCGCTTATGGCCATTCAGTTCAATCGACCAAAGACAAAAGCAACTTCGGCAAAGGCGAAGTGCGTGGCGTTATCGGGCCTGAAAGCTCGAACAACGCTAAGGAGGGCGGGGGGCTTGTCCCAACGCTGCTGTTTGGTATCCCCGGCTCGGGTTCGATGGCGATCTTTATCGGCGCTGTTGCACTGTTGGGATCCGGCGATATCGAGGTCGGTCCTAGCATGCTCAAAGACAATCTCGACATTACCTATTCGATTGTCTGGCTGCTGGCTCTCGCCAACGTGGTGGGCACCATCCTATGTATCGCCGCCTCGGGCGGGATCGCCAAACTGACAACAATCCGCTTCACCTATCTGGCGCCGTTTTTGTTCATGCTGATCAGCTTCGCGGCATTCCAGTCCGGCCAAAACTTCGAAGACCTGCTGGCCCTGTTCGTCATCGGTCTGATCGGCATTTTCCTGCGCCGTTTCGACTGGTCGCGCCCGGCCTTTCTTATTGGGTTCGTGCTGTCGAACCCGGTTGAGAAATTCACCAACCAGGCGTTCCAGATTGCCTCTTTCCGCTTCCGCAAGAGCTTTGGCGAAGGCATGGAGTATGTCTTCAGCCCGATCGTTATCATACTGATCGTGGTCACCGTGGTTTCGGTCATTCTAGGCATTCGTCAAGCCAAGATGATCATGGCCGAAGGTGAGGTCAAATCCGGCAGCAAGCGCGCGCCGCTGATCTTCCTGTTGGTGATCATGGCCTATCTGATCGTGGCTTTGGTCAATGCCAACATGATCCCTGACTACAACATGACCGACAAGATCATCCCGCTGGTGATCGGCAGCGTGTCGCTGTTCTGCTGCGTCATTCTGTTGATCCAGATGATGCGGCGACCCGAGGGGGATGCAATCTTTGCCGACAAGGAAATTGCCGGCGAGGATGCAAGCGCGCCACATGGACTTTGGTCAACGCTCGCGTGGTTCGCAAGTCTGATCGCGGCCACCTGGGTTGTGGGGTTCATCCTCGCCCTGATCGGGTTCCTGATCGCATTCTTCCGCATTCGCGCTGGGTCCAGCTGGCAGATGACGCTGCTCCTGACGGCCTGCGGCATCGGTTTCATGTGCTTCATGGCTGGTGCCCTGAACCGGGATTTCCCGCCGGGTCTGCTGCAAGACATGGTGAACCTGCCATGGCCACTCAAGTAGGCGCTTCACGGTTGCCCGGCAGGCCAATCAGGCGGTCCGGGCAGCGCTGAATTCAGGAATTTCAACGGTTTGTAAAGGAGGGTTCGCAATGACCCAGACAGCAATCCCATATGTTTTCATGCGCGGCGGCACTTCCCGAGGGCCTTATTTTCGGCGCTCTGATCTGCCTGAAGATAGGGACACGCTGGCTGATGTGCTGGTCGCTGCCCTCGGGGCCGGGCAAGCGCTAAATATCGACGGGATTGGTGGTGGAAACGCAGTGACGACCAAAGTGGCGATGCTTTCAGTCAGCGAAGACGAATGGGCCGATATCGACTATTTCTTCGCTCAGGTTTCTGTTGATGAGAAGCTTGTCGATTTTAAACCCACCTGCGGAAACATCCTCTCAGGAGTTGGTCCAGCTGCGATCGAAATGGGATTGCTTCAGCCCAACGGCGATGAGACCGAAATCCGCATTCGCGCCGTCAATACAGGCGCTCGTGTCGTTGCCAAAGTGCAAACCCCGGGCGGAGAGTTGGTCTACGAGGGCGATGCGGAAATCGCGGGGGTTCCCGGTCATTCTGCACCCGTGCAACTGAGCTTTATGGGCGTTGTTGGCTCGGCAACAGGTGCATTTCTACCCACAGGAAAGTTGCGCGATACAGTGCAGGGGATCGAGCTGACGTGCATGGATGTCGCCATGCCGATGGCCATAGCCCGGGCAGCGGATTTTGGGCTGACAGGATATGAAAGCGCCGAAGAGCTGGATGCCAACCGTGCTTTCTTTGATCGAATGGAGGCCGTGCGGATCGAAGCCGGAAAACTGATGGGTATGGGGGACGTATCAAAATCGGTTACTCCCAAATTCGGCCTGATGGCACCCGCCAAGGAGGGTGGAACCCTTGCAGTTCGGTATTTCATGCCGTGGAAAACTCACCCAACTATGGCCGTCACGGGTGCGCAATGCATGGCATCTTGCGCCTTGACGCCCGGAACCGTGGCAGACGCGTCGCTTGATCGCCCGGATTCAAGCCCGGCTGAAGTTGTATTGGAGCACGCCTCGGGCAAGATCGACGTTCTGGTGGACTTCTCGAACGACGGGGAGTTCAATGTAATTTCCGCCGGTCTGGTGAGGACTGCGCGTAAATTGGCGGACGGGCATGTTTATGTGCCGGAATCTGAGTGGAACGGCAGTTGAAATGACAATTCTCATTAGGTATACTATGGTATACATCATGAGGATATCACGATGGACGACTATTCCGAATGCCTTGATATCGCGCGTCAGGAACTCAGGCTGGCGCAGTCGGTTCTGCGGAGGGACATCGCGGACTACCCGACACCGATTGCCGGGTGTGATGAGCAATTCAACCATTTGCTGGATCAACGAGAACGGGTTCGCAATGCGCTTGAAGCACTCGACACACGTCATTTTGTGCCGACGCCAAGAAAACTGAGCACCGAGTAGGGTATAGAAAGTCGATGAAAGTACACATTCTGGATGACTGGTTTGACACACTGCAGGGCCTGCCCTGTTTTGAAAAGCTATCTGGCCATAACGTGAAGGTCTGGACAGATCATGTCGATGATACCGGCGAATTGGCTGAACGCTTGCAGGAAGCTGAGGCGCTGGTGTTGTTTCGCGAACGCACCAAGGTCACCCGCGATTTGGTAGAAAAACTCCCAAACCTGAAGTTGATCAGTCAGCGCAGTGTATATCCACACGTCGATGTGCAGGCGTGCTCGGACAACGGAGTGCTGCTGTGTTCGAACATGCATGGCGGGACGCCCTCATATGCCGCAGCCGAACTGACATGGGCGCTGATCATGGCGGGGATGCGCGATTTGCCCGCGCAGATGGCCTCGGTCAAAGCGGGGCAGTGGCAGGCCGGAGTTGGCAAGACCCTGAGGGGGAGGAAACTGGGGCTGTATGGATATGGCCGTATCGCCCGCGCTGTTGCTGACTACGCCGAGGCGTTCGGGATGAATGTGGTCTGGTGGTCCTCGGACGAAGGTCGGGCGAGAGCGCATGCAGATGGCGTGCAGGTAGCCGCAAACCGCGAAGCGTTCTTTGCTCAAAGTGATGTTGTCTCAGTCCATGTTCGCCTGAAGCCAAACACACACGGCGTCATCACCGCGTCGGATTTCGCGCAGATGCAACCTGGAGCACTGTTTGTGAACACCTCCCGGGCCGGGCTGATTGCTCCGGGTGCTTTGTTGGACGCGCTGAACGCCGGTCGTCCGGAGAAGGCCGCAATTGATGTCTTCGATACCGAGCCGCTCATTGACCCGAATGACCCTTTGCTATCGCACCCTAACCTTATTGCGACACCGCATATCGGCTTTGTGACCGAGGACGAATTCGACCTGCAATTCTCAGACATTTTCGATCAGGTGAACGCATATGCTGCAGGCGCTCCCGTTCACATGATTAACCCCGAGGTTTTGACCAGCGCAGGATAAGGTTGGCTGCTATCGGCGCACCAATGATCACCAGCACAATCCTAGTCAGGTGGTGCGTGATCACAAAGCCCAGGTCCGCGCCCGAAACGATAGCCAGCACTGTCATCTCGGCCTGTCCGCCGGGGGCAAAGGCCAAGAAGGCCTCGACCGGCTGGCCGAGCCCCAACGTGGTGACAACGGCGGTGAAAGCGGCGGCCAAGATGGCAAGGACGATGACATAGGCGAAGCCCGCTGCAACCACCCGGCGGAGTTCGACCCAAGTGACGCCTACGAATTTCACGCCTATCCCGCACCCGATAAAGAACTGCGCTGCAAGGATAGCCTCGCGCGGCGGGCGGGTATGAATGAAATCACCCAGTGACAGAGCCGCTGTCAGGATCATTGGGCCGAGGATGGATGCACCGAACAGGCCGATCCGCTCACCGCCTTTCCAACCGACAAGGGCCGCCAGTACCATCAGCGCCAGTTCATGCAATGGGAGATCACGCGCAGGCTCTCCGATCGGGTTGGTGAGCTGGGCATCGTAGAACACTGTCAGAAACAGGGGGGCCAGCGTTACGATGATCAGCACGCGCGTACCGTGAATCAGGGAAAGTGTACGCGGGTTGGCGCCTGCTTCGGCGCCAAAGATGATCATGTCCTGCAATCCGCCTGGCATGGCGGCGTAAAAGGCGGTCGTGGTGTCAAACCCCCAGATCTTGCGAAAGAATGGCACGCCGACCAGTGCGATCAGCAGGATGAAGAATGGGACCAGCGCGATAGATGCGGCCATCTTCGGCAGCTCTGCAAAAAGGGCAGGGGTAATCGAAGCCCCAACTGCAACACCGAGTATAGTGCGCGCTGCAACCGAGACCTGACCAAAACCTTCCATAGGGGCATGCGCCAGGGCAGCGATCAGACATGCGCTCATTGGGCCGAACAGAAAGGGCAGCGGCAGATTCAACGCCCAGAATACTCCGGTGCCCAGCAGTGCAAGGGCCAGTGTCACGGCCCTCTTTGTCAGGAGAGGAGGTGTTTTGTCTTGGGTGGGCAAGGCGCGGCTTTCGGCAATATTGACTCGCTATGTATCCAAATGTATACAACTGGACGCAAGAAGACAAGTGAGCGTTCGATGACCATTCAAGACGACCCCTTACAGCCTGGCCCACAAGGCAATTCAGCGTATCAACGCCTGCTGGACGAGATTCGGGATGGCACACTGCTGCCTGGCGAACGTCTGCGCGAGATTGAGCTATCGGAACGACTGGGCGTCAGCCGCACCCCTGTGCGCGAGGCTATCCGTCAGTTAGAGGCCGACGGGCTAGTCACTCATGTGCCCCGGCAGGGCGCAACCGTACGCTGTCTCGATTACGCCGAAGTAATGGAACTCTATGAGATGCGCGCGGTGCTCGAGGGAACTGCAGCCCGTTTAGCAGCGCGTGCTGCATCGGATGTCGAGCTAGACGAGCTGAGCGTTTTGAATGATCGCTTGGCCGAGGCTGGTACCGGTTCGGAAGCGGCTCGGATAAACCGGATTTTCCACGCCACACTTTTGGACGCAGCAAAGAACCGGTTTCTTGCCAAGTCTATGTTGTCTTTGCAAAAAGCGCTGTTGATCCTTGGGCCATCGCAATTGCTGGACGGTGATCGGGCCGAGACAGCAGTGGCAGAGCATAAGCGGGTCATGGCTGCCTTAAAGGCCCGTGATGGCGCAGCGGCTGAAACAGAAATGCGCGCGCATATTCAGGCTGCACAACGGATGCGTATTCGGGCGTTGCAAGAACGCGACCGGACAACCGACAAAAATCAATAGGTAGACAGGATATGGCCACCCAAAAGGAAGCTTATGATATCGCTGTGATCGGCGGCGGGAATGCTGCCCTCTGCGCCGCGATGACTGCTGCCGAGGCAGGCGCCCGTGTTCTGATCCTCGAGACGGCACCAAAACCCTATCGTGGTGGAAACTCCCGCCATACACGCAATTTTCGTTGTATGCATGGCGCACCTCTCGGCCCGCTGATCGAAGAATACAGTGAAGATGAGTATCTTGAGGATCTGCTCAAGGTCACTGGCGGCAAAACCGACGAACATCTTGCTCGTCTCGCGATTCGAACCTCCGAGGAATGCCTGCCGTGGATGGAAGAACACGGCGTGCGGTTCCAACCTTCTCTGTCCGGGACACTGTCACTGGCGCGGACCAATGCGTTTTTTATGGGGGGCGGGAAGTCTCTGGTGAACGCCTATTACCGAACTGCGGCGGGTCTGGGTGTCGATGTTCTGTACGAAGCAGCTGTCACGCATCTGGAGTTGAACGGTGATCGGATCGAGTGGGTCGATTACAGCTATGAGGGCCAATCTCATCGCATCACACCCAAAGCCGTCATCGTTGCCTCAGGTGGGTTTCAGGCCGACACCGATTGGCTGACCCGTGCATGGGGAGAACCGGCAAAGAATTTCTTGATCCGGGGTACACCCTACAACCGTGGCGTGGTTCTGTCCGATCTGTTGGATCAAGGTGTGGACAGCGTCGGCGATCCGACGCAATGCCACGCCGTCGCCATTGACGGGCGTGCGCCGAAGTTCGATGGCGGTATCGTCACCCGCCTGGATTGTGTGCCGTTTTCAATCGTCGTGAACAAGAATGCCGAGCGGTTTTATGACGAGGGCGAAGATGTTTGGCCCAAGCGCTATGCGATCTGGGGACGTCTGGTGGCGGCCCAACCGGATCAAGTTGGCTATGTTATCATAGATGCTAAGTCTCTGAATCTGTTTATGCCGTCGGTCTTTCCACCGCTGAAGGCGGACACCCTGGAAGAACTGGCCGCAATGATGGATCTGCCCGCCGAAAAGCTTAAGGCGACCGTTGCTGAATTCAACGAAGCATGCGGCGATACCAGTGGATTTCATCCGACTGAGTTGGACGGGGTCACGACCTCGGGTCTGACACCGCCCAAGACGAACTGGGCGCGTCCGATCATGGAGCCTCCGTTTTATGGCTACTCGCTGCGCACCGGTGTGACCTTCACCTATCTGGGCCTGAAGGTCGACGACACGGCGCAATGTTCGACCGCCAACGGAAAGATCAAAAACCTTTGGGCCGCCGGCGAGACCATGGCCGGGTCGATCCTGGGGCAGGGGTATCTGGCCGGTTTCGGCATGACCATCGGAACCGTTTTTGGACGCATCGCAGGACGTGAGGCCGCCGCTTATGCAAACTGAACTTATCCAAGAAGCCCGCCGTCAGGCCGAGATTTGTAACGCTTGCCGCTATTGCGAGGGCTATTGTTCGGTCTTCCCGTCGCTGCACGCGGAACGCGCGTTCTCGGATGGAGACATCACGCAACTGGCCAACCTGTGCCACAACTGCCGGGGGTGTTACTACGCTTGTCAGTATACGGCGCCGCACGAGTTTGACCTAAACCTGCCGAAAGCTCTGGCTGAAGTGCGGCGGGACAGTTGGGAGAGCTTTGCTTGGCCGCAACCTTTTGCGCGGCGGTTCCATACGCATGGTGGCGCAATCGCGCTGGCCCTGGTCATCGGTTTTGCCCTGCTGTTCTGGGCAATTCGCGTTATCGGTTCCAGCGGAGGAGAGGGGTTCTATGCCGTCCTGTCCCACAATGCGATGGTCGCAATCTTTGCGCCCGCATTCTTGTTGCCACTCTTTAGCGTGGCTATCAGCCTGAAGCGCTATTGGGCGGAGGTCGGTGGCAAACCCATCCAAATGTCTGATCTGACTGCTGCGTTCAAACGCGCTGGCAAGATGCAAGACTTGGCCGCAGGCCACGGCGAGGGTTGCAATTTCGAAGACGAAGACCGCTTCAGTCAGGCCCGACGCCACATTCACCACGCCATCATGTACGGCTTCCTGCTGTGCTTTGCGTCGACCTCGGTGGCGACGGTTATGCACTACGGGTTCGGATTGCACGCGCCCTACGGGTTCTGGTCTCTGCCAAAACTCTTCGGGGTTTCCGGTGGTATTCTGCTGACATTAGGTTGTGCAGCCATGGTTCTGCTCAAGCAAAAGTCGGATCGCGAGCTCGGCGACGCGTCTGCATGGGGCGGTGAAATCGGCTTCGTCCTATTGCTCGGCTTTGTCGGGTTGAGCGGACTAGTCCTTTACGCCCTCGGTTCAACGATTCTGATGCCTGCACTGCTTGCCATCCACCTTGGATCTGTTCTGACCTTTTTCCTGTTAATACCTTTTACGAAGATGGCTCATGGCTTCTATCGGCTCGTGGCTTTGATCAGAGACGCGCAGCGGAAGAGAGAATTGTCAGTTATTTGCTAGCAAACATCCAACGCCAAGGGGTTAAAAGAAGTCGCAATTGAAGCGCATTTTGATGCCATTGCAGGCTTCGTTACAGCAGCCCGGGCGGCGTTCAACGTCCGGAACGTGTCGTTTGCTGTGATTGACAACGTCGGCACGAAAGGCAGCTTTGCCCGCCGTAGCAGGCGTTCATTGAATTCTGCCGAATTACCACTTCGAGCCCGATGTAGCTTTGAGCTTCCAGGCCGCTAACAAGAAGGTCAAAGGCTTTTAGCTTGCAAGCATTTCTTCGACGCACGCGTTAAATCGGTGTAACGCGCCTTCGAAACGTCCGAATAGATGGCTTGGATTGCCGCGTGAGGCAAAGCCGGATTGGATTTCTTCGCCCAATTCGAAATCCTCCATCAATGCTGTCACTGTGATTTTTTGGTTCTTGTCCCAATGTGCTTGCATCTCCTCCGTATCTGGCAAGGCACTTGGAACCAGCGTTGCCATACGGACATGGGTCAAGTCATGGGCAATGGGTTCGAAATGGAACCACATAACATGGTCCTGTTGCACCAAAAGCTGAGAGTTTGACATTAAGGTGAACACCATATTGGCATCCCGTCGTATTTCCCAATTGTCTTCGGGCATATCGCGCATATCCAGCATTGAAATCCGAGGCAGAATTGCGCGCATATGCGGACCAAACATCTGGTAGGTCAGCAGATTGTCGGGGAAATAGGGGCCTATCGTGTTCTTGTGGGCGACCCGGAAGTGATAAGCTTCCATGCCGCCTTCCATCAACAGCTTCCAGTTTGCTTTAATGTCAATCTCTTCGATCGCTGCGATGCGGTGTTGATCCAGTCCGATCCAATCCAGTTCTGTACTGATCCCCGCAAGCCAGCCATCAATATCCGGCATCTCAGCGAGATCTGGATCTGCAACGATCCAGATGAACCCATTTTTCTCAGCGCAGGGCAATCGACGCAGGCCGCGCTCAGCGCGTGGAAGGTCGGGAAAACCCTGCGCTTCTTGCGGCACCGCACGCAAATCACCTTCGTTGGTCCAACTCCAGGCGTGGTAGGGGCAAGTAAAGACGCGCTTGCAGCCCTTTGCCTCTCGTTCCAATTTCGCGCCGCGGTGACGGCAAACGTTAAGGAAAGCACGAACATTCCCATTTTCATCGCGTGTCAGCAAAACAGGTAAGTCTAAAAACCGTTTGGTCAGAAAAGCACGAGGCACTTCAAGCTCCGAGCTTTGCGCGACTATGACAGGGCGTCGCCTGAAGATCAAAGCCCGCTCACGCTCGAACCGTTCCGGGCTGGAGTAGCGTGAAATCGGGGAGTGCGCGATCGTATCATCCAGGAAAGCCGACTTCTGGTCCGCCAGTCCGATGATCTCTTTTATCAGTTCGATTTCTGTTTGTCTGTCCAACGCGCTGCCCCTCACTTACCGTTCGGTAAGTTAATTACCACTTGGTAAGCATAAGTTCATCTGATACGTAGCGTCACAAAAGGAGAGCGTTCCATGAACAGGCAAAACGATCCGAGGGTAGGCTATTTGACGGTCGCCTCGAAACAGTTTGCAACCCACGGCTATCATGGCGTAAGCCTTGCCGCCTTGGCCGGCGAAGCAGGTGTGTCAAAACAGGCCTTGCTACATTTCTTTGGAACGAAGCAAAAGCTGTACTCCGAGGTTCTATCCGGCCTCGCTAGCAGGCAATTTGCTGAAATCGAAGCGGCGAAACAGCCCGACCCAGTGATGCACCTAAAAACCTATCTCGATCGATTTCTGGCGTCCAACTTGTCGCTGCCCGATGACGCGCGTCTGACTGTTCGAGCGTTATTGGACGTTCACGCGAATGCCAAAGTTTGGCCTATGAAGGCTTATCTGGACAGGTTGATTGAGATCGCCAGCCATACCCCGGCTGGGCAGGAAGCAAGTGAAATCGAATTGCGCGCCCGGGTATTTCAACTGATCGGTGCGGTGCAGTATTTTGCCATATCAATGACCGCGATTGGGGGGATGTACGGAAAAACGAACGCCAGCGAATTGACTGCTCGTTTTTCCAAGCAAATCTCAGACACGGTAGACAGCTTGTTCGGGCCATCAAGCTGACGAGTGCAGAACGGAAGTGACCGTTCAGGGCTTGTCACTTTGCTTCGTGGGCTGACCGCAGGTGGGACAGTGATCAACCTGTGACATCGTTTCGGCATGAACGCGGTTTCGGATATGATCAGCGGCGCGGCGCGACAGGCCCAACTGCTTGCGAACTGCATCGATGTCTGCCTCGTCCGCCTCGCAGATATCGCCATCCTCTAACGCTTTACGAAACTCGCGCTCAAGGCTGGCTCGTCGGCGGTGCAACTGGTCGTTGAGACCGCTGGCGATGATCCCTGCAGGCAATGCAGCCATACCGATGCCAATCACCGTGATCGCAGCGCCGAAGATCTTACCGGCAACCGTCACGGGGGTCACGTCGCCATAGCCAACGGTCGTCAGCGTCGCCATCGCCCACCACATCGCTGCTGGGATCGAGCCGAATGCCTCTGGTTGCGCTTCGTGCTCTGCCAGCCAAGCACCGCTGGCGGCAAAGATCAGCATCACCATCAGGATGAAGAAGCCTGCAAAAAAGGCGCCGGCTTCTTCTTCGAACACGGCTAGCAACATGCCCAGTGCGGGCGAATACCGCGTGAGTTTGAGTAGCCGCAACATACGGAAGGTTCGCAGCAGACGGAGGTCAACCGGGAAAAACAGGTAAAGCAGCGCTGGCAATATCGCCAGTAGGTCGATGATAGCAATCGGGGAAACGGCCCAGGAAGCACGGGTTCTGTAATTTGGGTTTTCCGTCGCAACCCAGAGTCTGCCTGCGTACTCGATAACGAATACGAACAGAGACAGACTCTCAAAAACATTAAGCGCAAACCCCCAGCGGTCATAGATAGAGTCGACCGTCTCAAGGATGACGGCGGCGACGTTCAGCGTTATAAGGGCGATCAGCGCCAGTTCCAGCAACCAGGGGCCGGTGGCAGCCCGGTTCGGGCGTTCAAGCCACCAATAAACTCGTCTTCTAAGACCGCTCGAACCCGTCACTGCTTCACTCATGCCGAAACTTCGTCCAGGCGCGTATCAAGGGTATCGCGATTTGCGATAGCAAGGCTGTCCCCCAGATCAGATTTCCAACCAATGAGGGGACATGTGGGACGATATAGAAACAGGCGATTGCCAAAACGATCCCAAACACCCGGACATCCCAGCGCCCGAAGTCCGACGCCAAACGGTGTTCGATGACGTTCTGAAGCACCCAAAGCATGGCGATGTAGCCGGCAAGACCGAAACAGCCAATGGCGGCATACTCGGTTGGGTATGGCTCCCAAAACCCAACTTTGACCTCAGCTGCAAGAGCTACGCCGACCATGACGCCGCACAACATCAAGATCAGGTGCGCAAGCCACCAGGTGACCAAAGTTGACACCCTCTTGTCCTTTGGTTTGGCATTACCGACAAAGTCGAAATAGATCCAACACATGACGAACATCGAAACGCCGCCGATGACGAAGTTGACCAGCACGTCGGGCGAAACTTTGTAGATACCTTTTTCAGAAAGGGTAACGACAAGTTTAAAGAACCCTTCGCCTAAAACGATCAGTGTCAAAAGGGCAAACCGCTCGGCCATGTGGCCAAGGCGCGGGACGAAGCGCTCAAAGCGCAGAACAGTGACGCCGGGGATCATGTACATCGCCTGCGTGGCAACCATCGCGGCCGCAAACACCCAATACGCAAGTGGTGCGGGAAGAAACGCCGTGATCGCAAAGATCAATGCAAAGACCGAGAAATTGCGGATCTGCGCCGTCGACATCGACTCGCCTGATGAATTTGCCCGTCTGGCGCGATAATACAACGCCGCGATCATGGCCCGGTTTGCGGCAAAACCCAACGCAAAGAAAACCCAGCCTTTTCCGTCGATGGCCGGGATCGCTGCGGCCATGAACATCACCGTACAGATCATTACCGACATGATCAGGCGGTGCCAGAAATCAGTACTGACGTAGATCGAGTTGAAAATACTGAGCTCACCCCACGCGTACCAGAGCGTGATAAAGACCCCAGCGAACACAAGAAACCCATGCAGATCGAGGTGATGTGACAGATAGTTGCCCAGCAGGAATATCGTCACGACATGGATCAGGTCATAGAAAAGCTCGGCCCAGTGGACATGTTCATGCGCGTGGTCGAGGTCTTGATGATGTTGCGGCTTTCGCCACATGGGGTGGTCATGCAGTGCCATAAATTGGAAACTCTTGAAAGTTGATAGACTGTAGTGGCCGGCATGCGGCCACCTTGATTGAGTTGATATTTAAAGACGAAGGTTGTCGTGGAGACCATGAGCTTGCAACCCCCGTAACGGTTGTCAAGCGAGGGCATGCCGGAAGACACCCAGCTAACCTCGCGGCAATCATGCAACTCGGGCCGGTACTCACCGGCGTCACGCGGCCCTGTTATCTTGCAGATGTAACAGAATGCGGGCGTAGTTTTCTTCGCCTTGCGCGCCGGTTACAAGGTGACGTTGGTTGAACACCATTGCGGGCACGCCCTGAGTACCTTGGCCGATCCAGAACTGTTCTTTCTGGCGAACACTGTCGGCCCGTTTTTCGCTTTGGAACATGGCAAGCGCATTGGTGCGGTTCAGCCCGATGCCTGCGGCCGCGTCGGCGAGAACCTGCATGTCCGAGACGTCCTCGCGGCGGGTAAAGAAGGCCGCAAAAAGTGCCTGCTTCATCTCGTGGCCTTTTCCTAGTTCCGTTGCCCAGTCAATCAACTGATGCGCTCGGAAGGTGTTATACATCCGCATGTCATCGGCGTAATTGAACGTAAACCCCAGTGCTGCGCCTATCTCGGTGAGGTGGGCCCGCGCCTTGATCGATCCCTCTAAAGTGGTCCCGTATTTTGCCGCCAGGTGTTCGCGCAGATTCTCGCCACCCTCGGCCATCTGCGGGTTCAACTCGAATGGATGCCAATGGATATCTAGTGCGATCTGGGCGTCGCGCGCAGCCTTAGCAAGCTGGCGGTAGCCGATCACACACCACGGGCAGACAACATCCGATACGATATCTACGCGGATGGTGGGAGCGTCATGCACGGTTCAGTTTCCTTTCACATCGCTGGAAAATCGCGCGGCGTTTTCTTTGGCAAAGGCGCGGGAATCTGCGTTGGCATCCCAGAATTGGGGGTTGGCCTTTGGGATGGTCAAAGCCCGCTGCACGGCCGGCCGGGCATCAATGCGATCGAACCAAGCATTCAGATGCGGTAGGTCCGACACATCTACTTTTGCCCAGACGTATGCACGCGCCCAGGGGTACAGCATCATGTCGGCAATCGTGTATTCGTCGGCAGCGATCCAATCACGCCCGTCCAGACGCGAGTTCATCACCTCCATTAAGCGGCGGCTTTCGTCCACGTAGCGACGGATTGAAAACGGCTCTTCGTGGCCATTGGGCGCAGCAATGTGCTGGAAATACATCGCCTGTCCCATCATCGGTCCCACGTGCCCAACCTGAAACAGCATCCATTGCATTACTTCGGACCGTTTGACCGGGTCGGATGGCAGGAACTGTCCGTATTTCTCGGCCAAGTGCCATAAGATCGCACCGGATTCGAAAATCGCGCGGCCTTCCAAGCGGTCCTCAATCATTGGGATCTTTCCGTTCGGATTCAGCGCTAAATAGTCCGGCGCCTTTTGTTCCTGTTTGGAAAAGTTGATATGGGTCAGGTCGTAGGGGAGACCTGCCTCTTCCAGAAAAATGACCGGTTTGTAGCCGTTCATCGTGCCTGCGGTATACAGGTGAATATCAGGCTGGGACATGTGCGACCTCGAAAAAAGTGGTTTTCAGATGCGCGTCAAATCGAGCGAAATCGGCGTCGATTTCGGGGTTCTTCATAACATCGAAAGCAGCGAATGTCGGTAGGGCTTGCATGCTGAAGAACTTGGCGTTCAGATGTATCGGGCGCAGCAGATCGTCAACGCTTGCTCCGGCAAAGAACGGCTCGGCGTGGTTGTCGAATGCTTCTTTCGGCGCATTGAAGGTCACCGACAGCATGTATGTCTTGCCGTGCAGTGATCCACCCATGCCGTAATTGGCCTTTGGTGCGTCGGCGGTGCGACCGTCGCCTGCGCATAGGCGGCCATCCATCCCGGCTGTGTAGACCTCATCCATGTATTTCTTGAAAACCCATGGGACGCCCATCCAGTTTACCGGGAACTGCATGATGACCGTATCGGCCCAAACATGCGCCTCGACCTCTGAATTTGCGTCATAGGCTTCAGCAACGGTGGTCATGCGTATCTCGTGGCCCATTGCGGCCAACGTGTCGCGTGCGAGTTCGGCCAGGCTGGCGTTCAATTGTCCGGGGGCGAACTCATAAGGCTGAGTGCCGTTCACGATCAGGATTTTGCTCATGTCCATATCCTATATGTGCATTGTGTGAACCCCTTGACGTATGAGGGGGTTGGGAGCATTTGAGTGTTGAGGTAAAGAAAATCAACCAGTATACTTTTAGTAACCTTAAGCATGAGGAAAAGGATAACAATGCGGGCGCGGGTGGACGCAGATGTTAAAGGGCGCCGAATTGTGACAGAGGCCTGTCAGGAACCATGCCCAATTGAACGGGGCATGCGGATCATCGGCGGCAAATGGACCGGGTCCATACTATGGCACCTGAAGGATGGTCCGGTGCGCTTCAACGATCTTGCTCGGATGCTCGGTGGGGCCAGCAAAAAGATGATTGCCGAGCGGCTGCGCCAGCTAGAGGATCAAGGGCTGGTGAACCGACACGTGATGGATACCGCGCCGGTTTCCGTGCAGTATTCTATCACTGACCTTGGCCGCACTGCACTTGGGTTTCTCGACGAACTGCGAAAGTGGAGCGAGGAGTTGCCTAACGGCTTAAAGCGATGACTCTCGTCCGTATTCAAAGATCTCAAAGCCAGAGTTTTTCTGACCGCGTACCGAACGTGGTTTTCACCAATCTGCGGATTAAGTGATAAGGTTACCTGGAACGGTAATCCGAGAGTTTACTGTCCCGAAGAAAGTAATGCGAACAAATTTCTGTCGGTCGCTCAGTGCCATTTGAACCGGCAGGTGACGTAACAGCTGTCACGCAGACCACGACTTTTGTTGAACTAGGTTCTGGCATCCAAAGCAAACAGCTACTTTGGCGTCCACACTGCGGCAGCGGCTTTGCCAAGTAAGCGGCAGCAAAGGGCAGTCAACATGCATTGTGATTTCTTCTTTGTCCGCAGAATATGAGTTCTACCACCGCCGAATTTTGCGGTCGCGGCGAAAGTCCGGATTGATGAAGCTGCATTGCGGCGTGGCCTGACACAATGAACGTCTCTTACGGGCCGTGTGCTAGGGCAGGGTATTCTGTCCGATCAACCAAGTCCTAGCAAGACACGATGAACCGGAAGCGACGCGCGACTCTTATCCAGTGGCTCGAATTTTGTTTGCCACATAGACGGACATTCTGAACCAGTCGTAATTGGAGCACATATCTTTTACGAAACCTTGACAAGAACACGGTTTCGAATAATTTTAATCGCTAAAATATTTAGCCGGGTAGCGTTGAATGTATCTAGGATTGGATTTGGGAACGTCAGGTCTCCGCGGGATTCTGGTAGATGACACAGGACACGTTGTCGGTGATGCCGAAGTCAGCATTTCCACCTCGACGCCTAGGCCTGGTTGGTCTGAGCAGGATCCTTTGGATTGGACCAACGCTTGCGAAGAGGTTGTTGGAAAGCTCCGCATTGGCAACCAGCAAGCATTCTCAAAATTGCGAGGTATTGGCCTCAGCGGACACATGCACGGCGCTACACTACTGGATTCTGATGGCGAAATATTGAGGCCCTGCATTCTTTGGAACGATACTCGGTCAGCCGCCGAAGCGCGGACACTGGATCAAACACCAGAGATGCGCGCAATATCGGGAAACATCGTCTTTCCGGGGTTTACGGCGCCGAAACTCGAATGGTTGCGTGCGAATGAGCCGGATGTGTTCTCAAAGGTGGGCAAGGTGTTGCTGCCGAAAGATTATTTGCGATTTTGGCTTACTGGAGAATATGTCTCAGACATGTCTGACAGCGCGGGAACATCCTGGCTGGACGTTTACACTCGGCAGTGGTCAGAAAGGGCGCTGGCCATAGGTCACATGCGTGTCGAGCAGATGCCGCGCTTGGTCGAAGGCAGTGATCCGAGTGGAGAGTTGAAGGTCCGTTTGAGGCAGGAGTGGGGGCTTTCGAATCCGGTTGTCGTGGCTGGAGGTGCTGGCGACAATGCTGCCGCTGCCTGCGGGATCGGGAGCATCAACGACGGCACCGGTTTTGTCTCACTCGGAACCTCTGGCGTGTTGCTTGTAGCGCGGGAAGCCTATGCTCCTGATCCGGAAACCGCTGTGCACTGTTTTTGCCACGCAGTCCCGGATCGGTGGATTCAAATGGGCGTCATGCTTTCAGCAACGAACAGCATGAATTGGCTTGCTCGCAATTTGGGTGAACCTGTGGAGAAACTCGCTGCATCTTTGCCGGAAAAATTGAATAGACCTTCTGCGATCACGTTCTTGCCATATCTGTCAGGAGAACGGACACCGCATAACGATAGCCATATCCGAGGCGCGTTTTTGGGCGTGGACATCTCGTCGGAACCCGCTGAGTTGATCCAGTCTGTAATGGAGGGTGTTTCTTTTGGAATGAGAGATTGCCTGGAAGCACTGAAGAGCACCGGAACCCAGCCAAATAGCCTTATGGCAGTTGGAGGAGGTGCGCGATCTCGGTTCTGGCTGGAAACTTTGGCTACTGTTTTGCAAGTCCCGCTGGATTTGCCAAAGGGCAGCGAATTCGGTGCCGCAATGGGCGCTGCGCGCCTCGCGATATGTGCTGCCAACGGCGCTGAACCGGCGCAAGTCATGACGCCGCCGGAAATTCAGGAACGCATTGAACCACGCGGCGATCTGATTGACGCCTACGAAAACGAATACCGGAGATACAAGCAATTCTATCAGGCGCTTGCGCCGCTGGCAGTAAGATGAAACCAGAAACGGGTAAAGCCTCTGAGATTGAAGCTGCTATTATCATGGACGGGGATATGCGTGTTTCGGTCCTGAACTATGGGGCTATAACGCAGGGTTGGTGGTACAAGGATGTCCCGCTCATCCTTGGGTTCGAGGACCCAAATGAGTATCTCACCGATACGCGTTACCTGGGCGCAATTGTTGGGCGCGTTGCCAACCGGATCAGAGGCGCGACGTTTGACTTGGATGGTACCAGTTTTGAATTGAACGCCAACGAGGGCAAAAACACCCTGCATGGCGGCGGCGATGGGCTGTCTAAAAAGTTTTGGGAACTCGAACAGATTGCACAGAACGAGGTTTTGCTGAGCTACGTTTCTCACGATGGAGAGGGAGGCTTTCCGGGGAATATCAGGTTCGAAGTCAGGATCCGCCTACAGGGCTCACGCTTGGTCTATTCAATAACTGCACAGCCTGACCGGCCGACGCCTATAAGCATTACACAGCACAACTACTACACTTTGGGTGCTGCAGAAGGGGTAGACGAGCATAAGCTGACACTCGCTTCAATTTGGTATCTGGAAATCGACGATCAGGGTATTCCGTCGGGCAGAGTACTTGCGACCAACGAAAAAGGGTTGGATTTTTCAACGCCCAATACGATTGGAAGTGTGCCTGATGGGATTGATCACTATTTTTGCTTTGATCATGATCGCGGCGCTAAGGCTCCGGTGGCGGAACTCACTTCACCCTCTGGCCGTGCGTTGACAGTCTACTCTGACCAACCCGGAGCGCAGGTTTATTCGGGCTATAAGCTGACAAAACCGCGTCGCGCTTCGCGTGGTGTGTGTATCGAGCCATCGGGTTATCCCAATGCACCGAATATCTCGTCGTTTCCCTCAATCATCTATACTCCGGAGAACCCGTATCGGCAGGAACTTATTCTAGAAGTTTCTGAGGAATGACATGAGAGCAGTTTCGCTATTCTTGATTATAGGCTCAACAATCTCAGCGGTGGATGGTGCGCGCGCCCAATCGCTTGGTTCTCTGCCGGAGTTCCTTGAGCCCGACTTTGCAAGTGCTGAGCTGGGGCGTTTGCTGTTCTATGACCCGATTTTGTCTGGCAACAAGAATATTAGCTGCGCGACCTGTCATCATCCCAGGCTTGGCACGTCCGACGGTGTTTCCCTTGGTATAGGGGAAGGGGGAATTGGGTTGGGTCCAGAGCGGACATTGGACCCAGGGAATACCCCGGAACAACGTATTCCTCGAAACTCACCAGGGCTTTGGAACCTCGGAGCTAATGAGTTCACGACGTTTTTCCATGATGGGCGACTAGAGGCAGACCCAACGCAACCTGATGGTATCAGAACCCCGTTGGGTACTCATATGCGGTCTGGTTTCAATTCAGCGCTGGCCGCACAAGCCATGTTCCCGGTTTTGTCGCCAGACGAAATGGCGGGTCACTATTCTGAGAATGACGTGAGCAAAGCGGTTCGCCTCGGATTTCTGACTCAGCAAGGCGGTGCGTGGGATCTGATTGCAGAACGTGTTGCGGCCATTCCAGAGTACGAGCAGAGGTTTGAGGATATAGCGCCGGATGATGGAGTTACGTTCACGGCAATTGCCAACGTAATCGCAGACTTCATCGCGTTCGAGTGGCGCGCGGATAACAGCCTCTTCGATCGTGCGATGCGAGGTGAGGCTGAATTGTCAGAAGAGGCCGAAATTGGCATGGGCCTGTTCTATGGAAAGGCTGGCTGCAGCAACTGCCATTCGGGCTGGTTTCAGACGGATCACAAGTTTCATTCGATCGCAATGCCGCAAATCGGCCCGGGAAAGGCGGCGCGATTTGAAAACCATGTCAGGGACGATGGGCGTCTTCGCGTAACCGGCGATTCAAAAGACGCCTTTGCTTTTCGTACGCCATCTCTGCGCAACGTGACCCTGACTGCGCCATACGGACACAACGGAGCCTATGCTGAACTTGAGGATATAGTACGCCATCATCTGGACCCGTTGGCGTCCTTGCGAAACTACTCGATCGAGATGGCCACCTTGCCGGACTTCCCCGGCTCTGACGACCAAAGAGTAATGTCGGATAATCAGCACTTGGGTGCGATTGCCCAAAGCAACAGCTTGTCGAAAGTAAGCCTGACAGATCAGGAAATCGACGCTCTTCTCAGATTTCTGGCAAGCCTTGAAGACCCGGCAGAGCGGCTAGGTGTGCCCGACCAAGTTCCAAGCGGGTTGACGGTTGAAAAGTAATCAGCGGTGAAGACGTATGATTTGGTTGGGCTGATAGTCCAGCCACTCGCCTTTCGACCCATCCGGCCAGATCATACGAACCTGCACCTTGTCCTCACTCCCAAGCCCAATATGCTGAAACCCAGCGATACCACCAGCGTGACCGCCGCCGATTGTTAGCTCGCGGGTCTGAACACCCAGCGAGGTTTTGACTTCAATAAATCCACCAATTGCTGCGTGATTGGATTGATCCTGAGTGACATCAATCAATAGCCAGTTGCCACCCTGAGAAGTGTTCTGGCTGACTTCGAGCTCAGAACCTCGGTTGACGACCACCAGATCCAGCTTCCCATCGTTGTTAAGGTCAACAAGCGCCGCGCCGCGAGACTTAGCCATCGAGGCAGCACCGGCATCTGCTGCAGCTTCAATAAACTGACCTTCGGAGTTCTGTAGTAGTAGGTTATTGGGGTCGTTCAGAGCAGCATCGGGCATCTGTTCTACGTTTCCCTTGGCCACGAATATATCGTCCCGGCCGTCGTTGTTGACATCGCCAAACTGTGCGTGCCACCCGGTGGATGGCCTTCCGTCTCCACCGATATGCGGTCTATGAGCGGTCGTGCCCTTTTCGTAAGTTGCATCGCGCCAGGTCGGGCCGTTTGTCACTGGGTCAAAAATCTGGAGTTTCTGATCACCCATCGAAGTCAGATAAACTTCGGGAAATCCATCTCCTGTAAGGTCGCGAGAGGCGATCCCCATTCCCCAGATCGAAAATGGAAGCCAACCTTCGTCTTCCGAGTATTGCCGAGGCTCAGACTCCATCGCCCATAACTGCTCGTGACCGCCGCGAACATAGTAGTGACGGTCGTTGCTGACGCGAAGATCAGCGCGGCCAGTTCGGGCCCAGTCCGAAAACAAAATAGAAAGTGAGCAGTAGCCGGGCTCAAGATGAAGTGGCTCGTGATACAAGTCGTCTTCTGGGCGGTACAAAAGGGTTGGTCCGCAGGATTCAAAGGGACCTTCGGGATCAAACCGATCAACATAGGTGCCAAACGCCAAGGTCGGTAAAGTTTGCCCGCTTTCCCATGTCGCCGAGAACCCTGTGGTCCAGAGATCCTCCGACTGAAACCCGAGTTCAGTGAAAGGGCTGAATTGGCAGTCGGTATTGCCCCGAAGAAGCAGGTCTGCGCCGACACGCAAAATCGCCAGATCCACTACGCCGTCGCTATCAACGTCGAGAGGGTAGGCGCCGGTCACACCGGCCAGCGAAAGGTCTTCAGGCGTCTTTGCCTGAAATGCTATTTGTTCCTTCGAGGTATTGATGAACAGTTGAGACCGGTTGGAACCGCCAGCCAAAAAGAGTTCTGGCAGCGAGTCCCCATTGCAATCGAAAACGGCCACACCACCGCCAACAAAGTGCTCCCACCCGCCATCATAGACATGTTTTGGTACATCCACATTTTTAAACTCAAGAGCATCAGCGCCC
Source organism: Ruegeria sp. BI12 (assembly GCF_056537985.1). NCBI lineage: Bacteria > Pseudomonadati > Pseudomonadota > Alphaproteobacteria > Rhodobacterales > Roseobacteraceae > Ruegeria > Ruegeria sp. BI12. The sequence goes on along the minus strand of NZ_JBQFSL010000002.1, from coordinate 734,096 downwards.
GCATTCACACCTGTAGCCAAAGTCGCAATGATCGCAGACTCAAGACGCATTCGACGTCAGCTCCTTGACCTTGAGAATCGAGATTTGCTCAATTCCATAGGCTGCCGCCCCCTTGGCCCACATCATGTCACCCCAGTGATGAACTTTGATCTGGGGCAAAGGTGCATCGACATTCACAACGCCGTTTTGAATGCGGGCCATAACTTCGTTGGAACACAAATGCTCAAAGCTCATTTGTGCCCCCGAGACGATAATGCACTCTGGGTCATACAAGTTGATCAGGTTGGAAATCCCGAGGCCAAACATCTGACCTGCGCGGGCAAGCACTGATGAAGCTCTTTCGTCACCTGAGTTGGCGCGGTCATGTATGTCGGAAACGGTTTCCATGTCGTTGGTATGACCGGTGACTGTCATCTCGCGGATCAAAGCATAGTCGCCTACATAGGCTTCTAAACATCCGCGTTGACCGCATTGGCAAAGGGCTCCGTCAAGTTGAACTTTGGTGTGCCCAAACTCAGCGCCGCAGCCTCGTTCTCCTCGGTATAGGTTACCGTCCAATACGATGCCAAGGCCAACACCGTGTTCGATCGTAACAACGAGGAAGTTTTTTAAACCCTTACCCAAGCCAAAAAGCTGTTCGGCCTTGGCGACAAGATTGGCGTCGTTGTCAACGAATGCGGGGCAGGGGAGCTCACTTGAAAGCAAGTGGCTAAAATCAATGTTTCTCTCAGTAATCGAAGAAGACCAGTGGACAAAATTCTTGTTTGCATCGACCAGTCCAGCCACCCCGATAGAAACACCTGCCAAATGAGCGACAGAACTATCGATCTGTTTGCAGGTTTCTTCAAGAGCTTCGCGGATCGCCGATACAAATTCTTGCGGCGACATTCTGGCGTGATCCAAAGCATATTTATAGGATGCGACTTCGTGACCTTCAAAGTCGACCAAAATAACCGAGATCACTTGCCGAGCCACTTTTAGACCGGCCACAAGGTGCATCTGGCCGTCCAATTGCAGCAATACTCTGGGTCTGCCTCTCTTCCCCGACTTTGACTGTGCCTGGCTTTCAGTCTCTTTGACCAGCCCGGCCGAGATGAGATCAGCCGTGGCGGCGGTGACAGTCGCAGGGCTGGTTTGCAAGGCGGATGCAATATCGATCCGCGAGACGGCCCCCTTGGCTCTGATGTGCTCCAATACCCGCAGGCGGGTCGTATTTCTTTGTTCCAAAGAAACCGGAGAGGCTTTGCTTTTCAGCATCTTGTCCTCGCGAATCTTGCTGTTGGCCCAATCTATTTGAATTTGGGTGCCTCTTGTAGAGTAAATATTTTACCGGCTGAAATAAATATGGTATTCAAATCTGTGAGAGCCGCGAATCGAAATGCGATGGCTCGGCAAATGGGAGGAAATCATGAAAAGAATTCTCAGCTTTTCGGTTGTGGCCACTTTGTTGGCTTCGACCGCATTCGCAGAGCCAGTGGTCGGCGTAAGTTGGTCGAACTTTCAGGAAGAGCGTTGGAAAACGGATGAGGCGGCAATTAAATCGGCGCTTGAAGGAGGCGGTGCCGAGTATATTTCGGCAGACGCGCAATCGTCTTCTGCAAAGCAGCTATCGGACATTGAAAGCCTGATCGCCCAGGGCGTGGACGCGCTTATCATCCTGGCGCAGGACGCGCAGGCAATCGGACCAGCTGTTCAGGCTGCGGCGGACGAAGGTATTCCAGTCATTGCCTATGATCGCCTAATTGAGGACGACCGTGCGTTCTATCTGACGTTCGACAATGTGGAAGTCGGCAGAATGCAGGCCCGGGCTGTTTTTGAGGCCATGCCCAAGGGCAACTACGTGATGATCAAGGGCTCTCCTACTGATCCGAACGCAGATTTTTTGCGGGGTGGACAGCAGGAAATTATCGGAGCAGCAGTGGACAGCGGTGACATCGTAATCGTTGGTGAAGCCTATACCGATGGCTGGTTGCCCGCGAACGCGCAGCGGAACATGGAACAAATCCTGACCGCGAACGAAAACAACGTGGATGCTGTCGTTGCGTCGAATGACGGTACTGCAGGCGGTGTTGTTGCTGCGCTGACCGCACAGGGCATGGAAGGCATTCCGGTTTCCGGTCAGGACGGCGACCATGCAGCATTGAACCGTGTCGCACTGGGAACGCAGACGGTTTCGGTTTGGAAGGATGCTCGCGAACTTGGAAAGGCCGCTGGCGAAATTGCTGTTGCTTTGAGCGGTGGGACAAGCCCTGCCGAGGTCGAAGGTGCAGTGAGCTGGACGTCACCGGGTGGGACCGAGATGAACTCGGTTTTCCTAGCGCCTGTTCCAATCACTAAGGACAACCTGTCCGTGGTTGTAGATGCCGGATGGATCCCGCTGGAAGATCTTTGCCAAGGCGTTGAAAACGGACCTGCCCCTTGTAACTAAACCACTCAGCCCTGGGCCTCTTAGTCTGGGCCTGGGGCAAATGCTGAATATGAAAGATCGGAAATGACCGAAACTTCGTCTCAGCCGATACCTGAAAAAGCGAAACCCAGCCTGTTCCAGCAACTGGAACTGGACATGCGGCTTTTGGGAATGATCGGCGCGTTTGTCATCCTGTGTATCGGGTTCAACATCTTCACGGACGGACGGTTCTTGACACCTCGGAACCTGTTCAATCTCTCCATCCAGACGGTTTCAGTGGCCATTATGGCGTGCGGAATGGTGTTCATTATCGTCACGCGACACATCGACTTGTCGGTAGGAGCGCTGCTGGCAACAACCTCGGCCGTGATGGCAATGACGCAAACCGAGCTTTTGCCGCAAATACTTGGGATGGGTTTGAACAATCCTGCAACCTGGGCGATCACCATTGTAGTCGGGCTGTTTGTCGGCACGCTGATTGGTGCGTTTCATGGCTGGATGGTCGGCTATCTGACGATACCAGCGTTCATCGTTACGCTTGGTGGGTTTCTGGTTTGGCGAAACGTGGCGTGGTATTTGACCAGCGGCCAGACGATTGGTCCTCTGGATAGCACATTTCTGATGTTTGGCGGGACCAACGGAACATTGGGAACGACAACAAGCTGGCTGTTCGGCTTGTTTGCTACCGCAATCGCGATCTGGGCTTTGTGGAGTGGTCGACGCGCAAAAGCGTCACATGGTTTCCCGGTAAAACCTGTTTGGGCCGAGGCCACTCTGGCCGGGATAATCGCAATTGCTATCCTTGGGTACGTTTACATCGTAAACAGCTACGCCATTCCGACGCGCCGGCTGCAACGTATGTTCGAAGCGCGCGGCGAGACAATGCCAGAAGGTCTGGTTGTAGGATACGGCATACCAATTTCTGTCCTCATACTAATCATAGTAGCGGTTACCCTGACGATCGTGGCACGAAAAACCCGGTTTGGTCGGTACATCTTTGCCACTGGCGGCAACCCGGATGCGGCAGAGCTTTCAGGTATCAACACTCGGCTGCTGACCGTGAAAATCTTTGCTTTGATGGGCTTCTTGTGCGCCGTGTCCGCTGTGGTCGCCTCGGCGCGCCTTGCAAACCACTCAAACGACATTGGCACACTGGACGAGCTGCGCGTCATCGCCGCTGCAGTGATCGGAGGAACGGCATTGTCGGGCGGCATCGGTACCATCTATGGCGCGATCCTTGGTGCATTGATCATGCAGGCGCTACAATCGGGCATGGCAATGGTTGGCGTTGACGCGCCGTTTCAGAACATCGTCGTCGGCAGCGTCCTCGTGCTGGCCGTCTATATCGACATCGTCTACCGCAAGCGACTGGGGGCTAAGTGATGCAAGCTCAGGACACGCAAAAAGCACCTCCCAACTCCGGACGCGGTTCGGGCGCGCCGCCATTGGTCGAGATGCGCGATATTTCGGTTTCCTTCGGTGGGATCAAGGCCGTCGACCATGTGTCGGTCGATCTCTATCCGGGTGAAGTCGTTGGCCTGCTTGGCCATAATGGGGCCGGGAAGTCCACTCTGATCAAGGTTCTGTCCGGCGCCTATCAGATGGATCACGGTGAGATCCTGATTGATGGCAAGCCAGTCGAGATTGGCAATCCCCGCGACGCCCGGGCGAATAACATCGAAACGATCTACCAGACGCTCGCGTTGGCCGACAATCTGGATGCCACATCAAACCTGTTCCTGGGGCGCGAGATGACGACGCCTTTTGGCTTGGTCAATGACGCCGCGATGGAGGCTGAATGCCGCAAGATCATGGCGCAGCTCAACCCGAACTTTCAGAAGTTCAACGACCCGGTTTCCGCCCTGTCAGGTGGTCAAAGACAGTCTGTGGCGATTGCTCGGGCCGTTTATTTCAACGCCCGTATCCTGATCATGGACGAACCGACAGCGGCGCTGGGACCACATGAAACGAAGATGGTGGCGGACCTGATCCACCAGCTAAAGGCGCAAGGCATCGGGATATTTCTGATCGATCACGACGTGCATGCCGTCATGGAACTGTGCGACCGCGCCTCGGTCATGAAGAACGGAAAACTGGTTGGGACGGTCGATATCGCAGATGTCACTGATGACGATCTTTTGTCGATGATCATTCTCGGTAAGCAGCCAGGACAAAAAGCAGAGTAGGGGGCAGAAATGCCAAGTGGATTTTTTGAAGGGATCGAGAAGGTCCAGTTTGAAGGCATGGATAGCAAGAACCCGTTGGCCTTTCGTCACTACGACCCGGACGAGATCGTTATGGGCAAGCGTATGGAAGACCATCTGCGATTTGCAGTGGCATGGTGGCATTCCTTCGCGTGGGAGGGTGGGGATCCGTTTGGCGGTCCGACATTTGATCGTCCGTGGCATCCACAGGATGAGATGGATCGTGCCCGCCTGAAAGCGGATATTGCGTTCGAATTGTTCGAGATACTGGGCCAGCCATTCTTTTGCTGGCACGACGCTGATATCCGGCCCGAACAGGGAAATTTTGCCGATAACTTGCGAACATTAGAAGAAATCACCGACTATATCGGTGAAAAGATGCAAGTTTCTGGCACCAATCTGCTTTGGGGTACGGCCAATATGTTCAGTCATCGTCGTTGGATGTCTGGCGCCAGTACTAATCCTGATCCCGACGTTTTTGCATTCGCTGCAGCGACAGTGAAATCCTGTATGGATGCAACTCACAAACTGGGCGGCGAAAACTATGTTCTGTGGGGTGGTCGTGAGGGCTACGAAACTCTTCTGAACACGGACTTGAAAACCGAATTGGATCACATGGGCCGTTTCCTGAACATGGTCGTAGAGTACAAACACAAGATCGGGTTCAAAGGCGCCATTCTTGTGGAGCCGAAACCTCAGGAACCTTCCAAGCACCAATACGACTATGACGCAGCTACTTGCATCGGTTTTCTCAGGAAGTATGGGTTGGAGAACGAAGTGAAGCTAAATCTCGAGCAGGGCCACGCGATCCTTGCCGGGCATAGCTTTGAGCATGAAATTGCGGTTGCGGCTGCTGAAGGGATGCTGGGTTCGATTGATATGAACCGCAATGACTACCAATCTGGATGGGATACAGATCAGTTCCCGAACAATACACCGGAAGTTGCCCTAGCTTACTATTACATCCTGAAAGCTGGTGGTTTTGCCACCGGCGGCACAAATTTTGACGCCAAAATTCGCCGTCAATCGATTGACGCTGTCGATCTGGTGGCGGCTCATATCGGTGGAATGGACATATGCGCACGCGGTTTGAAAGCAGCGGCCGCTATGATTGAAGATGGGGGGTTGGAGGACTCACTGACTGAACGGTATTCAGGTTGGAATACACCAGATGCAGCGTCCATGTTGGGCAACAGCCTGGAAGAAATTTCCGCCCGAGTTTTACGTGATGGGATAAATCCCGATCCGAAATCAGGCCGACAGGAAATACTTGAGAATTACGTGAACAGCTTTGTGTAACCGCATTGGTGGGACACCTCTGGGCGCGATTGACGAAAAATTCCCAGAACCAGGCATTTGGCATTGTTTGTTTATTGTCTGGTTTGTCCGCAAAGTAGACGTTTAAGCATGTTGCAACGAATGACTGCATTGAGCCCGTTTCGGTCATTAGAAGAGCCGATGCAAAACGGTAAATTCAAGTGCCTGAGTTTGGCGCGTTTTCGCGAATCTTGAATATGTGCCATTCTCAGTTCTGGGCGATACCAGACAAAACTTGATTTAGATCTGGCGCCCGCGGCCTGGGAGGAGCCAGCTATGAACCTGAGACCTGACCCGACTTTTCACGCAACTCCGAAACTTGCCATGGAGGCACCGGCGGAAACGCTTGCCTTTACATTGATGCTCAGTCCGGACGGCTCACAGCCGGATGGCCTGGCCGTTGTGGATGTTGACCCGAAATCGAAGACCTACAGTCAGATCGTCCATCAGCTTATCATGCCCAACAAGGGTGACGAGTTTCACCACTTTGGCTGGAACGCGTGCTCTTCTGCGCTTTCGCCCCTGACCGGGTATGCCTTTCTGGAACGCAGGTACCTGATCGTACCGGGTATCCGGTCCTCGCGCATCTACGTGATCGACGTTAAGGAACCCCTGAAGGCGAAGATTCACAAAATCATCGAACCCGAAGAGGTGTTCGCCAAAACTGGTTATTCCCGCCCGCACACTATCCACTGCGGTCCCGAAGGGATTTATGTTTCGACACTCGGGGGCGGCGGTGCCGATGGCACGGATGGCCCTCCGGGCATTTTCATCATGGACTGCGAAACGTTTGATATCCTTGGCCGCTACGAGATGGACCGAGGTGAACAGGACAAGCATTATGATTTCTGGTGGAACCTTCCGCGCGACTACATGGTGAGTTCCGAATGGGGGCTGCCGCCACAGTTTGAAAACGGGATCGTGGCCGAGGATCTGCTGTCCAACAAATACGGTCACAAGATCCATTTTTGGAACCTGCGCGAACGCCGCAACGTCCAAACCATTGATCTGGGAGAGAACCACCAGATGGCTTTGGAGATCCGACCTGCTCATGATCCGGCAAAGGATTATGGTTTTTGCGGTGTTGTCGTGGATACAACAAACCTGCAGGGCGCAATTTTTACGTGGTGGCAGAAGGATGACGGAACTTTCGAGGCTAAAAAGACGATCACGATTGATCCGCGACCTGAGAAGGCCGAGAACCTTCCGCCTCTGTTGCAGGGATTTGAGGCCGTACCCCCATTGGTCACCGACATCGACCTGAGCCTGGACGACAAGTACCTCTACGTCGCCTGTTGGGGTCAGGGTGAAATGCACCAGTATGATGTCTCTGACCCGATGAACCCCAAGCTGACCGGCAAGGTCGAGCTTGGTGGGATTGCGCGCGGCGCGAAACACCCGAACGGCAAGGATTTTGTTTACGGCCCCCAGATGGTTGAGATCAGCCGGGACGGCAAACGGGTCTACTGGACTAACTCGCTCTATTCAACGTGGGACGATCAGTTCTACCCGGACCATGAGGGCGGGCAAATGGTCATGGCCAATGTCGGGGAAAACGGTGGTCTGGAACTGGACAAGGATTTCTATGTCGAGTTCCCCAAAGGCTATCGCAGCCACCAGATCCGCCTCGAAGGCGGAGACTGCTCAACAGATAGCTTCTGTTACCCGTCTGTCTGAAGCGTGGACGGATTAGACACGACAACAGCCCTGTGGTGGGCTGTTGTCGCCTCGGGCATCTATCACGGGGTCAATCCGGGTATGGGTTGGCCCCTGGCAGTGTCTGCGGCGCTGATGGACAAAAACCGCAACAGCCTGTTCCGGGCGTTGATCGCGCTGGCGGCCGGGCATCTCGTGGCGATGGGCGCCATTCTGTTTCCCTTTACTGCGCTGCTGTTTCTAGCCGAATGGCAGCGTGAGATTCAAATCTTCGCGGCCTGTCTCGTGATCGGATTGGGCGTCTATCTGTTGCTCAACCGGCGTCACCCGCGGATCCTTGCGCGAGTACCTCCGTCGCGGCTGGCGCTCTGGTCATTTTTGGCAGCGATGGCGCACGGAGCAGGGCTGATGTTGGTTCCTATATATTTGGGCATCTGTCGCACGATCGCTACGGACCCAGGACACGCAGCGGCGGCTGATCTGATGACCGGAAACGCCAAAATCGCTGTTGGTGTTGCCTTGGCCCACACGCTGGCCATGACAATCTCAGGCGGGTTGCTTGCCTTCGGAGTGTATCACTGGCTGGGCCTGAGATTCCTCTCGAAAGGGTGGTTCAATCTGGACGTAATATGGGCGCTGAGTCTGATCCTTGTGGGGTCGATTTCGCTGCTGTTTGTTCATTATGCTGTCTAACAGCAATGCCAGGCCGAAAAGGCCGCGGAGCCGTAGTTTGGTTTAAACAGCAGCAAACAGTTGCTTTGTCCGCATAGAGGTCATTCGCGATCTTTTTGGCAAACCTCCGCATCGAGCCCACTTTGACCGACGCTGCTCGATGCCCCAATGACACCAATGCGCAGGAACCAGACTTTGCAGAGTCCGGCTTGCGGCCCAAGGCAGAACATGAACGTTGCTTCGAAAATCGACGGTTTAGAAACACACCAACCCGCAAGGATAAGTAGTCTCAATCGTTATTCTGCCACAAGCGCGACAATTGCTTCTCGAGGCTGGGAAGGTTGGTTGTTTGCCTCGAACGGTTTGCCGAGCTTTCTACGATACACCAACGCGAACACGGGCGGGGTGAAATAGAAAGATACGACAGTCGACAACAGTACGCCTCCGGCGATGGCCACGGCGAATGGTGGCCAAAATGCTCCTCCACCTATGATTAGGGGCAGGAAACCGCCGAAGGTTGTGACCGTTGTCGAGATGATATGCCGACTTGAACCAGTCACAACGCGCGCCATGGCCGCTCGGTCACCTTGGCTTGCGTCAACGTCTTGTTGCAACCCGGTCAGAATTATGATCGCCGCGTTGATCGAAACCCCGATCGAGCCGATGACTCCGATGATCGCTGTTATTCCAAACGGGAATTGCATAACGGCCAGCGACAGCATTGAAAGGCCTGCAGACAACACGCACACGACCAAGGTCACAAGGGTCAGCCGGAACGAGTTAAAGGTCAGAACGATGGTCGCGATGGAGAGTGTGACAATCAAACCAACAGAGGCAAGAAGATTACCCACGGTGTTGGATCGGGCATCACTGTCGCCGCCTAAGGACATCGAATAGCCTTGCGGCAACAGAAACCCGGACGCATCAAGCGCCTCTAGTACGTCCTGCAAAGCCTCTTCGGGTAAAACACCAGGTACGATAAACGCTTGGATCGTGTTTTCGCGTACGCCATCCGTTCGGGTTATTACGCTTTCCGCAGGTTCGATTACCGGTCTGGCTAGTTCCGACAAAGGTACAGTGGGGAAAACTCCGGACGCAGATATGGCGGCAGCGTTCGGCAGTAGAATAGGCATACTTACAATGGCGCTTAGATCTGATCGCACCTCGTCACCTAAGCGAACGCGCACTGGCAACTGTTCGGTCCCTTCGATCAGTGATCCACCGGTGATGCCAACAAGCGCCGTGTCCAACTGACCAGCAATGTCCGCTACGTCCAGCCCCAGCAGGCGGGCTTTGACCTCATCAATCTCGAACCGGATTTGAGGGTTGCCGCCGTTCACACTAGCGCGCGCCTGGGTCACCAAATCGAGATTGGCCATGACTGAACGCACCTCGTCGCCCAGATTGCGCAATACCGTGATGTCCTGCCCCTGAATTTTAACTTCAACCGGTGCGGCGACCGGAGGGCCCTGAACAAGATTGCGAACGATGATCTGCGCGTCAGGAAAGTCGATATCCAGACGGCTCTGCAACGCTCCGACAAGGCGGGCCGCGTCGTCGGCCGTGTCGGTCGTGATCATGGCTTGAGCAAAACCGGGCTCGCGTGAACGGTTGCCAACGATGTTGTAGTAGAATGCCGGGCCGGACTCTCCGACAGTCCAGTAGACGCTCTTAACACCGTCATCGGCCAGTAGCATTTCGTCAATCTGGCGCGCGGTTGCTTCAGTGGTGGAAATTGATGTCCCACCCGGCATGTCGACCTCGATATAGAACTGGTTTCGGTCGACGCCAGGGAAGAATTGCGCGGTCAGCGTTGGAAAGGCCGCAAAGCCAAGCACAGGCAAGATCAATGCCAATGCGATGGATCGCACCGGATTGGCAACGGACAATCGAATTGAGGCCTCGAACAAGCGGGCAAGCAGCGGGATGCTGATACCACGGCTCAACATTCCTGCGTCGGGGCGATCGGACAGTAACCATCCCGCAATCGCTGGAGTCACCGTCAAGGCCACAACCAGGGACCAGACAAGCATAAGTACCACAGCGATCGCGATGGCACCCACAAAGTCGCCGGCGGGTCCCGGCAGCAAGATCATCGGTGTGAAAGCAAGCGCCGTTGTGACAGTCGATGCCAGCAATGGAGCGGCCAACCGGCGAACAGCGTCTCGCACGGCTGCAAGTCGCTCCATGCCATCCTGCAGACGACGTCGAATTTCATCGGTCATGACGATGGCTGCGTCAACGAGTAGACCGAGGGCAACAATCAGGCCCGTTACGGACATCTGATGAATTGGCAATCCAATCATGTTCATAGTCGCCAGAGTTGCCAATGAAACAACCGGCAATACTAAAGCCACAATCGCGGCCGCCCGAACCCCCAAGGTGACAAACAAGACCGCCACGACCAGAGCCACGCCAATGGCCATATTGATCCCAACCTCTGACAAACGATCCGTCGTGTACTGGCTTTGATCAAACAGCAATATTTCCTGCATGCCCAAAGGTACCGATGCGGCGCCGGCCTCAAGCTCCTCCCGAAGAAAGCCCGTCCAGCGGTCGATCTGTACGCCGTCCTGCGCCAGAACTCCTATCAAAACCGAGGGCTTTCCGTTGGCAAACGCGATTGACGATTGCGGTTCGCGCGCGCCCCGGTCTACGCTGGCAATATCTCTGAGCTGCACCACGGCGCCGTCTACGTTTTCTCGCAGGACGATGCTCCTAATGCGATCCAAACTCTCAATTTCTCCGCTGACGCCTATGGTCAGGTCGACATCGGATTGCAGCCGCCCAGACTGAACCTTTCCATCTGCTTCGGCGATCCGCTGGGAAATCTCGGCAGCGCCAAGCCCAAGCGCAGCGGCCTTATCCATATCGACACTTACGAGCACCTCTTCTTCCGGTTGACCGAAATAGTCCACTGCTCGTGTCGCAGGTATCGCGCGTAATCTGTCACCCAATGCTTCGGCATGACGCGACAACAAAGTTAGCGGGAAGTCGGGTTCCTCTGCTGCAACCGCGATAACAGCGGAATAGGCAGCAATACCCTCGGCATCAAACTCCGGCGGCAAAACTCCCGCCGGAAAGTTCTGGCGCGCATCTTCAACGGCGTCCCGAGCTTCGGCCCAAACCTGCTCAATAGTGGCTTCGTCAAGCGTTTCCAGCAATTCTACCGAAACGACCGACACGCCCGAGCGGGATACAGAACTGATCTCATCCACCTCGGCGATTTTCCGCAGCTCTTCTTCGATTTCTGCTGTCACCAGCGCTTCAACCCGTTCAGGGTCTGCACCTGGGAACTGTGTCGTTACCGTTGCGAAGAGGTTGGTGATCGTAGGATCTTCCTGCCGTCCAAGCGATAGGAACGAAGACAGGCCTGCAGACACAAGTACTAAAATGATCAGGGCAACCAACCGGGGGTGGCGAAATGTAAGAGTTTCCATCAGATCGCTCCGTTACTCGCCGGTGCTGAAGGCGACGCGCTGACCAACGCTGACTCGCTGCGGCCCCTGATCAATCAAGACGGTGCCTTCCGGAAACGCGCCACGCACGAAGACGCGGTCGTCTTCGGCATGCAGCACTTCGACAGTCGCCAAACGCACAGTCTTTTGCGCGTCGGCAACCAGCAGTGTCCATTGCCCGCGCGTTCCTTCCTTCAGTGATGTCGTGGGAACCCAGGTTCCCGCACTTTGGACAGGATCGAGCACATGAACACGTGCGGTTTGTCCGAAAGCAACGTCGGGAGCGTTCTTCAGATCGAACAGCGCGGTGCGGGTTCGGGTCACCGGGTCAATATCGGGCCGCAAGGTTGCAAGCTCAGCCTGATAGCTTTGACCTGCTATTTCGATCTCAACATCAGTCAGAAGCGCCGGATCAACATCGAGAGGAATACCGATCCGAACCTGCGGCGACACGACCTCGACCATGCCCAGAACCAGCTCGCCCGAGCGCAGAGTTTCACCGCCGTCCACGTGTCGCGCGGTTATTTGCCCGGCAAACGGGGCCTCAATACTGGATTTCTCGATCCGAACGGTTACGTCACGCAAGGCCGCATCCAACTCGCCAATTCGGGATGATAATTCATCCTGCTGAGAAACGGCCTCGTCCAAACGGGCTTGACTGGTAAAGCCTTCTTCAATGAGTTTCGCGTTTCGCTCGACCGTCTTTCTTGCAAATGCAAGCTGGGCAGCGATGGCATTGCGTGATGCTTTCAGACGGTCGCGTTCGACCTCCAGCAGTGCGATGTCCAGTGTCGCAAGAAGTTGACCCTTGGCAACCTCGTCACCCTCATCCACTAGAATTTGATCCAGCGTCCCGTTCAGCTCGAAAGAGATATCTGCTGAACGCTGAGGTTCGACCTGCCCGATGAAAACACGGTCGACTGTGTACGCGCTCTCGGACGTGATCGGCGTCACGGACACCGGGGTCACAGCGGCGGCATCCGGTGCGGGTACAGCGTCCGCTCTACGGGTTAACTCGGATGCGCCAAAGTAAACGGCGGCCGCTGCAACGGCTATAAAACTGACGGTCACTCCCAGACGCACAGTGCCGCCCAGCACACGTGCAAATAGGTTCGGTTTAGTCGCTTCAGTAGAAGAATTTGCAGGATTCGGCATTTGGGGACCTCATCAAGTTAGCGTCTCTAACATATGTTAGAAGTTCTCACTTTGACAAGAGATACGTGATCTGGCACATGTTGGATCATGAGCAGCACCGAAAAAAATCATCCGACAAGCAGACAAACGGCTGGTCTTTCCGTCAGCAAGAAAGCCTACCATCACGGCGATCTCCGCGCTGCACTGATCGAAGCAACCCGACAGTTGGTCGAAGAGAAAGGACCGGACAGCTTTTCTGTATCCGAGGCGTGCCGACGCGCGGGCGTATCAACCGCGGCACCTTACAAGCACTTCAAAGACAAGACAGAAATGTTGGTCGCTACTGTCCTTGAAGGAATGGATCGGCACCGAGACAATATGCTTGCCGCACTGGAAGGCGTTCCTGAAGGATCTCCCGAACGCATAACTGCCATAGGGATGGAGTATATTGCCTTCGCGTTAAATGAGCCCGGGATCTTCAGACTGAAATTTGGCGGCTTCACAGACCGCATCGCGGATCCCCGGCTGGAGGATGGCGGCCAGCAAAGTTTCGGGATTCTTTTGACTGAAGTAGCAAAGTGTCTCGGTGAACCGGGAATCACAGACGAAGTTCGCCGCCGTGGTTTTTTGTTGTGGAGTTTCGTGCACGGGCTGTCCTTCATTTTGCATGACAAAGGGCTTGCTGAGAAAGGCGAAGAGTTCGACCTTCATACCCTTCTTGAGGACGTTTCGGAAAGAATGCTGAGTTGAGCGTTCTCACTCCAATTTGTACTCAACCAAGCACTGATAGCAGACAATCTAAGCCGCTATCACGCCTACGCTTAATCGATTGCCCTGGTTCACACAGAAGACATTTTTGGAGATGCGCCGCGAATGTCCGCTAACCAGAATCGCAAGGTCTCGTCGTGAATGTCGGCTTCGGATTGAGCTAGTATTTCAAAGCGGGGTGTACGGCAAAAGCTTTGTTCCAAAGACCCCGTTTCGCAATTTGGAGTTCTGCAGGTTCGTTAGCTAGGAACGTCCGCTGGCGCTAAGATCGTCATTCCTACTCGATCCGCTACTGCCATGATCGCCGGAATGTCTGGCGGCCCATCTGGCGCCGGAATATCGGTCGTACCGTCAGGCATTGCTTCACCGGCTTCAGTAAAGAAAGTGTCATGCATCGCGCCAGGGGCGTTCACGCAGAGTAACCGGCCAGGCCGTTCCCCGATACACGTGAAGGCGTGCACTGCGCCGTCCGGAACTTTGACAAAATCACCACCTTTAACGGTGACTGTCTCTCCATTCAAAAAGAACTCGAATTCACCATCAAGCACATAGAAGCTCTCATCTTCGCCAGCATGATGATTGGGGGGCGCACCGGCACCCGGCGCCGTTTTTATCTCAACGATTGTGCAACGATCTCCGGTCTCACTAGGAAAGGCGTGAAAGGTCAAAAGGTTCCCAAGAAGATGATAAACTCGCGGGCGAGGTTCAGTCATTGCTGCGACTCCCTTTACTTGAAACATACTACTCTTATGATACATACATCTACTTATGAGACAAGTGTATCACAAAAGGCTTGAGCTTGGCACCTCGAACAAATCAAATCAACCGAACGCGAGAAGCACTTCTTTCGGCAGCACGTGACCTGATGTCGGAAGGCAAGGAAGTTACACTGGCAAAAGTCGCTGAACGCGCCAAAACCAGCCGTGCGACGGTCTATCGTTACTTTTCTGATCCAAGTGTCTTGGCTTTGGATGCGACGCTCGATCTTGAAGTCACTCCAACGTCAGAACTTCTCGAGGGGCTGGGTGACGTTAGCAGCCGTGTACATGTCGTCGCGCGCTACTATCTGGATTTTTCTCGGGTTCATGAGGCGCACTTCCGGCAGTTTCTGGCTGAATCACTCAAGGCATCGCTTGAGGATGGAACCGTAAAAATGCGCGGCGCAAGAAGAGTGGCGGCTTTTTCGGAAGCACTTGCGCCAGTTCACCCATTGATGGAGCCGAAGGAAATAGACGACCTGGCGAAGCGGTTGTCCATGACGACCGGCATGGAGCAACTTATTATACTTGAAGATATTTTGCGCGTGAGCGAGGCGGCTGGCTACCAACTTCAGGAAGGGTTGGTCGATGCTCTGTTGGATCGGTACTTGCCAACAAACTGAAGCAGAGTTTAGATGCCGGCTTTATCCTTAAACTGCTGGCAAATAGACACCAGTTTAACGTCCGTAATGGGCTGACTACAGTCCTTATTTTGAACTTTCAAATGTCCGGTTAGAGCCCAGAGCGACCAATGTTGCGATTGGTATCGGCGTCTGCTGCGCGCAGTAACACGGTTTTTTGAAAGCTGGGAAATAGCCCAAGGCGGTTCCAAATTAAGATAGGAAATTTGGCGTTCAGCTGTCGTTGTTTTGCTCTTCAATCGAAGGGAAAACTAGTAACTAGTGGGTGCCTGCAGTCATGCGGTTTTCACCAAGTGTTGCTACACTAAAAGATCACGAATATTGGCATCTAACTGCGCAGTGAAGCCCTTGTCACTGCCGGGGTTAGCAGCGCAATGGCCCCAAGGCGAATGATAGGGGCGGAGGATGGCATTAGGCATCAGGCCGGCCTCAATTTCATTGTCTTCTGGTGGAAAATAGAGGTCCTGCGCGCAAGGCATCAGGATGGCGCGAGCTTTGATGGCACCCAGTGCCAGTTTGAAATTCCCATTGTAAAGCGGCCCGACAGAAATATCGCCAGCTTGCCAAGTTGCAAGCTTGGCCAACAGGTCGTTGGCATCCCATCCCTGAACATGATCGCGTTCCCAATCCTGCAATAACTCCTCGATGGTTTGAAAGCCAAGCTGCCGATAAAGCCTCTCGCGATAGAACGTCTGAGAGAAGGCCCATCCTGCGTAAACTCGACCAAAGGCCTTCAGCCCCGCTTCAGGTGGGCTAACATAATTTCCGCCATTCCAATTTTGATCCGCGCAAAGGGCTGCCTTGACCCCTTCGAGGAAGACGAAATTATGCGGTGAAGTTCTGGCCGACGCGCAGAATGGAAGGATTGCCCGCACCATATCCGGGTATTGCGCTGCCCACTGGTAAGATTGACAGCCCGCCATTGACCAACCAGCGACTAGGGCGATTTTCTCGATCCCCAGGTGATCATGGATCAACCGGTGCTGGGCAGTAATATTGTCCCACATCTGCACCAGCGGAAAACGCGGGCCGTCCTGCGGCGCAGGCGCATTCGATGGAGACGACGAACGACCATTGCCGAACAGGTTCGGGCTGACGATAAAGTGCCGCGCTGGATCAATCGCGCGACCTGGGCCAAAGAACCCCTCGTTACGGGAATTTGTGCCTGTGTAAAACGTGGGCAGAACGATGACGTTGTCACGGGCGGCCGACATTGTGCCGTAGGTCTGATAGGCAAGCTTGGCATCCTCCAATACCTTGCCAGACAAAAGCGGAAAGTCGCCCAGCTCGTAAATCTCAAAATCCGGCACCACCTGTTCCTTTCCTGGCTTAGTAAAGCCGCAGATATTCCTGCACTTCCCAATCGGTGACCGATTGGTGATACCGCTCCCACTCGTCGTTTTTGTATTCGAGATAAGATTTACGCATCACCGGGCCCATTACATGTTCCGCCATGGCATCGCCACGCAAGGCCTCGATCGCGTTAAACAGGGTTCGCGGCAATCGGCGGATTCCGAGCTCGGCAAGTTCAGCTTCGGTCTTTGAATAAAGATCAAAATCCGTTGGTTCACCCGGGTCGATCTTATCTTTGATCCCCTTCACACTACAGCTCAGATGCATTGCCATTGCCAGATAGACGTTCATGGTCATGTCGCAGGCACGGTTTTCGATGCAGTGGCGGCTTTGTGGCAGGCGGAACTGGGCCGAGCGATTATTGAAGCCATAAGTGATATTGGTCGGGGCCCAGGTGACCGTGCCGCCTTCAAAACCTCCAACGCGCGGCACCAACCCGTTATAGGAATTCACGGTCGGACAGGTGATCGCCGTGATTGCTTCGGCATGCTGCATCAGCCCGCCAACGGCCCAGCGGCTTTCGTCGCTCCAGTTGCCATCGGGTGTCTCAAAAATGTTTTCGCCGGGGCGACTTTCATGCTGCATCGACATGTTGATATGCGCCCCGGACCGCCAGTCCCCCACAGTTGGCTTTGGCATGAAGGTCACAAACAGCCCTTGCTGCTTGGCCACCTCTTTCAACGTGATGCGCAGAAAAGCCAACCGGTCGGACATTTCCAGCAGGTTGGTGTAGTGGAAATCAAGCTCAAACTGGGAGTACGCACCCTCGGCCACCACGTCATGCAGGTTCCAGCCTAATCCTTCGATGATGTCGATCAGGGTTTTTAGGAATGGCATCGAGTCTATGGAATACTCAACATCATAGCCAAATGCTTGACGACGCGGACGAAGCCCGTCTGCAGGGTCATCGTCAAATGCCTTTACCGGCTGCCCGGCGTCGTCATATTTCATCACGATAAACTCGGGTTCTACCCCGGCGTAACCCGTGTACCCTTCCAGCGCGGCCTCGTGCATGGCGCGTTTCAGGGCTTGACGCGGACAAACGTTGTAAGGAGCGTCTTCCCAGTAGAGATCCGAGAAGATGATCGCCATCGATGTGTCCCACGGACAGACGTAGACGGCATCGAGATCCGGAACCACCACCTGATCGCTGTCGGCGGGGCTTAGCTCGGGCACGTACGAAATCGAATGCACCGCGAATTGTGGCCCTTTCCCAAGGCATAGCGGTTCAAAATCACTCATCGGTACGGGTTTTGTTTTTGGAATACCGTGCAGGTCAATCCAGGCGGCCATCACATATTTGACGCCAGCCTCTTCCAGATGCTGCCGTACTTCTGCGATACGCGGGCGGTTACGTTCGACAGCGTCGTGGAACGTTTCGTAGTAGATGCGGGTGCTGGCATTATCCTTGGGCATTCGGCGTCCTCCCATCGAATGGCAAACAGATTTGGTTCACCGAGGGTGACCCCTCAGCGTTAGTGCTGGTTTCGGTTGTTCTGTCGCTCAGCGATTAAGATGTTCAGCCGGGGACAAAATCGTCAGGGTCGATGCCCGGAACCTGCGTGATCCCGGCAAGCTGTTTCCAGTTGTGAGGGTAGGCGGCATAGAAGATCACGCATTTGCCGTCCGACTCGTAGGAAATGTGGTTGTCCTTTGGGACAAACAGCACGTCACCACGATTGCAAACATAGCTTTTGCCATCGCAAACCAGTCGGAATGTGCCCTCAAGGCAATAAATGATCTCGTCGCAGGTCAGATCCCACGGCACCTTGATGTTGTTCAAGACGTTGATGCCACCGCACATGGACTTGCTGAATTCGCTGGTCACCATCGGTTTGATGTAAGTGTCGCTGTCACCCATCGAGTCATAGCGATTTTGAACCAGATCGAATTTGAAAAGTTGAGGTGTGTCACCCATTTGGTCAGCCTTCCTGTGCCAGGTGTTTCAGTATGGATTCGTTCAATTCGACCTTGTAACCGTCGGGGTCTTCGCAAAAGGCGATGACCCTTGTGCCGTTTTTCATTGGCCCCGGTGGGCGGGTGATGTTTACCCCCGCCGCAGCCAGCTGTTCACACGCGGCATAAACATCCGGCGTTTCGATGCAGATGTGACCCCAGCCGTCGCCTTTGTCATACGGCGTGCCCTGATCCCAATTGGCGGTCAGCTCCAGCGTAGGAAACTCGGCCTCGGGCCCATAGCCGATAAAGGTATTGGTGAATTTGCCTTCGGGGTAGTCCGTGCGCCGCTGCACTTCCATACCCAGAATACCGCAATAGAAATCCAGTGACTTCTCCATGTCGGTGACCCGCATCATCGTATGGGCCAGACGAAACCCTTTGGATATGAACTTATTCATCGATATTGTTCCTTCTTGCTTAAGCACCGGCCACGTCGCGCTCGATCAGATCCTGGAAGGCGCGCACGCTGTCCTCCCAAGCGGGCGACAACAGGCCCCCATCCTCGGCGACCGGGGATTTGCGGCCTTCAAACATGCGTTCAACCATCTCGTGATCTTCCTTGTGGACATCCCACCAAAGGTTTCTGAGGGCTTGTATTTCCTCGGCGCTCAGCTCCTGACCTTCTGTCGTGTAGAGTGCACGGTACTGGCGCATTTTCCCGGGGCCGATGGGCACGTTCAGATAGACGCCCAGTTGGTCCGGGAAATAGCGGCCCAGAATGAAATTGGGGTACAGTGTCAGATAACGAGAGCTGACACCCAGACTGCCGGATGTTCCCAACTCTTCGTTCAGGTCCACGGCGCTGCCAATGCAGGTGCCATCGGTGATGGTGTAATGATTCTCCAATGGTTGATCAGTGGTTGAGGCATGGACAAACTGAACGTGGTAGGGCTCGATAAAGTTCTCCATGATCAGCTTCCAGTTGGTGCCAATCTCACCAAAGTCGAGCAGGCCAATTGGTTCCACTCTGGTGAAGTCCATCCCCTCTAGCCGGCTGATCAAAGGCGCGGCATAGTCTTCGAAATCAGGCGCGTTCCCGTCCAGATTGACGAAGATCCAGTCATGCCAGACATGCGTGCGTACGGGTTTGAGGCGATGATTTTTGATGTCAAAGCCGTCGAACTCCTGCTTGCCGGTTCCGGCAAAATGAGGTGCAGCCCGCAGACGGCCATCCAGGTCATAAGCCCAAGCGTGATAGGGGCATCGGATCAGCTTGCCGACGTTCTTAGGCTTGTCGACCAATGTCATGCACCGGTGCAGGCAAACGTTGTGAAAAACCTGGATATCGCCATCACGACCGCGCACCGCCAGCAGTGGCAAGTTTGCGCATGTGACCGGATGAGCGTCGCCGGGGTTTGCCATCTGATGGGCAAACCCGATGAATACCCAGTTCTTGGCCAAGACCGTCTGGCATTCCCGCTGCCAGAACTCTTCGCTGCGATATGCCCCGGCGGTCAGCCCGTGCTGAGGTCCTCCAACGGCATGGGCTCTATCCTCGGCAATTGTCATTTGTCCTCCCTTCGACACTGCCACCTGTACCCGTCAGTCCAACGACAGGCGCATGGTTTTTCCGTTTCTCGCGGTCTTCCTACTTGCCGGCTCTGTCTCGCCGCGCCGGGACCTGAGGTTTCGACTGCGAATATCGCATTTATCGCCTAGAAAACTTTCGATTTTCGCGACTAATTGGAATTTTTAGACAAGAATCAGAAATAATCTGGTCAAAAAGCGGCATAGTGATGCGAATTTCGAATAATGGGGTCGTGTGGATTGCGAGGGGCGCAATTCCAACGGGATTTTATAGGAAATTTGGTAATCGACTCGCGTCACCGTCCTTGGAATCTGCGGTGTCGAGGGCAAAGGATGTCGTTTTCTGCACTTCCCGCCACAGAATTCACAGGGGAGAATTGCGGATTTCGATGTCCTCACCTAGTCTCAGCTACGAATGCAGAAATCGAGCATCGGGTATATGGCAGTCAAAAAGCAATCAAACGTGCGCGCCACCGCACAGAGCATTAGGTCCCCAAAGGATGACTTGAACCAACAGATCATCCGGCTTTTGCAGCAAGATGGCAGGATGGCCTTTTCTGAGATTGCGCAGCAGTTGAACGTGTCCGAAGGAACCATCCGCAACAGGGTGAGCGGTCTGCGAGACAATAACATGTTGCGGATCGTCGCGATGTCGGATCCTGTGGCCACGGAGTACACAACCGACGCAATGATCGGGTTGAACGTGGCTGTTGGCGTGACCCCACGCCAGGTGGCGGAGCGGCTTGAAAAGAACCCTCGGGTTGTTTTCATTCTGTGGGTCGCGGGTCGATATGACCTGATTATCGAACTCGTCAGCGACGACGATGACGCACTAAGGGAATTTCTTGAACATGAAATCCACGCGAGTGACGATATTGCAAAGGCCGACGTTATGCCGGGGTTGAAGAACTTTAAGAACCAGTTCCTGCTAAAGCAGGATCTGAAGGAGTGATCAGGTAGCAGTCGATAAATGTTGCAAAAAATAGCTTTAAACTGCGTTTCCTTCTGCGAATTGATGCTTTGCGTTGGCGAGCAGTCATTCAGCTTAGGCGTGCGAACAGCAGCTTTGTCCGCGTTGCGGTTTTTCCAATCAAGCCTAGCGTGTGACCGGTTAGGGCCGAGCGCTGGGGCAGGGTATTCTGCTGATTAGTCAAGCCCAAGTAAGACACACTGTGCCGGCTTCCAGGTTGCGAAGAGGCTCATTAGCTTTCTGTTGCACGTCGACTTCTTGCGCCGTGGGAACACTCGAAAAGCGCTGTCGGATCACCTTAATGGTGAGACTGCAGTTGCAACAATATCAGCTAGTTAGAGGTTTGAATTTTTGAGACTCTAGAATTCGAGATTTTCTAACCAAACAATTTAATAGCAGTCCTTTGTTTAACGCGCAGAGAGTGACTGCAATGAGCCTAAAACCCACAAGATGGTGCATGCTGCTAGAATAACTGTGAAGCGCAGAAAGCGGACTTTGCAAAGTTCGCCCTGTGCCACGAACCAGTTATTTTACATCTCGCTGCAAGTCCGCGGTCGCGGCCAACATTGCCACCGTTCCTTGCAGGAGAAGTGCCGAAGTCGTTCGAATTCACATTCTTCACAAATGAGTTGTACTTCGATTGCCTGAACCCAGGGACTGGTCTCGGCTATTCACATTTGTGTCTTTCCTGAAATTAGAATCCGGCAAGCCAAGCCGCCGAGGCTAGAGGATGTACCCAGTGTTAGCTTGCTGCCGTAGGCGTTCAACAAGTCAACTGTTATGGCCAAACCCAAACCAGTGCCTCTAACAGAAGTGTCCAGCCGCCCTCCGGAATGCAGTACCCCTTCACGTGCATCTTCCGGAATTCCAGGTCCGTCATCCTCAATGCAAATCTCAATACCGCCCTCAACACGTTTGGCAGCTATGTGAGTTCTTGTCCGACACCATTTCAGAGCGTTGTCGAGGAGGTTTCCAATCACCTCTTCGATGTCTTGAGCGTCCATTCGGACTTGAAGCCCGCTCTCGCATTCTCTCGTTAAAGATTTTCCTTCACGCTCTGCCGTGACCGAGAACAATCTGGATAGCCTATTAACCGAATGAGTAAGATCAGTTCGAGAGTATGTAAGTTCAGCGGTATTTGACGCACGCATGCGTGCAAGGGAACGCTTGAGCTGAGCATCGATCCTGTTCAACGCGTCGTCGGCAGGTTGGGTATCCGCTCCGTTGTCCGACAAAGCCGTCAGTTCGTTTCGCAGTATAGCAGTCGGAGTTTTTAGCGCATGCGCCAAATCAGCCGCTTGCCGTCGGGAGCCAGATACAATCTCGCGGTTCCTGTGCAGCAATTGATTAAGGTCGTCGACAAGCGGCGAGACCTCTTCAGGATAGTCTTCCGGCCTAAGATCGTCTCCCTTGTCCCAGCGATGCGTCACGTCTGCGCGCAGCTTCCTGAGGGGGCCAACAATTGCAGACATTAACACCAACGAACCAGCAACTCCGATCAAGCCAACCAATCCAAAAACCGGCAGCAAGTTGTCCTGCGCAGCCCGGCGTTCGCTGATCAGCTCTCCTCTACTTTCAGCGACTATCACGCCCCATTCCGTTCCGTCTTCGAAGGTGATTTTCTGAAACACACTGCGTACGGACTCATTATTCGGGCCAGCGGTGTTCCAGACGACCGCCTCTCCACGTAAATCAGCAGGTTCGGAAATTGTTTCGTCAAAGAGCGACGCGGACGTAAATATGGCTCCGCTGCCATCCGTCACTTGCCAATACCTGCCGGAGTAGGGCGTTCCGTAAGCCGGGTCGAACATGAGATCACGCAGAGCTTCAGGGGCGTCTGTAGTTGCGCTCAGGCCTACAATAAGTTGTGTGTGCCTGTCGCGCAGCGTTTCATCAAACTGCTCCAGGACACGGGTGTTGATGTAGGAAAACACAACGAGCGTTCCGACCCCTACAGAAAGGGCGCCAGTCGCGAGGCCACCAAGCAACGCGCGTTGGCGAAGCGACAACATCAGTCGGTATCGATCATATAGCCGCGCCCTCTGACAGTTGTAATAAGTTCAGAGCCTAGTTTTTTGCGCAGCCGGGTTATGAAAACAGCAATGGTGTTGGAATCCCGATCGCCGTCGTATTCGTAAATGTGTTCTGACAACTCGGTACGCGAAACCATGCGTCCCATGTTGTGAGCAAGGTAGGTAAGAACGGCGATCTCTTGTGCGGTCAGATCCACAGGAATTCCACCAACACTGACGCGCCCGTTTCGCGTGTCGAGCGAGACATCCCCCATTTCGATCAAGGGGTTCAACTGACCGCTTTGTCTGCGCAGAATTGCACGCACACGTGCTGCCAACTCGGGCATGTGAAACGGCTTGGTCATGTAATCGTCCGCGCCGGCATCCAGGCCATCCACGCGCTCGCTCCACCCATCGCGAGCCGTTAAGATCAATACAGGTGTCTTTACGCCTGCACTACGCCACTCACGCAGGACTGAAATACCGTCGCGTTGTGGCAACCCGATGTCGAGGATGATCATGTCGTAAGGTTCGGTCGCGCCCAAGTGCAGCGCGTCTGTTCCATTGTTGGCCACATCTACGACACGACCTTCTGCACTTAGAAGTTTCTTGATCTGCTCGCATAGCTGCGGCTCATCTTCGGCCAGAAGTACTCTCATATTCAAAAACTACAGTCACAACGGTTTTGGTTTAAGCACTATTTTTAACGATCGCCTTTGCCGTTCCCGCCAGAATTCCCGCCGCCGTTGCCACCAGCGTTGCCGTTGCCACCAGCGTTGCCACCAGCGTTACCGTTGCCACCACCGTTACCACCAGCGTTGCCGTTACCACCAGCGTTGCCGTTACCACCAGCGTTGCCGTTACCACCAGCGTTGCCGTTACCACCAGCGTTGCCGTTGCCGCCACCATTACCACCAGCGTTGCCATTGCCACCAGCGTTGCCGCCACCGTTACCATTGACATTGCCGTTGTTTCCACGGCTCGCAGGAGTATTGCGACTGTTGCTAACGTTGGCAGGTGTCGAACGCGCTGCCTTCGATATTTGTCGACCAACACTGGATCGATTGGAAACGACCGTGCCGGTCTGGGCATTCACAATTACACTGACAATTTTTCCATCGGGCTTTTTGACAAGAATGCGATAGTAAATTTGATCAGCCTGAAACGCGCGGGCATCAACCGGGGTGCCACCAAAGGCTTTCTCGACGCCTTTGATAACCCGATTCAATCGGATGGTGCCCCCGGTCAGCGTCGCCTTGCGCAGTTCACCTTGCTTGAGCTCGCGTGTCTGGGCAGTCGCTTCCTCAATCGGCAAAGCAACCAGCAAACTTGCAACAACCAAGATCACCTTCGCACGCATGAATGTCCTCGTAATTCGCAGCTAGAGACTACGTCTTTCGACATGAACCGATGATGAACAAGCAGTTAGCCCTGCGTTCAAGCGCCCTCAAGTTAAATGGAAACGAACTTTGAAGATTCGTACGTGAATCGAGACTTTAGAACACAGAGAGCCGATTTAAAGAATTAACGTCCGCTGATTTCCCCTGAGGAGGCTGTTATGAAAACCACCAGTTTGGGACTGTTAAAAGCATCAACCTTGGCAATCGCATTGCTGGGATCAACTGCCATCGTGGCCACCATCGCCGCGCCGGATGTAGCCTTTGCGAAGGAAGGCAAAGGCAATGGCGGAGGAAATGGCAACGGTGGAGGAAACGACGGCGGAAACGGCAAGGGCGCCGACAATGGAAACGCCGGAGGAAAAGGCGGCGACAAAGGTAACTCAGCTAAAGGAGACCGTAGCGACCATAGTTCCGCCAGTAACAAAGGCGGAAAGAAAGGTGCAGACAAAAGCCGGAGCGGGCGAAATGCCGGTGAAACTTCTGCCGGCAAGTCAAAATCAAAGGCCTCACGCTCTGCTTCGGGCAACAGCGGTCGTTTTTCCTTAAGGGACATCTTTAGCGGAAAAGGTAAATCGAGAACGTTTACCACATCCAAGAAAGGTGGGACCGCTTCTGGAGGTAAGCAAAAGCAGAGAACGTACCAAAAAACGTCGAAAACCGTGATTGTGGAAGAATCCATTCGTCCTGCAGTCCGTACCAAGGGGAACACGATAGCTTCGCTGCTGGGTGCTCACCCGTCGGAACTGGGCGCATTGAACGCGGCCAACGCTAGCGAGACTGCACTGGCAAACGCAGCCCCCAATTCTCGCGTCGGTCGAATAGCAAATTACCGCGACACCGTGTTGGAAGGCGAGCCGCTTCGCGAGGAGCTTGCGGAGCAGTTGGAAGAACTCGCCGGATTGGAGCCACCGGAACGGCCCGTATCTGAGATCGAAGATGACTTAGAGGTTGCCCTCAACGACGTCCAGGAAAATCAGGAGCTTGTGGATGAGCTTGAACAAGCACTAGAAGACGCCGGTGGAACGGATCCTGAAATCGAAGAACAGCTCAAAGAAGCACGTGCAGATTTAGACAGTTCGGTCGAAGAAGCACAAGACCTGAACGACGAACGACAGGCCGCCGTTGAATACGAAGAAGCAACCGAGGAAGTACAGGAGCTTGTTGAGCTGGTTGATGAACAGGAGCTGGCTGAGCGGGAAGCTCTGGAAGCCGCAGCCAACAAACCCGTCACCGACGCAGTTGAAGAAGAGGTAAAAGCGTTGCTGGGTCTGTAACGAAAGATCCAGCCTCTTCTCGTCAATCAACTCGAAGTGCTGACCACTCACGGAAGCACTCAGCGCCGGGCCAGCCAAATGTTTCCCAAGACTGAGAAGCGGCTGGCCCGCAGTTCATTGAGTTCGCCAAAGGTTGCGTTATTTTCCCTGGGGCGCACAAAAAGAAACCCCGCCCCAAACCGGAGCGGGATTCAGTTATCAATTCCAATATTTTGGACGAATATCGGGAATTGTTTGAGAGTCTGCTGAACTGTCTTCAGACGTTGTTATGTGCCTCAAAAAGCCGCTTGTTTTTAACGATTTCTGTCAGTGCATTTTCTATAGGAGGGAAGCGACCGCTGCTCGACCTTGTCGTGGTTGACAAACGTTCCACGGCAACTTTGCCGGAGGTTTGCATCACAGTTGTTGGGCTGGACTCTTCAGTCACAAAGGCAGACTTAATCATGCGTTTCCCCTTGTCAGCGATCAAACGGTTTACCACTCGTTCGATCCAACGTGAGCACTATGCCCCAATTTGATTGAATACTTTGAGAACACATTGTTCACGTTCGGTTAATGTTGTTCGCGAAATAAAGACAAAAGGATAAAGCGGGCGACGAGGTGGACGAAGAGCACCCTAACCTGGCACTTTGGTTGGATCGTGCGATCACAATCGCAGCACATGGCCTCAGGTCGTAAACAATTTATCGTACAGGAAAGCGACTCTTCGCTGATGAACTCGCCAAGACCCATTCAAGGTCATATCTAGCCTACAAAGATAGAGAAGGTGCTCGTTATGAAAGAAATTATTGGAATTTTGGCGCTGGCACTGGCCGCTCAAGGTGCGTCACCTGCAAACGCAAATCCCAGTTTGTGGAGCCATAACACAGGGCAAGCTGGTGGAGTTGGCGCTACCGAGCCAATCCAAGTGAAATCCAAATCCGGACATTGTCCCCCAGGCTTGGCAAAAAAAGCAGTCCCGTGCGTACCGCCTGGACAGGCTAGAAAATACCGTCGTGGGGACTACATTTATAATGGGTATACACGAATTGATGATCCCAGCCGGTGGGGATTACGGCGCAATGGATATTACGTGCGAGCCGGAAACTACGTTTACGAAGTAAACCGCGAAACGCATCAAGTGTTGAACCTGATAGGGGCAATCGCCGATGTCCTGAATTAAGTTCATTCATAGTTTCTCGCACCAAATTCAGTTTGCAGTCATTCGGTCGAATTGTCAGATTCGAAGCGATGGGCTCGCGCAAGACCTCAGTTATGGAGAAGAATTCCTCTAAACTGCGTCTATGGTTAGCCTGAACGAGGCTTTGGTGAAGCTTTTCGCCACGGAGCTGTTTCTTTGTTTCTTAAGCAACTCGGGATTAGCAATGCTCAGCTGGGAACGTCCGGTTTGGGCCAAGACCGTTCATAAACAACCACTTAACCTGCGGCAGCTTTGTCTGCAGAGCAGACATTCCTTCTTGCGCGGCGAATGACTACTTCGAGCCCAATGCTGATTGTTTTTGGTAGTGTTGCGATCAGTTAGCCCGTCAGTCAATTGAGCGATCACCATCCTTATCTGCGGTAGAGAAATCCTTGTCCATTTGTGCCCTGAACTCACTTTCGGACACCGAACCGTTGCCATCGCCGTCTGCATCCAACGCGATTAATTCCCCTTTATCAATGGCTACGCCTTCCGCCTATGCTGGAGCGGCCACAGCAAGGATAGCTGTGAGCAAGAGAAACTGATTTTTCATAGGCTTTACCGCATTTAGCATGCAAAACGTGAGCCTTGGACAGCACCTACTGTGGCACCACCTGCGGTTAAGATATCCCTACCCGAAACGCCGTCCGCTGATGTGTAGCGCAGAGGCTTATCGTCGCTACGATCGCTTACTGAGGGACATGACTCGGTGGATCTACCATGATCATGCCGTCAAGCATTGATCCGACCTCGTAGCCCAAGAGATCTACATCCATTCTCATTGGGTCGCCGAACGCCCATGCACCAACTTGCCATTGCATCCGCATATGACCAACGTATTTCACGAGGTGGTCCAGGCCCGAGATGTTTTCGGCGAACAGCACTTGGCGAGAGTCGAATTTCTCAGGCATCACCCGTTGCAGGTATTGCAGAACGACGCCTGTGTTCCCGACGAAGTTGGGTCCGTGCGTGATAATATAGGTCTGGTCCCAATCAGCGGCGTCAATGCCTGCGCGTGCCGCAGTCACAGCATTGTGCAGCGCATTCAATTCAACCTGGGCTGCGCGCGTCATGTTCTTGGACCAATAGGGGCGGATGTCGTTGATGGCATCAGCGACCATTTGAGGGGTCAGGGTTTCTTTTGAGAGCGCTTCGGTCACAAAAGCGTTTGCCTTTTCCAGCATGGCAACCTGGTCGGCGAGTTCTTCCGGCGAAAGACCTATGCCATCGATTGCTGTCAGGAACGTCTCAATCTCGGTCTGAATTTTCGAAAAGTCGCTCATCCAGCGGATCTTTCCTGCGTCACCCTCGGGCCAGGGCGTAACGGAACCGATGATACCCAGCAACACATGCGCGACGGACTTGAACTGGTCATAGGCTGGTCCAACACGCGGGTACACCTTTTGTCCGTGCTCGGTTACCACCGTCACGTCCCGTGCGATGACCATAATCGGACGCGTTTCATCGGTAAGGGCCTCCCGTCCACGATAGTAGATATCGAGCATCGCCTTATCGAATGTGTCCGACGCTTTGAGAGCGTTTGAGTCGGCTTCTTGCGCATCGAGCGTCGTACCGGCAAGAACCATACTAGTCGCTGCTATCAGGACGTTTTGAAGGATTGTTCTGTTTTTGGACATTTGAGGTACCGCTGGCATTAGAATGCGGGCCTATACTAGCCGCAATACTTCTTGGGCGGAATAGCGCAAGGAGTCCGTTTGATAGGTGAGCGGCGCTTGTTGGAAACCTCACATTGAAGCTGGCAAACTTGAATTGGGACCCTTGCCAAAGAATGTCAGTTTCGTCCGCAGAGCAGTCGTTCGTGATAATTCTACGAACGTCTGCACCGAGCTCAAAACTACCAATGCTGAACAAAACATCAATGTCAGCTTTCATTGTATTAGTACCTAGGATAGGTTCTCAGTGTGAAGTTCGCTCGAACCATAACTGCAACACTTCTTGTTGTTCTGTTGGGCCTGATGACAGGGCTCGGCGACCGCGCGCACGTGATGCTAGAGAATTGCAATGGTGGGCATTGCGAAAGCCACGTGCATACGTCCGTAGTCGGTCACCATGTTAACCACGCCTCAGTTTCGCTAAGTGGAAGCGCACCACATGAGCCAGACGGCACCACGCACGAAGGATGTAATCCATTCCTTTGCAATGTCGCTGCGCTCACGGCGCAGGATTTCCAAGCGACACCTAACCAGCGCGTGATTGTAGCGGCGTGGCAAGCCTCAAGCCTCTCGACGCTCAATGAACCGGACAACCCGGACAGACCACCTAACGCTTAAAACAGATTTCCGACGCTGTTCACGGCAGTGAACACGTTCCAGCGTGCTGCGATTTAACTGCGGCACCGCTCTGTTACACAAGGTTAGGACCAGTTCATGAACCGAAAATATCTCCTGATCGGCACTTGCGCAGTGGTAGCCATCGCTGCCTATATCACCCTACGTGCCTCCCCAGTTGAGGACCCAGCGCAGTCGGCGCCTACCAAGGGCAATGCAATGGTGATCATTCAGATGCCGACGATCGAAGGAAACGCGGCCATCGGGCAGCGCATATTCGAAAACGCGTGCGCCGCATGCCACGGCAGCAACGCGGTAGGCGTTGAAGGCGTAGGGCCGCCGCTGATCCATGTTATTTACGAACCCAGCCATCATGCAGACGAGTCCTTTCAACGCGCTGTGGCAATGGGCGTCAGAAGTCACCACTGGCAGTTTGGCGATATGCCTCCGGTTGAAGGCTTGACCCGCGGTGACGTGGCTATGGTCGTCGACTACATCCGCGAAATCCAGCGCACCAATGGAATAAACTGAGGAACCCTCAATGAAGAAGCTCATCACATTTGGATTGATTTTCCTACTTGCTACAAACGCTTTTGCCCATTCGAGTGTGGACACCACCACACCCGAAAACGGCGCGACAGTTGCCGAAGTGCCCTCTGAGATCAGTTTCAATTTCGCGGATGATATTCGCCTGACAAAAGTCGACATGATCCATCAGGAGGCTCATACCGTCACACTCGATCTTGGAGACCAGACAAGTTTTGGGCGGGCCTTCGCGCTCCCGCTTCAAAGCATGGGTGAAGGCACCTATCGCATTGAATGGCGGGGCTTGGGTGCAGACGGACACGCCATGCAGGGCGAGTTCACTTTCAAAGTAGACTGAGCATGCCCGATATCTGGGGAATAGGCGCGATTTTGTCCAAGCTGGTGCTGTATATTGGCATTAGTGGTGCGACTGGTCTTTTGTTAATTCGGGCTACTTTTGCCGACTTGGTGTCGCCTCTGGGCGATATGATGCGTGGTCAGATTGCTCTTTTGGCGGGGCTTGCGCTTGCGGGCTCTGTCCTCGGGTTCATGCTGCGCGGTGCCGCCCTGACGGGCGGAGCCGACGGCATGACCGATCTGGAAATGCTCGGTCTATTGTGGCAGACCCCGGTTGGCGACGTTCTGGTATATCGGGTTGTCGGGGCGGTTTTGATAATCGTCGGGGTATTCATACCCCTAGTTGGCCAATGGATCGCGCTTGCCGGTGGAATGATCGCCCTGTGGTCATTCGCCCAGATCGGGCATGTGCCCGAGTTGGAGGTAACCGGCGTCCGTGTGCTATTGCTCTTGCACCTTCTGGGTGTTGCGTTTTGGATTGGCATAATTGGACCGTTGCGCGCCCTGTCGAAACGGCCAGAATATCTGAACAACGCGGCCATGTTGGGGCATCAGTTTGGTCAGGCGGCTTCGGTTATTGTCCCTGCGTTGATTTTGGCGGGATTGCTGATGACTTGGATGTTGCTTGGCGATATGTGGGCGTTAATGACAACGGGCTACGGGCAAACCCTGCTAATCAAACTCGCGCTCGTGGGCGCGGTCCTGATGTTAGCCGCCGCAAACAAACTGCGCTTCGTTCCGGCTATGCAATCCGGGGACAATAAAGCCGCCCGCCACTTGGTGCGCTCCATCGAAATCGAAGCTGTAATCATTCTGGTGGTCCTAGCAGCAATCGCGACGCTGACCAGCGTCCTGACTCTGCCGAATTGAGGTATCCAATGATCAAGCGGGACATTTTGATCGTTACGTTATTCGGCTTCGCAACGGGTGCAAGCGCCGATCACGAAATGGACGACCGGGATTTGAGCAATGGGCAAACCCTTTACGCCGAAGAATGCGCGTCCTGTCATGGCGTCAATCTCGAAGGGCAGCCAGATTGGCAGACACCTGACGACAACGGTGTTCTTCCTGCGCCGCCTCATGACGAGACCGGGCATACGTGGCACCACGACAATCAGCTTTTGTTCGAATACACCCGACTGGGAGGCGAGGCGTCGTTAGCCGCGCGTGGCGTCGACGGCTTTGCAAGTGGCATGCCCGGATTTGGAGATGTCCTCACCGATGACGATATTTGGGACATTCTCGCATATATCCGTTCCACTTGGCCTGAACGTGTTCAGGAAATTCAAGCGGGCCGCAATCCGCCGCATCAGTGACGCAATGTCGTGGAAATTGCCATAGGGTTTGGGTAAAGAAAGCTCACTTTGTCCGCGTTGCGGTCTTTCAGGCAATTGGTTTGGATGTCTTTTGCTTAAACTATTGGTTTACGCGAAGGAAGAAGGCGGCTCCGTAGTCATTTTCAATGACGTCGCTGCTTTGGCGGAGCTGCACTACGGCTCCTCTGCCGAGCCTCACCACGGTTTGAACAAAGACTTACCGCAACATTTCGCACGGCAATTGAGTAGGCGCTGTTTGGAAAACGCAATAGAAACCCTTTGTCGATTGGCCATCTTTTCGTCGTCCGCTTTGGGCTCGAACCAAACCTTCGATGCGGCTGACGCAAACGGCCGCTTTGGGCCGAGTGCTGGGGCAGGGCATTCCGCCGATCAACTAAACTCAAGTAAAACAATACTGCGCCGGTTTCCAGGTTGCGAAGATGCTCACTGGCGCTCCGTTTGACGTAGACTTTAAGCGCTTGAACTGTCGAAACATTCGAAAAAGCGCAAAATCTCAATTTATTGAATTCATTGGGAGACGAGTCTCAATAATTCGATCCCATTATTTACGTACTCCGACAAGCGCAACAGGAGTAGTTCATTTAACGTGTAAGATATGTTATGTAAAATATTTTTTTTATCCTACAACAGAAAGCTAAAGACTTAGGCCTATGGAACCCCGTAAATTTCCATACCTATTCTCAGGAGACTCCAAACCAATCTCTCTTCGATGCATGTGGTGCTACACCGAAGAGAGCGTGTGATGAGGTCCAGACCGAGCTGTATTCACCGCACAACCGCGACCTGTAAGTTACCTGACGCGGTGTTGGATAGACTATCGATTGCAACCCATTCAAACCAATATGAAATCATAGTGGATCACGGATTTGTCAACGCGCATTCAAGAAATTTAGTAGCGCCAGAATGACATTGTTCCTCACCGGTTTGCCACTGGTGGTCAATGTCCAAATCGGACAGTAACCTCTCACGTTGAATGCCGATACCGCAATCTGACGGCAGGCTCATAGTCAAACAAATGCCCGGGATCGGTCCGGATCATGCACTAGGCTAACTGACATTCTTGCCGCCTGTGACATCTGTTCGGAAGTCGCCTGAGACAAATGTCGGGCCATGTAAGCTAACGA
Organism: Ruegeria sp. BI12; assembly: GCF_056537985.1. Taxonomy (NCBI): domain Bacteria; kingdom Pseudomonadati; phylum Pseudomonadota; class Alphaproteobacteria; order Rhodobacterales; family Roseobacteraceae; genus Ruegeria; species Ruegeria sp. BI12. The sequence goes on along the minus strand of NZ_JBQFSL010000002.1, from coordinate 701,775 downwards.
TCACCAGTGTCATGCCCTTACTCTTGCAAATAGCGAAACCAGGCAAATGGTGCCCCCAGGATGGAGGAGAAAGACACTGGGGCGACATCCATTTCGCATTGTATCGGACAGAAGTGCGAAAGACTAAAAAAGGTCAGGACCAGTCCCGCGCTGTCTATGTCCCGGAGTACCATAAAGCCGAGAATGGGGCCGGTATCGCAACAGAATGCAGCCGGTCTTGTATTCGCTAGATTTTCAATCGCAAACGGAAGCTGTCACGTCCTTCACAAAGTTGTCCAGTTCGGCCCCGGCGTTCGCACATAATGACGAGGCCGTGAACTGTGGGGACCGTGATGGTTCACAATTGCGCGGATGGCGCTTGCTGTACGCAACTTCCCCCATCCAAGCCTGTCTGGAGTCAGCGTTTCGGGCCGGTGCAACGGTTTGCCTCAAATTTTTTTGAATGGCTGCAATGTTGAATTGGATTTTTCGCGCATAGAATAAATGAGCGACAATGGCCAGTGTTGTGCAAAAGCAGTGCGCGCCGACAATCGCTACGGCGTACCGAAGCCTCTATTCCCCGCCCCTATCCATCAGAAAATCCGATGGATTGCACATGAAGCCAGCCTAAAGGCTGGCTCCGGATGTCCAACGCTAGCAAGACAAAAGTCAAATGAACAACCGCGGTCTCGATCCCCGGCATGGCCACCGCGAGCATGGTGAAAAGAGCAAAGCCAACAAGGGCAGTCACCGGCACCACCAAGACAAGTTGACACATAATCCGCCGCGCGATCATTCTCACAAAGTAGATGTCGGGTACGACAAAAAACGTTTAACAAGGGGTGGTGCCGTGCAGCAGCACAAGTGGGTTGGTTTGAGGAGAAGACATGCCGGTAACAGGACCGCCGCTGGCTGCATTTGCGGATTTAACTGATCTGTTTCGCCGTGGCTTGGCAGCAGATCCCAAGGCGATTGCGCTATACGCATTGGACGGGTCTTGGACTTGGAAGGAGTTGGATACCGCCTGCACGCAGCTAGCACTGAGGTATCTGAGCCTGGGACTCGCACCGGGGGACCGGGTGGCGTCTATCATGCCAAACTCGGCGGTTCTTGTGATCCATTATTTGGCCTGCATGCGGGCCGGATTGGTGGCTATGCCACTAAACTATCGCTATACGGCCTCGGATATCGACTATGCACTGGGATTGGCGACCCCAGCGGCGCTTTTGGTGCATGGCGAGCGAGCCAAAGATGTCGCTGCAGTTCCAAATGTGACACGATTGCCTGTGAGATTGATCTCGTATGCAGCTGAAATTGATGGAGCGCTCGCCTTAGAGGATCTGCTGGACGGAGAGAATAATGGAACGCTGCCAACAGTTGCTGCCGAAGCGCCGGCATTCATCTTTTTTACCTCCGGAACCACGGGCAAGCCGAAAGGGGTGACGCATAGTCATGCCAGCATGGGAAACATGGTGGCGAGCAATGCGCAAGGACTGGGTCTGGGCCCCGCGGATGTTGTACTACCGGCTTCTTGGATTTCACATACTGCCGGGTTGCGGCTGACGTTTGCAGGGCTTTGGGCCGGTGCCAGGACGAATGTTGTGCGGCGCTTTTCCCCGGATGAGCTCCTGGGACTGCTGCGGCAGACGCGGCCGACGGTTGCTCAAATCCTACCCGCGCCTTTGGCCTCATTGGTCACAGGGCATGGGGCGGTTCGTGATGACTTTCGCTCGTTAAAGACGTTGATGGCAGGTGGAGACAAGCCCTCGCGGAAGTTGGTCGATGCATTCGGGGCTGTTGCGGGTGTGCCAATTGGCGCGTTTTACGGGATGACGGAAATGGGCACATCGCATTCCAACACCCATGGAGGGACAGAAAAACTCGGCGCCGTTGGGTTGAACAATCCGGGCTATGTCTCGGTGCTTCGCGACGAAGCCGGTGAGGAAGCGCCTATAGGGATAGACGGGCGGCACTGGGTAAAGAGCCCCACGATGATGACGGAGTATTGGAAGAACCCCGAGGCGACGACGGCGGCGTTTCGGGATGGCTGGTTCGATACCGGCGATTTGATGCGCCGGGATGAAGATGGTTATTTCTGGTTCCGAGGGCGACAGAAACAGATCATCGTTCATGACGGCTCGAACATCAGCCCGGCTGAGGTGGAAGATGCGCTGACAGCGCACCCAGCCGTTACGGCAGCTGTGGTGGTTGGGGTGCGAGATGAAATGCATGGCGAGGATGTTTGGGCGTTTGTGAGCTTGGACAAAGGGATAGCCCCGGTACGTGCTGCAGAAATTATCGAATTTGCGCGAGAGCGGATAGGATACAAAGCACCGGATGTGGTCCGTATTATCGAAACCCTGCCTCTGACTATGGGGGGAAAGCTAGATCGGATGGCGTTGAAACGGTTGGCCGCGGAAGAGAGTGGTGCCGCGCACGTGCTGTGACGTGTTTTGTTGTCATCTTCGAAGTCCGCCCGGTCGATGATTGACCGACGTTAAACATTGCGGACTGGTCGGCCAGACTCTCCACTGCAACTTTTAAATGAATACAACCTAAAATTGCCCCGAACTGAACCACTGAGGTCTATGACGGATCAGCTGGGATTGCAGGACCACGCGCGTTAGGGCACGATGATTTTCCTATTTGGAAGGATGTTCATGCCCACGGCGAAACCTACCAACCCTTGGCTCATTTTGCTGGGCCTTGCGCTTGGTGTCAGCGTATCCAATGCCTTTGGCCGCTTTGCATACGGTTTAATTTTGCCATCAATGAAAAGTAGCCTCGGTTGGAGTCTTACTCAATCTGGTTGGCTAAACACCGCCAATTCGATTGGGTACATAGTGGGTTCGATTCTAACATTTTTATTGATCCGGCATTTTTCACCGTCGCGGCTGTTTGCAGGCGGTACTATTGCCACTGCTGTTTGCCTTCTCGCGACTGGATTTGATGAGAACCTCGTGTTTCAAACTGCTTGCCGTACATTGGTTGGATTGTTCGGCGCACTTTCATTTGTGTCGGGCGGCGTCCTGGCGGCGTCGCTGTTTCAGAATAGCGCTCGAAAGAATGCGCTGGCAATCGCCTTGTACTTTGGTGGTGGCGGTGGACTTGGTATCGCACTATGTGGCGCAACTCTTCCAACCTTTTTTGACGTATTCGGGGCCCAATCATGGGACTGGGCGTGGATCGGGATCGGCATAGCAGCTCTGACGATTTGCCCGTTCTCAGTTTGGGCGTCATCAAGATTGAGCGAAACCGAGCACGACGCTGCACTGCCTTCAATCCCACCGGTTCGCAGAATGCTTGGCCAACTTGGCGGGTATGCGCTGTTTGGAATGGGTTATATTGTCTACGTAACCTTCATCGCTGTCTGGATGAAGGAGCAGCATTCCAGCGTCCTGTTGACAACGGCAACGTGGATGATCCTTGGGTTCAGTATTATGGCGTCGCCATTTGTTTGGCGTGGAGTCTTGGCCCGCTTTGCATCGGGAACACCAATGGCTCTTATCCTAACTGGTGTCGCTTTTGGTTCAGCCCTGCCCATTCTTGTTTCGAATGGATATGGTTTGATTTTGTCTGCGCTGGTATTCGGATTGTCGGTCTTTATGCCGCCTACCGCCGTAACCAGCTTTGTGCGCCAAAATGTGGATCAACGGGATTGGGGCGCAACCATCAGTTTTTTCACAGTGGTCTTTGCTGTCTCACAGGCACTGGGACCTATCGGGGCTGGTATCATCGGGGATTTAACCGGAGAGATAGGAGACAGCCTTGTCGTGGCGTCTGCGGTCTTGCTGGTCGGTGCCCTTTGTGCTGCGGTACAAAAGCCGCTCAAACGTGAGGCAGCGTAACCAACATAGTCTGGTCCACGCTCAGAAACCGCGTTTTGTCCCCTAAAATAGGCTCGGTGACTTCTGAACGGTACAAAGGGAAGCCTTCCGGCCACTCCAACGCCGGTCGGGTTCAGGCAATTTCCTCATAATGCGGGACCCAGAATTTTGCATCTATCGCTGCTTTAAGGTCATTCTCTTTGGAATTAGGCGCAACCCCATCCAACTGTGCCTGTTGACCAACGGCAAAGGCGATCGCCTTGCTGACTTGGCGAATGTCTTCCACATCGGGCAGCAAGCTAGCGCTGCGATCGGACTTTGCAGGCGACAATGTGGCCAGAGCCTCGGCGGCGGCCATGAACATTCCGTCAGTGACCCGGCGCGCACCGGCGGCCAACACACCCAACCCCATTCCAGGGAAAATATAGGAATTATTGCACTGTGCGACGTGGTGCGTCTTACCGTTATAAACTACGGGATCAAACGGGCTGCCGGTAGCGACCATTGCGCGGCCATCTGACCAGTGAACAATATCCGCGGGCACGGCTTCAATTCTGGATGTTGGGTTCGAAAGTGGCAACACAACCGGGTGTTTTGTGTTAGCCGCCATCACACGAATGATCTCCTCTGAGAACAAGCCGGCCTGACCGCTGACACCAACCAAAATGTTGGGTTTGGCATGAGTTATCACATCCAGCAGTGAGATTTCATCATCGGACCAGCTTTCTACTTTGGTAAGGGGTTGGACAATTTGTTTTTGGAACGGCAGAAGGTCTGTCATCGCATCGGTCAACAAGCCGTTCCGGTCCACCATGTAGATACGCCCGCGCGCCTCGGTCTCAGATAATCCTTGGCGGATCATGAGTCGGACCAGTTGCTCGGCAATGCCCACTCCCGCTGACCCGGCCCCGAGGAACGCAATGGTAGCGTCCTTTAACGGAATATCCGTTACGTCGGAGGCGGCTAGCAAAGTACCGGCTGTAACCGCAGCGGTTCCCTGAATGTCATCATTGAAGGTACACAACTGATCGCGATAGCGCGCAAGAAGCGGTGCCGCGTGTTGTTGTGCAAAGTCCTCGAATTGAAGCAGTACATCTGGCCATTTGCGCTTAACTGCCTGCACAAATTGATCCACGAAATCGAAGTAGTCATCCCCGCTTACACGTTCATGCCTCCAGCCGATATAAAGGGGATCTTTCTGCCGTTCCTGATTGTTGGTGCCGACATCCAATACCACCGGGAGCGTTACAGAAGGGTCGATTCCCCCAGCAGCAGTATAAAGCGAGAGCTTACCGATCGGGATTCCCATGCCACCAGCACCCTGATCGCCCAATCCCAAAATTCGCTCTCCATCGGTGACAACAATCGCTTCAACGGAGGGCAAGACGACATTTTCAAGTATGTCGTCTATCCGGTCACGCTCGGGGTACGAGATTATCAATCCGCGTGGGTGGTCGTAGATCTCACTGAACTTTTTGCAGGCGTCACCCACAACAGGTGTGTAAATGATCGGCATCATCTCAGACAGGTGTCGTGCCAAAAGTGCATAAAACAGAACCTCGTTGTCATCTTGCAGACCACGAAGATAGATGTGCTTGTCCAGCGGCGTCTCCTCGCGTTCAAAGGCTGCATAGACACGATCTATCTGGGATTCGAGTGTTTCGATGTGTGGCGGAAGAAGGCCCAACAACCCGAGCTGTTCTCGTTCGTGCATTGAAAAGGCGGTGCCTTTGTTCAGGAGAGGGTTAGTCAAGTATTGTAAGTTTACAGGACTGGTATCGACCATAAGCTGTCCTTCCGGATTGGCACGCACAGGTTGCACGCATCTGTCCGGTAAGGTCAGCATTATACGGCGAAAATTGCAACGCGATTGCGGATCATGTGCGCGACTTCGATACCTGAAACAGGTGCGGGCTTAAAAGACTCTAAGCCGGGCATCGGGCGCGGTCGGCTTTTGATGAACCTGTGATCTTGTTCCACAAAGCCAAATAAGTTTCTCCGCCCGACTGTCTTGATCGGGATCGCACAACGAAATCGTTTTTTGTCGACAATTAATTTACGGTAGACCTTTGAATTCCAACATACGGGCGAAGAATTTTGTCGCAGCCAGTTTGTTTCGATGTGCTGAAAGCATGAAATCGAGTCTCTTACAGAGTTTTCCGACCGCTTGGAAGACACAAGCTCTTGATATATATACTGTAATACAGATCTCGCCGTTCGCCGGAACCAGTCGCATGGGTCTTTGCAGCGGCGTGATGCGTCAACGATTGCGGCAGGGTATCGTGTCAATCAGCGGTTTAGCGTGGCGGGATCAATCTTTCGGATTCTGTTCACCTGGGAAAGAAATCATGAGCCGACCTTCGCCCTGATATGACTGACGCGTCATTCACTAGTTAACAACGAAAGCGTCTATGGCAGAAAGTTTGAACGGTACCCGCGAAGCTGCATCTACAAATCCTCCGGTCTTTTCGGTGCCTCTAAACGGGCAACAGGCGCTGCATGATCACCGCCAGCGCCATGGCAAACATGCTATCATCGGCAACTGGTATCTCGACCGAGGCCGCTAATGGCGAAGCGCTTTCATAGAACTCAACGGCGCGGGGTTTTGCCAGCAGATTCGTGAAAGTGCTGGACCCGAACATGGTTGTTTCAATGAGGTCTAAAAATCCCCGTCGAGGTTGGTGTCACTCAGCCGCAGCACGTTAGCAGATCCATCGAAACCGGTTGCCGAAATGGACAAGGCCCCTGCCCCGTCTGCTGCTACGGATTATGCGCTCTGCGCCTCGGTTCCCGGCGGCAGCGTCAAGCTATTCCAGACCTCCGAAACCTCGCCCGCCTGATCAATCAGACCCGACCCGTTCTGATCGTCCAACCGGAACAAACGCTAGGTATTGCCTATCTGCGGCTGCCAGTTGAGCGCAAATACGGCCCCATCCGCCACAGTCAGGCAGCTCACATTCATCGTAGAAGACAACGCCATATCAGCCAAATTGAATGGCACAACTTCCCCGGACGAGACGGTTCTGTTTCCGTCAAAGCCGATTGACAAGGGCACCATACCCAAGTTCGTGCCGGTCAGATCCAGCCATTGGCATATCTCCACGTGTTCACGTGCAGTTGCCTGGCGCCGCCGCTCGGTTTCGGGAACGCAATAGTTGAAGATGTTCATTTCGCCCAACCAATCAGAAATTCTTATCGTAAAATCAGACAATACCAACGCAAAACTTATCAAATACCCTGCTCATCAATTGACAGTTCCGCGATTCCGTCGCATCTAGAATTTGAATCAGCCACTGGAACCTGAGTTCCGGAAGCGTTTGAGAAATCACAGTGAATTCAGAATTTTACCCGGGTTTCCGGAGCATGTTCCGCGCGTGTTCCCCGCCCGAACAGAAAGCAAATGGGACCGGGAATGACGAAGAAGCATATCGGTAAGAGCTCAAACGCAGCTGGCGGCTGGGGTGCCCTGAAAAGCGTTGGCCGTCAGCTTATGGGCAGCGGTAAGCCTTTGTCGGGCGCAAAAACCATGCTGAAGGCAAACCAGCCGGACGGTTTCGACTGCCCCGGCTGCGCTTGGGGCGATCCTGAGCATGGGTCGTCGTTCGAGTTCTGCGAAAATGGCGTCAAGGCCGTCGCTTGGGAGGCCACAAAAGCCCGAGTCACGCCCGAATTTTTCGCGCAACATAGTGTCACGGAATTGCGCGGCTGGACGGACTACGATCTGGAACATCAGGGGCGCCTGACTCATCCGGTGCGCTACAACCCCACAACCGATAAATACGAAAAGGTCGACTGGGACACCGCCTTTGCCGAGATCGGCGCGTCGCTAAACGCGCTGGACGATCCAAATCGGGCCGAGTTCTACACGTCCGGCCGGGCCAGCAACGAGGCGGCATTTCTGTATCAGATGTTCGTGCGCCTTTATGGTACAAACAATTTCCCGGATTGCTCGAATATGTGCCACGAGGCCAGCGGCGTGGCGCTCAACGAATCGATCGGTATCGGCAAAGGCACGGTTCTGCTTGAGGATTTTGAAAAGGCGGATGCGATCTTTGTGGTTGGCCAAAACCCCGGCACCAATCACCCGCGTATGCTGGCCGATCTGCGCAAGGCCAAACAACGGGGTGCGCGGGTTGTGGTATTCAATACGCTCAAGGAAAAAGGTCTACACCGCTTTGCCGACCCGCAGAATAAGCTCGAGATGATCCGCGGTGGGTCCGAAGCGACCTCGACTGATTACTACCGCCCGCGTCTGGGCGGCGACATGGCTATCTTTCGCGGCATGGCCAAGGTCTTGCTCGCGGCAGATGACACGGCAAAGGCTCAAGGAAAAACGCCGGTTCTGGATTATGCGTTCATTGCCGAACATGCGCACGGTTTCGACACCTATCGCGCGGTGGTCAATCAGACCTCGTGGACCCAGATCGAGGAACAATCCGGCCTGACCCGGACCCAGATCGAAGAGGCGGCGGCAATCTATATGGACGCAGACAGGGTCATCACCACATGGGCGATGGGAGTAACACAGCACAAACATTCCGTTCCGATGATCCGAGAGATCACCAATGTCATGTTGATGCGCGGCAATATTGGACGACCCGGCGCAGGGTTGTGCCCTGTACGCGGTCATTCCAACGTGCAGGGCGACCGAACAGTTGGCATCAACGAAAAGGCCCCTGCCCCACTGCTGGACGCGATGGAACGTGAGCTGGGTGTGCCTATGCCCCGCGACCCCGGCCACAATGTTCTGCATGCTATTGGCGCGATGCTCAATGGACAGGCCAAAGCGTTTATCGGGCTGGGCGGTAACTTTGCCCGTGCAACACCCGACAGCAAGCTGATCGCGCAGGCGCTTGGTGAGCTGGACCTGACGGTGAATGTGGCCACCAAGCTGAACCACGGTCATCTGCTGCCGGGTAAAAAGTCCTTCATCCTGCCCTGTCTGGGCCGCACCGAGATCGACCGAAACTCGGCAGGTGTGCGTCAGATTGTGACTGTCGAGGACTCGATGTCGATGGTGCATGGCTCGGGCGGGATTAATCTCCCAGCCTCGAAAGACCTGAAATCCGAGGTTCGCATCGTCGCGGGCATCGCCAAGGCAACAGTCGGCAGCGACGTGGTCGACTGGGATGCTCTGGCTGAAGACAATGACAAAATCCGCGACCTGATCGCCCGGGTTCTGCCCGCGTTTGCCAACTATAACGAAGCGGTGCGGAAACCACGCGGGTTCCACTTGTACAACAGCGCCGCTGTGCGGGATTGGAAGACCCCGACTGGCCGCGCCAATTTCTCCGCCACCGATCTGCCAGATCAGACCGAGTGGCAGCGCGCCCAAAGCCACGATCAGATCTTTGTGCTACAGACCTTCCGCTCGCATGACCAGTACAACACCACCGTTTACGGCATGGATGACCGCTACCGCGGTGTTTACGGAGAGCGTCAGGTAGTATTCATGCACCCCAAAGATGTCGCACAACTCGGTGCAGCAGCAGGCGACCGGGTGAATGTGGTCGGATGCCATGATGATGGTATTGAGCGGATTGCGCAGAACTTCCGACTGGTGCCCTATGACATTCCCCGCGGTTGCGTCGCGGGCTACTACCCCGAACTGAATGTGCTGGTGCCATATCAGTCCTTTGGCGACAAAAGTTTCACTCCCGCCTCCAAGTCTGTGGTGGTCCGGTTCGAATTGCAGGAGCAGTGAAGATGGACAACATGCTGAAGCAAACCATCACTGGCCTGCTGGAACGGAACCCGGATCATCTAAGTCCTCTGGCAGCCGGGATTATCGCGGCAGCCCATCATGGTCTTTCACAGGACAGCCGCAGCTTTGCGGCTATGCTGGGGGTTGCGCATGCGCTGGTGCTGCGGGAATGTGTGGCGTTGGCCGAAGACCTTCGGCTGATCGACCTTGTTGACCGCCATGACCGGTCTCAGCGCGTGTTCTTTTCGCTGACGGAACAAGGTCACAACACTCTTGCCAGAGTGCATTCGACATGACCGAGCTATTCCGGGAAAGCCTTGACGTTCATTTTCCCGCGTCACGGATGGTCACGGCCACTCGTTACCCTTACCAGGCGTCTCAGATCAGGGAACTGGCGCAAGAGGTCCCAGTAGCGGTCGTGTTCAACGGAACGACGGCGGCAGTGATGATGGCCTCACCTGCAGATATCCATGACTTTGTTCTGGGATTTGCCATGACCGAAGGCTTCATCGCGGGCCAAGATGACATCGCGGATTTTGAACAGGTCGCACACAAGACAGGGATTGAGGCGCGGTTCTGGTTGAAAGAGGCCGCGTCGGAACACGTCTCGGCCCGGCGACGCGCGATGATGGGGCCGGTGGGATGCGGGCTGTGCGGCATCGACAGTCTAGAACAGGTGACGCGACCCCTACCCTGTGTCGTGGATAGATCGCTGCGGATCGAGGCAGACGAAGTGGCACTCGCGCCCGAGTTTCTGCGTGATCATCAGCTCTTGCATGACCAGACACGGTCGGCCCATGCCGCCGGTTTTCTGATGCCGGGTAAGGGAATTGTCATGGCCCGCGAAGATGTCGGTCGCCATAACGCACTGGACAAGCTGATCGGTGCTTTGGTCCATGCCGGCATCAACCCTGTCAATGGGGCGGTGGTTATGACCTCACGTGTGTCGCTTGAGCTGGTCCAGAAAACAGCTGCTATGGGTTGCCCGATGCTGATTGCGGTATCCTCGCCAACGGCCATTGCAGTTGAACTTGCCGATCAGGCCGGCATTACACTGGTGGCGAATGCAAAACGGTCAGAATGTTGCGTGTTTACGCATGAATATCGCATATCGACCAAGCGCTGACCGTTTTTTGTGTACATTGTTGCAAGCGGCGCGCACCGGAGCAGAACAACACAGCTCTAGCGCGCGCAGGGCATAGCCAGCAGAAGGTTGAGCAACGGAGTCAGGATAAAAAAACATACGCCATGTCTTTGAATGGCAAAGCTCCGCCGTATTAGGTCCGGCGCACACAACTATTTAACTAATTTCTCTGGGTTGAGCTACCTTAGGTTGTATCACGGTGAGTCGCATACCGACCCGCCATTCATTCATCAAATCAAAAAGCGAGGTTCATATGGTTACCACTTTGGCCGCGGGTGATATTGCGTTTACAGGGTTCAATTCAGACAATCCCGATGAGTTCACGTTTGTTGCTTTGACCGACATCGAAGCCGGAACCGAGATCAAATTCACTGATAACGGCTGGTTCGCTGCCGGTGGTTTCCGAAGCAACGAGGGCGTATTCGTCTGGACCGCCCCAGCAAACATCGCTGCGGGTACGGTGATAAACCCCGCATTTACCGGGCCGAACTTCTCGGCCAGCGGTGATCAGATCCACGCGTATCAGGGTGACGAAGAAACACCCAGTTTTGTCGCGTCGGTTCATTTCAATGGGGACGGATTTGAGTCTGACGCAACATCGTCGAATACATCTGCGCTGCCCTCGGGGCTGACCGTCGGAACCAGCGCAATTGCCCTCACCGAAATCGACAACGGCGTTTATAAAGGCCCGCTTACCGGTACAAAGGCCGAGCTACAGGCAGCCATCAACGATCCCGCCAACTGGACAACCAGCAATACCAGGATTGACGATGTCGAACCAGCGGGGTTCACAGTCACAGATGCTGCGCCCTTGCCATCGGTCATCATCAACGATCTGGATCTTGCCGCCGATGAAGGTGGCATGACGGATGCATATGAAGTCACGTTGTCCAAAGCGCCCGATCAGCCGGTCACAATCACCATAGCCGCAGGGGCTGATCTTGATGCTGTGCCAACCGAACTGGTGTTTGACGCGTCAAACTTCGACCAGCCTCAACAAGTCGCGGTCGCCGCTGTTGACGACGATCTGCCCGAAGCGGCCGAGGTTGTCGACATTCAGCATACAGTCACCTCGAGCGATCCAGCCTTCGACGGCATTCTGGCCCCTGTTGTCGAGGTGTCCATCTCAGCCAGCGACATCGAAATTGTGTCGATCTATGAGATCCAGGGCGCAGGCCATGTGTCTGAATTTGTTCTGGCAGATGGCCAAACGGTTGCCGAATTCTTCGACGATTTGCCAACTGGAACTTCGAACGTTCTGGGCGATATGGTTTCAACCAGCGGCATCGTCACCGCTGTAGATTCCAACGGGTTCTATCTGCAAGATCCGGATGGCGATGGGAACGATGCGACGTCGGATGCGATTTTCGTGTTCACCGGATCAAGCCCGACCGTCACCGTGGGTGACGCCATTTCCGTGGGCGGTACCGTTGCCGAATTCTTTCCCGGCGGAACAGGCAGCGGCAATTTACCGACCACGCAACTGACCAACGTTTTTGACCTTGAAGTGCAATCATCGGGAAATGATTTGCCCGAGGCGGTTTTGATTGGCATTGACCCGGGTGAGCGGTCTGTTCCCAATCAAAGCATCGACGACGATGCGTTTGCCTCATTCGATCCAAACCAGGACGGTATCGATTTCTTCGAAAGTTTGGAGGGGATGCGTGTAACCGCCACCGATCTGCAGGCCGTCAGCGGAACCAACCGGTTCGGCGAAATCTTTGCAGTGGCCGATCAGGGCAGTGGCGCAACTGGTCTTTCTGAGCGTGGAACACTCAATATCTCACCAGATGACTTCAATCCGGAAAAAATCCAGATCGACGAAGACAGCGGCATTTTCGACTTTGATTTTCCGACCGTGAATGTCGGTGATCATCTTGGCGACGTCACAGGTGTGGTTGGCTATAGTTTCGGAAACTTCGAAATCCTACCAACTGAGGACTTTACACCGAATATCCAATCAGCCGGGTTGGAGCAGGAAACGACGACGCTGGCCGGTTCCACCAACGAATTGACTATTGCCACATACAACGTACTTAACCTCGATCCGAATGACGGTGACGGCGATCAGGACGTTGCCGACGGCCGGTTTGCGGCCATTGCCGAGCAGATAACCAACAACCTCAACAGCCCTGACATCATTGGTCTGCAAGAGGTGCAGGACAATTCGGGCTCGGACAATGACGGAACCGTCTCGGCATCCGAAACCCTGGCGGAACTGGCGGCAGCAATCCTGGCAGCGGGTGGTCCGGCTTATGAGGTGATTGACAACACCTTTATTGGGGATGGCACATCCGGCGGACAGCCCGGCGGCAATATCCGCACGGCCTTTCTATACAACCCTGATCGTGTCTCGTTAGTGGAAGGATCAGTTCAGACCATCGGAGGGCAAGGTGAAGGCGAAGCGTTTGAAGGGGCACGTCTGCCTCTGGTCGCTGATTTCGTATTCAACGGTGAAACCGTCACGGTGGTCAACAATCACTTTTCGTCCAAAGGTGGTTCTGCGCCTATTCTGGGAACTGAACAGGACTTTGCCGCTCGCCAAGAAGACGTTGATGTGAACGGCAGTCTGGATGAGCGCCAAGCCCAGAGCCAGGCCGTTCAGGATTTCGTCAACGGGCTGGGTGATGGTGCCAATGCTGTTGTGTTGGGTGACTTCAACGAGTTTGAATTTGTCTCACCCGTAGCTGACCTTGAGGCCAATACCGACCTCGTCAACCTAACAAACGATATTCCGGAAGACGAACGTTATAGCTTTGAGTTTCAGGGCAACAGCCAGTCGTTGGACCATATTCTCGTGTCCGAGGATCTGCATTCCGGGGCATTGGTTGATATCGTCCACGTCAATTCGGAGTTCGCCGCAACCAGCGGGCGCGCCTCGGATCACGATCCCATGGTGGCAAGCCTGTTCATACCTCAGACCCAGAATTTGGCGGTTGAGTTCGAAGCGGGCCGCTGGTTCACAACCAAGGCCTTTGAAAGCATCGATGGCGAAGTTGTAGATGTCGACAAGCTTGGTCCGGTTCGGAACAGCCTGACGTTTTCGGATGTGGGTATCAAGGTGGATGCGATCGATCCGACCAATTTGGAACTGGTTACGATCAAGCATGGCGCGATTGGCGTGTTCTCATTCGACGACGCATTGTTCCGCCGAGATGCCGCATTTGTCGACGGGGATGAAAGCCTCAGAATTGCGTTGGAGGACACGGACCTGGAAGCGGTGGAGTTCATCTTTAGCTTTGGCGACAGTCACGGCACCGGTGAAGTCGAAGTTGCCTTCTATGATGATGGGGTCCTTGTCGGCACCATGGTGGCGGATGCGGATGACGGGGACTTCTCGGGATCGCTGGGGCGCACGACCTTCGATGAAGTCGAGCTGTCAGCAATAGATGACACGATGTTTTCAGTCGACGAGTTTTCGTTCGAAGTGATCGACCAGAACATGATTGCATAAAGTAATACCACACGGGATCACCACAGTGCTTCCGTGTGGCTTTCGAAAAGCAGATTTAATTGCGTCATGAGCACCGGAGGCTTTGCCCATAGTATTTTAGCAAACATGACCAAATGAATGTGACGCGATGCAAAACACATTCGCGCAAGTCTGGTTTGGCTGCCAGTCACTCATGCCTCGCACGGCATTAAACAAGCGAGACCAACTGCCGTTCAGCACAAGTGTCGGGTATACTATGGTTGAAAGGTTCCCCTTATTGTGTTCGGATGCACCGTCCCGAGAGTTGTCAATTCTAGCCACGGTCGATTTTCGCCGACGGCGAAGGTCTAAATTGCAAGCTCAGTACGCAGAATCTTGTTCGCGGATCGCAGGTCCGGTGTTGGGATGTACCGGCTGCTTCACCCAGCTGGTTATCACCCGATGCTCTTGGTTCCAAATTACCACCTGATCTGTGCGACATTTGCAAACGATCGCGCCGTGCTAACGAGTTAGGCCACCAACGTGACGTCGGTCGGGTCCTGTTGAGTTTCAACAATCTGACATTCACTCAGTTTCTTAAAAATCCACCCAATTGGGTAGGAACTACAATGGTATACTTTGGTATATTGACCCAAAAAGATAGTTAAAAACCCACCCAAATAGACATGCTAAAGCAGTAGTAAACTACGTTGCGTCAAGAGGCAGGTCCGCGTTTCCTTGTCACCAATGCACCATAACGGGCATTGGTGACCAGTCCACAGCCGAGGACGTTAACAGATGACATTTCAGACTTCCCCTCCTCTTGATACCCCCGAAACCCTAGCAACAGGTACGGGGTTGGTCACCAATATTCAGTCCACCCCGGACCCTTCGAACTATGCCGAGGGACTGCGTCTGGAATTGCGGTCGTTGTGGCGAAACATTTTGCTGAAACGGGCACCACATGTGGCGACATGGGCCGAGACCTTGCCGCTGCAACCTATCCCCACCGGGCCCGAAGCGATACCACATCTGCAAGCTCTGTCGATCTGGTTCCAACTATTGCGCATCATCGATGAAAACGCTGAAGTTCGCGACCGCCGTCTGACAGAGACCCAAAGAGGGGCCGAGGCGGTAGAAGGCGGATTTGCAGAGGTGTTGTCGGACCTTTCCCTGACGAATACCCAAACGAAAAAGCTGACTGACAGCTTGAGCGTTGGTCCCACACTGACCGCGCATCCGACCGAGGCCAAGCGGGTCACTGTTCTGGAAATTCACCGACGGATTTACCGCAACCTTGTCAGTCTGGAAACGCAGCGCTGGACCCCGACCGAACGTGCCGAATTGCTGAATAGTCTGGAAGGTGAGATTGATCTGTTGTGGTTGACAGGCGAGCTTCGCCTGTCACGCCCAAGCCTGCACGACGAGATCGAATGGGGATTGCAATTCTTCCGTGATGCTATCTTTGATGCCGTCCCGCAAGTCATGGATCGGTTCGATCAGGCTTGCCTGCAAGTGTTAGGTCAGAGCCTTAGTGAAACTCCCGATATCCGCTTTCACAGCTGGATCGGAGGTGATCGGGACGGCAATCCGAATGTCACAACCGAGATGACCGCGTTTGCACTGAGACGAGGACGTGAAACGGTTCTAGGTCTCTATCGTCAGGCACTTGATCAAGCTGCAAGCAGGTTAAGTATCAGTGCACTCATACTGCCGCTACCCGAGCCCGACAGGGCGCGTTTACAAGAAATAGTCGATCGGTCTCCGGACGATGATCGCAATCGAAACGAACCGTTCCGGCAAGCTCTCAATGCAATCCGCCATCGACTAACAGTTGGCGGCTATGATCACATCTCGCAATTCGTAAGCGATCTTGACGCGCTTGATGCTGCATTATGCGCGGTCAATGCCGATATACTGGCGCGAAGGCACATTCGACCTCTGCGTCGGGCCGCGTCGGTTTTCGGATTCCGAACGGCAACCTTGGATATCCGACAAAACTCGACCGTTACAACCGATGTGCTGGCCGAAATCTGGTCGCAATCCGGGCAGGCTCCCGAATATGGCACGCCTGAATGGTCTGGTCGTTTGCGGGCCGAATTGGCAGATCAGAACCTGCCCTATCAAAACCGCGACGCGTTAAGTGATCAGGCGCAGGAACTGCTCGCTCTTTTGGCGTTGATGTATAGCATCCGTACCGGACCAGATCCCAAAGCGATCGGACCATTCATCCTGTCCATGACCCGTTCTGCCGACGATATTCTCGGCGTCTATCTTCTGGCCAGATATGGCGGGTTCGGGTCTGAAACTCTGGATATTTCAGTGGTCCCACTGTTCGAAACGATAGCCGATCTGCGAAATGCTCCGGCGATCCTGTTGGACGTTCTGGATGTTCCACTTGCCCGGCGCAGCCTGAAGTCCGACGGAAAGGTGATCGAGGTGATGCTTGGGTATTCGGACAGCGGCAAGGATGGCGGCTATTTCTGTTCAACCTGGGAGTTGGAGCGCGCGCAACGCAGGGTAGTCTCAGCGTTGGCCTCTCAGGGTTTCAAGGCCACTTTTTTCCACGGGCGAGGCGGTTCCGTCAGCCGCGGCGGAGCACCCACCGGACGCGCCATCGCCGCGCAACCCAGTGGAACAATTGCCGGACGCTTGCGCGTAACTGAACAGGGCGAGGTTGTGTCGACAAAATATGCCAACCGCGGCACAGCTGCTGCGCATCTGGAATTGCTGCTCTCAAGCACGCTGCGACATACCGCCAACCCCAGCGAAACCGCAACCCGGCCCGAATTTGACGACGCGTTGGATGCCTTGTCAGAACTGTCACAGACAGCTTATGTCTCGCTTCTGCAGATGCCGGGTTTTCTTGACTATTTCCAACAGGCCAGCCCAGTTGAGGAACTTGCTCGCCTAAAAATCGGATCCCGCCCTGCACGCCGCTTTGGTGCCGCCAGTCTGGATGACCTGCGTGCCATTCCATGGGTCTTTGCCTGGTCACAGAACCGGCACCTGATCACAGGCTGGTACGGATTCGGGGCTGCAATGGCAAGCTTCCGCAAATTTCGCGGCGCGCGCGGCGACGAAGTTCTGCAGGACATGTTTC
Organism: Ruegeria sp. BI12; assembly: GCF_056537985.1. Taxonomy (NCBI): domain Bacteria; kingdom Pseudomonadati; phylum Pseudomonadota; class Alphaproteobacteria; order Rhodobacterales; family Roseobacteraceae; genus Ruegeria; species Ruegeria sp. BI12. The sequence continues at coordinate 684,606 of NZ_JBQFSL010000002.1, read as the reverse complement.
AGCATTCCCGCCTATTCCGTCTTGCTGTCGATGAAATAGAGAAGTCGCTCTATCAGGCGGATATGGGTATCGCCACGCAGTACAGCGAGTTGGTCCATGATGAAGAGACCCGTCAACGCATCTCACGTGCAATCAATTCTGAATACGATATTGCCTGTGGCGCTGTGCAGTTTCTGACCGGCGGTCAAACCATCGGTCAACGGTTCCCTCGCCTTCGCGAACGCTTCGAACGCAAGCAGGTTGAACTAGCCCGCATTCACACGCTGCAAGTTCGACTGCTGCAACAGTTGCGAAACGAACCGTACGCAGGATCTGTTCCTGTTCCTCTTTTGCAATCCATGAATGCCATTTCCGCTGGCCTTGGCTGGACCGGATAATCCTGTAGTCACTGACCGGGCCGGCGGTCATGAAAAATCGGAAGACACGGCCGGAGGCGTCCATTACAGCGTGCAACTTGGTGTTCATGCCACCCTTGGCGTGTCCAATCAGACGTCCGCCCCCTTTTTCAGCCGCGGGTGTAAGGCTGCGCGATATGCCTTTAGCTAAATTGCGTCGATCATGAACGCCTTGTGATCAGAATGCTCGCCGGCCAGCCCTTCCATGATCCGGGTAAACTTCCCCTTGTCGCACCTACGTTTCTAACGGTCATAGGGAAGCTTGGATGGGCGGTACTCCCTTGAAGCGCCCGGCCATCTCAATCAATTGCGATTGATGAAGGTAGTGCCGTTCAACACTTTCCCGTCGTCCAAACGTGGCTTGCCATGACTTATCGGAAAGTACGGAGAAATAACCTTGCCTGGATCCAAAAGACATTTGCGCGTATTGACCTACTTCTCTTGCATCTTTCGGACCATCGAAAGTTTGGCCTTCTGTGGAAATAGGGGCAAAACCCAGTTCAATATAAAGTTCAGCCGACCTTCATTTATCACCGTCAACTTGCCTTCAAGCATTGCGTCATAGCCAATTTTGGCGGTCTCAGTAGCTGACATTCCCTTTTGATCGACTAGACCAGTTCCGCCCAAATCCGCAGTATCGGCAAAGCCCGTCTCAACATAGCCGGGTTCCAACGCTGTCACCGTCACTCGGTCGTCCTTCATTTCTTCCGCAAGTGCTTGACTAAAGCTTGAAACGAAGGCCTTTGTGGCAAAATACGTGGCTTGTAACGGCCCAGGCATATGCGCAGCTGTTGACGAAACGTTGAGGATCTTACCGCCACCCCGTGCCACCATGTCTCTGCCAAACATGTGGCAGAGAGCTACGAGCGCATCAACATTGAGATCGATCATCGCCTGATCGTCCTCCAACTTGCGCTCGATGAACTTCCCGTGCCCACCAAAGCCTGCGTTATTGATCAGCACATCGACCTCAATGCCGAGCTTGTTCACTGTATCATAAAGCTTGGCCGCCCCGCCCTTGGCGCCGAGATCTAGCGGAATCAAAGTGACGGCCGCCTGGTGTTGGGTCTCCAATTCGGTTTTGAGCGTTGCCAATTCCTTCTCACGCCGAGCCGTAATTACCACATCGCCGCCCTTGCTCGCGTGCAAACGTGCAAATTCTCTACCGATGCCAGAGGACGCGCCGGTGATCAGGGCTGTGTTGGGCATGGGAGATCTCCTTAGCTATGGCTTCGACGTTCGCAGCAATGTTGCGGATCTTCATATTGCATTTTTACTGTGTGAGCACGGCTGCGTTGGGCTGCAACCGATCACTGGCGGGAAAAACTGCGAACGTAAAGACTAAGCCCAAACCAGAAGTTTCACCATAGGTCGAGACTGTCTTTGGCTTCCAATTCGCCCGCATCGGACATGCGCTCAACTCTCTCGATTTTGTAAATCCAGTTTTCGCAAATAGGATGTGCCCAGTTCATTAAACAACTTGAATTGGAACATTGGCATGACGACTGAGCACTGGACCGTCGGTTCGTATTTGGCAAAAAGACTGCAAGAGGCTGGTATAAAAGACTATTTTGTAGTTCCCGGTGACTATAACTTGGTGCTGCTGGATGAGTTGCTGAGCAATAGAGATCTGCAAATGGTCAGTTGTTGCAACGAGCTAAACGCCGGTTATGCGGCAGACGGGTATGCCCGCGCCGCAGGAGGTCCGTCCGCGGTCGTCGTAACTTATTCAGTCGGCGGTTTGAGCCTGTTGAATGCAGTGGCAGGTGCTTATGCCGAGGACCTCCCGTTGATCGCGATTTCCGGTGGGCCGAACACAAACTCTGAGGCCGAATGGGAATACCTGCATCATACCCTTGGAGAGGTTGATTACGACTACCAGCGCGAGATGTTTGCTCGTGTTACTGCTGAGGCCGTCACGATCCATCATCCTTCGCTTGCCCCTGTCGCAATCGATAGGGCGATAGACACTGCAATGCTTCGGCGCAAACCGGTTTATATTGAAATCGCCTCGAACATCGCGGGTGCGGCGACGTCCGCGCCTGTACCCCGCAGTTTTGCAAGACAGCCAAACAGCGATCCAAACACACTGTCGGCCGCGGTAGCCAAAGTATCAGAGTTCCTGAATTCGGCAGAGCGGCCCGTGATTGTCGCAGGAAGCAAAGTGCGGGCTGGTCAGGCAGAGCAGTCTTTGCGCAATCTCGCCGCCGCCTGTGATTACGCACAGGCATCGATGCCAAATGCCAAGAGTTTCCTGATTGAAGCAAACCCAAATTTCATGGGAATATACTGGGGACCTGTAAGCACCCCGGGCTGCGGGGAAATTGTTGACGCCGCAGATGGGCTGTTGTTTGTCGGACCTGTTTTCACCGATTACACCACTACAGGTCACCAACTTGGTTTTGATCCTGGCAAAGCGGTCAAGGTGCATCCGACGTCCATTCAGTTTGGCGAAACTCACTTCAGCAATGTCCGAATGGATGAGTTTCTGGATGCATTGGCTGACAAGCTGACACCCAACAATGGTGCAATGGCGGCTTTCGAACGTGTCAAAACCCAGCAAAGCTTACCAAAACCCAATGCACCTGACACACCAGTCACCGTTCGCCAACTCTTTGCACGTGTTCAAAAGATGCTGGATGAGGACAGCACGCTGCTCGTCGAGACAGGGGATTCCTGGTTCAATGGAATGGAGATCGACCTTCCCGAGGGCACGCGGTTTGAGATACAAATGCAATATGGATCCATTGGTTGGTCCGTTGGCGCATCGTTGGGATATGCTTTAGGTAACAAAGAACGTCGGTTGATCTCGTGCATCGGAGACGGTTCGTTCCAACTTACCGCCCAAGAGATCTCGACCATGATCCGGTACGACGCGAAGCCGATTATCTTCCTGATCAACAATGGCGGCTACACAATCGAAGTTGAGATCCACGACGGCCCCTACAACACAATCAAGAATTGGGACTACGCTGGCTTGATCGACGTGTTCAGCGCAGGCGAGGGCAAAGCTCGGGGATGTAAGGTCGCAACTGAAGGTGAGTTGGACAATGCTATCAACACGGCCTTGGACCATGACGGTCTTTGCCTGATCGAAGTTCTGATCGACCGGGACGATTGCAACGTCAATCTTTTGCGATGGGGTAATCAGGTCGCGCGAAACAATGGTCGGCCCAATAGATGCAGATAGGACATTCCCTAAGGAAAAATCTGCCTTATCAATTGATTAAATCGTTAACTGCCATCTTTTAGCAGACCGGGGGAACTGACATGTTGAACGGTGCAATGCTCGTGTGGTTTCTGTTAACGGGTGCCAGCGTTGGGTTTGTCGTCTGGGATTCGATCAGCAACGGTGTGACAAGTTGGGTTCAGCGCGCGGCGTGGATTCTTGTAACGCTTTACACTGGTCCAATTGGCTTGTTTTTCTACTTGCTTGCGTGCCGTCGCCCTTTCCCGGGAGGTCACGATCAATATACCCGCGCCACTTGGAAACAAGGTATCAACAGCGAGATGCATTGCGTCGCAGGTGATGCCACGGGCATTATTGTTGCTGCAACGCTGGTTCATTTTCTTCACGTTTCGAATGGATGGGATATCGTGATCGAATACGTTTTCGGTTTCGTGTCCGGTTTGTTCATCTTCCAGGCGTTAATGATGATGCCAATGTTCGGGAGCTACGGACAGGCCGTTCGAAAGACGTTTTTTGCGGAAACGGTTTCGATGAACATGGTTATGACAGGAATGATCCCGACAATGGTCCTGCTCGCGGCCGCTTGGCCGGGGTCCGATGACCCTCTTACCCCACAATTCTGGTTCCGCATGAGCCTTGCCACCGTTGTCGGAGCGGTGATCGCTTTTCCGATAAACCGATGGTTGGTGGCGAACCACCTGAAGCACGGCTGCATGACGCTCCCCGGTGCTGATGGCCCGGCGTTTGCGCTCGGCCATGTTTCACCGGAACAAAACAAGATGGCAGGTCAGGATAACCACAAAATGGCAGGTCATCGTCACATGGAAATGAAAAGGTTACCCTTTAGAAACGCTGCGATGTGGGTTGTTTCGACCTACGCCTTGCTTATCGTAGCACTGTGGTTGACAGCAAAACTTGTACCGATCAGGTTTTGAGGCACGCGTGCTCGGCGTGAAGCGACCCCGAGAAAACCCTGCTGATCGTCTGTCTCACTAAGCCCGCTCGTGATTAGACTTGTCCAAACGACGGGGCCCTCTGACAAAACTGCCGAAAGTCCGGTCGCATTAACCGTCGACCGATCAGCTTGTCCGTTGTTTGTAATACGTGTCTTTGTGGACGATCATCCCATCGCGGTAAGTCAGGATATCAACGCTCAGGAATTCTTCCTTCGTGCCATCTTTATGCGTCGCAGTTCGCCGATATTCGCAATAGGCTTTGTCACCGGCAATTGCGCAGTCCAGTGTTTCCCAATGCACTTTTTCAACTTTTTCGAATAGCGCGGAGAAAGCGCCGCGGATCGTGGCGGCACCTTCAAGCCGAACGCCATGCTCATCGGGGCCCACCGCATGGTCAAAGGTAGCATCCTCAGCGAAATGCTTCATCACCGCGTCGATGTCGTTGGCGTTGAAGGCATCTCCGACAGAGTCGACAAGATCTCGGGTCAAAGCGGTCATGTGTGCGGTCCTTTTCCTTGAAGCATATTGCATGTGTGTTTGAAGAAGGGGCTTGCCCGGTCAGCAAGCGTGTTCAACTCGTCAAAATGATCAACGCAGGGCACAACATAGAGGCCCATTTGGCGGTCTTCGGTCTCGTATTTTTCGACATACATGCGCGCTTGACGGTGGAATTCATCCGTTTCCGCGCCACCAACAACAACCAGCTGCGGTGCATTTGTAACCGGGGGATGGTTGGTCATTGGGCTTTCGGCTTCTGCCTCTTCCGGAGTCATCCGGATGCCGGAATTGAGCGCCTCAGTCAGACGCACCGGTTCGAGGTAGCTGAGCGGTGAAACCGGGATGCCCGATTTGATCAGGTCTGCTGGAAGATCTGCTCTGAAAACAGGCCAATTGGTCGCCATCATCATCTGGGTTATGTGGCCGCCAGCCGAGTGGCCCATCACGGTGATACGGTCTGGATTGATGCCTAAATCGCGCGCGTTGCGCCAGATATAGTCAATCGCTTCGCGGATTTCTTCGGAAATACGCGTGATGGTTACCGATGGGCACAGGTCATAGCCAACGACAACAACATTGATACCCGACGCGACAAAGGGCGGTGCAATGAAGCTGTAGACCGATTTGTCGCCGCGCTGCCAGTAGCCGCCGTGCACATAAACCAGCGTCGGCGCATCCGCATCCTGACAACGGAAGACATCCAGCTTTTGTTTCTCGCCTTCTCCATAACGGATATCGAGGCTGCAATCGGTAGAGGCGCGCGCCGACTCGCTGTTGCTATTCCAACGCGGAATTACAGTGATTTCATAGTCCGGTCGTCCGGCCCGCAGGTTGTATTGTGCGTCGAACTCATCAGGGCTGAAGCGGGTGTGATAAGTCAGGTGATCGCTCATACTAAACCTCTACTTGCGGCGCGGAGAAGAACGCACCTTGGCAAATGACAAGTGGGGGAATACCCACGTGAGTGTAGTTGATGACGCGACCCAACAGTATTTCATGATCGACTGCGTCGACCCTGCCGTGGACCGTACATTCCAAGTGCGCCGAGGCACCGGGGATCAAGGGCGTCACGGTTCCAGGTATCCATTCAGTGTCGGCAAACCGGTTTTCGACATCACTGGCGAAGTGCATCGCAAGGTCTTTCTGCTCGGCCGACAGGATGTTGACCGCGAAATGATCCGAATTCGACAACGTCGGGAAGACCCTGCCTGATTTTGCGACACAGACCGAGATCACCGGCGGCTGCAATGAGACCGAAGTGAATGAATTGGCGGTCAGGCCCCACGGTTCTCCGTCCTCGTCAAAGGCGGCTACGATGGTAACACCCGTCGGAAAGGTGCCAAGTGCGCGGCGATAGTCCCGGACGTCCATCAGAGCACCCCTTCGTTCGCACAAGCTTTTTCCAGCGCAGCCCATTCATCAGGGTTTGTCCCGAAATGGCGCATAACGTGATCCTGATATGCGGGGCGTTCCGCCAGCCGCTGATACCAAGCCTCGACATTCGGCAAGGGCGGGCGGGCGACCTCGACGTTGAAATACCGATAGGCAACACACCCCAAGGGAATATCCGCCATGGTAAAGTTGTCGTCGCAGACATAGGCTTTGTCCGCGAGATGCTGATCCAGAATGGTCAGGGCGTTATGCGCTTCGTCGCGCAGCATGGCGATCTTTTCCGGGTCGCGCTGATCAGGTTGAGTACGCACGGTTGCAAAGAACAGGTAGATCACGGGCCCAAAGGCGCGGCTGGCCGACCACTCCATCCATTGATCCGCTATCGCACGGGTCTGAATGTCGGAAGGGCTCAGCGTTCCTTCGCCGTAGCGGTCACAGAGATAGCGCACGATGGCGAGGCTTTCCCACAGCGCAAAGTCTCCATCTCGGATCGCTGGGATCATCTTGTTCGGATTGATCATCGCGTACATTTCAGTGTCGAGCTTGCCAAAGCTGCCCCCGGCCAGTTGCAGCGTGTAGTCCAGCCCCAGCTCATTCGCTGCCCAAATCACCGGAATGACGTTCGACGAATAGGGACGCCCCCATATCTCAAGCATGTTCCAGCATCCTTTTCTGTGCGATGGATTGTGTGCCGAATTTCGGAACAACATGCTCGAACAGACGATGCCAGCTGGCGAGGATCTTTTCGTAAGGCACACCGGTATATTGCTGCATCAGCATGAGGTGATCGAGGCCGATGGTTTCCTGCCGTTCCGCAAACCGATCCGCAACATATTCAGCGTCGCCCACCACGATGATCCCGCGTTTGTTGAGGAAATCGAACCAGTCCATATCTTCATCCTCGGGCGTCATCTCTTCGCCCACGTCCAGATAGCCGTGCTTGGTCCATTCCCCCTTGGGGCGCGACCCGCCAAGGAATTCATAGTAGGCATTGATCGGACCACGGATCGTGTTCACTGCTTCTTCCATGCTTTCACCGACATAAAACGCCGTGCAGACACCGACACGCTCGCCAAGCTTCACCTCTCGCCCTTCGCGTTGCGACAAGGCTTGGCGATAGGGTTCCCAACAGGCCAGCGTCGCCTTGGGGCCAGCTGCCATCGAGATCACACCCCAACCGCGCTCCCCCGCCAATTTGAACGTGGGTGGTGCGTTCGACATCAGCCAGACCGGCGGATGAGGATTAGAATAGGGGCGCGGATGCACATACATCGCTTTGTATTCGCCATCTTCATCGTGATAACGTGGATCCAGAGGGTCAAAGAACCGGTTGCCCTCTTTCCAGCCGGGGACCGGGAACTGATAGAATTCACCGTGATGGGTGAACGCCTCGTTGGTCCAGGCTTTCAGGATGATCTCAAGGCTCTCCTGAAAAAGCCGCATGACCTTGGCATTGTCGCGCCGGTCTGCATCCTTGTTGAACTGGATGGTCGAGCGTTCGTTGATACCCTTGGCGACGCCGAAATCAAATCGGCCCAACGACATGTTATCAAGCATCGCGGCGTCTTCGGCGACGCGCAGCGGATGCCAATCGGGCAGGATGATGGGGGCTGTTCCGACCCGGAGTTTCTTGCAATGCGCGGCCACGTGGGTCCCCATTTGAATCGGGTTGGGTGGCGCATTCATATACCCGTTATGGGCAAAGTGATGCTCGGTGAACCACGCAGTTGTGAAACCCGCCTGCTCAGCCAGCGAACACTGTTCGAGGATCATCTCTAGTGTGCGCTTCCAGGGAATCGTCTCACCGGGACTAAAATTGGCAATCAAATCAAAGCGCATAGCATCCTCCCAGTCGGTAGAAAATCAGTTGATTTATTTCCCATATTTCAACTAAGTTGATTTGTTCTCGAAAAGTCAACCACAATCATTTATCTCAAAGATATGAAAAAAGACGTGTCTCAGACCGATGCCCAAAGGCTCGGCAGTGAAATTCGCGAAGTCCGCAAGGCGCGTGGACTGACGCTACAACTCCTGTCCGAGTCGGTTTCGTGTTCCAAAGCCTATCTCAGCAGGATTGAGCTTGGGACGGCCAAGGTATCAGAAGACCTGCTTGGCGAAATCAGCGATGCGCTTGCGGTTGACCCCAATTGGTTCTTTCCCAAACAGGAGGGCGACGGACCGCTGGAACGAAAGCACGTCGTGCGACGCGAAAACCGTAGGGCACTGTCAGCGATGTACACGCGCTCAACAGATGAATTGGGCTTTGAGGACGAATTGCTTTCAAGCACATTGTCCGGCCATTGTTATTTGATCCTATCAAGGTTCCGCCCCGGCGCAGGAGAGCCGCCCGAGCCGCTGGAAGGGTATTCATTCGAAGGTGAGCAACACGCCATCGTTCTAAGCGGTGAAGTTGAGCTGCGTCTCGGGGACGAGGTCATTTCATTGCGCGAAGGGGATAGCTTTTCCTATCCATCAATGATCGCGCACCGATTTCGCAACAAGACAGAGAAAGAAGCGACAATGGTCTGGGCAATGTCGCCTATACGCATTTCTTGGTGATATTGGCCTGCAGCAATTTATGCACGGAAAGCTCTAGTTTTTGGCGCTTTGAATACGACACGCAAATTACGCTATCATTACATCTGTATTGCTTAACCCACCAATCCGTCATGACGGGCAAACGGATGTAATGGAATGGACATCCCGTAGTCTCTCATCTGATAGGATTTGAAGATGGATGCCATATGAATTTCTATTTCAATTTACCGTTTGTGTGACGATCATTGGCGACACTTAGCCTTCATGTTCCAGGCAACACAAAATTCAAACTGCGGAAAGATATAAGCCTGAAGGTTTTTCGCGCGCCAATACAAGTGCGGCGGCTGCTTCAATGATGGTTTTCCAGCCGCCAAACAAAGCTTTGGCGGCTTCGGTGATGAAGAGGACGACGGTGAAAACTGGGACTACTTTCTTGGCGTCGGCGTTGGGTACAAGCCTGAGTATGAAGGCTATTAAAAACAAGAAACCAACCCCTTCCCTGCGTTCCAAATCATGTCTCGTGATCGATACTTTTGAGCCCCGATGATCTTGGCGCCTTCATAGTTCAACAAGAAAGGTTTAGCCTTGGACAACCGCAAGGCCGATGGTGTCAGTATTGAACGCAATTGGGTACTTTAAGCAAGAGCTCTAAACGTATGTATTGAATGATTTAATATTGAATGCCGCATGAGTTTCAAAGCCCGACCATCTGGCGATAATTGCAGAAAGGCTAAGTTATTGAGTTCCATTCGAGACGAGTCTCCAAAAAACTCGATCTCACCGTTTTCGTACTCGACAGCTTTCCGGCTACAGACTCAAATACCGTGTAACCAGTCGATTGGAAAAACGAACTTCAAAAACCAACAACCAACTTTATTGATCCCTACAAGAAACCAGCAAGGTTGACCCACGCGGGATCATCTACCATCCTATCTACGTATAGCTTCTTGTATTGTGCTAACTTGCACGTTTTTTTGGCAAGGTCGATGAAATGACCGATAATTCACAAAAGACCTACGTGCATGATACACACCGACTGCGCGAACCCGGACAAACCTTAAGGATAGTGCAACCTTTTCTTCGGGAAATGGGCATAACAAGGATCGCGAATCTGACCGGCCTGGATCGGATTGGCTTGCCAACAGTCATGGTTGCTCGACCAAACTCCCGGTCTGTTGCGGTGTCGCTTGGCAAAGGGCTGTCTTTGCAAGCAGCTCAAGCCTCAGGCGTAATGGAGGCGATTGAATCCTGGCATGCCGAACGCGTGCGACTGCCGCAACGGCTTGCCAGATATACAGAACTGATTGCTGAAGCGGCCGTTGTAGCTGTGGACCGTCTTCCGCGGGTTGCCGGCGCGCAATTTGATCCGAACGGAAACATGTTATGGGTCGAAGGTCGGGATTTGAACGGCCAAAGCTCTTGCTGGGTTCCTCTTGAGATGGTGGATACCGACTACACTTCCGCTCCGCTCGCTGGACAACGTGCCTTTCCCAGAACAACGAACGGCCTGGCTTCGGGCAATAACGTCGCCGAAGCGAGTTGCCACGCAATTTGCGAATTGATCGAGCGGGACGCAACGACACTGTGGTCACATCAAACCACGACAGCACGCATTGATCCCGCCACAGTCGACGACGAGCGATGTCAGGCAGCTATTGAAAAAGTAACGACTGCAGATTTGGAAATCGGGTTGTGGAACACCACGTCGGATATCGGAATTGCCAGTTTTCGCTGCGTAATTTGCGAAGCCGGCGGGCAACCCGGCCATATCGGTATTGGCGATGGTTGCCATCCGGACCGCGCAATAGCTTTGCTGCGTGCTGTGACTGAGGCCGCCCAGACAAGGTTAACCTATATCTCTGGTGCGCGTGATGATCTGGACCCGGAAGAATTCACCGACCATGCACAATCGGAGCGTTGTCAGTATGTTCGCAATCTGATTGACGCCGCCGCCCCGACAGAGAGTTTTCGGGACTGCCCGACGCATTCAACAGAGACGTTTGAAGGCGATCTGGCATTGCTGTCGAACAGGTTAGAGGCCGTCGGGATTTCTCAAATCGTGATCGTGGATCTTTCTCGGCCCGAATACGATCTTTCGGTGGTTAGGGCGGTTATCCCGGGCTTGGAAGCGCCACACGACGACGCGGATTATTTGCCGGGCCCAAGGGCATTGCAGATCAGGGGCGAAATCGCATGACCGTCGTCGTATTTGTGGGCCCTACCCTGCCCTCACAAGAGGTCAAGGCATATCTGGACGCTGTGGTCCTTCCCCCTGTTCAGCAAGGCGATGTATATCGTGTAGCCAGGAACCAGCCGCAAGCCATCGGGATCATAGATGGGTTCTTCGAAGGTGTGCCCTCGGTTTGGCACAAGGAAATCTTGTGGGCGATGGAGCAAGGGATACCGGTTTTTGGCAGCGCCAGCATGGGCGCTCTGCGCGCTGCGGAACTGGTCGATTTCGGAATGATCGGTGTTGGCGGGATATTTGAGGATTACCTAAGTGGCGTTTTACAGGATGACGATGAGGTTGCAGTTCTGCACAGCCCGGCAGAGTTGGGGTATCAGCCGCTCAGCGCACCGATGGTTTCCATCCGGGCCACTGTAAAAAAGGCACAGGCGCAAGGGATTTTACCTGCTGAAAGTGCCTCTGAAATTCTTGAGCATGCTAAATCCAAACACTACCGGCACCGCATCTGGCAAGACATCGGCCAAGAAGTAAACAAACTGCCTGGAGTTCAGGCCTTTCTGGATTGGCTGCCGAAGAACCAAGTTGATGCCAAGGCAGATGACGCCCGCACGATGCTGGCGCTAATAGCGGATTGCCTGTCGCAAGGCACCCTACCCTCAAACCCTGTTACCCGGACGGAACCGACATTGGTTTGGAAACAGTTACGCAATCGCATCGATTCCGACGTGGTCAAAAACAATGCCGTGATCGACGAATTGAGGTTGGACCCGCAACTTTATTCCGAGCTACGCGACCGGGCGGTGCTGAGTGTTATCGCGCAGGAAGAAGCAACCGTGCAGGATCAGCAACCTGATCGCGAAACCCTGATCCGGCAAATGACGGACCACAGGGCCAAAGCAGGATTGTCTCATAAAGCGCATTTGATGGAATGGCTGGATTCGAATGATCTGAACCTCGCGGGGTATGAAGACATGCTGGCGGATGCCGCCCGGATCGATGCGGCGGTCGCCGCGCGTTTACGCCAGTTGGACGGGCCACTGCTGGCCGAACTGAGACGAACCGGCAGATATGTCGAGTTACGAGATCGGGCAGTCGCCAAGAGTAATGCTGCCGTTGTGAATGGCCCCGTCTCGGGGGCGGATCGCCTGCGTATGGTTTTGTGGTACTTTGAAAATCGTCTTGGCACGGACGTCCCGGATAACCTTGACAGCTATGCGATCTCGCTTGGCCTAACCGGGCGTGCGGCGCTTGATGATCTTATCGAAGCTGAGTTTTTGTTTTGCGGCAGGAATTCTGGCGCGGGGGCCTCCCATGGCAAGGCGGCATCCGTCAGGCACGAAGGGTCGATTGATGAATGCACATGAGTCTTTAAACGACGAACCCGGCACACGGTTCCTGTTATACCCGCAATCGCCATTTCTGGAGCCGGGTGCTCAACCCGAACTGGTTGAGATTTCGGCTCCGCAGGGCAGCATCGGACCGGGCCCATCCGGCCCACGCATGTACACTGTAAACCCTGTCGGCAAAACCACACCTTACGGCGCCATTGTCCCCGGGCCAAATGGACCGGGTATGTATCTGCCTCCTTGGGACGGATACATCCAACCGCCCGCGATGCCCGATGAGCTTGGGAACTTCTTTCATATTGCCCCGTCGGACCCCTCATTTGAGGCGGCGCATTTGTTCGGGTCAGCTCACTTTACAATGGATGTTTGGCAAGGTTATTTCGACCGGCCGATCCCATGGCATTTCGCACGCGATTTCAACCGGCTGGAGCTATCGCTGCTGCCCAGCCTGGATAACGCCCATATTGGCTGGGGATTTCTGGAAACAGGCGGCACGCATGAGCATGGAAACGAGTACCGCCCGTATAGCCTGAATTTTGACGTCGTCGCCCACGAGATCGGCCATGCCATTATCTATAGCGTGATCGGTATGCCGTCAGACGGGGATGCGTCGGGCGAGTACTACGGTTTCCACGAATCCGCGGCTGATATGGTTGCCCTGCTTGCCTCGCTCCATTTTGGGTCGGTTGTCGAAGCGCTGCTGAAAAACACGCGGGGAAATCTGTACACGTTCAATCGATTGAACCGGTTTGCGGAGCTGGGTGAAAACGCGCAGATCCGGATTGCCGCAAACACACGCTCCATGTCCGAGTTTGCAGCAGGATGGTCCAGCGAACATGACCTGTCGGAACCGTTAACCGGCGCAATGTTTGACATATTTGTGGACATTTATCACGAACGCCTACTGGTGCATGGACTGATCTCGGCTGAAGAAGAACACCTGTCGGACCAGCTTGAGGACTCACCGGAGTACAGCGAGGTTATGCAGAGTATTTTTGACACCCGCTACGCTGAAAGTCCCGAAGGCTTCCGCATCGCCCTGCTCGAAGCACGCGACTATCTGGGAACCTATCTGGCCGATACGTGGGACCGGCTCGACGCGGACATGCTCAGCTATTTCGGCGTCGAAAAAGCACTGCTTGCTGTAGACCAGGAAATCACAGGCGGTGCATTCCGCAACATCATCGAAGGCAATTTCCGCATGCGTGATATTGGTCTGCAATCTGCCGGCCCACGTCTTCCCGATCCCGAGGAAGACAGCCATTCGAATTCGGTTCGCACGCAGGTGCCGGAATGACGTGAAAATCCTTTATTTTTAAGTGGTTTTGTGGCATGCAATCGGAAGAAGTTTTTGGAACGCATTTACTCGGATTTTTGGTTCGGGTTTTTTTAAGGGGGAGATGAGGATTCTGGCTTCGTCGATCCCATAATTGGGAGAGAGAGATATGGCTGAATCCTTGCTCAGTTTTTCAGAAGTGTTGATATATGGCCGTGAGCTCGAAGATTTAGAGTACAAACGCATTCCGTCACAGGGAAAGGGCGACAACAAGCATCTCGACAAACAATTCGGGGTGGCAAAAGGGGAGAAAGGTCCTCGGTTCGCCAAGATTTATGGCTTTGCCTTTGAGGGCACTTATTACGATATGCCGGAGCCGGTGATCTTTCTGGTTCATGGTAAAGGTGAGCTGGTCGCTGATCCCGATAAGCCTGCAGACGACGCATCCCGAGCGCCGCAAGACCCGAGTATTGGCGGCGTCGCAGCGGCCGACTATCAGGTCGCCGATGGCATCCGCGTCTGGCGGTACGACAAATCTGACCAGACCATGCGTATGGACGTGATGACCGGCCAGTTCGAACAAGTCCTGTTGGACATCTATTTCGGCTTTGACAGCCCGGCAATCAGCGGTGCCAAAGTCAGCGGAGCGAAAGTGAGTGGGGCTAAGGTCAGCGGTGCCAAAGTCAGTGGCGCGAAGGTGAGCGGTGCCAAAGTCAGCGGCGCAAAGGTACGCGGCGGCGACTAAATCCAATTTTCGAAAGTAAACTCAGGGGCACCGCGTTCCGGTGCCCCTTTGCATTTTAGAAACCAGCCTTTTTCAGACCTTCTACAAAGTGCTGCGTGTCTTCCTCTAGCCGATCTGGCTGAACGGTTGTCCACCGGGCCAGCGAAAAGTTCGGATGCGCCTCGCGATGTTTTTCCCGGATCAGGCGGGCCATGTCCGTTTGACCAAGCTGCGCATAACTCGCGGCCAGCATACGCTGCCCTTCGGTCGGGTTGTTCATCTTGTTGACCGTCTCAATGACGTCCTCATACCGTCTGAGATTGTAATACGCGCCGCCCAGATGCCAAAGGTATTGATCCGGGAAGTACGGATTCAGGCGCATTGCCTGCTGAAGATGCGTTATCGCCGTTTCGTTGTCGCCTGAATGGGCCAACGCATCGGCAAAGTCAGAATGCATATCCGCGTCATTTGGGTTTAACGCCAACGCCCTCTGATAGGATTGGATGGCTGCGTCATGCTCTTTGCGGTACAGGTGCACATAGCCCAATTCCCCAAACCCACGTGCATCGGTCGGATCGAGTTCAATTGCGCGTTGCGCCAATATCAACGCTTTCTCCAACGCCTGCGACGGCTCTTCGGTCCAAGAATAGCGCCAATCGATATTAAGTGTTCGAGACAGCGCCGCTGCTGCACGGGCATACCCTTCGTCCCGTTCAAGGGCCGATTGATAGAAATTCTGTGCCTTTCGGTTGTCGTTCCGCGTGTATTTGAAGATGTGATGCTGGCCTTGCAGGACCGAGCCGTATGCTTCCAGATTGGATGGTATCGCCTGAATCATTCGCTTCTTTTCATGCGATTCGATCATCACCGCAGTGGCGGCAACGATGCACTCCGTCACCTCATCAAGAATGTCGAAAATATCGTCAATTTTGCGATCGAACCGTTCGCCCCAGATCGTGCGCTCGGTATTGGCATCAATCAACTCGGCGGAAATCCTGATCCGACTGGCTGAACGACGAACGCTGCCGCGCGCGACATATTGGACGTTCAACTTCTGTGCAGCCTCCTTCGGTGGCATCGACTGTGTCTTGAAGAAAAACGACGAATTCCGGGCGATGACAAAAAGGTTCCGGAACTTGGACAGATTCATGATGATGTCGTCTGTCAATCCTTCGGCAATCCAACTGTCGGATTCATCCCCGCCAGAACTGCTGAAAGGCAGAATTGCCACCGATGGTGTATCAGGCCGCTCTAGGATGTCCCCCTGCAGATCCGGACGCATCGTGCCCGCCATGGTCGCGCCGGCCACTTCGCTGCGGACGCAATAGGTCGAGACAGGGTTCATGATGTTTTTGAGTTGCTTTGGTCCCAAAAACTCGTACCCAAAGCGCAGGCGATTGCAGACCTGGTCATACACGGCAGAGCTGACATAGACCCGTTCAGGCTCCGCTATCTCTTGCAACCGGGCCGCGATATTGACGTTGTCGCCATGAATGCCGCGCTCGTCGATCAGGATCTCGCCAAGGTGGATCCCGGCCCGAAACTTGATTCGCTGAGCCTGTTCGCGAGTTTTGTTCTGCTCGCTTGCGATCTGGTGCAATTCTACCCCAAACTCAACCGCACTAGTGGCAGTTTCAAACAGAGCAAGAATTCCGTCGCCGCGAACTTCGACCACCCGCCCGTTGTATTTTGCGCAAGAGGTTTCAAGCAAAGAAATTAATGCTTTCAATTCGTTATACGTATCCAGCTCATTCTCGCTCATAAGCCGGGAGTATCCTACGACATCAGCGAACAATACTGCGCCAAGCCGTTGAGTAATTGGAATGTCAGAAATTGTCGTACTCACAAGTGTTACTCTTTTTTCGGATTCAGTGCGGACCCATAACCAACATATATCAAAAATCGCTTTTGACGACCGAAGCTGTTTTGACCAGAACTGATCACGCTTATGAGATCCGAGGCGGCCAAGACCAGGCGGCGCAATCATTCGGCCCCAATGTCACGATTGTATTCGCATCCAGTTCCTGTGCCAGAACGTTTCGGCGAACCATCCACTCGGATTTCAGAATGCCCACGACAACCATGTCCTGAAACTCTCCTTCGGCAAACCATGCCTGACGCATCGTGCCTTCAATCTGGAACCCAATTTTGGCCACAAGATCGCGGCTGTGATGATTATCCTCACGATAATAAGATGTTATGCGGTTCAGCCCCAGTTGTCGAAACGCCAAATCCAACACCAAAGCAGATGCTCGAAGCCCAACACCAGATCTGCGCATCGCTTTGTTGACAAAGACTGCAACAACCGCATCGCGGTTAATTGTCGAGATAGACTCGAGCCCTGCCAGGCCAACAGCCTCACCCGCCGAGGACTCGACCACAAACCAACATTTGCAGCTGGCGTCTGAAGACGTAAACGCGTCTTTCCACCATTCCTCTGCGTGCGATGTATTGAGGGGCACGCGCGTCGTACGATCAAAGCGCGCAAGGTCTTCTACGTCCTGGAACCAACTCAGGACGGAATCCAGATCTGCCCTTTCCATCGGACGCAACCTGAACGTGTTTTTTGAATTGCTGCTCACGATAAATAGTACCTTTGAAAGAAATCAGTAAAATCTGTTCGGACACTAGCACAAATTTTCTAGAAATACGAAATGAGAATACAATATCTCAGCTTCTCTTTTTTTTGAGATTTGAGATTTTGATACGGAAGCCCAAGTTCAGGAACGAACTACTCAACGGCGAAGTCTCCTACATCCTGCGGGAAAAAGTACTTATCGAAGATTGGAGGAGATACTAAAGCACAAAGCGATCCCAAAATGCTCTTGGACATCATGCGCCAGCGCCTGAAACTATCGCCACGATGGATGAAAGGCCAATGATGCACTATCAATCAAACTGGGCTGGTCAGATGAGGCTGCTCAGAACTTTTGTGGCACCTCGACAGAGCAGAAAGTGGCCCATACCTGCGGTTGGGCCGTTGGCGTCTTTGCTGCAGTGCAGCCGCAAAACCAGCCGTTCACTGAACGCGCGGTACACCGGGGGCTATAATTTACGCGGTTCCAACCAAATCTGCCGTTCTACTTTTCTCAACCAACACTTACTCTTCGAGCGACTTGTATATCGTTAAATTCTTCAGAAACGCGACAATTTTGGTTTGTTCGCTTTCGCTGAGGTGTTTGTAAGCAGTGGTACTGTCTGAGGCCTCGCCTGCATGACTCATAATTGCCTCTTGCAAAGTAGTCGCCCGGCCATCGTGTAGCCAAGGTCCAGTTGCCCCGACACCCGCCAGTGATCGCGTCAGAAACATAGAGGCCCCCAACCCAAGAGGGTTATCGGGATCTGCTAAGTCGGAACCCATGTCGTGTCGTTTGAAGTCTGTGTACCATCGGGCCACTGGCTTACCTTCGGCATTCTGCTGCACTGCACCCAGGTGTTGGATTGAACCGTCCAGCAGCTTAATCCTGTTGTTGGGTTGATCTCCGGCCAAATTGAACGTGATTGCATTGACGTTGTTCAAGCCGTGATTATTCGGGTCAGTTCCGTCCGGAAAACTGCTATCGAAGAAACCCGGAGTTTCGCTGGGTTCTTTGAACACTGCTTCCCGAAAGCTCATCGCTGGAGTGTGGCAACTGGTGCAGCCGGTTTGAGCGAATAGCGCCTCTCCTGCCAGAATATCGGTTCTTTCGGACCCGGATAAATCAATCAAACCCAGATCGGCCAGTTCTATCTTCGTTACCGGCCGTTCGAGGGCGGCCATGTATATTGTAAGCGCTGTAACATCACCGACGGTCAACTCGTTCACCACGCCATCGAAATCGCCATCCTGGTCTCCGACAAGCTCGACGGCCTGCAATCCCAGTTCATTGTGCGCAGCATTCCTCGTGAATGCTCTGATCGTTGCATGATTACCTTTCCATCCAAACGGCTTGATCACGAGGTCCCGGTCGATGCCACTCAATCCGCTGGAATCCGTTTCGACGGAACATGGGTCTTTAGAAACACGCGTCAGTATGAGCGTTCCATAGTCTACGCCTTTGGACTCTAACTGAACTGAGGTGGGACCCGAAATGCAGGCAACCTGTTGGGCTGCATCACGTTGTCGATATAGATCTGCACTGATTTCCTCAGCAAGTCGCTGAGGGACACCAAGCGCAAACAAAGGGAGCGTATTTCTCTCAAGATATTTAGTTGGGTCGCCCGTATGCGCGGGATCCACAAGAACGTTCACCGCAACGTCACCCGCCCCATTGGCAATAGGCGCGTTGTGACAGGCAATACAAGATGTCGCGTTTGCCCCTCCTTCGCGCTTTGGAAAATGTGAAGCCCACTCAGATGGGTCTGCGAGATCAGCCCGGGGAACACGCGTAAAGCGACGGCCTTCGCCGATATTGGCACCGACCCCGCGAGCTGCGTCAAAGCTGAATTCGGTCAGTTCATCGCCTGCATCAAAGGCCCAAAGAAACGCTTTGGCTGCCCCTTCGGTTTGCATCACCTGCGAGAGTTCATGCTGATCGACGGGTGCAGGTTCCTCATCCGCCAAGACGGCCACAGGTGTTAGGCTTGCCATAACAAGGCACAAAATTCTTGGTCGCATATTGTGTCCACCTCTCGGTTGCGGGCCAGTCCAGTAGTGACGGCCGAAGGGGACTGATTGACATGTTTGGCGACCTGAAAACCATTGAACCCAAGCTGCGAAAGGTCGTTCTAAGCCAAAGTCATATGGACGTTTGGCACACAAAAACCTCATCGTGAACAACGCAATCTGAAGGCGTCGATCTTAAGCATTTTGGCCGTGCTACGCGTGTCTATGACTTTGGCTTATTCCACCAATAATCAGGCTCGCGTCCAGTATTCCGATCGAGTTTTTGACTGCATCCAGGCTTCACGGCATCAATCCAAGCCGCGCAAAACCTTACAAATAGGAAATGAAAATGCGTACTCTCTCGTTCCCTCACAGCCCTTTGATCCTAGCCACCCTGATCACCGCAGTGTCGTTTCAACCGCTCGATGCCAAGAGCATCTCGGTTGTTGACCCAAGCACGGGCGAAAGTACTGAGCTGTCAGAACTGGATTTCGCCTCGCTGACCGAAGAAGAACGCGTCGAGATCCGGGATCAGTTGGAAGAAAGGGGCGTTCGACCCCGAGGTCAAGTGCGCAACGCGATCGACATGTCTGAGGTTGAAGTCGTAGACCCGACAACCGGCGAGACCGTAGCACTGGGGGATATCGACCCCTCGACCCTGAGCCCCGAAGACCGACGGAACATTGGCGATCAACTGGCCGAACAAGGGGTGCCTACAGGCCGTAAGGGCCCTGACAATGACAGCGGAAACGCGGAGCCCGACAGCGAAACTTCTGAAACCGGCCAAAGGGGTCGCGGCGGAGAAGGTCGAGAAGGCCGCGGCGGTCCCCGCGGGTGACATCAAAGCAACTGCGCATCGGTTGACACGATGCGCGGTAACCCCTTAGCCAAAATGCAAAGGTACGGGAACTCCATGATGCGCAGATCACTCATCCTCGCAGGCACCGCGGCAATCATGTTTTTGCACTCGCCTGCCCAGGCGCAGGAATCCGTTGCTGATGATGTCATCGCGCGGATTGAGGCCGAAGGTTATTCGGTTGACGAGGTAAAACGGTCCTGGCTGGGTCGTATAGTCATCACTGCAAGCGATCATGATGAGTTGCGCGAAGTCGTGTTGAACCGCACTTCGGGAGAGATTTTGCGGGACCAAAGGTTCGTGAAGGACCCAAATGGCGACAAGCGACCCGCGTCGCAACCAAGTGAACCAGACGAACACGCCCCACTTGGTGAACCAAACGCACATGGCGGCCCCAAAGGAAAAAGCAAATCCGACGGCCCCAAAGATGCGGGCGGACATCGTGGCAAAGGCAAAAACGGTGGGTGATCCGACATGAGACAACCTGCTGAAACAGAATTGCCCTGCGCAGGGTGTCGCGCATGATGAATCGTGCCTGGGTTGTTTGGACCCTTGTCCTTATCCAGTGCCTATGTGGTGCGTATTTCGTGTGGGAAATCTTGGCATCTATTCTAGGCATCCCTTCGGTTCCGCTACGTTGGAATGTGCGAGAGCTTGTCGAAGCAGGTGCCAGTATTGGGCTGATACTTGGTGCTTTTCTGGGTGTCCGGCTTGCGCTCGTGGCGCGAAAAGCAACGCACCGCGCCGAAACTGCCCGCCGCATCACGTCCGGCGAGTTCACAACCGTCGTAGAAGCGTATTTTGAGAAGCTTGGCCTGACTGGCGCGGAAACAGAGATCGCCTGGCTTGTTCTGAAAGGCATGTCTATGGCTGAGATTGCCAATCTGAGGCAAACCCGCATTGGAACCGTCAAGGCCCAGTGTACTGCGATTTACAGAAAGGCGGGAGTGTCCGGCAAAAGCCAATTGATTTCACAGCTCGTGGAAGACCTTCTATTCTAAACATAAATTGGATCAGATGGCGCTATGGCACTCATTCGATATAGCGCATCAACTTCTCATCCAAATCCAGATTTCTGGTTTCGACAGTTTGTTCGCCTTGTTCGAGCTGTTAGCTTTCAAGCCCAAGATCCAAATTTCATCTCCAAATCAAAATTCTCACAGTTGGCATGCATCCAGACCGCGCAGTTGGCAATAAGAGATAACGAAGAAGCCAGAATTGTGCCGCTTCAAGGTATATTTTTAGACATTAGAAAATACTGACCGCTTTTGTATTTATCGCTCCTATCCGCATGAAACGGGTCGTTTCCATTTGATCGAATAAGTTATCAGAGTAAGGCAATTTGAAACTGGACCTGCCGAACATGACCAAAGCTCCCGATCTGACATTCGATTTAAAGTCGACCATGATGCTGTTGCTGCTTGCAGCTGTTTGGGGAGGTTCCTTTTTCTTCGGTGAGATTGCCCTGCGTGAGGTACCTCCACTCACTATTACGCTGCATCGCGTCCTTTGGGCTGTGCCTATCTTGGCGTTGCTTGTGCGGATAAAAGGCATTGCGGTTCCCAAGTCCCTTCGGGTTTGGGGTGCCTACTTGGTAATGGGCGCACTCAATAACGCCATACCATTTTCCCTGATCTTCTGGGGCCAAACGCAGATTGATAGCGGGCTTGCTTCCATTCTGAATGGAACAACCGCCATGTTCGCTGCCGTTGTCGCGGGTCTTTTGCTTCCAGATGAACCGTTGACGGCAAAGAAAATCATCGGTGCTGCGCTGGGAATAGCAGGCGTAGCTTTCATCATGGGGCCGAGGGCATTGACGGAATTTAACCCTAGTAACCTGGCCCAGCTCGCGATTCTTGGGGCAACGCTGTCTTACGCGTTTGCGGGCGTTTGGGGCAAAACGGCGTTAGGTGGACAGCCTCCACTCATGAATGCACTTGGCATGTTGATCGGCAGCACGGTTTTGATGATACCAATCGTTTTTGTGTTCGATGGTCCCCCAAATCTGTCTCTTTCCGCAGGCGTGTGGGGCGCTCTTATTGGCATGGCCGTCTTGTCGACAGCACTCGCGTACTTCCTCTACTTTGCCATTCTCGTACGCGCCGGTGCTGCCAATTTGCTGTTGGTCACATTGCTTATCCCGCCGTTCGCAATCGGGCTTGGAGTAATGTTTCTTGGCGAGCAAATGGGGTTGGAAGCATGGATTGGTTTCGCCATTATCGCATTTGGTTTCGCGGTGACTGACGGGCGTTTGTTTTCGTATTTTCTTCGAAAACATTAACAAACAAAGCGGTCATTGGTTCAAAATGCTGCATCACATGGAATGAGCTTGGTGCAGACTTCGGAACTGACGCGGCATGGGCCCCTGCTCTGTTATGCGAAAATCAACTGTCGGCGCATTCCGGGCGTGGCTCAAATAACGCGCTGTTTCATTTTAGCTTTCCCAAAGCAGCCTTTGAATAACTTTGCAAAATCCCGTCTTATGTTGCCTCTTCATACCGCTTCCTTTCTGCGTCCGTCGAGCTGCGCCACTCTGCGCGTAGAAGGTCCATTCGCCGGGGAATACATTCCTCAAGCACGTTGGCCTCAATGATCCGTTCGGTTCGAAAGTAGCGAAATCCGCCGCGCAACTCGCACCAGCCGGCGATGATGCGGCTGGCGTCCCGGTATCCCAGAAGTATGGGCCAGATCACCCGACTGGTCTTCCGGTCTGAGTGGTCTGAATAGGTTAGAGAAATCTTCTTACGGTGCCGAATGGCCAGACGTATAGCGGCTGCACCGAGCACTTCATCTGGCTGAACGACGGGCGCGACTGTTACGGCCGGTTGAAGAAAGGACGTCCGGTATTTGTCCGGTGTGACGGCTTCCAGCTTGGTGATCAGCTTCTCAGCCGCCAATGCAAGTTCGGGCTCACCTCGGGTTTGGACCCACAAAGCTCCGAGCGTTACGGCTTCGATCTCATCGGGGGTCAACATCAGCGGTGGCATATGAAAGCCGGGTTCCAACACATAGCCGACCCCGGCCTCGCCGTTGATAGGCACGCCCTGCCCGATCAGCGCAGCAACATCGCGGTAAACCGTTCGTTTTGTCACGCCCAATTCTTCACCAATTGACTGGGCAGAGATCGGCCCTTTGGCACGTCTCAGAATTTCGATGATTTCAAATAGCCTGTCGCCGCGCCGCATGTCATCTCCTTTCAATGACACAAATCATACTGACACCATGCTGACAACACGCTGTCAGCATAGGCGAGGTAGAAGCAGGAAGAACACCAGACAGGATACCAAATCATGAGACGTTTCACTGCCCTAGCGCTTGCCGCGTTCCTGCCCACAACACTCTTCGCCGAAACGGCGGAGCCAAGAGTCCTCGCACCAATCGTAGCCATGGGGGCCTATGTTGCGACCGACGACATGGAGGGGTCCGTGGCCTTCTACCGTAAGCTGTTCGACAGTGTCCCAGTAGTCGGGCTTCCGGATTTCGTGGCGTTCGACGTAGCTGGCGGCTGGTTCGCGGTTGTTTCGCGGAAGAAGTACGCGCCAGGATCTGAGCCAGGCTTCGGCGCGGTCCCCTTCCTGCAGGCTTCCGACCTCGAAGAGTTACGCGACCGCGCCACCGCCACCGGCATTGCCACACCTGAAATCATCGAAGAGCCGGGTATCCATTTGCTCAAGATAACGGACCCCAATGGCCAGTTGATCGAATTCTTCAAACTGACTGATCAGTGACGCGCCCATTACTAATCCTAAACTCAAAGGACATGCACCATGCAAATGAACTACTTTGTCGTCGGGACAAACAACATGGCCACTGCAACGCGCTTCTACGACAAGCTCTTCGCGCAATCAGGCTTGGAGCGCGTCTCGCCGACGGACAGAATGACATACTGGCTAGGACCAGATTTTGCCTTCGCTGCCGCGATCCCATTTGACGAGAACCCCGCAACGTTTGGTAATGGAACGATGGTGGGTTTTAGCGTCGGATCAAACGAAGAGGTGGAAAGACTACACTCCTTGGCTATTGCGCTTGGCGGAACGTGCGAAGGCGAACCGAAGCAACGTGGGCCACGTTTCTCTGCCTATGTCAGGGATCTGGACAGGAACAAGATTTGCCTCGCCGCGTAATTCAGTTTGGTGCGGCTTTCGCAACGGGCTTCGAACGGGTTCTCCAGAGCTGCCATTCGTGTGTTGCGCGACATGCCTACTTTCAGAGTTTTAGTGGCGCTGACATACTTAGCATTCCAGTTAAACAGAATATCAATCGAAAGGAACGCTCTGAACTCAGGGGCGGGAAACGACAAAGTTCGGTACGATCCCTGCCTTCTCGATCGCGGCTTCAACATCATGGCCTGCGAAAAACCCAAATCCTGAGATGAGAGCTGAAACCACACCGGCATTATGTGCGCCCAGAATGTCGGTGTGCAGGCTGTCGCCGACCATCAAAATTCGGGATTTGTCGATGTGCTCAAGGCGTTGGAAGGCAAGATCATAAATGTTGCCGAACGGCTTGCCAAAGAACTGAGGGGTGATACCTGTCCGGTCTGCCAACCGATGCGCGAAGAGACCAGGTTCTTTGGAGAATCCGTACTCGCGAGGGGCAACAATGTCAGGATTACCCACCAATACCGGGCGGGGACGCTCTAGCAAGGCAGCCTCCAACATTGCCTGTCTCGTTTCTGTCCAAGCCGCTGACCCAATCATCAAAAACCCGTCGACGGTTTCGTAGGGCTTTGGGTCATCCTCCAGATAGGTGAGTTGCAACGCCTCCAAATCGCGAAGACCCGCGCTGGGTGTCGCCATTAACCCCCAATGCAACCCACTTTGATCGCTTAGCTCTGATAGTAGCGTGGCCCGACTCGTGATTACGTCCTGCGGCGCGAAGTCGTATCCAAGCCTAGTGTACTTTTCCAAGAGGGTGGCGTGAGGATATCCCGCAGCATTCGATACAACGAGAACACGCTTGCCTGCGGCCTTCAATGACCTGACCCGCTCTGGCGTGTCCGGGATTGCCGTTTCACCGATATTCAGAACTCCGAAGGCGTCGAGAAGGAACACGTCGAACTCAGGAGCTATATCTTCCAGTGTCTCAACCTGGCGATAGCTTACTTCTGTAGGTATGGTTTCCGGAAGGCGGTGGCGTACTGCCTCGTAGGCATTAAACGCCTCTTGCGCTGAGAAATCGGTCAAATGATCGCCCCTCGCACTTTCGCCGAGACCCATTCACTGATCATAACCGCGACTAAAATTACGATCAGTATCAAGCTGACTTGCGGCCAAGCCAGAACGTTTAGCGAAGCTGAAAGTTGCAACCCTATTCCCCCGGCACCAACCAGCCCCAAGACAGTGGATTCGCGGATGTTGATATCCCAACGGAAGACAGCAATGCCTGCGAAAGCTGGTAGGATTTGCGGAACGATCCCGTAAGCCATGACCTGCCAGCGCGACGCACCGGTTGCCGTGATCGCCTCGACCTGCGTGTGATCAATTTCTTCTATGGCTTCATAAAGAAGCTTTGCGCAAAACCCTATTGAACGGATGGCGATTGCTACAACACCGGCAAAGACGCCAGGTCCAATAATTGCAATCAAGAGTAGCGCCCAGATCAGCGAGTTGATTGAGCGGGTCGAGACAATGACTAGCAGCGCTACGGGCCGTATGAATAGGGCTGAGGGTGTGGTGTTGCGGGCTGCCAGAAAGGCAACCGGCACAGCCAGGAACAAGGCAATGATTGTACCCAGCGTCGCTATGTTCAAGGTGTCCCAAATCGGGCGGCCCAGTTGAGTGATGTAGTCCCATTTCGGAGGCGTTGCACGGGTCCAGATATCGTTGGCAATGCGCGGTGCGTCCCAAACGAAAAACCACGTCGTCGACTCCGAGATGAGCTGCCAGCAGTAAACGAAGATCGCTACGCCCAATAACCAACCGAACCATCGAACCAAACTCTGACCGGTCGTACGCCGGCGCCAGATTTGCGTATCGTCGCGTTCAAGTACCGGCATTACTGAACCCTCGCCCGGATAACTCCCGAAAGGTATTCAAGAGCCATGACGATCCCGATGATAAGTATCAGAATGGCCGCAGCCGTGTCGTATTCATAGCGATCAAACGCAGTGTTCAGTGTCGCACCAATACCGCCAGCGCCCACGAGACCAAGAATTGCGCTTTCTCGGAAATTTATGTCGATCCGGTACATAGAAAGCCCTACAAGTCGCGGCATCACCTGAGGCTGAACTCCATAATTGATCCATTGCGGCCAACGTGCGCCGGAAGCCTTGATCGCCTCGGCCTGGACCTTGTCCATCGCCTCTATATCTTCGGCCAAGAGTTTTGAGAGAAACCCAATGGTCGCGAAAGAGAGTGTTAGAAACCCTGCCAGCGGACCAAAGCCGAAGATAGCCACTAGCAAAATCGCCACGATGATCTCTTGCAACGCCCTACTTATCGCGACAATGCCCCGGCAAATCATGTAGATTGGCAAGGGGGCAATATTGCGTGCGGCCCCCAGACCAATTGGGATCGAAATCACGATACCCACGACCGACGCAGCCACGGTCATAATGATACTCTCGAGCAGACCGCTCCAAATGTCTGACCACCGCGAAACGAAGTCCGGGCTGGTAAATGCCAGCACAAACGCCCACCCCCTGTCCAACCCTTCATAAACCCGGCCCCAATCAACTTCGATGGTCATGAAAGCTGCGATCAGATAGGCGAAAAACCCAAGAAACAATGCCCACCGGAGCAGTGGGTTTTTGACAAAGGCAGGCTTACGCCAGCCCTTTCCCAACATGTCGTCCAATTCTCGATGGCTCATTCTGCAGCCTCGACATCTTCATCTTCGTCCACTTTTTCGATTGTCGCTTCCCAGTCTTCCTCCCCATAAATTTCGGTCAGCTTCTCGGGGGTGAGGCCTGTTGGAAGGCCATCATATACAATCTCGCCAAAGCGGAGACCGACGACGCGAGGAACAAACATTTGGGCGAGTGCCACGTCATGGATATTGATGATCGCCGCCAATCCGCGCTCCTGACACAGCTCGGTGATTAGCCGCATGATCTGACGGCTGGTTTTAGGGTCGAGCGACGCAGTTGGTTCATCTACGAGCAACAGCTTCGGGTTTTGAATCAAGGCGCGGCAAATACCAACCCTTTGGCGTTGACCACCCGACAGTTCATCTGCCCGTTTATCCGCCATGTGTAACAGGCCAACCCGATCAAGCAATCGGAAGGCCTCATCTACATCTGGCTGGGGATACCGCCGCAGAAAGCTGCGCCAGAACCCGACGTAACCCAACCTGCCGGACAACACGTTTTCCATTACCGTCAGGCGTTCGACCAGGGCATATTCCTGAAAGATCATACCCATTTCACGACGCGCTTTCCGCAGCGCACCCGAGCCGAGCTTGGTCAGGTCCACGTCATCCAGAAGGACGCCGCCGCTTGTGGGTTCAACCAAACGGTTTATGCAACGGATCATGGTCGATTTGCCCGCGCCCGAGGGCCCAATCAACGCAAGAACCTGTCCCTTAGGCACCTCAAGATCAATAGCTTTCAAAGCCTGATCCCCAGTCTTGTATGTTTTCGTCAGCTTTTGAAGACGCAGCATGAATTGCCCCAGATTAGGGTGGACAGCGGGCCCGTTGAGGCCCGCCTGATTATTGGAGTATCACTGACACGCGTAGGAAACGCCATTTGCTGCATCAATCTTGCGAATGACGTCCCAGAATTCCTGGTAGGTCATTTCAAGAAATTGGCCTTCGTTCGACTTTGAAAACTCAGCCTCAAGTGTCGTGCCCTCCCAGTTGAAGCTGAAGAAGGCATTGCGGATTTTCTCCTGCAACTCGGGTGTCAGATTGTAAACAGTACCAAATCCAGTTGTTGGGAAAGTTTGCGATTTGTAGATCGTGATGACGTCATCTTCGTTGATCACATCACGCGAAATCATTCGCGATTTTACCGAGTTCGCAATTGAAGCCGCCAGGTAATCCTTGTTGGCAACACCCAGGATCGAATTATCGTGCTTACCCGAGTAGACAGGTTCGAAATCACGTTCCGGCAGAAGATCAAAGTCGCTTTTCAGGATTGCCGAGGGTGCTTTAAAGCCCGAGTTGGATGTCGGCGACGTAAACGCCAACTGCTTGCCCTTAATGTCCTCAACCTTTTCGATGCCCGAGCCCGGATAAGTAATGATTTCCATCTCATATCCGAAGTTACCATCCTTCGAAGCCATAATTGTAAATGGCCGGAACCCCGCACAGTTTACCGCCAGTGGATTGGAGCCTGTGTTGAAGCCCGCAATGTGCAGACGCCCCGAACGCATCGCTTCAATCTGGGCGGCGTTGTTCTGAACCGGAAAAAAGACGACGTCCTTGCCGGTTTCAGCCTTCAAATGTTCTAGAAAATCGGACCAAGCAGTTTTGTAAACGGCGGGATCTTCCACCGGCGTATAAGCAAAGATCAAGGTATCAGGATCTATTTGCTCGGAGGGTTCTGTTGGGATATCCGCGATCAAATCTCCGTCGGCGTCACAAAAACGCTCGTCCAAGTCACCGCGCGGACAATCCTGCGCCGACGCCGTTCCACTTAGCGACATTAGCGCAATTGCAGATGCACCAACCAATAGTTTGATATCAATCTTCATGTTTTCCTCCCAGTCATGCGCGGTCCTTTTTTTCGACCCGCTGTTAATCAGTCAAATTATGCCTACCCTGCGACGAGAACATCGACCTCGGCGCCCTCAATAGCGTTACGCAATTCTCCTGTTGGTTTTTTATCAGTGACAATGGAATCCAAACTACAAAGGTCTCCCACTTGAGACAGACCTTTGCGGCCGAATTTCCCGGAATCAATAAGAAGATGCCGTTTTTTGGCACGCGTCAGCATCATCCTTTTTACTGCAGCAAAGCCCCGCACTGTTTCTGAGGGCCCTTCCGTCGAGAAACCCGATGAACCGATCAAGCACCTGTCGACATTAAACCGAGATAGAAACTCAAGCGTCTCGGTTCCGATCGTGGCGGATTCAGCTGCCAAGTATTCACCTGGGCATAAAAGGATTTGAACGGGCCCTTGGCCCAGAGTCATCGCCACGGGAATTGAATTTGTAATCACCGTGCATGGGGTGCCGATATAGGCTAGTGCACGTGCCATCTCGATAGTGGTTGAGCCGGAATCGATCATAACCGTTTCACCGCCCTGAATCAGTTCCGCCGCGCTAACACCTATTCGCTCGCATTCATCAACTTGCGCGTTTGTTCGTTCATCCAAACCTGGATAATGCCCTTGGGTCGGAGCTGATGCACCCCCGTGGGCACGCGCGATAAGGCCGTCATTCGACAGGGCCTCGAAGTCCCTGCGCACCGTCTCAGTGGAGACATTGAACCGTTGGGCCAACTCGTTGATGCGAACGTGCGGGCGCAGCTTCAATTCCAGCAATATCTGCTGGCGCCGGTCGGATTTCTTGACCCGACCCTTGCCCTTATCAGTCATTTTGCCGCGTGTTTTGGTTTTGGACATCCGACGACCCGACTAGGTTTCGAGCTCTACCTTTGTGGGCTTTCGGGCATTTTGCAATAATTTTTGTTGCATAACCCACGGAAGGTTGTGAGAATTCCAGAGATTCCAAGTGTTTCAAAGCGCAGAGTAAGAATGCACAGGCTGATCAATTTCAGAATGGGAATTGGGAAAACGTCTTAATCCGCCAACTGGCCAATAAGACAGTATCCTCATGTATTTGATCGTGTGGCATTGGGGGAAAGCATGAGCGGCCGCAAAACGGCAGATCAGATTGCAGCGTTCAATGTACTTGGGCACGACGCGTCATTGGCTTTTGCCAGCAAAGCGAAACAGAAAAAGACCTGTCGCGATTACTGAAAAGTTTGACAGATGATCAGAAAGTTCAAACTGTCATGAAGAAGCTTCGAAAGGCTACATGAGGAAGGGCACAAAAGAACCGGGAAACTCGGACGTAGAAAGCTCAAAGGGAGGAAACAATGAGAAAATTGACTTACACTGCGGTTGGATCGGTGATTGCACTGACCGCGTCAATGTCGGCGGCACAGGCCGACAAGCTGACACTCTATTGTTCGGCGCAGGAAGATTGGTGCCAGCTCATGGCGCGAAGCTTTGAAGATGCGACTGGCATCGACGTCAATATGACCCGGAAATCCTCAGGCGAAACCTTTGCACAAATCCGAGCCGAAAGTTCGAACCCGAAGGGTGACGTTTGGTGGGGTGGCACGGGTGACCCTCATTTGCAGGCCGCCGAAGAAGGCCTGACGATGGAATACATGTCACCAATGCGCGACCAGCTTCACGATTGGGCGATATCTCAGGCGGAAAGCGCCGGCAACAAGACGATCGGTATTTACTCGGGTGCGCTTGGGTATGGCTACAATGCCGACCTTGTCGCCGCAAACAACCTGCCCGAACCCGCCTGCTGGAAAGACTTGCTGAAGCCCGAGTACAAGGGCCATGTTCAAATGGCGAACCCGAACTCGTCAGGCACGGCTTATACGACGCTGGCCTCAATGGTGCAGATCTTCGGCGAGGATGAAGGCTTTGAGTTCATGAAAGGCCTGCATTCGAACATCAATCAGTACACCAAGTCTGGTTCAGCACCCATCAAGGCCGCCGGTCGTGGCGAGAATACCATTGGTATTGTCTTCATGCATGATGCTGTGAAACAGGCCGTTTCGGGGTTCCCGATCAAAGTTATCGCACCATGCGAAGGCACCGGGTATGAAATTGGCTCAATGTCAATCATAGACGGAGCTCGCAACGAGGAAGAGGCGAAAAAGTTCTACGATTGGGCCCTGTCGCCCGAAGCTCAGAACCTTGCACTTCAAGTCAACGCCTTTCAGGTGCCATCAAACAAGGACGCGGAAACTTCGGACAGTGCGCCTGACATGAGCCAGATCAAGCTGATTGACTACGACTTTAAAAAGTATGGCTCCTCAGACGAACGGAAGCGTCTATTGCAGAAATGGGACGAAGAGGTTTCGACTCTGCCGCAATAAATGACTGACCAGAATTCAAAAACGACCCATCCGGTCCTGATCTTCTGGATCATCGCCGGGTGGGTCGGATTCTGCCTGTTGCCCTGGTACATGGTCGACGGCGGCCTGTGGTCGTTCGAGTGGCTTTTGGACGGCTACCCTTTCAATGAGGATTATGCCCCCGCTGCGTTTCTGATTGGGCAGGGTGAAAAACTCTGGCTGGCGCCGCTCCTGATCGCTCTGGCGCTGCCGCTTTTGGTGTTGAAACGCACCAAATCTGATCCACTTTACGCCCGCATTCTGATCCTGTCCGGCACGCTCGGCTTCGGCTGGTTGATCGCTCAGGGGTTCAGTATTGGCATAAGAGGATTCAATTTCGATTGGCTGGAAGCGTTGTTTGGCGACCTTGGCGATCGTCAGTTCGGCATGGGCTACGGCGCAATGATATGTGCCTCGAGCTTTCTGTTCCTGCTCACTCAGGGGATCGCAGCAAGAGGTGCCATTAACGGTGACGTCTTTGTTGTGAGCGCCATCGGCGGCGTGATTACAATCGTTACCGCATTTGTCTTTTTCCCAATTGCCAAAATGCTTTTCGCCGCCTTTATCACCGAAGATGGTGCGTATTCCATTGCGGTATTCTTCTCGAAGTTTTTCGATGATCGACTGTGGGGTCTGGGGTGTTTTCAGGGTGCGCGTTGTGGCGCGGCCTGGAATTCACTGTTCCTTGCCATCCTAGTTGGCGTCATCACCACCGTCCTAGGTCTTTGCTTTGCACTGGTCGTGACGCGTTCAGGCTTTCGTTACAAGCGTGCGCTGCGAGCTCTTACCGTTCTGCCAATAATCACCCCGCCGTTCGTGATCGGCCTGGCGCTAATCCTGCTTTTTGGCCTGTCCGGGTCTGTCACCCGGTTCGTTGCTGAACTATTCGGCACGCAACCGACACGGTGGCTTTACGGAATGCCGGGCATCCTGATTGCGCAGACACTCGCGTTCACACCAATTGCGTTCCTCGTACTGATCGGCGTGGTTGAAGGCGTCTCTCCTTCGATGGAGGAAGCTGCCCAGACCCTCCGGGCCAGCAGATGGCAGACCTTCAAGACCGTATCCTTACCCTTGATGCGCCCTGGTCTGGCTAATGCGTTTCTTCTGGGCTTCATTGAAAGCATGGCCGATTTTGGCAACCCGCTTGTATTGGGCGGCAATTTCGACGTGCTTTCGACCGAAATATTCTTTGCTATCGTCGGCGCTCAATACGATCAAGGTCGGGCGGCAGTTCTAGCCATGGTTCTGCTGTTCTTTACACTTTCATCCTTTTACGCACAGCGCGTCTGGCTGGGTAAGAAAAGCTACACCACTGTCACCGGCAAAGGCGATGCAGGCGTGCACCCACTGATGCCTGGCGGCCTGTCGGTCCCCGTGCTGGTCGTGGCCCTTGGTTGGGGTCTATTCACAATCATCGTCTATGCGATGATCGTCTATGGCAGCGTGGTTGAGCTATGGGGCGTCAACAACTCGCTTACACTCAAACACTATGTCACGGCTTTCTCCGTTCGCTTCGAAGAAGAGGGCATTCGCTGGACCGGGGCGGCTTGGGACAGTTTCTGGACCACCATCACCATCGCGGCCATTGCCGCACCTTTGACCGCCGCTGTTGGGTTGGTGACTGCCTACCTGCTGACCCGACAGAACTTTGCAGGCAAGAACGCATTTGAGTTCGGCACCATGCTGTCGTTCGCAATTCCCGGAACAGTGATCGGCGTCAGCTACATCCTTGCCTTCAACGTTCCGCCAATCGAAATAACTGGGACTGGCGTTATCCTGGTTGTCAGCTTCATCTTCCGCAATATGCCGGTCGGCGTTCGCGCGGGCATCGCGAGTATGTCGCAACTTGACCGCAGCCTGGATGAATCCTCGCTGACTCTTGGTGCCAACTCTTGGCAGACTTTTCGAAACGTCATCTTACCGCTGCTGCGCCCCGCGATACTTGCCGCGCTTGTCTACAGCTTTGTCCGTGCCATGACGGCGATCTCGGCGGTCATCTTTCTGGTTAGCGCTGAGTATGACATGGCAACCAGCTATATTATCGGTCGGGTCGAGAATAACGATTATGGCCTTGCTATCGCCTATTCGACAACGCTGATTTTCGTGATGCTCGCGGCAGTCGGCTTATTGCAACTTCTCGTCGGCCGGGTCCAAATCGGTCGACGTACGCAGCACGGAACGGAGAGATCGCCATGACCGACACCAAAATCGGTTCCAAGGCCGCGCCGGTATGCTTTGAGAACGTTTCGAAAGTGTTCGGCAAGGATGTAGTCGCCGTCGACAGCATCAATCTTCAAGTAGACGCAGGAAAACTCGTCACGTTGCTTGGTCCGTCAGGCTGCGGAAAAACAACGACGCTGCGCATGATTGCCGGGTTGGAGATGGCAAGCTCAGGCAAAATCCTGATTGGTGACCGAGACGTGACCAAACTGCCCGCCACCGACCGCGATGTTTCCATGGTGTTTCAATCATACGCATTGTTCCCTCATATGAGCGTGTTGGAAAACGTGATGTATGGGCTCACATTCTCGGGCTTTGCGAAGGATGAAGCGCGCAGTCGTGCGTTGTACGGGTTAGAGTTGGTTGGGCTTCAAGGATTCGACAGCCGCCTTCCCTCTGAGCTGTCCGGAGGCCAGCAACAGCGTGTTGCCGTTGCACGCGCGCTGGTTCTTGAGCCACAAGTCTTGCTGTTCGACGAGCCGTTGTCCAACCTCGATGCTAAGCTTCGTCGTCAGGTGCGCGAAGACATTCGGGCAATCCAGCAAGACCTTGGCTTGACGGTTGTTTACGTCACACATGATCAAGAGGAGGCGCTGGCGGTCTCGGATGAAATCGTCGTTATGCGCAACGCCGCTATCGCCCAGACGGGTACACCGCGGCAGCTTTACGACGCCCCGAATGACCGGTTTGTTGCCGATTTCATTGGCGAGGCAAACCTTCTGAGTTGCCAAGTCGTCAATATCGATGGTGACATGGCAACGATCGAAATCGAAGGTTATCGCCACATGCTCCCACACCGAGGTTTGTCCAAAGGGCCGGCTACTATCGCAGTGCGCCCCTCACGTCTGGTCATCGGTTCAGATCAGGGCATACCAGCTACGGTAGCCAAAGCGACGTATGTTGGAGTCCGGATGGAATACACGCTGACAGGTAAGTTTGGTCAGGTTTTTGCCGTCCACGATAACGTAGACGCACCGTTTGAACCCGGCGTTCAAATCAAGATGGGTTTTACGGACAAGGGTCCGGTGCTTTTGCCAGATTAAATGCCAAACCTATTTATCATCACACATCCCGAGGTCTCAGTTGATCCGGGTATCCCGATCACAGATTGGGGCCTAAATGCGACGGGCCGCAGACGCGCTACTGTATTTGCTTCTGGTAAATTCTTGTCGAATGTCACGCAAGTTTGGACCAGTTGCGAGCGAAAGGCCCAGGAAACGGGCGCAATTCTTGCCGAAGATCAAAAGCTGCCCGTTAGTTTCCACTTGGGTCTTGGTGAAAACGACCGCACCGCAACTGGTTATTTGCCTGAGGCCGATTTTGAGGCCGCAGCGGATGCTTTTTTCGCTCATCCTGAAGATAGTTATCGAGGTTGGGAAACAGCTGTCGAGGCGCAAAAGCGCGTTCATCAGACAGTCACCGAGATTATCCAGATGCATAAGGCCGGGGATATCGCGATCGTAACACACGGGGCGGTTGGTACATTGCTGTGGTGTAAACTCTCGGGTCGATCGATAGACCGCAGGTACGACCAGCCTTCACAAGGCCATTTCTGGCGGGCAGATATATCGACGCTAAAACCGCAATCAGGTTGGATATCGTTGGCCTAGACGTTAAGCGCTCCAGGCACTTTCAGCGATCTCAAGCAACGTCTCGAATACATCTGGCGTACCCACGATCACACGCCCGCCGTCCCGGATCATAACGTCAGCATTTTGATCCTCGATAACGCCACCCGCTTCAGAGACCAGCAGTTGCCCAGCAAGACAATCCCAGGCGTTCATATGTTCTTCTACGTAGCCCAGAAGACGCCCGGCAGCCACATAAGCCAAAGACAGGGCTCCGCTGGCGTTTCTGTGGAACATGGCCCCGTGTTCGACCAGATCCGCGATAACGGGTACGACATGGCGTGTTTCAATCCGGTTCGAATATCCCACAGCAACCGTTCCGTCCCGCAACGCCACGCCCGACGCGACGCGCATTCGTGATCCGTTTAGGATCGCTCCTTCCCCGCGCGTTGCGACAAAGGTCTCATCCACATTTGGGTCTCGGATCACGCCAATCGTTGTTTTCCCTTCGGTCACGCCAGCCAGAACAATGGTCCATGCAGGTATGCCATTAACGAAATTTGTTGTTCCATCGATTGGATCTATCACCCAGTCAAAGCCGCTTTCCCCCGTTACTGCGCCGTGCTCTTCCCCAAAAACTCCGTCTTCAGGCCACGCCTCTTCGATTCTTTGACGAATGAAGGTTTCAACATTTTTGTCCGCTTCGCTCACCCAGTCCTGAGCGCCTTTTTGATCGACAATAAGACTATCCCGATCTCCGAAGTAATTTTGGGCAATTACGCCAGCCTCCTCGCAGACTCCGATGGCAAAATCTCTGCGTTCTGAAAGTCGAGACATGGGCGGCCCTTTTCCGGTTGAAGAGTTGCCATGCAACATTGCAAGCTACGCGAATGCCTGGCAATCACGGAGTGGTTTCGCAGTCTTCAGGAGACTAGCACCCGTTTGGCGAACGAGTGTTATCCAAGTGACGGTGGACCTATGGCATCCTTCAAGCGCGCGCAGCATCAAAAGGCCGGAATTCTGTTGCGGCCGCCTGAAATGCTGGCATTGCGTTTTCTATCATTTCGTCAGTAGCCGTAAGGCAAATTCGAAAGTCCGTTGGTCGGTCGAAAACTGTTCCAGGCATCACGTAGACGCCACGCTTTTGTAGAAACTCAGCAAAGGCCTCGCTGTCACCGCCCGGGGCCCGCCCCCAAAGATAAAAGGTGCCTTCCGGCTTTGTCATCCCGTAACCCCATTGGCCGAGCGCGCCAAGCATACGTTCACGTCGGCGAGCCAACGCGGCAATGTCTATTGAAACGCTTTCAAGATCCGGCAAAGCGTAGATCAATGGGGCATCCGGGACATTCCAACCATCCGCCATTTGCACCGCAAATCGGAGAGTCTGAAGCTCTTTTCGTTCCGCTGCAGGCAGGGTTGGAGAGATAGCAAGGTAGCCAAGGCGCAGACCGGGTGCGAGGAGAATTTTCCCGTAAGAATAGTCGATCAGTGTGTACGGATAGACGGCAGCCGGGGTCGTAAAGCCAATGCCCTCAAACCGAATTCGGCGGTAGGGTTCGTCAGACAATATCCAAATTCGATGACCAACCTCGGCTGACTTTGCCTCGAGCAGGTCGGCGAGCTGTTGTAAATCAGTACGCGAGTATATGCGACCTGTCGGGTTGTGCGGCGTATTAACAACCACGATCTTGGTGCGCGGGGTTATCGCGCTGGCAATAGCTTCTAGGTCGAGATCAAAACTGTCCGGATCCAGAGGCACCTGTACCTCTTTGGCATCTGCTGCCGCCAGCATTGGCCCATAGCAGAACCAGCCCGGCAACGGCACGATACACTCATCTCCGGGCTCAAGCAGCATGGTGAAACACATCTTAATGGCCCCAAAGGCGCCCTTGGTTAGTGCGATGTCTTCCGCCTCGAACGGAAGACCCAACTCCTTAGACAAAGCTTCTGCCAGAAACGCACATTGGTCCGTTTCGTTGGTTTTGTATGCGAACCAGTCCACGCTCTGAGGCTCGGCGTGTATTTTCAGCGCATCGACGACACTGGGCAGAGGCATTTCGTGCGGATTACCAAAAGTGAAATCAGCAACAGCAGGCGTTTCCTTTACCGCAGCATTGTAGGTTGTAAAGAAAGCTTCAACTTTCTGGATGGAGTGCGCAGCAGCGTTTGCACGGCGGGCCGTCATGGACATTTAACTCTCCTTGCTAAGATGGCGTTTCGCGAGCACAGAAGGAATATTGTTAGGTCGAACAAAGATATCCGTTCTATAACATTTTCCAGCCTTTTTCGCCATTTAACTTGTGCAAGTTGGAGGCCTTTGTCGAAAGACTATTTCCATATTTGTCTCGGAACCGGCTTCCATATCAGCAATCCGCAACGTCTAAAGTCGGGCAATCTGGGCATCATCGCTTCGGCAATCGTGAACAGTGAAATTCAAATGCAACGATCAAATGGCTTTGAAACGGCAGGTATGGGCCCGAAGTATCTGTGCAGACACTTCTGGATAAGAACTCAATCCGACGGATACTGCGTTATAGGCGACTACTGCCTTTTTTAACGTCGGCCACATCTTTGTCCCAAAGCCAGAGTAGTAGACATGCGATCGTAATAATCCCCGAGTTGGGATATTCGGAGACCGTACAATGCGTGATGTGACCAATGGCGTCGTCGCAATTGTGGTAGTAACCATGATGGCAATAATGGTCGCTGCAATCACATATCAAGAGTTCTCTTGGTGGGTGTTCCCATTCAGTTTGTTGTTTTTTCAATTTTCGCCGGAATTCTGTGGGTGTGCTTCCTGAACCATCGCGAAGACAGATTCCGCCGCGCTTTCAAAGACAATTTTTCAGAGGAACCTTGGATGAGAGACAAGAGGTGGCGGACAGACCAAATGACGTCTCGAAGTAGACCAGAGTTCTGGGGAAGTCTGTCGGTGGCATTTATCCTGGGGCTGTTTGCCGTCTTTGGCTTTGTCACCTTGCAGTCAGGACTACCCGAAGGGAACTATTGGGTATTGCTCAACATCATTCCAATTGCCGGCGCGGCCTACTTTGCCCGCAACACCTATCTTGCTTGGAGAGCGTGGAGTTTTGAACGGTACGTTACCGTGACGTCCGAGACCCGCTCGGCATGGGTCGGCACAGAGTTCCTTGCAGTAATGAAGACGACGAAAGTTCAGCGAGTTGACCAAGTTGACGCGTGGCTGGAACACCTGAAAGTCGTGCGCCGAGAAGAAAGTGACGGGGTCACTTTTGAGAAAGTTATGGACCATAAACTAGCATGCCAAACGGAAGAGATGGATAGCGGCCAGATCAGAATCTCGGTCAACATCCCCAAGGAAAGCCCTGCGACTTCATGGAATGATGATGAGCAAGAACGATGGTGGGATTTGGTTATCGTAGTTGGTGCATCGGGCAAAAAGATCACTTTGAGGTACGAAGTACCCGTTGCCAGCCCAGCACAGTAACGAGTTTAGAGTGCTGGGCGCAGCCTGACCGGTACAAATGAAAGCGGATGCCTCGCGACCGGTAAGAAACGGTGAATTTGTCGCGTTTCACTGCCACCTGCGAGCTGGGTGTTACCCCAAAATGAGCGACGCAGGAGAGTATCTGTTTGGTCGAACTTGGGATTAAGACGACGCAGAAAATCTGCGCCAAACTCTACGGCCGAACCGCAGATCTGATCTCCGGCCTAAATTTCTCGATCCTTGACCAACGAGGCTATCTGCCACTTACGCAAAACAGCGGATTGCTCGTGCTCAAAGTGGTCAGAAAATTCTGAGAACGCACCTCAATTTTTGCGCAAAAAAACCCGCAGCCCCGCCGCATCTACACTTACTGGAGACTACGCAGCGCCGGGCCTGCTCAATACCAAGGCTCAGATCAGACGTGTGAGAATACACCTCTGTGCCTCACGTCAACAATGTTTGTCGCGATTTCCTCAAGACGTGCAACCACCGCACCTATGTCTTTCAATAGCATCTCGGCCATATCATAACTAAAGCCTTCCCTGATCACGATGCGCAAAACATGGATATCTTCGGCCCCTTCGGGCATTGAATAGGCAGGCACTTGCCATCCGTGACCCCGCAAAAGCTCAGACACGTGATAAACCGAGTACTGTTTCGAAGCCTTTACCTTGAACGCAAAGACCGGAATCGCGCTGCCATCGCTCAGAAGCTCGAATGGTTCCATATCTGCTATGCGTGCGGATAGAGTCTGTGCAATCTCACTCAGATTACCCATGACCTGAGTATATCCGCTCCGACCCAACCGCAGGAAGTTGTAGTACTGACCTACGATTTGATTGCCTGGGCGAGAAAAGTTCAGAGTGAAGGTGGGCATGTCACCACCCAAATAGTTGACATGGAATACAAGGTCTTCCGGCAAATCAGATTTGTCACGCCAGACAACCCAACCAACGCCCGGATAGACCAGCCCATACTTGTGGCCCGACACATTGATCGACTTGACAAGGGGCAAGCGGAAATCCCATTCCAGATCCGGTTGCAGGAAAGGCGCAACGAAACCGCCGCTGGCGGCATCGACATGCAGCGGAACGTCGAACCCCGTTTTTTTATTCGATGCTACTAAGGCGTCGTGTACCTCTTTGATCGGTTCATATTCACCGGTGAAGGTGGTCCCCAGAATTGCGACGATTCCGATGGTGTTTTCATCGATCTTGGAAATTGTGTCTTCGGGGTCGATCACATAACGATCTTCCGCCATCGGGACATACCGGGGTTCCACGTCCCAATATCTGCAGAACTTTTCCCAGACGACCTGAACGTTTGTGCCCAGAATGAGGTTTGGCTTGTCGGTGGGTTTTCCCTTTGCTTTCTGGCGAGCACGCCAGTTCCATTTCATCGCCATCCCGGCCAGCATCACGGCCTCACTCGACCCGATTGCGGATGATCCCGTAGCCTCGCCCGGCGCATTGAACAGATCTGCGACAATCTTGATGCAGCGCTCTTCGATCATCGCAGTGTTCGGATATTCATCCTTGTCGATCATATTCTTGTCGAAGGTTTCCGACATCAGTCGTTCCGCCTGCGGTTCCATCCATGTGGTGACGAAGGTCGCCAGATTCAGGCGTGCATTGCCGTCCAGCATTAGTTCGTCATGGATCAGACGATAGGCTGAATCCGCATCCATCTCATTTTCCGGCAGGCTGAATTTCGGAATGGGTTCACGCATGTAGCGCCCGCCATAGGCTGGCGTCAGCACCGATTCAGTATCCGAGGACGGGTTACGTTTCTTAGTCATGATTCTACCTTTTTTGCGTTTTGCAGCTCATGGTTCTGATCCCATTTGGGTTGGCGGAGCGCATAGATCAGGAATGGCACCGCCGAGACAAGCACGACACCCAACACCATCATTAGTTCGAAAGACAAGATCGACAGTCCGCCGACCGCAGGCGGGATAAACCCGATCCCAAAACAGGCAACAGCAGCTAGCAAGCCAATGCCTGCGATAAGCCACATTCCCGCATTGCCCCCGGGCACGCGATAGGCACGCTTTACCTCTGGGTGAGAGTAGCGCAACCGGATCGCGGCTGCATACATAAGCACGTACATCAGCGAATAGATCAGCACGGCAATTGACGTCAGGATCAGAAAGGCCGTGTTCACATCATCGACCAACAGGAAGGACATCGCGATCAGCGATATCAAGAAGGCCTGCAGGATCAACAGGTTTGTTGGCACACCCTTTTCGTTGACCTTCTGCGCCCAAACCGGCAGGTTGCCAGCCTGCCCCGCGGCCAGAATACCTTTGACAGGTCCGACGATCCAGGTGCTGACCTGACCGGCGGCACCAAAGGCGACCAGAACGGCTGCGACAGGTGTCAACCATACCAATCCGAAATGCGCGAAGAAGGCCGAAAACGCCTGCATTGCGCCGTTAATCTGATCAATCGAGGCCGCGGGAAGGATTGCGGCAACAGCCAAGCCCCCCAGCAGCGTCAGCACAAACCCAATGGCCGCGGCACTGAAAACAGCCAGTGGATAGGTACGGTGAACATTTTTGACCTCGCGCGCATGGCTGGCTGAAACCTCGACACCCACAAAACCAAAAATGAAGCTGAGAAACAGGACAAGATTTCCGGTTTCCCACAGGGACGGCACCCAATTCTCGGCCGTCAGCGCGGTGTCGATTTCCAGCGGATTTCCTTCACCTGCATAAACTGCGCCCAACCCAATCAGCACAACAGTCGGTAACAACACTCCAACGGAAACAGCAATACTGCTGATCAGGCCTGAGCTTTTTGACCCTCGAAAATTGGCGAATGTCGCCGACCAATAGACGATCAGAATAACAGAGACGATGAAGTACTTGTTTGCCCCCAAAGACGGATCGAACGCATAGGCCAGCGATGCCGCAACATAGGCCACAATCGAAGTGATCCCAAAAATGCTCTGTGCCCATTGAAGCCATACGGCGACAAATCCCGTTCTGGTACCAAAAGCGGCCTCAACCCAATGGAAGACACCGTTTTTAGGCCAACCAGTGGCCAGTTCCGCTGAAACCAGCGCCACTGGTATGAGATAGGCGACGATTGTGATGGCGTTGAAGACGACCATCTTCATTCCGGTCTGAGCCATCATTGGCATATTGCGCAGCGTCATGAACAATGCAGCAGTTATCAACGTCAGTGCGATGATACCGATCTGATGTTTGGTTTCGGTCAAAGAGATGTTCCCGGGTGTTCGATTTGGATTCCACTCGCCTCAGACGTCGTGCGCGATTTCCTGAAATTATGTTGGTTACGTAAATACAGGCAACTTCTGCATCTGTTCGCTGTCTAGCATGCAACGAATTAATTCAGTTTAATAGCGCCTCAGTGTTCATGACCTACCAGGTCAAACAATGATCCAGACAAATGGCGCCTCAGCCGACATAAGCATCGGTTTTTGGCACTTCCAACTCGCAAGAGCTGTTAGTAAACCCGGCTTACATAATGTTGCTGGAGGCTTCGGGCATAAGGGCATTACGACCCGGCGAAACTGGTTTTGGAACGAACAAATAGCAAGATGAGAATGACTCCCAGGTTTTAAAAGCCCGTTTTTCTCTCCGAAGCATCGTGGCCGCCGGACGCGTGAAATTGATTTAATTGAGTGCCCCTCTCAGCCTCACTAGAGGTACGGTTTCTCGGGCCTTGAATGGGCATTCAAGTACATCCGTGCGCACGAGAAACGGGTTGCGGTCACTGCCAGGAAAATAGGTTACCTCCCACTCGGTCACGCACAATATCAGCGCCAGTGTCATGCTCATAAAAGGCGACGAACCAGATAGGCAAAGCCCGGGAAAGACATGCTCGACGAGCTGGTGCGGATTGTTGAGAAACAAAGCTCCGATGGGTCTATTCTAGTCCAAATCAAGGCTGACTATACGCGGTTAATTTACCTTCGGTAAAAACAAGCCCCACCAATCCTGTACGATCGAACAGAATATGGACGGCCGGACTCACAGGATAGTGCGTCAGACTCGAGGTGAAAGCCGGCATGCATACGCGAACTCTACGAAGCAGGTGACATAGCTTGAATTTCTGGCGGGTCACGACGCAGCTTGGGTTTGCCAGCTTTCCGGAGCGTTAAATTAACTTTCTTCTAAAAATGTTTAAAAACTATAACTTGGTATCTTTTGTTAATGTTGCCAACAACAGAGCCCACCTGGATTTGGCCAACAGTGTTGTTTCGCTACGTAACTGCTGAACTCATGCAGCACGCACCAAAGTCAGACGACGGCGTCCCGCGTCAGGAATAGTACTGCGGACTAATTTCGTTGACTATCAAAAACGGCCACAATAAAGGTACAGGTATGAACAGGTTTGAACACGATGATACAGGAATGGATTTGATAGGCGCCTCAAAACCGGTCCGGATCGCGCATACACTCGAAGCGGACATACGGTCAGGCATGCTTAGCCGAGGCGATCCGTTGGACAGTGAAAGCGCGTTGGTCAAAAGGTTTTCGGTCAGTCGCAACACCATTCGCAAAAGCCTTGAAATTTTGAGCAGCAAAGGTCTGATCACCACCAAAAGTGGCATCGGATCTTTCGTAACGTTTGATGGCAAAACCATCGACGACCGGTCAGGCTGGAGCGTCGCACTGGCCTCAGGTGATATCCGGCTGGAAACACGCGTCTTGGCCCTGGCTCGTGGCCCGATCAGCATTTCCGATGCGCCGACACTGGACAGTTCTGAGTTTCTGGTCGTCGACCGCCTTCGGCTCCGAGCAGAAGATGGTGAGGGTGTCTCATTGGAACGTAGCCGGGTGCCTTGGCAGGACAGCTTCGCTGGTGTTCTGGATGAGGGTCTGGAAGCGGGATCCCTGACAGAGCTATTGCGGTCCAAGGGCTTGATAGTAGCCAGTGGTGACGAATGGGCCGGCGTCCTGCCTGCCCTGTCGGACGAGGACGCGCGGCTGATGCGGCGCAAAGCCGGGGAACCGATGTTGCGCCTGCGACGCCTGACACGCGGCGCCGATGGCTCTGTCATCGAATTTGTCGAAAGCATCCTGGATCCGGTCATGTTCGGCCTGCATATGGAGTTCTGAGACACAAATGTCGGGTCATGACCTTCAATTCGATCGTGCATGTGGCGCCCTGATTGGGATGGCTATCGGCGATGCGATGGGAATGCCATCCCAAACCCTGCCGCGCGCGGACATTATTCGCCACTACGGCAGGATCACGACGTTTGTCGATCCGTTCCCGGATCACCCCGTCTCGCATGGTTTGAAGGCCGCCCAAGTCACAGACGATACCGAACAGGCGTTCCTGTTGGCAGAACGTCTGATCGCGGACCAAGGTGCTTTGGACGAAACCCGATGGGCGCAAGACCTGTTGGGATGGGAGGCGGGCGTGCGCGAACGCGGCTTGCGCGACCTGCTTGGCCCCTCCTCCAAAGCTGCGCTAGACGGGATTTTGGCGGGGAAGCCAGCCGGCGAAACTGGCCGAAACGGTACGACAAACGGTGCCGCGATGCGCATTTCTCCGGTTGGGATCGCCTGCCCGATCAATCCAATGTCAGGTCTTCTGGATGCTGTCGAACTGGCTTGCAGGATGACCCACAATACCGGTGAAGCCATTGCCGGAGCGGCAGCCGTTGCCGCAGTGGTAAGCTGCGGCATTGAAGGATTGGCTTTCGACGCGGCCATCGAACCCGCGCTTCAGGCCGCAGCGATCGGTCAAAAACGCGGGTTCCCAGTTGGCGAGCAGGAAATGGCGCAGAGAATTTCTGCCGCACTTGCCGCCGCTGACACGGGGTTATCAGCAGAGGCCCTCGCCGACGGGATCGGAACATCTGTTGCTTCACATGAATCTGTCGCCGCTGCCTTTGGTGTTGTTCGGCTTGCAGGCTGCGACCCGTCGGAAGCAGCAAAAATAGCCGCAAACATCGGCGATGACACAGACACGATCGGAGCTATTGCCGGTGCAATGGCCGGGGCTTGTGTCGGCCAAAGCGGGATCGCCCCTAATGCCGTCAAAACGGTATTGGACGCAAATGATCTTCCTCTGGAAAAGATCGCGAGCGGCCTGTTGCG
This sequence comes from Ruegeria sp. BI12, assembly GCF_056537985.1. Classification (NCBI taxonomy): domain Bacteria; kingdom Pseudomonadati; phylum Pseudomonadota; class Alphaproteobacteria; order Rhodobacterales; family Roseobacteraceae; genus Ruegeria; species Ruegeria sp. BI12. The sequence continues at coordinate 640,295 of NZ_JBQFSL010000002.1, read as the reverse complement.
CTTAAGAACCAACAGCGAACAACGGATTGCCGACAATACGAGGGTTGAAAGATGACTATTCGTTTGTTGCAGATGTCCGGCGTTGTCGCAGACCTCCTCTACGAGGTAGAGCGCGTCCCGCTAGCAGGCGAAGAGGCCATTGTCCGGGGTTTTTCAATCAAACCGGGTGGCGGCTTCAACGCGATGGTTGCGGCAAAACGGGCGGGCATGATGGTGTGTTATGGCGGCACGATCGGTTCGGGACCGTTTGCGCAGCTTGTGCGCGAAGGACTCAACGCCGAAGGTATCCCCTTTCTACGAAGCCAGGACCTGACACGGGATCAGGGCTGCTGCAGTGTTCTGATCGACGCCGAAGGCGAGCGTACTTTCGTGGCCAGCGACGGCGCCGAAGGCCATGTCAGCGCCGAGGATCTGGATCAGATCGCCTTTGCTGAATTTGGCTGGACCCTGCTGTCCGGCTACGCGCTGCATTACAAGGGCTCGCGGGAAACGTTACGCAATTGGCTTGAGACTGAGAATACAATCCACAACCTTGTTTTCGACCCGTCCCCCGTCATCGCGTCAATCCCGGACCAAGCGCGCGACGCGGCCCTGACCCGGGCGCAATGGATCAGTACCAACACCCGCGAGGCCACCGTCCTGACCGGCCAGAACGACCCTGCCAAGGCCGCCCAAAACCTTGCCGCGTCCCGTCCGCCGGGCGGTGGTGCAGTGGTGCGCTGCGGCGCAGACGGGTGTTTTTTGGGCAATGGCGACACCGTCGAGCATATTCCGCCGTACCGCGTACAGGTGGTCGATACAAACGGAGCGGGCGACGCCCATGTCGGCAGTTTTGTCGCCCGGCTGGCAGCGGGTGACACGGCAATTCAGGCAGCCCGATATGCAAATGTCGCAGCCGCGATTTCAACGACACAAAAAGGCCCGGCGACAACACCGCTCAGCGCAGTGGTTACCGAGGTTCTGAATAAGAAAGAGGCCTGCTGATCGACAGGGTTTCCAATTGCGAATGACAGGGAGGTCAAAATGAACAAGCAATTTCTGATGGCAACAACCATTGCAGTATTCGGAACAGCCGCGGCCGCTGACGAAATACGGGTACTGAACTGGCAAGGATACGGCACCGATCTTGACTGGGCGGTCGGCGCCTTCGCGCAAGCAAGCGGCCATACCGTGGTGCATGAGTATTTCAATTCCGAACAGGAGATGCTCACCAAACTGCGGACAAATCCGGGCGCTTATGATGTGGTCTTGATCAACGCGGCCTTTACACCTCAGGCTCAGGAAGAAGGTCTGATCGGACCCATTGACGTCACACTAATTGAAAATCTCTCAGATGTGCCCCCAGACATAGCGGGCAATCCGGATCTGAACGCCGGTGGTGCGCTGCACGGAGTTCCGTGGACTTGGGGCCTTACTTCTTTTGCCGTCAATACTGGTGAATTTGATCAGACACCGGATTCGATCGAAGTGTTTTGGGACAAGGCACATGAGGGCAAAGTTTCGATCCGCGACGATGCGCTTGAAGCGGTGCAGTTTGCTGCCATTGCAACCGGTCAGGACATCAACAATATCAGCGATCTGGATGCCGTTCAGGCCAAGCTTGCCGAATTGATGCCGCAGATCAAAACCTATTGGGGATCAGAAAACGACTGGAACCAGTTCATGGCAGCGGGCGATCTGGATGTAGCAACCTTCTGGTCGGGGTCGGCAAGTCGGTCGATGGCTGCGGGCCTGCCGGTGCAGTTCGTTGTGCCCAAAGAGGGCGCTATCGGGTGGCTGGACGGATTGTCCATCCCCACCTCCTCGACCAAGAAAGAGGCGGCGCACCAGTTCATCGACTGGATGATCGATCCCGAATTCTACGTGAAATGGGCTGCCGAAGGAGCACCTGCCTCTGCCAATGCCAAAGCAGCGGCGGCACTGCCTGATGATGCATTCAACAAGCGTATTCTGGGCGATCCGGAGGTCGTCGCGCGGGTTCAATTCCAGCGGCCAGTTTCCGAAGATAACCGAAAAAAATACCTCGAACTGTGGCAAGGCCTGAAGGCGGCGCAGTAGGCAGATAGCCCGAATGAGGGAAGTGATCGAAGATGTCTAATGTCCTTGCAAATCAGGAACGACTGAAAATCTTCGGTCTGCTCTCTCCGGCCTATCTTTGGCTGACAGTGGCGATCTTTCTGCCGCTGTCGGCCATGCTGTACTTCAGTTTCCTGTCTGATGTACCGTTTGGCGACGCCGAGTGGACATACACGGCGGATAACTATCGGGCCTTTTTCCAGACCTCGACGTATGCCACGCTTTTGTGGAAATCTCTCAAACTTGGTTTGATGGTGACCTGCATCTCGGTGCTGGTCGGATTTCCGTGTGCCTATGTTTTGGCCAAGGCCATCAAGGGCCGATCACGCGAGGCGTTGTTCCTGCTGGTCATCCTGCCATTCTGGTCCAACTCGCTTGTGCGCATCTTTTCCTGGGCCATCGTTCTGCGCGGTAATGGCGTACTGGAACTCGGACTGAACGCGATCCTGCCTTTTGAAGTCGACGTAAATCTGATGTTCACCACTCCTGCCATCGTAATTGGGCTGGTGCATTCCTACCTGCCTTATGTGATCCTGACATCATACCTGGCCTTGCAGGCCATCGACGACAATCTGATCGATGCAGCCCGATCGATGGGCGCCAATAAGCTAACGATCCTGTGGCGCATCATCCTGCCGCTATCCTTACCCGGCTTGCTGGCTGGAGCGGTCCTGATTTTCGTGCCAGTCGTTGGCTCATTCATGGAGCCGCGCATTCTGGGCGGTCGGGTCGGCACTTATTTCGGCACCGTGATCGAGGATCAGTTCGTCGCGGTGTTCAATTGGCCGCTCGGCGCGGCGCTATCCTTCATCTTGCTGGCTGTCGTGCTTCTAATCCTCGCGGTTGCCAGCCCGGTTTTGAAGAGGGCACAGACATGAGCGGGCGTTTCCTGACCCTATTGGGAAAGACTTGGCTGGGTCTGATCCTGTTTTTTCTCTACGCGCCGATCATCGTAATGGCCTTCATGTCCTTCAACGCGTCGCAATATTACCAGCTGCCCTTCGAGTTTTCGCTAAAGTGGTACCAGGATCTGGCTGGCAACGATGAGATCATCGCCGCCGCAACTCGGTCCGTGCTAATTGCGCTTGTGACCACGGTCATCGCCACCATTCTAGGCACCGCCGCGTCGGTTGCGCTGTTCCGGTTCGAGTTTCGCGGCAAGCGGTTCCTACAGGTCATGCTGTTTCCCCCGATCGCCATTCCATGGCTCATCACAGGTACCGCCATGCTGATCTTCTTCTTTGGCGTCGGGCTGGGACGCGGAACGCCATCTGTGATCATCGGCCACGTAGCGCTGGCGCTGCCTTACGTCATCGTCGTCGTCAGCGCCCGGCTTGCGACCTTTGACGCAACGCTGGAGGAAGCGGCGCGCTCTCTTGGGGCCGATGCCTGGACGGTGACGCGACGTGTCACGCTGCCTTGGATTTCGTCCGGTGTCATCGCAGGGGCCTTGTTTGCCTTTGCGGTCAGCTTTGACCAATTCGTGGTGTCCTATTTCCTGTCCGAACCCGGCGACAGCACGCTACCAGTTTTGATTTACACCTCTATCCGCAAAGGGTTCACACCGGAAATCAACGCAATTTCCACGATCATAATTGTTGTTTCAATGGCCGTGATGCTGTTTGCCGCACGGTTCTCAAACTTCGGAGGAGAACGCTGATGGCCGAGGTTTCTGTCCAGAACGTCACTAAACATTTCGGAACGCTGAAGGCGCTCAATAATGTTACGATGGATTTCCCTGACGGGGGGTTCTTTGCGCTACTTGGACCGTCGGGCAGCGGCAAAACTACCCTGCTGCGCGCCATTGCAGGCTTTATTTTCACCGATGGCGGTTCGATCCGTATCGGGGATAAGTCGGTCGAGCACATCCCTGTCGAAAAACGCGACATCGGCATGATGTTTCAAAACTACGCGTTGTTCCCCAATATGACGGTGGCGGATAACGTCGGCTTCGGGTTGCGGGTCCGAAAGGTAGGGGCCGACGAAGAACGTCGCCGCGTCGGGGAGGCGTTGGAGCTTGTCCAGCTCGGCCAGCACGGGGACCGCAAACCGCATCAGCTGTCCGGCGGCCAACGTCAACGGGTCGCATTGGCCCGGGCCATGGTAACCAATCCGAAGGTACTGTTGTTGGATGAGCCGCTGTCGGCACTCGACAAGGCGCTGCGCGTTGACATGCAGATTGAACTCAAGCGAATTCAGCGTGAGATTGGTATCACCACCATCTTCGTGACGCATGACCAGGAAGAAGCTCTGACCCTCTCCGACAAAATAGGTATCCTCAAGAACGGCACCATGATCCAGGCCGGTCCCCCGCGCGAAGTTTACAGCAACCCTGCCGACGTCTTCACTGCCGAGTTCCTTGGCGAGGCCAATTTCTTATCAAAGGACGGAAAGGGCGTCCTCGGTCTGGATGCGGCCAGCATCAAGCTGCCCGCCGGCACCGGGACCAACGCGACTCTGGCGGTCCGGCCCGAAAGCATGAGCATCACAGTTGACGAGCCGCAGCAGGACGACATGTCGAAACTGCCCGCGACGCTCGAGCGCCGCATATTCGCCGGCGCAATGGCAACCTGTATACTCAATTGCGACGGGCAAGTGTTTAAGGTGATCGCACGTGATCAGGATATCCCCGAACTAAAAGAAGGTGGCCAAGTCTGGCTGAGCTGGAGGCCCGAAAAGACAATAGTGGTCCCCAGCGGTGGATAATAGACAGCAGAATGTTACATCGAAAATGCCGTGGTGCGCTGATCTGGATCGGTAGCCCGGATCAAGGACCAAGACATGCGTGCCGACGCATATATCCCAAAGCAGCCATTCAAACGTTGATTGGTCTGAATTCACGTGATGCAGTGCGGAATTGAGATTATTCAGGTTGTGAAAGACACATTCAACGGCGGTTGGACGGGGGTAAGATGCTGAACGATCAGAAAATCATAGTGTTCAATTCTATCGTCTTTGGACTGGTTGGCTCGGCTTTCCTGGTTTTTCCGCAGACACTGGCTGAATTCACGACAGGCAGCGCCCCTTCTTCACCTTCCGGTCTGATGGATATGCGCGCTGTTTACGGTGGGGTCGTTCTTGGATTTGGGGCAGTGTTGTATCATTTGGGACGTAGCCCGGAAACTCGAAGGCAGGGGTTGCTGGCGCTGATCGCCGTCCTTGGCGGCATGGCCATCGGTCGTGTTATAGGTTTTTTTGTCGATGGCCCCGGCAATTTCTTTATGTACACGTTTTTGGCTTACGAGGTTCTGTTCATATTGCTTTGTGTTCTTGCTCTGGGCAGAAAACCAACGGTGTAGTTGCAAGATCCTGCGCACGGATTGCGCCTTTACAATCCTTGTCGTCCGTCTCGTCCAGGTTCGTTCGGGTCGCTTGAAAACAATGCGATCTTGTTGCCTTGTGGGTCGCGAAGGTAACCGACATAGAAGTTCGGCCCATAGGATACTCGAAAGCCGGGCTGCCCCTCATCAAAGCCACCGGCGGCCAGTGCGGCGGCGTGAAGATCTCGGACCTGTTTTTGACTGCGCGCCTCAAATGCAACCATTGTCCCATTGCCTGCCGAAGCTGGACCCCCATCAAAAGGTGATTTGATGTAGAGCTCAGGCAGGGCCTGCGATTGGCCGGGTTGCTGGGGCAGCGAATAGCTCAGGTCGCCATGGTACTTTTCTTGCCTGTATCCGAGGGCCGGCAGAAAAGCAGAATAAAAGCGTTCCGCGCACTCGATGTCGTCAACGCCAAAAGTGAAGTATGCAATCATTCTGTGCACATCTTTTTGCAGATCGGGTTCTTCGAACGGAGAATTTGAACATCGTGTGGACAAGACCCCGTGCTCATCCGACCGACTATACAGTAACCATTTACTCGATTGTATCCCGGCTGAACTGATAGGGACAGTCGCCATGATCAGCGTTTTAGAACTGAACAGGATCCAGTCACGAAACAAAACCGGTAAATTTCCAATGCGGTATCTTGAAACCTTGGCAGCAATTGTATACCGGTGCATACAAATATGATCGAGCGGGTTGCCCAACGCCTCTCTACAGCAGCAGACCTATACAAAGCGGAAACAGCCATGAGCCAGTATTCAGATTATTTGGATGAAATTGAAACGCGTAAAGAACAAGGGCTTAGCCCAAAACCCATCGACGATGGTGCGCTGGTCGAAGAAATCATCGAACAAATCAAAGATACCGGTCATCCACATCGTGCAGATTCGCTGCATTTCCTGATTTACAACACGCTGCCTGGCACAACCAGCGCTGCAGGTGCGAAAGCAAAGTTCCTGAAGGCTATTATCCTCGGCGAAGTAACTGTCGAAGAAATCTCGCCCGAATTCGCATTCGAACTATTGTCGCATATGAAGGGCGGCCCGTCGGTTGAAGTGCTGCTGGATGTTGCTCTGGGCGACAAACAGGATATCGCGGTTCAGGCTGGCGAGGTCCTGAAAACTCAGGTCTTTCTGTACGAAGCGGACACGGATCGCCTGAAAGCAGCCTATGATGCAGGCAACAAAATTGCTGCAGACATCCTTGAGAGCTATTCCAAGGCAGAGTTTTTCACAAAGCTTCCCGACGTAGACGAAGAAATCAAAGTCGTCACCTATATCGCGGCAGAGGGTGACATTTCCACCGACCTTCTGTCACCGGGCAATCAGGCGCACTCGCGGTCTGACCGTGAGTTGCATGGCAAATGCCTGATCTCGGAAGCTGCACAAAAAGAAATCGAAGCGCTGAAGCTGCAACACCCCGACAAGCGCGTGATGTTGGTTGCCGAAAAAGGCACTATGGGTGTTGGATCTTCGCGGATGTCGGGTGTTAATAACGTGGCGCTTTGGACTGGCAAACAAGCCAGCCCCTACGTGCCTTTCGTCAATTTTGCACCGGTCGTGGCAGGCACCAACGGCATTTCGCCGATCTTCCTGACAACAGTCGGCGTCACCGGCGGGATTGGTGTCGACCTGAAGAACTGGGTCAAAAAAGTGGACGAGGATGGCAAAGCGATCCTAAACAACGACGGCAACCCGATCCTTGAGCAGCGCTATTCCGTCGAAACAGGCACCGTGCTGACTATCAACACGAAAGAGAAAAAGCTCTACAGCGCTGATGGCAGTCAGGAGCTGGTCGACATGGCAGGCTCTTTCACGCCGCAAAAGATGGAGTTCATGAAGGCTGGTGGATCCTACGCCATCGTCTTTGGCAAGAAGCTGCAAACATTTGCGTGCGAGGCACTGGGCGTCGAACTTAAATCAGCTTTCGCCCCGTCGAAGGAGATCAGTCACGAAGGTCAGGGCCTAACGGCCGTGGAAAAGATCTTCAACGCCAATGCCCGCGGAACAACGCCCGGCAAAACTCTGCATGCGGGCTCGGACGTACGCGTCAAGGTCAACATCGTCGGCTCTCAGGATACCACTGGTCTGATGACCAGCCAGGAGCTTGAGGCCATGGCGGCCACCGTGCTGTCACCCAGTGTCGATGGCGCATATCAATCTGGCTGTCACACGGCGTCGGTTTGGGATCTCAAGGCGCAGGCTAATACACCGCGTCTCATGGCGTTCATGCACAAGTTTGGCCTGATCACCGCGCGGGATCCCAAGGGTGTGTATCACTCGATGACAGACGTTATTCACAAGGTGCTGAATGACATCACTGTGGATGACTGGGCCATCATCATCGGCGGCGATAGCCACACACGGATGTCAAAAGGCGTAGCCTTTGGCGCTGACTCGGGCACGGTTGCGCTGGCGCTTGCCACGGGTGAGGCGACGATGCCAATCCCTGAATCTGTCAAGGTAACGTTCAAGGGCGAGATGGCCCCGCACATGGATTTCCGCGACGTGGTCCATGCCACGCAGGCGCAGATGTTGGCACAGCACGGTGACAACGTGTTCCAGGGACGGATTATCGAAGTGCACATTGGTACGCTTTTGGCGGACCAAGCCTTTACCTTCACCGACTGGACAGCCGAGATGAAGGCGAAGGCATCGATCTGTATTTCGAACGATGACACGCTGATAGAGTCATTGGAAATCGCCAAGTCCCGCATCAAGATCATGATCGAAAAGGGCATGGATAACGATGTTCAGATGTTGCAGGGTCTGATCGACATCGCCGACAAACGTATCGCCGAAATCCGCTCGGGCGAGAAACTGGCCCTGCGCCCTGACGACAATGCCAAGTACTTTGCCGAAGTCGTCGTGGATCTTGATCAGATTGTCGAACCGATGATCGCCGATCCGGATGTCAACAACGCCGATGTATCCAAGCGCTATACCCACGACACGATCCGCCCGATTTCTTACTACGCGGCGGAAAAGAAAGTGGATCTAGGCTTTGTGGGATCGTGCATGGTGCACAAGGGCGACATCAAGATCGTGGCCCAGATGCTGCGCAACCTCGAAGAGGAATACGGCAAGGTCGAGTTCAAGGCCCCGCTTGTTGTTGCCGCGCCGACTTACAATATCGTTGATGAGCTGAAGGAAGAAGGCGACTGGGCAATTCTCCAGAAGTATTCGGGCTTTGAGTTTGATGACCTCTTCCCCAAGCAAACCGCACGGACCGAGTACGAGAATATCCTCTATCTCGAGCGCCCGGGCTGCAATCTTTGCATGGGCAACCAGGAAAAAGCCGCCAAAGGTGACACCGTTCTGGCCACGTCCACTCGTTTGTTCCAGGGCCGTGTTGTGGCGGACAGCGAGACAAAGAAGGGTGAATCCCTTCTGGGCTCGACCCCGGTTGTTGTTCTGTCAGCTATTCTGGGTCGCACGCCGACTCTGGAAGAATACAAGGTGGCGGTCGACGGCATTGACCTGACCAAGTTCGCCCCGCCGATGGAAGCGCCCGGTACGACCCGCTCGGTGCATTTCTAAAACAAATAAGGGCGCGACGAAACTCGCCGCGCCCTGATTACTCTGCTGTGGCCGTCACTTTGTAAAAACGGCGCATCACAATAGGGGTCAGGTACATCGGGATTTGATAAGCCCCGATGAACACCAGAAGTGAAGCGGTGACCTCAGATGGCAGCGCGATCAAAAAAATCGCGACATTCCGGTTTCCAGCGACAATGGATAAAGCGGTGGTTTTGTCTGCAGTCAAATGATTGCGCGCCAGAAAAAACATCACCAGTTGTGCGCCGAAATTGATCAAAAACGCAAATCCGATCCAAAACGCGGCAAGACCCGGATCGGTAAGGGCTGCTGCGGTTACGGAAGGCATCAAACCGATCACAAAGACTGCAAGGGTAATTGTTGCCAACCCTTCCAGGTTTTTGAGTGCGGTTTCGGACGGGTTTCTCAGAAAAAAACGCCGCAACAGCACTCCAGCGACAGTTGCCCCCGCTATGGTCAGAAAAAGGCGTAAAACTGCGATCAAAACGGATTGAAAATCACCCAACTCTGGTACTAGCGCGAATATCGGAAAGACCGTCAGCGGTAGAACCGCGGTCCCGATAACCATCAAGCGCAAGGCGTATTCTGGTGGGTGCCCCATCATCAGGCACATATTAGCACTGCCCGAGATGGATGGGGCCGCCATCATAATCAACAGAGATAGAAAGACCGGCGTGCCGGTCCATCCACCGATCAGGCCAATAGTCACTACGACCAGCGGCAAAATCAGCTGAAACGAAATCACTGTATTTCCAACCTGGCGTAGTTCGACCAGAGACCCCAACAGCAGAGACGGCTCAATGCGAAGGACGGTCAGAAACAGCAGCAGTGCAACTAGCGGCGGCAAGACTGCCCGCATCGGTTCGGCCAACGCAGGCAGCAGCAATCCTGCGGCCAACCCTGCGACCAGAACATAAGGACCGTTGCGCGCCGCAAGATGAAGAGGGTTCAACGCCCCCTACCCACCCGGGCTTTGTCTGAGGTTTTCCGGCAACCACGTAGCAAGTTCCGGGAACCAGATCAGGACGAAGACCATCAGCACCATGATCAAGAACATCGGTATCGCGGCTCGGGCGATATAACTCATCTCATGGTTAGTCATGCCTTGCATCACAAACAGGTTGAAGCCGATCGGCGGTGTGATCTGCGCCATTTCAACAACGACCACGATGAAGATACCGAACCAGATCAGGTCGATACCCGCATCCCGGATCATAGGCTCGACCACGGCCATCGTCAGCACAACTGAAGAGATGCCATCGAGGAAGCAACCCAGGATGACATAGAAGACCAAAAGAACCATCAACAATTCAAACCGTGTCAGCTCCCATCCGGCGATCAGGTCAGCCAACCCGCGCGGTAGGCCGGTAAATCCCATGGATAAGGAAAGGAACGCAGCCCCGGCCAGGATAAGGGCGATCATCGCGCTGGTTCGGGTTGCCCCCATCAGGCTTTCCGTAAATGTCTTCCAGGTCAACGACCCCTGCCCCGCGGCCAGCAGCAGACCACCGATCACACCAAAGGCGGCGGCTTCGGTCGCCGTGGCATAGCCAAGGTACATGGAGCCAATCACCACCATGATCAGCAGGATCACCGGCAACAAGAAGCGTGAGTTTTTGAGCTTTTCAGAAAAGCTCAGTTTGCCCTCACTGTTAGGGTTCCAGTCTTTACCCAATTTCGAATAAATTGCGACATATCCCATGAACATCGTCGCCAACACCAATCCGGGCAGGATGCCCGCAAAGAACAGTTTGGTGATCGATTCATTGATGGTCACGCCATACACGATCAGCGTCAGCGACGGTGGGATCATCAAACCCAACGTCGCGGCACCTGTAAGTGTACCAATAATCATCCGTTCGGGGTAATTGCGTTTGCGCAGTTCAGGAATCGACATCTTACCAACTGTAGTCAGTGTGGCCGCTGACGAGCCGGACACGGCCGCAAAGACCGTACAACCCACGATATTGGTATGGACCAACCCGCCTGGCAAGGGCGCCATCCACGGCGAAAGCCCTTTAAACATGTCTTCCGATAATCGCGTTCGATACAGGATCTCGCCCATCCAAATGAACATCGGAAGTGCGGTCAAAGTCCAAGAGGAGGATGCCGACCAAATGGTCGTGATCATCACGTCGCCTACGGGGCGGGTCGTGAAAAGCTCCATTCCTACCCAGGCAACGCCCATAAGCGCCAGCCCGACCCAGACGCCGGTACCCAGAAGGGTGAACAGAACAAACAGGAAGAGGATGATAACAGACAGGTTTTCCATGAGCTCACTCCCCGTGGCTCTGATCGGCCAGATCACGGACGATGCGGTGATCGCCACGGAACAGGACGTGGATCAGATGGTCTGTCAGGGCGATTGCAAGAATGACTGCGCCAATCAGCATTGCAGACTGCGGAATCCAAAGCGCGGTTCTGTCCTGCCCTTGGCTGATGTCGTTGAATTTCCAACTCCAATAGACAAAACGATAAGCATACCAGCAAAAATACCACATCACCGCCGCGCCAACAGTAAAGCACCAAATTTCAAGGATGCGCCGAACCCGGTCGGGAACCGCATTGAGCAGGATAGAGACACGAATGTGGCTGCCACGGTTCAGCGCATTGGCAAAAGCCAGAAAAGACGCGGCGGCCATGGCATAGCCCGCGTAATCGGGGGCACCGGGGAAAACTTCACCAGTCCAGCGGGCAAGCATCTGAACAACGATCAGCAGCAAAATCGCGATCAGGCTAAGTGCCGCCAAAACCCCCGCCGCCAGATAGATGAAATCCAATACGGACCTGAGCCCTCGTAGCGCTGCCATGCTATCCCCACTATTGGTGTATTGATGAAAACGGGCGGCAGATTGCTCGACCGCCCGGCTCTGGACAATTACTGAGACGAATTGAATGCGTCGACGATGGCTTTGCCCTCGTCTCCGGCGGCCTCTAGCCACTCGTTCGTCATGGTAACGCCGATTTCTTTCAGCTCGTTGGTCATCTGCTCGGATGCCGGGCCTACTGTCATGCCGCCGTCACGCAGACCTTGCAAAGTGAAGCCAGTGTATTCCTTTGCACGCCAGTTGCCTGCGTATTCGGCAAGCTCTGCGCAGCCCTTGATGACGTTCTTGTTGGCATCAGACACGCCGCCCCAAACGTCTGAGTTCACCATGACGTAGTTGCGTGGCAGCCAGGCATCCACTTCGTAGAAGTAGTTCAGGCTTTCCCAAACCTTGCGGTCGTAGCCGGTTGAACCAGAAGACACCATTGAATCCGCGACACCAGTGGCAAATGCCTGGCTGATCTCGGCGGCCTCGATTGTCACCGGCAGCATACCGGTCAGTTCTGCCAAACGAGACGTCGCGTTATTGTAGGACCGGAATTTGATGCCTTCCATATCCGCGACCGAGGTGACCTCATCCTTGAAATACAATCCTTGCGGCGGCCATGGCACGGCATACAGCAACGTCAGGTTCTGTTCAGCCAGTAGTTTCTCGATGGATGGCTTCGCGGCCTCCCAAAGTTTGGCGCTGTCGTCGAACGAGGTTGCAAGGAAGGGGATCGAGTCAAACCCGAACAATGCATTCTCATTCTGGTGGCCGGACAGCAGACGCTCGCCAATTGGGGCCTGCCCGGTCTGAATGGCGCGCTTGATGTCGGCCCCCTTGAACAGCGAACCCGAAGGGTGTGTGACGATTTCAATCTCACCTCCGGTGCCCGTCGTCACGCATTTGGCAAATTCCGCACCTGTGGCTGAATGGAAGTTCGACGCCGAATATGCCATCGGCATATCCCATTTCTCGGCCGTCGCCGGTGCGGTTGCTGCGGCTGTCAAAGCGGTTGCCGCCAAAAGGCTTGTCAATTTCTTCATCTTTTTCTCCCTGTTTAATTTTGTGTTTCCGGCCTGTTTTACCGTTGCTTCTTAAGTCACGTAGCGAGATGGCGCATAAACGCTCATGTCCGCGTTTGGGGTCCTGCCCGCGATCATCTGCGCCAGTAGACGCCCTGTTTTCGGCCCGCCCGTCAGGCCGATGTGATGGTGGCCAAAACCCATATACGCACCGTCAACCCCCGGCACCTCGCCAATGATCGGGATCGAGTCTGCCGGCGCAGGCCGGTGCCCCATCCATTCCACTTCGTCCTTCCATGTCACGCCCGGAAAGGCCGCCCGAGCGTTCTTGCGCATCAGTTCGAACGGCGCGCGCGAGGGCGGCGCGTCCAGCCCGCCGAATTCCACAATCCCGGCCAGCCGAATGCGGCCATCCATCGGCGTGGCAACGAACTTGCCCGAAGCAACCATAACCGGACTTTTCGGCATCGCGGAAGGTTCCACTAATTCAAGATGATAACCACGTTCTGTCTCTAGAGGAACAGAAACACCCAATTTGCTGGCCAAAGGCCCGGACCAGACACCAGCAGTGACGATGGCAGTGTCGCAAGCGATTGTCTCACCGGCCGCCCGTACGCCAATGACCTTGCCGTTATCGCGGACAACATCTTCTACTGCTGCGCGGATAATCCTGCCGCCGTTGACTTCGACATGCGCGGCCAGGTCTTTCACATACCGTCCGGGGTCAGTGATATGTCCGTGATCAGAGAATTTAGCAGCAAACCCGATATCCTTGCTGAAGATCGGGTCATAGGTGTGGAAGGCGTCGCCCTCGAGTTCCTGCCATTTAAACCCATTCTTGCGGCGGACATCCCAACCAAAGGCGTCGCCTTCAAAGTGCTGGCGGTTTTCATAGAGGAACAGATAATCCGAAGGCACGATCCATTTTTCGGCAGCCGTTCCCTGAGCCAACGCTTGATGGTCATCCAAGCTGTCCCCAACAATAGGGGTCAGTGCTGCGGCGATCCGTTCCACATCGCTTGCGTTGGCGTGTTTCAAATAACGCGTCAGCCATGGCAACAGCTTGGGCACATAACCCCATTTCATGAACAAGGGCTGCGACGGATCAAACAGCATTTTCGGTGCTTTTTTTAACAAACCCGGCACCGTTACCGGGATGATCGAGCACGACGCCAGCACGCCGCCATTGCCATGCGAGGTGCCTTCGCCCGGTCCGGCCTTGTCGATCAGGATGACATTATGCCCGTCACGCTGCAGCCACACGGCGGCAGACACGCCGACAATTCCGGCGCCGATAATCGCTATGGTTCTGGATTCGCTCATCCCCCCACCACTTTCGAGACGGCATAGTGGTCTAGCTTGGCAACATCCGGCCTTGCGCCCAAACCCGTTCCGTCAGGCACAACGACATGCCCCTGCTTTATCTCGAAGGGTTCTTCGAGGATATCCTCGGCCAAAAAGTAAGAGGCCTGATAGAATTCGCAGCCCAGTGTAATTTCCGGCGTCGCGGCGATCATATGAGTTCCGGCCAGATGTGCCAAACCAGCTTCGAACATATCCCCGCCATAAGCGCTGAGACCATGTGCAGCGGCTACACGTGCAACTGTTTGCCCACGCGTTATACCGCCGGATTTCATGATTTTGACTGATACGCCGTCGCAAATACCCTCACGCGCGGCCCGTTCCATATCCTCTGGTCCAAAAACACTTTCGTCGGCCAGCAATGGGACATCTGTCAATTGCCTCAGCCTCGCCATCATGCCGTAGTGGTGTGCGCGAACAGGTTGCTCGATGAAATCTGGATGAAACTGCGCGACGTCTCGCACTTGAGCCGGCGCATCCTCGATCGTCAGGCCCTGATTATAGTCTACACGTACCGAGAACTGTGGATATTGCTTCGCCAAATGCTCAAGCCGCATAATATCGAAGGCATGGTCCTTGAAACCTGTCTTCAACTTCACAATCCGCACGCCATCGTCCTGCAATCGCGCAAGCAGATCGATATCCTGCGCAAAATCGGGGTTCGCGACAGAACAACTCAGCGGGATCGTGTCACGGCATTTTCCACCCAACAAAGACCAAACAGGTACGGCGCTGATCCTGCCCGTCAAATCCAAAAGTGCAGTTTCCAGCGCCGCTTTGGCCTCGGTGCAATGCGCCACTGCGTATGCGGCCCGCGACATGATTGCAGCCCTGTCAGCGACTCGCGCGCCCATCACCAACGGCCGGAGATAGCGATCCAACGCGGCATAGGTTGCTTCGGGCGTTCCTGTGAATACCGACCAGGGTGAGGCTTCACCGTATCCCTTGCTGCCATCCTCGGATGTCAGGCGCAGAATAACGACCTCGCATACGCCTTCGACAGACCCAATGCCGTGGTCCCGGCGGGATGTGACAGGCAGTTCAAGATGCCACAGGTCATAGCCGATGATTTTTTGTGACAGATCGCCCATTCGTCCTCCCCAGCGATGGGTGGCAGCCTGCCTTGACCAATATATCATTTCAAATACTATATTTTCATAAGTCCATCATAAGAAATGATGAGGTAGACTGTGTCTTTGCGTTTTCGTCAGTTGCAGGCGTTCCATGCCATCATGGAAACCGGAACCGTGACAGCGGCCGCCTCTGTGCTGGGAATCTCGCAGCCGGGTATCAGCAACCTTCTGGCTCAGCTGGAGCGGGAGGCTCGGCTGCCCTTGTTTGAACGCAACAAAGGACGTCTTTTGCCGACGCCAGAGGCCGAGCTTTTGTATCGTGAGGTCGATACAGTCGTTCGTGGGCTGGACCATGTCGCGCAGGCTGTCTCAGATCTACAGAACAAGCACCCCGGTCAATTGCAGGTCGCCGCTCCTCATCTACTCTCGTTTGGCTTCATGCCCCAAGAGATTGCGCGTTTTGCCAGATCGCGCCCCAACCTGTCCGTCAGTTTTCAGTCCCAGTACTCGTCGAAAATTCAGGAGTGGGTTATCTCTGGCCTGTTCGAGATTGGTATCGTCGAGATGCCAATTCTACACGACACACTGAACTATCAGGTCTTTCATTTTGAAACGATGGCGACATTCCCGGAGGGAAGCCATCTGGCCGCCCATGACGTTCTGACACCAGAGTTATTGGAAAACGAACCCTTTATTGTCATGGGCCCTGAACATCAAACCCACCGTCGGACGCGCGACATTTTTCAGGTTGCCGGACGCGCGTGGCAAACGCGAATTCACACGCATTTGTCAGAAAACCTGCTGAGCTTTGTAAAACAAGGCATGGGTGTCGCGATGATCGACCCATTCACCGTTACCTTCGATGGAGAGAGCGGGTATCAAACCCGCCCTTTCAAACCTGCAGTCACGCTGGACCTTGCGATTATCACTGCAAAGGGGCGCCCTTTGTCGACGATTGCGCAGGAATTCTTGGCCCAGTTGACTCCATCAATCGCGTCTTACGCTACCCACTCCGAAACCGGTGCCGCCGCTTCGTGAAGCGGCTGCGAGTGAATGTCGACCAGCGTCGGACCATCGTGTTCAACTGCCAGTTTCAATACACGACGCAGGTCGCCCGGGTCTTTCACCGTCCAAGATTTGACGCCAAACGCTGAAGCAACCGCAGCGTGATCGGTTCGGTTGAAGTCCACGTTGTAATAACGTTGACTAAATCCCGCATCCTGTCCGGCTTTGATCCAGCCAAAGACCGAGTTTGAGAATACGATCGAGGTAATGGGCATCTTGTGCCGCACCATCGTTTCAAACTCACCGCAAGTGAAGCCGAAAGAGCCATCCCCCATGACAGACAGTGTCTTCACCGACGGTCGGCCCACGTGGGCCCCCATAGCAGCACCCAGCGAATATCCCAGCGCACCATGCGCCCGATTGGTGATAAAATGGCGCCCCGGCTTACGCCAGCGGTAATGGGCACTGAAGTAGGGGCATGGGGTGCCCGGATCAGCGACGACAATCGCGTCGTCGTCCAAAATGTCCGCAAGAGCTGCCATAACTGCTTCTGGCCGGATCGGGGTTTCGCGGCTGGTCGCAAGCGGAACAAACGCGGCCAGCTTGGCCTCCCAAGCCGCACGGGCCTGTGCCGCACCGTCGAAACCTGGCAAATCACCCCGCGCCTCAAGCGATCGCGCCAATGCCTCAAGTGCCAAACGGGCGTCGGCACAGATGGCGACTTCGGTTTGATAATTCGCTCCGATCACCATCGGATTGCTGTCTATGTGGATAATCGTGGCGTCCCGCCCGGGGCTGCGCCAGCGCTCGGTCGTCACCGATCCCGCTCGGCATCCGACAAATACAACAACATCTGCCTGATCAACAACGGCGCGCGTAGCCGGAACACCACCGTTCGACCCAACGACGCCCAAGGCAAGCGGGTCAGTTTCCGCAATAGATCCTTGGCCGGAAACCGTTGTTGCAATCGGGATATCCAAAAGAGCTGCGACTCGACGCAACGCCCCCTCGGCGCCGGAAAGAACCGGCCCGCCGCCACAAACGATGACTGCCGATTTGGCTTTGATCAGGAGGTCAGAAGCTGCTTCAATGGCGTCCAGATCCGGCCCTGCGCGTTCCGCAGGATAACTGCGGTGGCGTGTGTCTGCCCAGATTTCAGCCTCGTCCACCTGCCCTTTTTGCGTGTCAAAGGGCAATGCCAGATGTGTCGCGCCTGGCGTTCCGGTCGTCATTGCCCGAAAAGCCGTGCGCACCATTGCCGGCAGGCGCGTGGCGTCATCGAGGGACGTGTTCCACTTTGCCAGTGGCTTGAAAAGCGCGGCCTGATCCAACTCGGTCAACGGGTACTTTCCCCGACTGGTCGTCGCCACATCAGAGGTGATCGCCAAAATAGGAACCGAGCTTTCGCTGGCCTCAACAACGCCCGGCAGAATGTAGGTCGCACCGCCACCGGACGGACCCTCGCAAACACCCGGCTTTCCGGTCACGCGCGCATATCCGTCGGCCATATAGGCCGCGTGACGCTCATCTCGCGTCAGAATGTGCTGAATGCCATGATCCATGCGTGCCAACGCGTCATAGAATGGCAGCGTTGTATCGCCGCACAGGCCGAACATGTGTTTCACACCGTGTGCTTCCAACATGCGCACCATTGCTTCGGCTCCTGTCAGATAGTTCGTCCCGGTCATGGCTGGGTTCCTTTGGTTTACATTGCACACAGCGCTGTATACAGTTTTGTATATTGATTTCAAGAGCGACCTGTGTCACGCCTTGAAAAACTGGAAAAGGCAGTACTTATGGCGGGTCCGCGCGTTGACGACATCTATGATCAGGTAAAGGCGATGGCCGTCTCGTTTCGTCTGCGACCAGGTGATCGGTTGAATGAAGTGGCGCTGTCGAAGGAATTGGGCGTCAGCCGTACACCCCTACGCGAAGCGCTGAATAGGCTAGTGGCGGAACGCCTGTTTGATTTTCGCCCCGGCCAGGGGTTTTTCTGTCGCCCGCTGGATGCGCAAAGTGTGTTCGACCTGTTCGAACTACGCCAAATCATCGAATCCGCCGCAGCGCGCAGCGCCTGCGCCAAAGCGTCAGACGAAGATCTGAAAGCTCTACGTGACGAGCTTTATTCGACCGGCATCGACATAACCGGCCTGACAGTCGAAGAGGCCGTTAGCAGGGACGAGGCTTTTCATTTGGGCATCGCCAGACTTTCGGGCAACAACGAAATGATTCAGACCCTTACCCGGATCAACGAACGCATCCGCTATATCCGTTGGATTTCCATGAGCTTGGATCGCGTCCAACGCTCGAAAGGCGAGCATAAGAGGGTCATGCAAGCTTTGATGGATCGTGACGCGGACGAAGCAGCGCGCGTGTTGAGTGCGCACATTTCCAAGCGAATGGATCAGGTTCAGGAATCGGTGCGCCACGGGATATCCAGCATCTACATGGAAGGGCCCGAAGAAATCTCGGCGCGCGTTATTGAGGAGACGCACGGATGATCGCCCAAGGCGGAAAATCCATTTACGGAGCGTCGGTCGGCATTCTTATGCTGGACGCTCAGTTCCCGCGCATACCCGGAGATATGGGCAATGCGGTGACATGGCCGTTTCCGGTGCTTTATCGCATCGTTCGGGATGCTTCACCAGATCGGGTGGTTCGGCGCCGAGCTGACGGCATGTTGGACGCCTTCGTTGAAGCAGCGCGTGAACTGGTCAAGGATGGCGCGGATGGCATCACCACGAATTGCGGGTTTCTGTCTCTGTTTCAGAAAGAACTGTCCGAGGCTGTGCCAGTCCCGGTTGTGACATCCTCGTTGATGCAGGTCGAAATGGTGAATCGAGTTCTTCCCGCCGGTAAACGCGCCGGAATTCTGACCATATCGGCATCCACACTGACCAACGATCACCTGCAAAGCGCCCACGTTCCGGACGACACACCCATTGGCACCACCGAAGGCGGGCGCGAATTCACTCGCGCAATACTGGGGAACGAACCTAGCCTGGATGTCGAAAAGGCGCGTGCAGACAATGTTGATGCAGCGCTCGCGTTGCAGTCTCAAAACCCTGACCTTGGCGCAATTGTTCTGGAATGCACGAATATGTGCCCTTACGCGTCAGATATTCAGCGCGCCACGGGATTGCCCGTCTTTTCGATCGTGACGTTGGTCAGTTGGTTTCAAGCCGGACTTTTGCCGCCGCGCTTCCCCGATCCTTAGGGAGAGCAACGGCCGTTCGAATCCACAAAGTCGTGCATTGCGCTTACCGGTAAAAACCCGTAAGCGTCCAGCCCGCCGGTCGCAGCCTACCCGGCTATCAAAACAAGGACTGAAAACATGAATACTACATTGGTCTGCTCCGGCGGACTGGATTCCGTGTCGCTTGCCCATGTGTTGGCCGCGGAAGGAAACCTCTCGCGGCTTGTGTCTTTCGACTATGGCCAACGCCACACCAAAGAACTGACCTTCGCTGCCCTCTGCGCGCAGCGGCTGGACGTGCCCCATCACGTGATTGACCTGCGTTCCGTAGGTGCATCGCTGACGGGTTCGGCCCTGACCGACGACGTGGACGTACCTGATGGCCATTACGCGGAAGAAACGATGAAGGTGACGGTTGTTCCCAATCGCAACGCGATCATGCTGACCATCGCTTATGGTGTGGCAGCAGCGCAGGGGGATGATGCGGTGGCTGCTGCCGTACATGGCGGGGACCACTTCATCTATCCCGATTGCCGCCCCACATTCACCGATGCGTTCGACACCATGCAACGCGCAGCGCTGGACGGCTATGCCGAGGTCGCGCTGCATGTGCCGTTCGTGCACCGAAGCAAAGCCGACATTGTCCGAGAAGGCGCGCGCGTGGACACTCCGTTCGATCAGACATGGTCCTGCTACAAAGGCGGTGACCAGCATTGCGGCCGATGCGGAACATGCGTTGAACGGCGCGAGGCGTTCGAGCTGGCCGGAGTGCCGGACCCAACCAAATACGACGACACCGAGTTCTGGAAATCAGCCATCGCAGGAGCAAGTGTCTGATGTACCGGATTACAAAAGAGTTTCACTTTTCCGCCTCACATCAGCTGACCCACTTGCCTGATGATCACCAATGTGCCCGGATGCACGGCCATAACTATATTGTCGTGGTCGAATTGGCCGGACGCGAATTGAACACGGATGGGTTCGTGCGGGATTACCACGAGCTGAAACCGCTTAAGACCTATATCGACGACGAATTTGACCACCGGCACCTGAACAGTGTGCTGAACGTCGTTTCGACTGCCGAAAACCTAGCGCGCCATTTCTTTGACTGGTGTGCAGCCCGCTGGCCGGAAACCGCAGCGGTGAAAGTGTCCGAGACACCCAAGACTTGGGCCGAGTATCGCCCATGACGTTAAGGATATCCGAGATTTTCGGCCCTACAGTGCAGGGTGAAGGCGCGCTGATCGGTCAACCGACAGTGTTTGTACGGTCTGGGGGGTGCGATTTCCGATGCAATTGGTGTGACAGCCTGCACGCCGTCGACAGCGCCTATCGCCAAGATTGGACGCCGATGGAGACCGAGGCTGTTTGGTCCGAGGTCCAGCGTTTATCAGGTCGACGGCCTCTGACCGTGTCCTTGTCTGGTGGCAATCCTGCCATTCAGGACTTTGGCCCCCTGATCCGGCAGGGCGTGGCTGAAGGTTATGCCTTTGCGTGCGAAACCCAAGGTTCGATCGCGAAGCAGTGGTTTGCCGACCTCGCCATGCTGGTTCTCAGCCCAAAACCGCCCAGCAGTGGCGAGGATATGGATTGGACCGCGTTTGAGGCGTGCCTCGACGTACGCCCTGCGCAAACTGTCCTAAAGATCGTGATCTTTGACGATACGGATTTCTGTTGGGCACAAAGCGTTGCGAACCGGTATCCGGACCTTCCCCTTTACCTTCAACCCGGCAACCCGGAAACCGACCCGACCAGCCCGGTTGATTTGACCAAAGCCACCAGCCGTATGGAATGGCTGATCGATAAGACTCTAAATGCCGGGTGGTTCGCACCCCGCATTCTGCCGCAGCTGCATGTGATGATCTGGGGCAATAAACGCGGCGTCTGACCGCAGGAGCATAACATGACTGATAGTATCTACAGCAACCTCACCCAGTTGGGCGGAGACACCAAAATTCCAGCGAGTCCGGAACAGGCAGTTCTGGAACGCGTACAAAATCCGCAGGCTGATGTGGACTACAATGTGCGCTTTACGGCACCCGAGTTCACCTCGCTGTGCCCGATGACGGGCCAGCCGGATTTTGCCCATCTGGTGATTGATTACGTACCTGATCAATGGTTGGTGGAAAGCAAGGCGCTAAAACTGTTTCTCGGCTCTTTCCGCAATCACGGCGCCTTTCACGAAGATTGCACCATCTCGATTGCCCGCCGCCTGCAGGAGTTTCTGGAACCAAGGTGGCTACGCATCGGAGGTTACTGGTATCCGCGTGGAGGCATTCCGATCGACGTGTTCTGGCAAACTGGGCCGCTGCCCGAAGGGGTATGGATCCCAGACCAAGGTGTACCGCCTTACCGTGGGCGTGGTTAACCCACTCGAAACGTGATTTTGTGAGGGCCAAGCCTGATTGAACAATCAAAGGCCCTTACGCTACGCCTTCGCTGTGTTCGTAATTTTGTTTCGCTTACATTCAATATTTTGAAACATCATGACAACCATTCTACGATGGGTTAGATGTTCTTTTAATGTAAGAACATATTCCTGGTGACGTTTGTGGAACAGGTGGCCTTTAATTTTGAGATGGGTGTCGTTTGCGCCCTTCTTGCTTTCACCGTTTTTCTCTTTGTATCTGAAATCGTTAGAATTGACCTTTCTGCCATACTTGTATTGGTCATTATCGGCCTGCTCAGTTACGTGCCTGGGCTCGAAAACCTCGCCAACGTGCCGCACCTTTTTGATGGTTTCGCATCCAACGCGGTGATTTCGATTATCGCCGTCATGATTGTTGGCGCGGGCCTCGACAAGACCGGCATAATGAACAAAGTAGCCGCCGTTATTCTGAAGTACGGCGGTACATCAGAGAAACGTGTGCTGCCCATTATTTCAGGCACTGTCGGTGTTATTTCATCGTTCATGCAAAACGTTGGAGCCGCCGCCCTGTTCCTTCCGGTCGTCAGTCGAATATCCTCTCGGTCAGGCATCCCGCTTTCGCGCTTGCTGATGCCTATGGGGTTCTGCGCCATCCTTGGTGGCACAATGACGATGGTCGGTTCTTCGCCGCTTATTCTGTTGAACGATCTGATCCAGACTGCAAACAACGGCCTGCCCGAAAGTCAACAAATGGCGCAATTTGGCCTGTTCTCTGTAACGCCGATCGGGGTTGTTCTGATTCTGACCGGTATCGCCTATTTTCTTCTGCTCGGTCGTTGGGTTTTACCGGGTGATGAGGGATCCGAGAACACGGGAACAGGACAGGGAACACAGGAGTATCTGCAACGGGTCTATGGCCTGAAAGCGGATGTTTTTGAAGTAATTGTGCCAGCCGAAAGCCCGTTGGTTGGGCAGATATTGGCTGACATAAACCACGAAAACCACCTGTACATCATCTCCACATTCTATCGCGGAAAGACCTCGATGGTTCAGGTCTTGACGGCTGAAATTGCAGCACCATGTCGGTTGGCGATTATCGGCCGGCGTTGGGTCGTTGAAGAATTCGCCGACAAATACGGGCTGACCGTTCTTCCAGAGCTCGACATTTTTGTCGAAGAGTTCGCTCCAACCAATGCCGGAATCGCCGAAGTTGTTGTGACACCGGACAGCAAGCTGATTGGAAAATGCCCTCGTGAGCTTCTGTTTCGCAAGACGTATGGCATGTCGTTGCTTGCCATCCACCGCGGAGAGGAAACGCTCAGCCATGTTGAATCCGACACGCACGAGTCCACTCAAATCGGGCTTGAGGAGTTCCACGCAGGCGACATGTTAGTCGCCCATACCCGCTGGGACAACCTGATGCGGATCAAGCGCGACCCCGACTTTGTGGTCGTGACCACCGACTTCCCCCAAGACGAGCTTCGCCCACAAAAGGTCGGTTGGGCGCTGGCATTTTTTGCCATTTCCCTGTCGATGATCCTGTTCACCGACATTCGCCTGTCCCTCTGTCTTTTGACGGGAGCCGCGGGAATGATGTTGTCTCGAGTGCTGAGCGTTGACGAAGCCTACCGCGCCGTTGGGTGGAATACGGTCTTTCTGCTCGCATGTCTTATTCCATTAGGTCAGGCCGTTCAGAATACCGGCACGGCAGCGTGGATCGCGCAGCAAATCATGATCATTCTGGATGGATGGCCGATCTGGTCCCTTCAGGCAGGAGTTGCGGTTTTGGCGACAGCATTTTCGTTGGTGATGTCCAATGTCGGCGCCACCGTTCTGCTAGTGCCATTGGCCGTTTCAATTGCAGTGGCAGCTGGCGGTAATCCAGCTGTCTTTGCTTTGACGGTAGCCATATCAACCTCGAACAGCTTCATTATCCCAACTCATCAGGTAAACGCCCTGATCATGGGTCCTGCAGGGTACAAGGTGATGGACTTCGTGCGCTCAGGCGGGGTTATGACCATTTTGTTTCTTGTTGTGTCTCTCCTCATGCTCAATCTGCTGTACTGACTATTCGAATGCACGGGGATGGTTCCGCGATTGCTGCAGAAGGGATGGTGTGAGATCGCTCCTTAGGCGCAAGCTAGCGTTCACTGAATGCGCGTTCCATTGTCATCTGAATCGGTTTAAACAGGTAGGATAGTAGTGTCTGTTCGCCCGTTGTCATCTCTGCAACAACAGTCATCCCGGCCTGAAGCGGACGCTCCCACGGACCCGTGCCGACCTTCGCTTCGGTCAGCTCAAACGAAGCTCTGAAATAGGTTTCACCGTTTTGTTCATCCGTCTGAGCCACAGGGTAGATGGATAGCAGGCGTCCTTCGACCTTTCCGAAACGACGCGCATCGAACGTGTCTACGCTTACTGAAGCCGGCTGATCAACCTCAACATGGCCAATCTCGGAATTTGCGATACGTGCTTCAACGATCAAGGCCTGGCGAGTCGGCAAAATTTCAAAGATCACCTCGCCGGGCGCTATGACTTCCCCCGGGTTTGGATACGTTATTGCCTGAACAATTCCACGTGCCGGGGCCGAAATACGCAATGCAGCCAATTTTGAGTTCACGACATCCAGTGAAACTTCTAATTCCGCACGCTTTTGCTCAAGTTCGGCCCGACGGGTCAGCAGCTCATCTCGCAGGGCAAGTGTTTCTTCGGCTTTGGCTGCGCGTGTTAACATCAGCGCACTCTGGGCTTCCGCCAGACGGACCTGAGCGTCAGAAGCCGCTGCGCGCACCACATCCACTTCATCCTCTTCCTCAAGGAAATCGCTCAGAGACTTTAAACCTTGCGCCCGCAGTTGCGCGTATCTTTCCAGAATCTCTTCTTTCTTTCGGACACGATCCTGAGCGAAATGCGCGGCCCGTGCCAGAAGATCCAATGTTTTTTCTTGCTGTTCGATCGATGCCGACTGAATGCGTTGGCTTTCCGCGTAAAGTTTCAGCCTTGCAGCAGCGGCGACCAGGCCTTTGCTATTAAGCGCGGCTATCTCCGACCTTTCAGGTAGAGCCTCCTGATCCAGCACCGCCAGTACAGCAGCCACTGTGGCTAGGTCTCTCTGAACCGCGGCAAGCTGGCCAGATGTGACATCCCTTTCCCGAGTCAGATCCGGGTGTTGAAGCTCAACCAGCAAATCCCCGGCCTCAACCAATTGGCCATCGCGGACATGAACGGCTCTGACAATACCGCCCGGCATCGTTTCAATTTGTGGATATGCGCCAACAGGCAGGATAGTCCCTGGGGCGCGGGTGATTTGGGGAACGGCAGTTTGCCCCGCCAGAACCACAAGACACACGACCATGGTCGAAACCGCAAGCGAGAGGAATGCCGCAAACCGGGGCCGCCTCATTCGACGACTCCAGTTTGCGCGACCCATCGGACCGGATTCGCTAGTTTTCTTAGAAGCTGTGCCCACTATGCCCTCCCAAGCGTTTTCAATACGACCTGAAGTTTCTTGCGACCGGCATCACCTGTGCTGTTCACGACGACCCTGTCGCCATTCAGAAAGATGAACCGGTCAGCTATTTGCATGAAGGAACGATCAGCAGAAGCGATGACCAAAGTACTACGCCCCTGCTGCGTGCGGATCCAATTTTTGAAACACACCCGGCGATGGTTAGACAGACCGTTGGTTGGCTCAGAAAACAAATAGATCGAGGAAGGGCGCGCCATACTGCGTGCAAGGGCTAGTGACTTCAACGTTGCCGAAGGCATCTGCGCCAAATCAACATCCGTTAGCCGGGTGTCAATGCCTTTTGGCAGAAGGCTTTGGTCATCCAACAAATCCATATCAGCCAAAGCACTCATTATGCTGTCGTCAGTAAGAGACGGTGAAGCCAGTCGAAAATTCTGGGCAACGGTGCCGTAGAACAAAGAAGTGTCGTAGGTCGCGTAAGATATGGTTTTCCGCAACT
Organism: Ruegeria sp. BI12; assembly: GCF_056537985.1. Lineage (NCBI taxonomy): Bacteria > Pseudomonadati > Pseudomonadota > Alphaproteobacteria > Rhodobacterales > Roseobacteraceae > Ruegeria > Ruegeria sp. BI12. The sequence goes on along the minus strand of NZ_JBQFSL010000002.1, from coordinate 614,529 downwards.
CGTCCCGAGCTATCTGGCGAATGTCGATGCCGTCATGTTCAATCGTACCGGCCAAAGGTGAATAGAACCCGTCGATCAGATCCAGCACGGCAGTACGACCGGCCGCATCGCTTCCCATGATCAAAACCACTTCGCCTGGGTCACAATTGAAACTGGCTTGCGAAAGGACTGGCGCATTCAAAGGGTCTGGCCGGTAAGTGACTGAAGAAAGTGCAATCGCGCCAGTAAGCGTCTTTTGGTGCGTTTGCTCCAGCCCCACCTCGACCTCTTCGCCAAGATCAAGGACCCGGTCTGCCTGACGTCGACTGTTTCGGAAAGACAGCAACTGGGGGAAGCTGGAGTACAGAGACTGAATTGGCGCGAGAATTTTGGACACCAAGGCAATCGAGGCAATTAACGCTCCAAAGCTGATATCGCCGCGCAATGCGCCATGCGCGCACAAGATTATGGCCCCCATCGTGGCAAGTGCCGTAACTGACTGAGCCAATGACTGCGCAAGCGCCTGAAATTGACGGCTGCGGCGCGCTGCTGCTTCTGCTCGCTCTGCAAGAGGCATACAACGATACAGCCATTGCTTTTGCATACCAAGACCGGCAATGGCACGCTGATGCACAATAGCGTCCTGAACGGCTGACTGGCTTGCCGCGCCGGCGTCGGCCGCTTTTTGATCCAGCCGTTTTTGGTGCGGGATGATAACTGCGCCGAGCAAGACCAATATCGCAGCCAACCCGAGTGTCAGCAGCCCGACCTGCGGTGCGAGATATGCAAGAACCGCAAAGAAGATCACCACGAAGGGAAGATCCAGAAGGGTCGTCATAATCTGCCCGGTGAACGCATCGCGCAAAGATTCAAATTGGCGAAAGCGCGATAGCTGTTGACTTACATCCGCCTTCCGGAGTTGGCTCAGCGGTAGAGACATCAGCTTGCGAAACAGCGCAATCATCAATTGCCTCTCGCCACGCCAGCCTACATATGCGAGCGCTCGCGTGCGTGCATGGCGAAAGCACAGGTCCGACGCCCCGACGATCACGACACCGATCATCAAAGACATTAACAAACTGACGGAACCTGACGGGATCACCCACTCATAGATACCCATGATCAACAGGGGCGCCATAAGCCCTAGAATGTTTGACAGCAATGAGGCGGTGAATAGCCAGGGTAACATCGGACCCAACTCTGCAAAGGCAGAGCGGACACTCGTGAACCGTCGGTCAGCTCGGTGATGCGTGAAACGGTCGATCCGGATAACCGTGCACCATTGACGACGAGGCCGGAGGTGCCTCAAATCCGGGTTCTGATCGTCGCTGATCTGCAGTGTTTCGCCTGACTGGCTAAACGCCAGGTAGCATGCACCATTGTCCGGTATGATCAACGCCGGGCATTCGTGGTTGGTGATCTCGTGTTCACGACATCTGATCTGCGTGTAAGGAATATCGAGGTTATCCAGCGTCTCAAAAATGTCGCCCGGACGGAGTTGATCCAGGGTGTGCGGAAACGCCTCAAGCAGTCTGTCTTCAGTATTGCGCCAGCCACCAGTCAATAACAGCTTAAACAGCAAGCCGCTTGCCATCTGAGTATTCATTACGGTCATGCGGCACCTCTTTTCCAAGCCACCGCCGCCGCGCGTTCAAGATTTGCGTCCACTGCCCACGCTGCCAAATCCAGGGCGTTTGAAGTACGCAGGCGAACGCACTTGTCCGTTAGCTGCCTCAACCGAGGGTCCAGGCTGGCCATAAGTATCGTGGGTCTGGGTGAAACAGATTGGAGGTAATCAGCTAACGCCTGACGCTCCTTGGTATCAAGAACCGCTGTCGGTTCATTCATCAAAAGCACCCGCGGCTGCAGTGCCAAGGCTCGTGTCAATGCTATGAGGTGCCGGTTCACTGGATCGGCCTCAAAGCCGGTTCCGGTGTTGAGTAGGGTCGCATAGCCCATGGGCAAGCGGTGAATCCGGTTCTCTAACCCAAGTGCGACGGCAACCTGTTTGGCACGATCAACCGTGGCTGCGTCGCCGAAGGCGCTGATGTTTTCAAGAATTGTCCCCGACAGGATCGCAGGGTCGGTTTCCAACGCGACCAGCGCGTCGTGCCCGCGCCATCCAATCAGCTGCGAGGCTGGCGCGTCATCAATGAACAACCCACCCTCATCAGGCTCACGTTGCCCCGTCAATGCGTCAAAGAACGCTTCGGCCATCCAGCTTGCTTCGGGTTCGATCAATACGCCCTGTCCTTGGTCCACCTGAAAGCTTACTGGAGCAAAGCCTTCTTCTTTCGCCCGATGAATGGACATACCGGACGCTTTGATCTGACCCATTTGATAGTTGTAAAGTCTCGCGCATTGACCAGTTTCAATCTTCTCCATTTCGGTCAGACGTGCCCTTGCAAGGCTTGAGTTTTCAGACTGAACCCACATCGCCATGAGTTTGGTCAGAGGTTGAATAATCCGGCCATTCAACAACATGCAGGCGGCCAATTCGGCGACACCGATCAGGTCGATGATCACCAGATAGGCCCCCACCAATCCCATTGCAGCGACAGCCATCTGAGAAAAAATGGCTCCGAAGCTTTGCGAAAAACCTGCGAATTGAATCAATTTTCTGCTGATATCGACGGTCTGATCCTCAAGGAGTTCAAAGCGGCGGGCCATTTGTGGCTCCATCCGGTTTGCCTTGACCGTGGGCATGTCGGACAAGATCTCAGACAAAAATGCGTACCGGCGTGTATCCAAGGATTTGCGGCGCTTAAACAGAGCCCACTGCCCCCGCTTCATGACAGTTGCAAAAACGATAACGACGCAGAATGCAGCCAGCGGCACCAAGACCACCCACCCCCCGATTAACGCGATCAGAATTGCGAACAAGACCGTAAACGGGAGATCAATCGAAAGCGTTTGCTCCTGCCCTGAATGGTAGTCCCGTAACTGGCCAATAGCTGCGTAGCGTTCGGAATAATTGCTCACAGGCTCGCGCGAGAAGGCCAAAGAATTCGCGTTCAACACTTTGGTCAAAAAGCGGCGATAGTTCCAAATGGCTGCCCCTTCGGCCGTGGTCGTCAAGAGGACGGCACGGCAGTGCCGCAACAACAATTCCATGCCTGCACCGATCACCAGCACAACGGTCAAAATACGAAGGGTTTCGTTAGACTGGAACGGAATGACACGGTCGAATATCAGCAGGATGGATATCGGCATCAGCAAAGACAGAATATTCATAGTCAGGGAGGCAACCCAAAGCGGGATGTCAAAATGCTGTGCCGAGATACGACCGACAAATCCACGCGGTTCCATGATGGTTCACACCCCTTGGTCTTTTTTGCAGGAGTGGCCGGTTGACCTTTAAAACTCGTAAACCCGATGGCCAGTGATTTTTAAAAACTTCCTTTAAATTTAATCGCTTAATTGCCCCCATTAGGCGAACGCATGCTACCAAATATTGTGAATCAGCTGCTGTTTGGGGATTTGTGTCATGGGTAAACTGGAAAACAACCTGGATTTTCACGCAAAGTCCGCGCGGGCGGCTATGGACGAAAAGCAGGAAATCGCCTCTCATCTTTCCCGCAATGCAACCGGACCAAGTGAAGATCCCACGCGTAGTACATTGCACACAGGCCGACAATTCTCTGGTACGTTGGACAGAAAAGCTCTGAGTGAGGGGGCGCCCGACCAGCTGAGCCCTCAAACAGTTCATCAGCAACAATCCAGCAGTGAGACAGGCGCTAACACCGTCACCACTCTGCATACTTCAACGAATAAGGCGAATGGCAGGACGGCCCAGATTGGCGAGGCAGACGAAAAGGGAAGTTTCGAAAATACCGCTGCGGCGGAAACATTCAGAACTGCGATCTCAACTTCCCAAACGATCGAAAGTGTGGACAAAACAAACGCCACCGGGCCCGCTTCTCGTCCAGATTTGCTCGAATTGTCCGATATGGATGCAACCGAGATAGCATCACCAGACACACGGCCGGAAAACAGCGCGCCGCAAGCGATCACTTTGGACAATTCTTCTATCGCTGAGAACGCTGAGGGTGCGGTGATCGGGAACATCTCCGTTGGGGATCCGAATACCTCTGACACTCACAGCTTCGATGTCTCAGATGACCGATTTGAAATCGTGGATGGCAAGTTGCAGCTGAAACCTGACATTTCGCTGGACCATGAAAAAGCGGAACTCATCGAGGTCGACGTCACTGTCACGAACGCTAGCGGGGTCTCTCTGACAGAGCGCTTCAACATCGACGTTCAGGACATGAACGAGGGTCCGACGGGTCTGGCGTTGGACAACTTCACTGTTGCCGAGAACGCTGAAGGTGCGGTGATCGGGAACATTTCCGTTGTGGATCCGGATGCCTCGGACAAGCATAGCTTTGCAGTCTCAGACGACCGATTTGAAATCTTGGATGGCAAGTTGCGGCTGAAACCCGGAATTTCGCTGGACCATGAAGAAACGGAACTCATTGAAGTTAACGTTGAGGTCACGGACGCTGGCGGGATCTCTCTGACAGAGCGCTTCAATGTGGACGTTCAGGATATGAACGAGGGTCCGACGGGTCTGGCATTGAACAACAGTGCCGAAAACCTAATCCAGAATGGTAGCTTCGAAGAGTTTGACCTGAACAAAGGCAAGTGGAAAGGCTTCGGTGCGGATGAAAGCGGGTCCTGGCAGGACGCGCATGGACTGGAAATCTGGGATCATCTCGGCGGCATAAAAGCGTCCGATGGCGATCAGTTGCTTGAGATGGATCATGGTCGAGGTATCGACAGCATTTCTCAGGTCATCCAAACAGAAGCCGGTCAGCTTTATGACCTGGGGATCGACCTGCGTGAGCGTCTCGCAGGCGGAACCGATACTGTCGAGGTCTTATGGAACGGTAATCTGATCGCTGAGCTGGATCCGCAATCCGCTGATTGGGAGACATTCCAGCTGCAGGTCGTTGGAACAGGTCAGGACACGCTGGAACTGCGCGAACCTGAGGGCCAGAACGATACCTATGGTGCGTTAGTCGATAACATCACGTTGACCAGCGCCGAGCAGACGGTGGCTGAAAATGTCGATGGTGCTGTTGTGGGTCAACTCAGTTTCGATGACCCGGATCAGCACGACACTCATCGGTTCGAAATCTCGGATGACCGGTTCGAAGTCGTCGACAATCAATTGCGCCTAAAGCCCGGCGTTGCGTTGGACTATGAAGAGGCGACATCCGTCACCGTTGATGTATCGGTGATTGACGAAGGCGGGTTGCGTCAGACCGAAAACTTTACAGTAAACGTGACCGATACTGCCGAGATGACGTTTTCGTCAGGTTTTCATGCCAAATACTTCGATGTTGATCAGCGCCTTTCAAAGCTGGATGATATCAACTGGATAGCCGATCCAACGCATGAGGAAGTTACTTCTGAAATCAACTACGCCAACGCTCGAGACTCATTCTGGGATGAAGGCTCAAAAGACACTTTCGGCGTGCAGATCAATGGCAATATCGAGGTCGAGGAAGGCGGAGCATTCACCTTCTTTTTGGGTGCCGATGATGGCGCGATGTTGGTGATCAACGGAAAACCGATCGTTGATAACGACGGCCTTCACGGATTTCGGACACGAACCGGTGAAATTGAGTTGGAACCGGGGACGCATTCGATCGAAATCCGTTACTTCGAAAATTACGGGCGGGCGGGACTGAAGCTTGAATGGGAAGGCCCCGGTCTGGACGGGAGAGAAATGGTCACGGCGCCAGACCTATCCGAAGCACAGACCGTATCCGGCATGCCGCTGGCGATCGATGTGGATATGGGACCACTTGCCGTCACCGATAAAACCGCATTCGAACTGACAGGATTGCCAGCTGGAACAATTGTCGAGGCCGGTGGCGCTACGTTCACGGCTAACGTGGACGGGATGGCAGCGCTGGATGGCTGGCAAGGTGGGATGTTCACCATTACTACGCCGTCAGAATTTCAAGGAACGGTTGAAGCGGCCCTGCGTCATTCTACGCCAACCGGAGAGAACAGCAGTAACGACGGCGTGCAAAGCCTGACGTTCGAAGTTGCTGCGGCTGACCTGACGCCGCCTGAGGCGAAGATAGTGGGCGGATTTCATGCCAGCTATTTCGACATGGACAACAGGTTGTCGAAGTTGGACGATATTGACTGGTCCGCGGAACCCTCCCACCAGGAATTTGTGCCTGAAATCAACTATGAAAACAGTCGGAGCTCGTTTTGGGAAGGCGGCTCAAGGGACACGTTTGGAACAAAGCTCGAAGGTAAAATCACCATAGAAGAAGGCGGTACCTACACGTTTTTTGCTGGTGCGGACGATGGTGTCGCGGTCTTTGTCAACGGTGCAAAGATCGTGAACAATGATGGTCTGCATGGGTTTCGAACGCGGTCCGGAGAAATCGATCTGGACGCGGGCACCTATGACATCGAAGTCCGGTATTTTGAAAACTACGGCCATGCTGGGTTGAAATTGGAATGGGACGGGCCGGACACAACTGGGCGCGAGCTTTTGCAGGCAGACCCACAACCGACAGCCGACGAAACCGGAACATTTGAGTTGGGAATCCAACTGGACCATGCAAGTGATCAGGCATTGGTCTCACTGGAAGGTTTGCCGCCAAATACGCTGCTGATCAGCGGTAAGGATGCAGTGATGACGGATGGCGGACCTGCGGATCTTTCCGGCTGGGACCTCGATTACCTGCAGATATCTCCGCCGCCGGGTTTCGAAGGCGCAATCGAAGGGGATATTCTGGTGGCGGATACCGGGTTTAATGGCGCGCAATTAACTTCAGAGTTTCCATTTGCGCTGGAAAACGGGCCGACCGATGGGGCCGCAAAGGGCACCAGCGCTGATCTGCCTGAAACGCTTGGGGCGACAATGCAGGTCGAAACGCCCGGGCCCTGGCACGTGGAACTGACGCAAAGCGATGCCGAAAACGACGGCGATGTCATGGCAGAGGCGGTGTTGAATTGCCCGGGCTCTGAGATATCGTGTATTGAGACCGAAGCCAATGAGCGCATTGACTGGTAGCTGCATTCAATATCGTTTTCGGGCCACAATCCATGTCGGGTTATATGTAAGTGAGACGCCAGACTCGGTTTTGAAATTCCGGGTATAACGCGCAGTAAAGTCGGCCAGACTGGTTTTTGTCCAGACTTTCTGTGCGCGCCCGTTGACCCCAGTTCTTCGAAGATGCTTGAGAACGTCTCGCGGCGTATCAAAGTGCAGGACAGAAAGAGTTTCGCCGCCGGTGATGATTTCCAACTGGTCTTCAATCGCTGCCGCCAGTTCTTCAGATCGACGCAGGCCCGGCGCGCTGGCTGTTGACCCTACCTTGACCAGTTCGCGGTACTGTTCCGGTCCAAATCCTGAAACCGCCAGCCACCCTCCCGGGGTCAATGCCTCGGCCGCGCGCTGCAAAAAGGTTGCGGGGTCGTACAACCACTGGATCATGGACGCCGACGTAATCAGATTAGGCTGAGGCGGCCATTCGATGACGTTGGCGTCGCCGCACAAGAAATCTGCGCTGGCCGCCATTGCGGTGACGGCTGCCTCGGGTGACAGGTCATTGATCGTCAGGTGCCCAATGTCGAATGCACTTGTCATCAGATTCGTGAGGTGGCCGGTGCCACATCCAAATTCCAATGCGGTCGCGAAGCAACGCGGTGCGCCGCAGACCCGCATTTCACGGATAAGGCGATCGGCGATCTGGGCCTGTTGGCCGGCTGCATCGTGATAGCTGCGAAAACTGCGGCTGAAACTTCGCTGGACGCGGTCTGCAATGTGGGCGTTCATGCGATCCACTCTCTCCAACTTTGACCGTCGCGAAACGGGACGTGAGGAGCGTCTATGCCACGCGCTGAGGACTGTTGGTGCGCCCACGCCGCCTGTTGCGCAGAGCTTGGGATAATTCGGTCCCGCTGTGGTATCCAAATCCGGTCAAATGCGACCTCGGGTGCGTTACCGCGGTCGATCACGGCGTGCAGCTCTGACCGCGCGGCCTCAGGATCGATTTCGGGAACCGGCCCGTTCACCCCGGCGCGGCGACAGAACTTTGCGAAACTGGCTTCGGTCAGGTTATCCGCAGTGGCGCGGATCATATCTGGCGCAATACCGCGCGCGGGATCAGCCGGAAATAGTGTACCGCTAACCGCAATCAGCCGGTCAGGACTAAAACCTGTGTGAGCCAACCAATGAGCCGCGGAGGCGACGCCAAAAGAAAAGGCTATCAAATTGACTCGATCATATTGCGCGATGTCAGACAGAGGATTTCCAAGGTCGTGATAGTCGTCGACAAACAGTACATCGCCGTCTGCCGCGAGCCCGGCGAACGGTGCAACTCCCAGAGCCCAACCTCCAAAAATCAGGATCAGTTCTTCCGTGCCTGAGCACGACAACCACCTTTGTTTCATGACAGGCCTCGGACAAGCGACACCATCGCCGATGTTACGCGGCTCAATTCATCGGCAGAGATTACATAGGGCGGCATACAATAGATGTTGTGGGCGAATGGGCGCAACCACACGCCGGTCTCGGGTGCTAAAGCATGTGCAACCGCCGGATCGACCCAATGCTCCATTTCGATAACACCGATTGCTCCAAGCACGCGGACATCAACCACACCGGGCAATTCACGTGCCGCGGCAAGCTCTTGCTTCATCTGGTCGGCAATCGCGCGCACCTCGGCGCGCCAATCTCTGACCGATAGCTGTTCCAGACTCGCCACTGCAGCTGAACAGGCCAGTGGGTTGGCCATATACGTCGGGCCATGCATCAGGACGCTGGCTTCGCTTTCACCAATTCTGCGCGCAACGTTCTCTGTCGTGGCGGTTGCAGCCAGCGTGATATGGCCACCTGTCAACGCTTTACCCAAACAGATGATGTCGGGAACCACCTCGGCATGATCCATTGCAAACAGTTCGCCCGTGCGGCCAAACCCGGTTGCTATTTCGTCAAAAATCACAAGAATATCATGCGCTTTGCACAGTTCTTGCGCTCGTTGTAGCCACTTGGGGTGATAGAAATACATACCACCCGCACCCTGCACCACCGGCTCAAGGATCAATGCTGCAATGTTTTCGGCTTTGGTCTCCAGCAACTCTTGCAACGCATCCAGCCCATTCAAGGTTGGATCATCCGTCCATTCCTGTTCCAACGAGATTGGTGGACGTGGCAAGAAATGCTGGATTGACAGAGCACCACTGAACAACCCGTGCATCCCGTTCACAGGATCGCAAACGCTCATCGCTTTCCAGGTGTCCCCGTGGTATCCGCCGCGAATGGTCGCGAATTGCTTCCGACCAGTATGACCCAGTGCCATCTGATACTGCACCGCCATTTTCAAGGCGACTTCAATCGCAACCGATCCGCTATCGCTGTAGAAAACTCGGTCGATCCCACCCGGCAACAGCTCGATCAGCTTCCGACCCAGGTCAATTGCGGGCTGATGCGTCAGGCCGCCGAACATGACATGTGGCAATTGGTTTAGCTGTTCCTGCATCGCAGCAATAATGGCCGGGTGACGATGACCATGCACCGCACACCACCAGGACGACATAGCGTCAATCATGCGGGTGCCATCGTCGCGTGTCAGCCAAACCCCTTCCGCTTCGGTGATCAAGTGCATCGGTCCGGGGTTCAAAACATTTGTATAAGGATGCCACAAATGGCGGGCGTCAAATTCCAGTCCGGTCACAGGGCCCTCCGAATTGTTCCCATGTCGATTGCTTCGAAGGCATCTGACAGCGTTTCCCGTGAGAGGGTTTCAAGATGTGGTAACCGACCCAAATGGGTGATCTGACACATCTGAGCGATGGTCTGTTCAACGTCCGGCACAGCATCGCCAACAAACGCGACACCGACGACGTTACATCCCGCGTTCCGCAAGGCCATCAGAGACAGGCTTGTGTGGTTGATCGTCCCCAACGCGGTGCGCGCCACAAGAACCACGGGTGCTTGCCACTCTGAGATTACATCAAGAAAGAACGTCGAGCGATTCAGCGGCACCATGACCCCGCCTGCCCCTTCCACGACCAAAGGTCCCTTGACCTGAGGCAGCGCCAGCCGATCAGGCAAAATCTCAACACCCATGTCTTCGGCCGACAAATGCGGCGAGGCCGGCATGTTCAGTCGATAGGCTTCGGGCACGACTTCGGCACCCGAAAGCGCCATGACTGTTTCTGTATCCGTCGCATCCTCAAGCCCCGATTGCACTGGCTTCCAATAGGTCGCGCCAAGAGCGGCTGTCAGCCCCGCCGCAAAAACTGTCTTTCCGACACCGGTGTCAGTGCCTGCCACGATTACAGCGCTCATGCCGCCTCCGCCTGTTGCTGCGCCAGTGTTTCGAACAAGTCGTTTATGTCCTCCTTGCCAACGTTACCGGTGATCGAAACACGCAACCGCGATGTGCCGCGTGGCACGGTCGGCGGCCGGATACCACGGACATCAAAACCTTTGGCCTGTAGTTTTTCGGCCGTTTCCATGGTTTTGGCGTCATCACCCAGAATGATGGGGATAATGTGACTGTTAAGCGCCTCTTTGGGTATTCCGAACTGACGTGCGATGGTATGCGCGTGGCGGGTTCGGGACTGGGCGTTCAGTATCAACGAACGATCCGTTTGCAGATGCTGCAGCACCGCCCGAACCAGGGCCGCATTGAAGGGCGACGGGGCTGTCGCGAAGATAAACGGCCTCGCGCGGTTGATCAGTGTTTCGATGATCACCCGCGGGCCGCAAATCAACCCGCCCGAAACCCCCAATCCTTTCCCGCAGGTGTGCAGAGTCAGCAGATCAGCCTCCAGGCCATGTGCCAAGCCTCTACCGTTCGGACCAAAAACTCCGGTCGCGTGGGCCTCGTCCACGACCAATATGGCGCCATGTCTAAGGGCGAGATCCGATAGCGCGTTCAGAGGCGCAATGTCGCCTTCCATGGAATAGATGCTTTCCACGGCGATCCAGATTTGGCCCGTTCCGCCCTCTGCCAACCATTCCTCAATTGTCAGGCGGGCCGCTGCCACATCGTTGTGGGCAAACGCACGTGTTTGGGCACGCCCCATACGCATGCCTTCATGCGCACTGGCATGAACCAAAGCGTCATAAAGGATCAAGTCTTCGGCTGCTGGGAGGGTCGAAAAAATTGCCTGATTTGCCTGAAAACCCCCGCCCATGAACAAAGCCGCCTCAGCGTTGAAAAACGCGGCAGCCTCATGTTCCAGCGCCTCATGCTCAGGGTGATTGCCCCGCAACAGACGAGAGCCCCCGGATCCCAATGGCACACCCCGCCCCAATGCCTTTTGGGCGGCATCCCGCAGGAGCGATGATTGTGCCAAACCAAGGTAATCGTTGGAAGCAAAGTCCCGACCGCACCGAGGTGCCAACACCCGGCGACGATGCCGGGTGCCCAGCAATTCAAGCATCGAGCTCAAACGACTCAATGCCTTCATTCAGCAGCGTCCAGACAAGATTTTTCAACTGACGTTTCTGCCTGTAGACCCAGCTTCTTGAATAGAATGGCGTCAGTGTCTTCTTCGGGGTTTTCGGCCGTCAAAAGCGTTTCACCAACAAACATTGAGTTAGCGCCAGCGAAGAAGCACATGGCCTGCAATTCATCAGTCATGTCGCTGCGCCCTGCGGACAGGCGAACATAAGACTGCGGCATCATTATCCGCGCCACGGCTATTACCCGCACAAAGTCGATCGGGTCGATGGGCTTCGCGTCTGCCAATGGTGTGTCTTCCTGCGGCATCAGCATGTTGATCGGCACTGAATCCGGTGCCGGGTTCATATTGGCCAAAGTGACAAGCATATCGACCCGGTCCTGAACCTCTTCGCCCATTCCGAGGATACCGCCGGAACAGACCTTGATACCCGCTTCCTGCACACGGTTCACCGTGTCTATCCGGTCTGCAAAGGTGCGAGTGGTGATGACTTCGGGATAGTACCGCTCGGACGTGTCGATGTTGTGGTTGTAATAATCAAGCCCGGCGTCGCGCAAACGGACCACCTGATCGTCGTCCAGCATGCCAAGGGTCATACATGTTTCCATCCCCATCTCGCGCACGCCTTCGACCATGGCAACAAGGGCATCCATATCCCGGTCTTTGGGTTCGCGCCACGCAGCGCCCATGCAGAACCGGGTTGCCCCACCGTCGCGCGCCTTGCGCGCTTCGGTCAGAACGCGCTGAACCTCGATCAATTTGGAGGCCGACAGCTTTGATCCGTTCCGCGCCGATTGCGAGCAATAGGCACAATCCTCGGCGCATCCACCGGTTTTGATCGACAATAGTTTGGATGTCTGAACCTTGTTGGGATCAAAGTTTTCGCGGTGCACTGTCTGAGCGCGAAACAGCAGATCCATCAACGGAAGGTCATACAACGCTTGCGCAGCTTCGCGGGACCACAGCGGGGAGGTGTTTTTCATTTTATAGATACTTTTCGAAAACTCTCATGGCTGTGCATACTTTTATAGATAAAGATCACGATCACAACAAGAATCTGGCCATTGCGTCACTCGGGCGGAATTATGCGAATGCCTCCTGCGGTACGCACGTCCGCACTAGGCCCGGCGAGAAAAGCCCCCGTCTCAAATCGACACATATTGCTATGATTGGGCAAGCAGACCACAATGGTATTCAGTACCTGATTACCCCTCATGGGCCGCGCCGCTGTAAACGCGTCGAATACCAGTGTCACACGTTTGTATTGCAAGTCATGCACAAGGCGCGTCGACCAACATATTGAAAGGATCCGAATGACCTCCTCCAGCCACTTTTTGATGTCTCGTCGCCAGTTCCTTGCCACAACAACCGCCAGCGCCGCGGCAATCACTCTGCACCCGTTTTCGGCCGCTGCCGGTGACAATCAGGCGCATCTGCGGATCATGGAAACAACCGATATCCATGTGCATGTGTTCCCTTACGATTACTACGCGGACAAACCGCGCGATACCGTGGGCCTGTCGCGCACGGCATCGATCATCAACGATATTCGGTCCGAGGCGACCAATTCGTTGCTGGTAGACAATGGTGACTTTTTGCAGGGAAACCCGATGGGTGATTACATCGCCTATGAACGCGGCATGAAGGAAGGCGACGCCCACCCAATCATAACCGCCTTCAATACAGTCGGCTATGACGCTGCGACCTTGGGCAATCACGAATTCAACTACGGCTTGGATTTTCTGGAAAAGTCGCTCGCTGGCGCTGATTTCCCTGTCGTGTTGGCCAACGTCGCCAAGGAACAAGGTGCAGGGCCGCGCGATGATAAGACCCTGGTCAAGCCTTACGCCATTCTGGACCGCGAAATTGAAATGGGCGACGGCAGCAAGCACCCAATCAAGGTCGGCGTCATTGGCTTTACCCCACCTCAGATCATGAATTGGGATCGCAAGCATCTGGAAGGCAACGTTCAGGCCCGCGACATCGTCGATACGGCGAAAGCCTATGTACCAGAAATGCAAGAGCAAGGTTGCGACCTTATCATCGCCCTGTCGCATTCAGGTATCGGTGAGGCAGACCACGCCGACGGGATGGAGAACGCCTCAGTCGCGCTGGCTGGCGTCGATGGCATCGACGCGCTGGTCACAGGCCACAATCACCTGGTCTTCCCTTCGCCCACCTTCGCGGATCGTCCGGGCATCGACGTCGAAAAAGGCACGCTGTTGGGTAAACCTGCGGTCATGGGCGGATTCTGGGGCTCGCATCTGGGCCTGCTTGACCTACTGCTGGAACGCAGCGGGGACGAATGGCGCGTCGTGACAACGACGTCCGAGGCGCGCCCGATCTCAAAGCGCAACGAAGACCGCTCGATCACCGCGCTGGTTGGCGACGACCAGACCGTTCTGAATTCGGTTGCCAAAGATCACGACGAAACACTGGCATATGTGCGCCGCGCCGTTGGCAAGACGTCTGCGCCTTTGCATAGCTATTTTGCGCTCGTCGCGGATGACCCGTCGGTGCAAATCGTGTCGATCGCGCAAAAGTGGTATGTCGAAGAGATGATGAAGGGCACCGAACACGAGGGGCTGCCAATCCTATCGGCCGCTGCCCCGTTCAAGGCCGGTGGCCGTGGTGGACCAGAATACTATACCGACGTCCCAGTGGGCGATGTAGCCATCAAAAACGTAGCTGACCTGTACCTCTATCCAAACACTGTGCGGGCGGTTCGCGTGAACGGCGCGCAGGTCCGGGGCTGGTTGGAGCGTTCGGCGGGTATGTTCAATCAGGTCGAGCCCGGCTCAGCTGACGCAATCCTGCTGAACCCGGAATTCCCGTCCTATAATTTTGACGTAATGGACGGCGTGACCTATCAGATCGACCTGTCCCAGCCTTCGCGCTTTGGGCCAAAAGGTGAAGAGTTGAACCCCGACGCCGCGCGGATCGTGAACCTGTCCTTCAACGGCACTCCGATTACCGACGATATGGAGTTCATCATTGCCACCAACAATTACCGCGCTTCGGGCGGTGGCTCATTCCCGGGTGCGATGGGTGACACGATCGTCTTCGAGGCGCCGGATACCAACCGCGACGTCATCGTACGTTACATTGTCGAACAGGGTACGATCGATCCAAAAGCCGACGCCAATTGGTCTTTCGCCCCACTCGCGGATACTACGGTTCTGTTCGAAACCGGACCAAAGGCCCGCGACTATATGGACGATGTCAAAGGGGTGGCGATCGAAGATGCCGGCGAAGGCTCCGATGGCTTTGCCGCGTTCCGCATCAAACTATAAGCCAAAGAGGTTTTCTCAAGGCCGCCGTCTTTTCCAGAGGACGGCGGTCGCTCACTACAGAAGAACGGTTGTTTAACCCCGAAGTCCGGGTTGCTGTGCATTCAGTCAAGCTCGCCGCTTTCTGACATCAAAATAGCCAGCGGTCGCGTGGAATGAATTTGCGACAAGATGATCATCACAACGGCGGTCAACGGTATTGCCAGTATGGTGCCTGCCAATCCCCACATCGCAGTCCAGATCGTAAGGGAAAACAGCACCATGAACCCGCTCAGGTTCACCGAGTTTCCGACCAATCGGGGCTCAAGGAAATTTCCGACAAACAGCTGCGCCGCCATAAGCGCGACCAACGCAACAACTGCGTGCCAGATACCGCCGAATTGCACGAGGCTGAGCATGACGGGAAACAGGACGCCCACGATAGAACCCAGATACGGAATATAGTTCAGGAGCCCAATCAAAATGGCCCAAAACATCGCGAACTCGATTCCAAGCAACAGCATGATCACATATGAGATCACGGCCAGGATGACGTTGATCAGAGTCTTGGCGCTCAGGTAGCTGCCGATTTTCTGGTTAATCTGAGCGACGATTTTCAACGACCGGTCTGCTGTTTCAGCATCACCCAGCGCCTTTCGAACCTTTTCCGGCATGTCATCCAGATCGGAAAGGATGAACACGATATAAAGGATCGTCATCATCAAGACCGTGCCGAAACCCTGGACCGTAGACAGCGTTCCCTGAACAAATCCCAGGATATTGAAGTTGCCAGCAAGCGTCTGTTCAATCGTGGACCAGTCCGGCAGTTTTTTAACGCCCAGCATGGCCATTGCCGAGTCAAGCAGCGCCTTCAGGTTGGTTTGATACTGCGGGATGTTCTGTGCGACTGCTTGTGCGTTTGCCTCAAGGAATACTCCGATCAGAACCAGCATCAGAAAGATGGCAAGCAGCGCAAGCAAACGGCGGCCTCTGCGCGGAATGTGTCGCAACCCTGGAACACGGCCGATTGTCGAAGCGGTCGAGTCCAGAATGTAAATCCCGATAATGCCCAACAGGACCGGTAGAAAGATGCTTTTGCCCAGCACAAGTAGCCAACCGATGACGAACGCGACGATCAGGCCAGATGCAAGTTTTGTCACGTTAAACTGCAGGATATCTTCGCTTTCGGTCGGACGCATGGTTCCTTTTGTGCCGGGTTCAAGTTTTATATTCAACTTTTATTCACGCAGATTGGGGACCTTAAGCGCGGTGACGGCTGCCCGGTGCAGGAGGTGTTTCGCGACCGCCGGCAAAACACTGCGCGATCGACATCCATTCCGCAGCAACCGGCCCCTCTACCTTCAGCGATGTATCCGCAATGTTGCGTGTTTGGGCTGATACCTGCGCGAACTCCACCGCAGATCCTGTTATCCGGTTGACCCCTTGTTCACCGAACTCCCACAAGGCTCCGGACGGTGCGGTCAATTCCAATCGTGGCATCGCCTCTGGTACGGGTTTGCTGTTGACCTGATAGGCCCAACCAAACGTGTTAATACCCAGAATGACGATGTTTTTTATCCGGTCCCGTTCGACGCGCTCTATGCCAAGAATATCAAAAACCTCTTGTCCATGCGCCCATGTTTCCATCTGACGGGCGGTCATTGACGAGCGCACCGACATATCCGGGCCGGCCCATTTCACCCGGTGTTTGGGGTTGAGATCAGCCCACCGTTTGCCAATGTCCGTGTAAAGTGCCCGCCACGCTTCGCGCAGCTCGTTCCCACGCAGCAAGATCGCTTTATTTTCCGCCGCACGTAGCCCTTCAGCCTTTGCTTGGGTGAAAAGTGCCCCAATCCGTGCAGTAAACGCGTCAGGGTCCTGAAGCGACAAATCGGCCATTTGGTTCCAATAGTGCAGGTGCACCAGAACGTCGTTCAACGTCCATCCCTTGAATTGGGTTTGGGTGGACCATTGGTCGCCCGAAGCATCGGCCAGAATGGCAAACAATGCCTCGCTTTCTTCCAGAAAATCGGTTGCCTGTTGCACTGCGTCTTCCTTCGATCTTGTTTTGGCTGTCTTCGATGGGTCTGGATGCCTTTGGAGAGAGGCGACAGCCGATTCACATCCAAATCCATCTACGTTTCATCAATCTCGATCAATACATCCCCCGCATTCAACTGCTGGCCAACCTCAACATGGACAGAGGTGACGACCCCATCAACGCCAGCGGTGATCTGGTGCTGCATTTTCATGGCTTCGAGAACAGCCAACCGATCTCCCTTGGACACGTTCTGACCCGGTTTCGCGGACACCTCGACCAAGGCGCCCGGCATGGGGGCGGTAACGCGGCCGCCAGCAACGGGTTCCGCACCCAGCGCACCCGGGCGCAGGCGTCTAAAAATCAAACGTTCGGGGCCAATGGCGATCTGGGCTGTGTCGTGCGTTATGTGTGTGGCGGCATCTACGGTCTGGGCATTTATGCGCGCGCGAACCTTTCCGTTGTCACACTTGGTGCACGAGACATCATACGAGTCGCCATAGACCCAAATCGTCCACCCACCCGGGCGGGCGAGTGCGCGCGTTTGTATCTCCGTGTCTCTATAAGCAAACGTCGTAGCAAACGGCGGCAACGCCGCACTGGCCCAACCAAGCTGGTCGGCTGAGACATAGCCCGCCGTTGCCCTGGCACGGGCCTGATCCGCATCCAACAACAGCGCTGTCGCCAATGCGATGTCTCGGGCATTTACTTCGTACGCAGGAAGGCCTTCGGGATAAGTCCGATCCAGAAACGTTGTCGTTGCTTCGCCGGAGATGAAGAATTTGTGCTGTAAAATATCGTCCAAAAACGGTGCATTCGTTACCGTTCCCAGCAAAATGGTTTCTTTCACAGCCATAACCAGCCGCGTGCGTGCCGTTTCGCGGGTTGGGCCATGCGCAATGATCTTTGCGAGCATTGGGTCATAGAAAGGAGATACATCTTGCCCTTGTTGGATACCTGCATCCACACGCACACCGTGGCCGGATGCAGCTTGCCAGAAATCAATTGGGCCGATTGCCGGAAGAAACCCGTTCGCGGGGTCTTCGGCATAAAGGCGCACTTCGATGGCGTGGCCATCCAGGGTGATGTCTTCTTGGGAGACTGAAAGTGCGTCACCTTGTGCGACTGAGATCTGCAGCGCCACAAGATCAAGGCCCGCGACCATTTCGGTAACCGGATGTTCAACCTGCAGACGGGTGTTCATTTCCAGGAAATAGAACGTGCCGGATGGTTCCAGAAGGAATTCCACGGTTCCGGCGCCGCAATAGCCCACAGCACGGGCGGCCTCAATCGCCACAGCCCCCATTTGGGCACGCAATTCTGGCGTCATGGCCGGGCTTGGGGCTTCTTCGATAACTTTCTGGTGGCGGCGCTGAACCGAGCACTCTCTTTCGCCCAGATGAATCACGTTCCCATGCCCATCGGCAAAAATCTGAAATTCGATATGGCGCGCATCGCTGATCGCTTTTTCAAGGATCAGCCCGCCGGATCCAAAAGCGCTCTCGGCCTCAGATCTTGCGATTGAAATCGTCTCGGGAAGTGCCTCAGCGGACTGGACGAGACGCATCCCGCGCCCGCCCCCTCCTGCTGCGGCTTTAACCATGATGGGGAAGCCAATTTTGCAGGCTTTTGCTGTCAAAGCGGTATCAGATTGTTCATCGCCTTCATACCCCGGCACGCAGGGCACACCGGCATCTGTCATCAGGCGTTTGGCAACGGCCTTGTCGCCCATCAGCCGGATTGCCTCGGGTTCGGGTCCGATAAAAGTTAGGCCCGCAGCGCCAACTGCCGCCGCAAACTCTGCGTTTTCGGACAAAAACCCGTAACCCGGGTGGATCGCCCCTGCCCCGGTTTCCTGCGCGGCCTCAATGATCTTTTCAGCTTTCAGGTAGCTGTCTCCGACCGGTCCTTCCCCGATCCAAATCGCTTCATCGGCAAGGTCGACATGCGGGGATTGTGCGTCAGCGGTTGTGTAAACTGCCACGGTGCGCAGTCCAAGCGACCGGGCAGTTCGCAGGATACGCACCGCGATTTCACCGCGGTTGGCAATCAGAAGCGTATCAAAAGTCATGCCTCAACCCCTGCCGTTCTTTGTTTTGGATGGGAACTTCGCGAATTGTTCAGCATGGTCAGAACCTGTGCACCCCGTACGAACTGGGTTTGACCGTCCGCGCACGACCTTCAAGGCAGGTTTCAAGGCAAAAGCCCAGCACACGCCGTGTGTCGCGCGGGTCAATTACGCCGTGATCTATGCACCGACCCGAGGTGTAGAACGCATTCTCCTGTTTGGTGAAGTGCTGCGTAATTGCTGCTTTTTGTGCGGACAACTTGGCTTCGTCCGGATCAATCCCCTTCCGTTTGAACCCAGCCCGCGCGACCATTTCCATCGTTCCGGCTGCCTGCTCGCCACCCATCACACCCGTTGCTGCATTGGGCCACGCAAACAAGAAGTCCGGGTCATAGGCATAGCCGCACATTCCATAATTGCCCGCACCGAAACTTGCCCCGATATAAAGCGTGATCTTTGGCACGTTAACCGAAGTGACGGCCTGAATCATCTTGGCGCCATGTTTGATCATGCCGCCCTGTTCATATTGCGTACCGACCATAAAACCCGTTATATTGTTCAAAAAGATCAAAGGGATATCAGCCTGTCCGCACAACTGAATGAACTGCGCGGCCTTGTTTGCCCCGGCGGGATCAAGTGGTCCGTTGTTTCCTAGGATGCCCAGGGCGATACCGTTGAGCGCGGCCTGCAAACAAACCGTCGCCGGACCATAACCGGGTTTGAAATCCTCAAAGTCCGAGCCATCCACGATACGTGCAACAACTTCGCGGACGTCATAGGGAACACGGTAATCGGTTGGGACAAGACCCGCGATCTCATCCGCATCGTATTTCGGCGGCTGTACCTCTTTGCTGCGACGCACGGGCAAAGATTTGTTCCAATCTAACCGAGCCATTACGTTCCGCGCGATTTCGATTCCGTGCGCATCGTCCTCGGCCAGGTAGTCGACCAGCCCAGATGTGCTGGCGTGCATCTCGGACCCGCCCAGATCGCGGTCATTGGCTTTTTCACCTGTCGCTGCGTGGACCAGCGCGGCCCCAGCTAGTGCAGCCATACCATTATTCTTTACGCCAACCACATAATCCGCAAGACCGGGCATATAGGCCCCACCGGCGGTTGACGGGCCGTGTAGTACTGCAATGTTGGGCAGGCCAGCGGCCGAATGGCGGGCAAGGTTGCGGAACAGTTTTCCGCCATTGGCCCAGAACTCGACCTTGTATTCCATCAAGTTTGCGCCAGCGCTTTCGACAAGATGCACGAATGGCAGGTTCTGTTTCCATGCCATGTCCTGCGCGCTCAGGAATGCTGCGGCCGACATTTCGACCATTGCACCAGCCTTTATCCCCGCATCATCGACGATAATCATGCAACGCACACCGGAGACAAAGCCGATACCGACGAGGAGCGACGCGCCCGGAACAGATTGTTCCGGATCATCGACATCGACGCAATAGCCTGCCAAACCATGCAGCTGTAAAAAAGGCATTCCAGGATCCAGCAACTGGGCCAGTCGGTCACGGGGTGTGATCTGACCCCGGGCCTCCATCCGTTCGCGCCGTTTTTCTGAAAGGGCGATTGGACGTGCTTCAAGTGCGCGCATCTCATCGACCAGCGCCAGCATATCGGCCCGGTTTTTCGCAAAGACCTCAGAGTCGCGGACGATCTGGCTGACAAAACCCATCAGACGCCTCCTTGTTCGGGGTGTACGAATAACTCTGCCGGAATCCTGATCGGTGTGGCCAGCAATATCTGAGCAAAGCTTTTACCTTGTGCGTCATTACGCAAGGAAGCTATGCCGCCGCCACCCAGCGCATTGTTCAGCAAAATGTTCATGGAATGCGTACCGGGCAGATAGAAACGATCGACCCTGCCACACAAGGAGTCAGAGAATACGTCTGCCAGCGATGCTTCGGTCAGCGCTGCCCAAATGTAGGGGAGATATGCTGCATGACGCGCAATTACCCCAATGTTCGCAATATCGCCTTTGTCGCCAGACCTTGCCCATGCAAGATCTTCTAAGGGGCGTGTGACCCACTTTTCTACGCTTTCATTGGCCGGTTCCGGCGCTTTGATCCCAACAGGCACTGGCTCTTGCGGGGAGGTCTTTGGCGGTGTGTAAGCGACGCTCTCGCCGTCCATCGTCACACGAAGGTTTACAGTGTCCGCGGGCACCAGAAAGGAAAACAGAGCGACTACCGGCGAAGGTTTTGGACGCCCTCCCCCGGTAAAAATATGCAATCCCGGTGGCGCAGCCAGTGCTGCACCGGTCATCTCACGCAGGAAGACGCCAACGGCGCGGGGATCGTCGTGCTTCACAGCCGCCTTAAGTGAGATCTCTTCATATTCACCGGTGCCGGGCCGTCCGCCGAAAGCCTCAACCGAAACCTCACGATAATCGGGGGCACCCATTCGGTGTAGTACAGCGCGTGCGCGATCCAATCCCGCTTGGGCAAATGCATCCGATTTTTGTCGTGCCTCGCGCCCGTTGATCAGAAACGTCATTCCCGCGCGAAACCCATCTGCCCAAGTGGCAGACACCTTTAGCTGCCCAGTCGGTGCGCGGCCCTTTGCGCCCGAGACGGTTACTTGGTCCGGCGTTGATTGTTCGATCCTGACATCGGAAAAGTCGCAAACCGCGTCCGGCAAGACATAGGCTCGTGGATCGCCGATCTCATACAGCATCTGTTCACAGACCGACGCAGGGGTCACACATCCGGTCGTACCATCCGGCTTTGTCAGGGCGATTTTGCCATCACCGCTGATCTCGGCGATCGGATAGCCAATTTTGGCGATGTCACCTGCCAATTTCCAGTCCGTGAAATTGCCTCCGGTCGCTTGGGGACCGCATTCCAGAAGATGCCCCGCCAGCGACCCGGCAGCCAACAAGTCATGGTCTTCGTGCCGCCAACCGAAATGAAACATACAAGCGGCCAGCGTTAGTGCGCTGTCGACGCAACGGCCTGTGATGACTATATCAGCGCCGGCCTGTAGCGCCGCCAATATTGGCCCCGCACCGATATATGCATTGACCGAGGCGATTTTCTCAATCGGTGGCATGGGCGCACCGGAGAACATCTCGGTCCGATCAGCGAACTCAGCCGCATGGGGCAGCAGATCGTCGCCTTCGACAACTGCTATTTTCAAGTTCAATCCCAATTCAGCAGATTTGCCCCGCAACGCATCGGCGCAAGCTTTTGGGTTAACACCGCCTGCATTTGACAACACCTTTACGCCACGCTCGGCGATTTTGCTCAAGTTTTGAGCCATAACTTCTGAGACGAAATCGACCGCGTAGCCCTTTTCGGGATCTTTCAAGCGCGCGCGAGCCATGATCGACATGGTGATTTCGGCGAGGTAGTCGTAGACCAGAAAGTCAATCTGTGGGGCACGCAGCAATTGCTGTGTTGCATGAGGGGCATCCCCCCAAAACCCGCTTGCTCCTCCGATCCGCAGAGAATGTGTCACGCCACGTCTCTCCCGTTTTGGCGCGATCTGCAGTTTACAGACCGACTGTTCTGTTTTTATGATTTGCCGATCACGCTGGTCAACGATGATCTGCCACAGCGACGCCACGGAAGATGACGGAAACGATTCAAAAGAAACCCTCGGTCCAGGATCAAAGATCCCGGGATATGCAGGCAAAAATCTGCAATGCCACGGTCACGTGCCTTGATCAGATGGGATATGCAGAGACAACCTTTGCCAAGGTGCAGGCCAAAGCGGGTATCTCGCGTGGCGCAATTACGCATCATTTCCCTACGAAACAGGCTCTGGTCGCTGCGACCGCCTTGCGACTGCTGAGCAAAGCGCAAATCCCGCCGGGGTCTCAGGATCGCGCACCTCAGCCGGTTTATGATCTGATCATGTCTGCCTGGGCCAATATCGTAAATTCCGCAGGCGGGCGCGCCATAGTCGAAATTCTGGTTGCTTGCCGTACCGACGTGGAACTGTTCGGACTGCTCGAACAAAGCCTGAGAGATTGGGACAAATCGAACCTGAGCCTGATCTCAGCCCGATACGCCAGCATATCGGGCGACCGTGATGATACCGCGCTTTTGTGGAGTATCACTCGAAACTTCCTGCGCGGCTTGCTGTTACATGAGAAATTTGTGTCCTCGCCGGAATACCTGACTCAGATGATGGATCGCTTTGCCCGCATGATGGAAAGCCAGCTTCAGCCCGTGCCGGAACATTACGTCGAGGAGGTCGAATGACACTGCCATCCCCTTTCATGACACCGGAACGTGACGCTTTTCGCCGGAACTTTAGTCGCTTCGTCGACACTGAAATCAAACCTCACATTGACCAATGGGAGGCAAATCGCGGCGTCCCTTGGGAACTGCATGCCGCAATCGCCGAGTTTGGGGTCTTCGGCTTTGGGATTGATGAGAAATATGGTGGTCTCGGTTTTGACAACGCGTTCATGCGCCATGACTACAGCGAAATCCTGTTTGGCTGTGGTGCATCCGGTATCGGTGCCGCAGTCGGCGGGCGTACGATTTCAATCAGTCCAATTGCAAGATTTGCTTCGGAAGAATTCAAAGAGAAGGTTCTGCCCGAGATTATCTCGGGACGCATGATGTCGGCGCTTGGGATCACCGAACCGGGCGCAGGTTCTGACGTGGCCAATATTCAAACCCGAGCCGAGCGCAAAGGCAGTAAGTGGATACTGAACGGGGAAAAGACCTATATCACCGGAGGGATGGATGCCGAATGGTTTGTGATCGGCGCCCGTACTGGTGGACCTGGTTTGACCGGTATCTCGTTGTTCTTAGTCCCTCATAATGCGCCCGGGTTCAGCCGTACACCATTAGGTGGCAAGATGGGGTGGCACAGCTCACAGCAGGCGACACTACATTTTGATTGCTGTGAGTTGGATGCAAACGCGCTTCTTGGGCCCGAGAACAAGGGCTTCGTAGCAATCATGGACAATTTCAACTTTGAACGGCTTGGCCTGACGTCCGCTTCGTTAGGCATGATGAAATTGTGTTTCGGCAGCGCACTGGACTGGGCTCGCGAACGTGAGACATTCGGAAAACGGCTGATCGAACATCAGGTTATTGGACACAAGTTTGCGGAAATGTCCGCTCGAATTGAAATGAACGAGGCATATATCGAACGCATCTGCTGGGCGATTGAGCAGGGCCTGATGCCCGTGGCTGAACTTGCCAAGGCCAAGGTGCAGGCCACCACGTCGCTGCAGTTTGTTGCATCCGAGGCCATGCAGATCTTTGGTGGTGCCGCCTATATGCTGGGCAATCCGGTCGAACGAATCTGGCGCGAGATTAAAATCATGGCGATTGGTGGCGGATCCGAAGAGATAATGCGCGATTTGGCAGTGCGCCAAATGGGGTTAGCAGGGCAATAGTTGCTTTTTTTAGGCCTAAACGGGCATCGCGAAGCTGAAGAAGTCGCCGTCAGCGCCACATCAGCCAAATTCCTTGCGCCGCAACTACTCTTTAAAAGCAATGCGGAATTGAACAATCAATTTTGACAACCTACATAACACCAGACTTAGCATACGAGGGGCTTATGGATTTCTGGTTTTTTGTTGGGCTTGGCCTGTTCGTATGGGCCGTTCGTGATTTGGTTTTTGGTTCGACCTACTTGTGGGAACGGGTCACCCGGGCAGAAAATCCAGGAACATATTGGGTATGCGTGCTGGTTTGGTTTGCCGTCGCGGTGGCAATTTTATTCACGTCTCCCACGATCTACTACCTGTTCTCATGACGACACGCCTCATGCGAAACGGCATGTAACCCTGCTTTTGAAGCCATAGCGATCTGGGTTGTCGCCCCAGCTGCACCTGAACAGAAGTTTGCTGCACGGTAATGCATGAGTGTTCAGGAGCTGAAATCCAGTCGACCTTCGAGCACAAGGCTGTGACGTTGGCCAAATGCCATGCTCAGCCGGACCGCAAAACAAAAACCCTTGGGAAAACTTTGGTGCGGGTGGAGGGACTTGAACCCCCACGCCTTGCGGCGCCAGAACCTAAATCTGGTGCGTCTACCAATTTCGCCACACCCGCAACCCAGGCACTCAGTGCCAGAATGTGGGCGTCAATAGCAAAGCTTGCAGCGGAGTGCGAGAGGGAAAATCGCGTTGCATGCAAGATTATTGATGACAACAACGCAATATATTCCCGAGCCGAACGCCGAGCACCTGTAACCTTTGCCGGGAGCTGCCGCCAAGCGGGCCTTGGATAGGCCCAATGTGTTGCTGCGTTGGAAACAAAACAATCGTCCGTTCAAATTACGCTTCAAACAGATCAACAGAATTCCCTTGTCAATTTAGACTGTTTTTATTGTCCCTTTCCTGGCAACATTCCAAGACATTTGGTGATAAAATGAAAACAAGCTTACGTTGAGCATCTCCTTCCCCTCTGGAAAAGCTACCAATGGCGAAAACTCAAAAGCATTCACGACAGGTATTTGTTTTACAGTTGTCACTTGCGTAATCTTGGCTTTAGAAATTTACTAAAACCTATTTAAAACATTATGTTAAGTGGGCTTCACAAAATGTGTCGCTCGCGCATCTCTTTAAAAAGTCAGTTCGCTCAGACTGCGAGCTAAAAGTATTTTTGCCTAAATCGATGTCAAAAATACGCCCATAGGTTGAAGGATAAAAGCAATGCACAACACATTTGCGCCACAATTCAAACGCCAAAATATCTTATTCGCGTCAAAATAAGACCGCCTTGAAAGTCATTGATGAGCGGCAGGAGTTAATGAGTCTTTTTGCCCTCGGGCGCTGTACGAGTTTTTTTCGCTCAACTCCAGTACAAGGGTCTGAAACGTGACCAATATGATGAACTCCGCTGCTGCCGAGCAAGAAGCCGTTGGCCTTGCGCGTGAAAGTTTTCTTGGTGAACTCAAATCCCTGAACCGCGACCATCCGAACACCGGGTTTGGCGTGTCATTGCGCACGCGATCCGGGCGGCGATACCTGCTTGCCAATTCGCGCATGCCATTGCCTGAAACCAAATCTGAGGGCTTTCCGACGGGGCGTCGTCTCGCCCGACTTGAAAACAGCGAGCGTTTCAGTTCGATCGAAGTTTTGGCCGATTGCCACACCTTCGAATCGATTTCTCCGGGGGCCGAAGCCGCAATCCTGGGTAATGCGCTGAATCTCATCGCTCGAATCGACACCATGACCAGCACGCCAACGGACACGTTGGCCGCAACAGGAACCGGAGGCTGAACATGGCGCGCAACGACCATCTTTTGTCAGTTGGCAATGAGGCACTGACGCCCATGACGTCGGCGATGACTTCGCTGACCGCACAGATTGATCAATTGACAGAGGTGGCGGATGCGCGTTCGTCCGCTCGACTTGCGACGCTCAAGACGCGGATGGAGAATTTCACGGCCAGCGTAACTATGGTCGGGCAGGTCAAGGCCGGTAAGTCCTCGATCGTGAACATCCTGGCCGGGCGCCCCGCCCTGCTGCCGTCGGATGTGAACCCGTGGACGTCAGTGGTGACCACACTAAACATCAATACCCGCACCGAAGGGGACAAACGCGCAAAGTTTACCTTCTTCGAACAGGAAGAATGGGACAACTTGATGGTCGGCGGCGGCCGTCTGGGTGAACTGGCAAACCGTGCCGGTGCAGATGACGAGATGGATGACATTCGCCGCCAGATTGGTGAGATGAAGGCCAAATCCGAATCCCGGCTGGGCCAGCATTTCGACCTTATTCTGGGGCAAAGCCATCAGTATGATTACTTCGATGAAGAACTGATCCAGCGCTATGTCTGCCTGGGTGACGAAGACGATCCGGACATCAACCCAAAGACCGGGCGGTTCGCTGATGTGACGAAGTCGGCGGAATTGTATATGGACATTCCGCAATATCCGATTTCGTTGAAACTGTGCGACACGCCGGGTGTCAACGATACCTTTATGGTCCGCGAGCAGATTACTCTGCGCAGCTTGCGCGGATCAGAGGTCTGCGTTGTTGTTCTGGCTGCCAGCCAGGCGTTGACGACAATGGACATGGCGCTGATGCGGATTATCGCGCAATTCGAAAATCGACAGATCATCCTGTTTGTGAACCGAATTGACGAACTGGCAGATCCGGTCAATCAGGTCCCGGAAATCCGTGATCGGATCCTGGATACGCTCAAACAGAACAATATCGATTCCAGCACCAGCGTCATTTTTGGCAGCGCCCTATGGGCTGAAGCCGCGTTGACTGGTAACCCCGAAATTTTGTCTGATGAATCGCGAGAGGCGTTGAACACGTTCTACCTGGCGGCCGGTTTTGGCGATCAGGCCCCCTCGCTCGACAAGATCTGGGCGCTGTCCGGTCTGCCCGATCTGCTGTTGGCCATGAACGAACGCATTGCCGAAGGCGCAGGCAACCGTCTGCTGGATCGAGTGCGCCACCGCGCGCGGAACATCGCCAGCCAAATCCGCGCTACGGCTGTCGCCAAAACCCTTTCGGGTGGCGAAGGTCTCGTGCGCGACTTGGACGGTGTGTCACCCGAAGAAGCGATCGCAACGCTATCGGAGCAGTACGAAAAGAAAGCGGCCGAACTGACCGCATCCTTGCGTGCCAAGGTGTTGGAACGACTGAACTCGGCGGAAACCAACTTTGTCAAACGCGCGACGGACTCGCTGATAGCTCACTTGGAGCTGAATGGCGAACAGGGCACATGGCAGTATGACCCTGCGGGGCTCCGGACTTTGCAAAAGGCGGCATACTTCAGCTTTGCGCGATCGATGCGCAAAGAAGCAAGTGCGCTGTACAATACTGCAGCCGCAGATATTGAGGCCCTTTACCAGAAGATTCTGGGCAACCACTTGGGTGAGTTCAGTATCGAAGCGCCCATCGTTCCGCGTGTACCGCCCCCGCTTGGCATCGGGCGAACCATTGCGCTGGATCTGCAAAGCACGTGGTGGCGCCGCTGGTGGCAACGCCGAAAAGGGTTCGAAGCCTACGCCGCCGACTATACCCGCCTGATCACGTCCGAGGCGAATTCGATCACCAAGGACATTGAGGAAAACCAAGTAGCCGCCGTGTTGGAAAACGTTCGGGCAATCCTGTCGGATTTCATGCGCGAGCAGAAAGAGACGTTGCTTAGCATTTCGGCCTCAGCCGAGAATGACCCAAGCCGCAACGCAGCTCTGATGGCAGGACTGACACCACAGAAATCGCGTGACGATATTCTGGGCGACATCCTGAAAGATCTTAGTAACGAGGCAGCATAAGTAGCGATATGGCAAAAGACTCACAAACCCGTTTCGTCTCGCCCAAAGCATGGGAACGCATCGAGCAGTGGTCCCGCCGCAAGCCGATCTTTGCACTCATGGGTGAATTCAGCGCCGGCAAATCGACGCTGATGAACTTTCTGCTTCGGTCGCATACGCTGCCGACTCAGGTGACGGCCACACAATTGCCTCCCGTCTGGTTCAGTTGGGGCAAGCAATCTGCCTATGTACAGCGCCACGACGGCACACGCGAAAACATCGAGTTGGATGCGTTGGAGTCGGTCGGTGTAAACGACGCCCAATTCGTTCGTATTTTTCTGGAATCCGACATTCTCGAAGCGGTTGATCTGATCGACACGCCGGGTATCTCGGACCCCAAGATTTCAACCGATGTATGGCGTCGCGCCGTAGGTCAGGCCAATGGCGTGCTGTGGTGCACACATGCAACCCAAGCCTGGCGGGAGACCGAGCGGGCGACATGGGTCGCTCTGCCGGAACGGTTGCAGCATAACTCGCTGCTGCTGGTAACACGTGCGGATACATTGGGTCCGAAAGACCGCCAGAAGGTGTTGCGCCGCGTCAACCGTGAGGCCGGACATCTGTTTAACCGGTCAATTTTGTTCTCGGCCCGCGATGCGATTATCGCGCGCGACAAGAGCGGCGATGCTGAACTGTGGGGACGCAGCGGTGGTGGCAAGATGGTGGACAGCTTTCTTGAGATCACCGAGCAGATCATGGACAATCGCGCAGACATGTTGGCGCGGTACCAGATCGACAATAGCCTTGCTGATAGGCCACGTGTCCAACCGATCCGCCCACGCAAAACTACTGAAAGTGCCGAACAGCTCACTCCGCTGAAGCTGGTCAATCCCGTTCAGGACGAAAATGCGCAGGACGAAGTGGTAACCAGCTTTCCTGTACGCCCTGCCCGCGTAGAAGCACGCTCAAACGATACCGAACGTGCCCCCCGGATTGATGCGGATGAGGCAGAGCGGTTGCGCGCTGAGATGACCGCGATATCAGAAGAAACCAAACCTGAAACGGAAACCGATCAGGACGAGCTACGGTCATTCTTCCGGGAAACACCTAGCCAACCTTTAAATTTGGCAGATATCACGGAAATCCCTTCGGAAGAAAACGCGTTTCTTGAACTAGATGACGAGGATTTCGACGAAGAAGATTCCTTGGAACTGGAAGGTGAAGACGAAGCAGAACAGCCTGACATCAACTTCGATGGCCAGGACCCCTTTGGGACATCGAATGAGGGTAAGCTGGCTGATGCGCCTGAAACCAGTGAGGCCGACGAACCTCAAGTAGACGCTCAAAGCGCTGATGTTTCCGTGTCTTCCATTGCTGCCTTGCTTGCCGAGCAATCCAATGGTGCGGCTGATGAATTCGAACCGGAACCTGAAACCAGCGGCCTGATCGAAACACAGGTCGTGCCCATGCCGAACGGCACCTCTTCAGACGCAGAGCCCGAGTCTGAAACGTTGGAGCAACTATTGAGTGTGGACGCCGGATCAACCCTCAGCGCGTCGGCGATGTGGCGTGAGATTACGACAGGCGAAGATCTTCCCGAAGACGTCGAAGGCCTGAAAAAAGTATTCGGAGCCTTCCTTGAAGAGTTCGACAAGATCGCTGCTGAACACAGCGCCCGTGACGCAAATGAAGATGTGCCAACGCTTCCGAAAACCGGAAACAAAGGCGGGGCTGAATGGCATGTTTTATAACGTGAAACCAAGGTAGAAGGACGGGACACCCGATGTCTATCGAAGCCGCACTGAAATCCGCGATGGAAACGATACCCGACTGCGTTGCAGCCGGGTACGTCGACATGGAAACAGGGATGTTATTGGGGACCAGCATTACCGATCAAGAGGACGCAAAGGTGCTGGACAGTCTCGCTCTTGCGGTGGCGAACCTGTTTCAAGGCGGCGGTGTCGGTGCTTTTGAAACATTGCTGCGGCAATCGGGGAATGCCGATGCTGAAAATCCGGGGTTTGGGGAAATCGCTGTGTTTTCAGGGGATAGGCTGAACATATTTTTGAGGACAGAGGCCTATCCGGATCACGTAGTCTGCTACATCTGTCGCAACAGCGCGAATGTAGGATTGGCACTGACAAAATCGCATCTCAGTTTGGGGCCGGTCGCGGCCGCAGTTTAGACGGGACCAGAGGGGGTCACGGCATGATGGATACAGACATACTCGACCTGCTCGAGGATATCGGACGATCATCGGTTGCACGGCTGGAACCTGCCGTTGCGCTATCGGGTGACACGGCCGTTGAGCGTCGCGATAGGGTGCTGCAATCCATCCGTGGTACTGTTTTACCACGTCGGCTGGAGTTCACGGCGGCCAATGGCGATTGCCTCGCGATTGAGGTTAACAGCTCTCGGGTTACCGACGTTTTTCGCGTCCGATCCGGCGTTGCGCCGGACTTTGAAACCGAACAGCGAGAAGCGCTGGCTGGTCAGTTGGCGCAACTGGTAACCGATATTGCCGCGGCACCTGCGCCGCTTAGCATGATCTCGCTGCGACCGGACACCATGCTTGAAGCGGACGATGTAGGCATCACGTTCAGCGAAATTGCCAAAGCCTGCACGACGATCGAAATGCCCGCAGAACCCGTCATATCGGTTGTTCCAGACACCACCGAGCCTAATGTTGATGTGGAATCTGAGGACGATACGGACGGCTTGGTCGGCTTGTTCTACCAAGGCAGCCAACGTTTGGCCGTTGGCCGCATCCAGGCCAAAGCCCCGAACGGGGAATTGATTCAGTCGGATGGCGATTGCGCTGAAGATCAGTCATTGCATGCCGATCAAACCTTACTGGCGCAATTCGCCCGTGACCTTTCAGGCTGGGATGACGACACAGCCAGCGCTCTGGATCATCCACAACTGATCGTTATGCGCCCTTCCGGAGGCAAAGGTTCTGGCTTGGCTGTTATGAATGACGGCAAAGAATTCTCCATGGTAGTTCACGAGGCCCGCAAACTTGGAGCCATAGTGAGTCTGTGGACATCTCTGACGGAGCGTTCCCAATGAATGCGCTCGTAACATTCAATTTTTCGACTAATTCAATCTGTGATTGCAAGTACCCAGGGTAAAAGTATGAGTGAAAGTAACCGTCGTGAGTTAATTCGAATAGCCGAAGATATGAACGGGGTCAGCAATGACGAGACCCGCCAGTTTATTTCGCGCATTGTAGGCGATCTATCCAATCTGAAACCGTCAATCGCATTTGTCGGGCAGATCAAGGCTGGTAAGTCCCGCCTTATCAACGGGTTCACTGGGCAGGCAGAATACCTGCCTTCGGACGTGAATCCTTGGACAACCGTGATCACCGATATGCATTTCGGTCACCCCTCGGGTCGGACCGAAGGGGCCGAATTCCATTTCTTCGATAACCGTCAGTGGCAGGCGTTGATCGCCGAGGGCGAAGAACTGCGCAATATGTTCCCCGATGACGAGGACAGTTATAAGCGCGAAATGATCGAAGAGCAGGTCGACGCGATGAAAACCCGCGCCCAACTGCGATTGGGCGATAGTTACGAGCAGTTGCTCGGCCAACACCACGATCTGGAGCATCTGAACTCGGACGATCTGGCCCGTTATGTTTGCGCCGGCGACGATCCGACCGACAGCGAGGAATATGATCCCGGTTCCGATCGGGGATTGTACAGCGACATCACGCGCAAGGCCGAGGTGTACTTTGACATCGGCCACTTTCCGTTCCCGCTGACCGTCACAGACACGCCTGGCGTCAACGACCCTCTGCTGATCCGCGAAGAAATCTCGCGCCAGTATCTCAAAGAATCCGATTTCTTTGTTGTGGTTTTATCTGCGCATCAGGCCCTTTCACGGGCGGATCTGAAGCTGTTCCGTCTGATGCAGGCTCTGGAACTGGGACAGATCGTCGTGTTCATCAACCGCGTAGACGAGTTGGGCGGCGGAGCCGAAGACGCTGGAAAAGTCCGAACGGATGTTTTGGAGGGCCTTGAAAAAGCACTGGGCAACTCGAACATCGATGTTCTTATGGGCAGCGCCCAATGGGCTCACTATGCGCTGACCGGTGACGATACCGGAGTGAACCACGATCATGTTCTGGCCTGGCTGCGCGCCCACCCCGAGCAGATGAAACAGTATCTGGACGGTGTTGAGGAGATCAAGCAAGGCCCCGGCCCGATCAGTCGCGAGGGTGTTCTGCGCTTTGCGGCAATGATTGCCTCGGGTCTGCCCGATCTGCGCCGTCATGTTACCCATGCTTTGACTCAAGGGCCGCGTGACGAACAGCTCAAGATGGCTTGGCAGCACCTTAACAGCTTTGCCCAAGGTGAACTTGAACGCTCCAAGGCCCATCTGCGCGCGATTGATGATGAAAACTCTGCTGATCTGACCAGCGGCGGTGAAAATGATAAAACACTGGCCGAACTGCGCACTCTGGTTTCGCAAAAAACCACTGAGATCATTGACGACATGGATGATGTGTTGGCCAATCTTCGCGGGGTTATGGATGACACTGTGTCAGAGGCTGTTTCCGCGGTTGTCCGGGGGCCGAATGGCGCGTCACCCCTGTTGGCCAAAGGCGGTGACACCGAGCTGAACTTTTCACCACTGCGGGATCGCATGCGCGAACTGGTTCAGGGTGCAACTCAAGTGGTCCGACAGCGGATGCTCAGCGAACTTTACGCCATAGACATGAACAGCAATGCCGCCCTTCGCGCCCTGCCCGGCTGGCAGGACCCGGCCGACAGTCGGATGAATACCAGTGCGGTTCGTTGGTTCCGCCCAGACACCACCGCGCTTACGCGGGGCATTACCGTGGAATTGCGCGTCAGTTGGCTGTCCCGTCTGATCTCGCGCAAAAGTGTCGTCGCGCGGGCCGAGCGTATGATCGTTCAGGAGTTCGAAA
The DNA here is from genome assembly GCF_056537985.1 of Ruegeria sp. BI12. Classification (NCBI taxonomy): domain Bacteria; kingdom Pseudomonadati; phylum Pseudomonadota; class Alphaproteobacteria; order Rhodobacterales; family Roseobacteraceae; genus Ruegeria; species Ruegeria sp. BI12. Next base: position 581,591 of record NZ_JBQFSL010000002.1, on the reverse strand, counting down.
TGATCGGGGACGATCTGGTGGACACAGCACGTACAGATCTGCTGGAACGTCTGAACACCGTTCTTGACCACTATCTGGCATTGTTGGCCGGACACCTTGAACAACGGGTCGGATCCGGCCAAACCAATGTTCGTGCAGAAGCACAGGCGGCATTCGATCAGGCGCAACGTGTTGCAGATGATCTGGATGCGGTGTTTGGCGGCAATAACGCCCGCAAGAAATTAGCAGAGGCTGCGGAATGATTGAATTTCCCGGAACCGAACAGGAAGTACGCAAGCTTGAACGCTTCCTGACCGCCACGGAAAACCTGCCTTCAGAGGCAGGTCTGGACAAGATGCGCGAACGCGCCTTGTTTCATGCCGAACGGCTTTCGAACGCGGTCAATATCGGTTTCGCCGGGGAATTCGGGGCCGGGAAATCCAGTCTCGCCAACATGCTGGCCGGGGCCGATATTCTACCCACGGGTCCTCAGCATCTGAAACTGCCATTGGTGATTGTTGCGTATGCGGATACACCGGAAACCACAGTTGGCTGGTGGGACAAGGAACCCAAAGTCTATTCTGGAATCGCTTTGGAAAAAGCTGCGGCCGACAATCCGGACTTTATCTCGGTCGGGCTGAATACTCCGGCCCTGCAGGAAATTTCTCTGTTTGATCTGCCTGGAACTGGCGCGCTGGACGATACCTACAAATCCACCCTGGAACTTTTGTCCTATGTCGATTGCGCCATATGGTGCACTAACGGAACAAACGCCTGGCGAGAGACAGAACGCCACCTTTGGGCACAAGTTCCGCAAGAGTTGCGCTCAAACAGTTTGTTGGCAGTGACCCACACGGACCTTCCTCCGGTTCGTGATGCATTGGACCGTGTTCTGAACCGGCTGGAAAAGGAAAAAGGCGAGTTTTTCCGCTCGGTCGTGCCCATCGGCACGCCGGTGGCCGTCAAGGCTATGGCGCAAGAGCCCGAACCTGATTTCGATTTGTGGGAGACCTGCGGCGGACAAAACCTTGCCGAACAGGTCCTGCAAGTCGCGTCGGAACGGCGTTTGAAAGATTTGGAAGCTGCCAGAAAGGATATCGAGCAGGAGTTTCTTCCATTTCTATCCAGCCAGAATATGCACGACCCTGAGCCGACGCCAGTCGAAACACCCTCGATTCATGCTACTCTGGAATCCGCCCTTCCCCCTCTGGAAAATCCGATCCTCGAAGATTGGCTGGCGGCTATTGCAAGTATCTATGACGACTTGCGCGAAACATCGGATATCGAACCCGCCGCATTCCTGAACAGCTGTCAGGAAATCGTCGAAGACTTTGCAGAGCGTCTTGAGCAAGGGGGCGAAATCGCGGCCGAAGCTGACTGGATTCCTGGTGAGTTCGAAAAGGCCACGGATCTTCTTTTGCTACTGCAATTCGAAAGTGGTGACGCCCCCCTCAAGGATGCGATCAGCATCCTCGCACAGCTCAGCGACAACCTCGCCTGGGCCGGCAGCCGCGTCGATTCCGTTCAGCCAAAAACCGGAACCTGACCTCCACCCGTTTTAATTGAGCCGTGCACGGCGATTCGAAGCCTTTAGAATCGCGGGGGTATTGTTTCGGTTTTGATGCCCAATACGTAAAAAACAGGCACTCAGTCCGCAAATTTTACCGCCTGCTATTCAATATGTGGCGCAAAACTACAACCCCAACACAATATATAGATTTTCACGGCGCTGAGTTCTTAGTGAAGCCATCAGGCGGCCCCAATAATGTCAAATTTGAAACGTCTAACGTTCATGAGTGTCCTGCGGTTGTGTTTGGTTGTGAGTTCGCGGGCTGAAAGCCCAGTTAAGTAAAGCCGCAAAACGATTAGAACGGGCGGAAAGAAATGAGCCACAACCAGGCCGTCGGCGCGACGCACGACGAACCGAAAATTGAAGGACTTCAACCCGGCGCCAAGCTGTTGCGCGGGCAGTATGAAATCCTGCGTTTTATCAGCAATGGCGGGTTTGGAATCACCTATCTTGCGCGTGACAGCCTGGAACGCGAAGTAGTGATTAAAGAGTGCTATCCTGGTGCCCTTTGCCGTCGCAATGGCGATTTGGTTGAACCGGTTGAACCGGGTTACAAAGACGACCTGCGCGCGATCATCGACCTGTTTATCCTCGAAGCGCGCAACCACGCCCGTCTGGTGCACCCCAACATTGTAGACGTACATCAGGTCTTCGAAGACAACGAGACAGCCTATATCGCGATGAACTACATCCGCGGCTGCGATCTGTTGGATTATGTTGAGAACCCTGAAAACAAGGCTGGCCCCGAATTTATCGTTCAGGTCACGGAGAAAATGCTGTCGGCGGTGTCTTTCATCCACCAAAGCGGCATGCTGCATAGGGACATTTCGCCCGACAACATCCTAATAGACGAAAACGGCGATCCGGTTCTGATCGACTTTGGTGCTGCGCGCGAACAGGCTGCGCACCAGTCTGCTGCACTGATGACACTGCGGGTCATCAAGGATGGGTACTCACCGCACGAATTTTACGTGCGCGGCGCTGAGCAAGGGCCGAGCAGTGACCTTTATGTTCTAGCGGCGACGCTCTATCACGCAATCAGTGGTGAACGTCCGATAGACGGCCAAACCCGCCTGAACGCCTTCAACAACAGCCAGCGGGACCCCTACACTCCACTGGCCGGGCGCTTCGAAGGCTATCCCGAAGGGTTCCTTGAAGCCATCGACAAGGCTATGGAAGTTCACTCAACGGATCGCCTGCAGACCGCACTGGATTGGCTGCGTATGTTCCGTGGCCCCAGCGTGATGTTCGACAGCTTCGATTACCGGCCAGTGTCGGTGATCGTTGCGATGGACCAAAAAGACGAAGAAGAAGAAAAAGCCAGGATCAAGGCGGAAAGCGAGAACGCCGAAGCCGTCGTCACCGCTTTGCTGGCCGGTAACACAGACATTGCACTGGGCAATGAGGATAAGAACGACGAGGGGCTTGCTACTTTCACCGCGAAAGAGGAAGCCGCCGTTGCAGTAGACACTGTGGTCAAAAGCGGTTCCAGCGGTGCCGGCAAGGTAGTCGCAGGTGTGGCTGTGGTGGCCGCTTTGGCGGCCGGTGGGTTCTTCTTTATGTCCGGGAAAGATACTCCGGTTGAAGACACCGCATCGACCCAATCACCCGTAACGACGGAAACAGCGGAAGAAGTCGCCGTAGTCGAAACACCCGAGCAGGAAACGGTCGAGCAGGTGACTGCAGCTATTGCGGAGCCGGCGCCAGAACCTACTGAGCCCGCACCGGTTGAGGTCGAAGCCACTCCAGAGCCTGTCGAGCAGGCGCAAGAAGAACCGGTTGCAACGGACCAGGAAGACGCTGGGGCAACGGAAACGGCTGAAGCCGCTACAGTCGAGCCTACGCCACTTGTTCCCGCGGAACCGGTAAACCTGGAAGAACAAAAGCCGGTAAACTTGGCAGAACAACAGACTGCATTTTCGCATTGGGACGTGGACATCCCGTTTCAGACTTCACGACGTCGAGCTTCAACTGGCAACGTGATCGCAGTTACTGGCGTCGACCAGGACATGGACCCGGCAATTGTAGGTGAATGGGTCAAGCGTGGCGCAACCATCTTTACTTTAAACGGCAAGCCGGTGCAGGCAGACACAACATTTGCGGCTCAGGTGCTGAACGATCTGAACGTGGACCCGGACGGCTACATTCGTGTCTCTGCCCGCTATCGTACATTGGGCGAAACCCGCCCACAGAACGGATTGTTGGCGCTGCCCGCGATGCGGGTGCTTGGCCTGGAGAACGGCTATGTTTTCGCAATTCAAAACAAAGACGGCGCCGGGTGGAAAACAGTTCTGACCTCGGTTCCGCCAGAGCCGACAGGCAGCTTGCAGGCAGGCGATATCCTAGTCGCAGAGACGAATTCGGGCACGAGCATTGATGGTTCGGAAAGTCTGGAAGTCTTGCTAGCCGATCTCGTATCCGAAAATCAGCCTCAGGCCAGCTTTAGCATTTTGCGCAACGGGGTCGCGACGAATGCTGAAATGCCTCTAGCGCAGGAGTGATCTGACCGGTTCCTAAGTGATCTGCCAGTGTGTGTTTGCTGAGGGTAGTGCCTTGTTTGGTACCCCTGACGGGAACCGGCCCGTCGCGGAAGTAGAAAGTGTCTTTGTTATCCCAACTATCCGTGCCGTTGTGCAACTTCGCACAGAGGTAAGAAGCAGCCCCACAGGACAGATGTCCTGTGCCAAGAATAAAAGGTGTCGACACCATGTTCAAATACAAAAGCCCTCTTAGCCGGCTTCTCGAAGGTGCCGGCAAACCAAAAGAAACTGAGGCCGAAGAAGTAGCGGAAGCCGCAACTCCAGAGGCGGAAAAGGCCGAGCCAATCGCCGACTTCAATGCCCTGCGCGCAGCTCTGGCGGGTGGCAATATGTCTTCGGACAACTACGAAGAAACTGACGAGCTGGTGCCTGAAGAAAAGATGCCGGATTTCTCTGAGGATGAAGCAGCAGACACCGCTGAAGCCGAAGATGATATCGTCGTCGCAGAGGTCATAGCAGAAGTTCAGGACGTGGCGGACGAGACGCCCGAGCCCGAAACTGAAACTGTTTTGACGCTGCACTCAGCGGTTGAAGAAGTCGCTGATGTGGCGACAGAAGAAGAAGCGGTTACCGAAGAGGTGGTCGAGCACGAGGTGCTTCAAGTTGAAGACCCCGAGCCGGAACAGATTGTAGAAATCGTTGCAGACGAACCTATCGCGGAACCAGAGTCCATCGCAGAGCCGGTTTCAGAAGAACCGGTCGCCGAAGAACCACAGGTTGAAGTCGCACCGGTGGCACAGTCCGCGGCCCCCGAAGATCGCCGCGGCCGCGTCAAGACAACCTTCCTGGGCTTCGAACGCGCTGACACACATGTGCAGGACCTCATCGAAACGGCAGAACCTGCCGCAAAAACAGACAATGCCGAGCAATCGTTCCCGGTTGGTTGGCTGGTCGTTACCGGCGGCCCTGGTCGTGGTGCGAGCATAACGCTGACCGAAGGCTTGATGCAGATTGGTCGCAATGACGATCAGGCCATTCAGCTGGATTTTGGAGACACCGGCATTTCCCGCAGCAACCATGCGGTGATTGCCTATGACCCCGAAGACCGCAAATGTTATCTGGGACACGGCGGTAAGGCGAACCTGGTTCGCCTAAACGGCAAGCCGGTTCTCAGCACCGTTGCACTGTCCAGTGGAGACCTGATCCGCATCAGCGAAACATCAGTTCGCTTTGCCGCATTCTGCGACGATGGCTTTGACTGGCGGGATTCCTGATTGATGCTGGCGACACCGGCATATGATATTGCGCTGATCCTGGATAAGGGCCGGCGTGACACGCAGGAGGACGCGGTCGCCTCGCGCATGTTCGACGCAGCGAATGCAAGCTATGTCGTTGTCGCCGATGGCATGGGCGGACATGCGGCAGGCGAAGTCGCTTCTGATCTTGTGATCCGTGCCTGGCGCGACGCTCTGGATACCGAGCTCGAAGGTTCAGCGGCATCCGAGTCCGCTTTGATAGACGCTTTGCCTCTTGCAGCAATGCAGGCAAACGCATCCATCGCCAGCTATTCCGAGGAACAAGGCGCTGAATTCAACATGGGCTCCACCATGCTGGGCGTTCTGTTGCTGGGACAGCGACTGTTTTGGATTTCTATCGGCGACAGCCCCCTATACCTTTTCCGGGACGGAGAGTTGTCGCAGATCAACGAAGATCATTCGATGGCGCCTGTAATTGATGCGCAAATGGCCGAGGGAACTTTGACTGAGGCCGAAGCGCTTACGCATCCAGACCGAAATCAGCTGACCTCGGTCATCATGGGAGCGGCAATTCCAAAAGTCGATTGCCCAGAGACCCCTTATGAACTGACACCTTCGGATGTTTTGGTTCTGGGAAGCGATGGCCTGCAATACCTCAGCAATGCTGAAATTCAGTCCATTCTTCAATCCAATGCCAGCGCGCTTGCGCAAGACATCGCCGGGGCGCTGCAATCCGCGCTCGACGCGAAAGGCGACCCGGATCAGGACAACACCTCGATCGGTGTCGTCAAACTCACAAAAAACTAACAAGGCAAAGCAACAGGACCCATGAGAAACCATCTGATCATATCAAGCCTGGCACTTGCTGCCGCAGCGGGCACTGCATCGGCGCAACAGGCATGCTCAACTTATGAAATTCAGCGCGGCGACAGCCTGCGCGAGCTTTCGATCGACGTGTACTCGACCGAAGATTTTCGTATCATCTACGATGCCAACCGGGATGTGATCGGCAATAACCCGAACATCATTCGGGTGGGCGACGTTCTGACCATGCCTTGTTTGGAAGACATTGGGCGCGCTTCGACCGTTCCGCAAACTGAGGCCGAGGCCATGGCAGCCGAAATGGCAGCAGAGCTGGTCAAGGCCGCCGAAGATCGCGCAGCCAAAGCCATTGCCGAGGCCGAAGCCCGCGTGGCCGAAGCCGAAGCTGAAGCCAAAAAAGCCAGCGAAGATGCCGTGGTTGTAGCCAAAGAGGCGGCTAAAGACGAAATCGAAGCAGCGCGCGCGGAAGCAGCCGCTCTGATCCGTAATGCGGATGAAGGTGAACGCCCGGAAATTCGCGACCGCCAGTTGCTGATGATCACCGGTGGCAATTACGCGCCCTTCACCGACGAGGCACTGCCCAATCGCGGCCTTTACACCTACCTTGTCGAGACAGCGATGCTGCGTGCCGCACCCGAGCAGGCGTATAAGATCCAGTTCGTCAATGACTGGTCATCGCATCTGGACCTGCTGATGCCGACACTGGCGTTTGATGCCACCTTCCCATGGTCGCGTCCGAACTGCGAAGCGGCAGAAACTTTGTCGGAAAAGGACCGTACGCGGTGCGAAACGTACGACTTCTCTAACCCGTTCTACGAAGTCGTGGACACGTTCTTTGCCCGCGAAGGATCGGGCTATGAGCAAACACTGACCTATGCTGACTTCGCCGGGACAACCATCTGTCGGCCGGAAGGCTGGTCGTTGTCACACATGGATGAGGTCGGATTGTATGAGCCGGCAATCTCGCTTGTGCGTCCCGTTTCACCCGATGACTGCTTTCACGCCGTTATGGACGGGACAGCCGACATCGTCGCAATCGAAGCTCATCTGGCGATCGAAGCTATCGGACGGCTGGGATACGAACACCGTATTATTGAAAACCCCAACCTGGCGGCGATCAAATCCCTTAACGTCATGACCCATAAAGATAATCCAGACGGCGAAGCGATCCTGGAGACGCTGAATCAAGGTCTGGCAATCATGCAGCAATCCGGCGAATGGCGCGACATCGTGTCAACCGCCCTACGCCATCAAATGGAAAACGGCTGAAACACTTTAAAGCCTTCTCAATTACTATCTCTGGAGAAAACAACTAATGCCTAAACTACCGCTCCATAACGTTGCGATGACCTCTGCTGCCGTCATCGCGTTAAGCGCCGGAGCCGCCGCCGCCCAGCAAGCCTGTACGAATTATACGGTACAGGACGGTGACACGATGGCCACCATTGCGATTGCTGCTTACGGCACGTCAAACTACCAGCCAATTTTCAACGCAAACCGGAACTCGATTAGCAACCCCAACGATCTGGCACCTGGTCTGGCACTTGTGCTTCCGTGTGAGGACGGCAGCTTGCCGAACGGCCAAAGCGCACGCGAGATTATTGCAGAACAGCAAGAACGCTTTGCGAGCTCGACCCAAACAAGTTCGTTCAAAGCCCCAATCAAACTGGTTACGGGCAACGGTTGGGCTCCGTTCGCGGATGAGACCCTAAACGGCGGTGGTTTCATCACTCGATTGGGAACCACGGCTCTGCAACGGGCAGGCAATGCGCACGAGTATTCGATCAGCTTTGTCGATGACTGGAACTCGCATATCGAAACCCTGCTTCCGCTGGGCGCGTTTGACGTGTCGATGGCGTGGAACATGCCCGATTGCACCAACCGCAGTTACGAATGGTCCTGGGAAACAGAAATCCGCTGTACGCAATTCCACGCTTCAGCACCTGTGTACGACATCGTCTTGGGTTTCTACACACTTCCCCAAAGCGACTACGCCAGTGCGACCAGCTTTGAAGACCTAAAAGGTGCAACCGTCTGCCGTATGGAAGGATGGTTCATCCACGACCTCGAACAAGAAGGTCTGCAACCAGAAAAAACCATCGATCTGCTGCAACCCGTTACCGCGCGGGAATGCTTGGATGCCGTCCTAACTGGCTCCGCGGATGTCGCGACCTTCGAAGTTCAGCTTTTTGCCGACGCAATGGCTGAAATGGGTCTCAACGAGAACGATCTCGTCGAAAACCCGTATGTCACGACACTTTCAGCCCTGCGGTTCATTACTCACCGGTCCAACCCAATGGGCAAACAATACCTGGCGATGCTGAACAAAGGCCTGAACGAAATGCGGGAGTCTGGCGAATGGTACGCCATCATCTCGGACACACTGAATGAGCACAATGAACGACTGATAGCCTCATCCGGCTAAGGATCCACTTTCCACATTCCAACCCACGGGAGGAAAAATAATGCATAAACAAAAACTTAACACCAAGGTGATGACGGCGACTGCCGTCCTCACACTCACCGCAGGCGCAGCGGCAGCGCAGGAAGCCTGTTCAAACTACACGGTCTCGGACGGTGACACGATGGCCACCATCGCGATCGCTGCCTACGGAACGTCAAACTATCAGCCCATCTTTAACGCAAACCGTAACATCATCACCAACCCGAACGACCTTGCGCCAGGTCTGGTTCTGGCCTTGCCCTGTGAAGATGGCAGCCTGCCAAACGGTCAATCCGCGCAGGAACTGATCGCTGCGGAAGAGCAACGTGCAGCAAGCGTCAAGCGTTCGAATGTCTATGCACCGCCGATCAAAATGGTTGCGGGTAACGGCTGGGAACCCTTTACCAGCGAAGCACTGGGCGGCGGCGGCATCATGACCCGTCTGGCTACGACCAGTCTTCAACGTGCCGGCAACAGCCGCGATTACTCGGTCAGTTTTGTTGATGACTGGAGCTCGCATCTGGACACGTTGTTGCCACTTGGCGCGTTCGATATTTCGATCGCATGGACTGTCCCGGATTGTACGAACCGCTCGTACGAATGGTCGTCAGAAACCGAAGCGCGTTGCACGCAATTCGTGGCTTCTGTCCCTGTTTACGACATCGTAGGCGGTTTCTTCACACTGCCGGAAAGCGACTACGCCAGCGCGACCAAATTCGACGACTTTGTAGGTTCTACCATTTGCCGCATGTCAGGCTGGAGCATGGTTGTTCTGGAAGAAGTCGGATTGAACCGCGAAAACACAACTGTGGTCCAACCCAACTCGGCCCGCGAATGTCTTGATGCCGTTCTGACCGGCACGGCGGATGTCGCCGCGTTCGAGGTCGATCTGTTCGCTTCGACCATGAACGACATGGGACTGACTTCGTCTGATCTGGTTGAAAACCCTTATGTTTCGACCTTGTCCTCGATGAGCTTCCTTGCGCACCGCACCAACCCGTTCGCACGCGAATATATCGCGATGATGAACAAGGGCCTGAACGAAATGCGTGAGTCCGGCGAATGGTACGCGATCATCTCGGACACTCTTCGCGAACAAAACGAAAAACTGAACGCGGCATCTAACTGATCTATCAGATTTCCGAACGAAAAGGGCCGGTCTTACGACCGGCCCTTTTTATTTTTTATCAACCATTTAGAGATAAATTCGCCGCAAATAACACAGAAATACGGGAATCCCCTAATATCCAAATTTCACGAAAGGGTTATCGTGAAATCAAGTAGACCGGTGAGGCTTCGGCCTGACCACTCACTCAAAAAAGGGCCGGCTTTGGGGGTCGGCCCTTTTTTCTTTGGATTTTACGAAATCGGAAGTACCCACGCCGCAAAGCGTGGGAAAATCTGTCAGCCGATGATCGCGTTCAGTGTTGCGCTAGGGCGCATTACCGCTGCGGTTTTGGCGGGATCGGTGTGGTAGTACCCGCCGAGGTCCGCGGCTGGACCCTGAGCGTTTGCCAACTCCGACAGGATCTGATCTTCTTTTTCTGCCAGCTCTTTTGCGATTGGCGCAAATTCAGCCGCCAGTTCCGCGTCATCCGATTGCGCGGCAAGGGCTTCGGCCCAGTAACGCGCGAACCAGTAGTGGCTATCACGGTTGTCCGGCTGCCCGACTTTACGGCTGGGCGACTTGTTGTTGTCCAGAATGCCCTGCGTTGCCGCTTCAGCTGCGGCACCCAAAACGCCTGCCTTGGCGTTGCCTTTGTTGTCAGCCAAGAAGTTCAGTGATTCACCAAGAGCACAGAACTCACCCATCGAGTCCCAGCGAAGGTGGTTTTCCTCGACCAATTGCTGCACATGTTTCGGAGCGGACCCACCTGCACCGGTTTCGAACAAGCCTCCACCGTTCATCAGTTTGACGATCGACAGCATTTTGGCCGATGTACCCAGCTCCAGAATTGGAAACAGGTCGGTCAGGTAATCCCGCAACACGTTACCCGTGATAGCGATGCTGTCCTTGCCTGCTGTGATAGTCTCCAGCGACTGACGGGTTGCTTCGCGAGGGGCCATGATCAAGAACTTGTCAGCCGCGCCAGCTGCCTCGAGCGCAGGTTTGACGTATTTGATCAGCTCCGCGTCATGGGCGCGGTTTGCGTCCAGCCAGAAGATCGCTTCGGATCCGGTCAGGCGCTGACGGTCAATCGCCAGCTGGATCCAATTTTCAATCGGAGCCTTCTTCACAGTGCAAGCACGCCAGATGTCGCCCTTTTCGACCTCGTGCGAATGCAGCGTTTCCCCATTAGCCAGAACGATACGGATTACGCCATCGGCTGGGGCCTGAAACGTGGTCGGGTGCGAGCCGTATTCTTCGGCCTTCTGCGCCATCAGGCCTACGTTGGCCACGGCACCGGCGGTGGCCGGGTTCAGCGCGCCGTTGGCTTTGAAGAAGTTGATGGATTCGTCATACACAGGAGCATAGCAGCGGTCGGGGATCACACAGTTGGTGTCACCCTTCGCGCCAGCCTCATCCCAACCCTTACCGCCTGCGCGGATCACGGCAGGCATCGAGGCGTCGATGATCACGTCCGACGGCACGTGCAGGTTGGTAATGCCCTTGTCTGAATCGACCATGTACATGGACGGGCGGTCAGCCTTGATCGCGTCAATTGCCGCCATGATTTCAGCGTTGCCCTGAACACGTTCCAGTAAGTCACCCAGACCCGAGTTGGGGTTCACTCCCAATGCGTCCAGCTCTGCGCCAAATTTCTCGAACACCGGAGCCAGCCACGCTTTGACGGCATACCCAAAGATGATCGGGTCCGAGACCTTCATCATCGTAGCTTTCATGTGCAGCGAGAACATTGTGCCGTCTTCCTTGGTGTCCTCGATGGCGTCCGCCAGGAAGGATGACAGCGCTTTAACTGACATGAAAGTGGCATCCGCAACGGTGCCCTCGGCCAATGGCCAAGCATCCTTTAGGACGGTGACGTTGCCGTCTTTGCCGACAAATTCGATCTTGGCATCGCCCGCCTGGGCGGCGGATATGGTCGCCGACTTCTCGTTGGCGTAAAAGTCATTGCCAGACATCGATGACACTTTGGTCTTGCTGTCCGAGGCCCACTCACCCATCGAATGAGGGTTCTTTTGGGCGTAGTTCTTTACCGCACGCGCTGCACGGCGGTCGCTGTTGCCTTCCCGCAGAACCGGGTTCACAGCCGAGCCTTTGATGGCGTCATACCGTGCGCGGATCGCTTTTTCCTCGTCGGTTGAGGGCTCTTCGGGATAATTCGGGATGTCGTAGCCCTGCGACTGCAGCTCTTCGATTGCTGCAACCAGCTGCGGGACCGAGGCCGAGATGTTTGGCAGCTTGATCACGTTGGCGTCCGGTGTTTTTACCAGTTCACCCAACGCTGCCAGATCATCGGAGATCCGCTGCGCATCGGTCAGGTTCTCCGGGAAAGTTGCCAGAATACGTCCGGCCAGAGATATATCCTTGGTGCCAACACTAACACCTGCGGCGCTGGCAAACTTGCGAATGATGGGCAGGAACGAGGCGCTGGCCAGTTCGGGCGCTTCGTCTACAATGGTATACAATATGTCGAAGTTCGAGTTATCTGCCATATTCTTTTACCTTTTTTAAGCCTTTCGGGGCGTGCGATCCAAGAGTGTGCCACATATGGGTGGCGAAGGATGGGCGCGATTAACCTACCGCCCAACGGTGACTCTGTATTGACAGGGCCTCCCTTAAATCAGGATGGAGTTGGGATCAATCGTCTAGATGCGGCGCATATTGCCACGGGGCACATCAAAGCCCGAGTTTCTTGAAGTATTGTGCAAAAATTAAGCGCCCCACGTGTCACTCAACCGATACCCCGCTGGCCACGGGTCGTCAGGATCAAGCATGTGTTGATGGGTGCCTGTAATCCAACCGCGTCCGCTGATTTCTGGGACAATTGCGGATCGGGCACCAATTTGTGTTTCCTGAACAATCCGTCCTGTAAAGCAAGAGCCGATGATCGAAATGGCCTCGAAGGTTTGCCCGATCGCCATCTGCCCTTTGGCTGCCATAAGCGCCATACGTGCGGAAACCGCCGTGCCGGTGGGCGAACGATCCACTTTGCCGGGCTGAATGGCAACAGCCGACTTTCCGCGCCATCCAGTTTGGGATTTTTCGAGCGGACCACAAAAGGCACAAAAGGAAATGTGGGACCAATCCGGGTTTTCAGGATGCGAAAACCCCAATTGCTCATTTGCGGCATTCGTAATCGTAACGCCCATCCGAGCGATTTCACGCGCTTCGTCTTCGGTTACATCAAACCCGATTTCCGCGGCATCTACGACCACGAAACTATCGCCACCATAGGCCGTATCTACGGTCAACGTCCCCACACCCGGCACTTCCAATGGAACCGAGAGTTTGCCCGCGAAACTCGGCAAATTCTGCACATGAATCCGAACGGCCTTACCGTCTTGGCACACAGCGCGCACGCGAACCAGCCCGCCCGGCGCTTCAAGCGTCAGAGTGGTCTCAGGTTCTTTCATAGGGATGATGCCGCTGTCCAACAACACGGTGGCGACACAGATAGAATTTGAGCCGGACATAGGCGGCGTGTCCTCAGGCTCCATAATGATAAAGGCGGCGTCAGCTTCGGGGTGTCTGGGAGGGACCAGCAGATTGACGTGCCGAAACACACCGCCGCGCGGTTCGTTTAGTACAAAGTTGCGCAAAGTTTGGTCGCGGGCGATATGCGATCGTTGCTCCCATATCGTGTCACCTGGCGGTGGTGCAACACCACCAACGATTACGTCACCGACCTCGCCTTCGGCATGGGCCGACACAACATGAATGGTTTTGATACTGCGCATATCCTCTCCTTAAAATCGAGAAGCGGCGTAAGGCGACATCGATATAGGCGAGTCTCGACCATCGATCAAAGCCCCTACAATTTGAGCAGTTCCCGCAGATTGGGTCAGGCCCAGATGACCGTGGCCGAAGGCATAAATAGCATCCGGTGTTTTTCGGGATGTGCCAATCACCGGAATGCTGTCCGGTAGTGATGGACGAAATCCCATCCATTGCGTACCCCTGTCCGTCTTCAGACCGGGCAGAAACGCTGCCGCCTTTTCCAACAATGTGTCAGCGCGTTTGTAATTTGGTGGTAAGGTTAATCCGCCCAGTTCAACCGCCCCCCCCACGCGCACACCGCCATTTATTTTGCTGGCAACAAAGCCGTGGCGTGAGAATGTCAGATGCATACGCAAATCGAATGCACCTTCGGGCAACGTGGTATTGTATCCTCGCTCGGTTTCAAGGGGGATGCGATCGCCCAGTGTTTGCGCGATGAGATGAGACCAGGCACCCGCGGCAACCACCACTTTTGCGGCGCGGAGTGCCTCGTCTGCACATTCGATCCGTACACCATCGTCCTGCGGCGACAAGTTTCGGATTTCTTTCTTTTTAATTTGACCGCCGCGGTCTTGAAAAACTTTGGCAAGATGTTCAACCCACAGCTTTGGGTCTACAGTGTTCAGCCAATTCGGGGTAAACCCGGCATGGGTGAACCGAGCGCTAAGGCCTGGCTGTTTCTCAGCAATCGCGCCTTGGCTTTCCAGAAGCTCAAACTCGATCCCATGTTCTCGCCGCAAGTCCCAAGTTGGTAAACTGGCGCGATACTCGGCTTCGGTTTCGTACAATTGCATCTGACCGTCGCGCTGCAACAATTGTTCGCCATCGATGTTTGATATCAACTGTTCAAGTGCAGTTTTGGATAGCGCCATCAATCTGGCCTGAGCTCCAAGGAGATCTTTGTATCGATCCGGACGGCTGGACCGCCAAAACTGATACATCCAAGGTGCAATTTTCAACGCGTATGCCGGAGGAATGGACAGTGGGCCCAACGGGTCCAATAACCACTTCGGAGCTTTTCGCATGATACCCGGCGTGGCCAGAGGCTCGACCTCCGAGAAGGCAAACGCACCAGCGTTGCCAGCTGATGTTTCAGCAGCAACGCCTTTCCGATCCAAGACAAGTACTGAATGCCCTCTTCGCTGCAATTCCAGCGCGGTTGTTATTCCAATTACTCCGGCACCGATGACAACAACATGTGCGGTCATGTATCGATACCGCTTCTGAAAGGGTCATCTTTGTTGAAGAACAACTTGGCGTCGGCCATGACGAAGGATTGGCCGGTGATCGAAGGAATGATGCCCCCGTTGAACCCGGGTTGATAGGACAGCCGATAGGAACTGCCAATTACGCTTTGCTGGATGATCACTTGGCCCGGAGCAAGACGCCCGTCCGCCGCCAGACAGGCCAACCGGGCTGAACTGCCGGTTCCGCAGGGAGAGCGGTCGTAATTGTCATCCGGGCACAGAACGAAATTGCGACTGTAAACTGACGGATCTGGTGAATCATCTTGAAAGATAACGTGGTCAATTGGTTCGCCTTTTTCGCCGCCAACCCCGCGCGTGATCGAAGCCTCTCGGATGGCGATCGTCATATCCGTCAGTTCGCGAATATTGGCAGGCTCGACCGGGATCGGGCTGGGGTCAACGATGAAGAACCAGTTGCCGCCATATGCAACGTCGCCTGTGATCTGGCCATAGCCTGCGACATTAAAGGTAACGCCCTGACGAACCCTCCGACTTTCGATGTTTGTCACGGTAACCGTGTTGGCGTCGTGCAATTTTACCGTCACTACACCGGCAGGCGTTTCGATCCGGTGTTGGCCAATGCCAATTCGCCCCAAGTGAGCCAGCGTGACCGTCAAGCCAATGGTGCCATGACCGCACATGCCCAAGACGGCATCGACGTCAAAGTAGATAACCCCGGCCACGCATGTCGGATCAACAGGCTCGACCAACAACGCACCAACCATAGCAGGCTGACCGCGCGGCTCTAACATGACCGAGCGATAGAACGCCTCATGCTCGGTCGCCAGGCGGCTTGCCCGCTCAGTCAAAGACCCGGATCCAAGTTCCGGCGCGCCATCCAGAATGACGCGCGTCGGTTCACCGCCCGTGTGACTGTCGATCACATGCATTCAGCGATCACCCCACCCTGCCTCGACCAATCGGCGAACCATGTTTGGAACAGATCATATTGCTGCTCGCAATAGTTACGCTGTGCATCGGTCAGTTCATCCGTTTCGTTAAAGTGCAGACGGTATTCCTGCTCTCCGTTCAGGACCAGCAAGTGCTTGTAGTACAGCACCAAATCCGGGCCTTCGTCAAAACTGGAAAGCACTTGAATCGCCTCTGTGAGTTCCTGCGCACGCTGGCGGGCCTCGGCATGGCCTTGCGCCGCCTTTTTGGACAGGGCGGCCAGCAGTAAAGCTTCGCGCGGCAAGGCTGTGCCTATTCCCGTGATCGACCCGGTTGCACCGCAATTTACGAAACCGTGGTAAACCTCGGTATCAACACCAACCATCAGGGTGACCTGATCGTCCTGACTGGTGATGTTTTCAGCCGCATAGCGCAGGTCGTCTTTGCCACCGAACTCCTTGAAACCGATCAGGTTTGAATGTTCCGCGCGCAGGTTAAAAAACAAGTCCGCGCGTGTCGCAAAGCCATAGTATGGGCTGTTGTAGATAATCGCCGGAACATCAGGTGCGGCAGACAAGATCGCTTTGAAATGGTTCTTTTGCGCAGCGGGTGAACTACCGCGGGACAACACGCGCGGAATGACCATCAGGCCGACAGCGCCCACCTTTTGCGCATGCGCCGCGTGGGCTTCGGCGGATTTGGTGTTAATTGCCCCGGTGCCGACGACGACAGGCAGACCCGCATCGGCCAAACGCTCAACCCCTTCCATCCGCTGCGCATCTGTCAACAAGGGCCAATCCCCCATAGAACCGCAGTAAACGACTGCGGACATGCCCGCGTCGATCATCTGCTTTCCTTTGGACACCAACGCATCAAAGTCAGGTGTGCGGTCAGGTTTGCAGGGGGTCATCAGAGCAGGCATCGTGCCGGTGAACACGTTGGTCGACATTGGTAAAATCCTCGAGCGATGGGCGATTGGACGCGCTTTCGGAATCGCCAATAACGGATATTGGATACAAAATCCAGAAAAATTGAAAGCGCGCCGGATCAGTGATCGGGCGCGCTCATATCACAATAAGAGTTTTTTCAGCGAAGCCTGTGACCTGTCTTGGGATCAAACAGCATGGCGCGTTCCGGTCGGACAATAAGCCCGATGCGCTCACCTTGCTTGCTGCGCTGATCATCCCGCTCTTCGACGATCAATTTGTCTCCGTTGGGCGTCAGCAGGTACGTATAGCTAACGCCTCCAAGCGCTTCGGTCAGGTCAACCGTGCAAGTGTCACCTGACCGATCCACTGTGATGTGTTCCGGACGCATGCCAAGAGTCACTTTGCTCATCCCAGCCGGTACATTGATAGGTAAGTCCAACAGTTCACTGAGAGCAGGGTGCGAGACCTTTCCATCGACAATATCGCAATCAAGGAAATTCATGGCCGGCGACCCGATAAATCCCGCCACAAAACGGTTATCTGGGTCCCGATACAAATCCATCGGCGCGCCGACCTGTTCGATCCGACCATCACGCAGCACAACGATCTTGTCGGCCATTGTCATTGCCTCGACCTGATCGTGGGTCACATAGATCATCGTCGCGCCAATTTCATTGTGCAGTCGTGCGATCTCGACCCTCATTTCGACACGCAGCTCGGCATCAAGATTGGAGAGCGGTTCGTCGAACAAGAAAACCTCCGGGCCTCGCACGATGGCGCGCCCGATGGCAACCCGCTGTCGTTGACCGCCTGAAAGGGCCTTGGGCTTGCGTTTAAGGTATTGATCCAACTTGAGGATGTTAGACGCTTCTTGCACTTTCTTGTTGATCTCTGACTTTTCCACGCCATTCATGCGCAGCCCAAAGCCCATGTTCTCGGCCACTGTCATGTGCGGATAAAGGGCATAGGTCTGAAACACCATGGCCACGCCACGCTTGGCCGGGTCCATATGGGTCACTTCGCGGGCACCAATATGGATTTGCCCCTGGGTTGTTTCCTCAAGGCCCGCGATCATTCTCAGCAAGGTGGATTTGCCGCAACCAGACGGGCCTACGAAGACACAGAACTCTCCGTCTTCGATTTCCAGATCAATGCCGTGAATAACCTGCGTCTCGCCATACCGCTTGATCGCCTGGTTCAGAGTCACACCTGTCATGTCGCTTGCATCCTGTCTGTTTCGGCGCCCGGGCGGGTCTCGGGGAACCGCCAGGCCTGTGCTTCGGCTCCGATATGTTCGGCCACACGGCGAACACGAGGAACCCAGGTTTCCAATTGGTCGAAATTCATCCGCTCGGTCGATCCGGTTACGGAAATCGCCCCCAACATTCGCCCGCCCGAAGTCAGAACAGGGCAGGCAATGCAGATGATACCGGGCTCGTGTTCTTCGTCATCAACGGCATAACCACGGCTGCGGATCAGATCGAGATCGGCGCGCAGCGCCGCCTCTGAGGTCAGTGTCTTGTCGGTAAAGCGGTGATAGCTTTGTTGGGAAACGGCGCGGTCCAGCGCAACGTCATCCAGGTACGCCATCATGGCCTTACCCACACCGGTGCAATAGGCGGGACCGACTTTGCCGGCCTGCGAATACATCTCAATCGGCTGGGCCGCGTTGCGTTTGTCCACATAAAGCACCTGATTGGAATCGAGCTGCGCCAGATGCACCGTTTCCCCTGTTTCCCGGCTCAATATGTCCAGAAACGGTCGCGCAATGGGCGCAAGCGAACTTTGCGTCCATGCCGCATGCGCCAGCCGAACCAGCCGCAACCCGGGCGTATATGTCTGTCGGTCCGGGTCATATGACAACATTCCCTGATTGGTCAGCGTTTGCAGAAACCGATACAGGGTCGCTTTGGGAAAGTTACTGCTTTCCAACAGCTCGGCGAACCGCACCGGTCGCGCAAATGCCGCCACCTGATCCAGCACGTCACATGCTTTTCCTATTGTTCCGTCACCAGCCACAGGTGCCTGTTCTCCTCCCATTAACCCATCGCAATCGGCACGAGGGTCTTGACAAGACTAACCGAGTCGATGTGTAGTTTTCAATATATAAAACACGGTTTCATTATTTGGAACCTTAATGACATAAAAATGGAAGCTAAGGGAGGAAACCATGCATTCCATGTTCAAGCGCACCGCTGTCGCTTTGGCAGCCAGTGCCGCACTTGCGGCACCTGTTGCTGCCGAATTGACCGGCGAGCTGCGAATCTTTCTCGACACGTCCAACCCGGCGCCGCGCGCGACGATGGAGGCGATGATCGATCGATTCGCGGAACAGCATCCGGGTCTGGAAATCGAAACCACGGTGATCGACCGAGAGGCATACAAGACCCAGATCCGCAACTTTCTGACTGCGGATACGCCGGACGTGGCGACGTGGTATGCGGCAAACCGCATGAAGCCCTATGTCGAAGCGGGCTTGTTCGAAGACGTGTCGGATCTATGG
Organism: Ruegeria sp. BI12; assembly: GCF_056537985.1. NCBI lineage: Bacteria > Pseudomonadati > Pseudomonadota > Alphaproteobacteria > Rhodobacterales > Roseobacteraceae > Ruegeria > Ruegeria sp. BI12. The sequence goes on along the minus strand of NZ_JBQFSL010000002.1, from coordinate 562,568 downwards.
GCAGAGCCTGAGATCGCCGAGAACCTGGCGTCGACCAAGGGTGCAATGACCATCGACGGCAAGCAGTGGGGCGTCCCCTATACCTATTATCAGTGGGGCGTTTACTATCGCAAAGACATCTTTGACGAGCTGGGCCTGACCGAACCCACAACTTGGGAAGAAGAACTGGCAAACTGTCAGAAGATCGTCGATTCCGGTCGTGCCTGCTATACCATCGGCACCAAGTTCCTGTGGACCGCTGGCGGTTGGTTCGACTATCTCAACATGCGCACCAACGGGTTCGACTTCCACAACCAGCTCGCCAATGGTGAAATCAGCTGGGAAGACGACCGGGTCAAGCAAACCTTCGCCAACTGGAAACAGCTGATCGACATGGGCGCCTTCGTCGACAATCATCAAACTTATAGCTGGCAAGAAGCCCTGCCCTTTATGGTCAATGGCGAAGCCGCTGCGTACCTGATGGGTAACTTTGCCGTTGCACCGCTGCGCGAAGCGGGTTTGACCGATGACCAGTTGGACTTCTACCAATTCGTTTCTATCAACCCGGACGTCGAATTGGCAGAAGACGCGCCAACCGATACCTTCCACATCCCGGCCAATGCTTCGAACAAAGAAGCCGCGCGTGAGTTCTTGCGTTTTGCCGTATCCGCGGCGGAGCAGACGGAAATCAACAATGGCGCAAATCTCGGTCAGCTGCCTGTGAACGCTCAGTCATCCGTTGATGACGACAAGTTCCTGCAGCAAGGGTTTGAGATGCTGTCAGCCAACAGCCCCGGTGGCGTCGCTCAGTTCTGGGACCGGGACGCGCCTGCGGAAATGGCGAAAGTGTCGATGGAAGGCTTCCAGGAATTCATGGTCAAGCCGGACAATGTTGACCGCATCCTGTCCAAGCTGGAACGTGCGCGTGAGCGCATCTACGAGAACTAAACCGGTCTGGCCGGGCTTCTGCCCGGCCTGCACCACTTCGTGCGTAAGGCGGGTGCATTCCCGGCTTACACCTTTGACCTAAATCCGAGTGAGCGCATGTCAGCCGTCGATGTCCCCGAACAGGAAAGCTGGTTCCACAGAAATCAACAGCGCATAGCGCCCTGGCTCTTTCTGGCGCCGGGCCTGCTGTTCTTCATGGTCTATGTGATCATTCCGGTGTTCCAATCCTTCAATCTGTCTTTGTACGAATGGGATGGGCTCGGCGCAGCGGAGTATGTAGGCGTTCGCAACTACGAAGACCTGTATTGGGAGTTTGTTGATCGTGATGCGTTCTATATTTCACTGAAGAACAACCTGATCTGGTTGATCATGTACCTGTTGGCGATCCCTGCAGGTCTGTTCATTGCACTGTTCCTGAACCAGACCGTCTGGGGAATCCGACTGTATAAGTCGCTGTTCTTCTTCCCCTTCGTAATCTCACAGGTTGTTGTTGGCCTCGTTTTCACCTGGTTCTATGATCCGACATTTGGCCTGTTGAACGAATTCCTCGGCCTCTTCGGCTTCGGCCCGTTGAACGTGCTGGGGGACGAACGTTTTGTCACCTACGGCATCATCTTTGCTGGTCTTTGGCCACAAACGGCTTATTGCATGATCCTCTACCTCACTGGCCTGAACGCCGTGGACCCTGAACAGATTGAGGCCGGCCGTCTGGATGGTGCAAAAGGCGGCAGAATGCTGTGGCATATCATTCTGCCGCAACTGCGCCCGGCGACTTTCATTGCTTTTGTTGTCACCATCATTGGCGCTTTGCGTTCCTTCGATCTGATATCGATCATGACCCAGGGCGGTCCGTTCGGCTCGTCTCGTGTGCTGGCCTACTATATGTTCGAGGTCGCGCTGTCAGAATACGGCTTCCGCATGGGTTATGGCGCGGCTATCGCGGTGATCCTTTTCCTGATCATGCTCTGCTTCATCGCCTATTTCCTGTGGTCGATGTATCGCGAAGAAAGGGGGCACTAAGATGTTTCCCAAACCCATCGAAAAACAACCCCGCGGGGCACAGATCACCTACCAGGCGATGCTGCCGCTGGCTCTGCTGCTGTGGCTCGGCCCCCTACTGGCGGTGGCGTTGTTCTCGGTCAAACCGGCCGCCGACTTTACCAACGCAAACTACTGGGGAATGCCGTCCAGTTTTGAGGGCGCCTATAACTATGGGCAGGTATTTTTCAACTCGGACATGCCGCGCTATCTGTTGAATTCGTTCCTAATCACCGTTCCAACTGTGATCGGGGCCGTAGCACTTAGCTGTATGACCGGGTTCGCACTGGGGATCTACAAATTCCGCTCAAACCTCTGGATCTTCTTCATGTTTGTTGCGGGCAACTTTGTCCCGTTCCAGATTCTGATGGTCCCTGTACGCGACCTGACCCTGGAATTGGGTCTCTACAACACCAAAACAGGCCTCGTCTTGTTCCACATCGCATTCCAGACGGGTTTCTGTACCCTGTTTATGCGAAACTTTATCCGCGCCCTGCCCTTTGAGTTGATTGAGGCCGCGCGCGTCGAGGGCATCAGCGAATGGCGTATTTTCTGGTACGTTGTCTTGCCGTTAATGAAGCCAGCGATTGCTGCACTCAGCGTGTTGATCTTTACCTTTATCTGGAACGATTATTTCTGGGCCGTGGTTTTGACTCAGGGCGCGGAAAGCCAGCCCGTGACGGCCGGGATCACCAGTTTCAACGCCCAGTTTCGGGCTGCCTATCAATTGATGAGTGCCGGTTCCATCGTCGCGGCGTTGCCGCCGGTGGCCATGTTTTTCCTCATGCAGAAACACTTCATCGCGGGTTTGACCCTCGGTGCCGTAAAATAACGTCAAACCAAAGGTTTGCCACATGACCAAGATCACCTTTATCGGGGCAGGTTCCACGATATTCATGCAGAATATCGTGGGCGACGCCCTATTGACCCCCGCATTGGCCGACAGCCACTTTGCTCTGATGGACATCGATGCAATGCGTCTTGCAGAAAGCGAGGCCGTCACCAACGCGATGATCCGTTCTGTCGGAACAGGAGCGACCGTTTCCACCCATGCCGACCGGCGCGCCGCCCTGGAGGGTGCCGATTTCGTCATCACCGCTTTTCAGATCGGCGGCTATAAGCCCTGCACGGTCACGGATTTCGAGATTCCCAAACAATACGGTCTACGCCAGACCATCGCCGACACGCTTGGCGTCGGAGGCATTATGCGCGGTCTGCGCACGGTTCCTGTGTTATGGGACGTCGCACAAGACATGATGCAGCTCTGCCCAAACGCGACGCTGCTGCAATATGTAAATCCGATGGCAATCAACACATGGGCTCTGGCTGAGCGTTTTCCGACACTAAAGCATGTCGGCTTGTGCCATTCGGTCCAGAATACGGTCGAGGAACTGGCGCACGATCTGGACCTGCCCAAGGACGAATTCCGCTACAAAGTGGCAGGCGTGAACCACGTCGCCTTTTTCTTGAGGTTAGAGCACGACGGGCGCGATCTCTACCCTGCATTGCGGCAAGGGTATGCCAGCGGACAAATACCAAAACCACCACTGTTGATGCCGCGTTGCGCCAACAAGGTGCGGTATGAAGTGATGGATCATCTGGGCTACTTCTGCACGGAAAGTTCCGAACACCTAGCGGAATACGTACCGTGGTTCATCAAAGACGGCCGACAGGACCTGATCGAGCAGTTCAGCATCCCTCTTGATGAATACCCAACCCGTTGCGAGGAACAGATCGCCAGTTGGAAGGAACAGGCAAAGACCCTGACTGACGGACGTGACATTGAAGTTACCCGCAGCCATGAATTCGCGGCCGACTTGATGAATGCGATCATGACCGACACCCCTTACGTGGCGTATGGAAACTTGCCGAACACCGGACAAATCCCGCAACTTCCGCTTGGTGCTGCTGTAGAAACCCCATGTCTTGTGGACACCAACGGCGTGCAACCTTCGGTCGTCACCGACATTCCACCGCAGCTGATCGCGTTGATGCGCAGCCAGATCAACGTGCAGGAACTGACGGTACGGGCATTGGTTGAGCAGAACCCCGAACACATTTATCACGCCGCCATGATGGACCCGCATACGGCCGCTGAACTGGACCTGCGTCAGATCCGCAGTTTGGTTAGTGACCTGTTGGTGGCACACGCCGATTGGTTGCCAGACTGGTGCAAACCCGCCAAGGCGGCCTGATCCCAATTTAAGAAGGCTGAAAAACAATGACAAAAAAACGCCGCTCTCAGCATTGGTATGGCAAGCTGGACAAGGATGGCTTTATCCACAGATCGTGGATGAAGAACCAAGGCTTTCCCGATCACGCCTTCGATGGTCGTCCGATCATTGGCATCTGCAACACTTGGTCGGAACTGACGCCCTGCAACTCGGGCCTGCGGGATCTGGCCAAAGGCGTCAAACGTGGCGTTTGGGAGGCCGGAGGGTTTCCGGTCGAATTTCCCGTCATGTCACTGGGCGAGACCCAAATGAAACCCACCGCCATGCTGTTCCGCAACCTGCTGGCAATGGATGTCGAGGAATCTATTCGCGCCTATGGCATCGACGGCGTAGTCCTTTTGGGTGGTTGCGATAAGACCACGCCGGGGCAGCTGATGGGGGCCGCTTCGGTAGATCTGCCTTCGATCGTGGTCAGCTCTGGCCCGATGTTGAACGGGAAGTACCAGGGAAAAGACATTGGTTCGGGTACGGATGTTTGGAAATTCTCAGAAGCTGTACGCGCTGGTGAGATGACACTGAAGGACTTCATGAACGCCGAGTCCGGCATGTCGCGCAGCGCCGGGGTCTGCATGACCATGGGCACAGCCTCGACCATGGCGTCGCTGGTCGAAGCGATGGGCATGTCCCTCCCAACCAACGCCGCCCTGCCCGCAGTTGATGCCCGCCGGATGGCGCTGGCACACCTGACCGGCAAACGGATTGTCGAGATGGTCGATGAAGACCTTAAACCTTCGGACATCCTGACCAAAGAGGCCTTTGAGAATGCCATTCTGGCCAACGCAGCCGTTGGAGGCTCGACCAATGCGGTGGTACACCTGCTGGCCCTTGCCGGTCGCGTGGGTGTTGATTTGACGCTGAAAGACTTTGAAATCGGGTCGGATATCCCGCTGCTGGTGAACTGCATGCCGTCTGGAAAATACCTGATGGAAGATTTCTGCTACGCAGGCGGAGTGCCCGTTGTTCTGAACGAGTTAAAGACCTTCCTACGTCCGGCAAGGACCGTTCTGAACAAGGATATCTCGGCCCATTTTGAGGGCGCAGAGTGTTTTAACCCAGACGTGATCCGCCCATTCGATGATCCGGTGAAGCCTGCCGCGGGCTTGCGCGTTCTGCGCGGCAACCTCGCGCCAAACGGGGCCATCGTGAAACCCTCGGCCGCGACGGATACGCTGCTGGAAACTGAAGCTGAGGTCTACGTTTTCGAGAACATCGAGGATTTGAAAGCTAATATCGACCGGGATGATCTGCCAGTGACGTCCGAAACCATTCTGGTCCTAAAGGGCTGCGGCCCAAAGGGCTATCCCGGCATGCCCGAAGTTGGAAACATGCCAATCCCCGGAAAATTGGTCAAAGAAGGCGTGCGCGACATGATCCGTATCTCGGATGCGCGCATGTCAGGCACTGCATATGGCACCGTGATCCTGCATGTAAGCCCCGAGGCGCAAGCCGGAGGCACCTTGGCCCTTGTCAAAACCGGCGATCGTATCCGCGTGTCCGCCAGCAAGGGCGAATTGGAGCTGCTGGTCGATGAAAAGGAATTGGAAACCCGCCGCACCGCTTGGCAACCGGAAGATCCACACTACACGCGCGGTTACGCGAAACTCTATATCGACCACGTTCTGCAGGCCGACAAAGGCGCGGACCTTGATTTTCTCGTTGGCAAAGACACGCGCCTTGTAACCAGAGAGAGCCACTGATGGACAATCCAGCCACATTCCACGACCTAAACGGCGCGTCGGTCTACATCACCGGCGGCGGCTCTGGTGTAGGGGCCGCTCTGACGGATGGTTTTTTGGCTCAGGGCGCAAACGTTGCATTTATCGGCCGCTCAGACGCCACCGCATTTGTTGAAGAAATGCGAGACAAACACGGACGCGCGCCGCTGTTCATGCAGGGCGACATGACGGATACGGAATTGCTGCATGCCACGATGCAAAAAGCTGCAGAAGCGCATGGCCCGATAGACGCGCTGGTCAACAACGCAGCCAATGACAAACGCCACTCGCTTGACGAAACCACCCCCGACTTCTGGGACTGGATGATCGAGGTGAATCTCAAGGCCTACTATTTCGCCTGTCAGGAGGCCGCGCGCCAAATGGCTGGCAAAGGCGGATCAATCGTCAACTTCAGCTCAATCAGCTACATGATGGGGAATGCGGGATATCCGATCTACACAACGTCGAATGCCGGGATCACTGGGATGACCCGGTCCCTGGCGCGCGAGCTGGGGCCGCAAAAAATCCGTGTGAATGCGCTGGCACCCGGATGGGTTTTGACGCAAAAGCAACTTGATATGTGGGCCACGCCCGAAGACCTGGCGGCGCATTTGGAACGCCAGTGCCTGAAAGAACATCTGACACCCGATGACATGATCGCACCAACATTGTTTCTGGCCTCTGAAGCCAGCCGCGCAATGACCGGGCAGTGCATGGCCATTGATGGCGGCGTCGTAGTAACGGGATAAAGCCATGATTGCAGAATGGATTGCTGTCGACTGGGGAACGTCCCAACTGCGGGTCTGGGCCATGCAGGGTGAAACCGTGCTGGCGCAAACGCAGTCCGACCGCGGTATGGCGAGGTTAAACAGAGATGCGTTTCAACCTGCCTTGCTGAACCTGATTGAAGACTGGCTAGGCCCTGAACCGGTCGACGTTGTGGCCTGCGGTATGGTCGGTGCGCGGCAAGGTTGGGTCGAAGCGCCCTACTCGGCCGTACCTTCGGCTCCGCTGCCGGACACGCCGATACGGGTTCCTGGCACCGATGCCCGGATTCGCGCCTTTGTCGTGCCTGGCCTTAAACAGAACGCCCCACCGGATGTCATGCGCGGCGAAGAAACTCAGATCGCCGGGTTTCTGACAAGCCATCCGAACTGGGACGGTGTAGTCTGCCTGCCCGGAACGCATTCAAAATGGGTTCAGGTCAGCGCTGGTGAGGTCGTCAGTTTTCGAACGTTCATGACAGGTGAAATGTTTGAGCTTTTCTGCGAGCAGTCTGTATTGAAGCACTCAATCGATGACGGTTGGGATGCTGACGCTTTCGCGGAAGCCACAGCAGACGCATTGTCTAAACCTGAACAAATGGCCGCACGCCTGTTTGGTCTGCGCGCAGCGGATTTGTTACACGGACAAGACAAGGGAACGGCCCGTGCCAAGCTATCCGGGCTATTGATAGGTGCCGAACTGGGGGCAACCCGTCCCTATTGGTTGGGTCAGCAGCTGGCAATCATCGGCGCTGAAGGAATTTCCCAAATCTATGCCAACGCGCTGCGACAGCAGGGCGCTTTCGTGGACACCGCTAACGCAACCCAATGCACATTGGCAGGCCTGTCACAGGCCCGAAAACTTACGAGGCAAACTGCATGAGCCGCCCCATAATCGCCATTTTGCGTGGCCTGCAACCGGCAGAGGCAGTCAATGTGGGCATTGCCCTGATCGACGCCGGCATTGACAAGATCGAGGTGCCACTGAACTCACCCGACCCGCTGCACAGTATTGAAGTGTTGGTCAAATCAATCGGTGATCAGGCTCTGATCGGTGCCGGAACAGTTCTGACGCCCGAGCAGGCAGAGGCCGTTTCGCAAGTGGGCGGCAAACTGATAGTTTCCCCAAACTATGATGCCGAAGTCATTGGCCGTTCTGTCGCGCTGAACATGCAAAGCTGGCCAGGGGTCTATACCCCGACCGAGGCGTTTGCCGCACTTAAGGCGGGTGCCACGGGCTTAAAACTGTTCCCCGGTGTAACAGCCGGACCTGCTGGTCTGGCCGCGCTGCGACCAGTGCTGCCGACCGGCGCTTTGGTCTACGCAGTTGGCGGCGCCGGGCCTGAGAATTTTGGTGATTGGATCAAGGCCGGGGCGGATGGCTTCGGCATCGGATCGGCCCTGTTCAAGCCGGGAATGTCTGTTGCTGAGATAGCTACTCAGGCGAAACGGATCGTCTCCGCCTATGACGAGGCTATTGAATGAGCTTTGTCTTTGATGACCGGCCCTGTGAGCTTGGCGAAGGACCCCTGTGGCATCCTGAGCGCAAGCAACTGTTCTGGTTCGACATCATCAACAAACGACTGATGACTCAGATAGGGGGCGAACAACACAGCTGGCTGTTTTCAGAACATGTTTCAGCGGCTGGTTGGGTAGACCGGGACACTGTGTTGTTGGCCTCGGAAACCGGTCTTTGGCGATTTGGTCTGGCCAGTGGTCAAAAAGACCTTGTCGCCCCGCTTGAGGAGGGCAATTCGGTCACGCGTTCCAACGATGGGCGTGCCGATCCGTGGGGCGGATTCTGGATCGGGACGATGGGGATGAACGCGGAAAAAGGTGCCGGTGCGATCTACCGGTATTGGCAGGGTGAACTGCGCCAGCTTGTGCCCGCAGTCACAATCTCGAACGCGATCTGTTTTGCCCCGGACAGGTCTTGTGCATATTACACAGATACGGTCACGCAACAGGTCATGCGCTGGTCGCTGGATCCTGAAACAGGTTGGCCCGAGGGTCAAAGCACCGTGTTTTTGGACCTGCGCACTGATGGGCTGTACCCCGATGGTGCAGTTGTTGATGCCAGCGGCAATATCTGGATCGCCCAATGGGGGGCAAGCCGCATTGCTTGTTACGGCCCGATGGGACAATTCCGATCTGCCGTTTCCTGTCAGGCCGCACATACGTCCTGTCCTGCATTTGGCGGTGATGATCTGACAACGATGTTTTGCACCACGGCCCGTCAGGGACTTGATGCAGACACGATCAACAAACAACCAACCAATGGCATGACCTTTGGCGCCTTGGATGCCGGCAAAGGCCAGGCGGAGCACAGAGTCCTTCTATGAAACCAGAACTTGGCGTTTGCTATTATCCGGAACACTGGCCCGAGGCATTGTGGGCCGAAGATGCGGCTCGGATGGTGGAAACCGGCATAAGCTGGGTCCGGATCGGTGAGTTTGCCTGGAGCCGGATGGAACCTGTTCCCGGTGAAATGCAATTCGATTGGCTTGATCGCGCCATCGACACGCTTGGGGCAGCAGGGCTACAGGTCGTATTGGGGACGCCCACGGCAACGCCTCCGCGGTGGATGATTGAGAAGCATCCCGACATGCTGGCCGTGGATGCGCAGGGGAATACCCGCAATTTCGGCTCTCGCAGGCATTATTGTTTCAGCCATTCAGGTTATGTCGAAGAATCCGTTCGCATCGCGCGGATCATGGGCGAGAGGTATGGACGAAACCCGCACGTCGCGGCGTGGCAGATCGACAATGAATACGGGTGCCATGACACGATCATAAGTTACAGCCGATCAGCACTGAGTGCCTTTCGGAGTTGGCTAGAGGATCAATACGGCAGCATTAACGCGCTAAATGAGGCGTGGGGTAACATATTCTGGTCGATGGAATACGCCGAATTCGACCAGATTGATCTGCCCAATCTGACAGTGACCGAACCCAACCCCGCACATGTATTAGCGTTCCGGCGATTTAGTTCGGATCAGGTTGCAGCGTACAACAAGGCGCAAGTGGATGCGCTGCGGGGACTGACGGATGCGCCTTTGTTGCATAACTATATGGGGCGGGTGCTGGATTTCGATCATTTCAAGGTTGGCGACGATCTGGATATCGCCACTTGGGACAGCTATCCAATCGGTTTCCTCTCTGACCGGCTTGAGGCGGACGAAACGCACAAGACCACCTACCTTCAGCAAGGTGACCCTGACATGCAAGCGTTTCACCACGACCTGTACCGCGCGGTCGGCCGCGGACGTTGGTGGGTGATGGAGCAGCAACCCGGCCCTGTGAACTGGGCACCGTATAATCCGGCACCGTTACCCGGAATGGTGAGGCTTTGGTCGCTTGAGGCTATTGCGCACGGGGCTGAGGTCGTCAGCTATTTCCGCTGGCGGCAAGCCCCATTCGCGCAAGAGCAAATGCATGCGGGGCTGCTGACACCCAACAACCGCCCTGCCCCGGCGCTGGTTGAGGCGAAACAAACCGCAGACGCTTTGTCGGAACTGGGCGACATCGTTCAAACGCAGGCTCAGGTGGCGATCCTGTTCGACTACGCCTCGGATTGGGCGTGGGCAACACAGCCCCAGGGGGCGGGATTTGACTACTTTAGACTGGTGTTTTCGACGTATCGCGCCTTGCGGCGGGCGGGGTTGTCAGTAGACTTTGTTTCACAGGACACCCTTCCGCAAGACAGGTATAACATCATATTTGCTCCGGGGCTGGCAACGGTAGACCGCGATATTGAGCGTCGTCTGGGGGAGTCCTGCAATCTGGCCGTCCTGGGCCCACGCAGCGGGGCTATTACGCATGATTTCCAGATTCCAGAGGCGCGCCCCGGTCTGCATGGATTGAATTGCAATGTTGATCTTGTCGAAACCTTGCCACCAAACATACGGCGCAGCGTTGAAGGCGGCGGTGCGGCCCAACATTGGGTAGACAGGGTATCTGGCTCGGCCACCGACTTATTGCGATTTACAGATGGAACGCCCGCGCTGTCAGGAGATGACGACCTTTGGTATCTTGCAGGCTTCCCGGATGACGCATTGTGGAATCGGGTCGTCGAAATGGCCGCGCGCAAAACGGGTGTTGCCCTGTATCAGATGCCCGAGGGACTACGTCAGCGTGAAACGGCCACGCATGTGTTCCTTATCAACTACAACGCGCAACCGATCGCGTGGAACGGTAACGTAATCGACGCGTGCGATGTTGCCATCACAGAAAAAGATGCGCCCGAAAAGGTATAACCTCTCCGGGCGCACGCATTGGTCTTAGCTTCGATACCTACTGGTCGTTCTGCAGAGCATTGGGGTCGAACGCACCACCGAATCCACCATTGTTTGAAGGCGGAGTTTCGGTATCTGAACTCTCTTCCTCGGCATCGCTACCCAGAGCATTGGGTGCGAAGACATTACCAAAACCGCTGTTGTTGGACGGTTTCGGTGCGGATTGCTGTGCACCACCTTGTTCGGCTTCTTCTGCCTCTCGCTTTTTACGCTGTTCTTCACGCTGCTTGCGCAGCTCTTGGATGCGCTGTTCCGCTTCCAGGCGTTTCTGCTCTTTGACGTTGGCGATGCATTGACCAGGGTTGTAGGCCGTCGCGGTACCAACAACGGTGATCGTCGCCACTGCAAACACAACCAGCAGAACGGCCGCCATGTTTCCTGCAAAGAAGCTGGGTAGTTTGATTTTGCCGGCCAACTCCTCGACCGTGGCTTTCTTGCGCGCGGCAGCGACCAACTCCTGACGCTTCAACTTAGCCTCGTTCATCAAGGCAAAGAACACGGTCAGTGCCACGATGATAAAGGCCAGAGCCGAAATGGCGGGCGTGATACCGTACCGCACCTTTTGCGCCAATTCGATTGTCAGCGTCGGGTATTCACCAAAGGTGAAGGTGGTGGTGTTGTAGTTCTCGAACGAAGCGAGGAACGCCAACACTGCTGCGCTCGCAATTGCCGGACGCATAAACGGCAGCAGGATCTTGCGGAATGCCTGAGCATGCGTTGCACCAAGGTCAAGAGCAGCTTCGGTCAGTGCTATGTCATAGCGCTGAAGGCGCGCCACCAGAACCAACATGCAATAACTGGCGATAAAGGTAGACTGACCGATGACTGTCAGAAAGATACCGTTAGACAGGAAACTATCTGCACCCAGCCCCAGCATCCGGTTGATCCGGTCCCAGAACACCAGTGTCGATATCCCCAATACAACGCCTGGGATAAGGATCGGAGCAATGATGATCGTATAGTAGGTCGCCCGCAGTTTCGGCCAGATCTGCGTCAGCATCAGCGCCCCGGCCAGCCCCATTGCCACCGAAAGAACAACCGTTCCGGCCCCAATAATCAGCGAGTTTTTGATACCGTTCAGGATGCGCTGATCCTGAAACAGCTCGCCAAACCACTGGAAGGTCAGGCATTCCCACGGCGTCATTCTCGGGAAAGCCGAAGAGTTGAATGCCGTGACCGACATGATCACGAGCGGGCCCAACAGGTACAGGAAGAAAATGGCCAGATAGACCCAGATGCTTATGCGGAGGAAGGAATTATTCATTTCCCGATATCCCCCATGTTCACCTTGAACAGGCGCATCATCGCAAGCACGAACAGGATACAGGTCACCAGAAGTACGATGGCGTAGGCGGCGCCCTGCGGCCAGTCATTGTTGTCGTTAAACTGCTGATAGATAAGCTGCGTGAACCACAAACTGGACGGCCCGCCCAGAATCTGCGGCGCAGCCAGCGCTCCGGCGCTCAGCATGAACACCATGGTACAGCCCGAACTGATGCCTGGCTTGGCGTAGGGGATGACCACACGCCAGTGAATCCGCCACCAGGGCGCACCAAGATCACGCGCGGCCTCGATCTGGTTTCCATCCAGACTTTCGATCACGTTGTACATCGGGAAGATCATCAGCAGGATGTAGGCATAGCCCAGACCCGCATAGAGCGCGATGTCGTTGCGGATGAAGTCAAACGGTGTGTCCCAGATGCCCAGCCCCATGAACAGGGTGTTCAAAACACCGGTCTCACCAAAGATGATCCGCAGTGCAAAGGCGCGCAGGATCTCGTTGATCCAGTAAGGGATGATCAGCATGATCGCGAAGATGCGTATGTGGCTGCCTTTGGACTGACCCAAGTAGTAGGCAATCGGGTAACAGAGGATCAGGTTGAAGATCGTTACACAAACCGCGGCCAGCAGCGTTCGGAAAAAGACCCGAAGGTCGACTGCGTTATAGGACTGACTCCCGCCCTCGGGGCCATAGATAAGGTACTTGTAGTTCTCCAGCGTATAAACGTCTTTTGGCCCCCCGATCTCGGGCGGCGGTAGGTTGGGACGGAAGGAAAAGTCCAGCATCGACAGCTGGGGCAGGATGATCAGGCCGATTGTCCAGAAAAGGACAAGACCCAGTATCGCCGTACCCATACCGATGCCGTTTCGGTTGAAGAAGTCTTTCAGGAAGCCTGGCATGTCTGGCCCCCTTATTCCGCGGCCAATTCACCAGCCGGAACCAGAACCGCATTGCGGGTCTCGTACTCCAGCGTGATGTTCTGGCCTGTGTGGTCTTCGAAGGATTGTCCGAGGTTTGGCAAAGACACTTTGATTTCTTTGCCGCCATCGCCTTCGGTGAAGATGTTAAAGACGTTACCTTCGAATTCCTCGTGGTTCACACGTGCGGTGACAAAGTGATCGCCGGACGCACCATCTGCAGCGATCGCAAATGCTTCTGGGCGGATGAACATCATGGCGTCATCGCCTTCTTTCAGTTTGCCCTGATTGGCTGTCGAGATGCGAGCAACCAAATCACCGGAGCGGTTGGTCGCGATCAGCGCTTCGTTGCCCATAATTTGTTTAATTTTGCCGCGGAACACGTTGTTTTCGCCTACAAACGAGGCCGCAAAAGCGGTGTTTGGGTCGTTGTAGATGGTCTTGCCATCCGCGATTTGGTCAATCACCCCGGCCCGCATAACGGCGATGTTGTCCGACATAGTCAGCGCCTCACCCTGGTCGTGGGTGATGTAGATAAAGGTGATGCCAACCCGTTGTTGAATTTCGCGCAACTCGGTTCGCATGTGCTGGCGCAGTTTCAAATCCAGCGCTGAAAGCGGTTCGTCCAAAAGCAGAACATCCGGTTCCGCACAAAGGGCGCGGGCGATGGCGACACGCTGACGTTGACCACCCGAAAGCTCGCTGGGCAGTTTGTCCCCCTGCCCAGGCAAGGCGATCATGTCCAGAAGCTCATCCGCCCGTTTGCGGCGTTGAGCAGCACTGGCTCCTTTAATTTCCATCGAGAAGGTGATGTTTTCCCACACTTTCATCAGCGGGAACAAAGCAAGGTTTTGGAATATAAGGGCTGTTGGACGCTTGTTCGGGCCGATGCCCCGCATATCCTTGCCACCGATCAGAACCCGCCCTTCGCTGGGGTCCAAAAACCCGGATACCGCGCGCAGGATCGTGGTCTTGCCGCAGCCCGAGGGGCCCAGAAACGAAAAGAAGTCGCCCCCATTGATGTTCACGTTTGCATCCCTCACGGCGACAAAATCACCGAAACGGATCCACAGGTTTTCCAGATCTACACCGACCCCTGCACTCATTTTTGTTATCTCCGTTTGGCGCAGTTCCCCAACGCGCCGAAAATGCATCCGTCACGCGGTCAATGCGTGCGGGTTCATTGCCCTCCGCGCATTGGCGGAGGGCAGGGTTTCAAAGCGATTAGGCGCTTTTGAACTTGTTGACGAACTCAGTCCGGGTTTCGGCATACCACGGAGCCTCAGCAGGCCACGGGTTTAGATTTGCCAGCGAGTCGCCCGGATAGGCCTCGGCGAAGTTCTTCTTGTAGGTATCGCCGGAATACTGGTCGGCACCGAGAACCGGCGAGTTGTAGCCATGGCTGTCGATCGCCACACCGGCCGGTTTTGCCTGATAGGCAAAATCGATAAAGGCATAGACCTGATCGATATTTGCTGCACCAGACGGCATCGACATACCGTCAACCCATGCCATCGCGCCCTCAACCGGTGCCTGATAATGCACCGGCTCACCGGCCGATTTCAGCGCCAGAGGCGGACCGTCCCAGGTCTGGCCGACGACCACACCTTCGTTCAGCAAGCCGTTCTTCTGGGTGTCAGCGTCATTCCAGATCAGCTTGATCCGGTTTTTGCGTTCGATGCACCAGTCGGTGATCTGGCCCCAAACCTTGCGCATGGTGTCTTCGTCGCCGTATGCGGCCCAAACAGAACCCGGCTCCATTTCACCGGAGCGCTCCATATAAAGGCCAGCACCCAGCATCATCGAATGCGCGCGGCCCATGGTTTTGCCCGCATTCTCTTCCGACCAGACATCCCCGTATGACGGGGCGTCGCCTTCGGGCAGCCACAGGTCCGTGCGATAGGCAATACCTTCGGTGCCCCAGATATGCGGCAACCAATGCACGCCACTGTCACTAAAGTTCCAGGCATCGGTGCCAATCTGCGCCATCGCAGGGTTCACCAGATCAATCGGAACCTTGTTCATGTCGAAAGGCTGCAACAGTTCCAGCGGTTCCCACTGCAACGAGCGGTTATTCGTCGGCGATACGATGTCGAATCCTTGGCCCTTGGTGGCCTTCATCTTGTTGATGATCTCTTCGTTCGACCCGATGCCGGTGTAGTTAACTTTGATTCCAGTCAGAGTTTCAAACTCTTGCAAGAAAGCAGGCGGCAGATAGTCCGACCACATCAGAATGTTGATTTCACCCGAAGAGGCCAGCGCGCTTTTGCTATAAAGTGGTGCTGCCAGAGCAGCCGCGCCTGCACCTTTCAGGACCGAGCGTCTGGAAAGTGTATTCCGTTCAGCCATATTTTGGTTCTCCCGTTATTGGACTGTTTGTTATTATGGGTGCCACGCTAGAACTTTGCGGGGGCGTTGTCAGGCCAAAAGTGACAGAGTGGAAAATTCGTACGTCCGGACCGCAGATTAATCCTGCAAATATGGTTAGTTATCCCCTTGGCCGTTAGTGGCGTTTTGATAACAAAATAGCCGCCAATGGCACCGTTTCGTAAGAAACCGTCACAGGTGCCAGCCGAGGCAGGGACTGTGTTTCAGGCCTCAGTTGAGAAACGGAAACGTTACATTGCGCGCCCTACGACGCCAACGCCCAACGATCGGCTCGTTGAGAACACTTGCCTAGCCCGCACTATTTTTCGGGATGATTTTGGACAGGGGCTGTCACGCATCCGCGAACGGATCCGCACGATTTTTTGAATCACTGGGCACAAGCCACAGTTATTTTCTCATAGACAGCCCCTGGTGAAACAGGTGCACCTTGCCGGGATCCGCTGAAACAGCAACCGTTTGACCCCGCATGTTTTTTTGGACTCCGGGTAGTTTTGCGATTGTAGCGTCCTCGCCGTCATTGGCGGCAAAATACAGCAGCGTGACCTCTCCGAGTGCCTCGGTGAAATCCACAATACCTTCCATAATCGGGTTGCTTTCAACCGGGTAAAAATCTTCGGGGCGCACACCGATATTCACCTGCTTACCTTCATCAGTTGCATCGGTCGGGATGCTGGATACTGCGGTCCCTCCGCCATCAAGCTTTATGACTGTGTGTTCACCAGTCTGCGTGATGACTCCCGGCAAGAGGTTCATTGCAGGCGAACCGATGAACTGGGCGACAAACTCATTGTCGGGCGTTTCGTAAAGTTCAAGCGGGGTGCCGACCTGCGCGATCCCTTTATTGGCCAGAACGACTATCCTGCTGGCCAGTGTCATCGCCTCGACTTGATCGTGGGTCACATAAACCATCGTGCTGTCGGGCATTGCCTCTTTCAGGCGCGCGATTTCAATGCGAGTCGCAACGCGCAGTGCCGCATCAAGATTGGAGAGCGGTTCATCAAACAGATAGACCTTTGGGTCGCGCACGATGGCTCGACCGATTGCTACCCGCTGACGCTGACCACCGGAAAGGGCTTTTGGAAGCCGGTCCAGAAACGGCTCAAGCTGTAGAATGCTCGCGGCGCGCTCAACGGCTGCGTCAACCTCGTCAGCCGGCATTTTGGCGATCTTCAAAGCAAAGGCCATATTCTCGCGCACGGTCATATGCGGGTACAGGGCATAGCTTTGGAAGACCATCGCAATGCCCCGCTGCGCAGGTGGCACGTCGTTCATTACCTGACCTTCGATTTCAAGCGTTCCGCCCGAGATCTTTTCAAGCCCTGCAATCATACGCAGCAAAGTAGATTTGCCACAGCCAGAGGGCCCGACAAAGACGATCAGTTCGCCGCGCTCTATGTCCAGGTTGATGTTTTTTAGGACATCGACGTTGCCATAGGTCTTTGCCACGTCCGTAAGATTGAGTTCCGACATGGCTTACTCCTTTTCGCGCATCATCAAACAGAATTGAGCCGCGCCGAGGGCCATTGTCCCCGCCCCTTCGACGCCGCCCAGTTCTTGCCCGATAAATTGCCAGTTACCGTCAGGCAGTGTGACTTCCGTTCTGTCAGATCCCAGATTGAAAGCGCAGAAGATCTGCTCGGCACCGTCTTCACGAAGGAAGGTCAGGATCGGACCGGATTGTGCCATGTCGCGCTGCTGGCCAGACATTAGTGCGGAATGCGCGTGGCGCAGCGCAATGGCACGGCGATAATGTTGCAGCATGGAGTTTGGGTCTTGCTCTAACCTGTCTACTGCACGCTCGGCCTGAATTTGGCTGACGGGCAGCCAGGGGGCACCGGTACTGAAACCCGACTGTTCGTCCTGCGCCGCCCATACCATCGGGGTACGACAACCATCGCGACCTTTGAATTCCGGCCAGAATTCGATGCCGTAAGGGTCTTGTAGTTGTTCAAATGGCACGTCCGCCTCGGGCAAACCAAGTTCTTCGCCCTGATACAGGCAAGCCGATCCGCGCAGACACATCATGAGAACCGCGTGCTGACGGATGGCCGCATCGTCCAGCGCCCACCGTGTCGCGTGGCGCTGGACATCGTGGTTCGAGAATGCCCAGCAAGGCCAAGCGTCTCCGGCCTTATCTTCCAACTGATCAAACACCTGTTTGGCGTAAGCGGCAGTCAGGGCGCGTTTTTCCAAAAACTCAAACGCATAGCACATATGCATGCGTTTATCGCCCGAGGTGTATGCCCCCATGATCTCAAGACCCCGCTGCGCGTCGCCGACCTCGCCAAGGCAAGCGCGACCTTCATATTCGTCCGTAAGGGCACGCAAACGCTCGAGGAAGGCGATGTTTTCCGGCTGGCTTTTGGAGAAAAGGTGATCCTGATGATTATAGGGGTTCACCATCGGCGCAATGGAAGCATTTCGTTGATCCATTGGCAGGCCAGGATTGTCGCGCAGTTGCTTGTCGTGGAAGTAGAAGTTTATCGTGTCCAGGCGAAAACCATCCACACCCATGTCCAGCCAGAACCGTGCAACGTCCAGCAATGCATCCTGCACGTCTGGGCAATGGAAGTTCAGGTCCGGTTGGGACGTCAAAAAGTTGTGCAGGTAATACTGCAGGCGCCGGGAATCCCATTGCCACGCAGAACCACCAAAGATGGAAAGCCAATTGTTTGGTGGCGTTCCGTCTGGCTTTGGGTCAGCCCAAACGTACCAGTCAGACTTGGCATTCTCACGGCTAGACCGGCTTTCCTTGAACCAAGGATGCTGATCCGACGTGTGTGACAACACAAGGTCAATCATCACCTTCAGACCAATTGAATGTGCCTGCTCCAATAGGCCTTTGAAATCTTCCATTGTGCCGAACATCGGATCGACATCACGATAGTCGCTGACGTCGTATCCGAAGTCTTTCATCGGTGATTTGAAGAAGGGCGAGATCCAGATGGCATCGACGCCAAGCGACGCGATATAACCCAACCGTTGGGTGATCCCTTTAAGATCACCAATCCCGTCGCCGTTGCTGTCTTGAAAGCTGCGCGGATAGATCTGGTAAATCACTCCGCCCCGCCACCAATCGGCGGACGCTTTGGTTGCTTTATGTAGTTCTACGGTGTTCTGCACGTTCATCAGACGCCTCTACTTAACGGAACCGGCCAACAGACCGCGGACCAGATATTTTTGCATTGCGAAAAAGACGATCAGCGGGACGATGATCGAAACAAAGGCCGCTGTGGCAAGGATTTCCCAGTTGCCACCGCGCGTGCCCAAAAGCTCGACGATACGGTTGGTCATAACCGTGGTTTGCCCGGACGCGTCGATCAGGAACACCTTGGCAACCAGCAGGTCATTCCATGTCCAAAGGAACTGAAAGATTGCGAAAGATGCCAAGGCGGGAAAGCTGAGCGGCAGGATCAGTTTGGTGAATATCTGGAACTCAGTCGCCCCATCGACCCGCGCGTTTTCGATAAGGTCACGTGGCAGGCCGGCCATGTAGTTTCGTAGAAGGTAAATCGCCAGCGGCATCCCGAAACCGGTATGCGCCATCCAGACGCCCAGATACCCTTTGCCAATGCCAATATTCAGGTGGAATTTAAGCAACGGGATCAGTGCCAGTTGTAGCGGGACAACAAGCAGGCCAACGACAGCCGCAATAAGCAACGCGCGTCCGGGGAAATCCATCCAGGCCAGCGCGTAGGCCGCAAAAGCCGCCACAAGAATTGGAATGATCGTTGCCGGTATCGTCACGGTCAGTGTGTTGAAAAACGCACGTCCCATACTGTCGGTGCTGTCTTCTGCCAGAAGAACCTTGTGATAGTTGTCTAAGGTGAATTCAGGCGGCAACTCTGCAGTTACAAAAACCCGCGATCCGCGACTGCCGGTGAACTCGTCCGAGTTCTCCATGCGGTAATTTCCTGCGGCATCTACGGTGATTGTACCGCCCTTTCGCAGCTCAGCCGTTTCGCCGGGGGCAAAGGCATCAATCGCGCGAGAGCTGATTCCCCACTTTGAGATTGTCGCTTTAGTTCCTTCGTCAAACAGATTGCCTTCGATCACGTACATCCCGTTTTCCAGAACTTGGGTTTCGGGGGCAGCGCTGCGCAGTGTCAGGTTCTGCTCGGACGGAAACAGCGACCGCCACCAGCCGCTGGTTGCGATCTGATCCGCCGTCCGGAAGGACGAGATCAAAAGACCCAGAGTTGGCACAACCCACAGCACCACCAAAAAGATGACCGAGGCATGGACGACCCAGCGAAGGGCGGGTTTGGTTCCTGCAATATCGCTCATTGCCTTACTCCATCTCTTTCCGCGCGTTGCGCACATTCCAGACGAGAATCGGAGCCACCAGGAGCATAATAACCATGGCCGAAGCGGACCCGACGCCCCAGTCATTCGCTCGGAACAGCTTGTCGTACATGTAGTTGGCGAGAACCTGCGTCTCCCATTGGCCGTTGGTCATGGCGAAGACGATGTCAAAGACCTTGAGGACAGTAATGGTGATCGTGGTCCAGACGACAAGAATAGTGGTTTTGATCTGCGGTACCTTGATCCGAAAAAAGATCTGGAACGGGTTGGCCCCATCCAGAATTGCGGCTTCAATCGTTTCTTCGGGGATACCACGCAGGGCGGCCGACAGGATCACCATGGCAAAACCAGTCTGAATCCAGATCAGGACAACCATCAGCAAAAAGCTGTTCCAGAACGGTATCGTCAGCCATGTCTGCGGTTCGGTCCCGCCAAAGAAAATATACAGCGCATTCAGCATTCCAATCTGATCTTGTTCGGCCGGACGTGTGTCATAAACCAGCTTCCAGATAACCGACGCCCCCACGAACGAGATCGCCATAGGCATAAAGATCAGCGACTTGGCCAGATTCCCCCAACGAATGCGGTCGGTCAGCTGCGCCACCAACAGGCCAAACGCCGTCGACATGGCGGGCACAATGATCAGCCAGAACATGTTGTTGCGCATTGCTTCCCAAAACTTGGGCTCCTTGGCCATCTGGATATAGTTATCCAGCCCTACCCACTTGTAGCCGCCACCCGGGACACGATCAGTCAGTGACAGGCGCAGGGTCTCGACGACCGGATAGGCCAGATACAGGCCCAAAGCGGCCAGCGCTGGAAACAGGAACAACCAAGGCCGGATGATGTTCGCGCGGTTGATGTTGCGGCCAGCATTCGGCCCTCGAGGCGGGAACAGAACTTTGTCAAGAAACTGATTGGATAGGTAGAAATAGCCCACGCAACCTGACACGCCAATGGCGATGGTCAGCAGGCCCTGAAATGCCGGATGCATGCCGCTCTCCCTTGCGACGGTAGGTTCGGGCAACCCGGCTGTGCGGGTTGCCCAATCTCAGACGCCTTAGTCCAGCGCGTCCCACGAAGACTGGATTTCGTCGGCAACGTCCTGGGCAGATGTTCCGCCCGTATAGTCGACCATGCCAGTCCAGAAGGTGCCTGCACCAACGCCGCCCGGCATCAGGTCGGAACCGTCAAACCGGAAGGTGGTGGCCCCCAGAAGAATGTCGTTCATCTTCTTCAGCGTAGGGTCCGAGAAAACTGAAGTATCGACGCCTTTGTGCGGCGTTAAGAAACCGGTCAGCGCCATCCAGGTTTCGTGCGCTTCGGGCGTCTCCAGATATTCAATCAGTGCATGTGCGCCCGGGCTGTCATTGGTGATTGCCCAAACCGTTCCGGCACCAAGCACCGGACTACCAAGATCCTTGCTTTCGTAAGCCGGGAAATAGAAGAAGTCGGCATCTTCGCCCACAACCGTACCTTCAGGGAAGAAGGCCGGAATGAACGAGGCCTGACGATGCATGTAGCACTGCGGAGGGGAGCTGAACATGCCCTTCGGGCTATCGCGGAAGTCAGTCGTTGCGACGGCGCCTGCCCCACCGGCCACGTAATCATCGTTGCGCGCAAACGCACCGAATTCTTCGATCGCGGCGACAACCTTTGGGTCGTTGAACTTCAAGTCGTTGGCAACCCAGGCGTCGTAGTCTTCAGGCGGCAACGTGCGCAGCATCATGTCTTCGACCCAGTCGGTCGCGGGCCAACCGGTCGCGCCGCCGGAACCCAGGCCAATGCACCAAGGCGTTTCACCATCCGCAACTATCTGATCGGTCAGCGCCTTCAATTCTTCCATCGTGGTCGGGATTTCATAACCGGCGTCTTCGAAGTTTTCCGGAACAAACCAAACCAACGATTTCACGTCGACCTTGTAAAAGAAGCCATACAGATGATCCTGTCCGTCCGGCCCCTGGTACGTCCCAAGATCAACCCAAGACTGACCCGCCGCATAGTTGTCGCGAATCCAGTCTGCCGTTCCGTCAGCCAGTGGTGTCAGGAAACCCGCTCTGGCCATGTCCGCAGCCAGACCGGGCTGGGGAAACACTGCAACATTGGGTGCCGATCCAGCCTCGGCATCAATTCTGATCTGCTGCTCAAAGCTGTCCGAGCCGACATAGGTGTACTCATGCCCGGTCGCTGCGGCGAAGCCATCCAGAACCTTTTCGACATTTTCCTGATCAGGCCCCAACCATGGACCGAACACGGTGACCTTGTCGGCATACGCCGCGCCCGCCATCAGGGCGAACGCGGCCGCGCCTGTATAAAGCGAGTGTTTCATGAAGTTTCCTCCCAACTTTGCTCGCGCCCCGAGACTCATTTTCAAAGCGCTTTGGATATCGCACTTTATCCGCTAACATCCAATTTATGTCAATAATCTGTTTACTGATGTCTATATTATCAATATTTAGAGCGGTAACGGCAATATACAGCGGTCGGGCATGATATGCTCGAAATCCGCAAAAAGCAAAATTTGAAGGCGCTTTGAGGCGAAGATGAATCTAAAGCAGCTCTCAGAAATCCTTGGCTTATCTCAAACCACGGTCAGCCGCGCACTGAACGGCTACCCTGAGGTGAACGAGGATACGCGCCAGCGAGTTCAAGCCGCCGCTGCCAAGCACGGCTATCGCCCCAACAGCCGAGCAAAAGGGCTGGCGACCGGGCGGTCGATGGTTATCGGGCATGTGATTCCCAGCTCATCCCAACATGAAATGGTCAACCCAATCTTCGGCGACTTTGTCGCCGGTGCGGCCCGCAAATACTCGGATCATGGGTATGACATGATGTTCACCAATGCGGATGACACTTCGATTGAAGAAGCTTATCGCAGTCTTTTCCAGCGCGGCGCCGTAGATGGAATTGTTTTGCAAGGCCCCAAAGTCAACGAACACCGAATTGAAGTCCTGAATCGAATGGGAGTGCCATTTATCGTACACGGCAGATCAACCGGGGTCGACGTGCCTTATGACTGGATCGACGTGAACAACAAAAGCTCATTCCTGCGCGCCACACGGTTTCTGATCGACCTTGGACATAGGCGGATCGCCCTGATCAACGGGCTTGAGGATATGGATTTCGCTCAACGTCGCCGCGACGGATATCTTGAGGCACTTCGCGACGCAGGCCTCTCACCCGATCCCGATTTGATGCGCAGCGCCGAGATGACCGAGGTCTATGGCCACCATGAAACACGCGATATGTTGCGTCTGGATGACCCACCGACGGCAATCCTGACCGCCTCTATGATATCCGCTATCGGAGTGCGCCGTGCGCTAAACGAAGCGGGCTTGAAGATGGGCAAAGACGTTTCGGTCATCGCCCATGACGACGACCTTTCTTACCTAAAGAACGGGCAGGATGTCCCCATTTTCACGGCCACACGGTCATCCGTACGTCGAGCCGGAGAAATGGCCGCTGAAATGCTGATCGAACGCATCAAATCACCGGAAGACCCGGTTAAAACTAGATTGCTGGAGGCCGAGCTGGTAGTTGGCGGCTCGACCGGCCCCGCTCCCAACAGGTTCTGAAAAATGAAATACACTCGTTCGGACTTCCCCAAAGACTTTCTCTTTGGTGTCGCAACCTCGGCTTATCAAATAGAAGGCCACGCACAAGGTGGTGCGGGGGAAACCCATTGGGATAGCTTTGCCGCTTCACCCGGAAACGTGGTGCGAAACGAAAATGGAGATCTGGCCTGTGACCACCTGAACCGTTTTCCACAAGACTTCGACCTGGTGCGGGACGCGGGTTTTGATTGCTACCGGTTCTCGACAAGCTGGGCGCGTGTTTTGCCTGAAGGGCGTGGCCCCGTTAATCAGGCAGGCCTCGACTATTACGACCGGCTCGCCGACGCGCTGCTGGAACGCGGCATTCGGCCCTGTGCGACCCTGTATCATTGGGAATTGCCCTCTCCGCTTGCTGATCTGGGCGGCTGGCGCAACCGGGATATCGCAAGCTGGTTTGCCGATTTCACCGAGGTCATCATGGGCCGCATCGGCGACCGTATGTACAGTGTTGCGCCGATCAATGAGCCGTGGTGTGTCAGCTGGCTGAGCCACTTTGAAGGCCACCATGCACCCGGAATGCGCGACATTCGCGCGACGGCACGGGCCATGCATCATGTTCTGCTGGCTCATGGTCGCGCCATTGAGGCGATGCGCGGTCTGGGGATGTCGAACCTGGGTGCTGTGTTCAATCTGGAATGGGCCGCGCCCGCTGATGACAGCCCCGCCGCGCGCAAGGCGGCTGAGCTTTATGACGGGATTTACAACCGGTTCTTCCTTGGCGGCGTGTTCAACAAATCCTATCCGCAAAACGTGCTGGACGGGTTGGAGCCTCATCTTCCTTCTGGCTGGCAGAACGATTTTGAAACCATCGGCACGCCTGTCGATTGGTGCGGCTTGAACTATTACACCCGTAAACTGATCGCGCCTGCTGATACGTCGTGGCCAAGCCTGAAAGAGGTTCCCGGACCGCTGCCCAAAACCCAAATGGGGTGGGAGATCGAACCAGACGCCCTGACCCGCTTCCTTACACGCACGATGCGCGATTACACAGGTGATCTGCCGATCTATGTAACGGAAAACGGCATGGCCAGCCCTGAACGTCGGCAGGATGATGACCGCATTGACTACCTCAACCAGCACTTTGGCGCTGTTCAAAAAGCGCTGAACGAAGGCGTTCCAGTCAAGGGTTATTTCGTCTGGTCGCTGCTGGACAATTACGAATGGTCCTTTGGTTATGAAAAACGGTTCGGGTTGGTCGATGTCGATTTCGATACGCTCGAACGGACGCCCAAAACCTCTTACAAAGCGTTGAAATCCGCGTTGTCCGGTGGGGCTGTTTCCCTGCCGATGGCTCAACCTGCCGGAACCATGCATGAACATTGGAATCTTGTTGCGGACATTGGCGGCACAAACACACGTCTGGGTGTCATCTCGAACGGAGAGCTGACTGACCTTCGCAAACACCCAACCGGGTCGCTGCCAGAGCTTCTGGATGCGTTTCACAGCCTGCGCGACGAGATTGGTACCGATCCACGCGCCGTCGTTGCGGCCGGAGCCGGACCCGTCAAGGATGGGACAATCCGGTTGACGAATGCGCATCTTGACCTGTCTGAACGTGATATCGGCAAAGCTACGGGCGCCCAGCATACGTTTGTTATCAATGACTTCACCGCCGCCGCCTGGTCAGTTGCCGAAATCACCGGAGACCATGTTGAGGTCTTGCAAGGGGCAGATACACCACCAACCGGAACGCGATTGGTCGTAGGCCCTGGTACTGGCCTTGGCGTCGGCGCATTGCTGTATTCGGAAGGGCGGTATCATACCGCGTCGGGCGAAGGCGGCCATGTCGGCCTGTCGCCTCGGCACGAGGATGAGGTCGAAATCTTCAAGGCAGCGCGCCAAATCGCGCCCGAGTGCTTCTTTGATAACAGTCTGGTGCTCGAAGCTGAAATGTTCCTCAGCGGCACCGGCCTTCCCATACTATACGAAGCCGCAAGCATGGCATTTGGGCAGGCAGATGCGCCGAAGCGCAGCGCTAAGGACATACTGCAGGATGCGCTTGCGGGCTCCGATCCTATCGCCGTCAAAACTGCGCTTATGTTCAAAACCCATCTCGGGGCTATCATGGGTGACCTCGCCGTAGCGTACATGCCGACAGGTGGTGTTTTCCTCGTGGGTGGCGTCGCCGAGAAAAACCGTTGGTTGTTCAAGGATGTGTTCCGGGATGCCTTCAATGCTGGTGGGCGGTTCAGCGAACTGCGGCGGTCAATGAACCTCTATGTGTCAGAACAGGATGAATTTGGCATTGTTGGCGCTAACAATTTCTGTAAAAGTGCGCTCGCGCGGTAAACTGGCCGCCTGACCTGATTACAGAAAGGACCACGGCATGATTTTGTGCTGCGGTGAAGCCCTGATCGACATGATCGCCGAGCCAACCGTTTCTGGGTCGCGCGGATTCGTGCCCCACTCCGGTGGCGCAGTGTTCAACACAGCCGTAGCGCTGGGTCGGCTAGGCGCGCCAGCGGGTCTTTTGACCGGGCTATCGTCGGATATGTTCGGACAGCAACTGGCGGACGCGCTGCAAACCAGCCATGTAGACGCCAGCCATGTGATCCGATCGGATCGCCCGACGACACTGGCCTTTGTCCAGTTGGAAGATGGCCATGCCAGCTACAACTTTGTCGACGAAAACTCGGCCGGGCGCATGTTGACCCCTGAGGATATGCCAAAACAATTGCCTGCTGCGTCAGCGCTGTATTTTGGCGGGATTAGCCTGGCGTGCGAACCCTGCGCGGATGCTTATGCGGCCCTGCTTGAGCGTCACGGAGCGGACCGAGCGGTCATGCTGGATCCAAATATCCGGCCTGGATTTATCAAGGATCAAACGCGGTATCGTACCCGGCTAAACCGTATGATTGCACAATCTGACATCGTCAAAGTCTCGGATGAGGATCTGGACTGGATCGTTCCGGGACCTGAAACACTGGCCGAGAAAGTACCTTTGCTGCTGCAAGCAGGCCCGGCCGTCGTCATCGTAACGCGCGGCAGTGATGGGGCCTCGGGATATTTGGCAGACGGGTCCGAAACCTCGGTGCCTGTCAAGGCGGTCGAGGTCGTCGATACCGTGGGCGCAGGAGACACGTTCAACGCAGGTGTTCTGGCCGAGTTGGACGGCGCAGGTCGATTGACAAAGGCCAATCTACGAACGCTGGGCCCGGATGATCTGCGTGCGGCGTTGACCAAGGGGGCAGACGTGGCCGCAATCACAGTTTCCCGCGCCGGAGCAAACCCGCCCTGGGCACATGAACTTTGACCCTACGAGGGACCGAGATGAAAAGATCTGATATCAATACCATCAAATCCGAGGCCGAGGCATTCATACGCTCATTCGGCGCTGTTCTGCCCCCATTTGCCAACTGGTCTCCGGAGCAATTGCGCAGCACCCAGGCGCAAGACATACGCGACCGCGGGCTTGGGTGGGACATCACCGATTACGGCCAAGGCCGGTTTGATGAACTTGGCCTGTTCCTTTTTACCTTGCGCAACGGCGATGTGCAGGATCTGAACAAAGGTCGCGGGATGCTTTACGCCGAAAAGCTTTTGATTTCCAGAGACAAACAACTGTCGCCAATGCATCGCCACATCATCAAGGCCGAAGACATTATCAACCGGGGCGGCGGCGACCTGGTTATGGAGATTTATGCCTCGGACCCTGAAGGCGGCATTGACAGAGACAAT
Source organism: Ruegeria sp. BI12 (assembly GCF_056537985.1). Classification (NCBI taxonomy): domain Bacteria; kingdom Pseudomonadati; phylum Pseudomonadota; class Alphaproteobacteria; order Rhodobacterales; family Roseobacteraceae; genus Ruegeria; species Ruegeria sp. BI12. The sequence goes on along the minus strand of NZ_JBQFSL010000002.1, from coordinate 535,412 downwards.
CCGGTGGTCGTTCCCAGCGACAGCTGCCCCGTCACCATCCAACCCGGCGAGTTGCTGAGGCTGAAGCCCGGCCAGAGCGTCACCCTGATGCCCGGCATTTGGCACGCATTCTGGGCGGAAAAAGGTGACTGCCTGATCGGCGAGGTTTCAACAGTGAACGATGACCGAACCGACAATGTGTTCGAGGATCCCATCCCACGCTATGCAACGATTGAAGAAGATGCCGAGCCGGAGTTCCTGCTGGTATCGGACTATTGATAGGGAGTTAGCGCGCACGTCGGCCTGTTTGCGCCTCATCCGAGCCCGGTGCTGGTAGCAGCATCGGGATAACACCCTTTCCTGAATTCAAAAAATCGAATTAAACTGAGCCGGGACAAAGGAAAAGTCGCGAGCCTGATTTTTGCGCGGCCATCGAAGGACCTGAGAGATGGTAACCAAAGCACAGTTAGAAGCCGAAGTCGCAGAATTGCGACGTCAGCTGGCCGAACAATCCAGCAACTCAGCGTCAAAAGACGACAAACAAGCCGATCCGGATAAATCTATGTCGGACGGAATTGTCGAAACCCTGGACGAGTGGTCAACGCAGCTGGAAGAAGTCATGACTGAGTTAGAGGAATTTCCCCACAAAAGGCCGATCCTGTTCGCCCTGGGGATTTTCACGGTTGGCTATCTTCTAGGCCGTTCCCGGTAGGAGCCCGATCATGAGCCGCATTTCACGTAACGTTTCGATCATCCTGCGCGCCGAACGGCTGATTGCGCAAAGACAACTGGCCGTGGCGGCAAAGCGCACGGGTTTTTATGCAGCTGCCGGGTTGGCCGTCGGGCTGGCGGTTATCATGCTGAACGTCGCAGGGTTCTTTTGGTTGTCCGAGACCATGTCAAAATCTTTGGCGGCGGTCATAGTGGCCGGGGTTAATCTCGTACTTGCGGTTCTTCTCGCTCTGGTGGCAAATTCTATGACCGCAGAAAGCGATACGTCGGCAGCAGTAGAGTTGCGGGATATGGCACTGCACGACATCGAGGATGAAGTCCGGGACAATGTCACCGAGGCGCGAAACATGATTGTCGGTCTCAAACGCGACCCGATCGGGGTGCTGTCGCCCGACATAATCAGCACGCTACTTGGCGTCCTGCTCAGATACGCGCGGCGCGGGAAGAACAAATCGGATCAGTAGCCGTCAGGCCATTCTGGCTGCTGCACGGGCAATCACCATCTCTTCGTTCGTTGGAATGGCCAGAATGCGCACCCGGCTAAAATCGGTCGACAGAACTGTGCCGTTGTCCGCGTTTCTGTTGGGGTCCATTTCAATCCCGATCCAACGCATTCCTTCGCAGACCATCTGACGGATGCGGGCAGCATTTTCGCCGATGCCCCCAGTGAACACCAAAGCATCAATACCTTCCAAAGCAGCAGACAAAGCGCCCAGTTCCCGGCGGATACGGAAGACATAATACTCAATCGCTTTGCGCGCTTCCTGTGTGTCAGCGGCTAGCAGTGTGCGCATATCAGAGGACATGCCGGACAGTCCCAACAAGCCGGACTTGCGATAGAGAAGCTCAGCAATCTCGTCGGCCTCCATCCCCTCTTGCTGCATCATGTACAGCACAACGCCTGGGTCCAGTTGCCCACTGCGTGTGCCCATGGGCAGACCGTCCAGCGCGGAAAATCCCATAGTCGAGGCCACAGCCCGCCCACCCGACACGGCACACATCGATGCACCGTTTCCAAGATGTGCAATAACTACGCGCCCATCGTAAAGGCCCGGCGCGATTTCCTTCAGCTTTTGCGAGACATAGTCATAGCTCAGACCGTGAAACCCGTATCTGCGCACACCCTTCTCGTAAAAACGTTGCGGAAGAGCAAAGGTATCATTCACCCAAGGATGCGTCCGGTGAAACGCGGTGTCGAAACACGCTACTTGAGTTGTGCCGGGAAAAGCCGCAGCGGCAGCCTTGATACCGGCAAGGCTGTAGGGTTGGTGCAAAGGTGCGAAGGGAATGAACCCGCTTAGCGTGTCAAGTACACGATCATCCACCACGACGGGTTCGGAATAAACCGGCCCGCCATGAACGACGCGATGGCCAACGGCCCGGACGTGAATGTCCGGAAGGTATTCGCGGGTAAGTTCGAGAAACGCATTGATCGCTTCGCCATGGGATTTCGCCCCAGAAAGCTGTCGATCGACTGACCGCCCCCCCGCCGACTGGGCCAACAGACGTGGGGCATCCCCCAACCTCTCGATCTGACCGCGCCAGCGCATACTGGGGCGGCGATCCTCGACCAGTTCGTACAACGCGAATTTCAACGAGGACGACCCGGCATTCAGTGCCAGAACATGTTCAGCCATTGATTTTGCCTTCATTCGCAATTGCGTGAAGCGCTGCGACTGCACAGGATGCCAGCCGCGAGGCGTCATCATCCGCGCGGGACGTTAGGATGATCGGCGCCGCAGCACCAACCACGACACCAGCAGCCTCAGCATGAGAGATATATGTCAGCTGTTTGGCCACCATGTTCCCCGCCTCAATGTTCGGAACAACCAGAATATCTGCGACACCCGCAACCTGCGAGGTTATGCCCTTTGTCCGCGCGGCATTCAGATCAACTGCGTTGTCCATGGCCAGGGGGCCATCGACCAGCCCGCCGATGATCTGCCCACGCTCGGCCATTTTCGACAACAGCGCCGCATCGACAGACGACGGCAGGTGCGGGTTGATCGTTTCGACCGCCGACAAAACACCAACCTTGGGCATCTCGATACCGATGGAATGCGCCAGATGGATTGCGTTCTGAACAATGTCGGCCTTGGTTTCGAGATCCGGCGCAATGTTTACAGCTGCATCGGTTACCATAATGGGCCGGGACATGCCGGGCACGTCCATAACGAACACATGCGAAAGGCGTCGCCCGGTCCTCAGCCCCTTTTCGCGGCGCAAAACGGCGCGCAGCAGGACATCTGTATGTAAGTGACCCTTCATCAACATCCGGGCCTTGCCTTCAACGACCAGACCGACTGCGTGATGCGCCGCCGCATCGTGGTGCTGCGCTTCAATGATCTCTATTCCGGACACGTCAGCCTCAAGCTGGGCAGCTGCGGCGGTAATTTTAACCGGATCGCCCACCAAAATCGGAGTGATGATGCTGTTTTTAGCCGCAAGCAACGCCCCGCCCAGCGATTTCGGCTCTTCTGGGGCGACGACAGCCGTCGGCATTGGATCCAGTGGCCGGGCCTTTTCTAACAGGGCATCAAAGTGCCGGTGCCGCTGAACGATTAGCCCCGGGACCTCAACCGAATCGAATGTCAAATGCCGTGGCGGTGGCGTGACCTGTACCGTACCGCTCAGGATCAATGCATTGTCGTTGACCCGGCGCACCTCGGTCGAGCACGTCACGTCGCCATCTTCGCGCTTTTCGATTATGGAAACAAAGGCCGTCAGTTCTTGACCTGCCAAAACCGCCGCATGAAAACTCAGATCTGCCCGACGTGTTTGCGTACCAGCCCCCGGCAAGATGTTCCCGATAACCGCAGCCACCAAACCCGCTGGCCACAACGCGGGCGCGACAGCCTCTGGCTGCCCATCTCCGTCTCCGTCATAGGCCGCCAAATGCAAAGGGTTGTGGTCGCCCGAGGCCGACGCAAACGCGTACAAATCGTCCACGGTGCACAATCGGGTAACCTGTGCTTTGTCGCCCACTTTCAGTTGAGAATAAGTTCGGTTTTCCTGAATTTTCATCTCGTCCGGTTTTGTGTTCGAATGCGCTTTCGTCGTTCCAAGCGTTTGGATTCTGGGCCTTTCGAGGCGAGATCCGCCCATCTTGTTGCTGTCATTTCTGCGACGCAGCGTAGTCGGTATGTCGCCGAAAGACAAATGGCAAAATGGCAGCAAAGTCGCGCGGGGAGGTGCGGATTATCGCTTGACCCAAAATCGGAACTCGGGCAAGCATCAGCCCTGATGGTTCCCTCTGGTTCGCCGAGGGATGAAAAGGGAATACGGTGAGGTTGCCAACCGGCACCAAGTCCGTGACTGCCCCCGCAACTGTAAGCGGTGAGCGACGCCAATTATCCACTGACCCTAATAGGTCGGGAAGGATGGCCAAGCTACGACCCGCAAGTCAGGAGACCTACCATCCAATATTCAACCAACCCGGGGCGGGGCGTCCTGGAAGGAGGCTCTATGACACGTCCTGGACGTGATGACATTACTGGCACCTTCTGTTCGCGCTTGGCCACAAGCGGAGTGGGCCATGCCGAACAATCCTGATCATTTTCTTCTGATTTGCGAAACCTGCGAAGGCTCTGACCGGGCAGCTTCACTGCGAGATGCGCTGGAAGCCAAGCTTCCAACCAGCTTTGGCATCCGTAATGTCTCCTGCATGGCCGGTTGCAGCCGACCCACGACGGTCGGGTTTCAAGCATTAGACAAGGCGCAGTACCTATTCGGTGATATACAATCGGATCAGGATGTGGACGCATTGGTCGAATTTGCGCATCAGTACCACAACAGCGACGACGGCTGGACCGACGCAACAAATCGCCCCCCCGCCCTTCTTGAAAAAACCCTATCGCGCCTTCCGCCGCTCAAGCTGGAGGCCAGCGCATGACTTGCGGGACCTTTCTGGAGGCGCGCGCGCTGGAGTATTACGCCCTGAACGGCGACGTTTTGCTCAAAGACGTCAATTTCGATTTGGATGAGGGGGCTATTCTGGCAATTGCCGGCCCTAACGGCGCGGGCAAGACAACGTTGCTGAATCTATTGTGCGGTGCCGAAGAGATCGTGCTGGGGGACGTTCTGGTAAAGGGACGCAGCCTTCGACAGCTTTCGGCTATGGACCGAGCCCGAATGATTGCCGTGGTCAGCCAGCAGGAGTCTCCTGACGGGCGCTTGTTTCTGCGCGACTATGTGGCCCTTGGACAAATCCCGATCCATGCTGATCGATCTGCCGCAGACCATTCTTTGGAACTGGATCGCATCCTGAACCTGACCAGTCTGGACGCGCTCGCCGACAAACGGATGGCAGTATTGTCGGGAGGGGAACGTCAGCGTGCGCATATTGCGCGGGCGTTGGCCCAAAACCCTTCCCTGTTGTTTCTGGATGAACCGACGAACCACCTGGACCCTGACGCCAAGGGACGGATGCTATCGCTGGTGGCAGAGCTTGGCATAACGGTGGTCATGATTGTCCATGACCTGGTCATGATACCGGAATTCGCCACTCACGTCGCTTTAATGAAGTCCACGCGCCTTACTGGTTTCGGGCCGGTGCACGAGGTGCTGACACCCGAAAGGGTCCGTGAAACGTTTGGTGTCGATTACCTGAGCTTTCAACACGAAGGCCGTGTGATCCCGGCACTGGATATTCGAAGAACCACTATCTCAAATTAGGGAACCCAACATGAAGAAAACACTCTGGTGCGCGGCACTGATCAGCGGCGTTGCAAGCAGCGCAGCGGCGCATGAGATCACCGTAGACAACTGCGGCGAACCTTTAGTGTTCGAAACTCAGCCCGAACGGCTGGTTGTGCACGATATGAACATGACCGATATGGCCTTTGCGTTGGGCCTGCAGGACAAGATCGTTGGTCTGACCGGTATCACCGGCTGGTACAAAACCAGCCCGGAGTTTGACACTCTGCGTGGCGACATCCCGGAACTTGCTCCCAAGTATCCGACAGTTGAAAATCTGGTCGCAGTCGAACCCGACCTTTTCTTTGCGGGCTGGTACTATGGCATGAAGCCGGGTGGTGACGTGACCCCGGACACGCTTGCGCCTTTCGGCATCAAAACGATGATCCTGACCGAAAGCTGCGTGCATCTGGACAAGGAACGCCCCGAAGCCAGCATGGATCTGCTGTTCAACGACGTCCTTCGCCTGGGCAAAGTCATGCACGTTGAAGACAAGGCAGAAGAGCTGGTTTCTGGCTGGCAAGAAGAACTGTCCGCAATCGAGGCGCAGACCGCCGACCTACCCAAACCCCGCGTTTTCCTGCTGGACGGCCCCGCCGACGCACCATTTACGGCCGGTAAGTTCGCCATTCCTGACGCGATGATTTCCGCCGCTGGTGGCGAGAACGTCACCCACGACATGGACACCAGCTGGGGGCGCTCCTCGTGGGAGGCTGTCGCCGCTTCGAACCCCGAATTCCTGGTTTTGCTGGACTATCAGACCGGAAATGGCGCCGCCGATACATTCCAGTTCTTGCAGGATCACCCGGTGATGTCTCAGACGGATGCGGTCAAGAACGAACGCTGGATCGGTCTGCGCTACGAAGAACTGACCCCCGGCCCGGCAAATATCGAAGCCATTTCGAAAATGGCCAAGGCCATGCACCCGGGCTTGAACTGATATGGGCCGACTTGGCCTGACACTCTTGCTGGGGGCGGCTGTACTGGCCGCCCTTTTGCTGATTTCGACTATCTACGGAACCACATCCATTCCGGCCTCGGACGCACTGTCCGCCGTTTTGTTGGGTACTGGAGTGGTGGACGGAGAGATGTCCCCGCTCCACCGTATCGTGTTTGACCTGCGGCTGCCGCGCGCGCTGTTTGCGGCCGTGATTGGGGCCGGGCTGGGCATCGTCGGTGTTGTCCTGCAAACGACCACACGTAATGATCTGGCGGACCCGTTTCTGTTCGGCCTGTCCTCTGGAGCGGCAGCAGGGGCGGTCTTCGTCATCACGGTGACTGGCGATGTGCTGGGCTTTTGGACCCTGCCGCTGGCGGCATTTTTTGGGGGGCTTGTGGCATCAGGCATTGTGCTGGCGCTTGTTCACGGCCTGCGCACAAGCGCGCCCGAGAAACTGATCCTTGCAGGGCTTGCGGTTTCGTTCCTGTTTTCCGCGATTACCAATTACCTCATTTTTGCAGGCGACAGCCGTGCGGCCCATTCTGTCATTTTCTGGATGCTTGGAGGTTTGGGGCTCGCAAGGTGGGAGACATTCCCACTTGTCTGCGCCGGATTGGTGTTGATCCTGGCCTATGCGATGTATCGCAGCCGCTGGCTTGATGCGCTGCTGACCGGTGATCTAACCGCTACCACTTTGGGGGTGCCTGTTCAGGGTTTGCGGTTCCGGATGTTTTTTGTCGCAGCACTTGCGACCGCCGTTTTTGTGTCCGTGGCGGGTGTGATCGGGTTTGTCGGCTTGATGGTTCCCCATATCGCACGAGGTATCGCCGGGCCATTGCACAGTCAGCTTGTACCAACTGCCGCCATTGTCGGCGCAGCTTTGCTGACGGGCTCAGACATCCTCAGCCGTCTGTTACTTGCTCCGCAAGAGCTACCGGTTGGCATTGTCACGACGTCGTTGGGCTCGGTATTTGTCTTTCTTCTGCTGATCCGGACCGCCCGACCGCGGCGGTGATCACAATAGATTGCTTTAGCACGAAAAATTAAAGCTTCCTAAATGACTAATATTTTATAGTCAAAATGACCTAAATCAAAAAAGGCTCCCACGGATCGCGGTATGCGATACACTCGATTTTAGGAATCGAGTGTAGCCAGGTCGCATGCAATGCAACAACTGACCAGCCGACGCGCGTTTCTAAGCGCTAAGATCAGACCTGAGGACGGCACTGTTGCCAGGCCTCCGGGCTCAGTCGATCTGTGCTTTATGGATTTGTGCAGCAAGTGCGGTGAATGCGCAGAGACCTGCCCCGAAGACGTAATCACCGTCGGAGCAGACGGGTATCCTCGGTTCCAGCCCACCGACAACCCCTGCACGTTTTGCGGCGATTGCGCTCAGGTTTGCCCAACCGAAGCATTAAAAATTGACCGTTTGGCTGAGTGGTCATGGCGCGCCGCGCTTAAAGTGGACAATTGTTTATCAATGAACGGCGTCAGTTGCCGCATCTGCCAGGACAACTGCGAGCAAAACGCAATCCGTTTCAAACTGATGACCGGTGGGCGCGCAGAGCCTGCGCTGGACTTTGACACCTGCAATGGCTGCGGGATTTGCCCAAGCTTATGCCCCGCCGATGCCATTGCGCTTGAACGCCAACCTCAACCACAAATGGAAGCCAAACAATGAACATCTGCGGTTGTCTTGCCCACGTCGCACCTAATCACACCGATGCGGCCGCACGGGTGATGAAGAATACACCTGGCGTCGAAATTCACGCTGAAACGGAAGATGGCCGATTTGTTGTTGTCGTCGAAGACACTCCAACCCGCCTTGCATCCGAAACCATCATGGATCTGCACCAGATCCCAGGCGTCATCTCATTGACCCTGACTTATCACCATTTCGAGGATCTCGCGGACGCCCATCCGCAGCCCGATGCCCCAAGCCCAACCACCAGCCGGAGGCCCACGCCATGACACATTCTGAATCTCGCCGGACTTTTCTAAAGGCCTCTGCGGCCGCAGCAACGGCTTCTGCCGCTGGTATCCCGCTGGCTGCGGGTGAAGCCAAAGCTCAGGCCGGGGTACCGGATATCCGCTGGGACAAAGCGGCCTGCCGGTTCTGCGGCACTGGCTGCTCAGTTCTGGTCGGCACAAAAGAAGGCCGTGTGGTCGCGACACAAGGTGACCCCGACGCACCTGTGAACCGAGGGCTGAATTGCATCAAGGGCTACTTCCTGTCCAAGATCATGTACGGCAAAGATCGCCTGACCACGCCTCTGTTGCGCAAGACCAACGGCGTATACGACAAGAACGGTGAGTTCGAGCCCGTCAGCTGGGACGAAGCCTTCGATGTCATGGCCGCGAAATGGAAAGAAGCGCTGGCCAAGAAAGGCCCAACCAGCGTTGGCATGTTCGGATCCGGTCAATGGACGGTTTGGGAAGGCTATGCGGCCTCCAAACTTATGAAAGCCGGGTTCCGGTCGAACAACATCGACCCTAATGCGCGGCATTGCATGGCCTCAGCCGTTGTTGGCTTTATGCGCACCTTCGGCATTGATGAGCCGATGGGATGCTATGATGACTTCGAGCACGCGGATACCTTCGTTCTGTGGGGCTCGAACATGGCTGAGATGCACCCGATCCTGTGGTCGCGCTTGACAGATACGCGCCTGACCAAACCGGGCTGCGAAGTGCACGTGCTGTCGACCTTCGAACATCGCTCGTTCGAACTGGCCGACAACGGCATCGTGTTTGAACCTCAGACCGATCTGGCAATCCTGAACTATATTGCCAACTACATCATCCAGAACAACGCGGTGAACGAGTATTTCGTCAGAAATCACGTAAACATCACCAAGACCGCCACAGACATCGGTTATGGCTTGCGCGAGACCAATCCGCTGCAGCAGGACGCCGCAAACCCGGACTCGGGCAAGCTCGAAAGCATCAGCTTTGAAGAATACGCCGAAGCGGTTGCGCCCTACACCCTGGAATACACCTCTGAACTGTCAGGTGTTCCGGCGGACAAGCTGGAGAAACTCGCGCAGCAATACGCCGACCCGACCCGCAAGGTCATGAGCCTTTGGACCATGGGTTTCAACCAGCATACCCGCGGGTCTTGGGTGAACTCGCTGATGTACAACGTGCACCTGTTGGTCGGCAAAATTTCCGAACCCGGCAACTCACCCTTCTCGCTGACCGGTCAACCTTCGGCCTGTGGCACGGCGCGAGAGGTTGGAACCTTTGCCCACCGTTTGCCGGCAGACATGGTGGTTGCGAATGATGAGCATCGCCAGATTTGCGAAACTGCCTGGAACATTCCTGAAGGCACCATTCCGCCCAAGCCAGGCTTCCACGCCGTGTTGCAGCACCGCAAACTGAAGGATGGCGAACTGAACGCGTATTGGGTTCAGTGCAACAACAATATGCAGGCCGCGCCCAACATCAACGAAGAAGGCTATCCCGGTTACCGCAACCCCGAGAACTTCATAACAGTCTCTGACCCCTATCCAACGGTGACCGCAGTTTCAGCCGACCTGATCCTGCCCACGGCCATGTGGGTCGAAAAAGAAGGCGCGTATGGCAACGCGGAACGTCGCACCCAGTTCTGGCGCCAACAGGTGCAGGCACCGGGTGAGGCCAAGTCCGACCTGTGGCAGTTGATGGAATTCTCCAAACGCTTCACCGTCGAAGAAGTCTGGGGCGAAGAACTACTGGCCAAGATGCCAGAACATCGCGGCAAGACCATGTTCGACGTGTTGTACGCCAACGGCAAAGTCGACCAGTTCCCGTTGTCTGAAACGGCTGAGGGCTTCCACAATGACGACGCCGAGCATTTTGGGTTCTACGTTCAGAAAGGTTTGTTCGAAGAATACGCCGATTTCGGACGCGGCCATGCGCACGACCTTGCACCGTTCGAGATGTATCACGAGGCCCGCGGAATGCGCTGGCCCGTCGTTGACGGTAAGGAAACGCTTTATCGCTTCCGCGAGGGGTACGACCCCTACGTGCCCGAAGGCTCGGACGTTAAGTTCTATGGTCACAAGGACGGAAAAGCCAAGATCATCTTTGCCCCCTACGAGCCCGCTGCCGAGGAGCCAGATGAGGAATTCGATCTGTGGCTGTCCACCGGTCGTGTGCTGGAACACTGGCATTCGGGTTCGATGACCCGCCGGGTGCCGGAACTGCACCGCGCGTTTCCTTCGGCCGTCGTCTACATGCATCCGGAGGACGCCAAGGATCGCGGCCTGCGCCGCGGGCAGGAAATCGTACTGTCCACCCGCCGGGGCGAGGTCACCAGCCGGGTCGAGACCCGTGGCCGCAATAAGGTACCGCGTGGATTGGTGTTCATGCCGTGGTTTGACGAGCATCAGCTCACCAACAAGCTGACACTGGACGCAACTTGCCCGCTGTCGAAAGAGACCGACTACAAGAAATGTGCCTGCAAAGTCGAGCGCGCGTAACGGACAAGCGAGGCAAAGGTCGTCCCCATGCCCTTTGAAGGTAAACCTCTTTCGCCGCAAAGGCGTCGCTTCCTGCAGGATGCGGCGCGTGCGTCGGGTGGCTGCGTGGTTGCCGGGTCATTGTTGGCCTGGCTTGCGCGCGATGCTCGCGCATTGCCGGCCGAGGCGTTACGCCCCCCCGGCGCATTACCGGAAAGGGAATTTCTGTCCGCTTGCATCCGCTGTGGTCTGTGTGTGCGAGACTGCCCTTACGACACATTGAAATTGGCAGAACTCGGTGTGGATGCAGTCGCAACTGGGACTCCTTATTTCACAGCAAGGGATGTGCCATGCGAAATGTGCGACGACATCCCATGCGTTGCTGCATGCCCCACTGGAGCTTTGGATCCGTCTCTCGATAATATCGACGATGCTAAAATGGGCGTCGCTGTTCTTGTCGATCAGGAAAACTGTCTGAACTTCCTCGGTCTGCGCTGCGATGTCTGTTACCGGGTCTGTCCGGTAATTGATGAGGCGATCACGCTGGAAACGGCCCACAACGAACGCTCAGGCCATCATGCGATGTTCATCCCGACCGTTCACGCCGATCGCTGCACAGGTTGCGGTGTGTGCGAAAAAAGCTGTGTGCTGCCCGAGGCTGCGATCAAAGTCCTGCCTGCCCGTCTGGCGCGTGGCAGCAGTGCTGATCACTACCGCAAAGGCTGGGAGGAAAAGGAGGCCAAAGGCGGTCCCCTTGTCGAAGGCATCATCGACCTGCCAGACCGCTTGCCAGGACCAGGCACCGACAATCTTGCCGCCCCGGGCGGTTTCACACCCTCATATGAATTGCCGGGGGTCGGGCAATGAGTGCGCGCACACACTTGCCTGTCGGAACGGAGGCCATCCAGCAAAAGGGGTGGGCAGGCGCTCACAAGTACCTGCTGCTGCGCCGTGCCAGCCAACTGTTCTTTTTGGCCTTGTTTCTGCTGGGACCGTGGTTCGGGATCTGGATCGTTGAGGGTACGCTTGCCGGATCTTTAACGCTGGGCGTGTTGCCGCTGACGGACCCATTTATCTTACTGCAAAGCGCGATTGCCGGACATTGGCCTGCATGGACAGCGCTGTTAGGCGGGGTGATCGTTCTGGTTGCCTACGCTCTGATTGGTGGACGCGTCTATTGTTCGTGGGTTTGCCCGATCAACCCGGTTACCGATGCGGCCAACTGGTTGCATAGACGCTTGGACCTGCCAAAAGGATGGCAGCCCAAGCGCGGCACGCGCCTTTGGATTTTAGCCACTGTCCTGATCGTCTCGGGCCTAACAGGCGTGATCGCATGGGAGCTGGTCAACCCGATTACCATGCTGCATCGCGGGCTGATTTTCGGCGCCGGGTTCGTGTGGGCCATGATCGTCGCCATCTTTGTGTTCGACCTGTTTGTTTCGCGGCACGGCTGGTGCGGTCATGTTTGTCCGGTTGGTGCTTTTTATAGTCTAATTGGTGCCAAAGGATTGCTGAGGATCAGCGCCTCGAACCGGACAGCTTGCGATGATTGCATGGATTGCTATGTCGTTTGCCCTGAAAGCCAGGTCATATCCCCTGCGCTTAAGGGCGGCCCGAATTCAACGCCTCTGATCCTGTCTCCAGACTGCACCACCTGCGGTCGCTGCATCGACGTATGCGCAGTCGACGTTTTCAAATTTACTCACCGGTTCGACGACAAGATCGCCGCACCTACCGATCCAGTTCCCGCGCCCGATCCGCGCGCAGCCAGACCTATCTGAGGGAGTGCCAAGATGAATAAGCCAACCCGAACAGGCCTTACAGCCCTTATCCCCGTTTTGCTTTTGGGCGGGTTCGCCCTTGCGCAATCAGCTCAGGTAGAATCCCTGCGGGGGGCCGATGTGGATGAACTGATCCCCTTGGAACAGATCCATAAGAACGTCGAAGGGCGCATGCAACGCAACTATCGCCAGCAGCCACCGCTGATTCCGCACTCGATCGAGCAATACCAGATAGATACGCGCACCAATCAGTGCCTGTCCTGTCACGATTGGACCAAAGCCGGGGAACGCAATGCGCCAACCCTATCGATGACGCACTATCTGGATCGCGACGGCAACGAATTGGATCACATCGCGGGCACCCGTTACTTCTGCAACCAGTGTCACGTTCCGCAAGCGGACGCACCGCCATTGGTCGAAAATGTCTTTCAGCCGTCCTCGGGCAATTAATCCAACGCAAGAATGAAAGGAGCACCGATATGGCAGACTCTCCTGAAAAACGCGGTTGGATTGGCCGCCTCTGGAACTGGATCTGGACCCCGGCGGTTGCCTTTAGCTCGGGCTTTCTGATCCTAGCTGGCTTTCTTGCCGGTATCCTGTTCTGGGGCGGCTTCCACTGGACGCTTGAACTGACCAACACCGAAGAGTTCTGTACCTCGTGCCACACGATGGAGACCAATCTGGGTGAGTACCGTGAGACGATCCACTACAACAACCACTCTGGTGTGCGGGCCATTTGCTCGGATTGTCACGTACCACATGAATGGAACCACAAGATCAAAGCCAAGATCATGGCGGTCAAAGATGTCTATCACGAGCTCGCAGGCACAATCAGCACGCCGGAAAAATATGAAGAACATCGTCTGAGCATGGCGACTGCCGTCTGGAAGAAGATGAAAGCATCCGACAGCCGCGAGTGCCGGAACTGCCATAACTTCGACTATATGGATTTCACGTTGCAAGAAGCTCGCGCCGCCTCTGAACACCAGCGCGCCATTGATGAAAACATGACCTGTATCGATTGCCACCAGGGCATCGCCCACAGCCTGCCGCCCGGATATCAGGAGCGTTATCAGGAAGTGACCGAAACCCTTGCCAGCAAAAAGCAAGATAGGTTGCAACAACAAGCCGCAGCTGACGGAGATGACATCAAATCATTTCTGAGCACACGGGCAGACTGAAAAGGGACACGACATGCTGGAAATACTGGGAACAATCGGTGCCAATATCATCAGTCTGCCGGGTATTCTTGGGCTGGCATTGGGAATGATGACGCGTCGAATTTGGCTTGGCGCATTAATGGGCGGCATTGTCGGAATACTGACGACAGTGATCTTCGCACATGGTTCATTTGCTGCGGCCGGCACATTTGAACTGTTGGTCGCAATTGTCATCGGTCTTTGCGCCGGTAGCGTTGGGTCAGTCATCCGCATTAAGGGGGCAACGGTCTGATGCCGACGGCCACCTGAGCGGCCGCAAACATGCTTGGCGGCGCTTCACCGAAAATGTTCAGGAAACGCGACAAACGATATGAATTCAGTAGTATAACCTTGTTATAGCCTTTGGGCTTGTTGTGGTGGTCGTTGAAAAAGGCCGCTGTGAAGGAGGACAGGTATGCTGCGAACACGACAATTTGGGTCTTTCTTAACCTGTGTGTTTGCAGCTGCTATCGCACTTTTACTAGCCGATCAGAGCATGGCTCAGTCAGAAACGACCGGGTCCGGGGCGTCGGTGGAAACTTCGGGATGGGCCAAGGTTCAAGAGATCCTGAACCACCGCTGCGTGGTGTGCCATAGTTGTTATGACGCACCCTGCCAACTAAAACTGACGTCGCCTGCCGGCTTGTTGCGAGGTGCGAGTAAAGAGGCGGTATACCACACCGAACGACTAGAAGATGCACAACCAACTCGGCTTGGCATTGACGCGCAAACAGTTGCCGGATGGCGGGCTCTTGGGTTTTACTCTGTTCTTCCGTCTTCCAAAGTGGCCGGCGAAGGTGGAACAGTGTTGGAACGTTACCTTCAGCTTGGTAGGCAAGCACCACTGACAGCTAACGCACCTGTCCCAACCGAACTTGGATTGTCGATTGATAGGCCACTGGCCTGCCCTACTACACAGGAATTCGATGCCTTTAGCACCGCAAACCCAAAAGCGGGAATGCCCTATGCAACAGCTCCGCTTAGCGACAATGAATACCAGGTACTAATGGCGTGGGTCCAAAACGGTGCGCCATTGCCATCGGGCGCACCGGAAATCCCCGAAGACACCCAAAATCAGATCGCGGCGTGGGAGGCTTTTCTGAACACCCCCGACCTGCGCCATCAATTGATGAGCAGGTATCTTTACGAGCATCTGTTCTTGGCGCGCCTCCACTTTCCAAACGGTAATCCAAGGCAGTTCTTTCAGCTTGTGCGGTCCGCCAGTCCACCAGGGGCAAAGATCGATATAATCGCAACACGCCGCCCTTTCGATGATCCCAGCGCAGAGCCATTCTACTATCGCCTGCAGCCATTCGAAGAGACGATCGTACACAAAGATCATCTGGTTTACAGTATCGGTCCGGATCGTCTGGCGCGATACCAACAGCTATTTCTGGATCCGGAGTGGTCTGTCGCTGAATTGCCAGCGTACGGAGAAGATGAAGGCGGCAACCCGTTCAGTACATTTGCCGTGATACCGGCCCGCAGCCGCTATCAGTTTCTTTTGGACGACGCGTTGTTTTTTGTACGCAGCTTTATCCGCGGCCCGGTTTGTCACGGCGAAACCGCAGTGGACGTGATCGAAGACCGGTTCTGGGTTAGCTTCCTTGATCCGGATGCCGATCTGTCCGTTACAGATCCCAGCTTTTTGGCCGAAGGGGCTTCCTTTCTTGAATTGCCCGTGGGCGAGTTAGACGGAAGGTTCTTGGGAGATATTCAGGGGATGTCCCACGAAAACCAGATCAAATATCTTGAGTTTCGGGATGCTCGATATGGCGACAGCGCAGCGCACAAAAAAGGGTTTGGATATGATGCGATCTGGGATGGCGGGGGCACCAACCCTCAAGCCTTAATTACCGTGTTCCGTCACTTCGACAACGCCTCTGCTATGACCGGGTTTCACGGCGGCATCCCCGAAACCGGATGGGTCATCGATTTTCCGGTTTTCGAGCGTATCTACTATGACCTTGTTGCCGGTTACGACGTCTTCGGCCGTGTTGAACATCAGCTTTCAACTCGTTTGTACATGGACGAGTTGCGGATGGAGAGTGAAGACAACTTTCTGAACTTCATGCCACGTGGCGATAGACAAAAGATGCACAAAACCTGGTACCAAGGAGCGCTGGCCGAATTGCACACCTATTGGCACCGGCGGCGCGTCGATGACAGCTTTCCGACTGGCATTAGTTTTGAAACAGACACACCTAAGCAAGAGTTTCTTTTGGAACTTCTCAATCGCGGCAGCGGTCTTTGGGCCACCGAGGACCCAATCAACAGATGCAACGAGGACGACTGCCCGAGTGGCAATTCAGCGCTAGATGGCGACCTGCGCGAACTTGCGAACCAAACTGGCGAATGGGTCAATTATCTGCCTGATGTATCCCTGCTTTTGGTGGAAAACGATGACGGTTCCACAGCCCTATTTTCGCTGCTCCACGACAAGGCCCACTACAATGTGGCGTTCCTGTTCGAAGAAAAAGATCGCAGGAACCCACAAGCCGACGTGCTTACCATCCTGCCGGGCGTGATCGGAAGCTATACGAATTTTTTCTTTCGGCTGCGACAAGACGAAGTGGCGTCATTTGCAAACGACCTCAAATCAGTGCGGTCACAGGTGGAATGGGTCGATTTCGTAGCATCTTATGGGCTGCGCCGGACAAGTCCGGACTTCTGGAAAACAAGCGATAAAGTGATGGCCATGTTTCTGACAAGCAACCCTGTTCAAGCAGGAGTGCTCGACCTGAACCGCTACAAAGATCCGCGATCCGATAGTGATCCCGAAAACAACTAAGTTGAACCATTGAAACTTACGCTCGGACCCGTACGCTCAACACGCCATTGCTTTGCAGCACTGATACGTTGTTGAGCTGAGTGTGCTGGGACCCACAGCAACACAACGCGTATGGCAAGGGTAGATAAACTGCCCTGCCCCTGTCGGTCGGACGACTGGGTCTACTTGTGGGTTGTTGCACCGTGATAACTGCTGACCGCTGGCGTTCCCTGGGAAGGGAATATCACCGTGAAAGTGTCGTTTTGCTGGACCTTCCCTATATACCCGCTCATTTCATAGTCTGTTGTCATACGACCAGTGACCGTCACAACGCCCTCTTCTTCTCGAGTACCCAGCACTTTGAAAGCCAAACCTGTTTCTTTGTATCCCGTAAAGTAATGTTGATACTCTTCAGGTATTTTAGCATCGATGTATTGCTTCAGATCTTTGGCGCTGTAGGCAATCGTTTCTTCAGGGTAGGCTTTTCCAAAATTAAAAGCGTTTAACGCATTGGCATCGGGCAAGAACATATCGATTGCCGCGTCATATTTTTCATTGATCATATTAGTATAAAACGCTTCGACCAACGACCGGGACTGCGTGAGGCTACCGCCATAAACTGCAGTATCAGCAAGCACAGCGCAAACGGTCGATGCAGCCAGTTTTACAGAGACCACTATGGCCTCTTTTATTTTCTTTGATGACAACAAAAAGGAAATAGGAACTGCATCGGCCATTGGCAAACAGCAGAAAACCTTACTTATGTTTCGAGCAGAGGCGGAACGCGGATCCAACCGCGCAGGTGAATAGCGGAACGTCGGGGTAGCGGTCAGTGCTTTACTTTTCACCCGTGAGGTAACCGATAAGGCGCTTTAGGCTCAGCGCAATATCTTCGGCGGTGATTGGCGTTCCGGCTATGCTTTGCTGGATGTAGTACCGATAAGCGCCATCCAGCATCAAATAGATTTCTACACCACGCACATCGTTGACGGCGAATTTACTTCCGAGTTCGTCACAAGTTGCGACAAACCGAGCCTCGACGTCAGCAACCCTCTGCCTGAGCAGGCTATCGAACATAGCCTGATTGCGAATGTCATACCAAAGCCTGTGCAGATGGGCATAGTTGATGATCGAATGGGCAAACAGCTCAATATAGGCGCTACGCGCCTCATTCGGGCTTATATCTGCATCAAGAATCTCGTTTAGCTGTGAAATAAAACGATCGACCGACAGATCGACGCAATACAACAGCAATCCCTCTTTCTCAGGAAAGTAATATTGTATCTTGCCCAGCGAAACGCCGGTCGATGCTGCAATATCCCGCAAAGTGATGTTTGCGTATCCGGCCCGCGCAATTGTTGTGATCGCGTTCTCTGCCAGTTCGCGACGCTTCTGTTCTCGGTTCCTGTCGCGCTGTTTGGCACGATTCTCTGTCACATCTTTTGTCATCTGCCTCTCTTAGCGCGATTCCCGCAGAATGTGAGTAGGAGCCTGGTGGTGTGGGAACTGGTTCAAAGTACTGAAAATGCGCAGTTTGCCACGAAAGAAAATTGCAATTCATACGTACAATACAAACGTATTGAAAAGATGTCATCCATGTGCAACAAATAATTGTCATAACCGACAAACAAGCCGGCCAAAAGCGAGCAGTAGGCGCAAATCGATGATCAATCCAGCGTACATCAGGATCATTGGCAGGGAACAAGCACGACGACTTGGCCCCAAGTGCTCGGGCTCGCCAGGAGGCGGCCGAGCACAATCAAGCACAACGCTCACCAAAGTCATCTAAGCAACGGGGAGGTGTCAGCCCAGAACTACTCGCACCGCAATAACTATACCGAAAACCCGGCCTAAGACTGGGTTGCAATAAACATCAGGGACAATGAAAAAACGCGCAATCGGCCAGTTCGCCGAACCAATTGGTATTGCCTGTCGCCTGTTAGCCCACTTATGGGGCGCAGCCGGGCATTCAGAAGGACGACACACTCCAAAGTCGCATGTAATTGCGACGTCTTCGCTTCGCGCGCCTCCCTACTGCAACACAAACAGCACCAAAAGCCGGATGGGCATCCATTTGGAAACACGTTTTCGATGGCTGTTCGACCATGCGCCTCACACGGCGCTTTCAACAGACCGATGCGCCCAATTGCGCCGCGGACACATGAAATCCCCTCGGCACAAGCAAAAGACTAAAGCCGGGGAAAGGGAGGGAAGAATGAAGAAAATTGCAACACTAGCATTGGGCGCGGGCTTGATTTCAGGCCCGGTACTTGCGGGCGGGATCGAAGGTTTCCCGTCCGTAAACCGGTTCCTATTTGAAGAAGGCCGCTACGTCGAAATCACAGGGGGTTGGGCTGACTCAAAAACAGAAGGCACTGAATTCGGCCAGCCGACTGGAGACGTCACACCCAGCATAAGCGGCCTGTCCTTAGCCTACAAACAGGACATCGGCGACAAGTGGGCAGTGGCAATTCATGGCTTTAACTCGATCAACTATAAATTGCTTTACCCTTCAGGAACAAGCGCCCCGTCCGCGGGCACCAACGTTCGGTATCGTGGCACCGAAGTCGCCCTGATGGCGCGGTATAAATTCAATGAAAACTTCAGCGCCTTTGCCGGCGTAAGATTTGAAAAAATAAACGACTTTAGCGGCGCACTGATCAATCCTTCTCTCAGCTACTCACTGGATTCCGAGGGGGATTTCAACCCCGGTTTCCTTGTCGGCGCTGCCTATGAGATCCCGTCTCTCGCGTTTCGCGCTGACCTGACCTATTACTCGGAAATCGATCACGATCTGGACGGTGTCGAACAACTCCAACCCCTTTCACCTTCTGACGTGACCACGCAATTGAGCACACCGCAGACCGTCGCGCTGAACGTTCAAAGTGCAATCAGCGGCCCTTGGGGCGCCTTCGGATCGATCCGATGGAGGAATTGGGATGACGTCGCTGTAGAGTCTCCGGTTCTTGGCGGCCCGCTTGCGGAATTTGCGGAAAACTCGATCGACTACCAGATCGGCGTCGGTTACCTGCTGAATCCAAAATGGTACTTCTACGGCATCCTTTCGCGGTCGCAACCCGAAGGCGGGTTCGTTGGCTTTGACTATGAAGGCGGTGGCAAGGGCATCACTCTGGGCGCCGTACACTCAATTGGTCAGACCCGAATTCTGGTGGATGTCACGTATGGTACGCTTGGC
Organism: Ruegeria sp. BI12; assembly: GCF_056537985.1. Taxonomy (NCBI): domain Bacteria; kingdom Pseudomonadati; phylum Pseudomonadota; class Alphaproteobacteria; order Rhodobacterales; family Roseobacteraceae; genus Ruegeria; species Ruegeria sp. BI12. Next base: position 515,681 of record NZ_JBQFSL010000002.1, on the reverse strand, counting down.
GATGTGAACGAACCAGACGCCGGCCTGCGGATTCGGGATGTTTCCGGCACCGCCGTGCGTGTGAGCCTATCGCACAATTTCTGAACATGAACCCGACCGCAAACGCGGTCGGGTTTGGCGCACTGCTTTGCAAATGGTCGCTGCTCTATGTCCGATTTGTCGGCGACCATCTGCTTCCCATACGAGTTTGCTCGGCGGCGTTTCCTAACACCTTTGACAAAAAACGATCCTTATGATCTGTGTTTAGTGATCGATCACTTACTGCCTTGCTGAAAAAATGTTTCGGAGGAGAAGATGAACACCAATACCGAAAACCCATCAGTCAGCATGCAGCTGTTTTATGGCGCAGGTGGCATTGCCAACGGCATCCTGTCGAACGGGCTGAGCTTCTTCCTGCTGATCTATTACAACCTCGTCGTCGGGCTTCCAGCCGAGACCGTCGGTTTCGCGCTTTTTGTTGCGCTGATGTTCGACGCAGTGTCCGATCCCGTTGTTGGCTATCTTTCCGACAACACGCGTTCTCGTGCGGGCAAGCGCCACCCGTTCATCTACGCTGCGATTATCCCGGTCTCCTTCCTTTTTTGGTTCATCTGGAATCCGCCTGCGTCTCTGACATCAGAATCCCAACTGTTCTGGTTCCTTTTGATCACAACGATCCTTCTGCGGATGGCGATGACGTTCTTTGACGTACCCCATAACGCGATGGTGCCAGAGTTGACCAAGAACTATGGCGGGCGAACTATGTTGTCCGGCCTCAAGGTTTCGGTCACCTGGATTGCAGGTCAGATCATGGTCATTGCGATGTATGTGGTCTGGTTAGTTCCAACCGACACGATGCCTTACGGCATCCTCAACCAGGCAGGTTATCAGCAGGCCGGGCTTGTCGGGGCCATCCTCATAGCACTGGCGATCGCTATCACCGCCTTTGGAACGCGCCATTGGCAGAGCAGAATGCTGGATATATCGCACGAGGCGACCTACAGCACATCCGGGTTTTTCAAACAGTTTCTAGCGGCCTTCAAGTTGCCGGCATTACGTGCGATCTTTGTCAGCTCGGCCATATTCGCCGTGGGCGCCGGCATCGGAGCCGCCTTGTGGACTTATCTGACCTCATTCTTCTGGGAGCTTAACAATGATCAGATATCTCTGATCCTGTTGGCAAACCTGATCGGCGCCGTGATCGCAGGTGTCACCTTGAAGCCCATTGCGCGCTCCAGCGACAAGAAATCCAGCGCGATTTACCTGTCTATCCTTTCGGCAATCGTGGGCGTCGCACCTTATGTGCTACGCGAAATCGGGTTTTTCCCCTCGAACGGTACCGAGCTTTTGGTCTGGTTGCTGTTTGTCCACGGCATTCTGCAAATCATCCTGATTGTCTGGACCACGTCTCTGTTGACGTCGATGACGGCGGATGTTGTCGAACTGGGGATCAGCCAGAACGGGTTTCAAAACGAGGGGATCATCACGTCGGTCATCACATTCGTGCTCAAGGCCGGTACGGCAGGCGGCTTGGCGACCTCGGGAATATTCCTGGCATATGTTGGTTTTCCAGAGACGCCCGATCAATCGAACCTTACTGCCGAGGTTACTCGCGCGCTGGGGTGGAACTATGCCTGCCTGAGCCTTGCAATATACCTGACCTCAATTGTGGCGTTGATGTTCTACCGATTGGACAAGGCTCAGTTCGACCAGCTTCAGGCTGCCCATGACTAATCATTCGGCTCATCGTCATTTCGGCCTGTACCGCAGCTGCTCTGCATTGGCAGGCCACAACGTCACCTAACCCCTTCAACGCCATGCAGTCTGGTGAAGCACAGATTTACTTTCGTCGCGCTCACTTTGGATGCAGGCACAAACCCTAAAGAAAAACAGAGAAGTTCAATGCAATACCTCAAATCTCATCCCTTTTCCTGGATCATTTTCCTGTGTCTGCTGTTGGCAACATGGTTTCAGGTCTACTCAATCTGGGGATTGCTGTTCATGTGGTGGGCCGTTTCATCTTTCATGACCGGTCAGGCCTTTTTGATTGAGACAATCGACAGTCAGGAAAACCCGCCGCTCTTCTACGTCATTACGATCATGTGGTTCGCCTTCGGGCTGCTTTACGTCGTGCAGGATCTGGCATGGCGTCTGTTCGGAATTTACATCGGTTAACTGTTCAGGAGAAACCCAATGATCAAGTCTGCATTCATAGCCAACCTCATAGCGCTTACGGCATCCCAGGTTGCGGCGGGGGACATTCAGATAGATATCTCAGGCGTCGACGCCGGGCGCGGAGGTGTCATCCACGTTCTGGCTTTTGACGACAAGACGGCATTTGACCAAAGCCAGATGGCAAAAATCGTGGGCTACGCGAAAATCCCCGCAACAGGTGGCTCGGTTTCGGGAACGCTTAAGAACCAGAAACCCGGCCAGCTTGCAATCATGATCCACCATGATCAAAACGACAACGGCCAGTTCGAAATGAAGGGGCCAATCCCGCAAGAAGGATGGGCGTATTCCAAGGGCGCTGGCGTCAGATCGCTGCCCGCGTTTGAAGACGCGGCTATCGAATACGATGGCAGTAACTCGTCGGTAGATTTGAAAATGAACTACGCCAACTAACGCAGCTTCAGATGTGTGACCCCAACTGCCCCGGAAACGGGGCATTTTTTTAACAACCCGGGCCTTTCAGGTTGAAATAACGCGATCAGATTTTAAATTGTCTATTAAGACAATTAATATTTGTTTCAACCATCCTTGCCAGCTCTGAAGGACCGCTATCCGCCATGCAGACATCTCTGAAAGACACCAGTCGATTTTTGATGCAAGCCACACTTGGGGCAGATCAGAAGCTGCTTCAGCAGGTCCACCAAATCGGCGTGGAGCGATGGTTGGACGATCAGCTCAACGCTCCGATCGGAAACAAAGGGCCATTCGAAAAATCCACCCGCAAGATTTGGAAAAACTTCCGAAAACGACTGAAACGCGCGCATGGTGAAGAGTCGATCAATGGCGACGGCAATAACCCTGCCCTACCTTATAAATGGTATTTCCGTATGGCTTGGTGGAACCACACCCTAACGCAGCGCGAAGACCTTCTGCGCCAGCGTGTTGCGCAGGCCCTGTCCGAGGTTCTGGTCATCTCGGACGCGTCATCACTGGAGCTCGATGCCATCGGGATGGCGAACTATTACGACCTGCTCTACAAACACGCGTTTGGAAGTTATTCGGACCTTTTGTATGATGTGTCGATGCATCCGATGATGGGTATCTACCTATCCCATATGACCAACCAGAAAGCAGACAAGTCCAAGAATATCCATCCTGACGAAAACTATGCGCGTGAGATCATGCAGCTGTTTTCGATTGGCTTGTTCGAGCTAAACGCCGATGGCACGGAAAAACTGGATGCCGGGGGGAACCCGATCCCGACTTATGACAACCGCGACATCAAGGAATTGGCGCGCGTTTTCACCGGCTTGTTGCCTGCAGCATATCAATACGAGTGGAACACATCGTTCTGGGAAAACAGCTATAACGGCTATCCCGTCCAGTTCGATGACGGAGTCGAAAAGGCCTATAAGACTGTGCCGTTCATCGATGCTACGAAGCCGATGATCGTGGAAGAGGCCTATCATGACCGCGGCGCAAAGTCATTGCTGAACGGCCGATTGACCCTGCCCGGCGATCAGCCCGGCGCAAATGAAATTCGCTCGACCATTAATCAATTGGTTGCCCATCCAACAACCGCGCCATTTATTGCGATCCACCTGATCAACCGGCTTGTCACGTCCAACCCCTCGCCCGCCTATGTCGAGGCGGTGTCCCGGGCCTTTGGTCCAAACGGGGATCTGAAAGGCGCGGTTCGCGCAATTCTGACCTACACGCTGACCAATGAGGTCGCCAGCAACCGATTATCGTCGGCGTACAAAACCCCGGAAAAGACTGTGCAATCCCAAAAGCTGAAATCGCCATTGCACCGTGTTACGCAGGTTTTGCTTGCGTTTGGAGTGCACAACCAGACCGGCAGGTTGTGGCTGTTGGGGGATGACATTCAAGAAGCGTTGCAGATGCACCCACTGTCCGCGCCCACAGTTTTCAATTTCTACAAACCGGAATTCACTCCGCACGGCGCGTTGCAGAAAATGGGTCTGCGCGCGCCAGAGTTCGAACTGCACACAGCCGCGACCTCTGTCGCTTATATCAACAACATCTACTACTGGTTCTTTGGCGGCTACCTGCCGCTGGTTTCCACCGAGATCGGTTCGGGTCGCGAGCAGATGATGGTCATGGAATTCGACCCCGACACATTATGGGCCGATACCCAGAATGCGCTGCGCTTCGACCTAAGCGAAGAGATCAAAATCGCACAAAACCGAGGCCGTCATGATGAGCTGATCGACCGAATTTCGGTTCTGTTGACCGGTCGAACCGATGCCAACATGCGCAAACGGATCAAGCAGGCATATGCGCAGTATTCGGGCAATCCCGAATGGGTGGTGCAGACTATCGCTTTCATGATCGCCGTTTCCCCAGAATTCAACGTGCAGGAGGCCTGAGCCCATGCTGACCAGATCTTTCACACGCCGGAAGTTTTTGGCCTCGACCGGGGTCGCCGCAACTGGCGCAATGATGGGTGCCGCCCTGCCCGGCTTGGCGAAGGCTAGCACAGGAATGATCAAACCCGCCCGAAAAGCGCTTGTTTTCGTGATGTTGGACGGCGGCAATGACAGCTTCAACATGCTGGTGCCAAATGACAAAATCGCGCACAGCCAATACTCGGAAACGCGGGCAAATTTGGCCCTGTCACGGGGTGAGTTGCTGGACTTGAATACCCCCGAAGACAAACTGGGCCGCAGCTTTGGCCTGCACCCTTCAATGCCCGAGATGGCCGATCTGTTCAACCAAGGGCGCCTCTCCTTTGTTGCCAATGTCGGCCCTTTGGTCGAACATGTGCGCAAAGAGCAAATCTATGACGGCTCAGCAGCACTCCCCTTGGGTTTGCTGAGCCATGCAGATCAGTTCAAGCACTGGCAAACCTCGCGCCCAGATCTGCGGGTCAACGACGGTTGGTTCGGATTTTTCGCCGATGACTTGCAGCCCTCGAAATCGGCACATGAAATCGGAATGAACATCTCTTTGGCAGGAAACAACATTGCCCAGAACGGCAAGATCGACCTGCCGTACGCAATCACTGAAAAGGGCAGCGTCGGCCTTTACCTGAAAGAAGAGAAAAGCCCGCTCAACGACTTGTTGCTGGATAGCTTCAATCGGATGATGAATGCTGACCAAAACGGTGATCCATTCCGCGAGACATATCTGAACCTGACCCGCGACGCGCAATCCAAGCACGAGACGTTCAAATCAGCGACCCGCGAAATAAAGGTACCCAGGTCCTTCCCGCCCTCGGACCTTGCGCAACAACTGCGCATGGTTGCCAAGACCATTGCTGCCTCGGACCGACTAGGCCACGAACAGCAGACGTTCTTTGTGCGCTATATCGGCTGGGACCATCATGATGAGTTGCTAACGACCCATGCCCGCATGCTGCGCGTGTTGTCCGAAGCGCTCGGCACCTTTCAGGCAACGCTTGACGACATGGGGTTGGCCGATCGTGTCGTGACATTCACTGGATCAGATTTCGGCCGGACGCTGACGTCAAATGGCAATGGTACAGATCATGGCTGGGGCGGCAACACCCTGGTTATGGGCAACCCTGTCAAAGGTGGGCAAATTCTGGGGGACTACCCCGAACTTGGTCTGGCTGGCGACAACGCTCTGGATGTGGGCGACGGAGTATTGATCCCCACAACCTCGACCGATCAGCTCTATGCCGACCTGTCCCTTTGGTTTGGCGTTCAGCCTTCGGCACTGAACACTCTGTTCCCAAATCTCAGCAGATTTTCTGATGTCGCTGGCGGAGAAAGGCTTGGGCTTTTCATCTAGGCACTACAAACTAATGTCCCAGGCGAGTTGATGGGATGGTGGCTTTGCGTCTAAATAGATTGTCTATATTGACAGTATACTAGCAATAAGGTACTTTGAAAACTCTGTTTCAACGCAAGGGTAATCGCATGGGCCGCCCCTCGGTACAAGACCAACGTAAAAAAGAAGTCCTCGATGCATTTATGACATGCGTCGTACTGTACGGTGTCGAAGGGGCCACGCTTGAACATATCGCCGCGCAGGCCGGACTGAAGCGACCTCTGATCCGCCACCACCTGGGCAACCGCAAAGCTATGGTTTTAGCACTGGGTGAGCATATCGCCGATACACTCACCAATCAGAGCGAAGCACTGCGCGCGGCACTGACCAATCACCCCGGCGTCCGGAGCCTGATTGAAGCCTTGTTCAACTCAGACGGCGAATTGGATTCACGGGTCAACATTTGTTACCAGGCGCTGGTGAATTCAATTGAGAACTACCCAGAACTTCGTAAGCCATTGCTGGATTCGATGGAGGCCTTTTATAAGGTCGCTATAGACATCGTTCTTGCCTCGCACCCAAAAACCGACAAACAAGCCTGTGAGATCGTCGCACACGGTATCGTCAACCTCTTTGTCACCACGGATGCGTTCATTCCGCTCAAACCGCCGAAGACATGGGCTTATTCTTCCTATTTCGCCGCGTTGAAACTGGCTGAAACGCTGGAAGATAAATCCTGATCGCTACGGCCCAACCCATAACAAGTTCAATCGTAACTGACCGCAAGTTTGTCAGTTGTCGCAACGGCTTGGCAGGACAGTACGGCGCCCTTTGCGATTTCGCCATCATCCAATGCCGTGCGTGCCCGCATATGGACCGATCCCTTCTTTAGCTGGCACCGGCAGGCGCCACAGACGCCGGATTGACAGGAATAAGGTGGTTCCATCCCTGCCTGCTGGGCAGCCTGTAAGATCGTCTGACCTGACGTCATCTGAACTGATTGACGCTGACCGTTCAGTATTATGTCCAAAGTGGCGTCAACACCCTTGACGCTGTCGTCGGTATCTTGTGCCCCCCCATAACTTTCCATGTGAACCCGATTGGCAGGCACATCCAACGACATAAGCGCGTCTTTAACCGATTTGTTCATGCCGCCCGGACCACAGATGTAGTACTGAGCATTTTGGGCGTAAGGCGGATTTTCGGAGATCAGCGCCTCAATTGCATCCTTGTCGACGATACCCCTGCGCCAATAGTCGAAACTGGACCACATCGAGGGTTTGGACAGGATGTGATGCGCTGTCAGGCGCTCAGCATAGGCCAGCTGGTATTCGGCAAACTCATCTTTGAACAGGATACTATCCGCCTTCACATTGCCATAAGCCAGATGCGCGACCGACCACGGCTCGGCCAAAAGCACGGATTGAAGCATGGAGTGCAGCGGGGTAATGCCGCTGCCCGCGCCAAAGAAGTAATGTGTGCGCCGCTCTGTCGGGTCGGTATCAAGACAAAAACTGCCGAAGGGTGGCATCACATCAATCACATCGCCCGGCTGCACCGTGTCATTGATGTGGTTGCTGATAAGCCCCTTTTTGACTCGTTTGACCGTGATGCGTAGCGGATCGCCCGAAACAGGAGAGGACGAGATCGAATAACTTCTACGCACCTCTTCGCCTTTGATCGAAAAGCGAAGGGTCAGGTGCTGACCCGCGCGCCAGACGAACTCTTGCGCGAGATGCGGAGGCACGTCGAACATGATGGATTTCGCTTGCCCGCCGATCTCATCGCGCGTTTTAAGTACCTTAAGCGGGTGAAATTCTCTGTTCATAAGAGCCTCCGATACTCGTGCCATGCGAATGGCCGGAATGTGTGACGATACCCAATGTAAGCCAGGCGTATTGAAACGAACGTATTAAGCATTGGCACCCTGACGCGTTGCCGGCGTGTTGATCCGTTCGGTGATTTCGGACAAGCGGGCGAGGCTTTGCAGGACCATCGGCAACACCACTACCGATTGCACAAACTCGAACGAATAGGTGACAACGGAAAAGATCTGCCCGGCAGTCACCCCGCCTTGCGTCGACGCAAACCACAGGTTGAAAGCAAGCATACTGAGCAAGACAGCGAAAATCGCGCCGAAGACCAGTGCGTCGGAATCCGACAACCGTACTTCATGCGCGCGCATTCTGAAGAAGTGCTGACTGATCTTTTTCAGATCCATGCTTTGCAGCGCGGTCACCTGTCTTTCGGCCTGGTGGTTCAACAAACCGTTCAACCGGAAAAAACGGCGCGAAAACAAGGTGAAGATGATCAGGATAAGAACCGCAGCAGTCCCGGCGGCGGCGGCGAGCGCCCCGTGAAATGACATCAGAACGCCGACGGAAATCAGAACTTGCACAGCTGCACCCATTGAATCAGGGGCCTCACTTTCAAGAAAATCAACCAACTCGCGTGCCATCAGTACGCGCGCATTCAGTACCGAGACCTCCCGCCCCGCATCCCGTTTGGCCTGCGCCGCGCTCAATTCGACCCGGATTGTGCCATAAGCCCGTGTGTCGTAAATGCGCCGCAGCGTCGACACCACCAATAGTGCGGCCATAGTAATTCCGAAATGGACGAACGACGTGTAATCCCCCTGTGATAGCCCGTCGATTGAATACCCTATCAATAACGGCAGCAGGGCAAACAAAGCTGTCTCTACCAGCGTCAAACCCCAGGTCGTTGCGATTTTTATGCGGAAGATCCGCAGCAGGGTCGCAATCGACAACCGGTCATCCGGGTCGATCATTTTTCCTGCAACCAATCGCGGACGACCCTTTGGTGCTGAACCACTGGGCTTTCTCCGACTGCGGCTGGACCAACCTCAAAGTAAGGAGAAGTCAGCGATTTCTGTTGCTGTTCACAAGCATAGACGTCCTCTTGCGTGAAGTCGCCCGAGGCCATTGGATCGTCTTCGTCATAGGCATCATCACCCTCATATTTTCCCTTGATGCCAAAATTGTTCCAAAACGAGGCCGACCGGCTGGCCTGTTTCGTGAATTCCCAGCCGGAGGCGTTGGCGACCCTTGTCCGATTCAGAATTCGCGTCCTGTCTGGCCCAAGCGGGGTGATGATAAAGACGTTCCACACGTCCTCCGAAGCACCAATTCCCACTCCGGGAAACAACATCGGCACCCACGCGCCATTCTGATCTTCGGGGACGACCCGCGGCATCTGAAGTTTTTTATTCTGGTCTTTGGCGAACTCTTCGACCGGTGGCTCCCAAAAGATGTAGTGAGGCCCGTACCAGCCGTATTGCGCCTTGGCGTGGTCATACATCTGCAACGTGTTCGAGTGCAGGTGACTCAGATGATAAACGTCAATGTAGTTCTCGACGACGATCTTCCAGTTGGCTTTGATCTCATAGGTGTTGGATGTGTCCTCGTGCTCCACCAGTTCTTCTGGCACGTGCGGCCCGACTTTGTCGTCTACTTCGCCAAACCATTTCATGATCGAGCCCGCGTTTGGGTCAGGATGCACAAACAACATTCCCTTCCAGATATCCACCGAAGCAGGTTTCAGACCAAGGCAGGATTTGTCGACGGACTCATACTCTCGATGCTCATCCGGGACCGAGATCAGGTTGCCCTCCAGATCATAGGTCCAGTCGTGATAAGGGCAGGTCAGCGCTTTTTGGGTCTTGCCCACCGCGCGGATTAATTGGGTGCCCCGATGCCTGCATATGTTGTGGAAGGCCCTAAGTCTGCGATCACGGCCCATGACAATAAACAGGTTGTTCAACCCCGCCTGAACTGACAGGTAATGACCCGGCTCAGGCACATCCTCCATAAATCCCGCAAAACGCCACGTTTTAGAGAAAATCTCACGTTGTTCACGGTCGAACCACTCTTGCGACGTGTACGCTTCTGCGGGCAATTCATGGTACATTTGCGGCATGCTGTCCCCTCTTTGGGCCGTAGTGTTCACGGTTGGCAAGCTGATCAATTTGACCTCGGCAATTGTGCCTAACACCTGCCGGATCTTACGTTGCTTCGAAGCGAAATAGGCAAACAGATGCATACTGTCAACAGTGACAATCTAAAAAACGCAGCCTCAGCACCAGTCTTCGCAAATAACGGTTAATAAGTTTTCTTGAAAAAACCGCAAATGACTGCAAGATACTGAGGCAATTTATGAGCAGAACGCATAGATGGTTACGCCGCGACGCCTTTTCCCTTCAATCTCATCCCTGCGCGCGCTCGAAGCGCTGGACCGGTTAGGCTCAGCCTCTGCGGTAGCTGATGAGCTTTCCCTGACCCAAAGCGCCGTCAGCAGGCAATTGCAGACACTGGAAGCGCAATTAGGGATCGATCTTATCCGTCGGGACCGCAAACGCCTGCTGCTGACGCCGGTTGCACAGGAATACGTATCCGAGGTTCGGCAAGGTCTGAACCAAATCGCCCAAGCCTCGTTAAAGCTGCACGTGGCGCCCGTTGGTGGAACCTTGAACCTTGCGATCCTGCCCACGTTCGGAATGCGGTGGTTGGTGCCCAGATTGCCCGAATTTGCCCGCATGCACCCGGATATTACGATCAACATGTCGACCCGCCTGCGGCCGTTCAGCTTTACTTCAGAACCTTTCGATGCTGCGCTGCACTTTGGCGAACCCGACTGGCCCGGTACAGATCGGCTTTTGCTGCGGATGGAAAGTGTATTACCGGTTTGCGCCCCATCTTTGCTGCCCAAGGGTGCCCCAACATCGCCAAAAGATCTGCTGAAACTACCATTGCTACACATCCAGACGCGGCCCCACGCCTGGCAAGAGTGGTTCAGCCACATGGGAACAAATCATCCCGACGCGCTGCCCGGAACAATTTACGATCAGTACACAACGATCAATCAGGCGGCGGTTCACGGCCTCGGCGTTGCGTTGCTGCCCAACTATTTGATCGAGCAGGACCTCGCGACCGGTAAATTGATCGCGGCCTTCCCGGACGCTGTAGAGATGATGGGCGCCTACTATCTGGTATGGCCAAAAACTAAATCGGATGACCCATCGCTGCGCAGCTTTCGGCACTGGCTGTCCACACAGGCCCAAACCGAAGACGACCTGCCGCGTTGATCGCGTCAAATCTGCCAGACTGAGCAACCACAACGTTTCTGTCAACAGCACTGCCGCTCGCTTCAATTCGGCGCGCCAACCGGGCGACGTATAAAGCGTGGCCCAAGAATCCAAGGACAGGAAGATCGTCGAAATGCCTTGTGCGACGGCCCTCACCTGGTCTGACGCAGCATCTGGTGACACGCGACCAAGGAATTTCTCAAGAACCGCCACAAAGTGCGCCAGTACATCCAGCAGCGGCCTTGCTAGTTCGGGATGGTCTGCCGCAGATGCGGGCAATCCCTGCCAAGCAGCAGCAAGACGCGGATCGATCTCTTCACCTTCGGCAAACAGATTGTCTAACAACTGATCGCCAGTCTCCATCTGTAAAAGGTGAAGATCCAGCTCCGATGTCAGATCGTTGAACGCGTTTGCGACATGCTGATTTAGCGCCGCGATCATTTGGTCACGATTGCCAAGATAGTGCCGCAGCAAAGGCCGCTTCAAACCGGCCTCGGCGGCAACACGCTCCTGGGTGGCGCCGTCTAACCCGTGCCGGGCGACGCAGGTCATAGAGGCATCTAGGATTTCTGCTGACGTTGCGGTTTTAAGCTCGTACGAGGCATGGCATTTCCAATCTTTTTTGGCTCAGGAAATGAGCCCAAAACATTTCTGACGTATCGCTGTAATTGCAGCGGGCTTTGACCAATCAGAAAGAAAAGTGAACGATCACTTTTGATTGACAAACGCCATATTTCAAATTATCTGTCAACTTTGACAATTTTAAACTCAGTAGCCACTTGTGAGATTTTACATGCAACAGCCAAACCAAATGCCAGAAGTCGCCACGCAGGAATTGCCCGCCGAAGCTTACACATCGGATGAATGGCTGGCGCAGGAGAACCAGAAGCTGTTCTCGCGCAGTTGGGTTTATGCTGGCATCGAGGCAAAGGTTGCCAACGCGGGTGATTACATGACGGCCAAGGCAGGGCACTTTACCCTGGTCGTAATCCGCGGGAACGACGGTGAGCTGCGCGCGTTCCACAACATTTGCCGCCATCGCGGAACCGAATTGTTGGATCGCGGCTGCGGAAATGCCGGAAAGACGATCGTGTGCCCCTATCATTCGTGGACTTTTGGCCTGGATGGCGCGCTTCGAGGTATCCCTGACCAGAAAGCCTGCTTCCCGGACATCGACAAAAAAGAAAATGGCTTGCACAGGGCATCGGTCGCGACGTTCAAAGGGCTGGTTTTCGTCAACCCAGAACCAGATCAGGACCTGTCCGATTGGCTCAGCGGGTTGGAAGATGTCGTCTGGCCGCACGACATCAACAGCCCTGAGCTTATATCTTACGGTGAACCCGTTACCTATGAAATGCAGTGCAACTGGAAAGTATTCTTTGAGAACGCGATTGACGGATACCATCTGGCCTATTTGCACAAGAACACACTGGGCGGCCCGACCCAGGATAAAAATGTCTGGGACCCCTACGGCGACAATCAAGTCTGGTATTCGACCGAGAATGAAACCGTACGTTCGCGTGTTCCAAACTTCGTATCGACGCGCATGGATAAGTGGAACGCGAAGAAGATCCCGCATGCGGAAAAAGAAGGCTATGGCGGTGTATACATGTTGTTCCCGACGACCCTTATCGTAGCAAGCCCATGGTCCTTCTCGATATCTGTGATGGAACCGATAAGCGCCGGTGTAACGCGCCTGCATGCTTATGTCTGGGCGGCGAAATCGTGGATGTCCAGCCGTGGATCCGTCAAGGATATCCCCGGCTATGACAAGGTATCCGGCATGGTCAAAAGTTCGCACTGGAAGGTGCATCCGCTGGAAACTCAGGATTTCCAGACTGAGGATGTCTATGTCGTCGAGAAAATGCAGCGCTCACTAATGTCGCCGAAATATGCGGTGGGAAAAATGGCCGCTGGTGCGGGCGCCGAGTCTCCGCTGACTTACTTCCAGAAATCCGTGCTGCGCCACATGGAACCGTAGGTCCAAACATGGCTGGCGTCTGGGCTTCACCTTGCCCGGTCGCCTGCCAAAACAGATGACCAATTCACCCGCTGCCGAGCGCAAGAACGACGAGGCTTGACCGCATTACATGGCTCAAGCCTCAAATATATTTCCCCAAGTATTCCCCCTGATCACGAGCATTTGGTCAGGTAAGTTGCTCAGGCGGCACCGCTTTGATTATCACAACTGCAAATCTCAATGATTTCTCGCTTTTGAATTTTGCCGGTCGGTCCTTTGGGCAGCGAGTCCCAGATCTCGATATCTTTCGGGATCTTGAAGTTGGCAATCTTGCCACGGCAATATTCGCGCAACTCTGCGCCGCTGACGGCCGTATCCAAATTCAGGGTTACAACGGCATGAATCCGATCCCCCCATTTCGGATCGGGCAGACCAAAAACACTGACTTCGTCGACAGCATCATGCTCGGCCAGACAGTTTTCAACTTCAACCGGGAACACATTGTAACCACCGGACTTGATGCGGAACTTGGCCCGATCCTTGAGGTGAACAAACCCCTCGTCATCGATCACCGCGATATCCCCGGTGTGCAGCCAGCCATCCCGCACGGTTTCCGAATACTCAACCGCCTGGTTCCAATAGCCTGGTATGACATAGGGCGAATTAATCAGCAGCTCACCCGCCTCACCCCTGGGAAGGTCATTGCCCTGGTCATCCACAACACGGACATCGACGTAATAGAGTGGCCGACCCGCACTTTCCAAGCAGTTATGTCCGTCCTTCAACGCGCGCTCGTGGTCAGTTGCTGTCAGCATCATGCCCATGCCCATCAGTTCCGTCGTGCCGAACATTTGCAGAAATTTGCACCCGAAAGCCTTGAGTGCGTCACGCACCGTGGCAGGAGGAATTGGCGCGGAACCATAGCCCAGCTGACGGATCGACGAGCAATTGTATTGCGTGATCAGGCCGGATGACAGCAGATCGTTCAGCATCGTCGGCACCAGAACGCAGATCGTCGCTTGTTCGCGATCGATAAGCTTAAGCGCTGTTTCGGCATTCCATTCGCTGACAATCGCGCATTTCGTGCCGTGGAACATGTTACGCAGCAGGTGAATGATCGGAACGCCCGATGCCGGCATCGCATGGAGCCAGACATCGTCCGGGCCCGCGCCTTCCGTCAGTGCGATTACGCCCATCGACTCGATCATCAACCCGTGAGGATAGATCGCGCCTTTCGGCAAACCGGTTGAACCCGTGGTGTAGCAGATCATCAACTGTTCATGCGGGGTATGAGTGAAAGCGCCGCTACCAGTCGCAGCGGCGATCAGAGATTCATAATCCTGCCGCAGCTTGTGCTGGCTACCAACGCCGACCAGAACCGGCTGACGCTTACTGAAGGTCAGCGCCTCTTGGGCGATTTCTACCTTCGTGTCCTGAACGAACAAAACATCCACACCGGCATCATCGATCAGCGCGCCGATTTCGCGGGGGGCAAGGCGGTAGTTTAAACCGACCCGGATCGCACCAGCCTTGGCACAAGCGCCTATGGTTTCCACAACTTCAATGCAGTCGGGCAGGATAACGCCAACCCGATCACCCTTACGAATATCCAGCGATCGCAAAGCATGCGCCAGGGCGTTCGTACGCTGACCCAACTCTCGCCAACTGCGACGGCGATCCAGTTCTACATAGGCTTCCAGATCCCCAAAACGGTCTGCGTTTCGGTCGATCAACTGTCCAAGCGTGGGCATTGGTGTCTCCTCCCGGGCATCATCACGGCAAATCTCAGCTGCGTGATTGTCTTTTATTGGCGGCATAAAGCGTTCGGATTAAGATGAAATTTCCCCTTACCCCTCCTTCAACTCTCCAGCGGCGTGAGTTTGTGAAATCCCTTGCGCCCGTATATGAGCGCTGATTTTTCCGGGTTCAGGTGAACTTCTTTTACCATGCCGAAGAACACGGCATGTGTCTTCGTGTTGGCCCAGTTGTCGACCACACACTCAAAGGAAACGACGGCTTCCTTCAATACAGGCAGACCCAGATCACCGTCGATCCATGTCCCGGCCGCATTGAATTGTTTTTCCTTGTCCATTTTCGAAGAAAAGGCACCGACGACTTCGGTCATGTCATCGGGTATGAGGTTCACGGCGAAGTTTCGGCTATCCATCACGACGCCATATGTTCGCGCTGTCCGGTTGATGCAGACCAATAAGGCCGGTGGATCGGCGGTTAGTGAGCACACAGCCGTCGCAGCCATCCCGGCGCGCGATTCCTCGAATTTCGATGTGATGATGGTTGTCGAAGCCGCCAGCAACTGCATGCCGGTCTTGAACCTGTCTTCTGTGGTCAGGGCCATACTGCGCTCTTGCTTATTAGTGAACGATCACTTACCTTTCATATCACAGGGCCAATGTCAATGCAGACTTCGCAGCCCTGCGACGAAAACGCGAAACCCAGCCCTTGTCACAAAGGGGGCAAAAAGGGCACGCAGACCAACAGGAAAACGGTTGCATACAGCAGAACCAACCGTAGGAGACGCATAGTGAACCAGCATAACCCAAACACCGCCGAGGGCCTCTCGACGCTTTTGGAAACTCAGAAAACGCACCGGGTCCAGCACGGCGCGCCGAATGCGACGGAACGCAAGGATCGCATCACACGACTGATCGATTTGGTACTCGATAATCGCGATACCATCGCTGACGCAATCTCGGCCGATTTTGGGAACCGGTCGCAGCATGAAACTATTGCTGCGGATATTGTTGGAACGGCAAAGCAGCTCAAATATGCGCGGGACCACCTTGACCAATGGATGCGACCAGAGAAGGCCAAAATCGAGTTTCCCCTGGGATTGCTGGGCGCGCGCGGTCGCATTCACTATCAACCGCTGGGCGTTGTTGGGATTGTAAGCCCCTGGAACTTTCCAATCTTTCTGGCCATCGGCCCTATGGCCGAAGCCTTTGCTGCCGGCAACTCGGTCATGTTGAAACCATCGGAATTCACACCCCGCACATCCGACCTTTTGAAGTCGCTGATCGAGGCAAGTTTTGCACCGCACGAGGCCGTGGTCACGACCGGCGGCGTCGAAGTCGCACAGGCGTTTACTGCTTTACCCTTTGATCACCTGCTATTTACGGGAGCCAGCACTATTGGCCCGCACGTCCTGCGCGCCGCAGCCGAGCACATGGTACCAACGACGCTGGAACTTGGCGGCAAGAACCCCACCATCATCGCCCCAAGCGCGGATATGAACCTTACTGTTGCTCGGATTGCGGCAGGTAAAGTTTTCAACGCAGGCCAGGTCTGTCTTGCTCCGGACTATGTCCTTGTCCCGCGTGCAAAAATGGAAGAATTCGCCACAGCGCTTGAGGCAAAACTGTCCGAGATCTACCCAACCCTGTCTGGCAACGCGGACGTCACTCACATCGTGACCGATCGCCAATTCGACCGCCTCAAGGGTCTTGTGGATCAGGCGCGCTCAACTGGGGCGCGGGTTGTTCAGGTAAATCCCGCCAATGAAGACCTGTCGTCCACGAACGAGAAGATCTTGCCGCCGACTTTGATTGTCGACGCTGACCCCGCACTGGATGTCATGCAAGACGAAATCTTCGGGCCAATCCTGCCGATCATTCCCTATGACACGCTGGATCAGGCCATCGCCTTTGCGAACGCCCGCCCGCGCCCTCTGGCCGCTTATGTCTTCGCCAAAGACGTGGATGAGCAGCAGCGCGTGATGGAAGATACCATCTCCGGCGGGGCATGCATAAACGATACGATCATGCATTCGACCCAGAACACCCTGCCATTTGGCGGCGTTGGAAACAGTGGCATGGGTGCCTATCATGGTCTACACGGCTTCAAACGCTTCAGCCACGCAAAGGCCGTTTACAAGCAGATCAATATGGACGGCGTCTTTAGGGCCATTCGCCCGCCCTATGGCGCAAAATTCTTCAAGACAATGGCGCCGTTCCTGAAAAAGTAATCAGCTGCAGCGACAAAGAAGGGAACTCCGCGCCCACGGAATTCCTTTCTCCATTTTGAGCAAATTGGCAAAACGGCCTGCCTTGCGTGACGGACCGAGGACACCACCTCAAACCTCTAGCCACTCCTGCCGGATGTCGTCATTTTCGCGCAGAGCCTGCGGAGAACCTTCGAAAACCATGTGCCCATGGCCCATGACATAAACCCGGTTGGTCACTCGCAAAGCGATGGTCAGCTTTTGCTCGACCAATAGGATCGAAACCCCACGCTCGGCAATTTGCAGCAGCAAATCCCCTACCTGCTCGACGATCTTTGGAGCCAGGCCTTCGGTCGGCTCGTCGATCATGATGAAATCGGGATCGCCCATCAGCGCGCGGCAAATGGTCAGCATCTGCTTTTCACCGCCTGACATGACTGAGGCATCCACATCCGCGCGGTTTCGCAGGTTGGGGAACATCTCGAACATGTCTTCCATGCACCAGCGGCCATCGCCATCCTTTTGGCCGGGTTTCAGCCCCAGCATCAGGTTCTGGCGAGTTGTGAGACCGGGAAAGATATCTCGGTTTTCAGGCACATAGCCGATCCCGGATTTGGCTATCTCAAAGCTCTTGCGGCCTGCGATCTCCTCATCGCGGAACTGGATCGACCCGTGTGGGGCGACCTCGCCCATGATGGCTTTGCAAGTCGTTGAACGCCCAACCCCGTTGCGGCCTAGCAGCGATACGATTTCGCCCTCACCTACCTCAAGGTTTACCCCCTGAAGAATGTGGCTTTTGCCGTAATAGGCGTGCAAGTCGGTGACCTGAAGCATTACACCGCCTCCTCTTCCAAACTTGCGCCCAGATAGGCTTCTTTCACTTTCGCCGACGCGCGAACAACGCCCGGCGCGTCAGACTCGATCACTTCGCCATAAACAAGGACCGAGATCTTGTCCGCCAGATCAAAAATCACGCCCATGTCGTGCTCGACAATCAATAGCGTCTTATCCTCGGTAACGTTGCGGATCAGATCGACGATCAGGTCGGTCTCCGAATGGCTCATCCCGGCGCAGGGTTCGTCCAGCAGGATGATATCGGCACCACCCGCGATCGTGATCCCGATCTCAAGTGCGCGCTGTTCGGCATATGCCAGCGTGCCAGCCAGTTCATTCCGGCGCGAACTCAGATTGATCTGCGCCAGAATTCCCTCGGCGTTTTCAGTCACGTCCAGCTGCCGGCCAATCATGTGCCAAAAAGAATAGCGATACCCCATTGTCCACAACAGCCCACAACGAATGTTCTCAAACACCGTCATGTTAGGAAAGATGTTGGTGATCTGGAACGACCGACTAAGGCCGCGGCGGTTGATCTCGAACGGCTTCAATCCGGTGACATCTTCGCCGTGCAGGAATACCCCACCTGAGGTCGGCGCGAACCGTCCGGTGATCAGGTTGAAAAGGGTCGATTTCCCGGCCCCGTTCGGCCCGATGACGGCGTGGCGATCACCCTTGGCGATCTGCAGATCCACGCCTTGGATGATCCTGGCCAGACCAAAGCTTTTCTCGAGGTTTTTCAGCTCGATTGCGGGAGCGCTCATGCCCGATCCTCCGCATGGTTCGCATTGTCCCAGGCATCACGGATTTCCGGCAAAACGCGCGACACCAGGAAGAGTGAGATTGCGGCGATGATGGCAGCCAGCGCCACCGCCTGATAACCGCCACTGTCAAATGCAATGCCATAAAGGTGCATCTCGTGATCGCCACCGTAGCCGTGCCGCTTGTGGAACAGGATTTCCAGAATTGCAGCCAGAGACAAGACACTGGTGATCGCGGGGATCGCAACCTTGACATAGGGCTTGATCAGCAGCTTCAGTTTTCCAAGTGCGAACGGGCGTCGGTGCATCGCGATCAGCCCGGCAAATCCAGACGGGAAGAACATCACGCAGGCCACGAACAAAATGCCAAGATACAGGGCCCAAAGCTCGGTATGCAGTCCAAGAACTGTTTGAAGCAAGGTAAACACGACTGCCCCGATGATCGGCCCGACAAAGAAACCAGCCCCACCAATGAAGGTGATCAACAGGATCGAACCGGACGTAGCAAGGTTCAGGTTTTCCTCAGTCAGGATCTCGAAGTTGATCGCGAACAATGACCCAGCAACGCCGGCGAAGAAGCCCGATGCACAGAAGGAAATCCAACGCACATTGCGTTGGGAATAGCCTAGAAACTCGGCACGTTCCTCATTGTCGCGTACAGCGTTGGCGATCCGCCCGATCGGCGTGCGCGAGAACAGGTACATCAGCAGTGCTGCAACCAATAGCCAAACGACAGTCAGATAATAGACCTCTTGCTGCGTCAGGAATTCATACCCAAACACCGGTGGTCCCATCGTCCGGTCGCCCGAGATACCTTCTTCGCCGCCAAAGAACACAACGATGATGACCGAACAGGCGGCGATCAACTCTCCGACACCCAGCGAGATCATGGCGAATACCGTGCCAGCCCGTCGGGTCGAAAAGCTGCCGATCAGGAAGGCAAAAATCAGACCGAACAGACCGCCGACAAGAGGCAAAAGTGGTAGTGGCAGCCACAGCCCGTCCTCAACCATGTTCATCACATGTATGGCGAAAAATCCGCCAAGACCCATATAGACCGCATGACCAAAGGACAGCATACCACCCTGCCCCAGCAACATATTGTAGCTCAGTGCGAAAACGATGGTGATCGCCATCTGGTTCATGATCGTCAGCGCCGAACTGGTCTGAAACACAAACGGCAGGCACAACAGAAACAGCGCGGCAAAAGCCCAGGGTATCATGTTTGACAGCGAAATCAGGCGGGTCGTGCCCGCGGTCAGGGGCGTCTTACTTACGATAGTCATGATTCACGGTTCCCCATCAGACCCTGCGGACGCAGGACAAGAACGATGATCATCAGTAGGTATGGCAGGATCGGGCCCAGCTGAGGCAGTGTCAGCGTCCACAGGTCCTGCAACGGATGATCCCAGATCATCTCTGGTTTGGTAAAGCCGATCGCGGTCAGTATTTGTTCGGCCGTGACGTCGTAGGCTGTGGCGAAAGTCTGAAGCCAGCCGATTATCAGGGATGCTACCAAAGCACCCCAGAGCGAGCCCAGGCCGCCAATCACTATGGTCACGAAAACGATTGAACCAAGCTGCAAGGCCATGCCGGGGAAAACGCCCAGAACCGGACCGGCGATGACGCCAGCCAGACCGGCCATCGCGGTACCAACGCCGAATACGCACATGAAGACCAGCGGCACATTGTGACCCAGGTTTTGCACGGTTTCAGGATAGCTGAGCGCGGCTTGAATAGTCATGCCAATACGTGTCTTGGTCAGAATGTAAAGCAGTGTCAGGAATATCCCCATCGCCACGGCGATCATGAAAACCTTGTAAGCAGGGAAGGCATTTCCGGCGATTGCAAAGGCTGCAAAATCCAGCGCGGCGGGTTCCGAGAAGGGAAGCTGGCTTTTGCCCCAGAAGAATTGAACGGCCTCTTCAATCAGCAGAGCAAGACCAAATGTAAAGATCAGTTCCGGCACGTGCCCGTATTTGTGAACCCGCCTCAACCCGTATCTCTCGATCAAGGCTCCGATGATCCCGACGATCAGTGGCGCGATCAGCAAACCAGCCCAAAACCCGGTGACGAGGCTGATCTGATAGGCGAAATAGGCCCCCAGCATGTAAAAACTGGCATGAGCAAAATTCAGAACGCCCATCATTGAAAAGATCAGTGTCAGCCCGCTGCATAGCATGAACAGCAGCAAGCCGGTCACAAATCCATCCAACACGTTCACGAGGAACAGCGCCATTACGTGTCTCCTGCAATTTTTTGAGTGGTGGCCCGCCCGGCATTCGGACGGACCAACAGAGTGGTAATAGAGTTATGGGCGCTTCATCTCGCACGTGGTTGCCGAGTCATTGGACGCCAGTTCGACAACAGTCTCGGCAACCATACCGCGGCCAGATTTGTCGTATTCAAAAGCGGCCTCAGGTGTCTGACCCTGTACCGTCACAGTCTGGATTGTCTGGTGATCGCTTGCACGCATTACGGTCTTACCGGTGACGATGCTGTCGTACTCCATGCCTTCCAGCGCGTAAGCGATTGCTTTGATGTCTGTCGCATTGCCAACTTCGTTAATTGCGGCGGCTAGCATCGGTGCGACATTCGCCATCTGTGGCTGACCGAAATCCAGATCCGGGAAGTTAACGTAAAAGGCCTCGATGAACTCTTGCGCTTCTGGCGTCGGGGCCGGGTTCACCTGACCCGAGCCAACCAGCTTGACGATACCATCACCTTCCTCACCAAAGGCTGCGGTAATACCCGACGTTGCGCCATAGTAGGTGTAGATCGGCTTGTCGAAACCAGCACCCATAACCGCCTTGCCCAGACCGACCATATCGCCGCCCCAGTTCCCAGTGATCACGGCATCTGCACCTGAACCGACAATCTTGCGCGCGTAAGGTGTGAAGTCTTTGACCTTACCGATCGGGTGCAACTCGTTCCCGACAATCTCGATGTCGGGGCGCTTTTCTTTTAGGAAGCGCTGCGCTGCCGCAGCAACGGCCTTGCCAAAAGAATAGTCCTGACCGATCACGTAGACCTTTTTGATGTCTGGGTTGGCCGCAATGTCGTCAGTCAGCGCGTCCATTTTGATGTCAGCATTGGCGTCGAAGCGGAAATGCCAAAACTGGCACTTGTCATTGGTCAACGCAGGGTCAACAGCCGAATGATTGAGGAAGATAACGGGATCATCAGGATTACGGCGGTTATGCTTAGCGACGGCTTCGGTCAGCGCATTTGCCACACCGGATGATGCGCCCTGGGCGATGATGCGAATGCCCTGATCCATTGCAACCTGAAGCTGGATGAGGGATTCCTTGGCGCTGATCTTGTTGTCGAAGGGCACCATCTCGAACTCGGCCTGCCCATTCAGCAAGGCGCCGGGTTCATTCACCAATTCTTTAACGCTGTGGCGATAGATCGCCAGACCTTGGGTTCCCGTTGTCGCAAACGGCCCGGATAGCGGATCAATGAACGCGATTCGTATTTTTTCCTGTGCCGCGGCCACCCCCGCGACGAGACCAGCAGCAAGCGCGGACGCCATCATCAAATTGAACTTATTCATTTCTTCCTCCCTGTTGACAGCAGGCGGTAGGTTTCAGCCTGTCGTACGATCCACACTTAGGTGAGTGATCGATCACTATATTCATGGCTGTTTGTTAGTGTGTCAATGAATTACTGACGAAGTTGAGAACTTCATAACGTTCGCGAAACAAATTCGGCAGTGCGTCAGCAAAATGAATAATTTCATCACAATTAAAGTGAACGTGCCCCAATTTTCTTTAAAAATAAGGGGCAAGACCGAATTATTAAAAACCCTATGTTCAGATGCGCACTGATCTACAGGCGGAAACCAAATCGATTCAAACAAATCGTTGACATTTTTTTTCTTCGCGTAATATCATTTGTATACTAACGAGAAATTTCTCATCAGGACAGACACTTTGCGGTATCTCTCTCCCAATACGCTCGACGATGCGTTTGATTTGCTGACCACTCATGATCTGACGGTTGTAGCTGGCGGCACTGACTTTTTTCCGTCCAGGCAACGCCATGAACTGCACACTGATATCTTGGACGTCACAAGGATCGACGGCATCTCGGGTATCAATCTTTCAGATAGTCGTTGGAGAATCGGGGCCGCTACAACCTGGGCAGACATAGCCCGTGCCGATCTGCCCACCGCATTCAGAGGGCTGCA
The DNA here is from genome assembly GCF_056537985.1 of Ruegeria sp. BI12. NCBI lineage: Bacteria > Pseudomonadati > Pseudomonadota > Alphaproteobacteria > Rhodobacterales > Roseobacteraceae > Ruegeria > Ruegeria sp. BI12. Next base: position 492,968 of record NZ_JBQFSL010000002.1, on the reverse strand, counting down.
AATGGCCGCCCTTGAAGTCGGCAGCCTTCAAATCCAAAACAGTGGAACGATCGCAGGGAACCTGTGCAACGCCTCTCCTGCTGCGGACGGCGTGCCACCGTTGCTTACGCTTGATGCCAGCGTCGAACTTGGCTCGATCCGAGGCTTCCGCGAAGTTCCAATGTCAGAGTTCATAACCGGCGTGCGGAAAACGGCGCTGTCCGACGATGAAATTGTGACTGCGATTTACCTGCCCGATCCGCCCAAAGGAACTGTTGGCCATTTCGAGAAACTCGGCGCGCGGCGCTACCTAGTCATTTCAATCACGATGACATCGGTCATCGTCGGCCTGGATGAAAACTGCCAGATCAACTATGCCCGCGTCGCCGTGGGGGCTGCCTCAGCCGTGGCGCAAAGGCTGCTTAGCCTCGAAGCAGACCTGATTGGCAAAACGCCTGAAGCCGTTGAAGTCTCATCAGGCCATTTGGCTCCGCTCAGCCCGATTGATGACGTCCGCGGGGATGCCGCATTCCGATTGGACGCAGTGGCCGAGCAATGCGTCCGCGCAATCGCAGAAGCGGTACGTTTCCATGGATAAGCGCGCGGACGACGTCACGACGGAATTCACTCTGAACGGCACCCCTGTCAGCGCGGTGCCGCGTGTAGGTGAACGCCTTTCGGAAATGCTCCGAGAGCGGCTATCGGCTCGCGACGTTAAAATCGGGTGCAATGCCGGCGACTGCGGTGCGTGCACCGTTCTGATTGATGGTGACCCGGTCTGCGCCTGTCTTGTTCCGGCGCAACAGGCCGCTGGGCGATCAGTGGAAACGGTGTCTGGACTGACACGGGATGATCAGATTGCCAAGCGACTGACAATCAGCTTTCAAAACCACGGTGCCGCACAGTGCGGAATCTGCACACCTGGCATGATGACTGCCGCGGTTGCACTGTTGCGTGAGACACCAGAACCAAAAACCGAACAAGTTCAGGATGCCCTTTGCGGCGTTTTGTGCCGCTGCACAGGCTATCGCAAAATTATCGACGCCGTTGTCGCCGCTGGAGCGCCTGCACTGCCACAAGCGACCGCAGGACATGCGGGCGACGCGATCTGGCGCGTAGACGGGAGCGACAAAGTAACAGGTGCAGAGCTGTTCGGCGACGATGTAGCCCCGGCGGGCACGCTTGAGATCCATGTCATCCGCTCCCCTTATCACCGGGCCGGATTTTCGTTTGGCGATCTGGACGCATGGGCCAAAGCCACACCAGGGATCGAAGCGGTCCTGACCGCAATCGACATCTCCGGACGCAATGTTTTTGGCGTCATTCCCGATTTTGCGGACCAACCCGTCTTTGCGGAAACCGAGGCTCGTTTCCGTGGCGAGGCCGTGGCCGCCATAGTTGGCCTGCCCGAGGTTCTGGCAACCTTCGACCCAGCAAGTTTTCCAGTAACGTGGGAAGAACGCCCCGCCGCGCTGGATTCATTTCACGCAATGACGTCTGAGGCCGCACAGCTGCATCAAGATCGCGACGGCAATGTCATGTGTGGCGGCTTCGTGAAATGCGGCGCACCAGAAACCGCTCTGGACAACGCTGAGGTCGTTGTCGAGGGCCATTTCCGCTCGGGCTTTGTCGAACATGGGTATATCGAGCCCGAGGCCGGTTTCGCCGAGATCGTCAACGGGCGGGTAGAGGTTCACGCTTGCACGCAAGCTCCGGTGATGGACCTGGATGCGCTTGAGATCATTTTGGGGATGCCGCGCGATCAGATCCGTATTGCCCCGACCGGTGTCGGTGGCGGGTTCGGTTCGAAACTGGATATCTCGGTGCAGCCATACCTTGCGCTTGCCGCGCTCAAAACCGGCAAGCCGGTGCGACTAACGTACTCGCGGACCGAGTCCATGCAGTCCACCACCAAACGCCACCCATCAGACCTGCGGGTCAAGATCGGGGCAACCAAGGACGGCCGCATCAGTGGAATGACCTTTGACGGACTGTTCAACACGGGCGCTTATGCCAGCTGGGGTCCGACCGTGGCCAACCGGGTGCCCGTACATGCCTCGGGGCCGTACAAAATCACCGATTACCGCGCCGAAGCCAAAGGCATCCATACTCATTGTCCACCATCCGGCGCGTTCCGTGGGTTTGGCGTGCCGCAGTCTGCTATTGCGCAAGAATGCCTGTTTGACGAATTGGCGGACAAACTGGGGATCGACCCGCTTGAATTCCGCATCAACAATGCGCTGGAAAACGGAGTACCCACTGTTTGCGGACAGATCTTCGAAAAGGGTGTCGGCATTCGCGCCTGCCTCGAAGCGCTGCGTCCCGCATGGACCAAAGAAAGCAAAACGGCCAAGGCATTCAACGCACAAAATAACACGTTAAAGCGCGGTGTCGGATTGGCGGCAGGCTGGTACGGGTGTGGCAACACCTCGCTGCCGAACCCGTCGACGATCAAATCGGGCATCCGGCCCGATGGCAGTTTGGTCCTGCACCAAGGGGCGATGGATATCGGCCAGGGCGCTAATACTGTAATAACCCAGATCTTTGCCACCGCTCTTGGGGTTCCGGTTGCACAGATTGAAATCATCGGGGCCGATACGGATGTGACACCGGATGCGGGCAAGACCTCGGCCTCGCGTCAGACATATGTATCCGGCAGTGCATCACGTTTGTCGGGCGAAGCGATGCGAGCTCAGATACTGTCCCGCGTGAACGCCGGGCCAGATGCAATGATTTCATTGCGCTCAGGTGCAATTTTCGTAAACGACAACGGGCAGCAACATACGATCGATCTGACCACGCTGGAGCCCGACACCGAAGGTTACGTCCTGCGTGCCGAAGAAACCTATGACCCGCCCACAAAACCGCTGGATGAGAACGGTCAGGGAATTCCTTATGCTCAGTTCGGCTATGCAGCGCACTTGGCCGTGGTCGAGGTGGACACAAAACTCGGCACTGTGAAACCGATCAAATTCGTAGCCGCTCATGACGTCGGAAAAGCGATCAACCCGATGCTGGTCGAAGGCCAGGTGCAAGGCGGCATCGCGCAGGGTCTGGGCATGGCGCTGATGGAAGAGTACTTGCCCGGCCTTACCGAGAACCTGCACGACTATCTGATCCCGACTATTGGAGACATCCCTCCGATCGAAACTCTGATTATCGAGGAAGAGGATGCCCACGGGCCCTACGGCGCCAAGGGCCTGGGAGAGCACGTGCTGATCCCGACGGCCCCGGCCCTTTTCAACGCAATCAAGCGCGCCTGCGGCGTTCGGCTGACCCAAGGCCCCGCCACGCCTGCGAAACTGCGCGCAGCAATCAAGGAACTGACAGATGGCAACTGAACGCGCCGCTCCTGAGAAGATCCGCTGCGATGCTTGCCCGGTGATGTGCTATATCGCGGACGGCAAAGCCGGAGCTTGCGACCGCTATGCCAACCATGGTGGCGATCTGGTCCGTCTGGATGCGCTGACCATCATCGAAAGCACAGAAGACAAGCGGCTTGTCCCTTTTCTGAAGGATGGCAAAGGCCCCGAAGACTGGGACGGCGACATCGTGCAGGGCAGACGGCCCTTTGTGACCGCCGTTGGTGCGGGCACAACCTATCCCGACTACAAGCCTGCACCCTTCATAGTCAGTCAGGACGTTGCTGGCGTGGACATGGTCACCGTCGTGACCGAAGGGATTTTCTCGTATTGCGGCGTTAAGGTGAAGATCGACACCGATCGTCATATCGGCCACGAGCGCGATGTTGTCCGGGTGAATGGGGAGCCTGTCGGGCATGTTATGACGTCGGAATATGGGTCGAAGATGTTGTCCCTGGGCGGTGTGGAGCACCTGACCGGCGGCAGCAAAAAAGAGGGTCGGATCACCTGCGATGCGCTCCTTCGACTTTGCAACCGCGAAGCTGTCGAGATGTTGATCGGTGAGGAAGAACACGAAACCACGGTTATTGTTCAGGCTGGCAAGGCACCCATCATCAACGGGGTTGAGGAAAAACTGATGCGGGTGGGTTGCGGCTCGGCCACAATCGGGATGTTCGCCAAGCAGTGGATTGAGCACGTAGACGATGTGGTGGTGGTCGACGACCACATCACCGGCGTGCTGTCCGAGCATCAAGCAGGCAAACTGCTGGATGTCGAACCCACCGGCATCAAGATCAATGGCCGCCGTTCGACTCCGGGTCGGTATTTTCAGGTCGCAGAGCCCGGCACCGGCTGGGGCGGTACGGATATAGAGGATCCGCTGAAAATTCTGGGCGATTTCAATCCGAAATTCGCGCGTGAAGGTATGAGCCTGCTAATGGTATCCACCACCGGCGAGCAATATGGCTATTTTGAACTGGATGCCGACTTGAAACCTCAGCCTGTTGAGGTTCCCCCGGCCCTGAAAGCCTCTGCCGAGTTAATTGCCGAAAACTGCGAACCATCGGTCTGTTCGGTTCTGTTCATGGGTGGCGCAGGCGGCAGCTTGCGGGCTGGTGTCACAGAAAACCCGGTTCGTCTTACGAAATCCGTCAAGGACTCACTGACCTTTGTGTCCTGTGGCGGGGCCGAGGCTTATGTTTGGCCCGGCGGCGGTATCACCGTGATGGTCGATGTTCTGGATATGCCCACCGGATCGTTCGGGTACGTGCCAACACCGGCGCTGGTCGCACCTATCGAGTTCACGATGCGTGTCAGTGACTATGGCACGCTGGGCGGACACATGGATGAGATCAAGCCGGTTTCCGAGGTTGTCTCGGACGAAACCCGCAAGGTGGATCAGTTCGAAAACCAACCCGACCCGATGTCTTCGAAAAATTATCGCTGGGCGAAAGGAGCATAAGGCCGGATGCACCCCACCTCTGCCATATTGCCCTGCGGCCGCAGATTGCATCTGCAACACGGACCGATCGACCTGATCGTCGAGGCAGATGGCGCGCAAGATATCGCATTCAAGGCAGCACGGGTAAGGTTCGAAACGATCCTGAAAGGTTTGGTTGACGAACTGGCGCTATTGAAATCGCCTTTGACGGCTGACGCCACCCGCCCAAATGGACCGGTGGCGCGACGCATGGATGATGCTGCCCGTCCCCATTCGAATGTGTTCGTGACCCGCATGGCGGCCGTTGCCGGAGCCGTTGCTGACGAAATTCTGGCAGCCATGCTGCAAGCCGCGCCGCTGAATCGCGCGTCCGTCAATAATGGCGGCGATATCGCTATTCACTTGGATCACGGTCAGAAATTCCGCATCGCCATGAAAGGGCTTGATGGGCGTGATCTGGGGCGCATTGCCATCCATTCAGACGAAAAGGTTGGCGGTATCGCCACATCGGGTTGCGGCGGGCGTAGTCTGAGCCTTGGCATCGCCGACAGCGTGACAGTACTGGCCGGCAACACTGCAATGGCCGATGTTGCCGCCACCTTGATCGCCAATGCGGTCGATCTGCCCGGGCATACGGGCATTCGGCGGGTTCCAGCCAGTCAACTGAACGACGACAGCGATCTGGGCGACCTACCCGTTCCAGTCTCTGTCGGCCAACTGTCCGCGGATGACATGCAAGATGCCCTGTCGCACGGCCTGAACACTGCCGAAACCATGCTGAAGCGCGGTTTGATCACCGCTGCTCATCTGTCTCTTGGCGCACACTCTTGCCAGACGGGCGCGTCCCGGCTGATGAATACAATCCCTCAGAAGGTTCCACAATATGCCTGACGTTCAACTGCGAAAAAAGCTGTTTTCGCTTGAAGAAATCTATCACGAAGGCGGACCACTGTCCGACACGCCGCTGGTGCGGGTCGCTGCGATGGCCGTGATCGCCAACCCCTTCGCAGGGCGCTACGAACCCAAAATTCAGGGCTTTATGGAAGACCTCAAACCTCTGGGTCTGGAAATGGCACAAGCCCTGATCGACATGCTGGGCGGTCCGGAAAACGTCCAAGGCTATGGCAAAGGTTCCTTGGTTGGTGAAGGCGGCGAGCTGGAACACGGTGCACTGTGGCACGCCCCCGGCGGCTACGCGATGCGCCAGTTGCTGGGCACGGCCAACGCGATTGTGCCCTCATCCAAGAAAGTCGGCGGCGTGGGTGCGCGGCTGGACGTTCCAATCACGCATATCAACGCCTCATATGTACGTAGTCACTTCGATAGCATGGAAGTCGGCTGCAATGACGCCCCTCGGGCCGGCGAACTGGCATTTTCTCTGGTCATGACAACCGGACCGCGGGTGCATTCGCGCTCGGGCGGGCTTGAAGCTTGGGACATCAAAGGAGAGGACGGGCTAAGATGACAAAGATCCGAAAAATCGCCGTCAATATTGAAGAAACCCATATCGAGGCAGGCCGTGAGATCTCGCCCGCGACCCGCAAAGCGGTCGCGGTGGCCGTGATCGAAAACCCCTTTGCCGGGCAATATGTCGAGGATCTGACACCCCTAATGGACACCGGGGCAGAATTGGGGGCCCTGCTTGGCCGCCGCTGCGTCGAAGCCCTTGGCATCGCGCCGGAACAAGCTGAAAGTTATGGTAAGTCGGCGATGGTCGGCGAGAATGGCGAGTTGGAACATGCCGCCGCCATCCTGCACCCCAAGCTCGGCGCGCCATTGCGCAAAGAAGTCGAAAAAGGCGCCGCGTTGGTGCCCTCGTCAAAGAAGATGGGCAGCCCCGGGCAGGTGCTAGACGTGCCCTTGGGCCACAAGGACGCAGCCTACGTGCGCAGCCATTTCGACGGGATTGAGGTGCAACTAAACGACGCCCCACGCGCGAATGAGATCATGGTGGCAGTAGCCGTGACCGACAGCGGACGGCCGCTGCCACGCGTAGGCGGACTGACGAATGAGGAGGCAGAAGGCAAGGACGGGCTGCGCTGAATGTAGCAGTTACGCTCTTTAGGGCTGACAATACTTTAAGAAGCCGGGATAACTGGCCGCGAATAAAGATCATTGGGAGGAATTTCTTATGAACCTGATCAGACGCACGGTACTGGGCGCGCTTGCTGCTCTGCCCTTCTCCGGTTTGACCGCCGGGATTACCCTGGCGCAGGATACGATCGTGTTGGGTGAAGTGAACAGCTATACTCGCCTGCCTGCCTTTACCGAACCTTATAAGAAGGGTTGGCAATTGGCGGTCGAACAGATCAACGCCGCAGGTGGGATCGACGGCAAGCAACTAGAAGTGATCAGTCGAGATGATACCGGTGATCCAGCCACCGCGATCCGGATCGCCGAAGAACTGGTCTCGAAAGACGGCGCGGTTCTGATCTTTGGAACATTCCTGTCCAACATCGGATTGGCAGTCTCGGATTTCGCAAAGCAGAAAGAAGTTCTGTTCCTGGCCTCTGAGCCTCTGTCGGACGCGATTGTCTGGTCTAAGGGCAACAAGTACACCTATCGCCTGCGCCCATCGACGCACATGCAGGCCGCTATGCTGGCCGAACAGGCAGCAAAGCTGGACGCTGTGAAATGGGCAACGGTCGCGCCTAACTATGCCTACGGGCAGGATGCGGTGAAGGCGTTCAAATCCGAACTAACCAAGCTTCGCCCCGATGTTGAGTTTGTGGAAGAACAATGGCCACCGCTGTTTAAAATCGACGCCGGTTCTACCGTCCGCGCGCTTGAGGCTGCAAAGCCGGATGCGATTTACAACGTGACCTTCGGTGGCGATCTGGCGAAATTTGTTCGCGAAGGCTCGCTGCGATTCCTGTTCGAGGATCGCGATGTCGCGTCATTGCTGACCGGGGAACCCGAATATCTTGACCCACTTGGGGCAGAAGCGCCCGAGGGATGGATCGTCACCGGGTACCCCTCAACCGATATCGCTACGGATGACCACACGGCATTCGCAGAAGCCTATATTGAGAAGTTCGGCGAAGCGCCCAAAACAGGCTCCATCGTTGGCTATAACTCGATCCTTGCCATCGCCGCAGCACTGCAAAAAGCCGGATCCACCGACACTGACGCCCTGCTGGCGGCAATGGAGGGTTTGGCCGTCGAAAGCAGCCCGACGGGCCCATTCACTTTCCGTGCAGCTGACCATCAATCCACAATGGGTGCCTATGTCGGAAAGACCGGAATGGTCGACGGCAAGCCTGCGATGGTGGATTGGGTCTATGCCGACGGTACAGACTACCTGCCTAGCGAAGACGAAGCAGCAGCCCTGCGCCCGGCGGAATAGGTCGGCTTCGGCGGGGCATAGGTGCCCCGCCCCACTATAAGAACTCAAACAAGGGACGGTGGCACGATGGGGTTCTATTTTGCGCAGCTTCTGACTGGGTTGGCGAACGCTTCGTCGCTTTTTCTTATCGCATCCGGGCTTTCGATCATCTTTGGCGTTACCCGGATTGTGAACTTTGCGCATGGTTCTTTCTACATGATCGGCGCTTACCTCGCTTACACGCTTGTCACTCTCTGGAGCGGCAGCATCCTTGGTTTCTGGGTCAGCGTTATTCTGGCAGCCATGATCGTTGGAATGATCGGCCTTATCATCGAACTCACCATCCTGCGCCGAATTTACCATGCGCCTGAGTTGTTCCAGTTGGTGGCGACATTCGGCGTCGTACTGATCTTTCAGGATGCCACGCTGGCAATCTGGGGCGCTGAAGACTTGCTGGGCCCGCGCGCGCCGGGGTTAGATAGTGCGGTCCGGATCATGGGCGAACCAATTCCCGAATACGACCTTGCCCTAATTGCCATCGGGCCGGTTGTTTTGCTAGCTATCTGGCTCTTGTTTCACAAAACCCGCTGGGGCGTTCTGGTGCGTGCCGCGACCCAAGACCGAGAGATGGTCGGGGCACTTGGCGTCAATCAGGCCTGGTTGTTTTCCGCCGCCTTCGTGTTGGGCTCGTTCCTGGCAGGGCTGGGAGGTGCGCTGCAAATCCCACGCGAGGCGGTATCACTACAAATGGACTTGTCTATTATTGGTGAAGCCTTCGTCGTGGTTGTCATCGGCGGCATGGGCAGCGTGTCCGGCGCGTTTGTTGCGGCGGTTCTGATCTCGGTCCTGAACGCGTTTGCGATCCTGATCTTCCCACAAATCTCAATTGTACTGCCCTTCATCATCATGGCGATTGTCCTGATCTTCCGCCCCCATGGGTTGTTTGGCAAACCAGGCAGCGAAAAAGGCGCGCCGGAGGAGCCGGATCAACCATTGGCGCTGATGGATCAGAAATCGGCAATGGTTCTGATGGCAGCGTTATTGGTTCTGGCACTTAGCCCCTTGTTCACTGCTGACTTTACCTCTGTCCTAATGGTCGATGTGATGGTCGCAACCCTGTTTGCCGTGTCGCTGCACTTCATGATGGGGGTCGGCGGCATGGTCAGCTTCGGGCACGCTGCTTACTTCGGCGTTGGCGCTTATGGCGCTGCGATGGCGGTCAAACTGCTTGGGCTGGGCATGATCTCGGCAATGCTCTTCGGTCCGGTTTGCGCGGCCATTGCGGCGCTGTTCTTCGGTTGGTTCTGCGTTCGACTATCTGGCGTTTACCTTGCAATGTTGACCTTGGCGGCGGCCCAGATTCTATGGGGTGTCACGTTCCAGTGGCAGGAATTCACCGGCGGGGATGACGGAATACTTGGCGTCTGGCCTGCCAAATGGGCCAGCTCTGACAAGGTCTACTTCTACATCGCGTTCGTTCTGTGTATCGGCGGAATATGGGCTTTGCGCCGCGTGGCCTTTTCTCCGTTCGGCTATATCCTGCGCGGTATTCGCGACAGCCAGACCCGGGCGGAGTCGATCGGCATCGACACCCGGTTCCATCAATGGATGGGCTTTGTGCTGGCTGGTAGCTTTGCCGGTTTGGCCGGGGTGGTCTTTGCTTTCTCGAAAGGCAGCGTTTTTCCCGACAGCCTCAGCATCGGGTTGAGTATTGACGGTCTGATCATGGTTCTGCTTGGTGGCATTCACGCGCTGGCGGGTCCGATCCTCGGGGCCAGCGCCTTTGTCCTGATCGAAGATTGGGTCACGCGACTGGATTACTGGCGCTTTATTTTCGGAGCCATCATTTTGATCGTTGTTCTACTAGCGCCAGATGGCATTGCGGGCGGTATTCAACGGCTGCTGCGTGGTCTGAAAGGCGGTCGGGCATGACCAACGTTCTCGAGGTTCGCAATCTGTCCAAATCCTTCGGCGGCGTACACGCGGTCAAAGATGTCAATTTTGACCTGAAAGAGGGCGAGTTTCTTGCTCTCATCGGCCCTAACGGCGCCGGAAAGACGACTTGCTTCAACATGCTGAACGGCTATTTGAAACCCAATACCGGCTCGGTATCAATACGTGGCAAGGCTTTGATCGGCCATCCCCCGCGCAAGATTTGGCGTATGGGCGTTGGCCGTACGTTTCAGATTACAGCGACGTTTCTATCTATGACTGTCGTAGAAAACGTCCAGATGGCGTTGATCTCGCATCACCGCCGGGTGTTCGACCTGTTTTCACGGGCCACGCGGCTATACGCGGATGAGGCGATGGCCTTACTAGAGCTGGTCTCGATGCAGGATCAGGCCGGCCGGGCTTGCTCGGAACTGGCCTATGGCGACCTGAAACGCCTGGAACTGGCGATTGCACTGGCCCACGACCCTGCCCTTCTTTTGATGGATGAACCAACCGCAGGCATGGCGCCGTCCGAACGGCTTGCCCTGATGGCATTGACAGCTGAAATCGTGGCCAAGGGCGGCGTCAGCGTAGTGTTTACCGAACATGACATGGACGTCGTTTTTGCCCATGCCCATCGAATCTTGGTCCTGAACCGTGGCGAGTTGATCGCCGAAGGCACAGGATCTGAAATCCGCACCAACCCGCTGGTCCAAGAGGTCTATCTGGGCGGTGGTACCGTCTTTGAAGCGGAGAACAGCCATGCTTGATGTCGTGAAACTTGGCGCGTGGTACGGTCGCGCCCAAATTCTAAATGGTGTTTCGCTGAACGTCGGCGAAAACGAAGTGGTTGCGCTGATGGGCCGAAATGGTGCCGGTAAATCAACCACAATGAAATCTATCATGGGATTGGTGCGCCACATTGATGGCACCATCCGCTATGCCGAGAACGAGATTCAGAGACAGACCCCTCATGCCATCTGCCGCCTTGGATTAGGCTACGTTCCCGAAGACCGCCGGATTTTCAGCGACCTGACCATAGAAGAAAACCTCGAAGTTGGGCGCCGCGAACCGCGCCCGGATGCGCCCGAATGGACTCTGAAACATCTGTTCGAGTTGTTTCCCAATTTGGCCGAACGCCGCAAGAATCTGGGCAAGCAACTCTCGGGCGGTGAACAGCAAATGCTAACCATCGCCCGCACGTTGATGGGCAATCCCAAACTTGTCCTATTGGACGAACCATCGGAAGGGATTGCGCCGGTTATTGTCGAACAAATGGCACGCGTGATTGCGGAGCTGAAACGAGAAGGGTTGTCGGTGCTGATCAGCGAACAGAACCTGCACTTTGCGCGGATCGTGTCGGACAGAGCGTACATCATCGAAAAAGGCGAAATGCGGTTCGAGGGCAGCTTTGCTGATCTCGACGAAAATCCAGAAATTTCAAACACCTATCTTGCTGTCTAATACCTTGACCTTGTGGGAGGGACTGGCCTTTGTTTATTGTAGTACAAACAAATGAATCAGGCAGGGGCCGTCATGACGGAATCCATTGAAAGCTATGCGCTTGACGAGCAGGTCGGCTATTTGCTGCGGTTGGCCAACCAACGCCACGCAGCGATATTCCAATCGCACACTTTGGAAGGCCTGACGCCCACGCAGTTTGCAGCCCTGATCCGCATTGCCGATTTGGGCAAGTGTTCTCAAAACCGGTTGGGGCGGCTGGCGGCGATGGATGTTGCGACAATCAAAGGGGTCGTTGATCGCCTGCGCCAAAAAGGATTGACGGTTGTCGAACCCGATCCGGACGACAAACGGCGCACGTTGATTTCGCTATCCCCGGAAGGCGAGGCCATGGTCGCGCAGATGAAAGAGGTCGGCCAACAAATCACTAACGAAACGCTCAAGCCGCTGACGGCCGCCGAACGGCGAAACCTGATCCGTATTCTGCGAAAAATCTCATGATTTCACAGGCCGTTTGGCCGACGCCTTGTCCAACCGCAATTCAGATCGGGAGAACCGGATCGGAGTGCGTAAACCAGGCACACCTTCCGGGCTGATCTTCATCTCGCGATGCTGAAACTGCGGGTCGCTCAGCGCCTCGTGGACAGAGTTGATCGGACCGCCCGGCACACCGCGCTGTTCAAGTGCCGCCAACAGATCTGCTTTATTCCATCTCCGACATGAATTCGTCAGCAGATCTGTCAATTCGGCGCGATTTTCCACGCGATCCGCATTGGATTTGAACCGTGCATCGTCGATCAGGCCGGACAGGCCGAGTATTTCGCACAGGCTTGCATATTGCCGGTCGTTTCCACAGGCAATAATGATATGCCCATCTGCCACCGGAAACACTTGGTAAGGGACGATGTTAGGATGGGCATTGCCCAATCGTGTTGGGCACTTGCCCGAAGCCAGATAGTTCATCGCCTGATTGGCCAGAACACCCGTCATGCAGTCCAGCAAGCTCATATCTACGTGCTGCCCCTGCCCCGATCGCTCTCGTTCGGCAAGCGCGGCCTGAATGCCGATCACGCCATACAGGCCTGTGAATATGTCTGCAAAAGCCACTCCGATCTTTTGCGGCTCTCCTTCCGGATCGCCCGTCAGGTCCATGATCCCGCTCATGCCCTGGATCAGAAAATCGTAACCCGCGCGATGGGCATAAGGGCCATCCTGACCGAAGCCAGTGACAGACGCATAAACTAGCCGGGGATTGACCTGCTTCACGCTATCATAATCCAAACCGAATTTCTTCAACCCGCCGACCTTGAAGTTTTCAATCAGCACATCCGCATCGCGGATCAGATCCAACAGCTTCGCCCGGTCACCCTCATCCCGGAAATCCAGCGCGATACTGTCCTTGCCCCGATTGGCCGCGTGGAAATAGGCAGCCGTCCTGTCGCCATCGCGCTCGATGAACGGAGGGCCCCATTTGCGTGTATCATCCCCGTCGGGGCTTTCGACCTTGAGCACATCCGCCCCCAGATCAGCCAGTGTCTGCCCGATCCACGGCCCGGCCAGAATGCGGGCCAGTTCGATTACTTTCAATCCGTGCAAGGGAGTGCTCATGGCCTGAACCTTTCAAAACTCTATTACGATCAGCCAGGTTGCTTCCGGGACCGAATCCGATGTCTTGCCCTACAGGATGAGCCCGACGTCATGACAAACGGCTTGCCTGCCACACCACCCTGCCAAAGCGCTCTTTTTTGTTAGTATACTAATTTTTTTCTCTTTCCGGTCAAGAGTCCCACCCCGTGAAGGCTTCCTTTGCACAGAAACGTATTGACAGGCAGGTAATTCTCACAATACTCATTTGTATACTAACAATTAGGCAGCCCTATGACTTACGTCGTCACCGATAACTGCATCAACTGCAAATTCACTGATTGTGTGGAAGTTTGCCCCGTGGATTGCTTCTACGAGGGCGAGAATACGCTGGTCATCCATCCCGACGAATGCATCGACTGCGGCGTGTGTGAACCGGAATGCCCAGCCGACGCAATCCGCCCCGACACAGAAGACGGGATGGAGGAATGGGTCGAGCTAAACGGAAAATTCGCGGAAGCCTGGCCTGTCATCACCGAAAAGAAAGACCAAATGCCCGACGCAGACGACTGGAACGGCAAAGAGGGGAAGCTGGCGCTTTTGTCCGAAGCCCCAGCAGAATAGGAGATCAAGATGTCGCTGGATTCTACGACCAAGACCGAATTCCCAGTTCCCGCGGGCGTGTTCGCCGAAACCGTGACCGAGGTGAAGCACTACACCGACCGGTTGTTCAAATTCCGCATCACCCGCCCTGCATCTTTCCGGTTTCGCTCCGGTGAGTTTGTGATGATCGGCCTGCCAAATGCGGAAAAACCCGTGTTCCGTGCCTATTCCATTGCATCCCCCAACTGGGACGAAGAGATCGAGTTCTATTCGATCAAGGTGCCCGGCGGCCCGCTGACTGAACACCTGCAGAAAATTCGCGAAGGCGACACGATTTTGATGCGCAAAAAGCCCACCGGCACATTGGTCAATGATGCGCTATTGCCGGGTAAACGGCTGTGGATGTTCTCGACCGGAACCGGCATTGCGCCTTTTGCATCGCTGATCCGCGACCCTGAAACTTATGAGAAATTCGACGAAGTTATCCTGACGCACACCTGCCGAGAACAGGGTGAACTGGACTATGGAAAGGAACTTGTCGCCGCGCTCAGATCAGATCCGCTGGTCGGCGAGATGGCGCAGAATTTGCGGCACTATTGCACCCTCACGCGTGAGGATTATCCGTTCACAGGCCGGATCACCGATCTGATGGCATCCGGCAAAGTGTTCGAGGATCTGGGCCTGTCGCCAATCTCACCTGAAACGGATCGGGGGATGATCTGCGGCTCGATGGCGATGCTGCAGGATACCAAGGCCGCACTGGAGGGGTTCGGGCTGGAAGAAGGCGCGAATAACAAACCTGCAACTTTTGTGGTCGAACGCGCCTTTGTCGATTGACCAACCGGGGCTCTGCCCCGGCCCGACACCGGGATCCGGTGAAATGCTCTCACACCGGATCCCGCGTGTCTCGGGGCTTACTGATTGTCCCGCTTTCCCGTCTTGTTCAAAAATGCCTCCATCCCGGCCCGCGCTTCGGGTGAGGATTGGGCAATCGCGGCAGCCAGGCTTTCAGTAAAGAAGCCATCACTGGCCGACATATCGTTAATGCGCGTGATCGCCTGCATTATCATATAGTTGGACAAAGGCGCATTCTCGGTCACACGCCGGGCCAACTCCATCGCTTTATCGAACACGGTTCCGTCCGGCTCAACATAATGTGCGAGCCCGAGCTGCAGCCCTTCGTCCGAGCCATAGCGCCGACCGGTCAGCATCATCTCCATCATCCGGCTGGCCCCAATGATCCGGCCAACACGTACGGTGGCGCCGCCACCTACAAAGATCGCGCGTCTTCCTTCTGGCAGTTCATAGAATGTGTCCTGTTGCGAAACCCGGATATGAGCGGTCATGGCCAGTTCCATCCCGCCGCCCAGCACACCGCCGTTCAATGCGGCAACAACCGGAACCCGGCCGTATTCGATCTTGTCGAAAATCCGGTGCCATAGGCGACATTCATGCATGGCCCCGGCCGCGTCGCGCATCGAATGTTCCAACAGGTCCAGCCCAGCACAGAAATGCTGGCCGGAGCTGCGGATCACAACTGCACCGATTTCATCGGGAAGGGTGTCAAAATAGTGCTCGATCTCGAACAGCAGACCGTGATTGATCGCATTGAACTTGGCAGGTCGGTCCATGGTTAAGATACCGACCGGGCCATCTGTTTCTGAGGCGATATGAGTGTATTCCATTGCAAAGACCTACTTGGGTTCAAGACGGATCGCGCCGTCCAGGCGCACGCACTCGCCGTTCAGCATGGTGTTCTCGATCATGTGCGCAGCCAAGCGCGCAAATTCAGCCGGCTGTCCAAGGCGCGACGGGAAAGGTACCTTGGCGCCCAGGCTGTCCTGAACCTCTTGCGGCAGCAAATCCATCATTGGCGTCGAGAATATACCCGGCGCAATCGCCATCACCCGAATACCTGAACGCGCGAACTCACGCGCTGCCGGCAGGGTCAGGCTGGCGACGCCACCTTTGGAAGCGGAGTAGGCCGCCTGCCCGATCTGCCCTTCAAAAGCAGCAGCTGAAGCGGTGTTGATGATGATCCCGCGCTCGTTATCCTCAAGCGGGTCGTTTTGCATAATCCGCTCGGCCGCCAGACGCATTACATTGAAGGTGCCGATCAGGTTGATCTGTACGGTTCGGGCGAACCCGTCCAGCGCGGCCGGGCCAATGCGCCCAACGATCCGCTCGCCATGCGTAACGCCGGCGCAATTGACGATAACGCGGGGCAAACCATTGGCGGCAATCGCCGTGTCCAGCGCCGCTGTGACCTGTTCCTCGTTGGTGATGTCGCAGGGCGCGGCTATGGCCCCCAGTTTCTCTGCCGCCTCGTCCAGCTTATCGCCGGGCAAGTCAAACAAGGCCACTTTCGCCCCGCAGGATGCAAGATATTCGGCCGTCGCAAACCCCAGCCCTGAAGCACCGCCAGTCACGATTGCGGATGCGTTTTCAATTCTCAATTCAAATCTCCCTGTACGCTTCGAAAGCCATGACGCAACGAAATCAAGCTTCTGTCTTGAACGATTTCCTGTTGCATCATGCCCATTTAATCGCAATTAGTGAACGATCAATAATACATTTGCATACTAACAAACTTTTAGATAGCTTGATTTTCAAATGATGCATCATGCCGCGCCCAGCGCGACCCGATGGCAGGGAGAGGAAAAATGAGCATTTCAGCCCAACAAAAAGAAAACGGCTTGGTGTTTCTCGAAAAATTCGCGCCTTCACAGGTGTTACGTGAAGACCTGGGTGACGGCGCCTTTGTCCTGCGCAGCCCCTACCCGCTGAATATAGATGTACAGTGTGTTTCCGAATATTTGGAACGCTGGGCCGAAGAAACTCCTGATCGCCTGTTTCTGGCCGAACGCGGGCGGGACGGTGAATGGATTAACGTCACCTATTCGGAAGCTTTGGCTCAAACCCGCTCACTGGCTGCATTTCTACTCAGTAAGGGCTTGGGCAAAGATCGCCCGCTGTTGATCCTGTCCGGCAATTCGGTCCGGCATGGCCTACTGATGCTGGCCGCTATGCACGTAGGCATTCCGGTGGTGCCGGTATCCGTTCCGTATTCTCTGTTCGACAAGTCGTTGACCAAACTTCGCCATATCATTCGGACCACCAACCCCGGAATGGCCTATGCGGGTGATACCAAAGACTTTGCCCGGGCTTTCGAATACCTCGCCTCGGAAGACATCGAACAGTTGTCGGACAATGGCGCGCTAACGTTTGACCACGCCCTTGAATTCATAGCTGGTGAACAGGTTGCCCAAGCGCGGGCAGCGATCGATCACGACACGTTGGCCAAGATCCTTTTCACCTCCGGCTCGACCGGATTGCCCAAGGGAGTGATCGTCTCGCAGCGCATGATGCTGGCGACGCAAGAAGCCGTGGCCCAGATCTGGCCGTTTCTGGAAAGCGCCCCGCCTGTCGTGGTAGATTGGTTGCCTTGGAACCATACGTTCGGCGGCAATTTCAACTTCAACATGATGCTGCGCAACGGCGGCAGCTTTTATGTCGATGATGGCAAACCCGTGCCGGGAGAAATTGAAAAGACAATTCGCAACGTGCGCGATGTCTCACCCACCCTGTTTTTCAACGTCCCGCGCGGTTTTGACATGCTGTTGCCGGTCCTGCGCGAAGACACTGCCTTTCGCAGCGCCTTTTTCAAACGGCTTGATCTGATCTTTTTCTCAGGTGCCGGGCTACCGGACCATCTTTGGGAAGGCCTGGAACAATTGGGCGTTCAGGAACGCGGCGAAAATATCCCGTTTGTCAGCGCCTGGGGCCTGACCGAGGCGATGATGGCCACCTGTGTGCATTTCCCAATCGACAAGGCGGACGTTATCGGCGTGCCCGGGCCGGGGTCCGAGATCAAGTTCCTGCCCAACGGTGGCAAGCTGGAGATGCGCGTTCGCGGCCCGCATGTGACAACAGGCTATCTGAACAACCCCGAAAAAACCGCCGAGGCGTTCGATGACGAAGGGTACTTCCTGACAGGCGATGCGGGACGGCTGCAGGATCCCGACGATCCATCGCAGGGCATCGTTTTTGATGGCCGTATCTCGGAAAACTTCAAACTGATGACGGGCACCTGGGTCGCCGTGGGCAACCTACGTGTTGCGTTGCTGCAAGCCCTCAGCCCGATTGCGTCTGATGCGGTAATTACCGGCCATGACCGGACCGAGATTGGCGCGCTATTGTTCCTCAACGCAGATGAGTGCAAGGCCCTTACCGGGCGCAATGACACTTTGGCAGGTTATGCCGACGATCCTGCTGTGCGCGCGTTTATTTCCGAGCGGTTGGTCGCGTACAACGCCAGACAAACCGGCAGCGCCACACGCGTGAAACGTGTTCGCGTCGAACGTGATGCCCCGTCGGTTCAAAAGAACGAAATCACCGACAAAGGGTACATCAATCAACGCCTTGCACTGGAATTACGGGCTGACGCGGTCACCGGATTGTATGACGGGACCGAGGATGTGATCGTATTAGGAAAGACTGCCACATGATCGACTACACCGCTTCAGAGGCTGAGATTGCCTTTGTCCTCAAGCACATCGGCCGACCTGAGCGTTTGCCGGATTGGAGCGACGATCTGGCCGAGGCCCTAATTCCCGCCCTAGGCCGTTTCATCAACACCGAGATTGCGCCTCTGGACATGATCGGCGAGGAGCAAGGCGCGCGGCTGGAAAATGGCCGTGTGCGGATGCCACCTGAAATGGTCACCGCCTATAAGCGCTATGCCGAAGCGGGTTGGCCGGGCCTTTGCGCACCAGAAGAGTTTGGCGGACAGGAGTTGCCACACATTCTGGGTGCCGTTCTGGCAGACATGCTGGCTGGCGCCTGTATTTCCTATGAGATGGTATTGAGCCTGGCGCAGGGGTGCATCCGAACCGTAAGTGCTTCCGGCAATGAAGACCAAAAGGCACGGCTGCTACCGCCGCTGGTATCGGGTGAATGGATGGCCTCCATGTGTCTGACCGAACCGGATGCGGGGTCAGATCTGGGCCGGATCAAGACCACGGCGACACCTGAGGGTAATGGTTACACGCTCAGCGGAAACAAGATCTTTATTTCGGGCGGCGACCACGATTACACCGACAATGTGTTGCATCTGGTGCTGGCGCGTACTCCGGAAGCTGCGCCTGGCGTGCGTGGGCTAAGTCTGTTTGCCTGCCCTGCAGTATTACCGAATGGAACGCGCAACACGGTTCAAACGGTCCGCATCGAAGAAAAGATGGGCATGCACGGCTCACCCACCTGTCAGATGGCATTCGATTGCGCACAGGCTGAATTGCTGGGCAAGGAAGGTCAGGGACTGGCCGCCATGTTCACCATGATGAATGCCGAACGTCTGGACGTGACCCTCCAAGCCGTTGGTCAGATGGATGTCGCGTTTCAGCGGGCGCGGACCCATGCGGCCGGCCGACGTCAGGGCACCACGTCTGGGGGTACAGCGCTGATCACCGAACACGGCGATGTGCAGCGGATGCTGCTGGACATTTGCGCCTATACGCTGGGTTGCCGGGCTATGGCATATCGCACCTTTGTCGATATTGACCTCGGTGCCGATCAGGGCCTTCTGGATATTCTGACCCCCACGTGCAAGGCGTTTGCGACCGACGCGGTCAATGCCGCCTCAAGCCAAGCCGTGCAGATTCACGGCGGCTATGGGTTCTGCAAAGAATACCGGGTCGAGCAGATCATGCGCGATAGCCGTATCATGGCCATCTACGAAGGCACCAACGGTGTTCTGGCCACCGGAGTGGCCCGCCGCGCAATTCGGGCCAACGATGGCGCGACGGCAAATGCATTTGCCGAATTGGTTGCAGACGGGCCAACCTCCCTGGAACTGGCCGACGCCATCGACGCCTGGAAGGCGGCCACCAAGGCCATGCAGGCAAGCGCCGACATCGGACCATCTGCCACAGATTACATGCGCCTGACCGGCCTGGTTTATTTCGGTCGCGTCTGGGCCGATCTCGAAGCTGCCGCGGATGAGGCCCCGGAACCCGAATTGTTGCGCGCAGCCGCAGCCCATGTCCGGGCGCGAATCCTGCCTGAAGCCGGGTTACTGCGGCATCGTATCCTTAATCCAGAACCTACGCATTCTGCGGCGATCTTCGCCGCGTGAAAACCAAGGAAGACACATGACTGACTTTACGCTTCCCGAAGCCAGCCCTCAGGCCGACGCGGCATTCCGTTCCGGCCTTGTTGCAGGCAAATTCCTGATCCAGCGTTCAAAAACCACGGGCGAGTACAATTTCTACCCACGGGCCCTTTCCCCCACCACCGGAGCAGACGATCTGGAATGGGTCGAAGCCTCGGGCCGCGGCACCGTCTTTGCCTCGACCATTATCCGGCGCGCTGCAAAGTATGGCGGTGACATCAACAACGTGCTGATTGATCTGGATGAAGGTCCGCGCATGTTCAGCCGCATTTTGGACGTGGACAACGAAGCGATCACCATTGGCATGAAAGTACAGGCCGTCGTGATGACCCCCGATTTCGGCCCCAACGCAAAATCCGGCGAAGCCGCCGTGTTCTTCAAGCCCGCGGAATAGGGAATTCAAACATGGCACATGCACTTCGCGGCAAATCCGCAATCGTCGGCAAAGGCTATTGGGGTCTTGGCAAAACGCCCAACACCTCACCTATGGAACTGATCGCCAAGGCAACGCAAAACGCTCTTGCCGATGCAGGCATGGACCTGTCCGAAATCGACGGCGTCTGTGGCGGCACATTCTACCACTTCTTTCCGACCCTTTCGATTGCCGAGTATTTGGGCATAAAACCGACATGGGCGAATTCGGACATGGTGGGTGGCTCGTCCTTCATGTCCTATCTGGTCGAAGCCACTATGGCGATTCAAGCGGGCCTGTGTAAGAACTTTCTGATCTGCTACGGATCGAACGCGAAATCTGCACGTGACCTCAACGGGTTGATTGAAACCCCCCAATGGGAACGCGCCTATGAGCCAATGGTCCCGGTCCCGGGTTATGCCTTTACCGCGCAACGCTATGTGCACGAGTTCAACGTGCCCAAAGAGCATTTCGGTCATGTCGCCATCTCGGCCCGGAAATGGGCCCAGCTGAACCCCGACGCGACAATGCAGGATGACCTGACGATGGAGGAGTATCTGAACTCGCCCATGGTTGCCGATCCACTGGCCGTTCTGGATTGCTGCTTGATGTCGGATGGCGGTGCCGCGATCATCGTGACCTCAGCTGACCGCGCAAAGGACTATCAGGAAAAGCCTGCCTATTTCCTGGGTGGCGGCAATGCCATTTCCCATCGCGAGATCAGTCAGGCCGCGACCCTGACCACCACCTGTGCGGCCGAAAGTTCGAAACGTGCGTTCGAGATGGCCGGTATCACCACCAAGGATGTGGACGTAGTCGAGCTTTACGACGCCTTTACCATCAACACGCTGCTGTTCCTCGAAGATATGGGCTTTGTGAAAAAGGGCGAGGCCGGGGCATTTGTGGCCGATGGCAACATCGCGCCAGGCGGCTCGCTGCCGGTGAACACCAATGGCGGCGGGTTAAGCTGCGTGCACCCCGGCATGTATGGCTTGTTCTGCCTGATCGAGGCAGCAACCCAAATCCGGGGCGATGGCGGAGACCGGCAGATCGACAATGTGAACATCGCAATTGCGCATGGAAATGGCGGTACGTTCTCGAACGAGTTCACAACCATTCTGGGGAGCGAAGCGTCGCTTTAAACAATCAAAAAGGGGGCATTTGTGCCCCCACCCCAACACTTAAAGTGCAGAAAACCGTTTGCCAGACGGGCTTCAAATGCTTGGTGTAGACACCGATCGAACCCGCCGTACATATCGCCGCGTTTGAGCGCCGCCTGCCCAAGAGGAATCCTCCGCAAGTGTCAGGTACCGATAGATTCAATCACTCCAAAATCGTATCTACAGATTGCCCAAAAGGCCGACCATCGTTTAGATGGTCGGTCAAACTACTAGCCTACGTTGTTGGGTTTCTAAGCAATCGGCACACGCGCCGCAGGTGGGGTGGAACGCGAGCGTCCGGTACGCATCTTGCCATCAATCATAACGGCCCCAACTCCGGGGATGTTGCCCACTGCCATGGCTTCCAAAACACTCTTGCCAACCGATCCGTCGGGACGATCCATGAACACCAGATCGGCTGGTCGGCCGGGCGCGACGATTCCCTGCGCCAGATCCCGTCTTTTTGCCACGTTCCCGGTTCCGCAGCACCACGCTTGTTCGGCAGGCAATCCGCCAAAACTGGTCAGCAGAGTTGCCATGCGCAACATTCCGTTCGGCTGAACACCCGATCCTGCCGGTGCGTCGGTTCCGATCAGGAAATCGGCCAAACGGTCTTCGACCAGCGCCCCCTCCAGCGTTACGATTACGGATTTTTCATTACCGTTATGTACGGCTTCAAGTGCACCATTTGCGTGACGGCAGAGCTCTCGGATTTCATCCTGGGAAATTGACGTCGGCCCGCCATTGATATGGCTGACCACATCCGGTTGCGCCTCAAGCACATCAGCTGCACGCACATCATGAGAGCCTGCGATCGAAGGGCCACCAGTGTGCATGATGGTCTCAATTCCCAATTCCCGACACCAACCAGTAACGCGTGCAGCGTCCGGGCCTTTTGCCACGGTTCCGAGACCAATCTCTCCGATATGTCGAATTCCAGCCGTTTTGATTTCGGCGTAGAAATTGCGGTCAAAATCAAGTTCCGGCACGGGCGCGCCCGCCAGAACCTTGGCACCGGCAGGCCGGAAGTTCGAATAACAACGTTGCGCCACCATCGCCAACGCCTTGACGCCTTCGGCGTCTTTGGGGCGGCCGGGCAGATGAACTTCGCCCGCCGAGATAAAGCTTGTGACGCCACCATTCACATTCATCTCAATCCAGCCAAGCTGACTCTGACGCGGGGTCCAATCGCCGAAAACCGGGTGGCAATGCCCATCAATCAGACCCGGCGCGACCGCACAGCCAGAGGCATCAATGATGCGATCCGCATCGCCATCCTCAAAACCCACAATCACGCCATCCTCAATGAGAAGGCAATCGCTGTCGGCAATAGGCGCATCCAGATCACCCGTCAGAAGCAAACCGATGTTCCGGATGAGTGTGCGACCCTTTTCCGGCGTGTCTTTTGGTGCGTCAGCCATCTGATCCCCCATTTGGCGTGTCAAATCATGTTCTAAATCCGAGCCAAGGAAGTCGCACCAACAAGCCGTTCGGCTGTCAGGCTTTCCTTGTCTATTTTCATTAGTATACAAGCGATATTAGAGTGCTTGTGTCAAGACCTTCTGGTCGGCGTCAAGCGTTGTCTGTTTCACGTTGTCTTACCAGACAAATCTCGTCGGCACATGATACGGGGTGCGTTATTGGCAAAGTTAAACAGATTTTCGAAGTCGCGATTGTTTTGTTCGGCCCACGCTTCGGTTGGCGCTCCGTCAGCGCCTTGCATACCTGCCTACCCATCAGGTTCTTGGGACCAGCAGCAGTGTGTTTTTTCCAAAAAGCGGATTAGTTGGGGTCTCGATCCGGGTCCAAGCCTGGCAACAGTGCGGCTTCGCAATTTGAGTATGTATAAGGTTGAACAAGAGTTGCGTTTTCAAGGCATTACCCGTGTTCAATGTTCGATAAGAAAACGCTAATTTCGAACTCCTAAGTTGAATATTGTTTGATTCATATAACGCAAAAAGGGCGCTCTGTTTCCAGAACGCCCTTCAGCACCGCTGCCTGTGAAGAAGGAGGAGTTACAGACAGCGATTGGCCCGGAATACTACGCCGGGTTCGCCGGCCTGCATGATCATTTCGTGACTGACAGCACGTGGCAATGCCCGTGACATGAAGGCGCGCGCAGCATCTATCCGATCTGCATAGTATTCTGGCGATTGTGACCCACCGGCAACCTTGGCCATACGCGCAATCCGGGCCGACATCCAGGCCGATACGCTCAGCGCCACAATTTCCAGATAGTCGCACGCGCCAGAGAGCACGTCACCTTGCGCGGTGCTCAGGACCCAGTCAGTCGTACGCCCAAGTCGGGATGCCGCATCGCGCAGGTTACTTTCGACATCCGAAAGGTCGTTACCCAGGTGACCCGCCTCGTCCAGCATGTCGGCGATCAGTCCCTTGACCACGGCACCATTGTCGCCGCGCACTTTGCGCATGACCAAATCGCGGGCCTGAACGGCGTTTGTCCCCTCGTAGATCGCAGTAATCCGAACGTCGCGCACCAATTGCTCGACCCCATAATCCTTAATGAAACCGTGCCCACCATGCATCTGCACAGCCTCATTTGCCATGCGCGATCCCATGTCAGACAGATAGGATTTAACCACCGGAGTCAGCAGCGACAGACGCGCATCCGCCTCTTTGCGCTGTTCAGGCGTATTGGCGCGATGCGCCGCGTCTAACAGACCAGCGCCATAATAGGCCATCGCACGGCCGGCATCCATTTCGCCCTGCGCGGTCAGCAACCGGCGGCGCACATCCGCATGAGCGATCAGCGGATCAGCTGGGCCCATCGGGTTCATAGGTTCCCCGTCCGCGCGTCCCTGAAGGCGTTCGTGGGCATATGATGTCGCAGTCTGAACTGCAGCTTCGGCCACGCCCAACCCTTGCAGGCCAACCGACAGGCGCGCGGCGTTCATCATCACGAACATCGCGGCCAGGCCCTTGCCCTCTTTGCCGACAATCCAGGCTTTGGTGTCCTTGAACGAAATGGCGCAAGTGGGTGATCCGTGGATACCCATCTTATTCTCGATCCCAGCGATGGTGATCGAGTTTTGCTCACCCGTCGTGTTGTTGTCCGCGTCAAGCATGTATTTCGGCGCCAGAAATAGTGACAGTCCATGTGGGCCGGGCTGGGCCCCTTCGACCCGTGCAAGGATCAGGTGGGCGACATTTTCCGACATGTCGTGATCGCCCCAGGTGATGAAGATCTTGTTGCCGGTGATGGCATAAGACCCGTCATCATTACGGACCGCCTTGGTGCGGATCAGACCCAGGTCGGTGCCGCAATGCGGCTCGGTCAGGTTCATGGTCCCTGCCCAGTTTCCGGATGTAAGTTGCGGGCAGTAGACTGACTTTTGCTCGTCCGAACCATGGGCCATCAGCGCTTCGACAACGCCGAAGTTCAGTTCGTGGATCAGGGCGAAGGCCAGATTGGTTCCGGCCATGCCTTCGCGCAAGGCTGCGTGCAGGACAAAGGGCAATTGCTGACCGCCATACTCTTCCTCCAGCGCCAACGCATTCCAGCCGTCTTCGCAGAACACCTTGTAGGCGTCGCCAAACCCGGTGGCGGCATAGACCTGACCATCTACCAGCCGAGCGCCGGGGCTGTCGCCGGCCTCGTTGCAGGTGGCGAGATTATCGCGCACGAAACCATTGATCGCATCAACAACGGCAAAGAACGTGTCCTTGTCACAATGCTCGTAGCCCGGCAGCGCCAGAGTTCTGTCGAGGTCCAGCACCTCATCCAGCAGAAACGCGATATCCCGTTGAGGAAGTTGATAATCCATTCTGCGTTTCCCTTAATTTTTCAGCGGCTTACCAGTGGTCATAGTGTGGCGCATCCGCTCGATCGTCTTGTCCTGGCGGATCAGACGCATCATGCTCTGGGCTTCCAGCTTATGCAGCGCTTCTTCATCCAGCGCGCCACCATCGCCACCAGCCAGAACATGCGCCGTTTCACGAGCGATCTCGACCGTATAGGGCGCATCTGCCGTCGCTTCGGCCAGCACGGCCAGCTTCGGTTCCAGCGCAGCGTTGATCGCAGCAGCGTCCAGCGCGATTTCGGCCTTGACCGGAGCGGCATAGCCATTGGCCAGTTCCAAGGCGGCCGATTTCGCGTCCGCCAGCAAACGGTCCCGGTTCATCACCACACCATCGCCTCTACGCAGATAGCCGGCATGTTGCGCCATGGCGGCAGACCCCACCATCAGCGCCTTAGAGATGACATCAAATGCAGCTTCGGCCCCTTTTACCGGATCGCCCAATTCCGCTGTCTTGCGCAGCAACAGGGCAGTTGTTCCACCCCATGCGGGCAGTAGGCCGACATTGGCCTCAACCAGTCCGATATTGCTTTCCAGCGCGGCCATGACCCGATCCGAATGCATCAGGATTTCACATCCACCACCCAGGGCCAGACCACACGCAGCCGAAACAACAGGAAACGGCGCGTATTTGATCTTGCGCATCGTAGCCTGACCGATGGCAAGTTGCCCTTCGACCAGATCCAGCTCTCCGGCATCTGCGCGGTCCAACGCCTTTCTAAGGTTGGCGCCAACCGAAAAGTGATTGCCGTCCGAACCGATGACCATCGCCCTGAAATCACGCCCGACAATTTCCAGCACATCACTAATGCCGGTCATGACCTGATCGTCGAGGGCCGCATTCGGTGCGGTGATCGACAGCAGCGCGACACCATCGCCCATGTCACGCAGGGCAATGGCTTCGGTGGAGAAAACCGGATCATCCGTGAGGTCCAACGCAAAGATCACTCCGGGCCCGCGCGGTACATCCGCCTGTTGACCTGAGGGCAGCAGAACTTTGCGATCCCGGCCCTGCCCCGAATAGAAGCCGCCACGTTCCGCCGCCAATGCCAGCAAGGGCGGTACGTCCTGACCTTCTTCAGCAAGACGGGCAACAATCTTGGCTACGCCGATCTTATCCATCAGGCGGAACGGGCCCATGCGCCAGTTGTATCCCAACTCCATCCCCGCATCGACGGCCGCCGGGCTGCCGGTGATTTCAGGCACGCAATAGGCAGCATAGGAAAGGGTCGCACTCATAACGGCCCAGGCGTAGTCAGCCAGCCGGTCACCCTTTTGGTCGATGAAATCAATTCCAAAAGTCTTCGCCAGTTCCGGCGCTTTGGTTCGAGGGCGGTACTCCAGCGTGGTAAGGTCGATGGCTTGGGCAACGGTCTTTCCCGCCGCGTCTCTGGACCGGCGATAAAACCCTGATCCATCACCTTTACGCCCGACATAACCTTTTGCCGCCATCCGATCGAACGTATCGACACCCTCGGTGTGGATCTGTTGCGGATCGTCGGCCTCAAGCAGCGACCGCATCGACAGGCGCGACTTGCCCATCAGGTCGATGCCTACCAGGTCGAACAGACCAAAAATCCCAGTTCCGGGAACACCGAAGGGGCGCGACAGAACGGCGTCGGCCTCATCAACCGCGATACCACGCGCGACGGCCTCTCGGACAGCAGCGTTCATCCACAGTCCGCCCAGACGGTTGGCGATAAATCCAGGGCGGTCGTTGCAGGGCACAACGGTTTTGCCCAGTCGTTCATCACTATAGGCACGTGCGCGTTCCGTAACCGACGGATCGGTGTCGGGGCCCGTCACGAGCTCAAGAAGGCGCATATATCGCGGCGGGTTGAAGAAATGGGTGATGATAAATCGTCTGCCCAACCCTTCATCCAAATCAGCCACCAGATCTGCCAGCGGTATTGTCGAGGTATTCGAGCTCAGGATAGCGTCATCGCGCAAATGCGGTGCGATTTTGGAATAGAGCTCACGTTTGACCCCGACATCCTCCAACACAACTTCGACCACCCAGTCGCACGTCGAAAGCTGATCCAGATCATCGTCCAGATTGCCAGCTGTTAGCCGCCCCGCGTAAGCGGGATCAGCCAGTTGCGGAGTGCGGCCCTTGGTCATACGTGCGATGGCGCCCTTGGCCAGCGCAGAACGATCCTCTGCCCCTTCGGGCACAATATCCAGCAGAACCACCTGCGCGCCGGCATTGGCGAAATGCGCGGCGATACCCGCGCCCATCACGCCCGAGCCGATAACGGCGACTTTGTTAATCTCGCTCATTTACAGGACCTCAAACAGGCCAGCCGCGCCCATGCCGCCGCCGATACACATGGTGGCGACAACATACTTCGCGCCGCGTTTCTTGCCCTCGATCAGCGCGTGGCCGACCATGCGAGTGCCTGACATGCCATAGGGGTGGCCCACTGAAATCGCGCCGCCATCGACGTTCAAGATTTCATTCGGGATACCAAGTTTGTCGCGGCAATACAGGGCCTGTGACGCAAACGCCTCGTTCAGTTCCCACAGGCCTATATCGTCCATCTTCAGGCCATTGCGTTCCAGCAATTTCGGCACTGCAAACACCGGGCCAATACCCATCTCATCGGGTTCGCAGCCTGCAACGACATAGCCCACATAACGACCCAGCGGTTCCAGTCCCCGCTTTTCGGCCAGCTTTTCTTCCATCACGACCTGCGCCGAGCCACCGTCGGACAGTTGCGAGGCGTTACCGGCGGTGATCCATTTGCCCTCACCCATGACCGGAGCCAGAGCCTGCAAGCTTTCCAGCGTGGTCGACGGGCGGTTGCATTCATCCTGAGCCAGCGTGACCTCTTCATAGGTGATCTCGCCGGTTTCCTTGTTCTTGTTCGCTTTGGTGACGGTGATCGGAACGATCTCGTCATCGAACTTGCCCGCCTCTTGCGCCGCGGCAGTGCGCTGTTGCGACTGCAGGGCAAACGCGTCCTGCGCCTCGCGGCTGATACCGTAGCGGTCGGCAACGGTATCAGCGGTCTGGATCATCGGATCATAGAAACCGGGGATGTTTTGGTCGATCCAGCCCTCTTTCAGTCGATAGGTGTTGTCGCGCCCCATCACCAGCGAGATGCTCTCGGCACCACCGCCGACAACCACGTCACAGCCGTCGACCATGACCCGTGAACAGGCGCGTGTCAAAGCCTCAAGGCCCGACGAGCAGAACCGATTGATCGTCTGGCCCGACGCGGTGACGGGCAGGCCGGCACGCATGGCAACCTGACGGCCCAGATTTCCGCCATTCGCCCCTTCCGGCACGGCGTTACCAATGATCACATCTTCGATCTCGGACGGATCAACACCGGCGCGTTTAACTGCCTCGGCAACGGCGTGGCCACCATAGACGGCGGGGTGCGTGTCATTGAAGGCACCGCGGAAGGCTTTGCCAATGGCTGTACGGGCGGTCGAGACGATAACGGCAGAACGCATGGTTTTGATCCTTGAAGGCAGAAATTAGTTGTCTGTTGGAAGCTTGTAGTTCGCGAATTGCTCACGCAGGTGCAGCTTCGAAACCTTGCCAGTCGCGGTGTGCGGAAGTTCGGCCTGGAACACCACGTCGTCAGGTGTCCACCACTTGGCAATCTGACCGTCATAGAGCGCCAGAACATCCTCGCGGCGAACATCCGATCCCTCACGCTTGACCGCAACGATTAGCGGGCGTTCATCCCATTTTCGGTGCTTGGCGGCGATACAGGCAGCCTCCAGAATGTCCGGGTGGCTCATGGCGATGTTTTCAAGATCAATCGACGAAATCCATTCGCCGCCCGATTTGACAACATCCTTGGTCCGATCGGTCAGGCGCAGATAGCCCTTGGGGTCGATCGCCGCGACATCACCGGTGATGAACCAGCCGTCTGCGGTAAAGGCATCGGCACCGGCCCCACCCCAATAGCTTTCAGCAACCCAATGGCCGCGCACTTGCAACATGCCAGAGGCAACACCGTCATGTGGCAGCAACTCGCCCTCGTCATTGACGATACGCATCTCGACGCCATAAAGCGCGCGCCCCTGTTTGATCTTCAGTGCGAGGCGGTCATCGATCGGCAGTTTATCCTCGCCCCATTTGGGCACCGAAAGCGTGCCGACGGGGCTCAATTCGGTCATGCCCCAACCATGCACAACGTCGATCCCGTGCCCTTTCTCGATTTGCTCGATCAGGGACAGCGGCGCGGCCGATCCCCCCATCATCGCGCGTTTGACAGTTTTCAAAGTGGTTCCCTGTTGATCCAAATATTCAAACAAGGCCAGCCAGACAGTCGGCACACCCGAGATAATTGAGACCTCTTCATCGTCCATGAGTTCCAGAAGAGAGGCCGGGTCCATCCCCGGTCCCGGCATAACCAGCTTGGTGCCGTTCATCACGGCCGCATAAGGAATTCCCCAGGCACAGGCATGGAACATGGGCACCACCGGCAAGGTGGCGTCGCGAGAACTCAGCGCCAGCCAGTCGCCGCCGGAAACGCCCATAGCATGCAACACGGTTCCACGGTGGGAATACAGAACACCTTTGGGATTGCCGGTTGTGCCAGATGTATAGCACAGCGCCATGGCTGCATTTTCGTCCAGGTCAGGCCAATCATAGGTCTCGGGCCTGCCCGCAATCAGGGATTCATAATCGCTGACAGTTGTCCTCATCTGGGGCACCTGATCCGGGCAGGTCAGGCTGTACCAACCGCGAACGCTGGGGCAGCGAGCCGAGACCGCATCAATCAGCGGCGCAAAAGTCGTGTCGAAGAACATATGCGTATCTTCGGCGTCATTGATGATGAACGCGATCTGATCAGGATGCAGACGCGGGTTGATCGTGTGACAGATCGCGCCGATGCAAGCCAACGCATAGTACAATTCAAGATGACGATTGTTGTTCCAGGCCAACGTTGACACACGGTCACCCGGCCCCACGCCCAGCTCGGTCAAAGCATGTGCCAGTTGTTGTGTCCGCCGACCCATGTCCGCAAAAGTGTAGCGGTCAATGGTCATGTCCGTATTGCGCCAAACGATCTGAGCCTCGGGATGAGCACCCATACCGTGACGGAAGATGCTCGTCACAGTCAGCGGCATCGTCATGATCTGGCCGGTTAGCGTTGTCTTTTCAGTGCTCATTCGTGTCTCCCAATGAGTATTGCCGCGCAACTGTGTCGGTCACAGAGGTGCGGTTGGCATTTCTCCGATGTCCTGTTCGATCTGCCAGGACATCTGCAAGACGCCCAGATCGTCAAAGCGGCGTCCGACCAATTGAATACCGATCGGCAGACCGTTTCGGTCCAGTCCGACCGGGATGCTGGATGCGGGTTGCTCGGTCAGGTTGAAGAGAAATGTATTGGCCCAGCTTTCGAACGGTTTTTTGGGATCAGACCCCGGCAGTTCGGCAACAAAAGCGGTGTCAGGGGTCGACGGCAGCAGGACAAAATCATAACCGTCAATCAGCGCCAGCGCCCGTTCACGCAATGCCTGCGTATGGTCGTAGTTCCGCTGATGCTCGACCGCAGATAAAGCGCGTGCATCGTTGGTCCAGTTCCGGATGTAGGTCGTTTTTGCCTGCTCAGCCTCGGGCTGACGCATCAGTTCGCACAGAGTTCGGATCTTGTAGAACGCTTCGGTAGGGGCCCAATCTGTACGGCTGAACGGCGCGGCTTCAAGATAAGAGATTCGAACGCCCATATCTCGCAAAACCAGCGCCGCCCGTTCCAGCGCCTCCTGCACATCTTCAGCCACCGGTTCGCCCAGACCAAGCTCGGGGATAACCAGAACCGACATGCCATTATTGTCTCCCCGCGTCAGACGCGAGACATAGTTCACGCCGTCCCGCTCTAAAGCTGCGAAATCGCGCAGATCTTCACCGGTCAGTACATTCATGTGCAGCGCGACATCGCCAAAATTGCGGGCCAATGGCCCTGCCGTGATCGCCGGGCTGTTGCAGACATAGTAGGGCACCCGTCCCTGGCTGGGTTTCAGGGCGGCTAACCCGCAATACGAGGCCGGAAGGCGGATCGATCCCACTATATCGGTGCCAATTGAAACCGGCTCGATCCCCGCGGCAACACTCGCGGACGCCCCCGAAGATGATGCACCCGTCGTGCGCGACACATCCCATGGATTGCGGGTAACGCCGTGCTTTGAACTCACGCCACCCGCAAGAATGCCATAGTCGCACATTGTGTTCTTGCCCAGGATCACGGATCCGGCCTCGCGCATACGCGCAACGGTCGGGTGATCAGTTGTGCTGATCACGGCTTCGCCTGCTGCCGATCCGCGATAGGCGGGCATACCGACACAATCTATTGCGTCTTTGACTGTTGTTGGCACGCCGTCCAGCGGCCCCAACGGCATGTTGTCGTGCCAACGCTTTTCCGACGCCTTGGCTACATCAAGCGCATGCTCGGCATCTACATGATAAATCGCATTGATCTGGGGATTGACCGCTTCGATACGGTCCAGCGCAGCCTGCGTGACCTCGACCGGGGAAAGCTCCATCCGGGCAAAGGCCTGCACCATGGCACGCGCCGAAAGTTGAGAATAAGGGGCCGTCATTTGTTGGAATACTGGCTCGATCAGATAGGGGGATCAGTCTTCGGTGCGCTGGACGTAGTAGACCTTGGCTGCAATCTTCCAGCCCTCGACAGTGCGCACCAGCGACAGGTAGTCGATGAAGTATCGCGGCTGAACTGCGCAGTCGATCTTGACAAAGGCCGTGTTCGGCCCTGATTGGTCGATCGAGATTGTTTGGCCGTAAACCGGATATCCTTTGGATTTCGGACTTTCGCGGCCGCCGATAACGTCTTTGTATTTCTCCAGCGTCATGTGGGTATAACTGCCATCCTCGTTGGCACAGCAAAGATCACATTCCGGCAGAAACATTTGGTCGGTTTTGCTGATGTCTCCGTCATGTAGGTTTTCGATGTACGCCTGCATAAGGGTTTCAATCTCGGCGAATGCGGTCATGCTATGTCCTTGGTCGTGAGTGTCGTGAAACGCAGATGGCGTTGGCCATCAGGCCGCCTTGTCGGCAAGCAAAGCCCGACGGTACCTTTTCAGGTCTTCAATCGAGCCGACCTTAAGGCCGTGTCGGGCTCCAAACTCGAGCAGATCTGGCAGGCGCGCCATTTCACCTTCGTCATTCATGATCTCGCAGATCACACCGGAATCCCCCTGCCCGGACAGACGGGCCAGATCGACTGCGGCCTCGGTATGGCCTTCGCGCTGCAGAACGCCATCCGGTCGCGCCACCAATGGAAACATGTGCCCGGGTGAGATCAGATCTGTCGAACAACCGCCATCGGACGCCAAAAGCGCGATGGTCCGCGCCCGATCGCTGGCGGAAATACCGGTGGTGGTTCCCTTTTTCGCGTCTACCGAAATAGTGAACGCCGTATGATGCGGATCCGTGTTGAACGCTGTCATCGGCCCAAGGCTGAACTGCTCGGCCCGATGGGGCGGAATAGCCATGCAGATCAGACCCCGGCCATATCTTGCCATGAAGTTCACAGCAGCCGCATCCGCGCAGGCTGCCGGGATCACCAGATCGCCTTCGTTTTCGCGGTTTTCATCGTCGACAAGGATCACCATGCGGCCTTGTTCACAATCCGCGATGATCTCCTCGATGGGCGACAGCCGGTAAACCTCATGCAGGTCGAACATTGTCTTCCCCTTATCCGTTCAGAGGTTTGATAACGCCTTCGGCAAATTCGATCAGAGCTTCCTGCTCGATCTCATCGCCAAAGTAATTCACGTGGTGCCAGACAAAGAATTCCTCGATCTGATACCGCTCGGCCAGTTCACCGACCTGATCCAGAACCTGCTGTCGCGAACCATCCCAGACACGTCCCAGCGGCACGTGATACGGCGGCGCGTCATAGGCCGAGAACCACAGATTATCGAACATTTCGCGATACTGTTTGGTCTTGGCTGGGGTCTTGCCCATCATCAGATGCGCACCCAGTGCCAGAACATCGTTGTTGGTGGTCTGAGGCAGCCCGTTTTCATGTGCGGCCTTCAGACAGTTCTCAAGGATCACCGGCATGAATTCTTCTTTATCGGCGGTTACGAAGGATACCATCTTGGCCCCTTCCGACGCCCAGAACTTGGCGGTTTCCATCGAGTAAGAGAACGGCGCGTACACTTTCGGGTGTGGCTTCTGCAGCGGGCGCGGAACGATGCCCGACTTGCGCAGAATCTTGTTTTCATCAACCGGGCTGTCACCACCCCACAGCTTTGTCGGGTTGAACTCCCACGCGACGTTCGACGGGAAGTTCCAGAACTCGCCCTGATGTTCGGTCAGGTCGTCGGTCCATAGCGACTTGATCAGGCGCCAGTTTTCATACAGCGCGCGGCGGTTGCGCTGATCGGCCTCGGATTTGTCGGATTCAGCCGAGGTGATGTCCAGATGCTGGCCCATGGTTGCGGTCCAGCGCGGCGTGTTCCCCCGCGAGAAACCTGCGAACACGCGGCCGCCGGTCATGTGGTCCAGCATTGCGATGTCTTCAGCCGTTTTGATTGGGTTCATCGCGGTCAGGTTCATCCCCAACTGACCCACCGTGAAGTTCTTGGTGTGCTGGGCGATGTACATATTCCAGAACAGCGGGTTCGTGGTGCATTCAACGCCTTCGACCTGCATGTGATGTTCGGTCAGACAGAAGCCGTCATACCCAAGCTCTTCGGCCAGAACCATCTGATCACGCAGGGTGAGCATCATCTTGTTAAACCGCGCTGGATCACGTCCGGCAAGCTGAGTGTCCTCACCATGTTGGCGTGCGAATGGAATGGCGAGAATCTTGAACTTCATGCAGGCGTCTCCCAGCGTGTTACTGAACGTTCACTAACATTCCCATATGACCAGTAATTCCGTCAAGCCCCGAATTGAGTTTCCCGACGTCGCCACGATGCTGCGACGATTTCCAACTGGACAACACATAGGGATTTCAACATGTTGCCTTCAGGTAAGGACCCAAGGAGGCAGACCGGGTGTTTTTGTATTCCGCCGCGCAAGTTGATGAATTTATTAAGAAATCGCAGCTGGATGGCGTGTGTGTCGCGTTAGCGATTGAAGCCGCACGCGAAGAACTCAAACGCCTTGGGGAAACACTGCGCCCAACACTGGTCAATACTTCCGCGACGAATCTGGCAACCCCTGGACAGGGGCAGGTCGAAGCTCAGGCCATGCGCATGTCGCCAGAGGATTCGTCGCTGAGTTCGTACCGTGTCTCGATCGTTCAAGCCGGGCACAATCCTGGCGAGGCCACCGCGCTGATGGAAGTGACGTGCACGTTCTCTGTCGATGCGCAACTGGCAGAGACGCCAAAACCCGCTCTGGCCGAAAAACCGCCCCGCGCTCTGTCGGACACCGCCGAGGAACGGAGACGGCAGATATTTGAGGGCGCGTGCAAAGTGATTGCCAAACACGGGTTCGGAAATGCTTCCATGCGCGAAATCGCCAAGGAATCCGGCCTGTCCGTTCCGCTGATGTACAAATACATCAAGGACAAGGACGACATACTGCACCTGATCACGACGATGTGCATGCAGGACATCATCGACTTTTTCGATACCGGGAAGCTGTTTACAGGCCCCGCAGATCAGAACCTTGAAAAAGCGATAGATCGGTACATCGACTACATCGGGAAAAACCGCCGCTATATCAATCTGGTCTATTCGGAAACCCGGTCGATGTCCGCTGAGAACCGTGCGCGCGTTTTCGATATGGAACGTGATTTCATGGGGCGCTGGAAAGGTATTCTGGACAAAGGGGTCGAGCAGAAAGTGTTCCGCCCAATGAACACAGAGTTGATGGCCAACTATCTGTATTTCCTGTGCAACGTCTGGTCACTCCGGCATTGGAGTATCGGAAAGTTCCCGGAAAGCGAGATCAGGACCAGTCTGAAGGCGCTCATCATGGATGGCGTTTTGGCAGAAGCAGGCTCGGCGAAGAAGTCCTGAGTCACCCTAGTTGGCCTATGTGCCACCCCCTGACGTTCCAAACGCAAGTTCCTGTCGCTTCTGGGCAATTTGGTCGCAAACCAACTTGCGGCAACTAATGGCCGTGTCTAACTGCGTATATGACACCGCTCAGTAGTCCAAACCCTCTGAATCGGCGTGCAACCGGTTGTGACCTCGTCGTCAGTGGATGATCGCAGGCGCTCAGCGCCCATTGCCTTCTGCCCAGATAACGGACACTTCGGACAACTTCATGACATCTCAATCCCTGCGCCTGGCCATAGATATCGGCGGCACCTTTACCGATACAGTACTTGTCTCGGGCGAAGAGGCCATATTAGCCTCGACTAAGACGCTCACGACGCATCAAAATCCAGCCGATGGCGCGATGGAGGGCGCAAAACGTGTCATGGCGCAATCGGGCCGGACGTTGAATGAGGTGACTGGCTTCATCCACGGCACGACACTAGCGACCAACGCGTTGATCGAACGGCGCGGCGCTGTTGTGGCGACCGTCACGACCGAAGGTTTTCGCGATATTCTGGAAATCGCGTATGAGCGGCGGTATGCGCAATATGACATCAACCTTGAAAAGCCAGACCTGCTGGTGCCACGCGAACGGGCGTTGACCATTCGCGAACGGATGGATGCCGGAGGGGATGTGCTGATCCCATTGGACACCAGCGCAATTGACGCGCTGCTGATTGAATTGGATACCAGCGGGGCGGACGCTGTCGCAATCTGTTTGATGCATGCCTATGCCAACCCATCGCACGAACGCAGTTTGCGCGACATTCTGGCGGAAAAACGCCCCAGCCTGACAGTTTCAATTTCCTCTGATGTAAGCCCAGAGGCGCGCGAGTTTGACCGGCTTTGCACTACGGTCGCCAATGCCTACATCCAACCGTTGATGGAAAGCTACCTTGCGCGGTTTGCCACTCGGTTTCAGGCAGAAGGCGTGAATTGTCCGATCCTGATGATGACGGCCAGTGGCGGAATGTGCACCGTTCAGACCGCCTCGCGCTTTCCGATCCGCCTGGTCGAAAGCGGCCCGGCAGGCGGGGCAATTTTGGCCGCACGCATCGCAGCGCGGTCCGGGATTGACGAGGTGTTGTCTTTCGACATGGGCGGGACGACCGCGAAGCTTTGCCTGATTGACAAGGCAAGGCCGCAAACTTCGCGTCAGTTTGAAATCGCGCGCGCGGCGCGGTTCATCAAGGGATCGGGCATGCCGGTGCGCATCCCTGTTGTCGAAATGATCGAGATCGGGGCGGGTGGCGGTTCCATCGCCGGGGTCGACCGGCTGGGGCGTTTGACTGTGGGCCCAAAATCGGCCGGATCAGAACCCGGTCCCGTTGCCTTTGGCCGTGGGGGTACCGAACCAACCGTGACCGACAGCGACATAACCTTGGGCTATATCGTACCCGACACATTTGCCGAAGGGTTTATCAAAATCGATTCAGAAGCACCGAAAGCCGCGCTGAGCCGGGTCATCGGGGCGCGACTGGAGACAGACGCCGCAGGGGCCGCCGACGGTGTCAGTCGTATCGTCGATGAAAGCATGGCCAGCGCTGGCCGGATGCATGCCGTGGAATCGGGCAAGGACCTTGGATCGCGTACGATGATCGCGTTTGGTGGCAACGGGCCCCTGCACGCAAGCCGAGTGGCGCGTTCAGCCGGGGTTAGCCGCATCGTGATTCCGCCCAATCCGGGCGTCGGCTCGGCGGTCGGATTTCTGTTTGCGCCGGTCAGTTTTGAGATCGTAAGATCTCGCTACTCTCTGCTTGAAACCTTGGATCTAAAGGGCATCAATACCCTGCTGTCTGACATGATCGATGAGGCAAGCAGCGTAGTTTCCCAAGGCGCAGGTGGTGCGCCCACGGGAACACAACGCTCCGCCTTCATGCGCTATAACGGTCAGGGGCACGAGATCGAAATCGCCCTGCCCGACCGAGACTTAAACTTGAACGATGTAAAACCTCTCACCGCTGCGTTCGAGGCGGAGTACGGCAAGCAATTCTCGCGCCCAGTACCGGGGATGCAAATCGAGATCCTGAATTGGGCCGTCCGGGCCGCGACACCTGACGCGGAAATTCCAGTGTTGCCGGAAACACCTACTTTGACAACGATCACTCCTGCCCAAACCCGCCCGATCATCTGCGACGTGGATGGTCAGACCAAACAAGCTGGTTTTGTGTCACGCGACATCCTGAATCCTGGCGACCGGATCTACGGACCGGCGCTGATTACGGAAACGCAGACCACCACTTTGGTCTCAGCTGATTTCTCCGCGCATGTGGACGCAATGGGTAACCTCATCCTTATCCAAGACAAGAAAGGAGGCGCATGATGGCTGCCGATCTTTCCCCTGCCCACCTGCAAGTCATGTGGAACCGACTGCTTGCGGTGGTCGAAGAACAGGGCCAGACACTGATCCGCGCCGCGTTCTCACCCATTGTGCGGGAATGCGGTGATATCTCAGCCGGAATCTTTGACGCCGAAGGTCGGATGCTCGCACAGGCGGTCACTGGAACACCGGGACACATCAACACGATGGCCGCAGCTGTGATGCATCTGCGCGACCATTTCCCGGTTCAGGACATGAAGCCCGGCGATATCTACATGACCAATGACCCATGGTTGGCCTCGGGGCATTTGAACGACTTTCTGCTGATGATGCCCGTTTTCAAAAACGGGCGGGTCGTTGGCTTTACCTCGTGCACATCGCATCTTGTGGATCTTGGCGGTCTTGGCATGGGACCTGAAGGGTCTGATATCTATGATGAGGGCCTGCTGATCCCGCCTTGCAAGCTGGTCGATCAAGGAGTGCCGAACGCCCTGCTGCTGGACATTGTCCGCGCCAACAGCCGCGAGCCCATCGCAAATGAAGGCGACATATACGCGCTGATCGCCTGCTGTGAAGCGGGCGGTGTTCGTCTGCTCTCAATGATGGATGAGTTCGGGATTGGCGATCTGGATCAACTGGGCAGCTATATTATCGACACCTCGCGTCGCGGAACGCTTGAGGCGATCGCTGAAGTTCCGGCAGGTGTTTATGAAAACCTCTTGAAGATGGACGGCTATGAAAGCGAGTTGGAGCTGCACGCGACCTTGACGGTCAGCGCGCAGGGTATGCACGTGGACTTTACCGGAACCTCGGGCTGTTCGCGTAAGGGCATCAATGTTCCATTGAACTATGCCACTGCCTATACCGTATTCGCCCTGCGCTGTATCGTGGGGTCCGATATCCCGAATAACGCCGGATCATTGGAGCCATTTACAGTGGACGGTCCAAAAGGGTGCATTCTGAACGCTCAGCGCCCTGTACCAGTCGCGATGCGGCACACTCTTGGGCAGGTCACACCAGATCTGGTGCTGGGTTGCCTACATCAGGCCCTACCAGATCAAGTGCCCGCCGAGGGTGCGTCCTGCATGTTTGATCTGCCGATGCGGCACGCCCCCGAAGTGGCCCGCGACGGCGGTCAGGAATTCGCGGTCGAGCCCGTGCATAATGGCGGCACCGGCGCGCGGCCACACGCGGACGGTCTGTCCGCAACCGCATACCCTTCAGGCGTGTTCGGATCACAAGTCGAAATCACGGAAAGCGTGGCCCCCGTCACTATCTGGAAGCGCGAGTTGCGCCCGGACTCCGGGGGCGCAGGCAAGTATCGCGGTGGTCTGGGCCAGCGAATTGAGATGACATCAGCTAATGGGGCGCCATTCATCGTATTCTTGTCGGTCGAGCGCCTCAAGTTCCCCGCCCTTGGTCGCATGGGCGGGCGCCCCGGCGCACCAGGGCGTATCCGTTTCCGCGATGGTGATAACGACATCCCAGGCAAAGGGGAACTTCGCGTCGAAGCCGGCGACTATCTGATCTTTGAAACTCCTGGCGGCGGTGGTTTTGGCGACCCGGTTCAACGGGATCCGCAGGCAATTTCCCTTGATCTGCATCGAGGGCTGATCAGCGCAGAAGGCGCAAACTCTTACAGAGGTACATCATGATCCGTCCGGTTCCGCACATTGGGTCGATGGCGGCCTATGCTTTGGCCGACCTTGGAGATGAAGTCACCATCTCGCTGGCCCAGAATGAAAGCGCTTTTCCCACAAGCCCCGCTGCCATCAAAGCGGGCCGCGACGCAATGAGCGATCTGCAACTGTACCCCGATCCGGAATGGTCGGACCTACGCGCTGCAATCGCCGAAGTGCATAACGTCGATCCGACACGAGTGCTTTGCGGTGCGGGCTCGATGGAGCTTATTGGCTGTTTGATCCGCGCTTTTTCCGGGCGCGGCGACAGGGTTCTCGGCACAGATTATGGGTATGCTTTTGTCGCCTCAGCGTCTGCTCAGGTTCAGGCCGACTACGTCAGGGCGCGCGAGGTGGACCTGACAGTATCCGTAGACGATATCATTGTCGCGGTGACCCCCGAAACGCGGATCGTGTTTGTTTGCAACCCCGGCAACCCGACCGGCACTCTGATCCCCAACTCCGAAATCTTACGCTTGCGAGACGGCTTGCCCGCTGATGTTCTACTAGTCGTTGATCAGGCCTATGCTGAATTTGCCGATCAGATACATGACCCGGCAGAAGTCTTCTCGCTGACCGATCGGGGGGACACAGTGGTCTTACGCACCTTTTCCAAAGCTTATGGTCTGGCGGCTGCGCGCGCAGGGTGGGGATATTTCCCCTCAGAGATTGCGACGGAGCTGCGCAAATTGCTCAACCCGAACAATATTTCCATTGCTTCGCAGGCAGCGGCGGCGGCTGCGATCCGCGATCAGGCGCATATGCAGGATGTGGTTGCCCGAACGGGTGAAATACGAGACCGATTTGCCGAAGAATGTCGCGCGTTGGGCCTGACCGTTCCCCAAAGCCACACGAACTTTGTGCTATTGCGTTTTGCCTCGACCCAAGAGGCACAACGGGCAGATTTAGCGCTGCGGGCCGACAATCTTCTGATGCGCGGCATGGGAGGTTACGGTCTAAGCGACTGCCTGCGCGCCACAATATGCGAGGAAGCGGTCATGGATCGATGCCTTTTAGCCTTAAAAGGAGCGCTCGCATGACCGAAACACGAACTGCCGCAAAAATCGGTGTTCTGGTGCCCTTCACAAACACAAATCTAGAACCGGATTTGGAATTACTGAGACCGCCTAATACCACAATCCATTTTCAACGCATGGGCGGGTATGACGTGGATGAAATCCCCGGCTCGGACCAGATGGCGGGGTTGGGCGCATCGGATATCAGTCACGACTTGCGAATGATCTCGGGCGTGCGACCGGATGTTGTGTTGTATGGCTGCACCTCGGCGACGCTGACGCATGGGCCATCCTTTGACGCAGAACTGGCACAACAGATTAAGGCAGGATCTGGCGCGATTTCTCTGACCGCCGCGGGTGCGCTGATCGCAGGGATCAAAGCCGTCGGCGCGACAAAGGTTGGCTTTTCGTCACCCTATTTGGGCGAAATCAATTTACAGGCGATGGATTTCATGGCCCGCAACGGAATTTCGACCGTCAATTGTGCAGACGTGGGCCGCGAACTTGGCAATTATGGGCAAGGTGAATTAACCCCGGACGAGGTTTTTGAACTGGCCTGCCAGGCCGATCACCCGGATGCGCAAGCCATCGTGCTAAGCTGCACAGACATGCGCTCAGTCGAAGCGATCGAACAAATTGAGGCCGCGCTGGACAAACCCGTCATCACCTCAAATCAAGCGATGGTCTTCTGCCTGATGAAGGCATTGAACCTGCCGCAACACGAAGCATTGCCCGGGCGTCTGTTCGACGCCCTGTGACCCGCAGATGGCGGTTTGCGTCACACCCAGCAGGATAGCAATGTTTGAATAATGTTCAGGACCTTGAATGACGCTGCCACCCAATCAAGCTGAAAAAGGCAAACAAAATGGCGGCGACACAGACGATGGAAGGTCCTGCGGGCGTGTCAAAAACATAGGCCGCCCGCAACCCTGCTACGGCGGACGTCGCCCCGATTGCTGCAGCAATCAGAGCCATGGTTTCAGGCGACCGTGCCAGACTGCGCGCTGCAGCGGCCGGTATTATTAGCATCGCCGCGATCAACAGAACGCCCACAACCTTGATTGCAACTGCCACCGTGATTGCCAGTGCAATCGTCAGGATCAATTGTTCACGCTTGGGGTCGAACCCACTGGCATAGGCCAGTTCTTCATTCAACGTCGCTGTCAACAGC
Organism: Ruegeria sp. BI12; assembly: GCF_056537985.1. Lineage (NCBI taxonomy): Bacteria > Pseudomonadati > Pseudomonadota > Alphaproteobacteria > Rhodobacterales > Roseobacteraceae > Ruegeria > Ruegeria sp. BI12. Next base: position 451,546 of record NZ_JBQFSL010000002.1, on the reverse strand, counting down.
TGGGACCAGCGCCAGGCGATCAAAACGACGACCAGTGCGGCTCCACCCCAGATAACGGCCAGATCCGAGCGTGACACGGCCAGGATATCGCCAAACAAATAGGCCATCAAATCGATCCGGACACCAGAAAGGAATGAGACCGCGACAAGACCAAATGCCAAAGCGGAATGCGCCATGACCCCCAGCAAGGTATCCATTGCGTACCCGCGACCTGCCAACAATGTCACCGTCAGTGCCATCAGCAGTGCAACAGCCAACGCTCCTGTAAAAACCGATATCTGAAAGGTTAGCGACAGGGCGATGCCAAGGATGGCGGCGTGCGCTGTGGCATCGCCGAAATAGGCCATACGGCGCCATACTACGAAACACCCCAGCGGCGCTGCAGCAAAGGCCACGCCCACTCCGGCCAGTGTGGCCCGGGTCATGAAATCATCAAGCATTATTCTGCGGCTTCCTGTGAGTCTTTTCCATGATGATGATCGTGGTTGTGATCATGGTCATGGCGGTAAAGAGCCAGCGCACCCCCCGTTCCGGTTCCGAACAACGCGCGGTATTCCGGGGCCGAGGCCACCACCGCCGGAGATCCCTCGCAACAGACATGGCCGTTGAGGCAGATCACTCGGTCGGAGGCACTCATAACCACGTGTAGTTCATGGCTTATCATGATGATTGCGCACCCTGTTTCGCGGCGCACATCTTCGATCTGGCGGTAAAACGCAGCCGATCCGGGCTGGTCCAACCCTTGCGTGGCCTCATCCAGCAACAGGATTTCTGGTCGGTTGATCAATGCCCGCGCCAGCATCACGCGCTGGAACTGACCACCCGAAAGCTGCGACATCTGGCGCTTGAGAAGATCAGGAACGCCCGCTGTATCCAACGCCGTCTTGCAATCCTTCTTGGACGCACGATGCGTCAACCGCATGAACCGTTCAACGGTGATCGGTAGGGTCGGGTCGATATGAAGCTTCTGTGGGACATACCCAATTTTTAGCCCCGGCTTTCGTTTTACCTGTCCTGCAGACGGTTTGGTCGCACCGATTATGGCGCGCAGAAGACTTGTCTTACCCGAACCGTTGGGACCGACAATTGTCACGATTTCGCCAGGCTCGACACCCATGTTGACATGCTTCAACACAGTATTGGCCCCATAGCTTACGCTAAGGTCTTCTACGGTAATCAGGTTCATTTCTACGCCTTTTCGGTGCAGTCGGGGCAAACACCTTCGGCTTCTACAACGGTCCGTTCAATCTCGAAACCCACCGCCCGTGCCGCCGCGCCCAGCTCTCCTTTTGCAGGTGCGGAATGAGTTTCGGCGACGGCATCACATTTCCTGCAGATCATGAAGGCCGGGGAATGTGTCGCCCCGGGGTGGGCGCATGCGACAAACGCGTTCAAACGTTCGATTTTGTGGACAAACCCGTTGTCGACCAAAAAGTCGAGGGCGCGGTAGGCTACAGGTGGCTGCGACCCGAAGCCTTCGTCGCGCAATCGATCTAGTATCGAATAAGCGCCAAGGGCCCGATGTTCCTGCAGCAGCATTTCCAGAACCTTGCGCCGAACGGGCGTCAGGCGCAGACCTTCTTCTTTGCACCGAGTTTCGGCAACAGCAAGGCTGCTCTCGACGCAATGGGAGTGGTCATGCTTTTGAAATCCGACGAGGGCGGAGTCATCAGCAGGTGCAGGTCTCGTCTCACTTGTCATGTTATTCCATATCATGTATGCCGCCGGCAACGTTATAAAATCACATAGAGGGTTTGATGTCCAGAAAGCTTCTTCCTGTTTCGATCACGGCTGCGTTGATGGGGGGCACAGCGATGGCCGACGCCCCGAGTGTTGCAGTTGATATTGCACCGGTGCATTCGCTGGTGGCGCGCGTAATGGAAGGTGTAGGTACACCAAACCTGATCGTGCAACCCGGCGCATCCCCGCATGAATACAACCTCCGTCCTTCCGAGGCCGACGCGCTTCAGAACGCAGATCTGGTCTTCTGGATTGGCGAAGACCTGACACCTTGGATGGAAGGCGCAGTCGAAACGCTGGCCGACGGTGCAACGGTCACAACACTGCTGGAAGCTGACGGGACCGTCCTGCTGGACTTCCGCGAAGGTGCTCTGTTTGAGGCGCACGATCACGGCGATGATGAGCACGCTGAAGGTGATGATCATGATGACCACGGCGACGAGCATGCCGAAGGCGAAGATCATGACGACCACGATCACGAGGATCACGCTGACGAAAAAGATCATGACGATCACGACCACGGCGATGAGCATGCCGAAGACAAGGATCATGATGACCATGACCACGGCGACGAACATGCCGAAGGTGAAGATCATGATGACCACGGCGACGAGCATGCTGGCCACGATGACCATCATGACCACGCGCATGGCGATCACGATCCGCATGCCTGGCTTTCGCCGGAAAATGCCAACAACTGGCTGAACGTGATTGCTGCGCAGCTTTCCGCGGCGGACCCAGACAATGCAGGCGCCTATTTCGCAAATGCAGCTGCGGCACGTGAAGAGATGGCAGCACTCTCAGCAGAGATCAACCAAGCTCTGGAACCCGTTCGCGGTGGCAACTTTATCGTTTTTCACGATGCCTATCAGTACTTTGAGAACGCCTTTGATTTCCCGGCGTCAGGTGCGATTTCCATCGGGGATGCTTCAGACCCCAGCCCAGCGCGGATTGCCGAGGTCCAGGGACGCATTCGTGAAGAAGGGATAAATTGCGTTCTGTCAGAGCCTCAGTTCAACCAAGGCCTCGTCGCCACCGTCATGGATGGGACTGAGGCGAAAACGGCAGTGATTGACCCGCTTGGTTCTGACCTTGAGCCCGGAGCGGCGCTCTACCCGCAAATGATCCGGAACATCGCGAAAACACTGGCTGACTGCCTGTGATCTGATCTCTCAGCCCGTTTTGTTTAAATTCCGGAACGGGCTGGCTATCACCGGGGGCAACAAGGTATCTAGTACACTTGTGTTGGCGCGTCTTGTTGTCCCCGGTGCGCGTACACGAATGCCCAATACATATGGCTTCTGTACAGCTTTTAAGCGAAACAGGAGAAATCTATTCGAATGGAAAACTATCCAGCCGTTCGCTGCCTGTTTCGGTGACAAGAACCTGCGTTTCCAGTTTAATGCTTTCTGATCCCTGCTCGGCAATCAAGCTTTCGACACACACGACCATGCCGGGTTCAAAACGCCCCGACATTGCTCCACCCCCCCAATCCACATGCAAGGGAACCACCGGCCATTCGTCGGCCATACCGACACCGTGAACCGCCAACGAATACCGATACGGAATGTAAGGATCAGGTATCCGCCAGCTTTTGTTGTTGAATTCGGCAAAGCTGACACCCGGGCCCACCAGTTCAAGGTTGTGGTGAATCTGCTGCAGTGCGGTGTCGTACAGGCGACGCTGTGCGGAAGACATGGGCGTGTAACCGCATGTCCATGACCGCGAAAGGTCGGCGCAGTAGCCGTACGGGCCGATCATGTCGGTGTCGAATGAAATCATCTCGCCCAGCTGGCAGGGCCGATCCGAACATTCTTGGTACCAAGGGTTCGTCCTTGGACCACATGTCAGCAACTTTGTTTCAAGCCAATCACCACCCGATCGCGCGTTTTCGAAATGCAGATGCGCCCAGAGTTCGCGCTCAGTCTTGCCGGGCGTGGAATGTTCGTAGATCCGCGCCATGCCCGCCTCGCACACGCGGATCGTCCAGCGCATCAACTCAATTTCATCATCTGATTTGATCGATCGCGCGATCTCTGTAAGGGGCGAGCCTGCTATAGGATTGAGACCGCGTGCTTTCAAAGCCTCGACACCGCTGCTTTCGAGCGTGTCGCAAGCAATCCTAAGATTATCCCCACCATACTGCCGGACGAGGTCCGCAATCTCATCTGCCCAAAGGTCTGTTGCCCTGTCCGTCTTGTCACCTGAAGCCATGAACATCCAGGTTTTGGCGATCCTCAATTCATCGATCCCGGGCAACCCTTCGCTTTGGTGAAGGCAACCCTTGAACTCGAACATAATAGACGGGCCATTGTTCAGGATCAGCGCATAACGCATGGGGTTATGCAACGTCCAAACCTGCATGTTGGAACAGTCGAACGCATAGCGGATATTGCAGGGATCATACAGCAGCAACGCCGCACAATTCACCTTGTCCATTTGCTGGCGAAGACGCTGCAGCCGATAGTCCCGTGCCTTATCCAGAACCGCAGCGGGCACCGGGCTTTTCAGCGGTTTCTCCGCGCCTTCGCTGTTCAGGTAGGTCAGCTTACGCTCGTCCTTGAATGCGCCATCCCGGATCACGACGCGCGCCCATAAAATCCAATGCGTTCTTCGTCGGTGAATTGGACATTTGGCCGTTCATAGTATGAAAACACAGCGATGATGCGGTCGCGGTTGCCTTGCACAGGCGTGACACGGTGTGCCGTGTTTTTGCCCTTGAAGATGTTCAACATCCCAGGCTGGAGCTTCATCTGTGTTGGTTTGCGCCGGCCTTCCAGCAAATCCGCCACCCCATTGTAGTTCGGGTTGTCATCTGCGCGCAGGTCCTTTTCGTACTCAAACTCACCCCCCGAAAGCGGTGCTTGCAGCAGTAGTGTTGTGGTGAATTCCGACCTGTCGAAATGCCAATTCAGGGCCTGCCCAGCTGAGTATGCCATGACGTTCACACGGGCCAGCGAGTCATCCATGACAAAAAGCTTGGGCTTTCCCATGACTGCTGCCAAAAATTGCGAAAATGGCGGCCACTCATAAAGACGTATCACTACGGCCTGCCCCAGCTGATCGGCACAAATCGTCCGGTTGGAAGTTTCAAACTGGGTCAGGGCCGGATGGTCATTGCTGAGACCCTCGATTGACGTCTTGAAATAGATGTTGTGCCGCCGCTCATGGACAAACGCGTTTTCGTCGAAAACCGGCCGCAGATCAGCAACCGCAGATTGCAGTGCGTTGTCCCGAACAAAACCAGGCAAGTTGAACAATCCGTTCTGTGAAAGCTCGGACTTGCACCGTTCAATCAGGTCTTGCCAAGCCGCGCTGCCCGGCTGGTCCAGCGGATATAAGTCCAGATTGATGATCTCGCGCATCTTCGACCCTCCCTGTCTCCTATCCTGAGTAGGACTTGAAACAGGGTTTTATCAATAGGTATTCTTTTTATGATACGTAAGAATTTCTAAAGGTTGAACATGAAGCGAATTGCCCCGTTGAATGCGCTACGTGCGTTTGAGGCCGCAGCCCGGACCGGGTCATTTACCAAGGCCGCGCGTGAACTGAACGTCAGTTCGGCAGCCATTAGCCAGCAAGTAAAACTGCTGGAGGAGTTTTGGGAGGAAACGCTGTTCATCCGGCAAGGCAACCGGATCTGGCTGACGGATTCCGGGCAAACGGCCTATCCTGAACTTGCAGCGGCCATGACGCGCCTGTGGGATTTGTCCGACCGGATGCAGCGAACAACAAGTCGCCGAAAGCGCCTGATCCTAAGCGCGCCCCCATCTGTTGCCGAAACATGGCTGGCCTCAAAGCTATCCACACTGGACCTAAATAGACTTGAAACCCCGCTACACATTCGCGTCGAGGATGATCCCGTGGACTTTGAGTCCGACCAGATCGACATGCGGGTATTTTATGGTCATGATCTTTATGGGGATTTTCAGGTGGTCCCTTTGTTTTCCGACGTCATGATCGCGGTGGCCGCCCCGCAATTTGCCGCACAGTTCAATCACAAACTTGATGATGTAACAGATCAGAACTTTATTCACACAGACTGGGGACCGGGTTTCGCCTCCTCCCCGGACTGGAACACCGCCTTGGACGGGCGCCGGATCATTGACCGCTCGGCCGGGCAACTTGTAGGACACAGCAGCACCGCGTTACGCTTTGCGCGTGGCAGTTTGGGCGTGGCTCTGGTTCCGCAGGAAATGGCGGCGATGGATTTGAAATCGGGCACCGTTGTCAGGATGAAAATGACGCCAATTCCACTGCAGCAGGACTACCGGATAGCGCACCCAAAGAGACTGAGCTCTCATCCAAGTGTTCAAATGGTCGTGGCCGCACTCCTGAGTTGAAACACCAATTGAGCTTTAGGCGAGGATTACACCGCACCTTCCTTCAGCGACGTGAGGTAACCACCCAGATTTGTTGACGACAACGGTTTGCCCGCATACGAATTTGGCCAAACGCAGGAAACCAACACGCGACGCGGCACAGACCTCGCTGAACTCCCAAGGAATAACTCCATGAGCGAAAACATCATCGTCAGCACTCAGGATCGCGTCACCACAGTGACGATTTCCCGCGAAGAAAAGAAAAACGCGATCACTTTCGCCATGTATTCCAAGATGGCAGAGACCATCGAAAAATACGGTCAAACCGATGAAGCCCGGGCGCTGGTTATCACTGGTACCGGGGACATGTTCACAGCCGGGAATGACCTGCAAGACTTCATGACAGGCGGCCTACCCGTGGGCGACCAGGAAAATCCGATCGTACGGTTCCTGAACGCAATCCGGGATTGTCCGAAACCCCTGATCGCCGCAGTTAACGGGCCTGCAATTGGTGTTGGTTTAACCATGCTACTGCACTGCGATTTGGTCTATTCCTCGCAAAGCGCCACCTTCAGCGCGCCTTTTGTCCAACTTGGTCTGGTGCCTGAGGCCGGATCCTCGATGCTGCTGCCAGCATCGCTGGGCATGGCTGTCGCGAATGACGTCTTGTTGGCCGGACGGGTCCTTACCGCAGCCGAAGCCTTGAACCATGGCTTGGTCGCGCGTGTCTTTAGCGACAGCGAGTTGATGGGCAAAGTGCAGGCGATCGCGCATGCTATTGCGGCCTCATCCCCAGTTGCACTCAGGCAGTCCAAGGCGCTGATCCGCAATCAGCGTAACGAAGTTGCCGGACACATGGCCGCAGAAATCAAGATTTTTGCTGGGCAGCTGCAGTCTGCAGATTTCGCCGAAAGCGTTGCTGCCAAACTACAAAAACGAGCACCTAACTACGGCTAGTCGGCTTTCTTTGATCGACAATGGCTGACCATAACTCACAAGCAGCGCGAGTTACTTGCAAGGGCGCGCGGGCCTGCCAACAAAACGCAAACTGAAACCAAACTCGCGTCACTGGCCCGGCCAGCAAATGACTAAGCCCTAGCGACTTAATTTCATTACTGGGCTGGTCAATCCCGCCCGGCAATGAAATCAGTGCGCATCAACAAATTTTGATTCGCCCCAATCGGCTTTCGTAAGTCGCGCAGGGCGTATTCTGTGGCTTTAGGATGGCGTTTCACCCGAAAGCCGCTTGAAGTCAGAGGAAAAGCATGGGCCTAACCTGCTATGACGTGATGGTACCGCCAGAGGTACAAAAGACCATTCTGCCGGATGAAAGCATCGCCACGGCCTTTAACATCATCAGAGACAGCCGGGCACGGTTCCTGCCTGTCGTCGCCGAAGATGGAACTTATGTCGGTGTCTTTACCGCTCCGACTTTGCTGAAACTGATCCTGCCGAAAGCAGCGACAATTGGCTTGAACGATGATGCGTCGCGCGTGCCGATTGAATCCCTGAGTTTTATGAACCTGACGCGGGATGATTTCGAACAACAGCTGGAACGGCTGAAGTCCGAAAAAGTTCGCGACAACATGTCGAGGCCGTCAAACATCCCTGTTGCTGCACCCGACACACCGGTGATGGAAGGCATCTTCCTGATCTACAAATACAAACGGCACGTGATCCTTGTTGAACCGGAAACCAACCGTTTCGTTGGCACCGTAAGCGCCAACTCGCTTTTGGATCGCGCACTCGACTAACCTAATACGAACCGGACAAATACCTTGGCTACGCATTCGACGTCACACGGAGAGGCCGCTCTCTCTGTTCCACAACTATTGGGCATTGATCCGCTTTGGATCGCGACCGGGATTTTGATTTTGGTGTATGCGGTTCTGATCACCGAAAAGGTCAACCGCGCCATTTTGGCGATGCTGGGCGCATCCTTGATGGTTCTGTTTGGCATCATCAATCAGGAACAGGCCGTAGCAGGTGTGGATGCCAACACTCTGGCTCTGCTTATCGGTATGATGGTGATCGTGGGGATCACCAGCAAATGCGGACTGTTCCAATATGTGGCGATTAAGGCTGCAAAAGCGGTGAAAGCCAATCCCACAGGCATCCTGATCATGCTTACGCTTATCACGGCTGTATTCTCGGCACTGCTGGATAACGTGACAACAGTTTTGTTGATCGCGCCGATTACACTGCTGATCACCGAAGCACTGGAAACTCGGGTCTTTCCGTTCTTCATCGCAGAGATTCTGGCTTCGAACGTCGGCGGCACCGCCACCCTTATCGGTGACCCGCCCAATATCATTATTGGCTCTGCAGCGGGGCTGAGCTTCAACGAATTCGTCGTGAACCTGGCCCCTATCTCGGCCATATGTCTGGTTGTCCTGACCGGTATTATCTACCTGATGAACCGTAAGGAACTGGCCAGCATTCCGAAATCGGCAAGTGAACGGATCATGGGGTTCAACGAATCCGAGGCGGTCACCGATGTGGTCTTGATGATCAAATCTCTGGCTGTTTTGGCGCTGGTTTTGCTGGGCTTCACGCTGGGGCATAGCTACGGCATTCAACCAGGTACGTCGGCCCTGGCCGGAGCGGGTCTATTGATGCTGCTGGCCTACGGTCATCAAAGCGGTGAAGAGCAATCCGAGTCGGTTCACCACATCTTTGGCGAAGTCGAATGGGTCACGATCTTTTTCTTCGGGGGACTATTCGTCATCGTTGCCGGTGTTGAACATGTCGGACTGCTGGCATTCTTCGGTGAGAAAGTGCTGGAGCTGACCCAAGGCGATATGATGTGGACCGCGTTCTTCATCTTTTGGGCCTCCGGCATTTTGTCCGCAATCCTCGACAATATTCCTTTCGTGGCAACGATGATCCCGCTGATCGAATCCACCGCAGACACGTTTGGCGGCAAGGACGCGATTGAACCTTTGTGGTGGTCGCTAGCGCTTGGCGCCTGTCTGGGCGGCAACGGTACACTGTTAGGGGCAAGCGCCAACCTGACGGTGGCCGCTTTTGCAGAAAAGGCCAAGCAGCCTATCGGCTTTATCGCTTTTGCGAAGATCGCGTTCCCGATCATGATCCTGACCCTGATGATCGCAAACGTATACATCTGGCTGCGCTACTTCTGACCCTTTAGCCCTTTGAGCCAAACGTGTTACTGGTTCAAAGGGCGTCTGGTTCCGACAGGCCTACCCCTTCAAATGGAAATCACACGGCGTTGAGACACCAATTTTGGTTGTCTTTTTGGTCAATCCCCCCTAGTGACGGCCTCACCTCGGGGAGCACGGCCTGCCGCGCTGAGATGCTTATCAAGCGAACCCGTAGAACCTGAACCGGCTAGAACCGGCGGAGGGAAGGGTTTCGGTTTCATCCATCCTTACCCTCTCGCCGCAATGGAGGATGACATGAAACATCTGCTAATTGCTGCGGGACTTCTGAGTGCAACTTCGGCCATCGCCGCCGACAAGCCTCAGCTAACCGTTTACACCTATGACAGCTTTGTATCCGATTGGGGGCCCGGCCCGCAGGTCAAAGAAGCCTTTGAGGCAACCTGCGACTGCGAGCTAAACCTCGTGGGCGTCGAAGATGGTGCCGCACTTTTGTCGCGTATCCGGCTTGAGGGTGAAAACTCTGACGCCGACGTTGTGCTTGGGCTGGATACCAACCTGATTGCAGCGGCCCGGGAAACCGGCCTGTTTGCGCCCAACTCTGTCTCCGCCGACTTCGCTCTGCCGATCGAATGGACCGATGACACATTCACCCCGTATGACTGGGGCTACTTCGCGTTTGTTCACAAAGCGGATGCGACAGCGCCTGCGAACTTCCGGGAGCTGGCGGATAGCGACACCAAGATCATCATTCAGGATCCTCGTTCGTCCACCCCCGGTCTGGGTCTGCTGATGTGGGTCAAAGCAGCGTATGGTGATGATGCACCGGAAATCTGGGCTGGTCTTTCCGACAATATCGTTACGGTCACAAAAGGCTGGTCCGAAGCGTACGGCCTGTTCCTTGAGGGCGAGTCGGACATGGTTCTCAGCTACACGACATCTCCGGCTTATCACCTGATTGCCGAGGACGATGGCAGCAAGGCCGCGTCTGCTTTTGACGAGGGCAACTATCTGCAAGTTGAGGTTGCGGCAAAGCTGGCCGCAACAGATCAGGCCGAATTGGCTGATCAGTTTTTGCAGTTCATGGTCTCGGAAGCGTTCCAGCAAATTATTCCGACAACCAACTGGATGTACCCGGCCGTAACCCCGGCAGAAGGTTTGCCTAAAGGGTTCGACACCCTGACAGTGCCGGCGAAGTCCCTGCTGTTCTCTCCCGATGAAGCCGCCGCTGTGCGGGATCAGGCACTTGCAGAATGGCAGAACGCGCTCAGCCAGTAAGCCAATGGCCAGGTATTGGCGCGGCGGCCCTGGTCGCTGCACTGATCCTGGGCACCCTGGCAGCGGTTGCAGCGCGCGCTGAGACCAGCGGCGGCTTCACATCTGCCGACTGGGCTGCACTGCGCTTCACGCTGACCCAGGCCACGATGTCCGCATTTTTCAGCGTGGCGTTGGCCATACCGGTTGCGCGGGCTTTGGCCCGCAGGCGGTTCCGCGGGCGCCGGGCTTTGATTGCACTTCTGGGCGCACCCTTCATCCTTCCGGTGATTGTCGCAATCCTTGGTCTTTTACAGGTCTTTGGGCGGTCCGGATGGATCTCGGACATTATGGGCGTTTTCGGCCTACCCCCCATACGGATCTACGGCTTGCATGGCGTCGTGTTGGCCCATGTGTTCTTCAATCTGCCTTTGGCCACGCGACTTGTGCTGCAAGCCTGGCAAGAAATTCCCGCCGAACGATTTCGTCTGGCCGCGCAGCTGGGCTGCAACGGAATGGCCATGTTTCGGCTGATCGAAATGCCAATGCTTAAACGGACCCTACCGGGTGTTCTGGCCGTGATCTTCGCCATTTGCCTAACCAGTTTCGCAGTTGCCTTGACCTTGGGCGGAGGACCACGGGCCACGACGATCGAGTTGGCAATCTATCAGGCCTTCACTTACGACTTCGACCTTGGCCGTGCAGCCCTGTTATCCGCACTACAACTTGCCCTGACAGCTGCGACCGCTTTGGTGGCACTAAAGTTTTCACGCGGGGATGGATTTGGAACCGGACTAGATCGCGCCTTGCGCCGTTGGGACGGAGGCTTGCCTGCCATAGATACCTTCTGGATACTCGCAGCGGCGGTCTTTCTGATGCTGCCGTTGGCGTCAGTGGTGATTTCAGGAATTGCTGGTTTTTTTGATATGCCTGCGATCGTGTTTCGGGCCGCGCTGATCTCGGTCCTGGTTGCCGCGGCAAGCACCGCAGTCCTGCTTTTGCTAGCCTTGCCAATGGCCACCGCTGCGGCCAGCGGCCGGTATGGATTTGTGGAACTCAGCGGTATTTTGGGTTTGGCGGCATCTCCACTGGTCATCGGTACGGGCCTGTTCATTCTAATCCGACCCATTGCAAATCCGACCACACTGGCGCTGCCTGTCACTGCGCTGGTGAATGCCGCAATGGCCCTGCCCTTTGCATTGCGAATTCTGGTACCCGCAGCCCAAGACATAACCGCCAGATACGGGCGCTTAGCGCTTTCATTGGATATGGGAAAGTGGACGTTTTTCACTCGCGTTTTACTGCCGCGCATGCGTCCGCAGATCGGTTTCGCTGCAGGCCTCGGGGCGGCGCTGTCGATGGGGGATCTGGGTGTCATTGCACTTTTTGCCGATCCGCAGATCGCGACCCTGCCTTTGCAAATCTACCGCCTTATGGGTGCCTATCAAATGCAGGCCGCTGCAGGTGGGGCATTACTGCTTTTGTTGCTGTCTATGGGCGCATTCTGGCTTTTGGACCGAGGAGGGCGCTGGCATGCTGAAGCTTGATTGCTGTGTGATTGAAAACGGGAATTTCACTCTAAGTGCCGATATTCAGATCGAGGTTGGCACCCGCGTTGCCATTATCGGTCCGTCCGGGGCGGGCAAATCCACTTTGCTGGAAACCATCGCCGGATTTCGAGATCTGAAACAGGGCCAAATCTTCTGGAACGGTCGACAGATTTCCAACCTACATCCCGGCAAGCGCCCGTTGGCGATGCTGTTTCAGGACGGAAACCTGTTCCCGCATCTGACGGCAGATGAAAACGTTGCCTTGGGTCTGCGCCCGAATGGCCGTCTAACGAAAGAAGAGCAAACACAGGTTAGGTCTGCTCTCGACCGGGTTGCACTGCATGGTATGAGCGAGCGCAAACCCTCAGAGCTATCAGGAGGGCAGCAAAGCCGGGTCGCGCTTGCCCGCGTGCTGGTGCAACGGCGCGAACTACTGATTTTGGACGAACCTTTTGCCGCCCTTGGCCCGGCCTTGAAAGCCGAGATGCTGGATTTGGTAGCAGATCTGGTGGCCGAAACCAAAACGACCCTGCTGATGGTTAGCCACGATCCTCAGGATGCACGCCGAATAGCCAACCAAACCGTACTTGTCGCGGACGAGACGGTGTTTGCGCCCACTCAGACAGAACTACTTCTTGAAAACCCACCGCCTAGCCTACGCGCCTATCTGGGTTAGTGGCGATCCGACGCGGTACGCCAACGAGGCGTTGAATCAGGTCGCCAAGCTAAATATCGTTCAAAGATGGTCAATGAAGTCGAACATTTGGAACGTCCCGACAAAGTCGATCCCAATGCCGTGCCGCGTCACAGCCCTCGGTCAAAGTTCAAAATCAAAATTTCTACACTGCTTGCGTTGACCATCGGTGGGCTTGTGGCGATTTCGGCAGGCGCAGTGTTGTTCATTTCGACATTCGCTAATATTCGGAACACATCCGAGTTGCTGAACACCTCTGCCACGATGATCGTGGAATCAATCGAAGACGATATCTTCAGTCTGACAACTCCGATCGAGGAATTGGCGAAAGCTCTTCAAAAGGATGCAAGCATCGGTGAAGTCGATCTGAACGACACCGATTTCCTAAAGGCCTATTTCAAAGGTGTAGCTGCGTCGGCGCCCTATTTGACAGACCTTGCCGTCGTCTATCCTGACGGCAGCCTTTTCATCACAACCCATATTGCTGGTCCGGATGGGCCTTTGTTCGTCTCAGCAACTGAACCACCGGCAGCCGGTACGCTTCGATATCTTCAGGACGTCAAAGATTATGGCGATTTTTTCTGGAACGAGCCGTTCTTCGATCAGGGTAGAACACATATCTCAGCTGCTGTGCCCGCTTTTAAAGACGGCAAATTCCTCGGCGCAATTCTAGTGTCTTCTACAGTTCATCATTTCTCAGGCATTGTTGGCGAGCTTGGAAGCAAATTTGGCGCAACAGGTTTCATCCTCTACGGCAATAACCGGGTTCTGGCTCATCCCAAATTACTGGAGCTGTCGGCAAACGATCTGAATTCTGACACGCCCCTGCATTCAATCGCCGCACTGGACGATGCAGTCATCACACAAATGCTAATGCAATCCCCTGAATTCCATGGCATCGACGGCACTTTCGATGGGTATGTAGTCGAAATCGCCGAAGGCGATCACTTGATCCTGACCGTCACTGTTGACAATTTCGGATCGGAACCTTGGATTATCGGACAGTATTCCCCACTCAGCGACTGGAGCAATCAATGGACACGGCTGAGTGATACCGCATTTGTCAGCATTGGACTGCTGTTGGTTTCTGTTATTGCAGCACTGCTACTGGCAAGAAGATTGGCGGCCCCAATCCGCAGATCAACCGAAGAAGCCACCAAGATCAGCGAACTCAATCTGGATCAGATCGACTATCTTCCACCGTCGCGCGTTGCCGAACTGAATCTACAGGCATCCGCGTTCAACAAGATGCTCGACGGGTTGCGCTGGTTTGAAACCTACCTACCCCGGACCCTTGTGCGGCAGTTGCTAATGACCGGGGACACCAACCTTGTCGAACCCCGCGAAGTCGAGCTGACGGTCATGTTCGCCGACATCGTGGGTTTCACACCGGCATCCGAAGCCATGACCCCCCAAGCAACGGCCGCAATGCTGAACCGTCATTTCGAAATCCTGAACCGCTGTATCGAGGCCGAGGGCGGGACGCTCGACAAATACATCGGCGACGCAGCGATGGCGTTTTGGGGGGCACCGCAGGATCAAACGGATCATGCGGAACGCGCCTGTCGGGCGGCAATAGCAATCAAGCAAGCGTTAACTGAGGCTGAGGTCGACTACCGCGTCAAAATCGCGGTTCATACCGGGCCGTTGATTGTTGGTAACATCGGTGCGGTTGATAGGATGAACTACACCGTGATCGGCGATACGGTGAACACCTGTGCCCGGATCGAAACCTTGGTTGGCGATCTGCCAAGCGATGAGCAAACCCGGATATTAATCAGCGACGCAACGGCGCGCCTTATCAGCCCGTCATTCCATCTGATCCACTTCGGCGAATTCACTGTCAAAGGACGGTCGAAGAAGGTGAATGTCTATCAAATTGGCAATGCCGACGAGGCCAAACCAATCTAAAACCCTGTGGTTTATAGCACCAGAAAACCCTAAAGCGCCGATCGTATCACTCGGAACGACGCAACTGCTTTGGAGTCTTGCCGTATTCTGACTTAAACGTCTGGGCAAGCGTAGATGTTGAAGAGAAGCCACAGGCAATGGCGATGTCAATGATCGGCATTTGCGAATTCGAGACCAAGGTAAAGGCCTTTTTCAACCTGATTTTTCGGTAAAATTTGCCGGGCGATGTGCTCAGATGCAGCATGAACTGGCGTTCAAGCTGGCGGGTAGAAACGCCCACACGGCGGGCAAGGCTGGCTGTTGGCAGCGGGTGTTCGGTGTTTTCTTCCATAATGCGGATTGCGTTCTGCAACCGCTTTTCCAGAAAATTCGGGTTGGCACTAAGGCCCTTAGGCTGCTCTTGTGCGTGGCCACGGACGTCGTTCAGCATCAATTGACACGCCAGTTCTGCCCTGTCCTGAGGCTCCAACACCTCTGCCAGAATACCGATGATCGCTTCGGCGGTATGACCGTGTCCGGCGCAGGTCAAAACTGTTCCATTCCGGGCGACCAGGCTTTCGGAAAGCGTCGGGTAATCGCCAATTTCGCGCAGCAAACCAATGTCGCGCCAATGCGCCGTAACCGGTCCCGACTGTTGCGCTGTAGCCTTTATGTATTCGCGCGCTGCATCCGAAAACAACGCAACTGGCCGGTTGTGTTTTTGCATTGCTCGGACGCGCCGTATCCATGCGCTGACATCGCCCAATCGGCCGCCAACGACACACAGACAATCGCTTAAATACTGGTCGGCAATGGCGGGTTTTGCCCGTACAATCAGGTCTGAACTGCTGGACAACAGGCCAGGCGTGTCCGACTTAATCTGCCATCGAAAGAGATCACGGTTAAGGACATCGTTGGCCGTCTGCAAAACGGCAATGATGGATGACAGCTCCAGATAGGCAAACTCTGCCTGAACGAAAATCTCGAACGTTATCTGCTGTTCGGTATTTGGTTTGTCTGTGGGTGCTAACATTCGACGAGATCTTATTCTTCTTTGCCAGCGCGATGGCCCCAAAAAAGACCCGATCATTTTTGAGGGCAGCCGAACATTAATTGGCGAGGACCCAGTTTGAACCGATCATTTGACCGAAAGCAAGGCGCAAGTCCGCCAACCCTTCCGCTGCAGCCGTTGCGGTCAAACCTTTCCAACCGCATTCATAGATGCCGAAGCGCGGGATCCGAAGACCCCACGCTGAGGAAAACCTGAGTTAAAACGGCTCATGCCGCTGCAATTTGACCGGCCTTTTCGACCAATACTTCTGCCTGACGGATCGAGGCATAGTCGATCAATCTTCCATCCAGCGACACGGCCCCTTTCCCGGATGCCTCAGCATCGGCCATGGCAACAAGGATACGCTGCGCTTTGTTCACCTCAGCGTCGGATGGGGACATGACCTCATTCGCCAATGCAATCTGGCTGGGATGGATGGCCCATTTGCCTTCGCAACCCAGAACGGCCGCACGTTTTGCCGCCGCCGTGTAGCCGTCAGGATCCTGGAAGTCACCGAAAGGTCCGTCGATCGGGCGAAGACCGTTTGCGCGGGCTGCAACCACCATTCGGGCCAATGCATAGTGCCACATGTCGCCCCAATGGGTCAGACGTCCACCATCCGCATCCGCATCTGTCAGAACCGAGTAATCTGGGTTCACCCCACCGATAATCGTCGTCCGCGCGCGGGTTGAAGCGGCGTAGTCGGCGACACCGAAGTGCAGGCTCTCATTGCGTTTTGAAGCCGCAGCAACTTCACCGACATTCTGCATGCCCAATGCGGTTTCGATGATGTGCTCGAAACCAATCCGTTTCTTGTATCCCTTGGCATCCTCGATCTGAGTGACCAGCATATCAACAGCGTAGACATCGGCCGCGGTTCCAACCTTGGGGATCATGATCAGGTCCAGCCTCTCACCAGCCTGTTCGACCACATCGACCACGTCGCGATACATGTAATGTGTGTCCAGCCCGTTGATCCGCACGGACATGGTCTTGGCGCCCCAATCAATGTCATTTAGCGCCTCGATGATATTCTTGCGCGCCTGCTCTTTCTCGTCAGGGGCGACCGCGTCTTCAAGATCAAGGAAAATGACGTCCACATCCGATTTCGCGGCCTTTTCGAACATACCGGGCTGGCTGCCGGGAACAGCCAATTCGCTGCGGTTAAGGCGGGCGGGTGCTTGTTCGATGGAATGAAAGCTCATGGTTGTTGGTCCTTCGTCTTAGAGGGTCAAAGTGTGGGGATTGGGTAAAATACCCACTGTTGAAACGGGGCAATTTTGATCACAGGTCGTCCAAAAAAGCCGCCCACCCGAGACAGTTCGGCAGGCGACCAAGTTGGGGATGCACTCAGATCACGCGATCTCTCGGCGCGCGCCCAGCAAAAAAATCGCTGAGATTGTCCAGAACGCGGAACCCCATCGCTTCGCGCGCCTCGCGTGTTGCGCTGCCCAAATGCGGCAGCATCACAAGATTATCGCATTGCAACAGGTCAGGACTGATGCGGGGCTCGCCATCGAATACGTCCAAAGCCGCGCCGCCGATCATATCGAACATCAACGCCTGGATCAGCGCCCATTCGTCAATCACCTCGCCGCGCGCGGTGTTGATCAGAAAGGCATCAGGCTTCATTAGGCTTAGTCGGCGCGAATTGATCAGGTGCCGGTTCGCAACACCGCCCGGGCAATGCAACGACACAAAGTCACACTGCGGCAGAAGATCGTCAATCTCATCTACCTGAGTTGCATTGCACCGTGCCAGCACATCCTCTGCCACTTTGCTGCGATTGTAGACGAGGATGTCCATACCAAAGCCGTGATGAGCACGACGCGCCATCTCTTGTCCGATGCGACCGTATCCAACGATGCCCAATGTCTTGCCGCTGACCTTCGTACCCACCAGATGCGTAGGCCGCCAGCCGGTCCAGTTGCCCGAGCGTAGTTCACGCTCACCTTCGCCTGCGCGCCGGGCCACCATCAGCAGCAAGGTCATCGCAATGTCAGCTGTGCACTCTGACAAAACGTCAGGTGTGTTTGTCACCGTCATACCCAAGCCCCGCGCCGCGGGTTCGCAGATATGGCTGTAGCCAACGCCATAGTTGGCAAGGATTTTAGTCTGCGCGCCAGTCACATCCAAGGCTTCGGCGTTCAGCGTGTCAGTAACCGTGGGCAGAACCGCGTCATACCGCTTTAACGCGTCGCGTATCTCAGACGGAGACATGGGTTTGTCCCCGGTGTTGAGCACGGCGTTGTAACTCTCGGCCAGTTGCGCCTCAACGGCGGCAGGCCAACGCCGTGTTACAAGAACAGAGGGTTTTGTCATCACGCGGCCTTTCCCAAAACGCGGGCGATAGTTTCGCCGATGACAGCCGGGTTATCGGCAACCGTGACACCTGCAGCCGACAGGATTTCGACCTTTTCAGACGCACTTTCACCAAAGGCCGAGATGATCGCGCCCGCATGGCCCATGGTCCGGCCCTTGGGTGCGGTCAGACCGGCGACATAGGCCACAACCGGCTTGGTCACGTGATCGCGGATGTACTCAGCGGCCTCGGCCTCTTGCGGACCGCCAATCTCGCCGATCATGGCGATGACTTCGGTGTTTTCGTCCTCTTCAAACCGCTCAAGAATATCCCGGAAGGAAGACCCGTTGATGGGGTCGCCACCAATGCCCACGCTTGTAGAAACGCCAATGCCGCGTTCCTTGAGCTGGGCTGCGGCCTCGTACCCAAGTGTGCCCGAGCGTCCAATGATCCCGACATTGCCCGGCAAGTAAATGTGTCCAGGCATTATCCCCAGCAACGCTTTGCCCGGGCTGATCGTTCCGGCACAGTTCGGGCCAGTCAGGACCATGCGCTTGTCCTTGGGATAGCGGTACATGTAGCGTTTAACCCGGATCATGTCCTGGGCCGGGATGCCATCGGTGATGCACACGCAATAGCGAATCCCTGCGTCGGCCGCCTCCATGATGGAATCCGCGGCGAACGGTGGGGGTACGAACACAAGGCTGGCATCCGCTCCGGTGGCTTCGACGGCTTGCTTGACGGTGTCAAATACCGGCACACCTTCGACGGATTCGCCACCCTTGCCAGGGACAACACCGCCAACGACGTTTGTCCCATAGGCCAGCATGTCCTTTGTATGGAAACGCGCCATGCGTCCGGTGATCCCCTGAACGATAACGCGCGTGTCGCGGTCGAGAAGAATGCTCATTACACAGCCCTCATCTTGGTGTTTTGGGACAAGTCATTGCGCCATGCGCCGACCGCTCGTTCTGCGGCCTCCATCAAAGTAGTGGCACGGATGATCGGAAGGCCGGATTTGGCCAGAATTTTCTGGCCCTCTTCGACATTCGTTCCGGCAAGACGCACAACGACCGGAATGTCGATCTCGATCTCGCGCAGTGCCTGGACGACACCTTCGGCAACCCAGTCACAGCGATTGATCCCAGCGAAGATGTTGACCAGTACCGCCTGAACATTGTTGTCCGACAGAACCAGCCTGAACGCCTTTGCTACTCGTTCTGGAGACGCTCCACCACCGATGTCGAGGAAGTTTGCGGGCTCTCCTCCGGCCAGCTTTATCGTATCCATCGTGGCCATAGCCAAACCAGCGCCGTTCACGATGCAACCGATATTGCCTTCCAGCCCAACATAGGAAAGACCGCGATCCGCCGCGCGGCTTTCGCGCGGGTCTTCCTGGCTTTTGTCGCGCAGTTCAGAAATCTGGGGATGCCGGAACAGGGCGTTGTCATCAAAGCTCATCTTGGCATCCAGGGCCAACACGCGGTCGTCACCTGTTACGACCAGCGGGTTGATTTCAACCATCGTGGCGTCCAGCTCGCTGAACGCGGCATAGCAACCCTGCAATGTCCGCACCATTTGCTGAACCAGACGCGATTCCAGCCCAAGGTTGAAAGCGATCTCGCGCGCCTGAAACTCTTGCAGGCCGACAGCGGGTTCCACAATTGACCGCACGATGCTGTCGGGGCGCTCGGCCGAGATGTCTTCGATCTCCATCCCACCTTCAGACGACGCGACGATCATCACCCGCTGGCTGGAGCGATCCAGCACGAAGCCCAGATAAATCTCGCGGTCGATTGGCACGGCAGACTCGACATAAACGCGGTAGATACCCTTGCCCTCGGGGCCTGTCTGATGTGTCACAAGCTTGCGGCCAAACAGATCGTCGCAGGCTTGATAGATCTCGTTTTCAGTGTTGCACAGCTTGACGCCGCCCGCTTTGCCTCGGCCACCGGCGTGGACCTGCGCTTTGACGATCCACTTGTCACCGCCCAGTTCGCGCGCGCGATAGGCTGCCTGTTCAGGGCTGTAAGCCAAAGCGCCCGACGGCACGGCGACACCGAAATTCGAAAGAACCTCTTTCGCCTGATATTCATGAATATCCATCTGCAATCCTCCCGTTCATGCAGTGTGATTAAGCCGCGATCGACGTGCCGTACCGGCTTTCGAGCAGCGCCTCGATCTCTTCGAAATCGACCTGACAGCCCAATTCCTGCATCGCCTCGGCAAAGAGACGTACGATGCGGCTGACGGCCTCGCGGTTGAGCTGATTAAGGATACCGATCCGCACTTGCACAGGCGCGCTGAGCGTTGGCCAGATACCAAATCCTCTTGCCCGGCAGTTCTGCACCAGTTCCATCTCGCGACCAGCCAGTTCCGGCGGCAGATTGAGCACTACGAGGCTGGGCATATCCGACGTCACCTGACATCCCATGGCCGTCACGGCGTCGCGCAGAACACGTTCGTGGGTTTTGTACGAGGTCGATCGCCTGGCCAAACCTTCCAGCAGTGTCAGTCGCAGAGCTTCATGGAATGCGGCGACGGCGTAGCCAGAATGGGTTCTGTGGTAAGTCCCTTTCTCAACGTCCTGACCGTCTACAATGCCCCAATGCCGGGCTTCGAAAATCGGATTGTGTACGTAAGTGTAAGCACCAGTGGTCCTGAGGGATTCGATATAGGCGTCCGTAAAACTGACGGGCGCATATGTCAGAGGCAGGCAACAAAGCCCTTTTTGAGGGCATGAGGCCCAACCAGCGATCCCCGGATAGTCGTCAATCGAAAAATCCTCGACGCCCATCGATGAAACCGCATCGATCAAACCCATTACGCCGTGACGTTCACACGCATCCGAAAAGCCGCGCAGGTCGTTAACACGGCCAGACCCGGTTTCCCAATGCGCCATGAAAGCCCACTTAGGCTGGTGTTCAGCCAACGTGGTCTCGACTATTTCACCAGTTACCGGCTGGCCATGCGCAACATTGATGACAGTGACGCTAGCGGCCTGAGGATCCAGCGGATTGGCCTTATGTTCCTGAGGCGTGGCCGCTTTGATCCGCAAAGTCAGCGCGTCAATCCCGGAAAATGTCCCATTGGCAAAAGCCACGACCTTGTCGCCCGGCATAACGGCAGAGAACATAGTGTCCAACGCGCTCCAACCTGTACCGGCGACGGCGAACGTATAGGCATTCTGAGTGCCCCAGATCTTGCGAAGCATATGCTTACATTCAACCATGCCCCTAAGGACATCGCCCTGCATATGATCGGCCACACCCGCATTGGCGAAGGCTTGCAGAACACGGGCATCGGTATTGCCTGGTCCCGGACCTGCAGCCAGAGTCTCAGGGATCTCAAGCGGAGGGAAAATCTGAATTGTCATCTGTTAACATCCTCGGCTGTGGACCGGGCACCAAAGCCCGTCATGTTGCATTGGCGATTAGGAAACGCGGACTTGCCCAACGACGCAACGTAACTTACTACTGCTTTAGGATGTCTATTTGTGTGGGGATATAACTACCCATTCAGGTAAAAATACCAAAGTATACCAAAAAAACGCCCACCCATATGGGTAGTTTTTGCAGAAATTGGGTGAATATCAAATGGTTGAAACCACACAAGAACCGATTGACGTCATGCTGGCCGATAGTAATCCTTTGGTCCTGTCCGCCATGTCCGAGATATTTGAACGCGACGCACGATTCTCGCTTGTGGCCACCTCAGCGACGGCCGAAGGGTTTTTGGGTACGGTGATGCGGGTTCCTGTGAAAGTTGGCGTTATCGACTGGAACCTTCCCATTCTTGGAGCGGCCAAACTGATCGAGGTGCTGCGCGAACAGGCCAATGCCCCGCGATTTGTAGTTTACGGCGATACTTCCGGTGACGTTCCAAGACTGGCAATGCAAGCCGGGGCTGCAGGGTTTGCTGCACGATCTGGCGAGGTCGAAGGCTTGCTGAAAACCTGCGCCGACGTTGCGGCCGGCAAGATGGTTTTTCCATTCATTGACGTCCGCAAAATGCAGCAGGATCCCATCCAAAGCCTGTCCCGCAAGGAACGCGCCATTCTTGAGGCATTGGCACAGGGCATGTCCAACCGGGATATGTCAAAAGAGCTGCAGATTTCCACCAACACGGTCAAATTTCACCTGTCCAACATCTATGAAAAACTGGCCGTGAAGAACCGAACACAAGCCATTGCATATTTCTACTCCTCGCAGATGTCGCGCGACTAGACTGAGTGTTCGGTCGCATCTGCTGTCGCTGGTTCCGGAAAATGTCTCTTTCGCAATGCAGGCCAAAGGCTTCTGTCAAAGACTAAAATGGCTGGTGCGAAGAAGACCATCATGCAGAACCCGATGAGCACAAATCGGATCAGATCGTGCAGGCCCGCTAAAAGGTCAAAATGGTCTGCCAAAAATACTGGAAGGCACGCCACGACCAGTGCCGGCAGGACGGCCCATGATCTTAACAGGATGGTTTCCCACGCAATCCCTGCATAGCGCTTCATGATGATGGCGTTAATAACAAAGACAATTGCCGCCGCCATCAACTCAGCCGCGGCAATTGCTGTGATACCAAAAGGTGCTGCTGCAAGAACCGCCCCTATCGCGATTACCGAATACAATGCCGTCACCCTCGGCAAAAGCCGTACTTGCCCAGCCAAGGTTAAGATCGCCAAACTCGCATGCCCGTTACACCGGATCAGCGCCGCAACGGCCAGAATGCGCAGCACAGGCGTGGCGGCCTCCCATCCGGGTCCAAGAATTCCAGCGGTAAGCATGTCCGCCATGATGAATACGCCAGTAAACAGAGGGACGGCTCCGTAGTACAGGATGGGGAAGAACCGCAAAGAGAGCGCGCCAAAGCCTGCGTGGTCGCCGGACTTGTCGCGAACCCGCCGGAAGAGGTTCCAAGACAATACACGCGTGGGCTCGCTTACGATCTCTTCAAAGGCTGCAACAATTCTCTGGGCGGCCCGGAAATAGCCAACAGCTGTTGCTCCTAAAAACCCTCCAATGATTAAAGTCGCAGCGTAAATTCGGACATTCACAACGACCCGGGTCAAAATGATTTTCCAAGAAAACTCAGCGGCCTCGCGCAGTGTCGCAGGACCAACCATTTTGGGCGTAACTCTGCAGACAACAAAGCCGCTGACGCTCCAGATAACTGCACTGGATAGACGGCCCCACGCTAGGGCTAATACACCATAGCCCTCAATCAGAGCCCAGATTGCGATGATCAGGTTTGCAAAGTCTGCCAACAGCGTGAGCATTGCGCCTGCTGTCAACCGGTTCTGCCAGATCAATACTCCGTTATAGGCTGCGCCGATCGAAGTAAAAACGACACTCACCGACAGAATCTGAATAAGCGGTTTGGCGGCCGGTTCGGAAACCATTGCTCCAACTGCACCACCGCCGGCCACACCAAGCGCAGCAATTGTGGCCCCGCAGAAAATTGCGACGCTAAGGGTTTCTCGTATACGGGCCGGATTCCCATGCCATTGCATGATGTACTCTGGCCAACCAGCAGTTGATACCTGAGTCAGTATGACCACTACTGCCGCGGCAAGCGCAAAGACACCGAATTCGGCGGGCGTCATCAGGCGCACAGCTACCATAAAGATCGCGAACTGCGTCAATTGGGTGAAGACTTTGGACACCATTGTCCAAAGCCCGCCTTGCAGCACACTTTCTTCTTTCTTAGCCGCTGCCATTGGTCATTCCTGACGGATGAAGCACCCATTGCGCAGATGCTCGGGCCACTTTAAAATTCCCTTCACGAAACAGCTCGGGAATAGTCATCTAGAGCCCTCCGTGGTTCATTCTGCCACCGCAGTATTTTGCCGTACAATTTCAGCAACTCTGCGCACCATTTGTCTGGCGTTAAGGAAATTTCGCGGCCTCCACGAATAGCGTTTCCAGCCATCCTCCCGATGGTGGCATCATCCCTGGAAAGCTCGAGCATAGCTGTCGCAAGCGCATCTCTGTCACCGGCCAAATAACTGGCCCCCATGTGTTGCGATCGGATGTCTTGGCTGAGCAATAGGCTATCGGACGCAAGGACTGGCACACCGCACAGAAGAGCTTCGACCGGTGCCAAGCCAAAGGGCTCCGGTCCTAAAGTCGGCGCCACAAGCATTCGCGCGTCACTCATCGCATGTTGCAATCCGGCGCGGTCTTGCCAACCGTCGAACTGATGTTCGGGAAAACTGGCGCGTAACTGGATTAGATCTTGCCCGTCCCCGACAAAACGCACCTTTACACCGGCCTGCCTTCCTGCTTCGGCCAACAGAAAAACACCTTTGTAGGCGTGTATGTCACCAACAAATAAAAACTCACTGTTCAACTGGCTGGTAACCGGTTGGGATAACAGAGGTTCTGACGGGTTGGCTATAGCAATGACCGGGCCCGGCGTGCCGTTCGGAAACAGTAGGCGTTCCATGCCCGGGTGGATTAACAAGGTCGTCACGTCCGGTAGTAACTTGCGTCGTGCCTGATTTTGCAGCGCTTGCCGCGACACCCGCCAGAGTTTCTGTCCATAACTACGCTTGTCACAGTTGTGCAGTATACATGACGCTGACATCGCAACGCGTGGACAGGTGTTTTGCTTGCGGAAATCAAAAAAAGCACCATTTGGACAGCTTAGAAAGTAGTCGTGGGCATGCATAACTACCCGGCCTCTCACCGGCTTAAGAGGCCACAAAAGCGACGGCGACAATGTCTGGTGATACCCGTGGACATGGTAGAGGGTATCCGGGCAATCATTTCTTTTGACCCACGCGGCTAAGCGCTTCTGAACCTTCTGATTCCAAAGTCCCGACGCGGCTGCCGACAATCCACCCTGATCCAGCAGGCTTTGACCACCCATAGATATCAGCTCGACACCTACAGGCATCTGATCGCCATCGTCGCCACAAAAAAATGTAACAGGGATGCCCTGTCTTGCAATCAACGCGGCCTGAAGAACTGCAAGCTTGGAAGCCCCACCTCGAACTTTTGCGAAGTCACTAAGTATTACCACGCGACTTGGAGCACGGCGCGTCATTTGAAACGCGCCACTTCTTCAGGATTAAGCCTGCCGCGCGCCAAGTCACCGAAGGCATGCAGGTTTCCTTTCAGGCGTCCAAACCGGTCGATTTCAGGCTCGGCCTTGAATGACCTGACAAAATTGCTTGCCAGATTCCTCCACATGATATTGAAAGCGCGATTAAACGCCATGGTCCGTTTTTTATACAGATAGACCGGGTTGGCAATTTGCGAGTATCCAATACACAACCCGTTTGATCGCCCAACCTTGGTTCCCAAATGGACACCTCGCAAATTGCTCGAGCGCACGATGCGACCATGCGCAGCCATCTGACGTGAGAAATCTACATCCTCGAGCCAAGCATAAAGCTTGAGCCGCGTATCAAAGAGTATTTTGTCCAACAAAGCTGGTGCAGCACGCAGCGCCATGTTGCAACCATAGCAGTTGTAGACGTCTGTAATGTCGGGAGTATTGGTGGGCGTTGTTCGCGAGACCATACTCAATCCTCGCAAGTGGCTAATTCCTGGACCGTGTATTCCATCGGCCAACACTGTACCGGTTGCCATAACGACATCTTTCCGCGTCTTGAACAGATGTTCGAGGTTCGCCAGATAATCCGGCGCCATTAAAAAATCGTCATCTAAATACAGCAGGACATCATCTTCGTGCAGCATGCTCAAGGCTGTATTTCGTTGAATACAAGTGCCCCGTTCGCTTTGAACGATGCAGACCGGGAATGGCAAATCCGCAATTTTTTGAGCGTCAATGTCGTCGGCTCGGGCAACAACTACATTTACCAAATCTGGAAATCTCTTTTGGCGCGCTATGTCCAAAACTGTAGGAACCACAATTTCCGGGCGGTTTGTAGTCGGGATAGAAACGATTAATCGCATGATGCTAACACACTTTAGACATAATATTGCCGATAAACCGCCGCCACAGCCTGCATTGTTGACAGGTATTCGAACTCAGCGTAGCCGTGGTATTAATCATGAAAAAGAAAAGTCGAGCATAGCAAATGGCCCTCGTTCACGAGAATAAAACGTTGCGTTTCAACATCATCGAAATGATAGAATCCGCGTCACCTAAGTTACTACGCAGGCTGGTGATAGGCGGTTGTCTCCTCTTCTGGTTAGTCGTGATTTTATTTGTTTTCTTCTGACCGCAGTCCCGGGTTCCGCTACCGAGCGCCATCGCTCATGATCATCACTTTTATCGTCTTGAGAATGATCTCGATGTCGCGTCCAAATGACCGGTTGTTCACGTATTCAACATCCATCTGTACTCTTTCGGCATAGGTAGTGTTGCTCCGCCCACTGACTTGCCAATACCCGGTAATCCCCGGTTTGACCGAAAGGTAATCACTGAAATGCTCGCCATAGTGCGACGCTTCCGCAGCAACAACCGGGCGAGGTCCGACAATCGCCATGTCACCCACCAAGACGTTCCAGAATTGCGGCAGTTCGTCCAAGCTAGTCTTGCGAAAAAATTCTCCAACTGTAGTGATCCGCGGGTCATCATCCAGTTTCTGTTGAGCTTCCCACTGAGCGCGTGCTTCGGCGTCAGATTCCAGGATCCTTGCCAAACGCTCTTCGGCGTCTCGTGCCATCGTTCTAAATTTGAGGCAGTTGAATTCTTTGCCATCTCGACCGATGCGTTTGTGCCCAAAAAAAATGGGACCACCGTCCGTTATCAAAATGACAAGTGAGATCAGAATGAGAAAAGGGGAGAAAAAGATCAGCGCAAAAAATGCGAACAAGCGGTCAAACAACGATTTGAGAAAAGTGTCTGAACCACCGTTGTACTTCTTTAATCGACCAGAAGATGAGCCACTGAGCAATGAAGACTCTACCTCAGCCCCACGATTAAAATTCGTTCTCATTACACAGCCAATCGTTAATACAATAAAAAACACGCGTGACCCGGAAAACATCGGCCCGCAGTACAATTCCCCGCCATTCAA
This sequence comes from Ruegeria sp. BI12, assembly GCF_056537985.1. Taxonomy (NCBI): domain Bacteria; kingdom Pseudomonadati; phylum Pseudomonadota; class Alphaproteobacteria; order Rhodobacterales; family Roseobacteraceae; genus Ruegeria; species Ruegeria sp. BI12. Next base: position 424,638 of record NZ_JBQFSL010000002.1, on the reverse strand, counting down.
AGTATAAGTAAATCCCTGCCCAAGCCGCAACTTTTTTGTAAAATTGAGGAAGGGCAGCAGGCGTCCTGTGGATAACCTACTTCTTCAAGTCAGTTTGTCGCCAGAAGATCAACAGTACTCAAGTTTACCTCCGGACTGTTCCAGACAAAAAAATCCAACAAAGCTAAACGCGATTCGAAAACCCTTCGGCAGAAGGTGCTAGCGGCTCAATCGTGCGGCCCGCGAAAACCTGTTCACGGGCAACGACGCACAGCCCCGAAACCGCCATGAGAAGCAGAGTTGGATCCGGTGTCGTTGCTGAAACTAACATGGCTGTCAATAATGTCAGCGCGCATACGCGACCAGCGCTAAACAACCGTAGCGTGCCGCGATCGGCTCCTGTAGCTGGCAAACCAATTGCGCTGAAAATGAACATCAAAAAAGCAATCGTTCCGGGAAAGCCCACACTTCCCAAAAGAACGGATGCAATGCCATTCCCCCGCAATGAGCCGACTCCGGCCCCAAGCCCCCAGGTTTGGAAGAAAGTGTCAAACCCAGCCGCGGCCCACGCGCCGCGTTCCCGTCCTGATAGGGAATCTTGTTTGGAAAAAACCAAACGGTCTAGAATATCTGAAACGCTATCCATTACGACTGGCACCAATAGTAACGCACTGATCGCAATGGCGAGAAACGAAACACCTATGACCATGAGATGCCCAAACCCACGAGACATACTGAAGCCCAAGAAAACTCTGAAATGCAGAGTCACGAAGAATATCCCCGCGGCAAGAGCGGCAATGCCTGTGCTGGACATGGCCAGCAAGGCGCCAACAAAATTGGCTGCTGCCAAGATGCCGTGGCTTTGCGTTCTGACAACCAAGTAAGACATGAAAAAGTAAGTAAAGAACGCAGCCGAAGCGGCCCCATAAGCGGACGCTTCGGCATATCCTCCGATCACCCTACTGAACGGCCCCACGAGATGTTCGTTTAGAAGGGTATAGTCGGCAGTTCTGACTAGGCTCAAAACCGCATCGGCACCCAGAAAGTCTAAGAGTCCAAGAACCACGTTAAGCGAGGCGGCCCAAACCAGTCCTTTTTCAATGAACTCTGCCCCGCGCCGTCTGGCGACAAAAACTGTCGCTAGAAAGAAGGCAAAGGACAGCAGGATATAAACCGATTGGGCTATGTTGGAGTTTGTAGGCCGAAGCGGCAGCATTACGGAACTGAAGAAGTTACTGACCTGTGGCCCTCTGTTTGTCACCGTCATTGGGAAAACAAGAAACTGCCCCTCGAAAAGGCGCACAAGGACGATTCCAGAGAAAACAGAGTAAAACGCAAAAACAAGAAGATAGACACCCGATGGAGGCAAACGGAAATCCGCCGACCCAGGCGCATGCGTAGTCCGCCGTAAGACCAATAGAAAGATCGAAAGAATAGCCAACAAATTGGCAATGATCATTGAAAGACCACCGGCAACCAACGCTGCGAACATCCCAAATGGGATGACCGCAATGGCCATCAAAATCCCATTGTCAGCATTTCGTGCGCTGAGCCAAAGCCACAATAGCAAGAATGCGGCTGCAGCAGGATAAACAGCCATTTTCGTCCTCGCTTACAATCTCGAGGCGTGAACCCCGAACGGAACATTTATTAAATTGGTCAAATTCACTGTTTCGTCTGTTACTTCGACAAGCATCGCTGCCCGAATCGGTTATAGGCAAGCGGCATATCGAAAATCGTTCTCTGTCAAAGTAACTGAGCATATTCAGATCGCGAACCGGAAGCACTAACACCCCAAAATTCCAGCAGCAATTGCCAACTATCCCTCACAATGTTTCCGAAATGTTAACAGTAACGAGCGCATTTTGCCTTTGGGTTTTCCCGAATCCGGTTTGAAAGTAGTTTGGCGGAGTATTTTCTTCGGGCTCAGAATTCATACTGGCGGTTTTTCTCGCTTTTTGTGCGGTGGTAAAATTTTGTTTAGATCACGAGAAACCCTAAAATTCAGCTTAAGTCTTTTGAAACGTGGGATTGGGCTCCCGGTTTCAGCAGCTTGGGCTCGGCTAATGACGACCGGCATTCGCCCTCCGGCCATGGTTGGCGCTTATCCAAACTATGCAACGGCCGCAGGTAAAGCCCACGGCAACGGGTATAATGATATGGACGTGGCAAAGGTGAACACCGACCTGATGCGCAAAACCGTTGTTTGGGATTATCCGGTCATTCATTGGATTAACGAAGTTTTTAGCGAAGGAATGCACCTGCTGGATGCAGGTGGGCATTTCGGGTCGAAATACATCGCCTTTCGGGATTTGTGTCCAATCGACAGATTGCAGTGGACAGTTTACGATTTGCCCGTAACTGTCGATCTGGCCCGCGCCGCACAGGAGAGCCAGGAGTTACCTGCTGAAATTGTGTTTCAAGACGACCTTGCGAAAGTTGGTCAGATAGACGTGTTGCTAGGGTCGGGCCTGATGCAATACTTGGATATTTCTCTGGCTGAATTGATCGGCAAGCTCGACGCCCCACCCAGATACATCTTGCTAAACAAAGTCGCGACTCGCTGTGGCCCGACCGTTGTAACTCTGGAAAAGATCGGGCCTGGCCGGGTGCCCTATCAAATCAGAAACAGAAATGACTTTGAAAAAAACCTAACCGAAATGGGCTATGTAATACGCGATCAATGGGACATCCCATCTCTTGGTCGTATCATTTCAACGCATCCCGGTTTGGGCCCAAGTGTCAGCCGAGGCTATTTTCTGGAACGACGTGAGTAGGCTCGGACGATCGGATCACCGGATCGCCACCGAAGCTCGACAGGGCCGCCTGTATCGCGCAGAGCCAACGCACCGATCCAACCCGGCGCAGGTTCGAAATGAGTTAATGTCCAACGTAAAGGGTCGTCGTCTTCAATCCGCGTCAATCGGGGGGGGACGTCGGGCGAGAGGGTCACGTCGAAAGAATCAAGGGGCATGTACAACCCATGCCCCCGTGATTTCAGAACGGCCTCTTTTCTGGTCCAGCAGCGAAAAAACCCTTGCAACCAATCCGACGGTTGCAAGCACGACAACTCGGCGTATTCCACTGGAGAGAAATGATGTCTAGCCACCGCATCTTCGATAGGTCGCACCAACTCGATATCGAGACCCGGATGGGCATGCGAGCACACTGCCAATGCAGCCCGACCGCCAGAGTGACTGAGGTTAAACCCAGGGCCATTTTGCAGAAACGGCTTGCCATGCGGCCCGTACTCAAACTCGACCGCCTTGGCGGCGAGGCCAATGTAATCCGCCAAGATTCTCCGCAATCCGGCCCGACCTACAATGTACATGCTCCGATCACTGGATTTGACAAAACGATCGGCCCTTCGCAGTTCGTCAACCGACAGATCCTTAACAAAATGGTCGAGGTGTTCGTCCGCTTCTTCCAGAGACCACAGCCAAAGATCCACACTGAGCACGCAAAAAGTCCTTTCTTCTGATACCGAAACTACTCGTGGCGAACCCAGCAAGTCGATAGGGTGTTTAAATGAAACGCAAGGTTGTTCTTGTTATCTGTTCCGTGATTGCAATTGGTTGTTTAGTCCTGATGGGCAAAACCCTTTTGGACAAAAACCGAAATCAAATCGCGTGGTGGGTACAAGCTGGTGCACCGGATTTTGCGGATGTTATGGTGACGGCGCCTGACGGCGTGCGCCTGGCGACGGATGTCTACCTTCCGGCTGAATCCGGTCCGCGCCCAACGGTTTTGATGCGCCTTCCCTACGGCAAACGAACCTACGGCGAAGTGCGGTTTTGGGTTGGAGAGCTGACACGCAGGGGCTTCGCTGTGGTCGCTCAGGACATGCGCGGACGGCACGGCTCAGAAGGGACATTTGCCCCATACCCCAACGAGGGTCCGGACGGCGCAGCCACGCTAGACTGGATCATTAATCAACCGTGGTCAAATGGACGGGTTGGAACGCTGGGTTGTTCAGCTTTGGGGGAATCCCAACTCATGTTAGCGGCTCAAGGACATCCAGCCCTTCATGCCATAGTTCCAATCGCAGCAGGCGGCGCAATCGGGTCGGTCGAAGGAAAGAACGCCTACTTCAGTGCCTTTGAAGGCGGGGTCTTCAATCTGGCCGCCGGCGTCGGTTGGTTCGGTGCTGAAGGCGGCAAAACCGCGCCCACGTCTGGATATCGTCCAATTGAACCGGGCGATGTACTCGACGGACTTCCTGTCAACGGCCTTGTCAAACGATTGCGCTCGGACGAGACCGATTATGGAGCTTTTTTGCAGAACTTCGACAATCCTCAATTCTGGCAGGACGCCGGCTATATCACGGGCAACGAGTCGTTCTCGGTACCGGCACTATTCATTGATACCTGGCACGATCTCGGGATAGATTCGAGCCTAACTCTTGCCAAAACGCTGAAAAATAAGGGCGCATCTGTAAAGACCATCATCGGCGCTGGAACGCACTGCAACTACCTTGGTACGGACGGCGACACCGTGGTTGGTGATCTACCGGTCTCGCCAGATCGCCGCATCGGTTATGTTGATCTCATTAGCCGGTTTCTGGCTTGGCACCTTGGGGATGGACCCGTCGTCGATCTGCCCGCGTACACCTATTTCACACTCGTCGAAAATCGGTGGCACGAGGCCAACAAATGGCCGCCTGCCGACACAACTCAAAGGCACCTGTATTTGAGCGCGGATCAGTCTTTGCTCTGGAAAAAAAGCGAAATTTCGGACTTAAAGAGCAACATTCTTTCCGACCCGGAAAACCCTGTTCCCTCGGTCGGCGGCCCGATTTGCTGCACTGGAAATCCCGAAGATCTAGAAGGGCCTGTAATGCAGAACTCGATCGAGGCGCGAGACGATGTGCTGCTATTCTCCTCCGCACCGCTGGAACAGCCAATGACAGTCGCAGGCCCAATCCAGGCAAAGCTAAGAGTCACCATTTCAACTCCGGATTCCGACCTCGTCTTGCGCATTACGGATGTAGATACGCAAGGAAATTCACTATTGGTGCAAGAGGGCGCATTAAGGTTGCGATACAGGGATGGATTTGAAGCACCCGACCTGATGACACCCGGACAGATCTACGAAGTAACAGTCGACATGCGCCAAATCGCCTACAAGTTCGAAGCTGGTCACCTAATCCGGTTGCATGTGGCCGGAACCAGCTTTCCACGCCTTACGAGAAACACCAACACAGGCGGCCCAATCTATTCTGAAACAGAATTCATATCTACCGAGATCACCATTCTCAGCGACATTGACGAACCCTCCGCGCTGATCCTGCAAACCCTGCCAAATTGAAATAGGTCAATAACAGCGAAGCGCCTAGACGGCCCAATCACTAAGGACAGCGTCAACGACGTTGGAGAATTCGCGCCGAAACCGTTCTGCACCGAACCCGCTTGCGTGTTCGCTAATGTCTCTGGAATTAAATTGCGCGCGTTCAAACCGATGAATAGTCTCCACAATCGAACTGCTTGATTGATCGTCGAAGAACAGGCCTGTACGGCCCTCAACAACACTGTCGCGCACACCGCCTTGGCCGTAGGCCAACACAGGTGTCCCGCAGGCCATGGCTTCGACAGGGACAATACCAAAGTCTTCTTCAGCCGGGAATATCAACGCTTTCGCAGTCTGATACAGACCCGGCAAGTCTGCACTGGGGACACGACCCAGCAACCGAACATTTGGAGGAAGGTTCTGCTCTAACTCGGACCGCTGGCTACCATCTCCTACGACAACCAGTTGCCGGTCGAGATCACGAAAGGCCTCGATGACCAAGTCCGCCTTTTTGTAGGGAACCAGTTCAGAGACAAACAAGTAGTGGCTGCGTTTATTGGTCTCGTCAGGTAGGTGGTAGGCATCAAGATCGACCGGCGGATGCACAACTTGTGCGTCACGATGATAGTAACGCCGTATTCTCTGTGCCACAAAATTCGAATTGGCCACAAACTTGTCGACGCGGGCCGCAGTGCTGACATCCCAAATTCTAAGCCTGTGCGCGAGATGCGAAAAATACATCTTTTCGATCCGTGACAACCGCTTGCTATAGGCACCGTACTGATCCCAGATGTATCGCATCGGCGAATGTGTATAGCAAATATGAGGCGTGCCCGGTGGTGCGATGATACCTTTGGCCGGCCCACTTTCGGATGAAATGATCAGATCATAACCCGACAGATCCAGTTCTTCGAGCGCCCGAGGCATAAAAGCCAGGTACTTTTGATAGTGGCGTCGCGCGCCCGGAAGCCTGGCGATGAATGTTTCATGGATGGGACGGCTTTTTAGCCCAGGCGACAGTTTGTCCGGATCGGCAACATGCGTGAATAGGTCAGCTTGAGGAAATAGGTTGACCAATTGTTCCAACACGTGCTCGCCACCGCGCATACCAGTCAACCAATAGTGAACAAGGGCAACTTTCATAACATCACTGTCTTACAAACACTCAAATCAATAGTTGTACTTGTACGAATAGCTCCCAAGATCACGCGCTGCTACATCCTGGCGACGTACCATTGTCATCACCGTTCCAAACACCTGCTGCCCATTCTCCTCCAACCTCGCAATCGAGCCAAGCACCACTTTGGCCGGTGTCTTTCCACTACGCACGGCGACCAGGGTTGTGTCGGCATGTTTGGTCAGCAGAATTGCATCTGACAAATACAGCACAGGCGGCGCGTTTACGATGATGACGTCGTAGCGAGCACTTACTCGGCTTAGCAATCCGGAAAACAAATTAGACGACAGCAAATCCGCAGCGCTCGCGCTTTCAGACGATGGTGAAATGACATCAACGCCAGCCAGATCGGATCGGATGGGTAAGTCCTTAATCTTTGCATTTCCATTAAGGTATTCTACCAAACACGGCCCGTCGGACGGTAGGTCCAATGCTTTTCGTACATCAGGATGCCGAAGGTCAGCATCCAACAACAAGACAGACGTTTTTGAAGTACTGATTGCCCGCGCCAAAGCACAACATAGCGACGATTTTCCTTCTGCCGGAACAGAAGACGTAATCATTATTACTTTGGGCTGACGGGATTTCCCCAGCCCGAACAGGCTCGTGCGAATGGTGCGCACGTTCTCCATGAACTGTGACTTTTCCACGCCCGACAGTTCTTGTCGCAGCCATCTATACCTGCTGCCAAAATGCCGGACGTATGGGAGCAAAGCCAGATTGCGGCGCTGTGTCAGCGCTTCCAATTCATCCGCGGTGTTCACCGGCGACCGCGCCAGATTTCGCAAGAACACGAAAGCAGTGGCTGCAGAAAGGCCGAAAACAAAGGCCGCGATCATGTGCAAGGTCTTGCGCGGACCAGAGGGCACAGACGGAACCTCGGCCTGACCAATAATACGCGCTTCTGGAAGCTGGAAATCCGCCTGTGCGCTGGTTTCCTTAAAGCGCGAAAGAAAGTTTTCGTAGACTAGGCGGTTAGCATTGGCCGCCCGTTCCAGTTGCCCTAAACGTACCGAGGCCTTGGCCAGTGAATCCGCCCTCTCAGATACAACGGCGATCTGGCTCCTCAAAGCGTTCTCTCGATTGGTGGTCACGATAACGTCACCCCGCATTTCTTCGATCCTACGCCGCAATTCGGAATCAATCGATCGGTCAATATTCGCGATTTGCGCGTTAATTCGAACCATATCCGGATGCCGACGCCCGAGGGTGCTGGCCAATTGAGCCTGATTTGTCGTCAATTCTGCTCTTTGCTGGGTCAATGTTTCCAAAAGCGGTGAGGTCACAACATCTGATACTGCGCGTAAACCGCCAAGACTTTGTAGCGCCTCAACTTGAGAGAGGCGCACTTCAGCATCCGCGCGCTCGGTTGAGCTGCCGACCAATTTAGTATTCAATTCGGCCAATAGCTGGCTGATGCTTTCCTCATTGCCATCCGCGATTTCGATCATCTCGGCCTTGAAATCAACCACCGCTGCGTCTGCAGCTTCAAGTTGAACGCTCAATTCGGCCAACCTGTCAGATAGCCAAGAATTGGCACGCAATGTGGCATCCATTTTCGAGTCAAGTTGACTGTTAATGTACTGGTTTGCGATGGCATTGGTTATGTCTGCAGCAAGTACCGGATCGGTGCTCTGAAAACTCACTCCAATCACATAGGACACTCCAATCTGCGTTACGGACAGATTGTCTCGCACCGCATTGATAATCCATGAACGTAGTGTTTCTTCGGGCAATCGCGCAGCGACCACATGTGGCGGATCGTCTCCGCGCAATAGACGTTTGGCCCGGCCGAATAGGCTTTCGCTGCGCTGCTGGCGGGGGTCGTATCGGGGATGCTCCAACAAACCCAATTCGTCAACAACCTGGCCAATCAGCACGTTCGACCGCATCGTCACGACCTCACCGGCCAGGACCGAGCTGTTCAGATTAAGGTCAGAAACCACTTCCTCGACAGGCGATACACTTTCTTCGCGCGTGTCGAGAATGATCTGCGAATAAGCGGTGTAGGTCGGAGGAACAAAGAGCAGATAAATGAACATCGCTGCGGCGCACCCGATGGCCGCTGCGGAAATCAATCGTGCATTAACCCGTAAGATCGAGAACAAATACATTACGTCGATAGATTGGTAAGCTAGGAAACCGGCATTCGATTTGGCAGCGCGACCCACTTCGCGCGGGTTGGACGACTCCGGGTTTCTACGCACGTTCATTGTAGTTCACCCAACGTTTCGGGTGGCTTCACCACGATAACCAGTAAGTCGCCCGGCGAAAGCTCGTCCCCGGGTCGCAACAGTAGCTTGCGAACACCGTTGTCTTCGCGTCGGCGCACTTGGAATTCGAGCAGCATTTCGCTCTCTAAACCAGAGGCCGCATTCATCCACTGATCCAAAAGCCCCAATCTATCTTCGATAGAATTTCTATTTGAAATCAGCTTCTTGATCTCGTTCCATATCCGCTGGGATTCGCTGAGCCGCTTCTGCTCCAGATCCGAAGCGAACTGGGACAATCGTCCTTTGAGAGTTGCAAGTTGCACCAATGCCTCGGACTGTCGCTCGCGTTGATCCAACAGACTACTTTCTGCCTGGGAAGTCTTAAGCTCAAAGTCTCGGACATCAAATTTTGGGATCAAACCTCGGGCCGCCAGATCAATCATTCTCTCCAGCTCGGTTTGAGAAACATCCACAATCCTTTGCTGCACGACTTCGCGCTGCCGCAGGATGGCGATCTGGCTTTCAGCTTCGGACACGGCCTGTGTCAGAAGCTCATGCTGGGTTACCGCATTCTGCGTCTCCAACGTGATAACCTGATCTTCACTTGCTTTATGTTCGTCAAACAACTCTCGGTTCACTCCCGGGCGCAGGTCTGGCGGCAGGTTAGACCAATTCAAACTGTCCTCGCCTTTCAACAATGCCTGAGCCCGTGCATATTGGGCGGCCAACAATGCAAGATCGTATTCAAGGCTGTTCAAGGTGCCTTTTAGATTTCTACGCTCTAGAACACGCGCTTCTTCGTTGTTTGCTGAAATCGCCGGACCCCCAGCCAAACCGACGGCTTGTTCTGCAGTCATGAAAGGCTGGTAGTCGAAGTTTCCCGGATTCTTAACATCCCCCAAAACCGAAATCGGCCGGAAACTTGCAACCGAAAGCTCGATCAAGGGGTCCACAAAAATCTCATTTTTAACGTATGTGCGATGAATCAAATCCCTCGCATCGCCAACCGCAATGGAAGATACCTGTAGACCGCCGATGTAAGGTAACTGCACCTCACCATCGAGGCCTACAGTAAATCGCTGCGGTGGTTCATTATCATCGAGAATATCCAACTCGAGCTCGTCACCCACGTTTATCAGATATCCATCAGGGGTTGTGGCCCGGCCAATACCGCCGACCATCACTGCGCTTACAAAAACGGAAACAGCGCACAGGCTACGCACGAGATTTCGCGCCGAAGCTAAATCAGAACCCTTAAGCCAAATCATCGAATCGCTTACAACTAAATAACAACTGTCACATGATAGCGAATAATTGTGCCCTGTCAGGAGCGTTTAACCCCGTAAGTTGCGAAGTGCGGGCTTAAACTTATGTTCGTTGCACGGCACCTGCAGTATTTAGCGAGTTTTATTTGACTCGCGCGACTGCGGCAGAGAAACTTGGATTGTGTAATTAGTACCCGCATTTTGCCCTGTTCGCCGCATGCCGGGAGTTTTTTGGCTCGTAGTAGCTTGCGAAACGTTTTTCCGCGTCCAGGGTGATTGGGTTTAGCGGAGCGATTTTAATGAAGGCATTGAAGCAGCAGCAGATAGTCGGAACCTTTCCCACTTCTGTTACCCAAAAACGGTGCTGGTTTATGGAGCAGATTCACCCCGGTAATAAGGGACTGAATCTAGCCGTACGGTGGGAATTGCGAGGACCGGTAACCAGCGACATGGTTCAAACTGCGTTCCAGAAGATCATCGACCGGCATGAGATTTTTCGAACACGTTTCGTAGAACAAAACGGCGAGCCTGTGCAGGAAGTCTTCGCACATGTGGAATTCAAACTCGATCTCGTTGATATCCTAAATGTCCCCGAAGCCGATCGCGCAGAGCGGATTAACTCGATTGCCATTGCACATTCAGAACAGCCATTCGACCTATCTGAACCCTGTCTCTTTCGCGTTGCGATGGTTCCAATGGAAACGGAACGCGCAGCTCTGTTGATTTCGGTACATAACAGCGTGTTCGATGGATACTCAATCGGTGTTCTGGGTCATGAACTGGGCGTACACCTCGAAGCGCTGCAGACTGGTACTGATCCTGATCTGCCAGAATTAACACTGCAATACGGTGACTTTTCTATGTGGCTTTCTGATTACGAACAGAGCGGCGCCATGGATGAAGAGGAAGAGTACTGGAAGCAAACCCTCGGTGGCATGGAATATTTCGAACTGCCGCTTGATCGACCGCGTGCGGCCTCAGAGCCCCTGCCCAAGTCCTTTGCAAGGGAACTTCCGCAGGACTTCGAAACCAACCTTTCTGAAACCGCAAGAGAGCTGGATACCTCAGTCTTTGCCCTGGGCGTTTCCGCTTTCAGCACGGCGCTAGAACGGTTTTCTGGCCGCAATGATGTAAGCTTTGCCATCCAGGTCGCAGGCCGAACAGAAATAGATTTGGAACCACTGATCGGGATTTTCACTAACCCCATCGTCATGCGTCTCGACATTGACGCAAGCAGATCAGTAATCGATCAAGGTCGCGCTGCTCGTGAGGTCGTAAATGGCGCTTTGGCACACCAGACATTGCCTTTCGATAAGCTGGTTCAGGTACTAAACCCACCGCGTGACCCGTTACGTATCCCGTTGGTTTCGATCATGTTTAACCTTCAGCGCGTTTTCTTAAACGAAAGAAAATATGGCGATGTAGAACTGGTTTCGGTTCAATCACACTCACCTGGTACGCTCTACGATCTCAATGTGAACATTATAGGTCGAAATTCGGGATGGCGTCTGGCGATAGACTACAATGCCAACCTGTTTGACGAGTCCACTATTCAGGCGTTTTCTGACCTTTTGCTCGAGGTGTTCCAAGCCTTAATGCGACGCGACCCCGCTCCGACCTCAGCGATAGCAGCAAATCGACCCACTAAGGTAAAAAACCCTCCGCTAAATCTGAATGGGTTTACGTCACATGCAAAGCCAACACCGTCCCCGAACAACGTCAAAGCTCGACTGGCCTCCTTGTGGTCCGACATTCTTGCGCTGCCTGTTGATCATGTCGACGGAGATTTCTTTGATCTGGGCGGCTATTCGGTACTGGCTTTGCAAATGTTGTCGCGCGTTGGAGAGACTTTCGAAACCAGACCAAGCCTGCACGCGTTTTTGAATGATCCGACTCTGGACGGGCTGGCCAATCTATTGGGACAGACCGAACCTGTTGTATCAAAGCATCCAGCGCCTCGAGACGAAACGACGCCCGATTCAATCTGGTCTCTGGCCGAACTCAAATCCGCGCCTGAAACCGCGCCCATCTTGCTGACGGTTAATCAACCATTCCTTTACCAATCACTAGGCAAAGAGATCGGAGCAATTTGTGCTGTTGCCAATATCGGTATCGCTGATCGGGCGCAGCTCAATGCACTGTCTCAAGCCGGATTCGACCCGGCGATTGAAGAAGCGGCATCAATTGTTCAAGACCGATACTCAGGGCGGGACATACTTTTGTGCGGGCTTTGCGTCGATGGTCGTGTCGCGTTACGGCTAGCCGAACAACTAACTGCTTTAGGCGAGCGGGTGCGTTGTGTTGGTATGATTGACACTTGGGCCCCCGGCGCAATTGGCAAGTTTTCACGGTCTCAACGCATACGCGATAAATGGACCGTTAGAATGCGCAGGCTTCGGTACTACCTAAATCTACGGTGGTCTGGAAAGATCAGTACAACAGATCTCCTCGGTCAAAACGATTTTGCACAGCGCTTTCTCCAAGCCACAAAGCTCGCACCGCCGGCGTCTCCAACCGAAACGCTAGTCGACGAAACCGTGGATGTTTTAGTAAGCCAAACGCGGGCCTACAGCTTTGAACCATATGACGGCGAAGTTGTTCTTTTTATCACAAGATCTCAGGCCATGGTTCCTGAAGATGGCGTATTGGGTTGGTCGGAGCTGCTTTCGGCGGACACAGCTGTCTATCCGGTGAATGGCTGGCATGGTGACTCCCTCATGCGATCGGGCTTTGGCCGGATATCCGAAGTCTTCGATGCGAAGGCACGCCGATTGGAGAGCAACAGTGCAATATGAAAAGCTTAAAGTTGCACTGGTAACACCCCCGGGACTGTTTGGCTTGCAGGATTGGCAAGCGATATTGATCGACCGATTGAGAAGTGATCCCCGGTTTGAAGTTACGGGTCAGATTGTTGGCGGAATTGATCGGCGGGACCGTTCAGGAACACTTTTGATGCGCTTGTTAATGCGGGCCGAACAGGTTTTGGCTGCGCGACGTATTCTGCCTTATGATACTCAGGCTGCCGCAGATTTCCTTAGCACTCTCCCGGTTACCCAAGATCAGGCTGACCTTGCGCTTGCGCTTGGTCCCGCTTCGTTGACAAAGTATCAGTTGGCCCAGCTCCGCTTCGGAGAATGGGCAATTGCATTTGGCGGTATGAGCGACCCATTCAAGGCTGGCATGACAACTGGAGCGCGCCGCGCCCCCCATGTCCAAGTCGAAATCCATTCGAAATCCTACGAAGACCCAACTCAACGGGTTTTTCGGCAAACCAGCTACAACCGCAAACCAGGTAGTGTTTTGACGGGAGCTTTTGTAGCTGAAAAGTCGATCCTCTTTCTGTTCCATGCAATGAATGAGTTGGCAGAGCGTCGCAGTGTGCCTGAAACCAGGCAGCTTCCCGAGGCTACCAAGGCAAAACCTGACTTTGAATCCTCTCTCGTCTATGCATTCAACCTTGTAAGTGACGTGTCAGAAAAACTGAAATCTGAACGCCTTGCACGAGCCGGACAAATCAGAGAGTTTTGGCAACTTGGCAGTTCATCCGGCCCGGTCTCAGGGTTTCATCCAGGAAAGGCAAAAGGCCTGCCGCGATCATCTTGCATAATGGCCGATCCCTTCCTGTTCGAGCATCAAGGGCAACAGTGGGTTTTTTTCGAAGCCATGAATGCCGAAGATATCAATGGTCGCATAGAGGTGGCGCGTCTGGAAGGAGACTGTCTCACCGAACCCGTTACCGCGTTGAAGTGTACTTATCACCTTTCCTTTCCTTTTGTGTTTCGGGCCGGAGACTCGATCTTTATGATGCCCGAAACCCAGGCAGCCAAACGCCTTGAGATATGGCGTTGCACCAAATTTCCAGATGAATGGGAATTGCATGCCACAGCATTCGAGGGTCAGTACTTAGCAGATTCCAGCATGTATCTTGGGGATGATGGGCGGTGGTGGCTGATTACCAACTTATCTGATCATTTCGCTTTTCAGGATCATTCCAGCGAACTGTATCTGTTTGAGGTCGATGGCCCGGATCTGAAAACGATCAAACCTCATCCCAAAAATCCTGTCGTGTTTGGGTCAGACTGCGCCAGAAACGCAGGGGCGATCATCCGGCAAGGGGATCGGCTATTCCGGCCGTCGCAAAACAACAGCCATGGCGTGTACGGTTTTGGCCTGAACCTCATGGAAATTATCAAGCTTGACGAAACAGAGTACGAGGAGCGGTTTATCCGGCAGTTCACGCCCAAGGATCGACCTGGTGTCAAAGGCATGCATCATCTGAGTGTTGCCGGTGGCCAGATCGTTATGGACTGGAGTAGCGCAGAATGAAGTGGAACCTCGCCATCTCAGTTGTGTTTCTGGCGGGATCAGCCATCGCCGACGAAGATGAGTTCAATCTTGGCGTACAAACGCATCTGGAACAGGGATGGAGCAGAGCCGCCCTCGATCTGGCGCAAGATCTGGGTGCGACGCACCTTCGTGATGAGATTGGATGGGCCACCGCGGAACAACGACCAGGCGTTTACAACTTTGCGGTCGCGGACAAGTACATGTTGCCCCTGATTGAAAAAGGTATGGTACCGCTTATCGTCATCACAGACAGGAATCCTTTGTACGACAACGGCGATACGCCGCACAGTAAGGAGGGTCGCGAAGGTTTCGCCGCCTGGGTAAGCGCCATTATCAGCCACTATGGAGTCGATAATCTTAAGATCGAAATCGGGAATGAATTCAACTCGAGCGATTTTATCAGAGGTCCATTTACCCAGAACCCACCGGCATATTTGGCTGCACTGGTTCGAACGGTACGCGCGCGCCTGGAGCAAGATCATCCCGATGCCAAGATCATTTGCAGCGGCTTAAACACAATTGCGATCGGGTTCTATCGAGAGTTTTTTCGTCAGGGCGGCCTGCAAGCCTGCGATGCGATTTCTGTTCATCCTTATCGCGACAACCCCAATACCGTCCTGCCAGAACTGAACCGTCTGAAGGCTTTGATGCAGGAATACGGCGGAGAACGCCCAATCTACGTAACCGAGTTCGGCAATTGGTTTGAAGATCAGAATGATGCGCCTGATTACATGGTCTTGATGGTGACACAAATGGCAGCATCCGGGATAAACGACGCGTATTGGTATGCGTTGCTGGATGAGCCTTGGTGGCCCAATATGGGATTGCGTACGCAAAACGCTGAAAAACGAAAACCCGCAGCTGACTCATTTGAGTTTCTACAGCGTGAGCTCCTGCCATTCGGCCGTCCTGTCGCACGCGAAACGATTGAACCAGCGCGGATCTACGAATTTGGAAAGAACGGTGAAGCATTCGTCGCGTGGGGCAGCGGCGTGCTCGAAGTGAAAGGAGTGGCAGAGTTTTTTGACGCTCGCGGCCGCCCCATTGATCCTGTGAACACTCTGACAGATTCGCCAATTCTGATCATTGGACAGAATCTGAAAGTCGAGTTGTCAGTACAAACAGTACACGCGGACACGCGATACCAGTTCAATCAGGCACCATGGAGCTACTTTGCCAGACGCCCCAGCATCGGTCTGGTTCCGCTGGAAATCATCGATTGGTATTGGCCGAGCTACCGTGGCGCGCCTGATCTTTCGCCTCTTCGCATCACTGACGACGGCGTGACGACCGCGCGGTTCAATGGCAATCCTTATAACGCCATAGAACGATTTACGGCACAAATGGATGGTCGATTTATAGTGAATGGGCAGTGGAAAGCCTCCTCAGAGACCGAACCATCGCGCCTGTCTGTCTTGCACAACGGAACACCTGTTCACGAGGCCGAGGTCACAAATGATGGCTATGTTTTGCCCGAGATTGGATTGGAATTGCAATCTGGTGACACGGTGGATTTCGAAATCGCACCGACAGGCCCAAATGGCGATGGATCTGTAAAACGCCGGATCAAGATATCAGGGCCACCCGTTTCGCATCCGGATGGCTCCGAAAATCGCTTATAGTCCCCGTCGGGCACCGCGACGATAGGATTTCAGCGAAGGTTTGCGCGGTGCGCTGTCCTCATCTACCCGATTGTCGGCAAATGCGGCAAGGCGCGCAATTGAGGGGTATTCCAATAGGTGCCTCGCCTCAACGTTCAAATCAGCATCGATCATGCGCGCGGCAATACGGAATACTGTTAAGGAATCTGCGCCCAACGCAAAAAGGGTTTGCGATGTTGAAATTTGATCGATACCCAGAGCGTCTTCCCAGATTTTTGCCATTTTCTTTTCCGTCGGCGTACTGGGCTCAGTGTACAATGCGGTGACTGTCGCAACAACGTCCGGATCAGGCAGAGCTTTGCGATCCAATTTTTCGTTGCCGGTTTTGGGCAGATTACTGAGGAATACCCAAGCAGTCGGCACCATGTAGTGCGGCAGCCGGTCGGCCAAAGCCGTAGTCAGGCTTTCCGGTTTGGGGTCATGTCCTGGCTCGGCAACGACATATCCGACCAGTTGCTTGTCTCCACGCGGCGAAGGACGCAAAGTCGCGGCGGCCGCCTGAACGCCGCGCACCGCGCGCATTGCCGTTTCAATCTCTCCAAGCTCGATGCGGAAACCGCGCAATTTGATCTGCCCATCATTGCGACCCAACACTTGGATTGTGCCGTCGACCAAACGACGGGCAACATCGCCGGTCTTATACAAAAGACGTGGGTGCCCGTTCAGGGACACTTCACGAAATGCTGCTTGTGTTAGATCGTCGCGTCGGAAGTACCCCTTAGCCAACCCTGTGCCACCAATATTCAGTTCGCCCTCAGCCCCGATTGGCAACGGCTGGTCGTCAGGACCAAGCACATGCAATTCGGTATTGGCTATGGGATGACCAATCGTAATCAGTTCGCCCGAATGAACCTTGGAAATAGCAGACCAGATCGTGGTCTCGGTCGGGCCATACATGTTCCAGAGATCGGCGCCGCTTTCCATCAACCTCTCTGCGAGATCGGCTGGCAAGGGTTCACCGCCCGCCAACATGGTCAAACCTTTGTCAGGCCGTAACCCAGCTTCAAGCAGCATGCTCCACAGCGTAGGCGTGGCCTGAATATGCGTGACATCGCCACGCTTCAAACGTTCGACCAATCGGAACCCGTCCAGAACGTCTTCTTGTGCCGCGATAACCACTCGACCACCCTGCAGCAACGGCAGGAACAGCTCCAGAACCGAGATATCGAACATCGTCGTAGTCACTGACAACATTACCGACTGCGGGTCGAAACCGGGTTCGTCCGACATAGACGTCAGGAAGTTGATCACCGATCGATGGCCGATCTCAACCCCTTTTGGCGTGCCGGTAGAACCCGAGGTGAACATCACATACGCCGTTGGATCAACTCTATCTGCGATGATCGAAGGAATGCCACCCGCTCTTACTTGACTCATCTGAAGCTCAGGCAGATCAAGACCTTCAGCGCAGTCGGGTAGATTGGCCTGATCGTGCAGGACAGCAGAAACATCTGCCGTCTCAAGTATCATGCGCAGCCGCGAAGCGGGTTGAGCGGGATCAATCGGCACGTAAGCGTTACCGCTTTTCAGAACGCCGAGCAAAGCTGCCAGGCATTGTGATGACCGAGACATGGCCACGGCAATCCGGCCGCCGGAACCCCGAACAAGGGCCTGGATGTCAGCGGCGACCGCATCACTTAGCCGGTCAAGTTCCGTATAGCTGAGCTGTCCCAGATTATCCTCAACTGCGATCGCGTTTGGATAAGTTTTGGCAGTTTCCGAAATTAGCCTGTCGAGCGTTGTCGCCTGTGGCAATGCCTCGCTCGTTCGATTCACAGTCTCCAGCATCCACTCGAGCTCGTCGGCGGGCTGAACGTTAACCTTAGCTAGAGGGCGCGCGGAATCCTCGGCCAGTTCGGAAAGAACTGTCTCAAAGTACTTCATCCAACGCATCACCGTGTCTTCGTTATAGACGTCAGTGTTGTAATCGACATCCACTCGCAGACCGTCGCGACGTTCGATCACGTTAAAGAACAGGTCGAAATTCACAGCTGTTTTAGGGTTGGGTGCCGACGTCATGCTAAGCGGGCCCATATCTACGGCTTCGCCCAGTCGTTCCAGATTGAACTGCACTTCTGTGAGCGGCAACCGGTTCAACGTGCGCTCGATATTCAGATCGCGAACGAGCGTTCCGTAGGTGTAATCCTGGTGGTCAAATGCATTCATAACCTGATCACGAACCTGCGTCAGAAAGTCAGCAACCGAAGCATTCGGGTCTTGAACGGCGCGGATCGGCAGGAAATTGACGCAGTGACCAACCATTTCGTTGTTGTCCAGCAAGGCCTGCCCGCCGGTTGGCACACCTATGACCAGATCATGAGACCCGGTCAGCCGTCCTAATACAATCTGCAACGCGGCAAACAGCGTTGCAAACAGCGTGCAACCTTGCGCGGCACCGGCCTTACGTGCCGCTGACGCGACATCTCCCGATATGCGCGCCGTGCAAGTCGCACCGGAGAATGTTTTGATTGCAGGTCTAGAATGATCGGTTGGTATATCCGGCAATTCAGTAGTTTCTGAATATTGTTCTTCCCAATAGGCGCGCGTCGCCGGTCGCACATTTTTACCGGACTGAGTGGCGGCATAGGCGGCGAAAGACGGTGCCGGTGGAAGGTTCGCCGGCGTACCCGAAACCTCTTCTTTGTAAAATGCCACCAGGTCCGAAGCCAGTACGTTGTATGACCAGCCGTCGCATACGATATGGTGTGCATTGATGATCAGAACATGTTCTTCCGCCGACATCCGTGCAACGAAAGACCGTATGGGAGGCCCCGAAATCAAGTCGATTTCAATCGAAGAGTCTTCGTGCACAATGCCGGCCAACGCAGCCTCTGGGTCTTCTTTGTCACTCAGATCATGAAGCGTAAGCTGCAGTTCGAATGGATCGACAATGTTGAACGTCTCACCGTTTTTGGCAAAGACCTGACGCAACCCATCATGCCGTTCAATTACACGGTTAAGCGCCCGTTGTAAGGCGTCTTGGTTCAATGAACCCGTTAGACGGAACGAGGCGCTTTCATTGAAACTGCACGACGCTTTCTCTCCCAGTTGACTGGTCATCCAAACTTCGCGCTGTGCTTCGGTCAGGGGGATACCTTCGGTTGGCGGTTTGGCTACCGGCTTTGTAGCGACGGGTTTGGCTTTCCCGTCGCCAACAAGGATACCAACGCTTCTGAGCGCATCGACGGATTGTTCAAACGCGTTCACAACCGCATCGAAGTCCTGTTCAGTATGGGCAGTCGTAAAGAAGCAGGCATACCCGACCTGAACATGGATACCGGCCATCTTCATGAGCGGATAAAACAGGGCGGCATTGGGATCGAAGTCCATTAGTTTCGGAACAAACCAGCTTGAATAGCTTTCGACCAATTGCGGTAACCCACGCGCTACAAGAATGGCATTCATCCTGCCGACTGCATCAGCTGTACGGGCGGCCGTGCGCTGCCAAAGATCGGACCCATTGGTGCCCATATGTTCTAGCGTTGCGTCCACCGCGGCAACAATCAACGGATGACGAACGAACGTTCCTGCAAAGAAGGTTGGAGAAACTTCCGGGACCGAGTCATCACCGAACTGCCACATGCCTCCGTCGAGTGCATCCATAAACCGGGCTGAACCCGCAAGCATGCCAATTGGCATACCGCCTCCGATTACCTTGCCGTAGGTTGCCATGTCGGCCTGGATATCCCACTCGCCCTGCATTCCCCGGGCACCAACCCGGAATCCGGTCACAATTTCATCCATGACCAAGGCCGCACCGCCTTCGTGTGTGATATGGCGCAGTTCACGCACAAATTCCTTAGGGCGCAGGTTTGGGTTCCGGCTCTGTACTGGTTCGACAACAACAGCAGCGACTGAGCCGATATTTTCGCGAATCCAATCGATGCTTTCTGGCGCGCCATACGGTAACACAACCATGTTGGACAGGCTCGAGCGGGGAATTCCCGGTGCAATCGGCAGAGCCGCAGGGTCGCCACCACGTGACTTGCCTTTAACCAATACTTCGTCGAACTGGCCATGGTAGTCACTGCCAAAAACTACGATCTGGTCGCGACCTGTTACCGTTCGTGCAATACGCATTGCTGCCATCACAGCCTCGGACCCTGTGTTACAGAAGGTAGCGCGCTCATGACCTACGAATTTAGCAAAACGTTCCAGAACTGGGCCGGCGAGGTCACATTGCGGTCCAATTGCAAAGCCGCGTTCCATCTGTCGTGATACAGCATCAATGACAAAATCCGGCGAATGGCCAAAAGCTATAGGCCCGAAACCACTGACCAGATCTATGAATTCATTACCATCGATATCCCACAGGCGCGCACCTTTAGAACGATCGGAAACGATCGGGAACACCAACTCCTTCCATTCAGCGCGAAACCCAGCTGCCGTGCGTGGGTCGGCCATCACAGACCGGTAGGTCTGTACATACTCTTTGGATTTGGCGTGCCGCTGGCTGTAACTTGTTGCCAAGTCTCGCGCAAAGGCCAGTTGCTCGGACGTAAGGTCGCCGCCGGCTGCATTGGTTGCACGTCCAATCGAAAAGGTGCCTTTGCTCGCCGCATTTTTGGGCAGCGCAGGAACTGCAGGTTTAATCTCTGCCTCGACTTTTGGTGTACTGGCCACAGCAGTAGGTGTCGCCGTCTGAGCTCCAGACAAAGCCTGAAGCTGTTGTGCAAAAAGTGACTGCATAGCAGCCACCTGCGCCTGCATGACAGCAGCGACTGACCCATCGCCAATCGGCGCGGAGGGCACAACTGATGGTGTCAATACCGCAGGAGCCGCTGGTTGCGTAGCGCTTTGCGTGACCTTTTGTGTGGCCTCCGGTTCAGCCGAGGGAACAGCCGTTTCGGGGGGTAGGCTTTCATCCAGGTAATCAACGAGCGCCTCGGCGGACGGATAGTCGGACATTAATTGCCGGAATGTCAGATCGATCCCATAATCAGCATTCAATTTTTGGGTGACCTGTCCGAGGAACAAGGAGTCAAACCCAAGTTCCAAAAATGTTGCCGGTGCATCTTCTGGCCCCAGATCTTCACCAGAAACTTCGCTCAAAATGGCTAGAATCTCACTGATCAGGCGCGGCTTGCGCTCAATCTGTTCTTGTGAATTGGATGTCGGCATAGAAGAGAACTCACTTACACTTGAAACAGGATTTACGATTGCCGTGGTCGGTGCGGGTGACGAGGAAGTTGCTGCTCCGATGGAAGGCGCTGGCGCATCGACCCAATGCAGTTTGCGTTGGAATGGATAAGTTGGCAGAGGTACGCGCCGGTTTCCGCGCGGACCCAGCTTGTTCCAGTCTACATCGACGCCACATCCCCACAGGCAGCCCATTGCAGCGGCCATCGCGACTTCATCCGTTTCTGGACGGGTGTGATCCGGCAAAGACTGTATCACCGCAACCGAGGCATCCCGCGGCAATGTTTGGGTGCTGAACGCAGATAACGTGTTCCCAGCGCCAACCTCGAGCAACGCGGCTGGATCTTCGGTCACGAGTGTCGAAACCGCGTCCGCAAAATTCACCGCTGCTCGCGCCTGGGTCGCCCAATATGACGGGTCTGTGCATTCATTCTCGGAAATCCAATCGCCCGTTACACAGCTGACATATGGAATTTTCGTTGGTTGTAGCGTTTTTTGAGTGACCGCTTCCAACAGGCCTTCACACACCGGGTCCATCATGCGTGAATGAAACGCATGAGAAGTGTGAAGACGTGTACACGGAATACCGGCCTCTTTCAGTCGATCGTCAATCGACGCAATTGCATCAAAGTCTCCGGCCAATACATTTAAACGAGGCGCATTGCGCGCGGCGACATCGACGGTATCATCCAGATAATCATCCAGATAATCATCCAGAGCCTCAATCGGTGCTCTAACGGACAACATCGCACCGCCTGGCTGATCCTGCATCAGTTGGCCTCGTTTCGCGATGATCGACAACCCGGTTTCAAAATCCATGACGCCACCCAACGTGGCGGCGGTGAACTCGCCAACCGAATGGCCAATCATTGACGCTGGGCTTATGCCACGAGCCATCCACAGCTTTGCACAGGCGTATTGGGTCAAGAACAACGCTGGCTGAGTCAGGCGGGTTTCGCGCAACGCACGCGCGAGGTCCTGGTCACTGGCGTCTGCGAAACACAGCATTGTCTTTACGTCCAAGCCAAGAACCGGGCGTAATATTTCCGCACCTTTATCAATCCACTGCGCAAATTCAGGTTCGGTTTGGTACAGACCGCTGCCCATGCCCGGGTACTGAGATCCCTGACCAGGGAACATGAATGTTACAGTTGGTTTGCCCCGCATCGCAGGCTTACGGATAGCGGGTGCAGCGCGTAAGGTTTTGGCGACCTCTTCAGGATTCGAGCCCGCGACAGCCTGACGGTACTCAAAAACGGCTCGTCCCTCTTGCAAGGTATAGGCCGCATCCGCCAGTCTCGGCGCGTTGGGGTTCTCCAAGGCGTCCGCTAACTCACCCTTCATCTCGACCAAGGCTTCCGGCGTCTTCGCCGAAATGACAACCGTTTGTACGGAAGCAGTCTCAGCGTCCTGCACTATTTGCGGCGCCTCCTCCAGCACCAAGTGGACATTGGTCCCCCCCACTCCGAAAGAACTGACACCGGCGCGCAATGGTCCATCCGACACCCAATCCGAGAGGGAACTCGGAACCCGGAACGGAGTACCTTCCAGTTCTATTCTAGGGTTCAGACCGGAGAAGTTTGCCACAGGAGGAATCTTGCGGTGTTTCAGCATCAGCACTGTTTTGATTACGCTGGTTACGCCGGCAGCCGCATCCAGATGACCGATATTGCCTTTGACGGACCCGAGTGCACAGCCTCCTTCGACAACTGCTTCGCCGAACGCCTGACGCAGCCCACTAATTTCAATAGGGTCCCCGAGAGGTGTCGCGGTTCCGTGGCATTCGACGTAAGTCACACTTTTAGGTTCGATTACAGAATCTTTGTGCGCTAGGCGAATTGCATCCGCCTGACCGCGTACCGTTGGTGCCGTGTAAGATATTTTGTCGGCACCATCGTTATTGATACCGCAGCCCAGAATAACCGCATGGATGTGATCACCGTCTGCTACGGCATCTTTAAGTCTGCGCAATACAACAACGCCGGCACCGTGCCCGAAAACCGTTCCGCTGGCTTCAGCGTCAAATGGTCGGCACGTGCCGTCATCTGACGACAACCCACCTTCTTGCGCGATATACCCGCGCTTTTGGGGAAAGGTGATCGAAACGCCTCCCGCCAAAGCCATGTCGCATTGGCCCGCGCGCAATGCCAACAATGCCTGCGAAATCGCGGTCAGCGACGTCGAACACGCCGTCTGTACTGTCATCGCAGGACCGTGCAGGTCCAGCTTGTACGACACCCGAGTTGCCAGGCAGTCGCCAATATTGCCGGTAAGTTCAGAAATCTTACCGGTCTGATAATTCGACATATACGCCTCGGCTGCCTGACGGTCGGACAATATGTTTTGAATCAGATATGTGGTCGACGACGACCCCGCGTATACGCCCACCGGCATGCGTGTCCGCCATGGATCGTGCCCGCTGTTTTCCAAGGCATGATAGCAAATCTCAAGGAACACACGGGCTTGCGGGTCCATAGTTGCCGCCTCACGGGCATGCATTGAAAAAAACTTGGCATCGAACATCCCTGCATCCGAAAGGATCGGGCGGGCCGCTACAAAACTGTCCGATGCACGTTGTTCCGGCGTGAAGCTATCTTCAAGTTCGTCCGATGAAAATGGCTTGATCATATTGTCGCCGTTCTGAATGTGCTCCCAGAACTCATCAAGAGACTGTGAGCCGGGCAGTTTGGCTGCCATGCCCACAATTGCGATTGCATTCTCAGGTAAGTTCAGTTCAGCCCGTTCGTCAGCTCCTTGTTCTGGCTCCTGAGATGACAGCGACTCGTTTCCACTCACTTCGATCGCGGCTATTGCCTCGGACAAAGGGCCCAGACGCGGGACTTCGAACATGAGTGTGATGTCGAACCGTACGTTTAAACGTTTCATCACTTCCGCATGAACGCCAATCAATTGCAGAGATGTTCCCCCGGCTTCGAAGAATGTTGCGTCTGAAGCCAATTCTCCGCAACCCAATGTCTCATCATAAATCTTCGCAACAGTTCGTGCGATCTCCGCAGCGTCTAGCGGATTACGCGTCGATTGGAATATTGGAGTTCGGGTTGACTGGAAAATTGGCCCAATGTTGCCATTGCTTTCCAAGTCCTTCGATTCGACGCTGTCGACCAACGCTTTTCGGTCAATCTTGTTGCTTGGGGTTAATGGAAAGTCTGCCACAACCCGGTTCGTCCGAGGCAGGGCGCCCTCCGGCAAGGCCCTACCGAGTTCGGCCATAACCTCGCGGACGAAGGCGCGTTTATCAGCAGGCATATCGCCTGACGGTTTCAAAAAGGCTGTTATGCGTTTTTCACCCGTATCTGCCTTGGTCAAAGTAACCGCAGCATCCAAAATCATCGGCAATTCACGTAGGTGATGTTCAATTCCGTCCAGTTCAATGCGACGACCACCAATTTTTACCTGTCGATCGACACGCCCTAAAAATTCATAGACACCATCGTCGCGCTGCCGGACCAGATCTCCTGTCAAGTACACTTGTCCGGTGTGAGTCGGGCGCGGATCTGAAATAAAAGACTCGGCCGTCCGTTCGGGTTTGTTGAGATAGCCAAGTGCCACACTCGGTCCTGCGGCAACTAGCTGCCCGACCTCTCCGGCCCCCAGTTCGCTATGGTTTTCGTTCACGACGAAACAGTCGCAGTGACCAGTCGGCACGCCTATCGGAATTGTACCACCAACAAGGTCCGCTTCGGTGACGACGTGCATCGTGGTTAGGGCGGAGTTTTCTGTGGGTCCGTAACCGTTTATGACTTCGATTCCGGGATGCGCATCTTTGAGACTACGAACATGTGAAGCGGATAGCACATCACCCGCCGCACCAAAACGGCGCAAACTGCTTAGCGCATCAAGGTGATGTTCGATCAGCAGATGTGACATTCCGGTGTAAAAGAAGGCGACACTTACACCATGACGGGAAATAGTTGCGGCAAGCTTGTCCAAAGCCGGCTTGGGCTCGGCCACAACTGCGACCGACCCTCCGTTCAAAAGCGCGGGCCATGTTTCCCAAGTGAAACCGTCACACGCAATGGTCGAACTCGCCAACGTTATGTCGTTGGGAAGAACTTGTCCGATTGGTTGGTCAAAGCCGAGCCGAACGATGGACCGATGAGGTAACACAACACCTTTTGGCTGTCCGGTCGATCCAGACGTATACATTATGTAACACGCATCCAGACCAGTTCTGTTCGGAAAGTCACGCTTCTCATCGGGATCAGAATTCAATAGGTCGAGCGCATTCAGACTGGCAACCTGGTTCGAATTCAGTTCATCGGCTATGGGCTTGTAGTGCTCCTCCCACAGGATAGCGGATGGTTTGGAATCCGCTATAACGTACCCTGCTTGCTTTATGTCATAGGCTGGGTCCAATGGCACAAAGGTCCCGCCCGCACGCATGATACCGCACATGGTTAGGATTGCTTCGGGCGTGCGATCCATGATCATCGCCACGTTGTCGCCCGGCAAAACACTCTTTGACATCAAATGCAGGGCAATTCGATCAGCGGCATCTGCAATTTCCGCGTACGTGTACTCCCGCTCGTCACCGATCAGCGCGACCTTGTCTGGTACGATAGCGCACACGCGAAGCATGCTTTGATAGAGGTCCAGCGCAGGATCAAACTTCAAAGAGCGCAAAGACCTGACGGCAGAACCATTTAACATATCAACCCCTTAAGCCGACCAAAGGGGGTTATCGTAGCAAACAGCGCAAAATAGGTTGCGTCTTTGACAATTGCCCTACGAAATTTGCGCTACGACCCCTCAGGTCAAATACATCGGCAAAACAAACGAATTCGATGTCGACAAGCGTATTGTATGCATTTCTGGCTGTCGACTGCAGGCTGCCCATGGCAGCATCAAAGAGTCGCTGTTGGTCGAATGAACTGGCATTCTGACCTGCATGGCATTGAAAAATAGCTAAAAATTCGCAGGAGGATGCAACAAGGTTCGTTTGAGCACGTCTTTGGACGACTCGCGTTTAAGTTCCAAAAACCCGCCAATCTTTTTTCCATCGGACTATTTATTCCCATCCAGACACAATCAGGCCAGTCTGAACCTTCAAAGCGGGAATTTGCGCTTTTTGCTCAAAGTCGATTCTGAGCCGTGAACCGAAAAAGAGAAACTTGGCGAAGGGTTCTACGCTTAACTTTTTCGGACATTTTGAGACGATGCTGTATTGGTAGGGTCGCCTTATAGCACGACAGCCTTGACCTCTGTCTCATGACCGAGCCCCTTTCCTGCACACAACACTCGTCCTTGATTGCTGTGCTTGGTGATCAACTCTCAATGAATACCGCTGCGCGCGGGTGATCGGAACCGTGACACAAGCTTGATGACCGAAGTCATGGAAGAAGCTTGTTACCTGCGACATCACAAAAAAGGAGATCGCTTTCGTTCTTTCCGCCATGCGCCAATTCGCGGCGGAACTTAAGTAGGACGGGTGGACCGTGCGCTACGTTCAACTGAGTGAGCCGGACAATACGCAAAGTCTGATCAGCGAAATCGCCAGAGCGAAGCACGATCTAAGAATTAAGCGCGCGATTGTGACCGAGCCCGGAGAATACCGTCTGATCCAAAAGCTCGCGCAGTGCGAAGGGTTGGAAACGGGAGCCGATGATCGGTTCCTAGCCAACCATCATGACTTGCAAACCTGGGCCACCTCTTAACTGTCATTTTAATGCGACCAAGACCTGCGGAAGTTATGCGGAGAGATCTTGTATCGACCACGGAAATGCACCGAAAGCCTGTCTGTGCTGGAAAACCCCGAGGCAAAGGCAATCTCGGACACGCTGAGATCGGTTTCATTCAAAAGAGCAAAGGCACGATCCAGCCGGAGGTTGTTGTAGTATTGGCCGGGTGACATTTTGGTGTGCTGCTGGAACAGGCGCTCCATATGGCGTCTAGACAGAGACGCCTGATCCGCCACCGCCTCGAGGCTAAGCGGCGTTTCAATATTATCCCGCATTATTTGGACCGCTTCGACCAGCTTGGCGTTTCGGGTCCCCAAAAGGGCTGAGACAGGCGAAACCTGTTTGCTGCCACTTTCGCCAACACGCCGATGCAAACACATCTCGGACACATTAATAGCAAGCGTATTGCCGAACAGTTCCTCAATCACTTCCAGCATCATATCGGTGCTTGCGTGCCCACCACCACAGGTGCGCAGTTTGCCGTCTATCTCGTACAGGTTCTGAGTTGGCGTCATTGAAGGGAAATACTCACAGAATCCGGGGCGATTTTCCCAATGGACGGTGAACTTCTTATCTTTGATCAGGCCCGCTTTGGCCAACGCAAATGCCCCGGTGCAGATACCGCCGAAATCGCATCCATGGGCCTTTTGCCGACGAATCCAGTTGAGAACACGGTCATCAAAAGAAGCCATAGGTTCGGTACCGGAGCACACGAAAGTATAAGCCCCCTGCTCGAGATCGTGCATGGGTTGGTCCGCCTGAATTCGAATGCCATTCGAGCATGTCACTGGTGCGCCATCTGCGGACAAGACGTACCATTCGAATAATTGCTTGCGGGCCAATTGATTTGAAATACGCAGAGGTTCAATAGCAGCGCTAAAAGCCAGCATCGTAGTTTTGGGCAGTAACAGGAAGTGAAAGGCTTTGGGCGGTCCATCATATGGAACGTCGACGGAAATCGCCCCCTTGGGCAAGAAACGCTGACTGTCCACTACACCCCTCCTTCGTGCTGAAATACGGAAACACGTCTTGTTTAACGTATCGCCACCGGTCCGCCCAAAACGCTTAAGCAATTTAAATATATCAATAGTTGCAATACCCTTGGAAATCGAACGCTCATTTTGTATTTTGGATACAACTTTACACCGACCGAGACCACTCATATGCCCAGAACTCGCGCGATCGCACGCCAAAGTCTCCCGGAAGTCATTACAAACGATCTGCGGGAACGTATCCTAAGCGGAGAGATGGCCGAAGGTGAAACCATCCGCCAGGAAGCCTTGGCCGAAGACTATGATGTCTCGCGTATGCCCATTCGCGAAGCACTGAAACGGCTTGATGCAGAAGGTCTGGTGCAGCTTACAAACAACCGTGGTGCGTCAGTGACGTCGCATTCGCTATCGCAAATCGGCGAGATTTTCGATCTGCGCGTTCTGCTGGAAGTCGATCTGTTCAAACGTTCCATTCCGCAGATGACCGAAGCCAATTTCGCCGAGTGTGATAAGCTGCTCGATGACATGGAACGGTCTTACGAAGCATACGATGTAGGGCGTTGGGGCAGCCTGAATTACGCATACCACAAGGCCCTTTATGCGGCCGCTGATCGCGGGCTGACCACTGAAATCTTGCAAAGAGTGAATCTGCAATCCGATCGCTATGTCCGCATGCATCTTAGCGTGATGGAACAACGCGAGCCCGCCAAAAAAGATCACCGGCAGCTATTGTCTCTGGCGCGTAAAGGTCAGGTTAACGCCGCCTGTGATCTGCTGACCAAACATATTCAACGGACCAAAGACCAGTTGCTGGAGATGGTTGTAATGACCCGGAAAGGCGACACCAGATAGAAGTCTGCTGCTTTTAACCCAAAGGATGCAGGCAAGCCACTTTGTGATCCGCGCCGCTCAACTCTGGTGGCGCGGTGCGGCATTCCTCGGTTGCTAGCCAGCACCGTTGTGCAAAGGCACAGCCTTTAGGGATATTCATCGGCGACGGAAGCTCACCTTCCAGTTTGATCCGATCCTTCCTCGCTTCGGGATCTGCGCGGGGCGTCGTCGACAGAAGGGCTTTGGAATACGGATGCTGGGGCGCAGCAAACAGCTTTTCCTTCGGTGCCTTCTCGACCGCGCGACCCAAATACATAACAATCACATCGTCGGCAAAGTGCTTCACCACTGACAAGTCGTGCGAAATGAACAGGTAGGCAAGGTTCAGACGCTCTTGCAGCTCGACCAGCAGGTTCAGAATTTGTGACTGGATCGACACGTCCAGCGCCGAAACCGGCTCATCCAGAACCAATATTTTGGGATTCAGCATCAAGGCACGTGCAATGGCAATCCGCTGCCGCTGTCCGCCCGAAAACATGTGAGGATAACGATCATAGTGCTCGGGCCGCAGGCCCACGAGGTCAATCATTTCGCGCGCCCGCGCCTCGCGATCGGCCGCAGACATATCGCGGCGGTTAATGATCAACGGTTCCTGCAGGATTTGCCCAATCCGTTGCCGCGGGTTGAGCGAGCCATAGGGGTCCTGAAACACGATCTGCACCGTCTCGCGCATCTGGGCCCATTTCGACGGAGTGATGTCGACTCCGTCAATGGTCAGGCTGCCGGATGTCGGTTCTTCGATCATCGTCACCACCCGTGCAAGCGTGGACTTGCCGCAACCGGATTCACCGACGATGGCCAATGTCTTGCCCGGTTTTAGTTCAAAATCCACACCGGACAAAGCCTTGACCGTTGAGGGTTTTGACAGCAGCCCGCCTTTGACGGAATAAAACCTGGCCAATCCGCTGGCCTGTACGATTGGGGCGGTCATGCCAATTCTCCGGCTGTTATCTTTTCAACGTAGTGACACCGGGCCTTACCGAATTCCGCGCTGTGTGGGGTTGGAGGCAAGGACCGGCACAGATCGTCCGCGAATTGGCATCTTGGGCTGAACAGACAGCCTTTGGGCCGGTCGAACTGTCCCGGAACGACGCCGGGAATGGTTGGCAGCATTTTGGTGGTCGCCCGCTCCGGCAGCGCGCTCAGCAATGCTGTTGTGTAGGGGTGGCGCGGGGTGCGAAACAGATCCTTGACCGGCTGTTCCTCGACCTTTTGGCCAGCATATTGAACCTGCACCCGCTCGGCGGTTTCCGCGACCACGCCCATATCATGTGTGATCAGGACCAAACCCATCCCCTGCTCATCCCGAAGCCGGACCAGCAGATCAAGGATTTGCGCCTGAATGGTCACATCCAGTGCCGTTGTTGGCTCGTCCGCAATCAAAAGTTTTGGTTTGCAGGCGATAGCCATCGCAATCATGACCCGCTGATTCATACCGCCGGACATCTGGTGCGGGAAAGTGTTCAGGCGGCTTTCGGGCGCAGGGATACCGACCTGATCGAACAGTTCAATGGCGCGCTGATGGCGGTCCTTCCGGTTCAGGCCAAGATGGATGCGTAAGGCTTCCTTGATCTGGAAACCAACTGTAAAGCATGGGTTCAGCGACGACATCGGCTCCTGAAAAATCATAGCGATGTCCTTGCCGATGATCTTGCGGCGGTCACGGGCCGAGATCTGGGTCAGATCGATGCCTTCGAAACTCAGTTGTTCAGCGGTGATCGTAGCAGTCCATGGCAGCAATCCCATCAGCGCCAGCATCGACACGGACTTGCCCGAGCCGCTTTCGCCAACAATGGCCATTAGTTCGCCCTTGTCGACAGACAGATCAACGCCATCTACGGCCCGGAACTGACCCGAGGCGGTGGCAAACTCGACGGTGAGGTTTCGGATGTCCAACAGGCTCATGTCGTCAACTCCGCTTAAGCTTCGGGTCCAGCGCGTCGCGCAGACCGTCGCCCATCAGGTTGATGGCCAGCACGGTGACCAGAATGGCAAGGCCCGGGAACGTCACCACCCACCACGCACGCAGAATGAACTCACGCGCTTCGGCCAGCATGGTGCCCCATTCCGGCGTGGGCGGCTGCGCCCCCATGCCCAGAAAACCAAGGGCTGCAGCATCCAGAATAGCGGTCGAGAACGACAGTGCCGCCTGAACGATGATCGGAGCCAGACAATTAGGCAGTACGGTTTTGAACATCAGCCGGGCCTTGCCGGCACCGGCCACGCGGGCCGAGGTGACATAGTCCTTCTGCCGTTCCGCCAACACTGATGCCCGGGTTAGGCGCACGTAATGCGGTTGGAACACGATGGCGATAGCGATCATCGCATTGGTCAGCGAGGGTCCAAGGATGGCCACCAGAACCAGTGCGAGCAGCAACGAAGGGAAGGACAGAATGATATCCATCACTCGCATGATCATAGTATCGACCCATTTGGGTGCGAAACCCGACAGCAGGCCGACAATCACCCCGCCCGTCACGGCCACACAGACCACCACGATGCCGACAAAGAAGGAATAGCGTGAGCCCATGATCAGCCGCGATAGCATATCCCTGCCCAACGGATCTGTGCCTAAGGGAAAGGCCCAGCTGCCGCCTTCTTGCCACGCAGGAGGTTGCAGGATGTGATTGCGGAACTGTTCGGTCGGATCATAGGGGGCCAACAAGGGCGCAAAGGCCGCGCAGAGTACGAAGGCCGAAAATACCCAGAGACCAAAAACGGCACCACGGTTTTCGCTGAAGTAATACCAGAACTCACGCAAGGCACTGGGGCGGTCTTCGGTTTTAGATTGGGTCGCGGATAATTCAGCCATCACCGCCTCCGGATTTTGGGGTTGATGACGCCGTAAAGAACATCGACCAGCAGGTTCACTAACATGACGATCACGGCGATCATCAGCAGCCCGCCCTGCACCACCGGGTAGTCTCGGCGGAAGATGCTATCGACCATCCACTTACCGATACCGGGCCAACTGAAAATCGTCTCGGTCAGGATGGCACCGGCCAGCAAGGTCCCCACTGACAATCCGATTACCGTAATCACCGGGATCAACGCGTTACGCAGCGCGTGCAAACCATTGATCCGCGCGGGTGCGAGACCTTTTGCGCGCGCCGTACGGATGTAATCTTCGCCCAACACCTCCAACATCGCCGAGCGCGTCTGGCGGGCAATGACCGCCAATGGGATGGTGCCCAAGACAATGGTCGGCAGGATCAGATGTCGTACAGCCGAGCTAAAGGCCCCCTCTTGCCCTGATAGCAAACTGTCGATCAGCATAAATCCAGTGACGCTTGGAAAATAATATAGCAGGTCGATCCGGCCCGAGACCGGTGTCCAGCCTAGATTGCCGGAAAACACAATGATCAACAGAAGGGCCCACCAGAAGATCGGCATTGAATACCCGACAAGCGCAGACGACATCAGCGCCCGGTCAAAGAACTTGCCCCGGTTTACGGCTGCGATTACCCCTGCTGGCAGGCCTAATGCCACAGCAAAGATCATGGCGCAGATCGACAGTTCCAGCGTTGCTGGAAACAGGGCAAAGAATTCATCCCAAACAGGTTTCTTGGTGACAAAGCTCTCGCCCAGATCGCCATGCAACACGCCAACCAGGTAGTCCCAGTATTGCTGCAGCACAGGTTTGTCGAAGCCCAGCTTCTCGACCATCTCCTGATAGCGTTCTTCGGTCATTCCGCGTTCACCGGCCATGACGATGATCGGATCACCCGGAAGAACCCGGATGAACATGAACGAAATCAGCGTGACGCCCAGAAATGTCGGAACGAACATGCCGAGGCGAGTCAGAAAATAGCCAAACATCAGCGACCTATGATTGTAAGATCTTTGGGAAAGCTGGTCAGCGAACGGCAACCATCATCGGTCACCAAGACATCATCTTCGATCCGAACGCCAAAATTGTCCAGATCATAGAGGCCCGGCTCGTTAGTCCAAACCATGCCCGCGCGCATGATCTGGTCGTTGCCACGCATGATGTAGGGCGCTTCGTGCACATCGCGGCCCAGCCCATGACCCGTTTTGGTCCGAATACGGTCTCCGTAAGGCGACGCTTCGAGGACGCAGGTTACCGCGTCGTCGACGTCATGGGCGGTCACACCCGGTCGGCAGGCCTCGAACCCTGCCAAATTAGCGCGCAGAACCGTGTCGTAGACCGCCCTGCCCTCGTCTGAGACCTCTCCGACGAAGAATGTACGCGTGATATCTGCGGCAAACCCGTGTTTGCGGGCACCAAAATCGAACAGAAGGGCATCGCCCGGCCTGATCTGGTAGTCCGCCCGTGCCTTGCCATGCGGTCTTGCCGAATTGTCTCCGGCCGCGACGATCGGCGAAAACGCCAAGGAGGCCGCACCTTCAGCAAACAACGCCTGGATCAGCGCCTGCTCGATCTGCAGCTCTGTCTGACCGACGCGTACATCTGCAATGACGCGCTCCAGCGCACCTTCCGAGATATTAATTGCCGCTTGCAGCGCGGCAATATCCTCGTCGGTCTTGATTATGCGAAGACCGGAAATCTCTCGTTCGGCATCCACGATTTGAAGGCCTGGTTGAGCATTCGCAAAAGCCACTGACACAAAGACCCGCATCACCTGCCCTTCAACCGCCAGCGATCGCAATGGCATATGTTCGGCAAGGGCCGCGAAAGCGTCGTCATAGCCGGCTTGATCGCGCCAGTCGAAAACAGCGCCTTCAAATCCGACCAGTTCCCACGAACCCAATTCCAGATTGGGCACAATCGCAGCTGGTTCGCCCTCGGCCGGTATCACGACCACAAAGGGGCGCTCGTGGCTCATGAAGGGTTTTCCCAAAGCGCGGGTAAAATTCGGGCCGGGCACCAGCGCCACGGCATCTACTGACATGTCCTTTGCCAGTTGACGGTACTCGGACAAATCCGGCATTTGCGCCGACCTCCCAATAAAGAAAACCGGAGCCGCCAATTGGGCGGCTCCGGTTGGTGAGTGGTGAATTATTCGACGCTTACACCATAGAAGATGTGGCCGCCCAGCGGGTGAACCTTGTAGCCCTGAACCTTGTTGCTCATCGGCATATACACGACCGAGTGTGCGATGGTTGCCCAAGGGGCCTGCTCTTTGAAGATAACCTGAGCATCCTCGTACAGCTTGGTCCGCTCCGCCTGATCAGTGGACTGCTTGGCCTTCAGGATCAGATCTTCGAACGGCTCGTGGCACCACTGTGCGCGGTTTGACGCTTCGCGACCGTCGCAGCCCAGCAGAACCGCCAGGAAGTTGTCTGGGTCACCGTTGTCGCCGGTCCAACCCAGCAGAACGGCACCGTCACGATCCAGATCTTTCGAACGCGAGAGATACTCGCCCCATTCGTAAGACACGATCTCGACGTCCACGCCGACCTTCGCGAAATCCGCCTGGATCAGTTCAGCCATACGGCGCGCATTCGGGTTGTAAGGACGCTGTACCGGCATCGCCCAGACCTTCATCGACAGGTCGGAGACCCCCTCGGCTTCCAACATGGCCTTGGCCGCTTCCGGATCATAGGTATCGTCGGTGATAGCGTCGTTGTAGCCCCACATCGTCGGCGGGATCGGGTTTTTGGCAACCTGACCTGAGCCTTGGAACACCACGTCGATGATCGCGTTCTTGTCGATCGCCATGTTCAGTGCCTTGCGGACATTCGGGTTATCAAACGGCGCCATCGTGGTGTTGTAGGCCAAATAGCCGACGTTCAGGCCCTCTTGCTCCATCATATTGATGTCAGCGTCATCCTGCATCGCCTGAATGTCGGCAGGGTTCGGATAAGGCATGATGTGGCATTCACCAGCCTTCAGTTTCTGATAGCGAACCGATGCATCCGGGGTGATCGCAAAAATCAGGTTTTCAACATCCGCCGGGTCTTTCCAGTAGTCGGCATTCTGGGCGTAACGGATTACGGCGTCTTTTTGGTAGGCCACGAACGAGAACGGACCGGTGCCGATAGGCGCCGTGTTCAGCTTTTCAGGCGTTCCGGCTTCCATCATAGCATCGGCATACTCGGCCGACAGGATCGACGCGAAGTCCATCGCCATGTTGGCAACAAACGGAGCCTCGGGCTTGGTCAGCTTGAATTTGACGGTGTAGTCGTCGACCTTTTCGATAGACTCGACCAGATCAGGCATACCCATGCCTTTAAAGTATTCCCAGGTACCACCAGAGATCTGATTGTAAGGATGGGCGTCATCTTTCTGTCGCATGAACGAGAAAATCACGTCATCTGCATTGAAATCGCGGGTTGGCGTGAACTCGTCGTTCGAATGGAACTTTACGCCCTGACGCAGTTTGAACGTGTATTCCAGACCATCATCGCTGGCTTCGACGCTTTCGGCCAGACCGGGAATTACGTTAGTTGTGCCTGTTTCGAATTCAAGCAGGCGGTTGTAAATCGGGTGCGATGAGGCGTCAAAGGTGGTTCCGGCCGTAAAAAGCGCCGGGTCAAACCCTTCGGGTGAACCTTCTGAACAATAAACCAGCGTGTTGGCCTGCGCGGCCGCGCTGGACAGGGCAATTGCCGCTGTTGCAGCTAATAATTTAAGTTTCATGATTGTCTCCCAGAAAAATTTTCAATCGGCTTTCGCGTTGCTTTGTTGTCCAAGCAATTCCAGACGACTCTCATCGCCGCGAAAATTGTGCCCAATGTATCCAAAATACAAAATCCATTGTCAACTCACTTTGAGAGTTGAAGGAATGTGTAAACCAATGCACCTCGCAAAGCCGAGAGACTACACATCTCGGTTTCATTGATGATTGCAAAGATTGACGAGTGATTACGGCGTGAAGGTCGGCGCAACACCAACTGGGGGTTGATCCTGAATATATGCACCCACACTGTTCAAAACTTGAGTTCTAGGACATCCCGGGCGGGTCGCAGCACCAAGATTGCGCAGGTTGCCGGGCCCCTCAAAAGGAACAAAGCACAAGGGCC
Source organism: Ruegeria sp. BI12 (assembly GCF_056537985.1). Taxonomy (NCBI): domain Bacteria; kingdom Pseudomonadati; phylum Pseudomonadota; class Alphaproteobacteria; order Rhodobacterales; family Roseobacteraceae; genus Ruegeria; species Ruegeria sp. BI12. The sequence goes on along the minus strand of NZ_JBQFSL010000002.1, from coordinate 389,041 downwards.
ACTTGTCTCGTTTGAATTGCTCGGCGGCCAGGGCCGATACAATTGTACAATCATCAGAATGGCAAATGTGCCGGCAGATCGTTTCAAACCTCAGTGCGCTCAGATCAAACCGCTTGGCGACTCGGATCGCAGGATCAACCTTGGGCAAACGGTCCTCAAGCTCATAGCCAAAACTGTGAGGTAGCCGGATGAAATCATGCGGAGGCACATCCTCTGGCGCGATAGAGGGAAGCATACAAAGTGGATGCCCCTCACGCATGGCCAGAAACAACGGCTCGGCCCAAATTGATGTGAAAGCCAGAGCGTCGCTGTTGTTGACTTTGGCCACCAGCGCCATGTCCAATTGATGATCTTCGACCATCTGCAACATATTTTGTGGAAGGTCCTCGATCATGGTCACACGCATCCGCGGATACAGATCGCTGAACAGCCCTGAGAAGTACTGTGTCAGGTAGGGTGCAAGCGTTGGCGTCATGCCAATCCTGTACGCAACGGCCTCGGGGTCGCGGTATTGGGTGGCAGTGTCGCGGATCTGTTGTGCATCAGAAAGGATGGATTCAGCTATTTTTAGGATGCTTTGACCAAATGCCGTTGGGCGCACTTCGTTATTCAGTCGTAGAAACAGTTCAACACCTAGTTCCTGTTCCAGCTTCTTGATCTGGTTCGACAGTGCAGGTTGCGAAACGTTGCACGCAACCGCCGCCTGGCTGAACTTGCCATGTTTTGCAATGGCGAGCACATACTCCAAATCTCTGAAATTCATCCGCTTAATCTCTCTGCGGTCAAACAAAAGCGGCTCGAAACCACCCCTTTATGTACCTTAAAGCGGACACAACTGCATGAAATCCCGATCAACTCCGCTGACAAAACTGTTAACCGGCGAATTCGAATAGAACATCACGCGCGGCAGGAAAGTCATAACCTGTTGATTTATTTGATGTGGCACTTCCGGATTCTCACGGAAACCGTGACTATTTGCGTTGGTTATACAGCCGATTAGCAGGATGAATTTCAGCTGACCCGGGGTGCCGTCTACCCCTTTGCTACGTGGAATGCCCGACACACAGGGCGGACTGCCAAACGTAACAATTTATGACGGAGTACCCCATGCTGTCCCAACTTCTGACAAGCCTGCGCGCTCGTCTCTTGACCACGTCCACAATAGCGCAAGAGACCACCCGCGACGGCCAAACCCTTTTCAACAACTTCTTTCAAAGCACCGTTGTAGATGACACCCCGGCTTTCGTGCTGGCAAATGACTTCTCGCGTTTGCTGAACTTTGGTGAAATCATCACCAACAACGCCGTAGCTGCCGTTCAGGCGCAGGGGCAGGATGTTGATGTATTCAACTTCCGCTCGGGTCGGATCGAGGCGAACAACGGCCCCGACGCATTGGCCACCGGCGTTCAAGTCACCGGCAGCGCACAGGTTCGTAACTTTGGTGAGATTGCGGGTGAATTCAACGGCGTTCAGTTTGCCGGTGCTCAAAGCTCGGGCGGCCTGGACAACTTCCGCGGCGGCGTGATCAGTTCTGACAGCCGTGCAGTCGACATTCAGGGCGAAGGTATTGATGTGCGCAATTTCGGTGACATCATCGGCACCGGCGATCAGCGCAATGGCACGATCTACACCAACAGCACGGCCGAAGATATCTCGATCTCGAACTTTACCGGCGGCACGATTGACGCGGGTGAAGGAAACCAGGGTGCCGGTATTTCGTTGCAGATCGGCGATGAGGTCGGCGATCGCGTGGAAACCGACATCTTCAACGGTTTTGGCGCGACAATTCAAGGCCGTGGCCAAGGGGCCGCCAATACCGGGCTGGCCGGCGACGGCATTCGCATTGACGACGGTGCCGAAGGGGCCACGTTGGAAACCGAGATCGTCAACAGCGGCCTGATCTCGACCGAAAGCAACCAAGGCACGGCCGCCGGTATCCGCATCGCGGATGGCGTAAACGCCGAAGGCGAGATCCTGAACACGTCCACCGGCGTAATCGACGGCCCGCGCAATGGTCTTTACATCGGCAATGGTGAACATGATCTGGACGTGCTGAACTTTGGCACCATCCAATCCGGAAGCCGGGCGGTGAACATCGATGGCTCAGGTGTCGACCTGATCAACGGCGGCGACATTCTAGGAACCGACGACCAGCGCAACGGCACCGTTTATGCCGACGGCACCGCAGATGACTTTTCGGTCCGCAATCTGGCCAATAGCACAATCGACGCGGGTGAGCACAACCAGGGCTCGGGTTTCGCAGCAGAAATCGGTGGAGCCGCCGATGGTGCCAACACGTTCTCGTTGGAAAACGACGGCCTGATCCAGGGTCGGGGCAACGGCGCAGCAGGCACTGGTCTGGCCGGAGATGGTATCCGCATCGGCAACCCCGGAAATCAGGGCATCGCCGAAGCGACCATTGTCAACCGTGGCGAGGTGCGTTCGGAAGGTGCCAACGGCACGGTAGCGGGTGTGCGCGTTGTGGATGGTGTGAGCTTTCAGGGCGAATTTACCAACTCCGGCACAATCTCGGGTGTCCAAAACGGCGTCTACTTTGGCAACGCGGACCATACGGGTGGTCGTTTCGTCAACGAAGCAGGAGGCGTTGTGTCCTCGGACAGCCGGGCGCTCAACATTGATGGCACGGGGCTTGAGGTCGACAACCGAGGCAACATCCTTGGCACCGGAGATCAGCGCAACGGTACGATTTATGCTGACGGAACAGCGGATGACTTCTCGGTTCAGAACTCAGGGCTGATCGACGCTGGTGACGGCAATCAGGGTTCTGGCTTTGGTGTGGAAATCGGTGGTGCAGAAGATGGTGCCAACACATTCACACTGGAAAACACGGGCGTAATCAACGGGCGCGGAAACGCGGGTGCGGCCACGCCGCTTGCCGGTGATGGCGTTCGGGTCGGCAACGTTGGCAACACCGGAACTACCGATGCGTCGATCTCCAACTTTGGCGGGATTTTCTCTGAAGGCGCCAACAGCACGGTCGCCGGCATCCGAGTTGTCAATGGCGTGAACTTCCAGGGCACATTGCTTAACGCGGGCGCCATCGAAGGCGTGCAAAACGGTGTCTACTTTGGCACTGGGGACCATTCGGGCGGGTCGTTTGTTAATAGTGGCACCGTTTCCTCGAACAGTCGGGCACTGAACATCGATGGTAACGGGCTTTCCGTTCAGAACCTGGGTGCCATCTTAGGTACAAGCAATCAGCGCAACGGCACAGTCTACGCTGATAGTACGGCAGACAACTACACGTTCACCAACACTGGTCTGGTGGACGCAGGCGAGGGCAACAACGGCTCGGCTGTTTCGCTGCAAACAGGTGACGTTTCAGGCGATGTCGTCTCGGCAGCGATTGTAAACGAAGGTGTCTTACAGGGTCGCGGCGATGCAACCGAGGGCAATCAGGTCGGCGACGGCCTGCGTTTGTTCACCGGACAAAATGATGCGTCCTTTGCCGGAGTCGTTATCAACGAAGGCCTGATTGCCGGTTCCGAACAATCGGATGCTGCAGCCGGCATTCGTATTGACGGCGGCTTGAACCTTCTTGGTGCCGTCCTGAATGAAGGCGAAATTCGCGGCACGGTCAATGCGATCGACGCATCAGATGCTGGTGACGTTACCATCGTCAACGACGACGAAGGCGTGATCAACGGCAATGTCCTGTTGGGCAACGGCAATGACATTTTCGTCGATCTGGGCACCACTAACGGCGACATCCGCGGTGGCGCAGGTGATGACGTTCTGATCGCAGGCGACGCTGACAACGTTCTGACCGGCGGTCTGGGCAATGACTTCATCGATGGTGGAGAAGGCAACGATACCGCCGATTTCTCGGATCTGGATGTTGCGGTCGAGGTCCGTCTGGACGCCAATGGCAACGGCACCGCCACGCGCGACACCGGGTTCAACGTCTCGATCGTGGATGCGGCTATTGTGGCTCCGGACCAGTTTGGTGCGAATATCCCGGATGGAGGCTGGTTTGTAGAAGAGGCCGTTCTGGGCAATCTGTACTACAACATTCACACCTCCGACTTTCCTGCCGGGGAAATTCGCGGGCAATTGCTGGTCGACAGCGATGTAACCGAAAACGGCATCCGCACAGTTTCGCTGAGCGGCGGTCTGGACGCATCGCAAGAACCCGGGCCGACATCGGATAGCGAAGCCACCGGCAACGCGACCGTTGTCATCACTCAGAACCTGGCAACAGGCGAAGTCACCTACTCGAGCGAGTTGAGCGTTGTGGGCCTTAACGAGGCCGACCTGAACACTCCGATCCCCGGTGTCGTATCAGCCATCCATCTGCACAACGCACCAGCGGGCGCAAACGGCCCGGTCGTGCAGGACACGCTGGTGGACGCGGGCGCGACGCTTGATGTTGATGCAACAGCCGGTACCGGAGTTGTCGGACTGGACGTGATCGACAATCAGATCGAAACCGACGTGCTGGTCTCGATCGAGAATGTCATCGGCTCTGACGATGGTGATGTGATTGTCGGCAGCGATCTGGAGAACGTTCTGAACGGCGCGGATGGCGATGACCTGCTGAACGGTGAGGGCGGCAATGACGTCCTGATCGGTGGCGAAGGCGCCGACACCTTCCTGTTCCAGGGCACCTTCGGTGATGACACAATCTCGGACTTTGAAACGGGCGTCGACAGAATTCAGATCGGAGATCTGGGTCCTGACTTCGACGGCGATCCAAGTAGCGTTCAGGATGGTGACGACGCCGTCATCAGCTTCGGCGACGCAGGCTCGATCCGCCTGGCCGGTGTCGATGCCGCCGACCTGAGCGAAAACGATTTCATCGTCTAATTGAACAACAGCGGGGCGGGCCTTGCCGCCCCGTTTGCCCAACCGGAAAGGGTTCCCTGATGTCCCAGAAAACCAATCCCGTGAAAACCGCCTGGGGGTCGCTGCGCAAGGGTTTTGTTGCAGTTGCCTTCTTCAGCTTGTTTCTGAACCTTCTTATGCTGGCCGGTCCGCTTTACATGTTGCAGGTCTACGACCGCGTCCTGACCAGCCAGAATGTCGACACACTGATCGCATTGACCGCTTTGCTGGCCGGCGTTTTCGTCGTGGTCGCCTGTCTTGATCTGATGCGGATGCGTATTTTGGGTCGCCTGGCCGCCCGCTTTGAGCTGAGCGTTGGTGCGCAGGTCCTAGGCGCCGCGATGCGCCGCCGCGTACAAGGCGAAAGCGAGGCTGGCGAAAACCTTGTCGAGGACGTGAACGGATTTCGCGAATTCATCTCGGGAACCATCCTGACTGCGTTTTTCGACGCGCCCTGGATTCCGCTATACCTGCTGGTCCTTTATGCTCTTCACCCATATCTCGGTCTGCTTGGTCTGGCCGGCGCCGTTACACTGACGATCATGGCGCTGATCAACAACTCCCGCGCCCGTGAACCGATGCAGTCGGCGTCGCAAGCGCGCGGTCGTTCCGATGCGTTGTTCAGCACCAGTGCCAAGAACGCCGAGCTGGTTCAGGCACTTGGCATGAAATCCGATTTGGTGCGGCGTTGGACTTCGCTTCAGGCTGAAGCCCATCAGCACAAAACCCGCGCCGCAGATCGGGTTGCCAGTTTTTCGGTCGTCTCCAAAACCGTTCGGATGGGTTTACAGTCGGCTATTCTGGGCCTTGGAGCAGCCCTCGCCATAACTGGAGAATCAACCGCTGGCGTCATGATCGCGGCGACCATCGTGCTGGCCCGCGCACTGGCCCCAATTGACCAATTGATCGGCCAGTGGCGCAGTTTTCTGGCAGCGCGCGGATCTTACTCCAAGCTAACTAAACTGACCGAAGAGTTTGCCGAAACTCCACCCAACCTGCACCTGCCCCGCGCGTTCAAATCCCTGGACGTCAAGATTGCGCAGGCGGGTCCTCCGCGCGCCGTCAACGCCTCGCTCCGCCAGATTGATTTTGGCCTTATGCCAGGGGACGTTCTTGCGGTTATCGGGCACAGCGGTTCGGGCAAGACCACTTTGGGCAAAATGATGGCCGGTATCTGGCACCCCCAACGGGGCGAGGTTCTGCTGGACGGCAGCCCGATGTCCAAATGGAACCACGAGGATCTGGGCAAGCAGATCGGATATCTGCCACAGGATGTCGAGCTGTTCGACGGCACGATCCGCGAAAACATCAGTCGCTTTTCGGTTGCCATCGACGATGCAGAAGTTCTGCGTGCCGCGCGCGAGGCAGGTGTGCATGAAATGATCAGCACCCTTCCAGATGGATATGAAACACGCATCGGTCGGGGGTTCTTTCTGTCAGGTGGTCAACGCCAGCGGCTTGCACTGGCCCGCGCGCTTTATGGCGATCCGTTTGTACTGATATTGGACGAGCCGAATTCGGATCTGGATGCCGAAGGCGAACAGGCCCTGCGCGATGCGATCACGGCGGCGCAGTCCCGTGCTGCAATCTGCATCGTCATGACCCATCGTCCTGCGACGCTGCAAGCTGCCAACAAAGTAATGGTTCTGCGAAACGGCACTCAAACACAGTTCGGAGAAAAAGAGGACGTCCTGAAGGTCACTCGTCGGAACGTTCTGGACAAACCGACCCGATCCGGGGCGCAGGAACCCACCGCGCGCCCTGCTAATGCAACTCAGATAAGCGGAGCTGCCCAATGACCCAGTTGATGAAACGCACACAATCCCCCAACGTGCTTACCGCCCAGGATGTGCAAGTATTGGACATCACGACCGAAGCCTCTGGCATCAAACGCTATGTCCTGTTCGGGTTGTTTACCCTGATGGCTTTCGTCGGCGGCAGCATCTATTGGGCCTTCGCCTCGAAACTGGATGGGGCGGTCGTCGCGCCAGCATCGTTTGTGGTGGAAGGTGACCGCAAAACGGTTGAACATCTGGACGGAGGGATCATCGACTCGATCCTGGTCACGGATGGAGAATTCGTTCAGGCAGGTCAGCCCCTGGTGCGGCTGGACAGCTCGGAAATCGACGTGGATCTGAGCGTTCTGGGCAGCCAGTTTGGCGAATTGTCGGTACGCCGCGCCCGTTTACTGGCACAGATTAGCGGTTCGGGCAGATTTGACGAGTCAACCGCGATGGCTGGTTTCAGCGTCGGTATGCAGCGGTTGCATTGGCTATCGCCTTACCTGACGCAAAAACAATTGTTTGACGCCGAAGCCCGCGCGCGCCGGACCGAGGCCCAGATCAACGCGCAGCGCATTCAGGGCCTGCGCAATCAGATCAGTGGCCTGAACGAACAACGCCTCTCAACGCGGAACCAGATCGACATCACGCAGATTGAATTGTCCAACCTTCAATCCTTGCTGGACAAAGGGCTGGTGGCGGTGACACGGGTCAGCGCGCGACAGATCGAAATGGAACGTCTGGGCGGAATTGATGCGTCCTTGCGCACCCAGATCGCACAAGCCGAGGACCAGGTGCAGGAGTTGCAGTTGTCGCTGATCAGTCAGCAAAAGCTGCGTGACGAGGTGATCGCCGGGGAGCTTGCGGTTGTAGATGCTCAGCTTGATCTGATCCGCTCACAGTATTCAGGGACAGCTGAACGGTTGAAACGGACCGAGGTTCTGGCGCCTGCCAGCGGAAGGGTTGTCAATCTGGCAGTATCCACAGCCGGAGGTGTCATTCGCCCCGGAGAGACGATCATGGATATTGTTCCCGCCAATCAAGCTCTGATCGTCGAAGCACGGATCAAAACTGCGGATATCGACAAGCTGCAGATCGGTCAGGCAACACGCATTCGCCTGTCAGCCTTTACGCAAACCGATGTGCCCGAAGCCAGCGGTCGGATTTTTGACATTTCGGCAGACGCGCTTGAGGACGACCGTACCGGCGAACCATATTTTAAGGCGCGGGTGAAATTGGATGCCGATCAACCCACCGAAGTTGCGTCTCTTGATCTGGTGCCCGGAATGCCTGCGGATCTGTTCGTCAACACCGGTGAGCGCGCGGTCATCAGTTACCTGTCGCAACCGATTAGTGACCGTCTGGCCAAGACTTTTATCGAGTGACTAGTTTCACCCGCATCCGGCTGCCCGGGTGCGGGTCGTTCGCGTTTTTTGATCGTTAGCGCAATTGGCGGTTCAGACGCCGTACCTGGCCATGAACATATCAACGGCTTGCAGGGCAATTGCGTCTGTTTCTTCTTTGGAAAAGCTCTTTTGAACACCAATGGCAGCGCGCGTCCAAATCCGAACCTTGCAAAGCTCGCTCAGTTGTTCAGCGGCCAATTGCAGATCGTCGATAGCCAGTTCACCCTTTTTGACCGCTTTTTCCAGATACGCGACCATCTGGCGTTGGCCGTTTTGCGGCCCGGCTTCATAAAAAGTCTGACCCAGTTCCGGGAACCGGTCGCGCTCGGCTACACAGATGCGGAACATCTGTTGCGAAAAATCCGATACCAGAAAAGCCGTCAGTTCGGTTGCGGCGATTGTCAGTACCTCGCGCGCTGGTTTGCAATCGTCGACCATTGCGACGACGTTCTCTGCCATCCGCTTGCATTCGACCTGCGCCACTTCCATGAACAAAAGACGCTTGTCTGGGAAATAACTGTAAAGCGTCGCCTTCGACACCCCCGCAGCGCGCGCGATGTCGTCGACGCTTGCACCTTCGAAACCATCCGCCATGAAAACCTCTCGGGCTCCGCGCAGGACCTGATCAAATTTTCGGCCTGTACGCAGAATGACGGCTGCTTCGGTCATGTGCTCTCCTTCGGTCGTTTGGGTGACAAATGTATAAACCGTTCAGTTCAGATACAACAAATCGCACAATTAGCAGGCATCTGGCAACATGGGTGACGTCAGGTTTGCAATTGATCCGTTAAGTTTCTTGGCAACGATGGGGCTTGACGCCCACAAACGACCCGACATGGCTTGCGGCTTGCGTATTCCGTGCTACCAATTTGCGCATGGTTGATATCTTCCTGCGCACACTGCCTTTTTTCGCAATCATCGGCCTGGGATACTGGGCCGGGCGCAGTCGGTTTTTCTCGGAAGAAGCCACCGCCTACCTAACGAAATTCGTTTTCTATTTTGCGCTGTCGGCCATGCTGTTCCGCTTTGCGGCCACTCTGCCTTTTGCCGAAATATTCAATGCAAGATTGGTCCTTGGGTACTTGATGGGCACTGCCGCTGTGTACGCCCTGGCAACGGTTGTCGCGTGGATACGACGACTCGACGTCCCGACTGCTGCGGTCGAGGCGCAATGTGCGGCCATTGGCAACGTCGGTTTTCTGGGTCTTCCCATGCTGGCGCTGCTGTTTACCGAAGCGGCGATTGGTCCGGTTATGTTGGTCCTGACCGTTGATCTGGTAGTGTTTTCGTCCCTGATCGTCATCCTGATCAACGGCGGGCGTGACGGCCGATTGACGCCTGCGACTTTCCGCCTGATCGGGATCGGACTACTCAAGAACCCGATGATCGCTTCGATTTCGGCGGGGCTACTGTGGTCCGCGATGCAGATCCCCGTCCCTGCCCCCTTGAATGACTTCCTTACAATTCTGGGCGGGGCGGCCACACCGGGTGCATTGTTCGCCATCGGGGCCTCACTGGCCAGCAAATCCGCTGAACGTGTTCAGATCGCGGGTTGGCTGAGCTTTTGCAAACTGGTGATACACCCGGTCTGCGTTGCGGTTGTGTTGCTGTGGATTTTGCCTGTGGCGGCTTTTCCTGCTTCTGTCGCCATCGCTGCGGCAGCCCTGCCAGTGGCAGGCAACGTTTATATGTTGGCCGCGCATTACGGCGTGGCCCCGCACCGCGCGTCTGCTGCGATACTACTGTCCACAGCAGCCAGCATTCTGACGGTGCCATTGGTCATCGCCTGGGTTGGAACACCCTGATCCCTACCTTTTGAAAAATCGCGCGCCAAAGCCGCTCAGCCTTTACGTATCGAGCGTGTAAGGATAGCCATGTCGCAAACCTAACGTAAGGACGAGACCAAATGGAAACCCTTTCGGAAAACGCATGTTTCGGAGGCGTTCAGGGCGTCTACCGCCACGCCTCGACTGCCTGCCAGTGCGACATGACCTTTGGTCTGTTCCTGCCAGCAGAGGCAAAGGACGGCGCGGTTCCGGTTCTGTGGTATCTGTCCGGCCTGACCTGCACCCATGAAAACGCCATGACAAAGGCGGGTGCTCAGGCTTGGGCAGCCGAGCAAGGCATCGCGGTGGTGTTCCCGGACACCTCGCCGCGCGGTGAAGGCGTCGCCGATCACGAGGATTATGATCTGGGCCAGGGTGCCGGGTTCTATCTGAACGCCACGCAGCAACCCTGGGCACCGCATTTCAACATGTGGGACTACGTTGCCGAGGAATTGCCTGCATTTTTGATCGACAATTTTGCAATCGATGGGGATCGTCAGGCCATCACCGGACATTCCATGGGCGGCCATGGCGCGCTGACTTTGGCCATGAACCTGCCGGGGCGTTTCCGGTCTGTGTCCGCTTTCGCACCGATCTCGAACCCGACGGGTGCGGATTGGGGTCGCAAACAAATGAGCGCCTACCTGGGCGATGATCAGGCAACATGGGCCAAGCATGACGCATCGGTCCTGATGAAAGAAAAAGGCTTTGACGGCCCTATCCTGGTTGACACTGGCGCCAATGACCAATTCATCGATCTGCTGCGCCCCGAAACCTTGGCGCAGGCGATAGCGGAACGGCGACAGCAGGCAATCTTCCGTCTGCAGCCAGGCTATGACCATTCGTATTTTTTCGTGTCGACCTTCATGGAAGACCACATCACATTCCACGCCGAGGCGCTGTACGGAGACTGAGGCATGAGCAAATACGACTATGACCTGATCATCATTGGGTCCGGCCCTTCGGGTCGATCGGCCGCGATTCAAGCGGGCAAGTTGCAACGGCGCGTATTGGTGATTGACCGCAAGGACCGGTTCGGCGGCGTATCCGTCCACACCGGCACGATCCCATCAAAGACGCTGCGTGAAACGGTGTTGAACCTGTCCGGCTGGCGCGAGCGCAGCTTTTACGGACGTTCCTATCGGGTCAAGGATCAGATCCGGGCCGAAGACCTCAAGGCGCGTCTGCATATGACGCTGGATCATGAAGTTGACGTTCTGGAGCACCAGTTCAACCGAAACCACGTGGAAACATTGAACGGGTTGGCCAAATTCGTCGGTCCACATGAGATTGAAGTTGCCACAGATGCCGGTGACACTACAAGACTGACGGCGGCAAAGTTCCTGATTGCGACAGGGACCAAGACCTACCGTCCGGACTATGTCCCATTCAACGGCAAAACCGTGGTGGACGGTGACGACTTTCTGGAGATGGCAGAAATTCCCCGCTCGTTGGTCGTGATAGGCGCCGGGGTGATTGGCGTGGAATACGCCACGATGTTCTCAGCCTTGGATGTTCGGGTTACGCTGATTGAACCGCGCGAAACCTTCCTGGATTTCATCGACAGCCGTTTGATCCATGATTTCACCCATCAGATCCGCGAAAACGGTGTGGACTTGCGACTGGGCTCAGCGGTTGAAAAAATCGACGATGCCGGGGCGCATGTCGAAGTTACCCTTGAAAATGGCCGTCACGTGCGTGCCGAGATGCTGCTGTTCGCCGCTGGACGCATGGGTGCTACCTCGGCATTAAACCTGGAGGCTGTCGGTCTGGAGACCGATCATCGCAACCGGATCAACGTGGATCGAAAGACGTATCAAACATCAATACCGCACATTTACGCAACGGGTGACGTGATTGGTCATCCCTCGCTGGCCTCGACCTCCTTACAACAAGGCCGTGTGGCTGCTTGTCATGCGCTTGAAACGCCGACCCTGCCGGAAAGCCCGTGGTACCCGTACGGCATCTACTCGGTGCCCGAAATCTCAACCTGCGGCATGTCCGAGGAAGAGCTGCAAGAGCGCGGCATCCCTTATGAAGTGGGCGTGGCGCGGTTCCGCGAAACCTCGCGCGGGCATATCATGGGGTTGGAGCACGGTATGCTGAAGATGCTGTTCTCACTGAAAACCCGCCGGGTGCTGGGCGTGCAGATCGTGGGTGAAGGCGCGACAGAGTTGATCCACATCGCACAGGCGGTGTTGAACCTGAAGGGCACGGTGGATTACTTCGTGCAAAACACGTTCAATTATCCGACCTTGGCCGAGGCTTACAAGATCGCCGGCCTGGATGCATTCAACCGGATGCCCATTCCGGAAGAATTCAAAGTGCGCAAGAAACCAGCGGAACCGACCAAGAAAGAGGCCAAGAAGGCGTGACGACCCTCTATATCGATGGGGATGCCTGCCCCGTGAAGGCCGAGGCTGAACGAGTTGCAACACGGCACAAAGTACCGATGGCACTGGTGTCAAACGGCGGACTGCGGCCATCGGCGAACCCTTTGGTGAAGGTGATTATCGTGTCAGCGGGCGCAGATGAGGCTGACAAGTGGATCGCCGAACGCTGTGGGCCTAGTGACGTTGTGGTGACATCAGATATCCCGCTGGCCGCAAAGTGTGTCGAAGCAGGTGCGCGGGTTCTGCGACCCAACGGCGAGGCCTTTACTGCGGCCAATATAGGCCAGCAACTGGCCATGCGTGATTTGATGGCCGATCTGCGTGCCTCTAACCCATTGGGTTCAGGAGGCGGGGGAAAACCCTTTGGCAAAGCGGACCGATCCCGGTTTTTGGACGCTTTGGAACGGGAATTGAGGGCTGCACAGCGGAGCTGATGCTCCCGCTTGGTTCAGTTACACCAACCATGGGCTGCGCAAGAAGGTACGAATATGTCGGTGAAAGCTGTTGTTTTTGACATCGGGAACGTTCTGATCGAATGGCAACCCGAACGCTATTATGACCGGGTCATCGGAGAAGAGCGCCGTCGCGCCATGTTCTCTGAGGTCGATCTGCACGGAATGAATGACCTCGTGGATCAGGGTCACCACTTCACTGATACGATCTATGATTGGGCCGAGAAGTACCCCGAATGGCGAGATGAAATTCGCATGTGGCACGACAAGTGGATCGAACTTGCCACGCCCGAAATCCCCCATTCAGTTCGCCTGCAGCGGGCCTTGCGGGCCAAAGGCGTGCCGGTTTTCGCATTGACCAATTTCGGGGTGCAAAATTTCGACTATGCGACGACCGTTTACCCGTTCCTCAACGAATTCGACAAACAATACGTGTCGGGGCGGATGCAGACCGTCAAACCGCACGTTCCGATCTATGAAATGGTTGAAGACGACTGTGGCCTGCCGCCCGAAGGGCTGTTGTTCACCGATGACCGGATCGACAATATCGCAACGGCGCGCGCCCGGGGATGGCAAACACATCACTTTACCGGACCAGAAGGCTGGGCGGACCGGCTTGTGCAAGAAGGCTTGCTGACGGTCGAAGAGGCGCGATAGGTCAGGCGGTGGCCAATGATCGGTTTTCGCGAATGGGCAGGTGGACGATGGCGCTGAACGCCCCAATCGCAACGCCGATCCACCAGACCATGGTGTAGTCGCCGTACTGGTCGTACATCCGGCCGCCCAACCAGACGCCCAGGAAACTGCCGACCTGATGGCTGAAAAAGATGATCCCATACAGCGTGCCCATGTAGCGCAGTCCATAGAGATGCGCGACCAACCCCGAAGTAAGCGGAACGGTGGCAAGCCAAAGCGAACCCATGACAAGTGAAAACACGATGACCGACAGCGGTGTGATTGGGAACACAATGAAGGCCGCCGCGGCGAGTGTTCGCGCAGTGTAGACTCCTGCCAGAAGGAATTTTTTGGGAAAGTGATTCCCGGCCCAACCCGCCAACAGAGTGCCTGCAATATTGGCCAGACCAATTAGTGAAATTGAAACAGCCCCTAGTGCTGATGTAGTTGTGATGCCGATCGAATGCAGAACGCCGCCGGGTTGAATGGGTCCGCACATCTCGGTCACAAAAGCGGGAAAGTGTGCGGTGATGAAGCCAAGTTGATAACCGCAGCTGAAAAAGCCTAAAAAAATCAACGTGTAGGACGGGTCTCGGAACGCTTTGGTCAAAATCTGACCCATGCTCTCTTCAATCTCTGCCTTGCTAGCGGCCTGCGGGGCGCGCATGAACGGTAGCGTCAGTACCAGCGCCAAGATCGCGATTGCAAAGACGATGAATACTTGCTGCCAGAGCATAAAGCTCAGCATCCATTCGGCTGTGGGTGCCCCCAAGACCTGGCCAAAACTGCCCGCAGCGGTGACAATCGCAAGCGACATCGAGCGATTTTCGTCCGACGAGGCCCGCCCAACCACGGCAAGCACCACGCCAAACCCGGTGCCGGCGATACCGAAGCCCACAAGCCAGGCGTACATTTGATGTTCGAACGGAGTGACCGACCAAGCCGACAGAACCATGCCCGCCGCATACGTCAGCGCACCAAGGATAATCGCACGCCTGTCACCGACTTTTTCCGAGATGGCTCCGAAAATCGGCTGTCCGATGCCCCAGGCCAGATTTTGAATTGCGATTGCCATCGAAAAATCCGTACGCAACCAACCAAATTCATCCGCAATGGGTATCTGAAACACGCCGAACGACGCGCGCACAGCAAAGCTGACGGTGATGATGATACACCCGACGATCAGGATCGGGTTCAGCAAGCGCGTGTCTTGGGGCATTGGGTCCTCGGGCATTCAGAAGGAGGACGTTAACGCGTTTGGCGTACGCGTCAATTCAGGAGTTTTTCTGTGTCGGATAAGCAAAATTGATACGTCTGTAAAAAGGCAGCTTTTCAACAGGCAAGCCGGGCGCTATGCCTCGAAACATGACCGGTTTGATTTCGCTTTATGACACGCAGGTGGCCGAAGGCATCCTGACCAGAGACGATGCGCAAGAGGCTGTTCTTCCCAATTTTGAACGCATCCGGGCCGCTTTGGCGGAACCTGTAAAACGCGGATTTTTTCGAAAAGCTCCGCCGCCGCCCAAAGGTCTGTACCTGTGGGGAGGCGTCGGACGCGGGAAATCAATGCTGATGGACATGTTCGTCGACTCTTTGTCAGACATCCCAGCCCGTCGCGTGCATTTTCACGCCTTTATGCAAGAAATCCACGCCGGCATGCACAAGGCCCGCAAGGACGGCGTCGAGGACGCACTGGCCCCTGTCGCCGCCTCGGTGGTCAAGTCGGTGCGCGTGCTGGCGTTTGACGAAATGCAGATCACAGATATCACGGATGCCATGATTGTTGGCCGATTGTTTGATTTGCTGCATGAAGGCGGCGTCGTGGTTGTGACGACATCGAACCGACACCCTGATGAGCTGTACAAAGACGGGTTAAACCGTCAGCTTTTTCTGCCGTTCATCGCACATATCAAGGAACAGCTTGAAGTTTGGGAGCTGATCTCACCTACAGATTACCGTCAAAACCGGCTGGAAGGTGCGCCTGTCTATTTTACCCCAATTGGTCCCGAAGCACGTGAGAGTATTCGCAGCGTTTGGAATGATTTGACAGGCGGCCCGGCAGACCCGCTGATCCTACAGGTCAATGGTCGCGCGGTAGAACTGCCCGCCTTTCGCAATGGCGTTGCCCGTGCCAGTTTTTACGACCTCTGCGGTCGGATGCTGGGCCCGGCAGATTATCTTTCCATCGCGGAAGAAGTCAAAGTGCTGGTGCTCGAAGATATCCCGCGCCTGTCTCGCAACAACTTCAACGAAGCCAAGCGGTTCGTCACACTGATCGACGCGCTATATGAGGGAAAGGTTCGCTTGATATGCTCAGCTGCGGCCGAACCCGAGATGCTCTACGTAGAAGGCGAAGGCACGTTCGAGTTTGAACGTACTGCATCGCGCCTTCGAGAGATGCAGGATCAACGCTGGGGGCAGTAGATGGCTCTGCCCCCTTCGCACTTTGTGCGAATCCCTCGGAATATTTTGGCCAGGTGAAGCTGAGCGTATGCTCTTTTGTCAGCCGTTTTCGCGCAAAATATTACCAGCCAGATAGAGTGATCCACAGATCAGCACCCGCGCCTGAGGGTCTTTTTCGGAGATGGTCAACAGTGCCTCGGCCACAGTGGGAGCCGTGGATGATGCGAGCCCGACCTGAGCGGCGGCTTCAGCGGTGTCTTCGGCGCTAAGCGTATTTGCCTCACCCGGGATTGAAACTGCCGTCAGGCTTTGCGCCTGTGCCGAGAGCGGAGCCAGATAACCGGTGACGTCCTTAGTGTTCAGCATCCCGCAGATCATATGGGTTGGACGCTCAGGCAGTTTCGCCAAAAGATCGGCCAAGGCCAGCCCGGCTGCCGCATTGTGACCACCATCAAGCCAAAGCTCTGCCTCGGGGGCCTGCTCGACCAACGGGCCGGATTTCAATCGTTGCATCCGGGCGGGCCATTCAGCTCTGGTCACCGCTGCCTCGTAGGCGTCGTCACCAAGATCCAGATGACGCAAGACCGCAAGTGCGGCCCCGGCGTTTTGGATCTGGTGTGCACCCAACAGATTTGGAAGCGGCAGATCACGTAGGCCGGTTTCGTCCTGATAAACAAGCCGCCCGTTTTCTTCGGTGACGTGCCAGTGTTGGCCATGAACCAACAAAGGTGCACCCAGACGCGCGGCAGTGTATTCAATGACCTCCAGCGCCTCGTCCTGTTGCGGGCCAACGATGCAGGGAACACCAGGTTTGATGATGCCGGCCTTTTCCGCCGCGATTTTGCCCAAGGTATCGCCCAGAAACTGCTCATGGTCGATTGAAACCGGCGTGATAACCGTTATCGCGGGGTCATGAATGACATTGGTCGCGTCCAACCGGCCACCCAGCCCGACCTCAAGCAACGTGTAGTCTGCCTTGGACCGCGCAAAAGCTAGCAGGGCCGCGCAGGTCGTGATTTCAAAATACGTGATGTTCTCGCCACCATTGGCAGCGTAGCATTCGTCCAAAACAGCCGTCAGATCTGGTTCGGAAATCAGATTACCTGCCAGACGAATACGTTCGTGAAACCGCGCCAGATGGGGCGATGTATAGGCATGGGCCGACAAACCTGCCCCTTCCAGACCCGCGCGGATCATAGCCTGGGTCGAGCCCTTACCGTTCGTACCCGCAATATGGATCACCGGCGGCAATTTGACCTGCGGATTGTCCAACGCGTCCAGCAAACGCCAGACGCGATCCAAGGTCAGGTCAATGATCTTGGGATGCAGCGCCATCATCCTTTCCAGGATGACGTCCGATGTCTGAGAGGTCATTTGTCTTCCGTGTCTTCAGCCGGAGTATCTGCCTTGGCATCTTCGGGCTCTGGTGCAGGCAGATCGCCTTTGACCGCCGGAGGCTGGTTCATCAGCATACGCGTGATTGTTATCAGTTCATCACGCATTTCGGTCCGCTTGGTTACGCGGTCCAGCATACCGTGATCCAGCAGGTATTCAGCACGCTGAAACCCTTCGGGCAACTTTTCCCTAATCGTTTGTTCGATCACACGTGGACCGGCAAAACAGATCAGCGCATTTGGTTCTGAGATATGGACGTCACCCAACATCGCGTATGAGGCGGTCACGCCCCCCGTTGTCGGGTGCGTCAGCACGACGATGTAGGGCAGGTTTGCCTCTTTCAACATCTCTACCGCCACGGTCGTGCGCGGCATCTGCATCAGGCTCAGAATGCCCTCCTGCATCCGGGCGCCACCAGCGGCGGAAAACAGGACCAGAGGGCGCTTCAGTTTTACCGCCTCTTGCGCAGCGGCAATGATCGCGTTGCCGACATACATGCCCATGGACCCACCCATGAACGAAAAGTCCTGAGCAGCCGCGACGATTGGGGTTCGGCCAATTTCGCCTAAAGCGACCAGCATCGCCTCTTTCTCGCCCGTCTTCTTTTGGGCGGCTTTCATCCGGTCCGGGTACTTCTTTTGATCGCGGAATTGCAGCGGATCGTCCTTGGGCGCGGGTACCTCGACCTCGGTAAAGATCCCACCATCGAAAAGGTGACCAAAACGTTCACGCGGGGTTATCGCCATGTGATGACCGCATTGGGTGCAGACGTTCTGGTTTTCTGCCAACTCACGGTGAAACAGCATCGTTCCACATTCATCGCACTTGTGCCAAAGATTTTCAGGCACTTCTCGGCGCGAGAAGATCGAATTGATCCGGGGGCGGACGTAGTTTGTGATCCAGTTCATGTCGGAACCTTGGCTTGTGCGGCGTTGACGTCAAATAAGACGCTACGGAAAGAAATGCAATCAACGCCTGAGAGCAATCCGCGCCGTAAGCCAACTGACAATCATTACGGCGAAATCCACATATAGCCATTGCCGCAGCGCCCCCGTATCCGACATATCGTAAGGAAGCAGATACAGTGCTAAACCACTCAGACCATCCGGCAAAGAAATAAACAGCAGCGCGACCATATTATTAAACAAATGCAAGGCAATAGCAGGCCCCAACGTCCCTGACCGAGCGGTCAGATCCGCCGCAATCAGCCCGAACATCGCTGACCAAACAGCAACCAAAAGCGCGTTGTCCCCAGCCGCGCCGGGGGCATAGTGACCTATCGCGAACAAAACTGACGGAATGCCCAACCAAACAATGGGGGACCGGAATCGCGCAGCGAGGCATTGTTGTATATATCCACGAAACAGCACCTCTTCGGCGCTGGTCTGAATCAGAACCGCGAATAGAGACAAGGGCAAAAACAACAGCCAAGTAGAAAACGCCATATTCTGAGTCAGCGTTGCGCCCATGTCGTATGGCGGCAGAATGGCCACGACGACCCCGACAATTAGTAACGCCCTAAAAACACGCCAGAATTGCCCAATGCATTCGCGCCACGGGCCACAGATCGAGCCTAGTGATCGATGCTGCAACCGTTTTGCGGCGATGGAAACGCCCAACGTGATGAACCCAAAGCTGGCCAAGAGCACCAATAGCGCAACCGGGGATGCACCGGTCAGCAGGTTTTGGGCCCATTCAACAGAGCCGAGACCCGCAACCAACCCAAAAAGAAAAAAGTTCAGCAGAATGCCAACCGCGCCAACAATGATTAACCCGACCAGCAATCGCCAAAGCTCGGGCTGTGCGCGCGAAGGCGCAACCAGTCTCTCATGCGCTGCGTATCTGCCATGACGGATGTCAGACATCGTCTGCCGTTTCTCTAGCCGGTTCGTCATCTTCGAAGATTAAAGATGTTGCATTAGCGGCGTTCAACCTTTGGGAAATCGTGGTCAGGTAGCCAGCAACCGTTTGCAGCAGTTGCATTGCCACGCCTGCGTCACTTTCGATAACTGCGCGCAATTCCTCGGCCCCAATTCGCAGGAAAGAACAATTCTGGACCGCGACCAGATCAAACTGTCGGATTTCACCAGTTATGATCGACAAGTCTCCGATCAGGCGCCCCGGCTCGATGACTGATATCGTGCGCGCAGTTCCATTTCCTTCGTTCCAGATCAGATCTGCTTCACCCGATATACAGAGGTAAGCAGCATCTGGCGCCTGTCCCTCGGAAAAGATGATCTGCCCAGCCGCAGCATCATACCATTGCGCCGAAAACGCCAGCAGGCGCTGATTTCGACCGTCGATACCAGAAAACAGCTCGGTCGATGAGATGATCTTTAGCTTTCGGCTTAGGTCATCCGTTGTGCTGGCCTCTTCTTCTGGGCGGGTCCGCGAGACGCCATCAATTCGGCCGTCCTTGATTTCTACGAACAGATCGTAGGCTTCGGGGTGGGCAAAGTGGTCTTCCATGAAGACCATGATGGAATCCGGCAGCAATTCTCGCAGTTTCAACCGGGTTCTCAGCCGGCTCTCGGAATCATGGCTGGCCAGAGCTTTGTCCAAAATCAGAACGTCGGGGCGCTTGATACCCGCGCGCGAGAACGCGGCGCGTTCCTGAAACACCGTCGGTAGGTTATTCCCGCCCAATCCCGACGGCAGGTCATAAATGATGGCCGCAGCCCGGCGGCGCAAACCCGCTTCATTCATAGCCTCAGCGACAACGTCTTCGATTTCATCCCTATGCGCCCCGGCCATCAGGGAGACTCGCCCGAACAGCGCATTTTCCATGACAGTCATGCGCTCGATATATGTATCGGGTGTGACCGGGATGAACATCCCGTTCATCGAAGTACGCAATTGTTCCGCCTGCCCCTTTCGAATGGCCAAAATCTTGTCTTTATATTCATCGGGGAAATCAGGTCCGATTTGTTCTGCCGTCAGCAGGAACGGAACAGTCAACAATAAGGCCCGCTCACCATCGCTGATCGCCGTATCCCCTTTGGCTTTGCGCCGGTCCTCTATATCAAGCAGGCGGTGGAACATATCCTTGGCCATACCCAGACGAAGGAACAGCGGGTGATCTGCCCCGTCCCGTCCAAACGTCTGGTGCAGTGTTTCCAGCACCGCGCTTGCAATGCTCATTGCGTCATCATCCAGATCGTGATGACGCAGCATCCACATGAACCGATCATCGCCCGCCAGAATATCCGGAGAGATATCGCGCGACGGAGCGGCAAACAGCAAATTGCCACCTAGTGGAACGGCCGGGTTAAAGTGGTCCGGATCGAACCTGTAAACATACCGTGCCAGATCTTTTTCTTCCAACCGCTGCGCGACTGAATCGCGCAGGTTTACGATATCGCGCGCCAGCGCAGAATGCTGTTCCGGATCAAACTGCGTACGCAAAGTACGGCGGAACATGAACTCGTCAATGCCCATCGCCTCGACCAGCTGGAACCACCAGTTGCGGATATCCTCGATGTCTTCCAACCCGGCCAGACCCGGATCAATCCACTCATCCAATAGGGAATCCGGAGGGTTACCGGCCCGCACCGCTTCGATCTGCCACCGGCTTGGAGCTTTCTTCGAATCTGTTTCGTGTTGCGGATGGGTCCGCAGTGGCATCAAAAGGTTGTCGCCCAAAGTGCCGTCGAACAGATAGGGCCGGGAATAGGCATAGCCAATTCGCGCCGCTATCACAGTCTGATGCAGTTTTTGCAGATCATGGCCCGC
This sequence comes from Ruegeria sp. BI12, assembly GCF_056537985.1. NCBI lineage: Bacteria > Pseudomonadati > Pseudomonadota > Alphaproteobacteria > Rhodobacterales > Roseobacteraceae > Ruegeria > Ruegeria sp. BI12. The sequence goes on along the minus strand of NZ_JBQFSL010000002.1, from coordinate 368,133 downwards.
AATTGTAACGCTGCCCTGAACCGGCAAAAGTTCTCGGGTCAACAGCTGCGCCAACGCGCTGCGCTCGGCCGCGCTTGATGACTGAATGGCAACACGGGCACCCTTGGGGATTGTAAGGTCGATGTCTTCAAGGATGGTTTTCCCGTCATCATCCCGTACTGTTATGTTTCGCAGGTCGATATCGCCTGTGAGATGTGGAATGGTCTCAGGCTCACCCACAAACAGCTCTTCGGGGATCATGTTGTCCGGAGCAAACCGTTCAGTCACAATTTCCCACCGCAAAGACATATCCTGAACCTGATTGTAGTAGGTCAGCAAATCTTTCCATGGGCCACTGAGATCCTTGTATGCCCCCAGAGCCGCGACAAGCGCTCCAACCGTCACCTCACCGGTGATCGCCAGATAACCGCCGACCGAATAGAACAGGAACGGCGTCATCTGCGTGATCAGATTGTTGAGGAACTTCATAAAGAACTTCTTGTTGTAGATCTTGAAACGGATCTCAAACAAGGTCCCTAACCGGTGACTGAACTGCGCCAAACGATAACGCCAGCCACCATTGGTGCGCAGATCGCTGATACCCGCGGCGCTTTCCCCGATTTCCGAACTGAGGTGGCGAACCTCCTGGATACGCTCTTTGTTCAAAAGGTTGATCTGGCGCTGCAGTTTTGGGATCAGCCATGCCTGCAACGGAATCAGCGCAATACTGGCCAGGCCGAACCAAACGCTTTGCATGAACAGAAAGGTGACAATGGTCATCATCTGACCGAACTGAAACACCGGTTGAGCAATCGCATCACCCATCAGACCGCCCATCGGTTCAGCTTCGGAGGTGATCATTGAAACAAGTTCACCCTGGCTGGTCGTGGCGAAATACGATTTCGGGAATCGCATGGCGCGATGAATCAAAGTAAAACGCAGGCGGCGCAGCATACGCTCAGCCAAAACGCCTTTCATCGTATTGATACGCATCTTCATCAAGCCGCTGGCGATTACAGTGGCCAAGAAGGCAAAACAGAGGACCAGCAGATATTGGACCTGCGTGAAGGTGATACCCAGCAGCACAACGCTATCGCTAGGCGCACCAATTGCGTCGTTGATGATCTGTTTTGGCAACTCGAGCGAGGCATACAGAAACGGAAATGACAATACCGTCAGACACAACAGCACAAGCTGTTGCTTTTTCGAGTATTTCCAGATGAATGAAAATAAAGTGGGTTCCATGCCCCGGCCTTGCCCCAAAGAAGTTAATACGCTGTTTTTCGGATGATCCAAAGCAATCAGGTGCCGGACGGTAAGCACAGTCCCGGATGATTGCAAGAACGGCGATGGCGGCCTTAACAGACACTGGCGAACCCGCCCAGTCACAACCACGTCAAGTGCCGGATAGTTTTAACCGGATTTTGCGAATTCGGCCTTATCCTCGCCGCTGTCTTTGACTAAAGAAGGTCAAGTTCAGACGATGGGACCATGGGCAAACTGCTGGAGCGATATCTACACCGCAAAACGATTGCGCGTTGGCAACGCGCCGTGCAAGACGCGGCCGGGGCCACGAACCCCCAATTGCGTCAACAGCGCGATGAGGCGCGCAAACTGAGGACGCAGTTGGATCGTTTGTTACGTGAAGCAAACGAGCGGCTGACGTTGCCCCTGATCGGATCAAAACAGTTTCCCAAACCTTTGGGTACGGACTGGTGCTGGCGACCTGACTTGTGGCGGGGCCCCCTGCCACAGCCCGGCATCGCCTCGATCCCGCGTAAGGTTGAGTTGGATCAACAAGTAAAGATCTTCCATGACTGCGCCTTGTCCGAGATCAGCGTACGGCAGACGCGAAACACCGACGAAAAGGATCTGGCCGCTTTTGGCCTTGGCATCGAAGTCTTCGGATTTTCCGGGTCATTTCTTTCTGTGTCACTGGATTTGCCACCTGAGGCTGTGCAAGGCCTGACGCGACAGCACCTGATGCGGGTCGATGCACAGATCGAAACGGAGCGCCCGCTGGAAGTGACTGCGCGATTGAACATTCAGCACGGCCCAAACACCGATTCTGTTCCGCGGTCTCTGGATTTGTCGGCAAACTCGAGCGTTTTAGACTTTGATCTTGCCAACCTGCCGTTGAACGAACGACGCATAGACAAGATATGGCTGGATCTGGTTCTGACCAACCCGTCAATGAACCGCATCATCCTGCGGGACCTGACCCTTTGCCGCCACCACCGCGCCGACTTGTGAGAGCAATGGCCATGACACAACCAACCCTAACCCCCACCCTGTTCGAAAACGGCATCTGGCGCGGTTATCTGCAGGCAGACACCGAACCGCAAGTCGAAGTCCGTTACCTGGGACAGACACTCGAAGGCATAGAGGTCTCTGCCACAGATGGCGGATGGGAACTGAGCGTCCCGGTACCAACCGCCGCGATTGCTGACGGAGTGCATTGCTTTGTGATTGCGGATGCAGACTCAACAAAGAAAATCGGTGACTTCACAATCATTGCGGGGGTGCCCGCCGCAGAAGACTTGCGGACAGAAATCGCTTTGCTGCGCGCGGAACTGGATATGCTGAAACGGGCCTTCCGCAGATCTCAGGCACCTTCAGACTGACCCAGCCCCGGATCGTATCCGAGCCTTCCCCTATCTTTCAGGCGGATTCCGTGCATCATAAACACCAGCCGAAACAATCGGGGTGCGCATATGGACCGCAGCAATATCGTCAAGGTCATCGCCCTGATGGTGACAGGTTTTGGAATCGGTATCGATTTCACCGGCGCTCTTATTCTTGTCCCGGCCATCGAAAACAGTTTTGACGCTGACATTACCAGCACCCAGTGGGTTCTGAACATTTACGCCCTGTTTTTTGCCATGACCATGGTCGCTGGGGGCCGGTTGGGGGACATGTTCGGGCATCGCAAGATGATGATCATCGGGCTGTCAATTTTCCTGTTTTCATCGGTCATGTGCTTCGTCTCACCCAGCTTAGACTTTCTGATCGCCGCCCGCGCATTGCAGGGGATAGGAGCAGGCTGTGTCTGGCCCTGCACCCTTGCCTTTGGAGCGACCAAAATCTCGCGCCCGGAACACCGCGCCATGATCATGGGGATGATCCTTGCCGGCGTAACCGCCGGCAATGTCTTTGGCCCGTTGATCAGCGGCGCGGCCGTTAATTTTGGTGATTGGCGGCTGTTTTTCCTGGCCAATGTGGTTTTTTCCACCATCTCGATGATCACCGCCCTAATCCTGATGGAACGTGAAACGCAACACAAACAGGGCGAACACATAGATTTTGCTGGAATGGGCGTTCTTTCATTTGCAGTTCTGCTTCTGCTGTATGGCCTGGACATCGGTGCGGACTGGGGCTGGACATCAGTTCCACTGTTGATGCTGTTCTTCGTCAGCGCCGCCTTGTTCTTCCTGTTCCCAAAGGTCGAAAAGCGCGTGAAAGAGCCGCTCTTGTTGCCGCAAATGATGCAAAACCGAGAGTTTCGGATCACGCTGGGCCTGAACATGTTCAACGTATCAGCTGCATTTGTCGGGCTGCTATATTTTCCTCAGTACATGCAGAAGGTCCTTGGTTGGTCCGTTTTCGAGTCCGCGATAGGGCTTGCCCCGCTGACACTTCTGCTGGCCGTTGGCTCGATTGTATCTGGCACTCTTTACAATGATTTCGGGCCAAAGCGCCTGTTGTTTTGGGGGTATCTGATCGCAACTATAGGCGCGCTCAGTATTGTCGTCCTGCCCGCCGAGCTGGGTTATTTTCAGATCTTGCCCGGCATGGCGATGATCGGGCTGGGCGCGACGCTGACGGTTGGGCCATCGGGCACTGCAGCCGTTTGTGCCGTCAAACCCGAGCGCGCGGGATTGGTCGGCGGGCTGAGTTTTATGACCCATCTGGTTTATGGGGCTGTGTCCGTCGCAATTGCGACCGCAATTATGTATGTCATCAGCCTGTCCAGCCTTAACAAGCAGTTGACGGCGGACGGGATCAACATGTCGGAAACCGATCAAAAGGCGATCAACGGTGGAACGCTTGCGACCGACACCGCTCGCGCTGTCATGAAAAAGCTCAGTTCGGAAGAGGCCGAAAAGGTCAAATCTGCTATCTCGGCCGCATTTGACACAGGTATGAACATGGCCTTTGTATTCGCTGCCGTCTCGGTCTCGGTCGGCATTGTTCTGGCAATGATGCTTGACGAAGAAAAACTGCACAAGGTTGAGGGATGATCCCAGCCATTGCAGCAAGGGCCGCCAGTAATGGCGGCCCTGTTAATTTTACTGTGACGGTCCGTTGGGATTGAACGCCGACAAACCTTTGAGGATGTCGATGGCGTAGGCCAGCTGATAATCCTCTTCCCGCAGTTCAGCCGTGGCTTCGGCCTTGGCGCGGTCTTCTTCGATTTGACGGATTTCGTCTTCACTCAGGCTGTCGTTGTTCAGGCTGCCGCGCAGATCTGCTTCGGATCGTGTGCGGGCATCTGCCTCTTCATCCTCGGCATCTGGTGCAGGACGTGGCTGTTCGACGATGATGTCAGGGCTGACACCAAGCGCCTGAATCGACCTGCCCGACGGCGTGTAATAGCGCGAGGTCGTCAGACGCATCGCGCCGTCTCCGCGCAAAGGCATGACCGTTTGGACCGACCCTTTGCCAAAGCTCTTGGTGCCCACAACGATTGCACGGCGGTGGTCTTGCAGCGCGCCGGCCACGATTTCCGATGCAGAGGCGGATCCGCCATTAATAAGGACAACAATTGGTTTACCTTCGGCCAGATCACCTGCTGTTGCATTGAATCGCTCGCCGTCGCTTGGGTCGCGTCCACGGGTGGACACGATCTCGCCTTCGTTCAGGAAAGCATCCGAAACTTTGATCGCTTGGGTCAGCAGCCCGCCGGGATTGTTCCGCAGGTCAAGGACAAAGCCATTGACCTTGTCCAGACCACCAGCTTCTTCGATCTGTTCATTCAGGCCTTCCTGCAGGTTCGGGAAAGTCTGGTCGTTGAAAGTGGTGACACGCAGAACAACGCTGGTGCCTTCGGTTCGGGCGCGCACGGCTGTCAGTTTGATGGTGTCGCGGATTATGGTGATGTCGAATGGCTCTTGCTCGCCCTCGCGGACGACCGTGATCACGATTTCCGACCCAACAGGACCACGCATCAGATCCACGGCCTTGTCCAAGGTCAGGCCAAGGATGCTTTCACCATCGACATGCGTGATGAAGTCACCGGCCTCTATTCCCGCTTCGTCGGCCGGGGTATCGTCGATCGGCGAGACAACTTTGACATAGCCTTCTTCCTGCGTGACCTCGATGCCTAATCCACCGAATTCGCCACGTGTCTGCACCCGCATCTGCTCAGCATCATCTGGCGAAAGATAGCTGGAATGCGGATCAAGCGACGTGAGCATGCCGTCGATGGCCGCTTCGATCAGCTCTTCCGGCTCGACGTCTTCAACATACTGGGCGCGGATACGTTCAAAAATATCACCGAACAGATCCAGTTGCTCGTACACGCTGGCCTTCCGGTCAGCCTCTTGCGCCAGCAAAGGACCAGCAATTTGTGTGGTTGCGATTACACCTGCCACGGTTCCGGCCAGACCGGCCATCAAAAATTTCTTCATACTCGTTTATCCATCCTTGTCGGTCCGAAACCATGTTTCCGGGTCCACGGGGCTATTATTCTGTCTTACCTCTATATAGAGCGTTTCTGACCGGTCAGTTCCAGTGCCATCACCGCTTGTTGACAAAATTGCGCCGATTTCGGGCGATTCACCGGGCATCAAACCCACTGGAGTACCTTCTGGGATCACCTCGCCCATGTCTCCGTAGACCTCTTGAAGGCCTGCAAACACGAACAACAACCCTGGTTGCGGCTCGAGGATCGTCACGTTCCCAAGCTCTAACAATGGTCCGCGGTACCGGATCGTTGCTGCGGTTGGCGTTGTAACAATTGCCCTTGGACGGGTGGCAAGGATTACACCGGGGCGCGTAACACCCGCCGCATCGGTTTCATCTGTACGGTGCAAAACAACGCCTTGGGTCGGCAAGGCAATCTGTCCCTTGCGGTCAGAGATATCTGCGTTTGTCTCGGAAATCTCGCCTTCGGAAATCTCGGACAACCCGCTGGCAAATCCGTCAAGTGTTTCGGTTGATGAGATCAGAATAGCAGTTCGCACAGGATCCTCGACAAAGCGACGCGGTAAATCCGTGCGGTCGGCAATCGCCTCACTAAGGCTGGTGCGCGCGTTTTGCACGCCGGTCAGCCCTTCGACCAGTGTTTCTGCCGCGCTTTGCTGCAGTTTTCGAAGCGTCTGAACCTCTTGCAGATCATGGGTCAGCGCCTGGACGCGCGCGTTCAGACCTGGTGTAACCTCGGACAGCATCATACCCGCCCGTGCAGAACCAAGGGGACCGGATGGGTGCAACATCAGAACAGGCGGTGCAGTGGTTTCGATGGTTTGCAGGACTCCCAGCAGCTGCGCCACTTCCTTTTCCCGCGACCGCAGTTCTGCGGTCAGCTGCGCCTCACGTGTTGCCGCCATGCGCAACCCGTCACGCATAGCCGAAAGCCCGGCCTCATAAGCCTGAATGGTCTCGGTCAGAGCCCGTACGCGGTCTCGGGCCCCATCAGCCTCGGTCAGGTTAATCGACGCCTGCTCTAGCATCCGGGCGGCATTCAACGCCGCCGTGGCTGGATCATTCTGCGCATTGGCAGACGCCGCAAAGCACATCGCAAGGACAAAAGCGCGCACTCTCATGACAGCAGGCTGTGCCCCGTCATCTCGGGCGGTTGCTCAAGACGCATTAGCTCCAACAGCGTCGGGGCCAGATCGGAAAGGCGCCCATCGCGAAGCGATGCACCCTTAGGCCCGCCAACAAGCGCCACAGGCACCGGGTTCAGCGTATGCGCGGTATGTGGTCCGCCGGTTTCGGGGTCAACCATGACTTCGCAATTGCCGTGATCTGCTGTGACAATCATCGCACCGCCGACCTTGTTCAACGCCGCCACAACTTGCGACAACCCCTGATCAACGGCCTCACAGGCTTTGATGGCAGCCTGCAAATCGCCCGTGTGGCCAACCATGTCAGGGTTGGCATAGTTGGTGACGATCAGATCGTAGCCTGCCTCAATGGCCTCGACAAACTTCGCCGTCACCTCGGCCGAAGACATCTCGGGTTGCAGGTCATACGTCGCCACCTTGGGCGACTTTGGCATAAACCGGTCTTCACCTTTCTCGGGCGTTTCCTTGCCACCATTGAGGAAGAAAGTGACATGAGGGTATTTTTCAGTCTCGGCCAAACGAAACTGGCGAAGTCCTTGTTTGGCGACCCACTCACCCAAAGTGTTCACGATTTTCCGTTTGGGAAACACGGTTGTCATATAGGTATTGTGGCCATCCGAATACTCGACCATCCCGAGCAGAGCTGAGAGCTGCGGTCGCGGGCCCGTATCGAAGTCCAAGAAGCCGGGCTCGCCAATTGCACGCAGGATTTCACGGGCGCGATCAGCGCGGAAATTCAGGCAGAAAAAGCCGTCACCATCTTGGATGCCTTCGTAGCCTTCGAGAACAGTGGGAACGATGAACTCGTCTGTTTCAGACTGGTTATACGCATGATCAACTGCACCATGCGCGGTGACAGCGGGCCGGCCCTGCCCCTTGACCATCGCCTCATAGGCCTCACTTACGCGTTCCCAGCGATTGTCCCGGTCCATCGCGAAGTACCGCCCGCAAACCGAAACGATCCGCGCGCCTGCAGGCAAGCGATCTTCAAGTTCTGACAGGTAGGTAAATGCCGATTTAGGAGCGACATCGCGCCCGTCCGTCATTGCGTGTAGTGCCACCGGAACACCCGCATCCGTAATCGCCTTTGCCGCAGCGACGATGTGGTTTAAATGGCCATGCACGCCACCATCTGAGACCAGCCCCATCAGATGTGCCGTCCCGCCAGCAGCTTTCACTTTGGTGATGAAGTCCTGCAACGCGGCATTTTCAAAGAAACTGCCATCCTCAATCGCAAGGTCAATCTGCCCCAGATCCATCGCAACGACCCGGCCTGCGCCGATATTGGTATGACCGACCTCGGAATTCCCCATCTGGCCGCTGGGCAAGCCAGCATCCGGCCCGTGCGTGATCAGTTTCGCATGCGGCCCTTTGGTCATGATCGCATCAAAGGTCGGCGTTTTCGCAAGGTATGGTGCGTTGGACCGCGTGTCTTCGGACAGGCCCCAACCATCAAGAATACACAGGACGACGGGTTTGGGGGCGTTCATTGCGGCTCTCCGGATTTCTGCTCTGGTCCGTCTTGTATCGCCTGACATTTGGCAATTGAACCGCATTTTGCCCGCGACGGGCCAGAATTAATACTCAGGCAACTCACCCCTTGTTCACGAGCTCTGTGAATGGACGTGCTTTCCGACCGCGATACTTGACGGTCAAATCCAGAGGCGCATCGTTTTCGTCATAGACCCCAACCACAATGCCCCGGCCCCGACTTTTTGTCCGCATCTCGATCAATTGCCGTTCCGACCGGGTCGTGCGCTGCGACTGGCGACGTGTCCAGGCGAACAGGTGATCATACATTTGGGCAATAACATCCGCATGGTCCGCGCTGTCGCCCAGATCCGTCAGTTCATTCGGGTCATCCTCAAGATCAAACAGGATGGGCCGATGGCCGCCTTCACAGTGGATTAGCTTCCACTTTTTGTTGGCTGCCATGAACATGACCGCGTCGCGGACCGAGGCATTCAGTTTGTCCGCAATTGGTGATGCCGAGTAATCGTATTCACAGATGACCACATCGCGGGACGTATCATTCTTTTGCCCATGCAGGATCGGAAGCAAGGAATGCCCTTCAAGGATATGCCCCGCGATCTCACCGCCCGCTACATCTACAAATGTCGGAGCAAGGTCGATAGATTCGACCAGCGCATCGCTTAAGGTTCCACGCGTTCCATCCGCTTCTGGCGAGGGATCGTAGATGATCAGCGGCACCTTGGTCGAGGCATCCTGAAAGAACGTTTTCTCGCCCATCCAGTGATCGCCCAGAAAATCGCCATGATCCGATGTCAGCACGATCATAGTGTCCTCCATCCGGCCGGTCTTCTCCATCCATTCAAACAGCCGCCCCATCTGATCATCGGCCTGTTTGATCAACCCCATATAGGCCGGGATCACCGCATCCCGCACATCCTGCCGAGAGAAAGTCTGCCCGACTTTTGTATCCATGAATGCATTCAGCACTGGATGCGCATTCTGACGTTCTGCATCGGACCGAACAACTGGCAACACATGCTGGGGTCCGTACATCGAGGCATAGGGTTCCGGCACAATGTATGGCCAATGCGGTTTGATAAAGCTCAGATGACAGCACCAAGGGCCGTCATGGGACTCCATGAATTCCATACCACGACCGGTCAGATAGGGGGTTTCGCTGTCTTCTTCAGCGATGTTCGCAGGCTCATCCGAGTTTTTCAAAAACCAGCCGGACAAGACATTGCCATCCGCATCCAGCCCCGAGTTAGCAAAGTCGTGCCAGGGGTTGTCACTCTCATACCCTTTTGCAGCTAGATGCTTATTGTATTCCTTTGCGCCATCCGGATCATAAAATCCGTCAGGTCCTTCGGGCAGCATACCGTCATCGCGTTCATACACATCAAACCCGCATTCCGCGACGCGCGCGCCGATCAGACTGTCAGGCTCCAACCCCAGCCGCTCCATGCCTTCCGCATCTGAGCGCATATGGGTCTTGCCGACCAACCAACAGTCCATGCCTGCCTTGCGCAGGTGGTCGCCCATCGTGATCTCACCAACTTTCAGCGGAATGCCGTTCCACGACGCGCCATGCGAATGCACATAGCGACCGGTGTAGGTCGACATGCGCGAGCTGCCGCAAATCGGGGATTGGATATAGGCCCGGTCAAATCGCACACCTTTGGCCGCCAGCCGATCAATGTTGGGCGTATGCAAATGCGGATGCCCGTAACAGCTGAGGTAATCCCAGCGCAGCTGATCGAACATGATGAACAGGATGTTTTTGGCTTTGGGCAAACCCGCGTCCTCCCCCAAGATGCTTCAGGGGACTACTTAGCCATTTCCAACACCATAGCGAAGCGCAAACTGCGTTCAGGCCTGACGCTCCATCTGCTCAAGCATCTTTTTGGCACGTTTGCACTGCAACTGATCGCGCAGGGGCGAGTCCGGGTCGACATCCTTTTGGCAGACCACGCACTTGTCCGCGCCTGAAATTGCATTCAGACCACCACAGCTACCTTTGATCGTCTTGCCCATCAGCATGACACCCAGCGACATGCCGACCACGATGATCAAAAGCAGAAAAAAGGCTATGATAAAGGTACTCATCGCGGTTCCTACTTGTCAGTTGGTGCCCAATGCGTCTTTGAACGCAGTGCTGTGAACGGTAATATAGGCATCGTCGCCGCCTGTCACATCCCGCGAGATGAAATACACGGCAAGTTTATGTTCTTCCGCCAGTTCCATGCCCTTTTCCTGACCCAGCGCCAACATTGCCGTCGCCCAGGCATCGGCCATCATCGCATTTTCGGCCAGAACCGTGACAGACGTTGTGCGATGTGTGATCGGACGACCCGTCGTTGGGTCAATGATATGCGAATACCGCACACCATCCTGTTCAAAGAAATTCTTATAGTCGCCAGAGGTCGCCATGCCGAGATCGTCCAGCTGCACAACCAACTGTAGATTCTGCGCGCCCGCTTCGGGCTTTTCAATCCCGATCCGCCAGGCTTCTCCCTTGTCGTTTTGCCCCATGGTGACCAGATCACCACCGATCTCGACCATGTAGTTTTCGATCCCCGCATCGCGCAGCGTCGCAGCCACGGCGTCGATGCCGTATCCTTTAGCGATTGCGGACAGGTTGATGCCAACGCCAGCGTCCGATTTGGCCAAAGTCCTGTTTTCGCTATCCAGTGCCAAAAGGCGTTCCTGACCGACGCTGTCCAGCGCCGCCTGAATCTCGGCGTCCGACGGTACAGGATCTTCCGGCTTGCGCGGACCAAAGCCCCACAGCTCGATCAGCGGGCCAAGCGTGACGTCAAACGTGCCGCCGGATTTCTCGTGCACATCATTTGCAGCATCGATGACCAGCGCGAATTCTTCGGAAATCTCGGTTGGGTCAGTGCTGGTCGACGCCGAAAACGTCGATACCTCAGAATTCGGGTCCCAGTTGGACATCTTGGCGTTCACGTCAGCCAGTGTTTCTTCGACCGCAGTACCCAACGCGGTTTCATTCACATCCGTGCCGATGGCGGTTATGTTGAATGTTGTACCCATGGTCTCACCGGACAGGCGCACAACCTCGGGCTCCTCGTCAAAAAGACATCCGGAAACAAGTGTTGCAACAGCCAGAACAGGCAAAAGGCGCATCGAGAGACCTCCTGAGGAAAACCGTGCCCGGCATATGCCAGTGGCCTCTTGCAGAGTCAAACCGACTTCACAACTTCAGCGGCAGGAACCCCAGAACCAATAACCCGAGGCCAGCTGGCACACCAAATAACCAGGCTTTTTTCTGCCAGCCTGTCGCCTGCCGTTTCCACGTCATTCTAAAGTTGTGCCCGCAAACGACCACGACAAAGAAAATCAGCGCTGCGATGGGTGGAGTAAGATAAAGGTCAGACAACAGTCCGGATATCCTTGTTTTGCGGCAGTTTTCCCCGGTTTGGACATTTGCACCCTATACAGACCGCTATGCTGCGGTAAGGTGTAGGGGAAGCCATCTCAAAAATAAGAGGAGATTGCCAATGGCCCCAACCTCATATCAGCCCCCCACCCGCGGCGACAAGGCCGATACAAGCACGCACAGCCAATCGGTGGAATCCAATCTGTCGCACACGCAGACGACAGTCGCAAAATTGCTTTCGGGCAAAGGGGATGCTGTATTTGCGGTGCGCCCAAACGACACGATCCATTCAGTCGTGAACACCCTCAAGGACAAGCGGATTGGCGCTGTGGTCGTGACCGACCAGAATGGTAAACTTCAGGGCATTCTGTCCGAACGCGACATCGTTCGGCGCATGGCTGACACGCCCGGCCAGACCTTGCCGCAATCCGTCGAAGATCTGATGACGCGCGAGGTCAAGACTTGTTCACCGGACGACCTGTTGAACGATGTTCTCAAAACCATGACCGAGGGGCGCTTTCGTCACATGCCCGTTGTTGCCGACGGCAATCTGCGTGGCGTAATCACTATCGGTGACGTGGTTCATTTCCGGCTGAAAGAGCTAGAGTATGAAGCCTTGCGTATGAAACAAATGATCGTTGGCTGACCTTTTCGGCAGAAACCCCTTGACCTTAGCAGACTGACAGTATCCTTGATGCCAAAATTGGTTCGGTCATAGGTCGAGGGAAAAATGAAGCGCGTTCTGGTGACGGGTACAGCAGGGTTTATCGGGTTCCATCTTGCAAAACTGTTGCTTTCGGAAGGCTTCCGCGTGCACGGCTATGACGGGATGACAGATTACTATGATGTCGCCTTAAAAAACCGTCGACATCAGATGCTGCTTCAAAATCCCGGCTTTTCGGCAACCGAGGATTTGTTGGAAAATCACGATAAGCTCAAGCAGGTTGGGGAAGAGTTTCAACCTGACGTAATTGTGCACCTCGCTGGACAGGCGGGCGTGCGATACAGCTTGGAAGATCCGCGCAGCTATATCGACTCGAACATAGTCGGTACGTTCAATGTGATGGAAGTTGCCCGTGAACATAAGGTTGAGCACCTGTTGATGGCCTCTACGTCGTCGGTCTATGGCGCGAATGAGGTGATGCCCTTCACCGAGGTTGAAAAAGCTGACACGCCTCTGACCATCTATTCGGCGACCAAAAAGGCGAACGAGGCGATGGGTCATTCCTATGCGCATCTCTGGAACCTGCCTACAACGATGTTCCGGTTCTTTACTGTTTACGGAAGCTGGGGGCGGCCTGATCTGGCTCTTTACAAATTTGTGGATGCCATACTGGATGACCGCCCGATCGACATCTACAACCACGGCGACATGTATCGTGATTTCACCTATGTTGATGACCTTGTACGCGGGATCAGGTTGCTGATCGACAGCCCGCCCGTGCGCCCGGACAGCAGGGATGATATCGTAGAGGGCGACAGCCTTTCTCCTGTAGCGCCCTGGCGCGTGGTCAATATTGGAAACGGTGACAAAGTACGCCTGTTGGATTTTGTCGAGGCAATTGAAGAAGCCGTCGGCAAAAAGGCAATCAGAAACCACATGCCCATACAAATGGGCGATGTCCCCGCCACCTGGGCCGATACCGACCTGTTGCAGCGATTGACCGGGTATCGCCCCCAAACCGACTTCAAGGTCGGGATCGCACGGTTCGTGGAATGGTTCCGCGACTATCACGGAAAATAAGCTGATTTCCCGCATGCTCGAAACAAATCCCAGTTCCCGAAAAATCGCTGTCATTGGCCTTGGCTATGTCGGCCTGCCGTTGGCCGTCGCGTTTGCCAGGATCGGTTCGGTAACTGGGTTTGATATCAATGCAGAACGCATAGACGCCTTGCGCGCGGGGCGAGATAACACTCAGGAAGTCGAAGCCGAAGACCTGACCGCTGCGACTGGGTTGACCTTTACCTCGGAATCTTCCGATCTCGTGGCATGCGATACCTTTATCGTGACTGTTCCAACGCCAATCACAGCGGGCAAACAACCGGATTTGGCCCCTTTATTGAGTGCATCCGAGACGGTCGGGCACATTCTGAAAAAGGGTGACCTGGTGATCTACGAGTCCACGGTCTATCCCGGCGCGACCGAGGAAGACTGTGTGCCAGTGCTCGAACGGATTTCCGGGTTGAAATTCAACAGGGATTTCTTTGTCGGATACAGCCCGGAACGGATCAATCCTGGCGACAAGGCTCATCGGATCTCGGATATTTGCAAGGTGACCTCAGGCTCGACCCCCGAGGCGGCAGATCTGGTAGACGCGCTTTATGCCCGGATCATCGCGGCAGGTACGCACAAAGCTGAAAGCATCCGTGTGGCCGAAGCCGCAAAGGTCATCGAGAATACGCAACGCGACCTGAACATTGCGTTGGTTAACGAACTGGCAATGATTTTTGGCCGGCTCGGCATTGATACCGACGCGGTCCTGCGCGCAGCCGGTACCAAATGGAACTTTTTACCCTTCCGTCCTGGCCTGGTTGGTGGTCACTGCATTGGCGTCGATCCCTATTACCTGACACACAAAGCCGAGGCGGTCGGCCATCATCCACAAATTATTCTGGCCGGTCGACGTCTGAACGACAGCATGGGCGGCTACGTTGTGTCACAACTGGTCAAGCGAATGACTCGCATCGGGATTGATGTGGGCTCCGCCCGTGTTCTGGTCATGGGGCTTACATTCAAGGAAAACTGTCCCGATTTGCGCAACACCAGAGTCGTCGACATTATAGAAGAACTGACCGACTACGGCATCAAAGTCGATGTACACGACCCCCACGCCGATGCATCCGAAGCATTGGCCGAGTACGGCATTTCCCTTGTCGATCTCCCCGAGGAACGCGCCTATGACGGCGTCGTTCTGGCCGTGGCACATCAGGAGTTTCTAGCTGTCGAACCTGCGCAAATCAGGGCGTTGGGAAAAGACACTAGCGTCGTCTTCGACGTCAAGTCGGTCTTGCCCATAGAAGACAGCGACCTTCGTCTCTAAGCCCAAAAGAAAACCGGCGCCCTTGAGCGCCGGTTCTTTGTCTCTTACCCGCCAAAATCGTCGAGCATGATGTCTTCGCGATCCACGCCCAGATCCAGCAGCATGTTGATGACCGACTGGTTCATGATTGGCGGGCCACACATGTAGAATTCGCAATCCTCGGGCGCCGGGTGGTTCTTGAGGTATTCCTCGAACAGAACGTTGTGGATGAAGCCGGTATAGCCTTTCCAATCGTCCTCGGGCTGCGCGTCCGACAGGGCGACATGCCATTCGAAATTGTCGAACTCTTCCGCCAACTGGTCGAAATCCTCGACAAAGAACATCTCTTTTTTCGACCGGGCACCGTACCAGAAGCTGATCTTACGATCGCGGTTTTCCAGACGCTTGAGCTGGTCAAAGATGTGGCTGCGCATTGGTGCCATACCAGCACCACCGCCGATGAAGACCATCTCTTTTTGGGTGTCGCGTGCAAAGAACTCCCCGAACGGACCAGAGATTGTCACCTTATCACCCGGTTTCAGGTTGAAGATATAAGATGACATCTGACCCGCTGGGATACCTTCTGAGCCCGGAGGCGGCGAGGCGACACGGACATTGAGCATGATCATGCCTTTTTCGTCCGGGTAGTTGGCCATCGAATACGCGCGTTCGATTGGTTCGTTCACAACCGATTCATACTGCCACAGATTGAAGCGGTCCCAATCTTCGCGGTATTCCTCTTCAACGTCAAAATCGGTGTACTTCAGTTGGTGCGCAGGAGCTTCGATCTGAATGTAGCCACCGGCACGGAAGTTCACGTCCTCGCCTTCTGGCAGGTCCAGAGTCAGCGCTTTGATGAAGGTCGCCACGTTTTCGTTCGAACGAACCGTGCACTCCCATTTCTTGACGCCAAAGACCTCTTCGGGGACTTCGATATTCATGTCCTGTTTGACCGCGACCTGACAGGACAGACGGTCACCACAAGCAGCTTCACGCTTGGTGATGTGACTCTCTTCGGTCGGCAGGATTGACCCGCCGCCCGAATGCACACGCACACGACACTGCGCGCAAGTACCACCGCCGCCACAGGCAGACGGCACGAACAGCTTTTCTGCCGCAAGTGTCTGCAGCAGCTTGCCGCCCGCGGGAACGGAAATGGTTTTCTCACCGTTGATGGTTATGTTCACATCACCTGTCGATACCAGTTTCGAACGGGCGGCCATAATCAGAGCCACCAGAGCAATAACGATCAGGGTGAAAAGGACGACGCCCAGGCTAAAAGTTTCCATGCGAGCTTCTCCTTACAACTTCACGCCCGAGAAGGACATGAAGGCCATCGCCATCAGACCCGCGGTTATGAAGGTGATGCCAAGACCCTGCAAACCATCCGGAATGTCCGAGTACTTCAGCTTTTCACGCACACCAGCCATCGCAGTGATCGCCAGCGCCCAACCAAAGCCCGAAGACAGACCATAGGTGGCGGCTTCGGCGAAGTTATAGTCACGCTCAACCATGAACAGCGAGCCACCCAGGATGGCGCAGTTCACCGTGATCAGCGGCAGGAAGATCCCCAGCGCGTTGTAGAGCGGCGGGAAGTACTTATCCAAGACCATCTCAAGGATCTGAACCATCGCCGCAATCACGCCGATATACGAAATCAGGCCAAGGAAGGTGAGGTCCACATCGGGGAAACCAGCCCAAGCTAGCGCGCCTGGCTTCAACAGGTAGTTGAGCAGCAGGTTGTTCGTGGGCACGGTGATGGCCTGAACGACCATCACAGAAATACCCAGACCCAGCGCGGTCGAAATCTTCTTAGATACGGCGATGAAGGTACACATGCCGAGAAAGAAGCTAAGCGCGAGGTTTTCAACAAAGATGGCCTTCACGGCCAGTGAAATCAGACCTTCCATCAGTGGGCCTCTACCTGCTGAATTTTGTATTCACGTTCTTCGACCTGGTTTGGCTTCCATGTGCGGAAGGCCCAGATGATCAGACCGATGATAAAGAACGCGGACGGCGGCAGCAGCAGCATGCCGTTGGGCACGTACCAACCACCATTGTTGACGGTCTGTAGAATGGTGACGCCAAACAGCGACCCGTTGCCGAACAGTTCGCGAATGAAACCAACCAGCAGCAGGATCAGGCCATAGCCCATACCGTTGCCCATACCGTCGATAAACGACGCGACCGGAGGATTCTTCATCGCAAATGCTTCGGCGCGACCCATCACGATACAGTTGGTGATGATCAGGCCAACGAAGACCGACAAGGTTTTCGAAATCTCGAAAGCATAGGCTTTCAGGATCTGGTCCACCAGGATCACCAGCGAGGCGATGATCACCATCTGCACGATAATCCGGATCGAACCCGGGATCTGGTTGCGAAGGCACGAGATGAAGAAGGACGAGAATGACGTCACGAAGATCACCGCCAGCGCCATCACCATAGACACCTGCAGTGACGAGGTCACCGCCAGCGCCGAACAGATACCCAGCACCTGCA
Organism: Ruegeria sp. BI12; assembly: GCF_056537985.1. Lineage (NCBI taxonomy): Bacteria > Pseudomonadati > Pseudomonadota > Alphaproteobacteria > Rhodobacterales > Roseobacteraceae > Ruegeria > Ruegeria sp. BI12. The sequence continues at coordinate 350,968 of NZ_JBQFSL010000002.1, read as the reverse complement.
GCGTAATCGGGTTATTGTCGACAAGCGGGTCGACCAGCATCTCTTTCTTGGTCTGGGACATCAAATCTCTCCTGCTTGCAGTTTGGCCAGGAACGGAGCGTAGCCCGCATCACCCATCCAGAATTTCACCAGGTTATCGACACCAACCGAAGTCAGCGTGGCACCAGCCAGGGCGTCAACATAGAATTCAGGGCCGGCGGCGGGTTGTGACTTGGACACGGTGATCTGCAGATCCCCCGCCTCGTCCCGCAGTTTTTTGCCATTCCACAGTGCTTTCCAACGAGGGTTGTCCACCTCAGCACCAAGACCGGGCGTCTCACCGTGCTGATAGAATTGCAGGCCGTAGATGTCGTTACCGTTGCTTTCCAGCGCGATGAACCCATAGAGCGTCGACCACAGACCATAACCCTGAATCGGCAGGATGACCTTGTCGAGCGCTCCGCTGTCATCACGCAGCAGATAGATCACGCGGTACAGAGCCTTGCGACCGATACCAGCAGGGTCATCATCCAGCGCAACGCTCAACTCAGGGTCACTGGCAGCGGCCAGATCGTCGAAAGTGGCCGGATCGAATTTGTCGTCCACAAACTCGCCAGTCGACAGTTCAAGTACATGCGGCTCGAACTTTGCGAATGCTTCAGAGACATCGATGCCCGGCTCGTAAACGCCTGCCACCTGCAGAACGTTGATCTGCTTGTCCTTCAGCGCGTTCGCTTCCTGCACAGGGCGCAGGCTTACGGCTGCAGCTGACACGACCATCGAAGCCACAAGGCAGACTGCTACGGCGATAAAGATCGTTTTACCCACCGAGTCCGGCGAGGCCGCCAGGAACTTGGCAATCGCGCCCTTGGGTTCTGGGGATTGCGTATCAGACATGGCGACGCGCCCTCCGTTTGATGTTTGCCTGAACGACAAAATAGTCGATCAGCGGTGCAAAGACGTTACCGAACAGGATTGCCAGCATCATGCCTTCGGGGAAAGCGGGGTTCACCACACGGATCAACACAACCATGATACCAATCAGGGCGCCGTAGATGTAGCGACCCATGTTGGTGTGGCTGGCCGAAACAGGCTCGGTCACCATGAAGGCCAGACCGAAGGCGTAACCGCCGACGACGACATGCCAGTACCAGGGCATCGCGAACATCGGGTTAGTGTCCGACCCAATCAGGTTGAACAGCAAGGTAAGACCTATGGTGCCTGCCAGACAGCCGACAATCAGGCGGAAATTGGCGATGCGCGTCATCAAAAGAAATGCCAGACCGATCATACAGGCCAGCGTCGAGGTCTCGCCAAAGCTGCCCTGCATCTGACCCAAAAACGCGTTCCACCAGGTAAGTCCCTCGGTGGCCAATGCCTGATACCCTTCTGAGGCGGAAACCGACAATGCCGTTGCGCCCGAAAAGCCATCAACCGGGGTCCAGACCGTGTCACCCGACATATTCGCCGGATAAGCAAAGTACAGGAACGCGCGACCGACAAGCGCAGGGTTCAGGAAGTTTTTGCCAGTACCGCCAAAGACTTCTTTACCGATAACAACGCCAAAGATGATACCCAGCGCAACCTGCCAAAGCGGCGTGGATGCGGGCATGATTAGCGTGTAAAGCATTGAAGTCACAAGGAAACCCTCGTTCACCTCATGGCCGCGAACAGTTGCAAAGATGACCTCGAAGATACCTCCCGCCACAAGCGTGACGATGTATATCGGCAGGAAGTACATCAGCCCGTGCATCACATTTGCAAAGATGCTGGCAGGGTTCAGTGAGATACCGAACATCTGCAGGATGGCAATCCGCCAGCCGGTGGCTGAATCCGGACCCAGCGCGGCAATGGCCGAGTTTGCCTGATAGCCGGTGTTATACATCCCCCACAGGATACAGGGGATCGTAGCGATCACGACATAAGTCATGATCCGCTTCATATCCACGTAGGACCGCGCATGGGGCGCGACGGAGGTTACGGTTTTCGGAGTGTAGATGAAGCTTTCGACCATCTCGTAGATGGGGAAATACTTCTCGTACTTGCCGCCCTTGGTAAAGTTCGGCTCGATCCGGTCAAAGAAGTTGCGCAAACCCATTCGGATCAGCCCTCCTTTTCAATCTTTGTCAGGCAGTCGCGCAGCGCCAGCCCATATTCATATTTCGCCGGACAGGCAAAGCCAATAAGGCCAAGGTCCTCTTCGTCCAGCTCCAGCGCACCTAGCGCCTGTGCAGTATCGGTGTCCATTACCAGCAAAGCGCGTAGCAATTGCGTCGGCAAGTAGTCCTGCGGCATCAGCTGTTCGAACGTACCGGTCGGCACCATTGCACGGCGTCCACCATTCAAATTGGACGTGAATGCAAACAGCTTCTTGGCAAAGGCCGAGCCAAGAACCGGCTGAACCGCGTATTTCGACGGCATCGGAAGAATCCAGCCCAACGTATGCTGATCATGGTCTTCGCGGATGATGCTGATCTGACGCGCGAAACGGCCCAGATAAGCCTCCGGACCCGCTGCATGGCGGCCAGACAGGATAGAGCCAGAAATAACGCGGGCGGTTCCGTCCACATTGATTTCGTCACGCGTCAGATCGTCGGTCGATGCGCCCATGACTGTGCGGATCAGGCGGGGCTGGCGCGCACCAGGGCCTGACAGGGCAACCACGATGTTGGGGTCCAGATGACCCGTCTGCATCAGGCGACCAATCGCGATCACGTCCTGATAGCCGATCGTCCAAACCTGTTTCTCACCGGCCAGCGGCTCAAGGAAGTGGATGTGCGTTCCAGCCAGACCGGCAGGGTGCGGTCCGGAAAACGCTGCTGCTTCGACACCCGGAACGTCCGCGCCCGGAAGGGCGTTGCCCTCTTTTTGGCACAGATATGTCTTACCCTCGGTCAGCTTGGCAACAGCGTTCAGGCCGGCAGCAAAGGCGTCACCTGCATCCTGAATAATGGTCGCAGCATCAGCAGCCAGAGGTTCGCTATCCATGGCCGTCACGAAAATTGCCGCGGGCGTGGTTCCCGGTGTTGCCATCTTGGAATACGGCCGCGTACGGAAGGCAGTCCACAATCCGGCTGCACACAGGCGTTCAGTCACGCTTTCGGCCGTTTCGGCGTTGCCCACGCCGGAAAAATCCAGGCCTGTGTCGTTGACGTCAGAGACTTCGATCACAACGCTCTGCAGAACCCGACGCGCACCACGGTTGATGGCCACGACTTTGCCGCTGAGCGGGGCGACCATCATCGCCTCGGGCACATCCTTGTGACAGAACAACGGTGTGCCCCGCCGTACCTCTTCACCCTCCTGAACCAGCATGCGCGGTTTCAGGCCCAGATAATCGGCCCCCAAAACCCCAACAGACCTGAATTCAGGACCCGGCTGGATCGTCTGCTCTGGCGCGCCTTGCACCGGCAGCTCCAACCCTTTTTTCAGTTTGAAAGTTTGCATGTCGCTACGGTCTTCCAAGCCTCTTTCCTGCAACACATCGTTCCCACCACTGCATAGTGGCACAAAACGATCTGCATGTGGGAGCCTGAGAGCAAAAAAGGCGCATAGCACCTGCTTTTGTTCCAAGCTTCGATTTGATCACGGACCCTTTACGCGGGGATGGTGCCAAACGCAAACCCGTTGCCGCCTAAATTGCCGATAATTTGTCAATTTAACTTGAAGGGCTGCATTTTGAGCCCGCTAAAATTGTATATCGCACCCGCAACGCTTCCGGTGTAAGCACCCGGGATGGAACCAAACGACAATTTTGAGATTTTTCTGGTCGCAACGCCCGGCCTTGAAGCCCCACTGCATGCTGAAGCAGTCGAGCAAGGATTCGCAGGTGCAAAGCCCGTGCCCGGCGGTGTCACCTGCAACGGTGGGTGGTCGGAAGTTTGGCGCGCGAACCTTTGTTTGCGCGGAGCGAACAAAGTTCTGGTGCGATTGGGCGGATTTCCCGCCGTCCATCTCGCGCAACTGGACAAACGAGCCAGAAAATTCCCCTGGGCAAACTTTCTACGCCCCGATGTTCCCGTCAAGGTCGAAGCATCAAGTCGCAAATCCCGAATCTATCACGCGGGTGCCGCGCGACAGCGCATCGAACGGGCGATTACGGAAACTCTGGGCGCTCCTGTTTCAGCAGATGCGGCCGTGCGTGTTCTGCTTCGGATAGAAAAAGATCTGTGCACCTTTTCGATAGACAGCTCAGGCGAACCGTTGCACAAGCGCGGCCACAAGCCCGCCGTCGCAAAAGCCCCAATGCGCGAAACGATGGCTGCGATGTTCCTCAGAGAGTGTGGATTTGATGGGTCCGAGCCAATTCTGGATCCGATGTGCGGCTCGGGCACCTTTGTCATTGAAGCTGCCGAAATTGCACTGGGGTTGCCCCCGGGCCGCACGCGCAGCTTTGCCTTTGAATATCTGCCGAGTTTCGACCCGGACCTTTGGTCCACGATGCGCCAGCAACCGCCTTTGGCCAAACCGGACATGATTTTTTTTGGCTCGGACCGTAATAGCGGGGCGATTGAAGCATCGACCAAAAACGCCGACCGCGCTGGAGTTGCAGAACTCACCATGTTTCAGACCCGCTCGGTCAGTGACATAAAGCCTCCGTCAGGGCCTTCGGGTCTTGTTATTGTCAATCCACCCTATGGTGCACGGATCGGAGACGAAAAACGCCTGCGATCGGTTTACGGCAGCCTGGGAAAGGTACTGCAATCCAGGTTCAAAGGCTGGCGTGTCGGCATCGTCACCAGCAGTGCAAGCCTGGCCCGATCTACCCGTTTGCCCCTATTGCCGCCGGGGCCGGTTGTGGACCATGGCGGCACAAAAATTCGGCTGTATCAAACCAGCGTACTGACCTGATACTGCGTCAGCGAAAGACCGGCGCAATTCAAATAATCCATGCGAAAACCCTCTTGCACATCCAAATTCGCGGGTATAGATCACGCGCCACGGTCGGAGTGTAGCTCAGCCTGGTAGAGCACTGTCTTCGGGAGGCAGGGGTCGGAGGTTCGAATCCTCTCACTCCGACCAATAAAACAAGGGTCGAATGCAGACATACATTGTCTTTTGACCATAAAAGTTACCTTCCCGCCAATTATAGGTTACTGTGGGTGTTTCACGTCTCACGTTGCTGACCCAAACGTCGTAGTTGGACCGGGACCAATCAAACGATTGGCTTCAGAAAACACACTTCAGCATCAGCACCACGTTGCTGCCCCGAACCTTCAAGCGCATGATTGACCCTGCTACCAAAGCTTCTTCGCGCGTGCGTTAAGACGTGGCTCACTCCTTAACCGCAAAACGGCATTTCTCAGCCGGCGAAACAACCCACTTGGGCGGTTTCTTGCGCCTGATCCCCCGGCAGTTTGGAGAGAGGTACGGTAGACCCCACATGTATGGAAACCAGAGTTCATTACTTACGTGCGAATGTGAGGAAACCGACATGAAGAAGACAACCGTGGCTTGCCTGTTTGGTGGCGTATTGCTGCTGGCGGCATGCGGAGCCCCGACAACCCAAACTCAAGCTCAAGTACAAAACGACGCTCGCTGTGCCGCTGGTGTTCTCGGAGGTGCTGCTATTGGCGGCGTCTTGGGTAACCAGATTGGATCAGGCACCGGCAAATCCCTTGCCACGGCGGCCGGTGCTGGACTTGGAATGTATGCGGGCCAATCGGCATGTAATTGACAAGGAAACAGACAGTTACGAGAGGGATCAACAGATAAGCCGGCCAATTGCCTTGCGCTTAAGTAGTTATGCACTGAACCGAGGCGCCAAGGCGTATAATGAAAACTCGCTCAGTATCTGGTGCGTTGGAACGCTTTGTGTCCAATGGCAACTCGTGGCCTTATGTGGCCAGCGTGCTGAATCGCTTGAAAATCTGGAACGGGTTTTGTCCCAAACTGTTGAAAGTGCCGGTATCTGCGAGATTCGGGGCGCGCTTACGTCTGCGGCGAGTACTTCGCCTCCCACTTGTTCAATGTGGCGTGGTCGACCCACACACCGCGCACCGTAGACAAAGTACACCGCGTGAAGGTCCACATTCCTGCGGAAATGGCAGGCGTTCAATTAGACCGAACCAATTCGAGAACTATTTGCGCAAAACAAATGACAAAATAGGCTGCCACGTCAATCAGACCCAAATGTTTACGACTAAACCCAATCAAGCGGTTCAATGCCTAGTGTTTGGTATTGAAAACGTCGGCGCGACAAGCCAAGCCACAGATCATCGCACCACTTTAGTTCCCCTGATTGCGGGCCTCTAGCCGTTCAAGGTTCACAACCGTCGAAAGCATCAATCGGTCGTGGCTCCAATCCTGAGTTTGGCGCACTGACGCGGAACTGATGGCAAGAACGGTTGTCAAAGATAATGTCAGCCCAAGGAATACAGCAGGCAGCGGAGGAGTTGTCGCTGGCGCTTCGGTCAGGGCAATCACACGCAAACGCAACACATGCTTTGCTTTTGTCCCGTTCACCAATGCCACATGAAGAATACGTGGGCTGTTTATCGTCAGAGACCGCGAACAGTAATCCAGCAAACAGGCCGTATAGTCTTTGGCGTCTATGCCTTTGCGCGAGACGACGGACTGGTCACAGGCCAGCTCGCGTAGTCGGTCAAACTGGTGCTTGATCACCAGATAGGCCGGGTTCCAGAACAGCAGCGGGCGCAAGAGTTCAAAGCCAAGTTCCCACTCCACGTCCAACGCGCGGATGTGCTGGAATTCATGGGCCAAAGCGAACCGCATTTCACGCGGTGTATTGAGCAGATGGCTGGGTAAGACCACGTGACGACGGCGTAGACCGCGCACAGCAAATGGCACGGTAATCCGGTCCGACAACCGAATGTCGACCTTGGACGATTGCCGCCAAAGAAAGCTGGAACTTACGGCTTTGCGAATTGCCCAAGCATCGCGCACTACCCTTACGGTCAGGATTGTCGATACAAATGCGAAAGCAATAAGTGCAAAGGTTACAACTAAAGACGAACCGGACAGGACGTGATCAAGCCAACGTTCGCGCGTATTCAACAAGGTTTCAAACTGCGCAGCAGGCATAGCGATCTCACCGCGCAAATAGGCCGCTACGGCCAGATCCCCCAGCGCGACTGCGCGTCCCGGCCATAGGAACCCAACAACCGCCGATACTCCCATTGCCAAAACTGGGCTCAGCACGACGCAGATGCAAAGTGCTTTGAGTGATCGAAGTTGCGCGACAGACTCAAATCGCATCGATGATCGCGTCAACACCGCGCGAGCCGTCAGCCAGATCAGGGCTGACACCCCAAGTACAACATTAAACTCGAGAAAAGCGTCGAGAACCGGTTTAACCGCCGTCATTTTGCAGTCTCCTCTCTACCAGTGCTCGAATTTCCTCCAGATCATCTTCTGTAAGTCCCGCATCGTCGACCAGCCTTGCAACCAAAGTTGCAGGAGTATCGTCGAACAGCGTTCGGGAAAGATTTTGTAGCGAACGCGACTGATACCTGTCTTTTTCCAGAAGTGGCCGGTACGTCAGCGACTTGCCGTTTTTCTCACTTTCTACAAATCCCTTTTCATCGAGAATGCGCAAAATTGTTGCGCCGGATGTGTAGGCCAGATTTCGATCCGGCGGCAAACGATCAAGAACATCACGGACCGAGCCCTGACCCAGCGCCCAGAGTTCGTTCATGAACTCCAGCTCTACTTCGGTCAGTAAGTTTGTTGTTTTTTTCTTTCGCATCAGTCTCGGTGTCGCCATTTTTTAGTATGCCTGACAGACAAGCATCCTTTCGCAGTTTCGCAAAGCTTAAACTTTCCAGAAGACGAAGATGCCCCAGCCGATGGACATAAACAGCGGCGTCCAAACCGGTTGTCCCACCAATCCGAGCCAGGCCAAAAAGATGTAGGCCGACCCCAAAAGCGTGATAAACAGTCGGTCGCCTAGCGTGGTGGTCAAACCCAGCACACCGCGCCGTTCGATCCCATCGCGAAATTTGAACCCTTCCAAAACGCCGATAAGTGCAATTGCGGAAAATATTCCTACAAAAATGGCGAGCGTTGCTGGTGTCCATGCCATCCAGAAATCGGGCCACAGCGGATCGGTCCACGAGAAGCCCTTCTCCTCTTGCTTGCCGACATTACCCCATCCGGTTTGCGCCTGTGCAAACGCCGTCGAAGGAAGGATGGAGAGGGCGAGAATTAGTTTACGCATATCGAACCTCACACACGTCCCATCGCGAAACCGCGCGCGATGTAGTTTCGGACAAACCAGATGACGATGGCACCAGGGATAATGGTCAGGGTACCGGCGGCGGCCAATAGACCCAGCTCGTACCCGGCGCTGGAAGCCGTTCGGGTCATCACTGCGGCGATGGGTTTTGCCTCGACCGCAGTCAGGGTTTTGGCCAACAGCATTTCCACCCAAGAGAACATGAAGCAGAAGAAGGCTGCAACACCGACACCCGCTTTGATGTTCGGAAGGAAGATCGTCACGAAGAAGCGCGGGAAAGAGTAGCCATCAACGTAGGCAGTTTCATCCAGTTCCTTAGGAATGCCACGCATGAACCCTTCCAGAATCCAAACGGCCAGCGGCACGTTGAACAAGGTATGGGCTAGCGCCACGGCCAGATATGTGTCGAACAGGCCGATGGAGGAATAGAGCTGGAAGAATGGCAGCGCGAAGACCGCAGCCGGTGCCATCCGGTTGGTCAGCAGCCAGAAGAACAACTGCTTGTCGCCAAGAAACCGATAGCGCGAGAACGCATAAGCGGCTGGCAAGGCAACACACACCGACAGCACTGTGTTGATCGTCACGTAAGCTATCGAATTGATGTAGCCCCAATACCACGTTGGGTCCGTGAAGATCGTGACGTAGTTTTCCAGCGTAAAAGTCTGGGGGAATAGGGAAAAGCCCGACAGGATCTCATTCGTTGTCTTGAAGGACATCGCAACCAGCCAATAGATCGGCAGCATCAGGAACGCGATATAGAGGATCGGGATAAGGGACCGCTTCTTCATTGCGCGTCATCCTTTGTCATCAGAGTGTAGAAGACCCAGCTGACAAGCAGCGTGATGGCGAAGTAAATCAGGCTCATCGCGGCCGCAGGGCCAAGGTCGAACTGTCCCAGTGCGATCTTCACAAGGTCAATCGACAAAAGGGTGGTTGAGTTGCCGGGGCCGCCTCCTGTCAGAACGAAGGGCTCGGTATAGATGTTGAAACTGTCCATGAACCGCAGCAGAACTGCGATAGTCAGGACGGTCTTCATCTTTGGCAGCTGAATGTAACGGAACACCGACCATGGGCTGGCACCGTCGATCTTCGCGGCCTGATAGTAGGCATCCGGGATGGACACGAGGCCCGCATAGCACAGCAGCACAACCAGCGAAGTCCAGTGCCAGACATCCATGACGACGACAGTGATCCAGGCCGACAGCGGCTGTTGCGTCATGTCATAGTTGATGCCAAGCACGTCATTCAGGAAGTACCCAAGCAGGCCGATTTTCGGCAGGGTAAAGATGTTCCACATCGAGCCAACCACGTTCCACGGGATCAGCATCGGCAGGGCCATCAGGACCAGACAGACGGGCACCCAGAACCCTTTGCGCGGCATCGACAAGGCAACGATGATGCCCAAAGGCACCTCAATCAGAAGAATTAGGAAGGTGAACAGGAACTGCCGTCCCAGCGCGGCCTGAAACCGGTCGGACCGCAGGATTTGTTCGAACCAGCCCAGACCTTCCCAGAAGAACTGGTTGTTGCCGAAGGTTTCCTGCACCGAGTAGTTGACGACCGTCATCATCGGCACCAGCGCGTTGAACGCGACAAGGGCCAGAACAGGCAGCACAAAGAACCACGCCTTTTGGTTTTCTGTTCTCATCAGCTGCGCTCCTCGGTTGCGATCCAGCCGTCGCGGTAGACGCGGGATTGTTCTGATTTGAATTGCAGGAAAACCTGCGAGCCCGGCTCAGGCACGCTGTGTTCGGTCACGGCCTTCAGGGCGGTTTTGCCGACCATTGCGCTGACCACGTAGTGGCGGCCGATATCCGAAACCTTGGTCACATGCGCCGGAATGCCGGTGTCGCCGAAGCCAACATATTCTGGGCGGATACCCAGATCGGTGCGGCCCCCCTCTCCGTGGGTCGGACCCTCCAGCATCACCTCGTGGCCTTCGAACACCGCGCGGTCGCCCTTGGCCTCACACGGTAGAACATTCATGCCGGGTGATCCGATGAAGTGGCCGACAAATGTGTGTTGGGGGCGCTCGAACAGTTCAACCGGCGTTCCGATCTGCACCACCTCGCCTTCCTGCATCACAACCACCTCGTCCGCGAAGGTCAGGGCTTCGGTCTGGTCGTGGGTCACGTAGATCATCGTGGCCTGCACACGCTGGTGCAGCTCTTTCAGCTTGGACCGCAGCTTCCATTTCAGATGCGGGTCGATCACGGTCAGCGGCTCATCGAACATCACCGCGTTCACGTCATCACGGACCAGACCGCGCCCCATCGAGATCTTCTGCTTGTTATCCGGGCTCAGACCCGAGGCACGGGCATTCAGCATATCCGTGACGTCCAGCATCTCGGCAATCTCATCGACGCGACGTTTGATCGTCGCCGCATCAACACCTCGGTTCTTCAGCGGAAACGCCAGGTTCTCGCCTACTGTCATCGTGTCGTAGATTACTGGGAACTGGAATACTTGCGCGATATTACGCTGGTCAGGCGGTAGAGCCGTAACGTCGCGATCATCGAAAAGGATCTGGCCCTCGGACGGCATCAACAAGCCCGAGATGATGTTCAACAACGTGGACTTGCCACAACCCGACGGCCCCAGCAGCGCATATGCCCCACCATCGCGCCACGTCACGTCGATCTCCTTCAGCGCATAGTCCTCGGGGCCTTTCGGCGTCGGCATGTAGCTGTGTTTTAGGTTTGAAAGCTTGATCTGCGCCATGTCAGGCCACCCTTTTGCCGTCTTGGCCGAAATACCGGCAATGGGCCGGGTTCATGTAAAATCGGTGATCTTCGCCCACCTGATACGGGTGCACGCCAGCCGCCAAAGAAACCCAAGCATCATCCCCGTGCTGGAAATGCGCACTGGAATCGGAACCCGATAGCTCTGTGACAATCACACGACCTGTCAGTTCCACATCGACATCGGAAGTGCGGGTGGGAGTCACTCGGTGCGGTCGTACTGCGACCATGTAATCGCCGTCCGCCATATCCGAAACGGCCCAGCCGCCGCCGCCCGCAAGCTGTGCCTGCGCAGATGACACGGTGACGCGGGCCACATTAATCGGCGGGTCCGAAAACACGCGCGCAGCGGCAATGTTCTCAGGATTTCGATAGATATCAGCAGTGGGGCCAAATTGCGTAACGCGCCCGTCTTCCATAAGGGCTGTATAACCGCCCAGCAACAGCGCTTCTTCGGGTTCCGAAGTGGCGTAGACTACCACGGCTCCACGGCCAGCAAACAAGTCTGGCAATTGTTCGCGAAGTTCTTCGCGCAGCTTGTAGTCCAGGTTTGCCAGCGGCTCATCAAGAAATACGGCGCGGCTTTCTTTCGCGATGGCGCGTGCCAGCGCGGTACGTTGTTGTTGCCCGCCTGAAAGTTCATGCGGGCGACGCTGCAGCATCGGGCGCAGTTGCAGCAGATCGGCGGCCTCTTCCACGCGGCCTTCGATTTCGGATTTTGCCATCCCAGCCACGCGCAGGGGCGAGGCGATATTGTCGAAAACCGTCATGTGAGGGTAGTTCACGAAGAATTGGTGAACCAAGCTGATCTGCCGCTTTTGCGTGTTCAGCCGAGTCACATCCTGCCCGTCCATTAAAACCTTGCCCTGGGCAATCGGATCCAGCCCGGCCATCATCTTGATCAGAGAGGTCTTGCCCGATCCTGTCGCGCCCAGCAACACATTGAAATGGCCGGTTTGCAGCGTCAGGGTCGTTGGTTTTATATGGATGACGTTGCCAACGCGTTTGGTGGCATCTTGTAATTCGATCATGTCCGTGGGTTCCGGTACTTCAGTGCATCGCACTGGTCTTTAAGGTGGGGGCGCCGAGACCGGCACCCCCGGGTTTTTGAAACTTACTGAGACTGCCAACGCTGAACCAGTTCGTCATAGTTGACGGTCTGGCCTTGCGGTTTTTCGTTCTCAAGCTTGGCCTTGGGCGAGCCCGCTTTTTCCAGCCAGAAGGCGGGATCCTGCGGTTCGTTCAGGCGAGGGCCACAGCCACCGTAAACACCGGCGCTTTCATCTGCGGCCTGCATCCGAGCCATGGTGATGTCCATTTCTTCAGCCAGACGGTCCATCGCCTCTTGCGGGGTGAATGCGCCCGAGTTCACGTCACCAATCTGCTGCCACCAGATCTGGGCAAGCTTTGGATAGTCCGGCACGTTGATGCCGGTCGGCGACCATGCCACACGATCAGGCGAGCGGTAGAACTCGACCAGGCCACCCAGCTTGGGTGCGCGTTCGGTGAACGACTCGTGGTTGACCGAGCTGTCGCGGATGAAGGTCAGACCCACATGGGACTTCTTCACATCGACAGTCTTAGACGTCACGAACTGGGCGTAAAGCCAGGCCGCCTGAGCACGATCCGCAGGGGTCGACTTCAGGAAGGTCCAGGAACCCACGTCCTGATAGCCAACCTTCTGGCCTTCTTCCCAGTAGGGGCCATGCGGGCTGGGCGCCATCCGCCAAAGCGGCGTGCCTTCGTCGTCCACGGTGTTGTTGCCTTCAGACTTCGGCTTCACCATGTCGGCGGTAAAGGCAGTGTACCAAAAGATTTGCTGGGCCACGTTGCCCTGGCTAAGCGCTGGCAGCGACTGGTAAAAGTCATAAGATGCCGCACCCGGAGGCGCATAATTCCGCAGCCATTCATCCCACTTGCGGATCGCGTAGACCGCAGCCGGACCGTTTGCAGCACCACCGCGCGAAACGGACGCACCAACAGGGTTACAGGTGCCCGCTTCCATGCGGATGCCCCATTCATCAACGGGAACACCGTTCGGCTCGCCCACGTCACCGGCACCGGCCATCGACAACCAGGCGTCGGTCATTCGCCAACCAAGATCAGGCGCACGCTTGCCGTAATCCATGTGGCCGTAGATTGCCACGCCGTCGACTTCTTTCACGTCATTGGTGAAGAACTCGGCGATATCCTCATAGGCCGACCAGTTGACCGGAACGCCCAGATCATAGCCGTATTTCTCTTTGAACGCGGCCTTGTTTGCTTCGTCATCGAACCAGTCCTTGCGGAACCAATAGAGGTTCGCAAACTGCTGGTCGGGCAGCTGATACAGCTTGCCATCTGGACCGGTGGTGAACTGAATGCCCATAAAGTCATCCAGATCCAGAGTTGGCGAGGTTGTCGCCGCCCAGTCGCCGCCCATCATGTCGGTCAGCGGATAAGCCAGTTGCAGACGCGAATGCGTACCGATCAGGTCACTGTCATTGACGTAACCGTCATACAGATTCCGGCCGGTTTGCAGCTGTGTCTGAACCGCCTGAACCACTTCGCCTTCACCAAGGATCTGGTGATTGACCTTGATGCCGGTGATTTCCTCGAACGCCTTAGTTAGAACCTCGGATTCGTAGGAGTGGGTCGGGATGCCTTCGGACAGAACGTTGATTTCCATGCCAGCATAAGGCTGTGCAGCTTCGATGAACCACTGCATTTCCGACATCTGTTCGTCTTTCGACAGGGTCGATGGCTGGAATTCGTCGTCGATCCAACGTTGTGCTGCGGCTTCGTCGGCCCAAACGGGACCGTGCCCCGCAATGACGGCAGCCGCCGCCACTGCGGAAAGTAGATGTCTCCGCATCTCTTTCCTCCCAAAAATTATGGTTTTCCGGCGCGAACCGGATAGCAGGCAGCATCAGCGATTTTTTGCGCACCTGTCAAACTAAATTTTTAGTAAATAGACCAACCAAAGGCAAATTATTGAAAATAAAACATATTTTAAGTGAACTTGCGTATCTACTAACTGCAGGAAAGAGTCCAGTCGTAGTGAAAAGCAACCTTCAGAAGGTTTGCACAAGCCGGCAAAAAACTTAGTCGAAGTCGTGAAAGCTGATCACGATATGTTTCGCATATGTCACCACACACTCATGCCAACAGAAGACGCCATTCTTATCTGGATCTCCGGGATAAACGCCGGGAATTTTTAATGAAAGAATAGTTCGATAGCGACACAAAACGACGGTACAGCGCAATCATGTCACGTTCTCGCTTGACAGGATGGCAGCATGCGGCCTGAACATTTCAGTTCGCAGAAACTTCGATAAAGATGTCGACAGTTTCCCGAAAAAAAATCTTATCGCGGTGACCAAGCCTTACCGAACGATCGTAAACCGCGCTCTGACTACGCACAGGACAAACCTATGATCCAAGACAACCCCGCCCTCATCGACGCCATACGCGACCGGTTTGCCCATGTCAGCACCTGCCCGTTTCAAGGCGAACGCATCTTTTTCGAGAACGCTGGCGGAGCGCTGACTTTGAAATCTGTCGCTGAGACGTCAGCCTTTTATGCAGCGATCCCAGACAATCCTGGACGCATAAACCCAGCGGGTCAGGGAACCCAAGGTGTGATCAACAAGGCCAAAGAAGACTTGGCTGTTTTCATGAACACGTCTTCCGGACAATTCTTTGCAGGAGAGAGCGGAACAGAGCTGCTGTTTCGCATGATCCGCACCGCTTGTCTTGTCGCGCCGAAAGGATCAAAAATAATCGGCTCGTCCATCGAACACCCAGCCACACGCAGCGCGGCGCGTCGCTGGGCCGAAATTGCGGAGCTGGATTACGTGAATGTTCCGCACGACAACGACACCGGATTGGTTACGGCCGCTGACTATTCCGGGCTGATGACGCCAGATGTGGCGGTGGCAACGATCTTGCATGCCTCGCCCGTGACCGGCATGGGCATGGATGTGGCGGCGATTTCCGCAGCGATCCGTGCTGTAGCGCCGGATTGCTTGATCATCGTCGATGGAATTCAGCATGCGGCCCACGGGCAGTTGGACCTAGACGCCTATGATGTCGACGGATACGCAATCTCACCCTACAAAGTGTTTTCGCGCCACGGCTACGGCATTGCGTGGATATCCGACAAGCTCAGCGCGTTGCCGCACGACATGCTGATCGACGCCCCCGCGACCGGGTGGGAGTTCGGGACACGCGATGCAGGGTCATATGCAACTGTATCGGACGTGGTGGCGTATTTTGACTGGCTTGGGGGCGAGGTTTCGGGCGAGACCGAGCCGCGCAAGCGCATTGAAGCTGCGGGCCGGGCTATTCACGCCTACGAGACTCATCTGACCAATACTGCCATCAATGGAACAGGAAACCTGCCGGGACTGCGCGATATGGATCACGTCACCGTTCTGGCCGGAGCTGACAACCCGGCACGCGAAGGGCTGGTGTCAATTGCGATCGAGGGGCGCGCATCCGAAGATGTGGTCGAGATTTTGAACCAACAAGGCATTCGCACCCATACCCGAAAGGCCGACCACTATTCCGGCAACGTTCTTACACCGCTGGGGTTGACGGACTGCATCCGCATTTCCTTTTGCCACTACAACACCGAACAGGAAATCGCCCGTCTTCTTGGGGCTATAAAGGTATTGGGCGAAAACGGCTGACTATGCAGCTGAACACATGCAAATGCGCGGTGTTCAGCCACACATCAAAGCGTCGTTGGGCGCGCGGCAAAGGACCGATTGGCGTCAACTCGGCGATGATCGTCGTAAACCTTTGCACAGCAGCCAATTGTCAGCGCAAACCCGCAACTGATTTTTGCAATGCGACGATCATGGCATCGCGTTGCCGTGACAGCTCGGCCGGTGATTTTCCGCGCGCTTCGGCTTCAACGCCGTCAACCAATTGTCGGGTCACATCGTCGTCCAAGTGAACGTCACCCAAATCATCCCACCATCCGTTGAATGTGTGGGAAAAATGATCGCAAAAAGCCTGCAGTCCACCTTCAGCGGCCCCAAGGTTGAACAACATTGTCGGGCCCATAGCGGCCCACCGCAAACCCGGACCCGCCCAGACCGCCTTATCGACATCTTCGACCGAAGCAACGCCTGATGTCACCAGATGGATAGCCTCTCGCCAGATCGCGGCTTGCAGGCGATTGGCCACGTGACCTGGAACCTCTTTGTTGACGCGGATCGTGGTCTTGCCGAGGCTTTCGTAGAAACCCTGCGCCGCCTCGACCACACCATTGTCCGTTTTGTCATTTCCCAGAACTTCAACCAAAGGTATCAGATGCGGTGGGTTGAACGGGTGCCCCAGAACGAAACGAGCCGGGTTTTTCCAACCCCGCTGCATTTGGCTAAGCGTCAACCCCGAGGCGGAACTGGCGACAATCGCATCAGGTGCCAATGAGGGCTCGATCTCGGAAAATATCGCGTGTTTGATCTCCAGACGCTCTGGCACGTTTTCCTGCACAAACCCTGCACCTGCGACAGCGCTGGCCGCGTCCCGGCAGAAGGTGATTGCATCGGGTGTCCCCTGCTCTGCCAGCCCTAATTCGACCATTGCTGGCCATGCCATTTCTACATAGGCGCGCACTTTCAGTTCAGCGTCCGGGGCCGGATCATACATCGCAACTGAACGGCCAGATGCCAGAAACAACGCGGCCCAACTGGCGCCAATCACCCCGCCCCCAAGGCAAGCCGTATGCTGAGTGTGCATCAAAACAATCCCGGATTAAGGGGTGAGGCAGCCGTCATACCACCATCCACCGTGAACAGCTGACCCGTGGCAAAACCGGCCTCATCCGAAGCCAGCCAAACCGCCATGCTGGCGATATCCTCGGGCCTTCCAAAGCGCCGAGTTGGATGCCGCTTCAGTGCATCCTGACGTGCCGCTGTCGGGTCGGACGCCAGATCAAATCCCGCGTCGAGCATTCCGGTTTCGATCCAGCCGGGACAGATTGCATTGCACCGGATTTCAGGACCATGATCGACAGCAATCGACCGCGTCAGCCCGTGCACGAACGCCTTGGACGCGTTATAAAGCGCCATCGAAGGGTCCGCGGCCTTGCCCGAAATCGACCCAATATTGATAATCGAGCTCCCCTCGGTCATCCGCGGGATATAGGCGCGGCAAAGGTTGAATACGCCCCGACAATTCGTGCCAATCACAGCGTCCCAATCGGCATCCGAACTGTCGGCGACGGATTTTTCGACCTGAACACCCGCATTGTTGACGAGTATATCCGCGCCATTGGTCGTGTGTGCCAGATCTTCAACTGCGTCAGCGTTAGCGACATCCAGCGGGTACCAGAGAACATCATCAGGCAACCCGTCAGGTCTTGCCCCGCGCCCACAGGTCATGACAACGGCACCTTCCCTGAGAAACGCGTCGACAATCCCGCGGCCAATCCCTTGGCGGCCCCCAGTAACCAGCGCTCTTTTTCCAGCCAATCGCATCAAAGCACCTCCGGCATTTTGGTCATTTTTTCCCTGTTCGCAGGTTCTAGCGCGGGTGTTAATTCCCCCACATCTTTGACCGTATCAAGGTTAATCAACATGTTTGTCTGGATGCCTCTCTTACAGAATGCTGACCAATAATCACTCATGTGCCGCCAACGGGCCAATACTAGTGCCTCGGCCTGCTGCGCGAAGGCGATACCATCGCTTAGAGTCAAATCACCAATTTCTAGTTCTGTTTGGAAACTCGGCTTTACAACTTTCAAAGCTTCATCTGCTGAACCTGCGCGCTCAGCCCTCCGTCCAGAACCCAGAGCTGTCCGCTAGCATAGCGTGCCTCATCCGAAGCCAGCCAATTCACCAGATTGGCTATGTCATCCGGCGTACCGTAAGTACGCATAGGATGCACGTCGCGAACTGCCTGCTGCAGCTGACCGATCGACTTGCCGCCCGCGCCTGACCCGTCGCCGGTAAAAAAACTCTGCAACATAGGTGTATCGACATAACCCGGGCAAATAGCATTCACGCGGATACCTTCGGGCCCGTGGTCACAAGCCATCGCTTTGGTCAAAGCGTGCACCGCGCCCTTCGTTGCGCAATAGGCGGCCAAACCCGGATCGGCGATGAACCCGTCATAGCTACCGAAATTGATAATCGAAGCGGAAGCCCCAGATGCTGCTGCCTTACGCATCAAGGGCAGACTGTGTTTCGAGGTCAAAAAAGTCCCCGTCACGTTGACTGCGAATGACAGGTTCCATTCCTCAAGTGATGTTTCTTCGATGGTCTTTTCAATCTCGATTCCGGCGGCGTTCACAAGGATGTTCAGCTGACCTTCTTCGGCAGCAACTTGTTCCAACGCGGCAATTGCATCTGTTTCTTTGGTGACGTCGAGTTTCACAAAAATGCTGCCATCATCATCATGAGCCGCCAGTGACCCTTCAGGCGTAAGATCCGCTGCATAGACCCGCGCACCCTCGCGAAGAAAACGGGAAACGATGGCGCGCCCGATCCCGCCGCGCCCTCCGGTGACCAAAGCGGTTTTGCCTTCCAGCATCATTTGTCAGTCTCCTTCAACGGCGGATAGCGATAGCGGGTTGCCGCCGCCGTCCAGTCCACGTGGTTGCGAACGTATTCCTGCGTCGCGTCTCTCGGCGGGTTGTAATCCCATGCTTCTCCGGCACCCGCTTCCATTGCGACGTGAAGTGCCCGGCGAGACTTTTGTGTTGCAATCACGTCGGCGCGAAGTTGTTCGCTGTCCCAGCGGCGCGCGACTTCTTCAGAAAACGCAGCGGCCTGTTCTGCATATGCCAGATCGCGGGCGACATTGACCTTTTCAAGCGGATCGGTGGCAAGGTCATAAAGCTGCGGCGGATCAGGGTCGCAGTGGATGTATTTCAGCGATCCGCGTCGGATCATGAAGACAGGATATGGCGTCATCTCGGCGCAATATTCGCCGATGGCTTCATCAACCGGATCACATTCACCACGCGCAAGCGGCATCAGTGAACGGCCATCAACGGGCTCGCCGAGCATGTCATCCCTGCCGTCGGCGATATCGACAAAAGTCGGAAGCATATCAACCAACGAACACGCGTTTGGGGCCTCACCCTGCTTCACCCCCGGACCCGCCATAATCAACGGCACCCGGGCCGAGTGTTCGAAGAAGTTCATTTTATACCACAGGCCGCGTTCTCCCAGCATATCGCCGTGATCTGCGGTCACGATGACAATGGTATTGTCCAGCTCTCCTATGTCGTCCAACGCCTTCACAATAGCTCCTACCTTGCTGTCGAAATAACTGACATTAGCCAGGTAGGCGCGACGGGCCCGGTAAACTTCTTCTTCGGTCAGCGGTACATAACTCGCCTCGATGCCGTCCATAACCCGACGCGAGAAAGGATCTTGATCGTCGGGCATCAACGTGAAATCCGGCATTGGTACTTCCGCATCCGAGTAGAGCTCCCACCATTCCGGCTTGGCCACATAGGGATCGTGCGGGTGGATGAAGCTGGTGACCAGACAAAACGGCGATTTATCCCCTGCAGCACGATCCCTGCCGCGGTCGATTAGCCAGCGTCGTGCGGCGAACTCGACCTCGTCATCATAGTCGGTCTGAAAGGTCGCTACAGCAGTGCCGCTTTCTTTGACCGTTTGCATGTTGTGATACCATTTGTCGATCCGTTCGTCCGGAGCCTCCCAATCTGGTGTCCAGGCGAAATCGGCTGGATAGATGTCAGTCGTAACACGATCCTGAAATCCGTGTTTTTGGTCTGGACCGACAAAGTGCATTTTGCCAGACAAACATGTGCGATATCCAAGCGCCGTCAGGTAGTGCGCGAACGTTGGGACTGAGGCCCGGAACTCGCTGGCATTGTCATAGGCCGCGATCCGACTAATCAATTGGCCAGACATGAAGGCGAAACGCGATGGAGCGCACAGGGGTGAGTTGCAATACGCCGCATCGAACCTCATCCCGCGGGCCGCAAGTGCATCAATGTGCGGTGTTTTCACGGTCGGGTGGCCATAGGCGCCGCAAAACTGCGGCGCCAGTTGGTCAGCCATGACCACAACAATGTTCGACCGTGTCACGGGGCCGCCTTTGCATAGGCATCAAGAACCAGCCCGTGGAAGTGATGCACCGCATGTTCGGATTTACCTGAACCGCTCGGGTCATGCACAATACGCCCTTGCGTGAACGCAGGCGTGCTCATCCCGCGCTGAACGCTTTCGACGATGTCGATGTCTTCACGTTGCAGGACTTGGTCCAGATAGCGGATCGCCTCAAGCTCTGCTTCGTCCGGTTCCGGGGTCTCGAGAAAGAAATCATAAGTTTCCAGCGTCCGATCGGGACCGATGGGGATGATATTCAGAACGATCATCGAAGATCGGCCCGGGTAGCGCATCAGGCAGGTTGTTGGCCACAACCACCAGACGGCGTGCGTGCGCACAGTCGCATTCGAGACGTTGTAGGCGGTGTTGGTACCCTTACCAGCCTCGGCCATGTGGCTGGAGTAAATGCCATATGTGGTCACTGTGTAGGTGTCCATATCCACCAGGTCGCAGAAGTCCTTATGCGCAGTCGGGCAGTGGTAGCATTCAAGGAAATTGTCGACCACGTTCTTCCAATTGGACTTGATGTCATAGGTCAGGCGATGGCCAAAAGTCAGTTTTTCGATATCCGGGGCCCAATGACGTATTTCCGTCTCAAGTTCTCCGGACACCTCGCGCAACGGGCGCGCAGATGGATCGAGGTTGACGTAGATAAAGCCCGCGAACTCTTCGACCTGCACCTGATCCAGACAAATGTCCTTGGTGTTGAAATTGGACAGACTCTCGGTCTCGGGCGCGCGAACAAGCTGACCATCCAATTTATAAACCCACGCATGGTAGGGGCACATGATCCGCGTTGTCTGGCCTTCACCGGTCAGCAAATGATGTGCCCGATGCTTGCAAACGTTATAAAAAGCGCGCAGTTCGCCTTCACGATCACGCACGACTGCAATGGAACGGCCAGCAATCTCGACCGTGACAAAGGATCCGGGCGTGCGGAGTTTTTCGACATGACACACCCATTGCCAGGTCTTTGCGATGATTTCGTTTAGGTCGACCTGATTCCACGCAGGATCAACATAGGCTTCGGCCTTCAAAGAGTTCGTGTTGAAAGGATCTGGACTGAAACCTTCGGATATCCGTTTGAATTGGTCTTTTGACGGCAGATCGCGCATCGGAAACTCCACGGCTCTGGGGTAAACAACGACCCATTGGCTGGCTCACAGCGTCAATAGTCAGACCATTTTCACCCGTTTTCTTAACTTTTTTCGCCGTATTTTTTACATTTTACGCCAATCGGAAATAGCCCATTATTATCCCTTGGATTTGCGATGCATCGGCCATGCCCGAAACTCAAACGGGACCCGACCATCCACCCTGTCGCGGGTCGGCGGCAACCCGAAACGCTCTTTATACGCACGGCTGAAATGCACCTGACTTGCAAATCCGGATGCGACTGCCACTTCGGCGATAGGCAGTTCCGTCTGCGTTACCAAGCCCCGCGCTCGGTCCAAACGGATATCCCGGTAATACAGAGCGGGCGTCTTCTTGATGTAGGTTCCAAACAATCGGTCCAGCTGGCGGTGAGATATCCCAGCCTTCTTGCAAATCTCGGGCACAGGAATCGGATTTTCCAGATTGGCTTCCATCTCCTGAATGGCTGCCCGTAGCTTGGCAGGAACCGTTGAGCCCAAAGGTTCGCTGTGTTGTGGCTGCTGCAGATCCGAAGGCCCTCTGAGACGATCGTGAAAGATATATCTGGCAGCCGCATTTGCCAGAGCGCTGCCGCAAACGCCTTTCACAATCTGCAATCCAAAGTCCACGGAGGCGTTACCGCCGCAACAGGAAATCCGGTTTCCGTCCAGTACAAACAGGTTTTCGACAACGTTGACATCCGGGTAAAGCTCTTGAAAAGCATCAATATGTTCGTAGTGAACAGTCGCCCGGCGCCCCTTCAGCAGTCCGGCCCACGCCAGGATGAATGCTCCGGTATCCAACCCACCCAAGGTGGCACCGCTACGCGCCCACTGACGCAGTGCGTTGCCCGTTTTCTGAGTTACATGCTTTTCAGGCGTCCAGCTTGTTGAAACAACCACGATATCGGCCGCATCGACATCGCCCAGCGCCACAGTATTTATTCCGGCCCCATTGCTTGCGATACAATAGCCGCCATCCTCGGACACAAAGTCCCATTTGAAATAGAGCGTCCCATCCAGATAGTTGGCCGCTCGAAACGGATCAATAAATCCCATTGTAGCGGCCAGATTAAAGCCGTGCGCAACCACGACAAGAACGCGGGTCATGGGATCTGAGATGTTTTCCATGTGGACTCTGCCTCAATTGCGCTACGTGAAGATCAAAGAAAATATCAATTCGATCAACACGAAAGTCGGATGCCAATAAGCCTGTTACTAAAGCTGTCGGCGGCATATGGACAATCCGTGACGACATGCATTTCCACTGTTGGGACATGAGTCTAGGATGCGCGCGAATGCTAGCCCATTCGCAACCCGAGCAACAGAAAACGAGAAGCTTCGTTCGTGAATATTGAGAACCGCATGGCCGCCCAGCCAAGACATGAAATGCAATCAGCGCGCAATCAAGGCATCACATTTCTGGCGCTGGCATTTCTGTTCAGTATCTTTGTCAACTTGCTGATGCTGACCGGACCCTTGTTCATGTTGCAAGTCTACGATCGCGTTCTTGGGTCACGAGCGGTCGAAACCCTGGCGGCGCTGTTCCTGCTAGTGGCACTTTTGTACGGCCTTATGGCGATGCTCGATTTCGCAAGGGGCCGAATCGTGGCGCGTTTCGGTGCGCGGTTCCAGTCACAACTGGACGAGCGCGTATTTGATGCGACCCTGCGCCGATCGCTACACCCGCGAGCGCGCGCCGCGCCTGCAACGGCGTTGCGGGATCTGGAGTCCATCCAAAACCTGTGTTCCTCCCCGGTATTGTTGGCCGTCATGGACATCCCATGGACGCCGGTCTTTATCGCTGCGATCTTTCTATTCCATCCCCTTCTGGGCTGGTTGGCGGTAGGTGGCGGTTCGCTTTTGGTGGTAATCGCGTTGCTGAACCAGGTTCTGACGCGTCGCAAGGTCGCCTTGGCGCAGTCCGCTTCGGCAAAAGCCAACATCTTTTCCGAACATGCCAGACAAGCGGCCGAGGTCGTACGCTCGCAGGGCATGCAAGAAGACATCACACGCAGATGGCAGCGGCAGCGCACAAAAGCCTTGCAACAGACAATTGCCGCCAGCGACTGGACCGGCAGTTTTTCGTCGGTGACAAAATCGCTGCGGCTGTTTTTGCAATCTGCAATGCTGGCACTTGGGGCCTTGCTGGTTCTGCGCAATGAACTGACCCCTGGCGCGATGATCGCAGGCTCGATCCTGTTGGGTCGCGCTTTGGCGCCGGTCGAACAGGTCGTTGGACAATGGGCCGTCGTGGAACGCGCCCGAACCGCATGGACTTCGCTAAACCGGTTTTTGGATGCCACGCCACCCGAAGCACAGCGCACCAAACTACCCGTACCCGAAGCGCACCTGACGGCCAAAGGCCTGACAGTGATCCCCCCCGGTGCGGATACTCCAACCCTGCGCAACGTCTCGTTGAACCTCGAACCCGGACGAGCGCTTGGTGTTATCGGAAAAAGCGGATCGGGAAAATCCACACTGGCCAAAGCGCTTTTGGGTATTTGGCATCCAGCAGCAGGCGAGATCCGGTTGGGAGGCGCAACGCTGGATCAGTACGATCCAACGGATCTGGGTCAACATATCGGATACCTTCCGCAAGAGGTTACGTTGTTTAATGGAACAGTCGCCGAAAATATCGCGCGTATGTCCGAAGAACCCGACCCCGGGGCCGTGGTAAAAGCAGCCAAAAAAGCCAACGCACATGAGTTAATTCTTACTCTTGAAAAAGGCTACGACACGATCCTGGAAGGCAATGACAGCCAGTTGTCAGGCGGTCAGAAACAACGGATCGCACTTTCTCGCGCGCTGTACGGAAACCCCGTTTTGCTGATCCTGGACGAGCCGAACTCGGCGCTGGATGCAGATGGGACAGAGGCACTGAACGCCGCCATCCGCGACCTCAAGGCCGCAGGAAAATCAGCGATCATTATGACTCACCGACCTCAGGCGATTTCGGAATGTGATGATCTTGCGGTTGTCGAGCGCGGGCAGGTTGTTAAATCCGGACTACGTGATGAGGTTCTGGGCGCAGTTGTCCAAAACGCCGGATCAATCAAGCGCAACCTCAGCAAGGCAAGCAACTGATGCAAAGTACAGCAGAAAAAAACCCGAGTCCGGTGTGGCGCATAACGATCCCTGCCCTGGTCGGTTTTGCGGCCCTTGCCATCCTTGTTGGCGGTTTGGGCGTTTGGGCGGTCAACACGCGTTTAGCCGGGGCCATTATCTCTCAGGGAATTATCGAAGTAGAAAGCAACCGTCAGGTGATTGAACACCCGGACGGTGGAGTTGTTGGTGAAATCTATGTGCGCGACGGTGATGCCGTCAGCAGCGGTGATCTGCTGTTGCGATTGGATGATACATTTCTGTCGTCTGAGAAAACCATCGTCGAAGCCCAGTTGTTCGAATTGTTGGCTCGCAGAGCCCGGCTGGAGACCGAGCGCGATGGCGCAGATGCGAACGCTCTGGCCGCTCAACTGGCCGAGATTCAACAGCAAGAGAGCATAGGGGATGATCTGATCGCCGGTCAGCAACGCCTGTTCGAGGCGCGGTTAAACACACTGAACCAGCAAACCGAACAGCTGAGCAAACAAACCATTCAGATCGAGAGCGAGATTGACGGCACCGAAGCGCAGCTTGTCTCGCTGCGCCGTCAGGTCGAATTGATTCAGGCCGAACTGGATGATCAGCAAAGCCTGCTTCAACGTGGCCTCACCCAGGCCAGCCGTGTTTCGGCCCTACAGCGCGAAGAGGCCAGCCTAACCGGGGATATTGGTCGGCTGGAAGCCGCCGCAGCGCGCTTACGAGGGCAGATATCAGCGACCGAAATCGCGATTGTCGAGCTTGAGGCGACGCGGCGCGAGGAAGCCATTTCAACCCTGCGTGACATTCAATCCCAGATTTCAGAACTGGCCGAGCGTCGCCTGTCGCTGGACACCCGCCTTTCGCGACTGGATATCCGAGCGCCTGTATCGGGCACGGTCTATGGGAGTCAGGTCTTCGCGTTGCAGTCTGTGATCCAACCGGCAGAACCAATGATGTACTTGGTACCGCAGGACACGCCTCTGTTGGTGGCCGCACGGGTCGATGCGATCCACGTGGACCAGTTGCATGTTGGCCAGCCGGTTTTATTACGGTTTCCCGCATTCAATCAGCGTGAAACACCGGAAATTGACGGCCAGGTTATCACAGTCTCTGCGGACACGTTTACCGACGACAATACGGGCCAGACATTCTATCGCGCCGAGGTTGTTCCGCAAGACGGGCAAGTTGATCGCCTGAACGGCCAGGAACTGTTGCCCGGAATGCCCGTGGAAACACTTATCAAGACGGACGAACGTACGCCGCTGTCTTATCTCGTCAAACCATTGGCGGATTATTTTAACCGGGCGTTCCGCGAGTGATCGTCTGGTCGCTCTAAGGCGCTTCGAGGTTTCCCAATAGGATCGAGGTCATATCGGCGGCAATCAAACCGTCAAAAGCGACCACATTGGCCCCGGTGTCATAAGAGACGTTGGTGCGCGTGATCCCCAAAAGATCCGCGTCGGCGTCAATGAAAATCCATTCCGGGCGAACAGAAGTGGGTTGTCCGACGGCCACTTGCAGGATCGACAATGCATCGAATGCATTTATGGAACCATCCCGGTTGATATCTGCCGCGATCAAATTCTCGGGCGACGCCGGTCCCCATGTCGGGTCCAGCCCGACCGAGATACGCAGGACCTGCAACGCGTCCAAGGCGTTGATGTCTTTGCTTGCGGTTGAATAGGTCTTGATGACGTCAATCTCACCCTCAAAAGTGCCGGGCGGCAAGCTCAGGTCGAACTGCCCATTACTGTCTGCGCGTGCACTGATCGTGGCACCGCCATTTGGGGTGAAGCTGATCTCTGCATCACTGAGGCTGGGATTGGCGGTTTCGGAATTGATTGAAACATCCCCTACTACCCCATCGGAACTGCCCGGATCGAGCCCCGCAAAATCGCCAAAATCGACGGGGATGTGATCGGGGCCGCCAAATCCCGCGCCAAACACCTGAGCGCTGGTCAGCGGACCACCTGTGGCGGAGTTCACGTTTATCGTCTCATTGAGGTATTCAATCCTTGCACCCTGCACCGTCGCGGTAAAGGTCAACTGTCCGGGGGTTCTAAGCAACGGAAAATCGAACATGTCCAACCGATCGGTTCCGACCTGAAAATCCGTAATCGTGGAGGTTTGCGCCCCGTATTGCATAACAAAAATGTCGGCACCCGCCCCGCCTGTCATCGTGGTCGCAGCGGAACCCGCAATCAGTATGTCATCCCCGCCACCGCCAACCAGGGTCGTGGGAAGGATACTGCCTCTGAGCATATCATGCCCGGCTGTGCCATTTACGGTTCCAAAACCGCTGCGCACGACACCCAAGCCCGTGACATCCACGGTAAGCTGGGTCAGCCCTGCGTCCTGTTGCGAAGCAACCAGAATCTGCAGTTCGTCGCCGACCTGCGCGACACTGAAAGATTCCACATTCTGCAAACCGCTTTCGAGCGTATCGGCAAAACTTTCCAAATGCACCAATTGCCCGTCAGGTGTCATGGTGAACAATGTGATTCCATCATCACCACCACCCGCGACCACAAATACATGCCCGTCGACCTCGACCACCGACAGATCCTTAACCGATTCAAACCGTGTGTGAAGCGAATCCAGGACATGGTCGGTTGGGATCAAACGACCGTCTGCAGCCAGTTCCATCACACTGAGAGAGTTGCTTTCAGCCCCTGCGACCACAACCCAAGATTTGCCATGCGCC
Organism: Ruegeria sp. BI12; assembly: GCF_056537985.1. Classification (NCBI taxonomy): domain Bacteria; kingdom Pseudomonadati; phylum Pseudomonadota; class Alphaproteobacteria; order Rhodobacterales; family Roseobacteraceae; genus Ruegeria; species Ruegeria sp. BI12. The sequence goes on along the minus strand of NZ_JBQFSL010000002.1, from coordinate 324,050 downwards.
TGTATGATTTCGACACCGGTGGGCGTCGCTATTCCCAAAGTCGTCAGGGCCTCGCTATTCTCTACCACGGTTATGGCACCGTTCCCCGCATCAACCCGGTATGTCGAGACAGTGTTGCCGACCGCGTCGACCGCGACCACAAAACTGTCTGCACCTATACGTACGCCATCCATCGAATCAGATCGCTCCTCGATCACGCCCGAGGACGTCAATGTGCCGTCTCCGTTCACCGTATACGTCACAATCCGCCCGGTATCTTCATGTGCCATCATCAACATGTCGCCGGATCCGGTCGACAGTTTCACCAGGGCTGATATGTCACCACCGCCTGTCAATGTCCCGGTTTCACGCAAGGTTCCAACTGTCCCATCGGGGTTCAATTCATACCCCACCAGACCGTTTGCAGTGTCGATATCCAGGACAAGTTGATCACTGCCGCCGAAAGAAACTGCTGTACCGGTGCGACCAACCTGAAACGTGAACGAGCCACTAAAATACTGGGTATCGACCAGTTGTGGAACAGCGCCATCGATAAGCTTCCAGACGGCAACACCCCCGCCGGGGCCGGTCAGACTGTACAAATACGTGTTCCCGTTAAACGTTTTTAAAGCCGTATCACGGATACCTGAATCGAGCGCTGTGCTCCCTGTTGCAACCACGCCTTCGAACTGAAGCATCATATCAAATCACCCCACGCCACTCCTGGCAGTGATTGCAGGATGATCCGATGCCCGGCCCGATACCAAAGCGGAATTGTGGTGAAAACGAGGAGTTCGGTTTCAGTTTAACACAATTTTTCCTGTTCCGACCGCATGAGTCACAGAAGCGAAAGACTGATGAACATAACCTGGCCCACCCGGGCGGACGCAGACATCAAATGTGAGGGTAAGATGACCAAAGAACATGATCCCACAACCAAACCTGCAGATTCTGGATCAGACAATGGTCGCAAGGACCACATTCGCCGGTGGATTGATGGCAAAATACGACGCTGGGCCGGGCGCGGCATCGCCGGGGGACTTGGTTCTACGCTAATAGCCCTGCCTGCTTTGGCACAAGCAACGATTGAAGAACTTTATGCTTTTCAATTTGCAGAAACGATCCCCGGCGTTCAGTCAGTGAAGCTACTGAAAAATGGCGATGTTCTGCTGAAGATGGTCGACGGTCGCACGATGATCGTCGCCGCTGAAAATGTTCAGATTCTGGACAGTGGCGCGATAATGATCGCCGAAAATGCCGTGAGTGAAATTGCGCAATTCAGTTTGGCCGCCGAAGCAGGTGGTACGGCTGCCGCTGGAGGCGGCATCAGTGGCGTCGGTGCAGCATTGGGCGGATTGGGCCTGGCTGGCGCCGCGGCGGCAGGTGCTGGCGGCGGAGGAGGAGACGATGGCGATTTCCAACCCGCCCCACCAACAGCACCTCAGGTTTTGAATCTGGCGCAGGCGCAATCCACTGCACTAAGCAGCGCGGAAACGGATATCAGGGTCCCTGATGGAACCGAAACGGTGGAACTATCTATCGGCTCTTTGGTCAAAACTGTGCCACTCAATCCAGACGGGGGCTGGAGCATTTCGCTGACAAGCGTCGAAGCGGCCAGCCTGCCACAAGGTGTGCAGAACGTCACTATTCGCCACCTGGACAGCGGCGGGCAAGAGCTGTCGGTTGAGACCGTATCCTTCAACATCGACACCATTCCCCCCACTTTGACAATTTCCGGTTTGTCAGACGGTCCGGTCGTAAATGCCGCGGAAAGCGCAACGGATCTAACCGTCTCTGGGACGACAAGCGCGGAAAATGGTCAGACAGTAACTGTCACTCTGAACGGCGAAACATATTCCGGCACCGTATCTGACGGCCAGTGGGTCGTAACCGTTCCTGCCAGTGACCTTGCCGTGCTGCCGGATGGGGAAACATTCGTTTTGACGGCAGATGTTTCAGATGCGGCGGGCAATCCTGCGGCCCAGGTCAGTGACAGCATTGGGACGGACTTTTCGGCCCCTACACTCAGCTTGAACCCGCTGCCTGTCGATAAGATCGAATTGGTAGATGTACAGAACGATATGGAACTGAGCGGATCGACAACGGCCGCTGATGGTCGGGCGGTTGTCGTCGAATTTGGCGGACAGACCTATTCGACAACGGCCTCTGACGGAAGCTGGAGTGTTACCATTCCGTCTGCTGACCTTGCAAACTTGCCCTCAGGCACCCCGGTGTCGGTAGAGGTTGTTGTCAGCGATGCAGCTGGAAACACCTCAGTTCCAGCAAAAGCCTCGGTTCCGGTGGATCTAACTGGTCCTGCGGTTTCCATTTCGCCACTGTCGATCGGGTCCGCTCTGAACGCCGTAGACGTTGGTTCAGATTTGGTTGTCTCGGGGATTACAGGCAACGTGGAAGACGGGCAGCAGGTCACTGTCATGCTGGACGGCCAGAGTTACACCGGCGTCGTATCCGGCAACAACTGGTCGGTGACCATACCTGCGGCCGACCTTGGAGCATTAGCAGACGGAGGTGCGTTTACCATCACTGCAGATGTATCAAATGCTGGCGGGATTGCAGCCAGCCAAGCCAATACTCCTGTGTCCAAGGATGTCACCGCCCCGACCGTGACGATCGACGGATTTTCCGATGGTGCTGTTATGAATGCCACCGAGCGCGGCACAGACCTGACCATCACTGGATCAACCAATGCGGAGGACGGTCAAACTGTAACCGTTTCACTAAATGGGTTGGACTATACCGGCACTGTCTCTGCCGGTGCCTGGAGCGCGACAATACCCGCAGCAGATCTGAACGCGTTGTCCGATGGTTCAACAATCCCGGTGACTGCAAATGTGGCAGATGCAGCGGGAAATCCAGCAGTGCAGGCAAACGGCAGTTTTGACACTGACTTTACGCCGTATTCCATCGCCATAACCAACTTGTCCGACGGTCCGGTTATGAACTTGGCTGAACGGGGCACGAATCTGACTGTCTCCGGGACCTCAGATGCCCCGGACGGCACCACAATCACCGTTGAAATCGTCAGGCCAGATGGCACTGTTGACCTGAGTCACACCACAACGGTCAGTGGCGGAAGTTGGACGTTGGTTGCCCCGGCGGCCGGCCTGAACAGCCTGCAAGACGGAGAAACCTACGGTGTAAATGCGTCAGTTTCCGACACTGCTGGAAACAGCGCAGGTGCCAGTGCCGGATTTAGCACGGACTTCACCGCACCAACTGTTACGATTGACCCATTACCCGTCGGATCGGTTCTGGATGTCTCTGAAAAAGGCAGCGATCTTTCCATTTCTGGCGCGACATCAGCCGAAGATGGGCAAGTTGTTACCGTCACATTGGATGGCCACCCATATACGGGTATCGCCTCAGGTGGTGCGTGGTCGGTCACTGTACCTGCGGCAGATCTTTCCGGATTGTCGGACAGTACAAATTTCACCCTTGCAGCTGCAGTCAGTGATCAGGCCGGAAACAGCGCCATTCCGGCTACCACAACGCTGGCCACGGATTTCCGGCCTTTGTTGGGCCTGAATACTGTGGGGACAAACAATTCGGTATCACTCAGCGACGCGCAGAGTTCCGGGTCCGTTGTGTCTGGAACTTCTGTTGGCCTCAGCGCTGGCCAAGCGGTGAACGTAACACTCAACAGCAACTCGGTCGGCACCGCCACCATCGCAGCCGATGGCAGCTGGTCGCTTGCGGTTCCGGCATCTGAATTCACAGGCGTTTCGGCTGGTGATGATCTAAACTTTCAGGCTCAGGCGACAGTTTCGGGTGGCCCTGATCCCCTGCCGGCAAACGGAGAGGCGACAGCACACACACCCGGCGCCTACGTCATTGCTGAAGCAGGCCGGAGTGGTTCGACGATCACCTTCCAGGTTTTCGCAGATTCAGATCGGGACATTTCCAGCGGTCTTGCGATGACGCTCGAGTTGGGATTTGATCCGTCGGTCGTTACCTTTGACGCTGGATCAGATGCCGGGAACAGTGCTTTCGGTCTGTATCTGTCCAACCCGGTCGGAAGCTCCGTAGTCAACTTTGCTGGGGTCGCGACAAGCTTTACGGATCTGAACCAACCCTTGGTGACATTTACCATGAGCGTTCAGGACCCCGGTCAACCAATTGAGCTGTCGCTCAACACCCCCGATGGGGGCCCGACGACCGTTATTTTTGGGACAGATGGAAATGACACGTTAGTCGCCAGTGAAGTGGACAGCTTTGTTCGAGGCCAAGACGGCGACGATGCCATCAACGTCTCCGACGCGGGTCGCGATATTGTTGTATTCGAAGCAGAACCAGCGGCCAACGGAGTGGACACGATCACCGGCTTTTCGATCGGCGCTGCGGCGGATGTGGCTGATGCGTTGATGTTCAGTGGCCTTGATCACTCTACTTTGCGCGGCAATGGCACGGGGGTTGAAACGTTAAGTGTAGGAAGCGCGGTTGGAACCAACACAGGCGTCATCGGTTTGACCACCGTCCTGACTGATCTGTCAGCCAGCTCGATCGAAACCGCAGTAGAAAGCCTGACGGGAATTCAAGCGGGCGACGAAATCTACTTATTGGCGACAGATGGAGACGACAGCGTTCTGGTTAAAGTCGACTACACAGCGCCGGCTGCAGCTACCGTCGAAACAATGGCGCATTTCGCAGGGTTGGACAGTCTAAGCGGACTGAACCCTGACAATATCCTGATCACCGACCCGACCGGAGCATCAGCCTGATCTAAATCGGACTGCCGGTGTTGATGACCGGCAGCCATTCCAAACACCAAAGGATCAAACATGGCAGAGAACGGCCTGTTTCCAGTCACATATGCGCGACACGGCGACCGATATTGGAAGCGTTTTTCATCCTATCACTTCGCCGAAACTCAGCACGCTTGCCCTATTGTCGAGAAGGAAACTCTGCTCGTTGCGGCCGCTTTTCCAATAGTGTTTCGCAATAATGAGGGCAGCATCGAACCCGTAGCACTGCTTTCACTGAAAGCAGATTTGCTAACCCCTTTTGTATCCAACGACGGCCAATGGTTGGCCGCCTATGTTCCATCTGCATTGCGGTGCCCACCATTTCGGGCGGGTTGGCCAATTCAACCCGAGTGCAGTCCGCAATTGCTGGTCGACGAATCTTCCGGTCTGGTGACCGATTCCTCGGAAGATGAACCGTTCTTTACTGATGCTGGGGAGTTGACGGCTGAGCTTTCAAACGTCCTCAGATTTATCAGCGCACGAGAAGCCGCGGTTATAGACACTCGGTCCATGTGCGACGTTATTCAGGGACTGGATCTATTGAAACCCATGGCAGGCTACGAAAACGTTGCGCTGTCGACCGGGTATCTGAGCCTGGATACCAGGCGCATGAATACTCTTTCGCAGGCAGAGAAACATGCACTGTTCGATGTCGGGGCAATTCAACTTCTGCACGCTCATCAGGTTTCACTTTCGCACATTGCCTGGCTGTCTAGGGTGCAAGACCAGCTGGGGCGGCCAAAACCCACGAGCCATTATACCGAAAATTCAGAAATTTCGCATTTCATCTCCGCCATGGCAGACGCGCAAAATGAAGAGCTTTTCGTGATTGGTGAGGTGTGAACATGCGCCTGCGTAGCTGCAACCATGGCCTAAAATACCTTGCGTGCCAGTTCATTCTCTTGATGGCTGCGTGTGCGCCTCCACCTGACCTCACCGACGTAAAGGTATCTCTATCTGCGGGCTCTGTTGGGGTTGGCGCGCAGCCTCCTGTCCCGCGCCTGGCCCAAAGCGAATTTGGTCAGCGGGTTCGCGCGGCCGTCGAAACAAACCCAAACCTCGCGCAAAGTGCCACTCGGCTAAAGGTTGCGGACGCCAACGAAACCGCCGCCAAAGGCGCTTTTCTTCCACGCGTTTCATCGGGCATAAATGCGCGATCACAGCGCATAAATTCCGATATTGCAGACTTCACGCCGTATTTGCGGGTTTCGCAACTCGTTTATGACGGCGGCGCCGCATCCGGAGAGCTTGCTGCTGCTCAGGCCCGCGTACTCGAAAGCCAGGGCGGTCAGCTGCAAACCGCGGCGGCACTGACCCTTGCTGCGATCGAAGCATATGTCGTTGTTCTTGATCGGCGCAAAATTCTGGATATTTCAGACCGCAACGTACAGGTGCACGAAGAGATTGTGCGCCAAATCACAGAACGCATTGCGCAAGGTGTGGGGTCGAGCGCCGACGTTTTGACCGCGCGTTCGCGCATGGCGGACGCTCGCACTCAGCTTGCCGATGCAAAGGCGCGGGTAGACAGAGCCGAGGCCCAGTACCAAGAAGTCTTTGGGCGGCCTCCGGGTGCTCTGGCCAACCCGGTTGCGGCGCCCAAACTGGCTAGGTCCGACTCACAAATCGTTTTGGACAGCCCGCAGGTGCGCCGCGCGAATGCTGCTTTGGTGGCCGCACATGCCGAGCATAGCGCAGCAATTGCGCGGCGACAGCCAGGTGTGGAAATCGCGGCCTTTGCGGATCGCAGTGACAGCAAAAACGCAAATTTCGGTGTCGATTTTTCCGTAAACTACGAATTGGACAGCACTGGTCAACGTCGGGCCGCCATTGCTGCGGCCCAGGCCCAGGTTAGAGAAGCAGAGTTTGCCCGCGAAACCTTAATTCGGGAAATTCGCCGCGAGTTGGAGTTCATCCGATCAGATCAGAGCGCAGGCGCGGTTCGCTTACAAGCGGCTCGTTTGGCTGTCCAAGCCAACGCCGAAAGCGTCGAGGCTGCGCGTGCGCAATTCACCATCGGTCGACGCACCTTGGTCGAAATTCTGGACGCGCAACGCGACTATGTGAACGCACAGCAAAGACTGATTTTGGCAGAACAGAGCTTTTTCCTCACGAATTATGCCGCTCTCAGCCTGACCGGAGACATTTTAGACTACCTCGGCATTTCAATTAAAAACTTGGGTGGAGAATTATGGCCGAATTGAATTCCTCGGCAGTTACACAAAAGCTTTCCCAATTGGAAACCTGCCTGCTGCATGTGGCTTCGCATCTTGATCGCTCGCTCACAATCGCGGCTCTTCACGCGGGGCAATCCGGCGCAGCAGGCCACCTGACCGAGCGGGACGTCATTGAAGTGGCCCATAATGCTGGGTTGCAGGCAGGGTTTGGTTCACGAAAGCTAGCGCATTTCGACGACACTCTGGTTCCCGCGATATTGCTTCTGGAGAACGACAAAGCAGTTGTGTTTCACGGGCGCAGCTCGAACGGTCTTCTTCTGATTTTTGACCCCACGATAGGTGAGGGCATCGGAGAGGTGGAAAAAGACGCAATAGGGAAATGCTACACCGGATACGCATTTTTGTTTCGGCGCAACCACATTGAGGAAACGTCTAACCGAAACAAGACTGCTTCCGGGCATTGGTTTTGGTCGGCCATGCTGGCAAACCGCTGGTCTTATGCGCAAGTGGCGCTTGCCGCTGCGGTTGCTAATTTGCTGGGCCTTTCCACCTCAGTTTTTATAATGGTCGTCTATGACAGGGTTCTTCCGAATGAAGCAACGGAATCCCTTATCGCATTGACCGCAGGAGTCGGGCTTGCCCTCGTTTTCGATTTCATCCTCAAACTCTTGCGCGCCGGGTTCATAGATCGGGCCGGGCAAAAGGCCGATATGTTCATGGGCCGCCGCGTTTTTGATCAGGTTCTGAACATCAAAATGAAATCCCGGACTGGTTCGACCGGCGCTATGGCCAGCACGATCCGCGAGTTTGAAACACTGCGCGAGTTTTTTACCTCGGCAACTTTGGTCGCTCTTGTGGACCTGCCTTTCATTGCCGTTTTCATTTTGGTCATCCACTTCGTTGGAGGACCACTGGCGCTGATACCTGCCCTCGCCTTACCGATTGTTTTGTTTGCGGGATTGGCGGTTCAACCAATGCTATCGCGGTTGGCTGAAAAGAGTTTTGCGGACGGGCAATCAAAACAATCCGTTCTTGTCGAAACAGTTTCCGGTCTTGAGACCATCAAAACAACTGCTGCCGCCAGACAAATGCGTGCGCGATGGGAAGATGCAATTGAGCGACAATCCACTCATGGAATCCGCAGCCGAACAGTTACTCAATTCGCACTAAATCTGACGGGTTTCACGCAACAGGCGGCGCAGGTTCTGATTGTTTTCTATGGTGTTTTTCTGATCACAGAAGGTCAGGCAAGTATGGGCGCGCTTATTGCGTCCGTGATGCTGACTGGACGGGCACTGGCGCCGCTTGGACAACTTGCCCAGACACTCACACGCGTGAATCAGGCGCGCAGCGCGTATCGAAATCTGAACGCTTTGATGCAGGCGGAAAATGAGCGGCCCGAAGGACGCAATTGGATCAGCCGACCGCACGTGGACGGTCGAATTTCATTCAAGGACGTGCATTTTGCCTATCCTGACCAAGTCGAGGATGCCCTTTCAGGGGTTTCATTCGACATAGAGCAAGGTGAAAAAGTCGCAATTTTGGGCGCGATCGGATCCGGTAAAAGCACCATCGCGCGCCTGATGTTGGGACTGTTCGAACCGAAGGCGGGTTCGGTTATGCTGGATGGGGTCGATATCCGACAAATCGACCCCGGCGATTTACGTCGCAATATTGGTTCGGTCTTGCAGGATGTTTGGCTGTTTTCTGGCTCAATTCGCGACAACATTGCCAGTGGCGCGATCCGGCCCAGGGATCAGGATTTGATCAGGGCCGGTCAAGTGGCCGGGGTTGAAGATTTCGTCGCGCACTGCCCCAACGGTTATGACCAGCAACTGGCTGAACGTGGCGAGGGAATATCGGGCGGCCAGCGTCAAGCTATTGCCCTTGCCCGAGCGCTGATTGGACAGCCACCGGTCATGCTGTTTGATGAACCGACCAGTGCAATGGACGTAAAAACCGAAGCCGAGGTCATCAAGCGTCTGAAACAGGAAACAAAAAATTCTACAATGGTAATCGTCACGCATCGCACCAGCCTGCTTGATCTGGTTGACAGGGTCATTGTGATCGAACGCGGCCGGGTCGGTGCCGATGGCCCGAAGAGCATGCTGACCCAACGTGCGCGTATGACAGGGAGACACCTGAATGTCGCGGCATCCTGACCTGGCGAAAATGGCGAGAGAAATGCGGGGCAGATCTCCGCTGGGGGAGTCTCTCTTGTTGCTTATAATCTTTGCCTGTCTCGTGTCCGCTGGTTTTTGGGCATGTATAACGGAACTGGACGACGTGACGCGCGTAGATGGCCGGATTGTGCCGTCAGCGGACGTTCAATTGATTGAAGCAACCGAACCTGGCGTTTTGCAATCCTTGCACGTCTCAGAAGGAATGGTCGTCGACAAAGGAACGCTTCTGATGGAGTTCGACACAACGCAGATCAACAGCCAGTTAAGTCAGGAACAACAGCGAGCCTTTGGTTTGATGGCACGTGCTCAACGATTGCAGGCAGAGATTGACCGCACCCAGCTTACATTTTCAAAAGAGCTCATCAATGGGGCTCCAGAAGTTGTGAGGTCCGAAACCGCTTTGTATCAAGGTCGTCAGACGGAACTGGCTGCTGAAATCGCCATTCTGAAGCGGCAACGAGAACAGCGCCATCGCGAGTATGAGGAAGGATTGGTTGACCAGGTTACGGCTGAAGCGACACTCGAAATTCTGGCCGAAGAACGCGCGATAATGACTCCTTTGGTGAAAAAGCAGATGGAACCCACAACGACCCTTTTGTCGCTGCGCCGCAGCGCCGCCGAATGGGAAGGTCGCAAAGTCCGTGCGGTGGCGGTAACCAACAGGTTGAAAACCGGCCTCGAAGAAATCGACGATCGTATTCAAGCCGCACATAGCAGGTTTCGGAGCGCAGCCCTGACCGACCTTGCTGTAACAACGGCGGAACTCGTCGCACTTCGACCGTCTCTACCGGCGCTGAAAGACCGCGCCGACCGAGCACAGATAAAATCGCCGGCACGCGGAGTCGTTAATCGCGTTCACCGTACCACGATTGGCGGTTTGGCCCGTAGCGGCGAAGAGCTGATCGAGATTGTTCCACTGGATGATAGGCTTCTGGTCGAGGCCTATGTTCGCCCCGAAGACATTGCTTTTTTGCACGCAGGTCAGCCTGTTAAGGTAAAAATTACCGCCTATGACTTTGCGCGTTATGGCGCGTTGGACGGAGAGATTACCCGCATAGGCGCAAACACGATCACGAGACCGGAACGCAATGACGAAGAGGTGTTTGTCATCGAAATTCAAACACGCCACGCGATCCTGGACGCAAGTGGCGTGGCAGTCGAGATCATTCCCGGGATGATTGCGGAGGTTGATATTTTATCCGGCAAAAAAACGGTTCTGGATTACATTTTGCAACCGGTGATAAAGATCAAGGATCGAGCACTTCGTGAATAATCCAGCGCAGAGGAAAATGCTGAATTGATGCCGCAGATTTTTGCGCAGCCGGACGTCGTTTTGGCCAAAAGCTACCATTCAACATCGCCCAAAAAAATATATCCGGCACCATATATAGTCTTGATCAAGCGAGGGTTTTTGGGGTCTTCCCCTAATTTGGTTCGCAACCGGGAGATTCTGACATCCATCGCGCGATCAAAGCTGTCCCCGGCAGCGCCGCCCAGCGCTTCCTGCATCTGAGCGCGGCTGATCAAGCGTTTGGGACTTTCCAGAAACAACCTCAGGACTTCTCCCTCTGCATGGCTGAACGGGGTTTCGGCGCCGGAGTCGTCTTCCAGGATGTAACGGTCAAAGTAGGCCGTCCAGCCATTGAAACGCGCGACGTCAGATTGTGTTGTCTGCACCCTGGGGGATCGCAACCTCGCACGAATGCGCGCCACGACTTCGGCTGGGTCGAACGGCTTAGTGATATAGTCGTCCGCCCCTAGTTCCAAACCTGTGACTCGATCCTGTACCTGTGCGCGACCAGAGATGATGATGACCGCAGCTCCTTGCTCCAGCGCCAGTCGGTGCACCAATGCAAGCCCGTCCGTGTCGGGCAAAGACAAATCAACCAGGCACACGTCCGGAGTGACCCGCTTGAGCGAGGCTTCAAATTCCCGCGCACGCGCAAAACTCTGGGTTCGGAAACCGGCTTCTTCAAGTGCGTCGGTGAGAATGCGCCGAATTTCGGGCTCATCATCAACAATGGTAACTAGTGGCTGGGTCATCAGGCTGCCTCGTCTCGGATCAGGGCCGACAGCTGCGCCCGAGTGAAGGGTTTACGTAGCACCGGCGCACGTTTCAACGCCTCACGATGCAACGGATCGGAATAGGGTAACGATGTCATCAGGATGCGGGGCAAATCAGGCTCTAACCTGGCCAAAAGGTCCAATCCCGTCCCATGCCCTTCAAGACGTATATCGGACAAGACCAAAGCAATATCTTTAACATCTTTTGCCAAGGCAACGGCCTCGTCGTAAGAGGTCGCCTCTATTACCGCGAACCCGATTTCGACCAACATGTCCCGAAACTGGCTGCGCAGTTCATCGCTGTCTTCAACCAACAATACCAACCCTTCTTGTACCGGAGGGGCCGCTCGGTATGGCATGCGCAAAATGACCGATGCACCTGACGGAGTATTTCGCAGGCTAAGATCGCCCCCTGCCAGCTTAACTGTGTCGTAGACCATCGGCAGACCAAGACCCGAGCCTTTATCGCCTTTGGTTGTAAAAAACGGGTTCAAGGCCTTACGCAACGCGTCTTTCGTAAACCCGGGACCAGTGTCTGACACGGTGATTTCAGTCCAAATTCCCCCAACAGTATGGGCGCTGATTGTGATCTGACCAGTTTCGCCACAAGCGTCACGCGCATTCAAAACGAGGTTCAGCAAGGCGTCCTGAACCATTCCGGGATCCAGCATAAGAGCTTTGTCCGGCAACGTATTCACCACCGACAGGCCGACCCCACGCGGCAGAGACGGAGAAGCCAGAATGCGCAGATCTTCCAGCAACCCGCGCATGTCTGTCGCTTTTGGTTGAGGTGTCCGGTTGCCAGTCATATCCGCAATGCGATTCAGTAATTGTCCGCCCCTGCGAGCTGTCTGCTTGGTAGCGTCTATCAGCTCCAAGGCCTCTTCCGACAAATCCATTTTTTCCAGTCGAGACTGCATTCCCAGAATAATGGTCAATAGGTTCGAGAAATCATGCGCCAACCCGCTTGTCATCTGTGCAGCCATCGCGCGACGACGGGTTTGCTGCAGCGCGACGCGAGCCTGTGTCTCTTCGGTGATGTCGACGGACATGATGTAAACGCCACCCTCGCCATCAGGCGTGAAAGATACGCGAATTCGTCTGGAATCCTGGTCTTCGGTAAACTCGAAAACAGAGGTCTCGCCGGCGTAGGCCTTTTGCAAATGCGTCTCGACGCGAGTAAAGGCAGCATTGCCCAATGCCTGAGAAATATGCATGCCCAAAATCTCGGACGGGCGACCGGGCATGACCGAGTTGAGCCGCCGGTTGGAGTAATCATAGCGGCCATCGGCATCTAAATGCGCAATATGGGCCGGCATCATTTCGGTCGTCATACGAGTGCGCGCTTCAATCTCGGTCAACTGGCGCTTAGCTTCTTCCAGCGCCGAATTGGTTGCCGCCAGTTTTCTGTTCGTTGCTGACAGTTCTTCAGCCCGATCGAGCAACTGGCCAGAAAGTTCCTCAGATCGGGCACGCAGCAGGGCTTCAGCCTGCTTTGTATTGGTAATGTCAGTATAGACCGCGACCCACCCGCCTTTGGGTAGGGGGGCACCCTCGACCGAAATAACCTGACCGTTGGCACGAATACGTTCGATGTAATGAGATTCGAATGTCAAAGCCTGATTGACACGCAGATCCACGGCCTCTTCGACGTCATCGACGTATCCATACTCACCTTTGGATGCGAGGTATCGGATTGTGTCGCTGAATAGTGCGCCGGGCTGGACAAGATGGTCGGGCAAATCAAACATCGTTTGAAACGGGCGATTGCTGACCACCAGCCGAAGCTGGCTGTCATAGATCGACAGGGCCTGGCCGATCAGGTTCAGACCAGCTGTCGTCATAGACTTTATCTGTTGCTCGGATATTTCCAAACCCATCCTCCCCGCGACACATGCGTAACACTGGATTTGCAACAGGTGTAGAGGGCAAGAGCGCGACAGATTGGAACAACGCGCCGCAAGAGTTTTGCTTTCAATACCTGGGTTGGGTCTTGGGGCCATCCGCAGTAATGGAATTCAAAGACAGTGTATGATCCATGTTTTGCATGCGATGACGCAACATCTGCCGGGTTAGGCGCGTCAAAACCGCCGTATATTCGGGATCTTTTGCTAAGTTCCGCAACTCTCCATCATTCTGATTATCGAACAGAATGGGCGGAAGATTTGCTGCAAACTCAACTAGAGTGAAACGCTCATCCCTCAGGATGCCCAGACATGAATCGCTATTACCCGTACCCAAAACCTGCTGCCAGATCGTGGGATGCTCAGGTTCGGCAAAATCCAACTCGCTGAAGGAATATCTGCGCCAATCGTCAGGGGTATGCCCTTGCATCAGTGGCAGTAACGACCGGCCATCCATTGAATTCGGGATCGTCTGACCAATCCAATCCAGTATCGTCGGAGTTATGTCGACGGATTCCGTCGGTACTGAAATCACTGATCCGGCCCGCGATTGATTGTTCGGGTCCCGGATCATCAATGGTGTTTTATAGGCTGCATCAAACACCGACATTTTGCCCCAGCTGTGTCTGTCACCCAGCATTTCTCCATGATCCGCAGTGATGACAAGCAACGTGTCGTCGTATTGACCGCTATCCTTCAGAAATTGGATGACGCGCCCGACATGATGATCAACCTCGGTCGCAAGGCCCAGATAAACGGCGCGCAACGTTTGGATGTTTTCCAGCGTTGGCTCAACCCCGTCAAAGCCCAGAACAAAGTCTCCGGCAGCCGTATTGTCGATTGTCGGGCCAAAAAAAGGGTGCATCGCTCGTTCTTCCGACGGATCGGCAAACCCTTCCGGCCGGGGCAATGTCGATGGGTCGTACATGTCGTTGTAGGGTGCAGGTGCCACCAAGGGTGGGTGCGGTCGGATATAGGTCAGATGCGCAAACCAGTTTTGGCCGACAAAAGGCGCCATGCTGTTGAGAAACACATCCGTCAAGAAAGCTGTGTCGCTGTCTTCAGCCTGGTACATCGCCGGGTCGTTCAACTGGGGATGGCCTCCTTCCGGCGCGACCGGTTTGTGGACGTCCCAATAGTCCGCGAATTCATAGCCTTTCTGCATCAGGTGGCCGCGCCACGGGTAGGACTCTTCCAGCCGCATTTCGAGAACCTCGTGAAACCCCGCCATTGGGTGTTCGTAGGATTTCAGGATCGGATCGTTGTGATCATGCACACGCGGATCTGCAGATGTATCTGTGTACCCAAACAGCATCGGCAGATAGCCCGCCTTACGAATTTCGGTGGCGACGTTCGGGGTATCGTGCCGCAACGGGGTACCATTGCGAACTGATCGGTGGTTCATCGCATATTGCCCGGTCAGGATTGACACCCTCGATGGGCCGCAGGGATTGGTCACCGAAAAATGCCGTTCAAACGTCACTGCCTCGGCCATGAAAGACCGCAGGTTCGGCAGATCAACATGGGCCGCCAAAGCGCCGTTCAGGCAATCGGCGCGCAACTGGTCTATGATGATAAACAGAACATTTTTGGCGTGCCCCATTTCGCTCTCCCTGATTCCACGTCGCAGTTGCCAGAATGAACTCTGTCTTGGTTCGCAAAGCCCGGCAACACCTGAGTCACGACCCTACGGATTTTCCCTCTGGGCGCCCTACCTGCGGAAACGAAACAGAAAATTGAAACGGTCTTGTAGCTGTAAGCCCCGTGGAGCGCCGATGCCATACAACCAACTCTTTTGTGCCGGTGTATGTCACCTCGACGCAATTGAGCGGTAAGAAATGCATGCCAGCTCGCAAAAACCCGTTGCAGGTCAAAGTCCTTTGCCATCACATACGCACATGACGCAGCCAGTGATACAGTCGGACCGTGACGCCAACGGCGTTTACCTGCGGGTTTCGGGTGATCTGCTGACCCAATCCCTGGACACGGTTGAAAAGGCGTTTGAAGGGTTTCGCGCGGGTAGTGACACGCTGACCGTCGATCTTTCCGAAGTCGGTGCACTGGATACCGGTGGCGCATGGCTGATTGCCGATGTTGCGCGCCGCGCAAAGGCAAGTGGCGCTACCGTACGTTATGAAGGGTTAAAGCCCGCCCATTCTACGCTTTTAGAGACCGTGGCGGAAAACATTCCCGACGACCCCGGTGTGGCAACTGAAAAACGTAGTTTTACCGACTGGGTTGCAAGCGTCGGGGAACGCACCGCCCAGGCCGGAAAAGACATGCTATCCCTGCTGGGCTTCCTGGGTCTGACGCTGCATCGCCTTATCCGTACAATTCTGATGCCGCACCGTCTTCGCAAAGCGGCGCTGGTTTCACAGATGGAAGAGACCGGCTTCAAGGCCATTCCGATCGTTGCACTTATGGGTTTCCTGATCGGTGTTGTGCTGGCTTTTCAGGGTGCGACCCAGCTAAAGCAATTTGGTGCCGAGATTTTCGTGGTCGAACTGATCTCGATCTCTGTTCTGCGTGAGTTGGGTATCTTGCTGACCGCGATCATTGTCGCGGGTCGTTCAGGCTCGGCCTTTACGGCCTCGATCGGTTCAATGAAGGTTCAGGAAGAGATCGATGCAATGCGCACATTGGGCTTGGACCCTATCGAGGTTTTGGTAATCCCACGGGTCGTCGCCCTGTTGATCATGCTACCGATCCTCGGCTTCATCGCAGATATTTCCGCTCTGATCGGCGGCGGATTGATGAGTTGGATTGACCTGAACGTCAGCCCCGGCATGTTCATTACACGTCTGAAGGAAAACACCGGTATTTGGCAATTCGCCATTGGAATGATCAAAGCCCCCTTCTTCGCTTTGGTCATCGGCGTTATCGCGTGCTGGCAGGCAATGCAGGTCAAAGGGTCAGCCCAGTCTGTTGGGCAAAGAACCACCGCTTCGGTCGTTCAGTCCATTTTCCTGGTGATCGCGCTGGATGCCCTGTTTTCGATCTTCTTCTCAGTGATGGAGGTCTGACGTGGACGGCACAACGCTAGAGCAAACATCCAAAGCGGACGCACAGCGCGAGGCTGTTATCCGCGTTCGCAATCTTACAAACCAGTTTGGTCCACAAGTTGTGCACCAAAACCTGAATCTGGATGTTTGGCGTGGTGAAGTTTTGGGCATTGTCGGAGGATCCGGAACGGGCAAGTCAGTCCTGCTGCGCACGATTGTGGGGCTGAACAGACCTGCGGCGGGCAGCATCGAAGTGCTAGGTGTCGATGTGTTGAACGGCCCAGAACAGGAACGTCGTCGGATCGAACGGCGCTGGGGCGTTGCCTTTCAGGACGGGGCGCTGTTTTCGTCTCTGACGGTTCTGCAGAATGTGATGGCACCGCTGCGCGAACATACAGGGTTGAGCGAAAGCCTGATGTGCGCACTGGGTAACCTGAAGATCAGCCTCGTCGGCTTGCCGCCGCTCAGTTGTGGCAAGTTGCCATCTGAATTGTCCGGCGGGATGCGCAAACGCGCCGCTCTTGCCCGCGCCTTGGCATTGGACCCCGAGATCGTCTTTCTGGACGAACCGACCGCCGGCCTCGACCCGATCGGGGCCGCTGCATATGACGAACTGATTGGTGAGCTACAGCATGCTTTGGGCTTGACCGTCTTTATGGTCACGCATGACCTCGATAGTCTTTACGCCATTTGCGACAGGGTCGCAGTTCTCGCAGAAAAACGCGTTCTGGTTGAAGGTCCGATTGAAGAAATGACCAAAGTCGACCATCCTTGGGTTCAAGAGTATTTCACCGGCCCCCGGGCTCGCGCGGCGCAAGAGAAGGGGCAGGACAGGTAAAGGCTATGGAAACCCGGGCAAACTACATCCTGATCGGCGCGTTCACTATCGCGGGCATCCTTGGTGCCTTCGGATTTTTCCTGTGGCTCGCGAAATTCGAAGTTTCACGCCAATACGCATATTATGATGTCTTGTTCGACAACGTCTCCGGCCTCTCTGCCGCTGGCGGCGTAAGCTTCAACGGCTTGCCCGTCGGGCAGGTGATTTCGCTGAACCTGGACGATGATGATCCATCAAAAGTACGCGTGAAGCTTGAGGTGGATGCCGACATCCCCGTTACGGAAGACACAATCGCACAGCTGCAATCTCTGGGCGTAACTGGCGTCAGTTATGTTGAGCTGACAGGTGGCAAAAGCGGTGACAAGCGCTTGGCCGAGAACAGCGTGATCAAAAGCAAACGCAGCGCGATTCAATCATTGTTCGAGGGCGCCCCGAAAGTTCTGGACGAGGCGGTTACCCTGCTTGAGAACCTAAACGCAGTCGTTGACGACAAGAACCGGCAGTCCGTCAGCAATATTTTGGACAATCTGGCATCTGCGTCTGGTCGGCTGGACAAAACCCTGACGGATTTTGAAAACCTTTCCACTGATCTTGGAGGTGCGGCCAAGCAGCTTGGAAACTTTACAACGCGGCTTGATAAACTGGCGGACACGGCCGAAACCACCCTGACAACCGGGACGGATACGCTCAATAGCGTAAAAACCGCCTCGGAGTCTGCAACCGAGGCATTGGATAGCGCAAAGGGCACAATCGAAACGGCCGATCAAATCATCCAAAACGACCTGAAACCCTTTATTGATCGGGCCTCAACACTGGCCGAACGCCTGACGGGCTTGTCCGACGAAGGTAGTGTCGCTTTGGCGACCGCGACTGAGACTTTCGTAAACGCAAACAAGACACTTGGTTCGATCACGGCAACGATGGAAACGGCAAACACCACTTTGGCATCCGCGGAACGTGCCTTTGACTCGGCCAACGAAGTGATCAACAAAGATGTCGGCGCAGTCATGGACGATATCCGAAATGCGGCTAATCAAGTCGCCTCAACGGTGACTAATGTTACGAGCAAGCTGGATGAAATTTCGGCCGATATCCTCAATGCATCGCGATCGGCATCCGAGTTGCTAGGCACAATTGATGGCATCGTCCAGAACAACCGGAGGCAATTGTCCGACTTCCTCCGCGTCGGCCTGCCGCAATTCACACGTTTCGTAGAAGAGTCCCAACGACTAGTTATCAGCCTGGATCGGCTGGTGGACAAAGTCGAACGTGACCCGGCACGCTTCTTACTGGGAACCCAAGCTTCGGAGTTTCGCCAATGATCAGGCTGTTCTTTTTGGTGCTGGCGCTGATGTCGCTGGGTGCCTGCACCGGGTTGGGTACGCTTAGACAGGCATCCAAACCAAACGACCTTTATCTTTTGACGCCCAAAAGCACTTTTTCGTCTTCCTTGCCCCGCGTCCAAAAACAGATCGTTGTGCAAGAACCCACGGCAACGGCGGCCGTAAATACCGACCAGATCGCCATTCAGCCGACCCCGTTGCAAGTACAATATCTGCCACGCGCCAGATGGGTCGACCGTGCGCCGCTTATCGTTCAGGCGCTGCTGGTCGAAAGCTATGAAAACAGCAACAAAGTAGCTGCCGTTGGCCGGTCTACTGTGGGCCTGCGCGCCGACTACGTTATTGTTCCAGACCTGCGCGAATTTCAGGGCCTTGTCGTCAGTAATGTTGAGGGAACAAAAACCATTCGCGTCGAAGTCCGAATGAACATCAAGATCATCGATGAATTCGAAGACAAGATTATTGCTTCCAGTTCGTTTCGGGAAGTTGTCAACTCTGCCAGCGACGCAACGCCTGATCTTGTGAAAGCCTTTGATGTGGCCTTGGGAAAGACCATGCGAGACGCCGTAGAGTGGAGCGTGCGCAGGATCAACACACATGCGGCCAATAACCAAAGATCATATTGACGGGATACAGGCGCTGCACCGGGCAGCGCCTTTTTCTTGCTTTTACCGCGTCAGCGTTTGCGCAAGCCGCATAAGCGTGACTGCTTCGGCCCTGTAGCCAAAGGGGTCTTCACCACGCGCCGCATTCGCCAATTTGATCGCGTCCTCATAGGACCAGCGGCCCAAATAATCTGCTCCACGTAACAACTGCCCAAAACCGGCAATTGCATAAGAAAAGCGTACATCGTCCGTAGGCTCGCCCTGCGTCGACAAAATGGGCTGCTCGATCAACTGGCTCTTTTCGGATCCTGGCAATTTGTAGCGCAGTTTGAAGAATCCTATCTCATCCGAGCCATCCCGAACCGATTGGGCACTATAGCGCAATGGATCGTTCAGGATCGCAACTGAACCAACAGGCGTGACCTCGTAAATCGCGGTAACCGAATGGCCGGCACCGATATCGCCGGCATCCACTTTGTCATTAGCGAAATCCTCGCGCCGCAGCGCGCGCGTCTCATATCCGATCAAGCGATACTCGGCGATTTGCGCCGGGTTGAATTCGACCTGAATTTTGACGTCGTTTGCGATTGGGAACAAAGCGCCTGTCAACTGATCCACCAGAACCTTTTGCGCCTCGCTCAGCGTGTCGATATACGCGGCCTGTCCGTTTCCATTCTGCGCAAGGGCCTGCATTGTGGCATCGTCCAGATTGCCCCGCCCAAAACCCAGAACACTCAGAAATGTTCCGCTGTCGCGTTTACGAGCAATGAAGTCTTTCAGCGCGTCAGGATCAGACAAGCCGACATTGAAATCCCCATCCGTTGCCAAAACAACCCGGGTGACCTCACCATCGGCCCCCATGCCTTCAGCCACGTTGTACGCCTGCTGCAATCCGGCCTGTCCAGCGGTCGAACCACCCGCCTCAAGCTGGTCGAGCGCGCCCAGGATTTTGTCGTGCTCAGCGGCCGAAGTGGGTTCCAGCACCTGTCCAGCGCTGCCAGCATATGTCACGATTGAGACCTCGTCTTCGGCGCGCAACTCCGACAACATCAAACGGAACGATTGCTTGAGCAGCGGCAGTTTACTGGCATCCTGCATGGACCCGGACGTATCGATCAGAAAGACCAGATTCAGCGGTGGCCGGTCCGCAATCTGCGGCAACGCCCCTTGTATGCCGATATGCACAAGCTGAGTTCCTTCATTCCAAGGGGTCGGCGTTACAGTGATCGTAGGCCGGAACGGTGCGTCGCCTTCGGGTGCGGGATACGAATAGGGAAAATAGTTAACCATCTCTTCAACACGGACGGCATCTTTTGGCGGAAGCTGACCTCGCATCAATGATGACCGTACGATCGAATATGAGGCCGTATCAACGTCGATCGAAAAGGTGGAGACAGGTTCGTCATTGGTGACTTTCAGAGGGTTGTTTTCGGCGTTTGCAAAAGCCTCAGTATCCGGCAATGGCAGGCTTCCCACATCTGGTCGAACCGTTTTTTGGGCAGATTCGCCCGTCGCGATACCAAAACGCGCGCCATCTTCAAAACCCAAGTCTGCAATGCCTTGTTGAGGAGCGGCTACTTTAGATTGGGCGGGAGCGGCATACTCTTCAACCATGGCCGGGGCCGCAATGACGGGCTCTTCCAACACCGCAGAATCCGCTTCGGATTCATAAACGGGGCTTTCGCTGCGCGAAAGCGGTTGCACGACGATGTCGCGGGATTGGGGCACGATCATTACCAAAGCAACAGCGGCGATTGCTGTTGTGGCGGTCAGGACACCGCGATGTGAGATAGCATTCAACATGGATTTCGCTCCTTCTGTCATGCGGGCCAATGGGCCTCGCTTAACAGTCGGACGCATCGCAACGCGTGATCCTTGGCTGTGGACGAAATTATTCTGCGCCAGTCTCAGATTTTCTGCCCGCCGCATAGCATCTGGTTCCGGCGTCGCGGCATCCATCATAGCTTTAAAGTCATCAAGATCATCGGTCATTGTGCCAATTCCTCTTGTCGCTGTGCGCGCAAACGTTTTCGAATGTCGGACATGCGCCAGGACACAGTGCCTTCGGACACACCCAGAACTGCGGCAGCTTCGGCGTGGGTCATTTCGTCCTCGAGTGTCAGGGCCAGAGTGTCCTGCAACTCGGGCGGCAGCGACCGCATTGAGCGTTGCAACCAATCCACCGCTTCGGCCGCTTCAGTGGCCTCTGCTCTTCGCATCTGTTCCACATCCCCCCACCCTGCGGCGGCGCGACTGTGACTTGCTTGGCGACGTCGCGCATCCTCGGCCGCGTTGACGACGACACGGTAAAGCCAAGTTGTGAACTTGGCCTGCGCTCGAAAACCAACGATTTTGGCGGGTAGTACCGCACATATGTCCTGTGTCAGATCCTCGGCCTGATCAGCACGCCCTGTCAGGCGAAAAGCCAGACGAAAAACCCGGTCATAGTGGCGCTGCAACAGGGTTGCAAACGCCTCAGCGTCCCCGTCCGCTGCGGCTCTGGCCAGGTCCTCATCCGATGTTTTCATACGCATCACACTGAGTATGACGGATCGAAAACGTCAATCCTTGGCAACGTAGCCAAAAAAATTAGAAGCGGTCTGCCGAGGCGAGTTTCCAATCGGCGGCGAAGTCAGACGGTATTTGGTCGGTCAGCAACACACCCTCGTCGATGAATGTATAAAGTTCGGCGTATGACCGTTCGCGTTCGTCGGCCGTTCGACGACGAATATCTATCGGTCGAAGCTCTGACACCTTATCTTTGCCCATCGCGCCCAAAAGCTCGCGGAAGCTTTCCAGGGTCGCATCATGAAAGCGGTGTACGCGCTGGCGTTTTTGGGGAACATTGACTGCCCTGCCCCGTATTGGGTCCTGAGTGGCTACGCCGGATGGGCAGCGGTTCGTGTTGCAATGCAACGCCTGAATGCATCCTACGGCAAACATCATCGCACGGGCCGCATTGCACATATCTGCCCCCAGCGCGAATTTTTCGACCATATCGTAGCCTGTGGCCACCTTACCCGAACAGATAATCCGGATTTTGTCGCGCAGACCAACGCCACGCAGGCAATTATTGACGAAGATCAGCGCTTCGTTCAACGGCATTCCCAAACGGTTGGTGAATTCGACCGGAGCGGCACCTGTACCGCCTTCGGCGCCATCGATTGTGATGAAGTCCGGCAGAATGCCTGTTTCCAGCATCGCCTTGCAAATCGCCATGAATTCGGACGGTCTGCCAATACACAGCTTGAATCCGATCGGCTTGCCGCCAGACATTTCCCGCAGATGTTGCACGAAATGGATCAACCCAGTCGGACCTTCGAAGGCCGAGTGAATGGGCGGAGATATTACGTCCTGATGTTCGGGTACGCCGCGAATTTCAGCAATCTCCTGATCCACTTTTGCCGCAGGCAACACCCCTCCATGTGAAGGTTTGGCCCCCTGCGAAAGCTTAATCTCGATCGCTTTTACTACGTCCTTTTTGGCCTTTTCGGCAAACAGGTCCTTATCGAAACCACCATCGGACGTGCGGCAGCCAAAGTAGCCTGTTCCGATCTGCCAGATGATGTCTCCACCCTCGGCCAGATGATGCGGGGACAGTCCGCCTTCTCCGGTGTTATGCGCAAATCCGCCGTCCTTCGCGCCCCCATTTAGCGCGCGGATAGCATTAGCGCTAAGCGCACCAAAACTCATGGCCGATACATTCAGCCGAGAGGCACTGTATGGTTGCGTGCATTGTGGCCCACCCAGTATGATCCGTTCCTCACTTTCGTCCACATGCTTGGGGGCAAGCGAATGGTTCGCCCGATGGTATCCGACTGTCAGAACGTCGTACTGTGTACCAAAGGCCTGCGTATCCACCTGCCCCTTGGCGCGCGAGTAGACCAAAGACCGCACGATCCTGTTGAAAGGGCGACCGCTTTCGTTTGTTTCCACAAAATACTGCCGGATTTCCGGGCTGACGAATTCCAGCATGTACCGAAAATGCCCCAGGACCGGATAGTTGTTCAGCACGTTGTGCTTTGTCGTCAGCATATCGTAAAGGCCGATCACTGCGTACGGAATGAGCACGACCAGAAGCCAATGCGCGGGTGGCCAGAAAAACCCCCACAACAGCGTCAGCGGCAGACAAACATAAGTAATGAAGTAATAGAGTCTGCGTACAATCATTCGTGCTCTCCCAGGGTCGCGTGGTTTCCAGCCGGCTATGGCAGGTGAGGCCTTCGCCAAACGTGGGGCAAATCACCGTTAGATTGCAAGTGATTGTGCCGCCATTCACGTAATCGGGCGAAGATGTGAAATGTGATCAAGTGGTTGGTCACGGTTGATCCGAGTAACGTCAGCTATTATCCCCAAGGTAACGGGATATGGGCAGGACGACAGGCCGTGACACAAAAACGAACGCATGTTCGGACCACGGCATTGATGTTCGCAGCCGTGTTCGTTGGTGGCGCAACAGGATCGTTGCTGCGCGAGCTGTTTTCGGTGAACATACCTGGTGCTGGATGGCTGACGCAGACTTTTGGCATCAATATCGTGGCGTGTTTCGTACTTGGTTGGCTGTATTCGGTGCGAAACCGAGTCCATGCCCATGTGCTTCATCTCGGCGCAGTTGGGTTTTGCGGGGGTTTGTCGACTTTTTCCTCGTTTGTTGCCGATTTGGAGCGGTTGGCAATGGTCAACATCTGGGCGGCGGCCTCGGCCGCGGCGTTGGAGATCGCAGCAGGTCTGGCCGCCGCCATTCTGGGTGAGGCAATCGGTCGACGCATTCACCTGCAGAGGGCTTCGAAATGAGCGAGTTGTTCCTGCATGCCATGTTCGGTTTAGGCGGCGGATTGGGTGCCGTTTTGCGCCACTGGATCGCTTTGCGGGTTGTTCATGACCTGCCGTTTTCGACCCTGATTGTAAACGTTCTGGGCAGCCTGCTGCTGGGTCTTTGGATCGGATTTCTCGGCGGGTCAACTGAGATGGGCGAAGAAGAAAGGCGCCTTGTCTTTGGCTTTTGCGGGGGCTTCACGACCTTTTCTAGTTTCGCCTATCAATCGCTGGAATTAAGGCGCGAGAGAACCATCGCGTTGGCGGCGGGCAATATACTGCTAAGCTTGGGTCTGTGCTGGACGTCCCTGGCTTTTGGCCTGTTCCTGATGCATTAATGTGCGGGCACTGACGCCTGCGTTCCCGGTTTCGGTGCCTTACAAAAGAGCAGCAGCGGAATGGTTGCTAATGCCAAAAGCCCAAGATTGTTGAATACGGTCAGATACGAAATCAATTCAGCCTGCTGCGCAATTTCCTGCCCCAGAATGGCGGCCCCCTCTGCACTGTCCGGTGTCAGGTTCAGGGGCGCAAGATAGGCTTGTGCGGCCGGGTTATAGGGCGTCACGTTTTGACTGAGAACAGCTGTGTTTGTCTGAAGCCCACGAACGACCCAAGTGCCCACCAGAGAAATACCAACCGATGACCCAAGCTGGCGGGTCACATTGAACAGGCCGGATGCTTCGTCCTGACGGGTCTTCGAGATGCTCTCGAAAGCCAAAATCGACATTGGCACAAACACCAGTCCCATCCCCAGACCACTTACTGCTCCTGGCCATGCCAATTCCCAAAAGCCTGCATCCATGTTGAGCCAGCCCATCATGAAATTGCTGACGGCCGTCAGAAACATGCCCAAACCAGCCAGAACGCGCGGGTCAAAACGCGTGACCAGAACTGCGCCGGTCAGGACCATCGACAGCCCCGCCGCGACGCCTCGCGGTATAAACAGATGTCCGGATGTAATGACCGGATAATCCAGCAAATTCTGAACGAAAGTCGGTAGGATCGCGATACCCCCAAAAAGGGAAATCGCAAATCCGGCGATGACGAGATTACACAGCGCAAAATTGCGATCCGCGAAAAACCGCAAATCGACTACCGGCTTCTCGGTGGTCAGAACATGAATTATGAACCCAAGCGCGCCCAAAATCGACGCGATGACAGCAACCTGAATGACCCGCGATGACAGCCAGTCTTTGGTTTCTCCCTGATCCAGAAAAAATTGAAGGCAGCCAATTCCGATGGCCAGAAGGGCAAGGCCGGTCCAATCGATGCGGACTTCTTCTGTTTCATCGTCCGGCAACTCTCCGGCCAGCAAAAGCAACGCCATCACAGCCACCGGCAGGTTCACGAAGAACACCATGCGCCACGAAAAATATTCGGTCAGGATCGCCCCGACCGTGGGCCCCAATACCGGAGCTACGACGACCCCCAAACCGAAGACCGCCATCGCCTGCCCGCGCTTTTCGCGGGGGAACGCATCGAACAATATAGATTGGGACAACGGGATCAGAAACGCGCCGAACATGCCTTGAGCAAGGCGAAAGGCGACGATTGTCTCAAGGCTCCAGGACAGGCCACACATGACCGACATCGTTGCGAAGCCGGTCACGGCAGTCAGGATCAGGCGTCGACGGCCGACGCGGCGAGCAACAAATCCGGTCAGTGGCATGACCACAACGGCAGAAACGATATAGCTGGTCAGAATCCACGTGGCCTGATCGGTTGTTGCACCAAAAGCTGCCTGAATATGGGGCAGCGCGACATTCACGATTGTGCTGTCCAGCACCTCGAGAATAGCACTTAGAACAACTGCAACCACTATCACCGGATTGACGTGGCTTGCCGCCGAAGACGTCATTTTTGAGCCTGCGGCGTGGTGGTGTCCACGGTCACCTTGCTGCTGCCACCTACGCGCAATGGTGCGTCCGTCGGGTCAAGCTCAACCCGCACTGGAAAGCGCCGCGTGACCTTGACCCAATTTCCGCTGGCGTTCTCGGATGGCAACAGTGAGAATGTATCTCCCGACCCCCGTCCGATTGACGCAACCTTGCCTGTCAGAATGACGCCCGGCATCATGTCGATCTTTACCGTGACCTGCTGACCCGGACGTATTCGTGGCAGAGAAGTCTCTTTGAAATTGGCGTCTACCCACCAATCAGACGACTCGACGATGGAAAACTGCGGCGCGTTGGCTGAAACCGAAGATCCAGGTCTAAGGGTCAGGTTGGCGATCCATCCATCTGCCGATGCAAAGATCTTGGTCCAATTTTGATTGGCCTGCGCAATTTCCACTTGGGCTTGCGATGACAGTATATCGTCCTGTTTGGCCGCCAGACCACTTTGCAAGGCCAACAGAGCGGATTGACTTGTAGTAAGTTGCGCTGCGGCGCGCGCAAATTCCGAACTCGACTGATCCAGTGAGGCCTGTGCCAGATCACCATCTGAAAACAAAGCCTTAGCACGTTCCAGATTGCTTTGGGCGGTGTTGTAGGCCGACTGCGTGCTTTCGACCACCGCTTGTGCAGCCGCGATCTGTGTACTGTAAGACTGCGCCTGCTGCACCGCGCTATCGAGGTTGGCCTTGGCTTGATCAACCGAAGCTTTGAATTGCGTATCGTCGATCGTGAACAGCAAGTCCCCGGTTTTGACCGGCTGGTTCTCAATCACAAGCACTTCGGCAACCTGACCGGTGACCTGTGGCGCCACGTAGATGATGTTCGCCCCCACATAGGCATCGTCGGTCGAAGGGTAACGTTCCTGATGCCGCCAATACACCAAAAGACCAGCCGCAATTGCGCCCACAATGACCGCAGCACCGATGACCTTGAGAGATTTCATAAACCCGTCCCCTTCGTTCGGCTCAGTCAGATGTCACATTGGAAAGGTGTGCATCCGAACCGCCAGATTACCCATGATCCAAACCGTTCCAAGAATGATGATCAGCAGCACCAGTGTGGAGAACAGAATTAGATCGAGATCCTCGCGACTACTGCGACGTCGGTCGATATGCAGAAAATAGACCAATTGTACGATCAGCTGCGCCAGCCCAAGCAGGCTGATCGCAAGGTAGACGCCTTTTGTTTCAATGCCGTATCGATAAGCGATTCCGAAAACGGCAAAGGTCAACAAAAGAGACCCACCGTAGCCGATTACATAACGGCGACGCTCGCGGCGATGCATTTCGCTGCGTTTATCCATAGGTCAGCCCCCCGAAATAGACGATTGTGATGATGCCGATCCAGATCAGGTCGAGAAAGTGCCAGAACAGCGCCAACCGCACCACGCGTGACATCAGCAGATCGGTCAAGCCGAAGATCCGCAGCTGGATACCAAGTACGATTAACCAGAGGCACCCAGTTGCAACGTGCAGTCCGTGTAAGGGCACCAACCCATAAAATGCGGACAGAAAACCGCTGCGCTGAGGGATACCGCCTTTTTCGGCCATCGCCATGAAATCGCGGATTTCCAGAACCAGAAAACTGAGACCCAATAGCAGCGTAACGGAGAACCAGAATACGATCCGCCATCGCGGAAGGTTGTATTTTAGCGCCAGCATCGCCAGACCCACGGTCAGGCTGCTGGTCAAAAGAATAAGTGTCTGGGCAAAGATGCTTTTCAGGTCGAACAGTTCGTGTGGCCCCGGTCCGCCAGCCTGTGCATCAATCATCGTGATGTAGATCGCGAACATCAGTCCGAAATAAACCAGATCGCTCATCAGAAAGACCCAGAAGCCGAAGGTAACGACTTCGCTTGCCCTGTCAGCACTTGCGTGCCGACGTCCGAGGTTCAGACCGGGGTAGCTGTGTGTAGGCGCGCGTTTCATGTCACGGCCTCCAGATCAGGACGGGCTAGTCCACGGTTTTCCGGTGCTGTTTCGTGATCGCGGTCGACAGGCGTGGAATTGTGAACCAGATCCAACCAGGCTTCGTGCTTCTTGCGCACCTCTTCTGCCGGAATCACGCGCTCTGTTTCGGCTTTGAACGTCCATGCGACAAAGGACGCAAGCATCGAGATTGTCATCAACGCTGCCAGCCACCAGATCCACCACACCAGCGCAAACATCCAAACCCCGCTGAGCACGCAGAGAAGGAAACCTATTCCGGTGTTGAGCGGCACCGAGATGTCCTCATAGGCATCGGGCGCCGGGTACGCGTTGCCACGTTCTTTCGCGGCGGCGAAGTTATCGCGATCGGTCACATGCGGGATGATTGCAAAATTATACGGAGGTGGTGGGGCCGGAATCGACCATTCCAATGTCCGCGCATCCCAAGGATCGCCGACCGGAACGCGGGTTTTTTCACGTTCGCGGATACTGACCCACAATTGGATGACCACTGACAGCAAAGCAGCCAATATGATCAATGCGCCGACAACGGCGACGATCATGTATGGGTGAAAACTTGGGTCTTCCCAACTGAATGACCGGCGTGGCATGCCCATCAGGCCGACAAAGTACAATGGAAGGAAGGTCAGCATGAAGCCGACAGTCCACAGCGCAACCGAAGCTCGGCCCCAGAATTCGTTGAGGCGGAAACCGAAAGCCTTGGGGAACCAGTAATTGTAGCCGGCGAGCAACCCAAACAGCACCCCGGGCAGCAGCACGTTGTGGAAGTGGGCGACAAGAAACAGTGTATTGTGGACCTGATAATCGACTGTTGGGTTCGCAAGGATCACGCCGGAAAGCCCGCCGATCACAAACAACATCAGGAAAGCCAGCCCATAAAGCATGGGCACCGAAAACCGGATACGTCCCCGGAACAGCGTCGCCATCCAGTCATAGACTTTCACACCGGTCGGGATTGCGATCAGCATGGTGGCAATGCCAAAGACGGCGTTGATCAGCGCGCTTTGGCCCATAGTGAAGAAGTGGTGCAGCCAGACGGTGAACGACAGCACTGCAATCGACATGGTGGCGATGACCAGTGAATTGTAGCCATACAAGCGCTTGGCCGAGAACGTCGCAAAGACCTCGGAATAGATGCCATAAGCTGGCAGAACCAACAGATAAACCTCAGGGTGGCCAAACAACCAGAAAAGGTTGGCATAGTTCATCATATTTCCACCAAGGTCGTTGGTGAAGAAATGAAAATCCAGATACCTGTCAGCTGCCAGCATCAGTGCGGCAACCCCAAGAGGCGGCATGGCAAAGACGATCAGGATTGAGCTGCAGATGATTGTCCAGCAATACATCGGCAGGCGCATAAACTTCATGCCCGGTGCGCGCAGTTTGTAGATGGTGACGGCAAAGTTGATGCCTGTAAGTGTGGTGCCGATGCCTGACACGACAATGGCCCAGATCCAGTAGTCCGGACCGACACCGGGATTGAACGCAGCTCCTGTATATGGCGGATATGCTGTCCAGCCGCCGGTCGAAAACTCGCCCACCACAAGCGAAACCATCAGCATCATGCCGGCTGAGACGGTCAGCCCAAGGCTGATCTGGTTCATCACGGGGAAAGCCACATCGCGCGCGCCGATCATCAGCGGTATCAGGAAATTCGCAAGACCGAACACAAATGGTACGGCGACGAAGAAGATCATGATGGTTCCGTGAGTACTGAAGAGCTCGGCAAAATGCTCGGCCTCCAGAAAGCCATCGCCTGGCCCCGCCGCCTGCTGAGCTCGCATCACAACGCCTTCCAACACGCCACGCGCCAGCATGACAATTGCAAAGACGATATACATGATGCCGATCTTCTTGTGGTCCGTGCTGGTCAACCACTCGCGCCACAACGGTCCCCACAGGCGGAACCACGTCAGTATTCCAACAACGGCAATGACGCCGACGATTACGATCCCAGCCGCCGCATTGGCGACAATTTCGTTCGTGTTGGGATTCTGTATAAGCCCTGCAATCGGAAACGCGTCCCAGTCTAAGCGGCCAAAGAAGCCAGACCCATTGGTGGTCATCGCTGTGCCTCCTGCCCGAATTCTACCGTCCCCGGCTGTTGGTCTGCGGTCAGGGCTTTGCCGCCGTGATACCGATGCACAATCGAGTGAAACAGGTTGTTATCCTCCAGCGTGAAATACAACGCGTTATCTGGCATTTGCGCAGTTCCCAACGCGGCCTGGACCTCGTCTCGATCCGATCGCATAGCCAAGATGCGGTAAGTTTCGTCGTTCAGCGCAATGCTGTTGCTGCGCACCTTGTCGACCCATTCGTTGAATTCCTCAGCGGACATGGCAACGGTTTGGAACTTCTGTTTGGTGAACCCGCGCCCGTTATATTGCGTGTTCTCGCCCTGCATTGTGGCGGGCACATCCGACACGATATGCAATTCCGTGGTCATACCAGGCATTGCGTAAATCTGACCTGCCAAAGCCGGGATCATGAAGGACTGCATCACGGTATCGGTCGTCAGCGTCATGGCGACCTGCTGTTTGACCGGAATACCCAGCTCTCCAACGCTGGCGATGCCCAGATCGGGGTAGATGAACAACCATTTCCAATCCAATCCGACGACCTGAACGTTCAGCGCAGGCATTTCGCCAAAGCGATCCGAATATGGGTCCAACCGGTGGGTCGCCTTCCAAAGATAGAAGGACAGCAGCGCGACAATCAGGACTGGCACGCCCCACATGACGAACTCCAGCCTCCCAGAGAAATCCCATTTGGGCCGATATACGGCATCGCCACCCTTGCGCCGCCGGTACCGGAGGGCGATCAGCGGCACCAAAATAAGAACCGGAACCACGGCCAAAAGGATCAGGGCTGTTGCGCGGAAAAGATGAAGTTTTTGGACAGAGGCAATCGGACCTTGCGGGTCCATGAAACTGTCACTGGCGCAAGCAGCCTGGGCTGTTACAGAGAGAGCCGCGGCGGCGATCACGAATTGCATCGCCTTTGGTGACATTCGGAAAAGAGCCACGCCTGTTTATCCTCCTGAACCAACCTCTCGGGCCAACTATCGGCAGACAAATGAAATTTCTCAAGGTTTTTTCCTTAAGGCCCAACGTTTCGCGACGAACACAGACCACCAGCGGGTATAGGCACAGGCAAAATGCAGGAAAGCCGCTGTTGACTTGCCGCTCTGGTCAAGCCAGACCTTAGGCGATGCGATGGATCATTTTCGTCCTGGGTTTTTGGTGCCTGTCCACTGGTGCAACCGCGCAAGATCGTGCTGCGGTTGAAAAACAATTCCAATCGTGGTTGCAAGAAACCGTCTGGCCAAGGGCGCAGGCCAAGGGCGTATCCAGACGCACAATGCAGCAAGCATTTGACGGTATCACTCTCAATTGGAAACTGCCTGATCTCGTGCCGCCGGGACAACCGACCATGACTCCCAAACATCAAAAGCAGGCTGAATTTGGATCTCCGGGTCGTTATTTCA
Source organism: Ruegeria sp. BI12 (assembly GCF_056537985.1). Taxonomy (NCBI): domain Bacteria; kingdom Pseudomonadati; phylum Pseudomonadota; class Alphaproteobacteria; order Rhodobacterales; family Roseobacteraceae; genus Ruegeria; species Ruegeria sp. BI12. Next base: position 293,049 of record NZ_JBQFSL010000002.1, on the reverse strand, counting down.
GCGCGGGTTCGGTTCAAGGTGCCACCTCAGTCGGGCGGCAGATAGCCCGGCGGCACGCAGCAACCTTGTCGCGTGTCGAAGCCGAAACCGGCGTTCCGGCCCGCATCATTCTGGCCATCTGGGGACGTGAGAGCGGATATGGGCAAGTCCCTATTCGGCACAACGCTTTCCAAGTGCTGGGCACCAAAGGGTTCATGAGCACCCGTGCTGACTATTTCACCAAAGAGCTGATCGCGGCGCTGCAAATCGCAGAAGCGGGCGATGCGCCGCCAGGAGTAATGAAAAGCAGCTGGGCGGGCGCTTTGGGCCAACCACAATTCATGCCGTCCAATTTTCTGACCTATGCGACCGACGGGAACGCGGACGGAAATGCCGATATTTGGACCTCGGCCGAGGATACCATTGCTTCCATCGGGAACTATCTGGCGAAGCATGGCTGGCAAACGGGGCGCGATTGGGGGTTCGAAGTCACTGTGCCGGACAGCATCTCTTGCGCACTGGAAGGCCCCGATCAAGGCAGACCTATTCGAGACTGGAATGGAATGGGTATTGAGCGCGTGTCGGGCAAACCATTTCCAAATCATGAACTGTCCGGAGAAGGGTATTTAATGATGCCCGCCGGGCGGAACGGTCCCGCCTTTGTTGTTACGCCCAACTTCTATGTCCTTAAGGAGTACAACAAAAGCGATCTGTACGCCTTGTTCGTTGGGCATGTCGGGGACCGCATACAGTACGGTGTCGGGGATTTCTCAGGCCGTTGGGGCAGGATCGACGCCATGTACCGATCCGATATCGCGGCCATGCAGCGCAGACTGGAACAACAAGGCCATGACGTTGGAGGGGCGGATGGCCTGCCCGGCTTCAAGACACGCCGTTCGATCGGGCGTTGGCAGCTGGCGAATGACCTGTCTCCGACCTGTTTTCCAAATGCGCGCCTGAAGACTGCGTTGACCCGTTAGCGATTCGCCCTGCTACCGGCGGTCTGTTTGCATTTGACCCGACGGTAAGCGCTCAACTGAAATCGAACCCCTTCACGAAAATGTCACGAACCCCACATGTTTCAGTATAATATTTCCGACTGAACACCGTTTCCATTCACAATCCACCTCTGGTTGCTCAATTTTCAGGCAAAGGCTTTAACCTTTTTTGAAATAATGCCACGTTCGGCATCAGTGAAAGGCGACTTTTGCAAACACGTTCCCGACTGCAAACCGAAAGACTGCGACGCGGTGTTCATTGCGATCTGAAAAAGCAAAATTCGAACCAGTCCCGGTCTCTTTCTGGGTCGGACAAACATGGTGGTCCTCAGCCATCCTGAAAGGATGCGCGTGGGTCGCCGAAAAAAAACGGGAGTTGAAACACATGAACAAGTATATTCGTACATCTCTTGCGGGGCTTCTGACCTCGACCATGATTACCGGCGCTGCCTTTGCCGCCGGAACCCATCCAGAAACCGGCGAAGCGCTGGCGGATGACCAGACCTTTACCTATCGTATTCTTGACGAGCACAGCTCAGTCGACCCTCAGGTTGTTGAAGATGTTTCCGGCGCCGAGATCGTTCGTGACCTTTTCGAAGGCCTGATGAACCAGGACGAAGACGGTAACCTGATTCCTGGTGTCGCGACCGGTTTTACAACCAACGACACCAAAGACGTCTACACCTTTACTCTGCGCGACGATGCGAAGTGGTCGAATGGTGATCCGGTGACAGCGGGCGATTTTGTTTACGCCTGGAAGCGCGCCGTCGATCCCGCCCTGTCCTCGCCTTATGCGTGGTTCATGGAACTGATGTCGATCGAGAACGCATCGGAAATCATCGCAGGTGACAAGCCGACTGACGATCTGGGCGTTAAAGCTATCGACGACAAAACGCTTGAGATCAAACTGAGTGCGCCGCTGCCGTACTTCCCGCAGATGACCACACACTCGACGACCTTCCCTGCCCCGCAGAAAGTCATTGAAGAGTTTGGCGACGCGTGGACTAAACCTGAAAATATCGTATCGAACGGCGCTTATGTTCTGACCGAGCATCTGCCGCAGGAACGTTCGGTCCGTGAGCGGAACGAAAACTACTGGGACAATGACAATACCATCATCGACAAGGTTGTCGCCTTGGTTATCAACGATGAGAACGTCGCCTTGACCCGTTACCTGGCAGGTGAGCTAGATCGTACAGAAGTTCCCGCCGGTCAGTTCCCACGTCTGCAAAAAGAGCACCCGGAAGAGGCGATCAGCTTCCCGCGTCTGTGTAACTATTATTACACGTTTAATCTGTCCGATGGCGGCCCCGAAGCCTTTAAGGACCCGAATGTCCGTCAGGCGCTGTCGCTGGCAGTTGACCGTAAGATCATCACCGAAAACATCATGGCTGGTGGACAGCCACAGGCTTACACCTTTGCACCGGCAGCGACCGCAGGCTTTGACGTTCCGGACGTAGAGATGGCGTCGATGTCTCAGGCCGAGCGTGACGAGTTGGCCAAGGAACTGCTGGCCGCGGCCGGCTATGGTCCTGACAACCCGCTCGGCTTTGAGATGGTGTACAACACCTCTGAAGCACACAAGAAGGTCGCCGTGGCGCTGAGCCAAATGTGGAAGCAAAAGCTGGGCGTCAACGCAGAGTTGGCCAACATGGAATGGAAGATCTTCCTGGAAGAACGGGGAAATCAGAACTTCGATCTGGCCCGTGGCGCATGGTGTGGCGACTATAACGAAGCATCGACCTTCCTCGACCTGCTGCAGTCGGATTCTGGTTATAACGACGGCAAGTACAACAACGCCCGCGTTGATGAACTGTTGTCCGAAGCCAAAACCTCTGACGATGCGGCACCTCTGTACACCGAGGTCGAGCGTATCATTGCGCAAGAGACCCCCGTTATCCCGATATATCACTATGCTGGCGTCTACATGATGGACAGCGATGTCGGTAACTGGCCAGTCAACAACGTAGAGCAGAACTGGTATTCCAAGAACCTCTACAAAACCGCCGAATAATCATCCTTAGACCACGCATTGCCCCGGAGTTTTCTTCGGGGCAATGCCAATAATTGGGGGCATGAAATGCTTGCCTATATCGTCCGGCGGTTGTTAATGGCCGTCCCAACGATCCTATTGTTGATCGTTGCAAGTTTCTTTTTGATGCACTTCGCGCCAGGTGGGCCCTTCACCTCGGAACGGCCTCTGCCGCCCGCGGTTCTGGCCAATATCGAGGCGCGGTACGGATTGGACCAGCCGCTGTGGAAACAGCTTTGGGACTATCTCTACAACATCGTCGTGCATTTTGATTTCGGCCCGTCCTTCAAATTCAAGGACAGGGACGTGAACGACATCATCGCGCAGGGTTTCCCGATCTCGCTGACCTACGGTTCGCTGTCCTTCTTGGTCGCAACAACCGTCGGAGTCGCACTGGGGATTGCCGCGGCGATCAAACACAACAGCTGGATCGACTATTTCGCAGTTGGTCTGGGCATCGCAGCACAGGCGCTGCCGAACTTCATCATGGGCCCGATCCTGATCCTGACCTTTACCTTGTGGCTCGGATGGCTGCCGGGCGGTGGCTGGAATGGCGGTCAGTGGCCGTATCTGATCATGCCGGTTATCGCGCTTGCCACCTCGTATATGGGATCCATTGCGCGGATCACGCGGTCATCGATGCTGGAAGTTCTAAACTCAAACTTCATCCGCACGGCCCGCGCCAAGGGTCTGCCAACCAGAACCGTGATCTGGCGCCATGCGCTAAAACCCACTCTGTTGCCTGTCGTGTCCTATCTGGGCCCGGTTTTCGTCTATGTACTGACCGGTTCGGTCTTTGTGGACATCTATTTCTCTACCGGCGGATTAGGGCAAGCCTATGTGGGGTCCGCGCTGTCGCGTGACTACGCTGTGCTGTTAGGGGTCACGATCCTTTATGGCGTCCTGACCGTTCTAGTGAATCTGCTGACCGACCTGGCCTATGCTTGGTTCGATCCGAAAATCCGTTACTGAGGGGCTGGCAATGCTTGGTAAATCACAAAAAGCCGCCCACTTGGCCGAAGACATCACCGATTACACGGTCATTCAGGGGCGATCACTTTGGCAGGACGCACGGATGCGTTTTGTTCGCAACAAGGCGGCCATGGCCAGCTTGTTCATTCTGGCAATGATCGTGTTGTTCACAATCATTGGTCCTTACTTTGCCGTATGGAGCAACGAGGAAATCGACTGGAATGTCATGGGCGATGTTCGCGGCATGGGAATGCCGTCGGTAGAGACCGGACATTTCTTCGGCGTCGACGATCTGGGGCGTGATCTTTACAGCCGCGTCATTCAGGCGACGACAACGTCATTGCTTGTGGGTCTGATCGGTGCCGCTACGGCCCTGATCGTTGGTACCTGCTACGGTATTGCCGCGGGCTATATCGGTGGCCGCACTGATGGCGTGATGATGCGCTTCGTCGATATCCTGCTGGCCATTCCGGCGACGCTGGTCATCATCCTGTTGCTGGTTGTCGCGGGTCGATCGTTCGTCATGCTGTTTATCGCACTTGGCGCGGTTGGCTGGCTAACGATGGCACGGATTGTTCGAGGCCAGACCCTGACTCTAAAAAATCGCGAGTTCATTGAGGCCGCTCGCGCAGCTGGGGTTAGCGAGTTCACCATTATGTATCGCCATATCCTGCCCAACCTTCTGGGCGTGGTGATTGTTTATGCCTCGCTGCTGGTACCGGAAATGATCCTGACGGAAAGCTTCATCTCTTTCCTCGGTCTTGGGATCTCAGAACCCTACACGTCGCTGGGTCGATTGATCGCCGAAGGGGCCGGGACGATGGGCTATGGCACCTTGTGGCAACTGTTGTTCCCGCTGACATTCTATGTCGCAATCATCATAACCATGTTCTTCATTGGTGATGGCCTGCGTGACGCTCTGGACCCGAAGGATCGCTGATATGAGCCTGTTTTCCGTAAAAGACCTGGGCGTCCAGTTCAACACCGCCGATGGCGTAGTCGAAGCCGTTAAAGGCATCAGTTTTGACATCAATCCGGGCGAATGCCTGGGTATCGTGGGCGAAAGCGGGTCGGGTAAAAGCCAGACCTTCATGGCCGCGATGGGCCTGCTGCCACCTGCGGGGCAAGCGACCGGTTCTGTCATGCTGAATGGCCAGGAAATTCTGAACCTGCCTGTCAACAAGCTGAACCAGATCCGTGGCGACGATGTCGGCATGATCTTTCAGGATCCGCTGACCGCCCTGACCCCGCACCTGCGGATCGGCCAGCAAATGCGCGAAGTTCTGCAGGTTCACGAGGGGTTGCAAGGTTCGGCTGCTCGGGCGCGCTGCCTGGAATGGCTGGACCGTGTACGCATCCCCGAAGCCAAACGGCGGCTGGACCAATATCCCCACGAACTGTCAGGCGGAATGCGCCAGCGCGTGATGATCGCAATGTCCATGCTGTGTAACCCGAAGCTGTTGATTGCGGATGAACCCACAACAGCGCTGGATGTGACCGTTCAAGCCGACATTCTGGACCTGATGGTACGCCTGCAAAAGGACGAAGGCACGGCGATTGCCCTGATCACACATGACATGGGCGTCGTCGCGCGTATGTGCGACCGCGTTCAGGTCATGCGTCTGGGTCAATTCGTTGAAGCTGGTGAGACGCGCGAAATCTTCCGTGCACCGAAGCATGAATACACACGAACGTTGCTTGAAGCGATGCCGCGCATTGATGCCGGCGACGCGCCCAAGGCTCTTGATAAGGTTGATGACCCTTTGCTGAAGGTCGACGATGTCAAAGTGCACTTTCCAATCCATGTTTCGGGCGGCTTGTTTGGGCACAAAGTCCCGTTGAAAGCCGTTGATGGTGTAAGTTTTGATATCCGCAAAGGCGAAACGCTGGGCGTTGTGGGAGAGTCGGGCTGCGGTAAGTCAACACTGGCGCGGGCTGTTCTGCAATTAATCGAACCCAGCGCGGGCAACGTCAGTTGGTTGGGCCATCCCATTGTTGGCCTGAAAAGGCGCGAACTGAACAAGTACCGCAAGGACTTACAGATCGTCTTCCAGGACCCGTTGGCCAGCCTCGATCCGCGTATGACCATCTCGGCCTCGATTGCCGAACCGCTGAAAACCTATCGCCCTGATCTAACTGAGCGCGAACGCAAAAAGCTGGTCTCCGAAATGATGGAGAGGGTCGGTCTGAAAGCCAACATGATCAACCGATATCCGCACGAGCTTTCGGGCGGTCAGAACCAACGTGTCGGCATTGCTCGGGCGATGATCAACAAACCCAAGCTGATTATCTGTGATGAAGCAGTGTCGGCATTGGACGTGTCGATTCAGGCGCAGATCGTGGAACTGTTACGCGAGTTGCAGCAGGAATTTGGTCTGTCGATGATCTTCATCAGTCATGACCTTTCCGTTGTACGCGCTGTGTCGAACCGGATCATGGTCTTGTATCTGGGCCGGATCGTGGAGTTGGGTGACGGAGAAGTGATCTGCTCAGATCCGATCCACCCATACACGAAATCGCTGATATCGGCGGTTCCAATTCCGGACCCGGACGTTGAACGCAGTCGAACACGGCTGAAACTGCCGGGAGAGCTGCCTTCGCCGATGGATCCGAAGGCCGCGTTGCGGTTTCTACCCAGCCGTTTGGCGGCTGGCGAGACTGACTATGTTCCGCAGCTGAGTGAGGTAAAACCTGATCATTTTGTGGCCGAGCACGACTCGCTCGAAGCGATCATGGGTAAAGCATGACCTTTCTGCCCCGAAGCAAGTTCTTGCGTTCGGGGCAGGTTCCTCCTGGCAATATCAAGCGGTTAATAATTGTTTCCTTTTTGAAGCCAATTTATGCCAAAAAGCGTTTTTTATATTAATTTAGTGCAGCAACCGAGGCTATAATCTGGCCGTCTTGAACACGGTATTTTGACTTCCCAATTCAACGGTGGCACGATTTCTCCAACTTGGCTCGCATTGCCTAATTGCGTTGATTGTTCTAGCCGCGCGCACTATGAGGTGGCGTCAACAAAACGCATTCATTCGGACAAGACATTTTGCTGAGAGGTAGCATGGCACGTAAGGTCACAAAGGCGATTTTTCCGGTTGCAGGTCTCGGCACTCGTTTTCTGCCCGCGACAAAATCAGTGCCTAAAGAAATCATGACCCTGGTTGATCGCCCGCTGGTTCAATACGCAATCGACGAGGCCCGGGCTGCCGGTATTACCGAATTCATTTTTGTAACGTCGCGCGGGAAATCGGCGCTTGAGGACTATTTTGACCATAATCAGGTCCTTGAGCAATCGCTTAAGGAAAAAGGCAAAGACGAACTGCTAAAAACGCTGAATGCCACCAACATGGAAAGCGGGGCAATTGCCTATATCCGGCAGCACAAAGCCTTGGGGTTGGGTCACGCCGTGTGGTGCGCGCGCCGCCTGATCGGAGATGAGCCATTTGCGGTCATGCTGCCCGACGACGTTATCGCAGGGGAAAAACCCTGTTTGCAGCAGATGATTGAGGCCTATGAGGAAACCGGCGGCAACATGGTTGCCACCATGGAGGTCCCTCCGGAGAAGACAAGCTCTTACGGCGTTCTGGATGTGGGCGACAACATCGGCACAGCAGTACGCGCGCGCGGCATGGTAGAGAAACCGAAACCGGAAGAAGCGCCGTCAAACTTGGCAGTTATAGGCCGTTATATTCTGCGTCCATCGGTTCTGTACAACCTCAATCAGAACAAGCTGGGCAGCGGAGGCGAGATTCAACTGACGGACGCCATCGCCGAAGACATCAGAAACGGTGTCCCTGTCTTCGGGTATAAATTTGATGGCCAGCGGTTTGACTGCGGATCAAAGGCTGGTTTCCTGCAGGCGACTGTTGCGTTTGCGCTGGCACGCGATGACCTTCGCGAGGATCTGCAGGAATATCTGCACGACGTTATCGTCACAGGTCAGGCAGCTCAGTAGCTAAAAACTGCGGCCCCTTAAACGGGGCGAACAGTATGGATTGAGGGGCAAACTGCAAGCACCGCAGTTTGCCTTTTTTCGTTTTGAAAAACACCGTGCGATTGTACAGTCCACCATTCAGGGAAAGCATTGGCACAACATTAACCGAGCGTTCGTTTAGGTCAGGCGGAGTTTATTTGCGGCGCGGCAGTTTAGCGCGCAATGCAATTGTCGATCCGACAGCCAACGGAGGATGCTCTTTGTCCCAGAATTCGCCCAAATTGAACCTGCCGTTCCTGCAACCTTCGCAGGCGCAAAAGCACGTCACGCATAACGAAGCCCTAAGACGCCTGGATTTGGTCGTCCAGCTAAGTGTCATGTCTACTGATGCCACTACCCCACCCTCTGTGCCAGCACAGGGTGAACTTTACGCTCTTGGATCGGCACCCATCGGGGATTGGTCAGGCCATGCAACCGAGCTTGCTGCCTGGTTGGACAATGGCTGGCATTTCATAACGCCCGAAATGGGATGGCGTGCGTGGGACCAAGATAATGAACGCTTGAAAGTCTGGAACGGATCGGCATGGGTCGAGCCCGCAACCGCGACGCAAAATCTGCCCGGCATTGGGATCGCCACAGGGCACGACACGACCAACCGGCTGTCGGTGCGCGCCCCGGCGACGTTGCTGAGCCACGAAGGGGCCGGGCATCAACTGAAGATCAACAAGGCAAATGCGGGCGAAACCGCATCCCTTTTGTTTCAATCCAACTGGACCGGACATGCGGAAATGGGTCTGTCCGGGACCACGGGTTTGTCCATCAAGGTCTCGCCGGATGGCAGCAATTGGTCCGAGGCCCTGAGCTTTGATCCAACCTCCGGGGTTGCTACTGGCACGGCCGTGCAAAACAGCGCGGAAGACACAACTGCGGGGCGCCTCATGCGGGCTGACTATGGTTACGGACCCGGCAATCTACTGGGGTCAGTCACCCAAAATGGTGGAACCCCGACGGGCGCTGTTATTGAAAGAGGAACCACAGCGAATGGTGAGTTTGTCCGGTTTGCTGATGGCACTCAGATCTGTACCGCCACGCTGAATGCTGTGGCCTGTACAAATACCGAAGGTGCCTTGTACGCAAGCGCATCCGAAACCTGGGTTTTCCCGGCGCCTTTTGCTGCGAGCGCCAATCCGGCAGTCAGCGGCAGCGGGGGTGCGACCGGCAGGTTTATCGGATTTGATGGAGTGTCCGAAGCTCAAGTCGTTTACAAAGTTCTCTCGTCTGCTTCTGATGCGACAACATTATCTGCAACGGCCATGGCCATAGGGCGCTGGTTCTGATCCATCCGACTGCCCGGATCTTGGTTCGGGCGGTCACTTCGCGCGAAGTTCTGCCTCTGCTTGCTCCAGAAACCAAGCGTATGTTTCGCGAATTCCGTCTTCCAGCCCGATAGTCGCGCGCCATCCCATGTCCGCCAACCGGGAAACATCCATTAGCTTCCGCATGGTACCGTCCGGCTTACTGGCATCCTGTGTAATTCGCCCGGCAAACCCGGTCACCTTTGCAACCATCGCCGCCAGTTCTGCGATCGAAACATCCTCCCCACATCCCACATTGATATGGCTCAGCATGGGTTGGGTGTTGGCCTCGTACACTTCACGAGGCAAGTCCAGTACAAACAGAGACGCCTCGGCCATATCATCAACATGCAGAAACTCGCGCCGGGGTTTGCCGGTGCCCCAGATGACAACCTCTTCGAGACCATCGCGTTGTGCCTCGTGAAATCGGCGGATCAGCGCGGGCAAGACGTGACTGTTTTCCGGATGAAAATTATCGCCGGGCCCATAAAGATTAGTCGGCATTACCGAACGGTAGTCCACACCGTGTTGCCGATTGTAGCTTTCGCACAGTTTGATACCTGCAATCTTCGCCACCGCGTAGGGTTCGTTTGTTGGCTCTAGAACACCGGTCAGCAAAGCATCTTCTCGCATTGGCTGTGGCACAGCGCGCGGATAGATGCAGGAACTGCCCAATTGCAGCAGGTTCTTTACGTCAGCGGTAAATGCCTGATGGATCACGTTGCACTCGATCATCAGGTTTTCGTAGATGAAGTCCGCCGGATAGCTGTTGTTGGCATAAATTCCGCCGACTTTAGCCGCCGCCAATATGACGACATCCGGTCGCTCGGACTGCATGAAATCTTGGACAGCGGCCTGATTGGCCAGATCAAGCTCGGAATGCGTCCGGGTCACAAGCTCCAACGCCTCGCCCGCCGCCTGGCGAGCTTGCAAGCGGCGCAGAATTGCTCCACCAACCATGCCCCGATGCCCGGCCACATAGATCTTACGCATGCCGCGCGCCTCAGCCATTTTCCAGAGAAACCGGCATTTCGTAACCATGCTGTTTCAGCAAAGCATGGCGTTTAGCAGTCTTCAGGTCCTCGGTGATCATTTCAACGCACATTTGCTGAACGGTCAGTTCCGGCTCCCAGCCCAGTTTGTTTTTGGCGTTCGAAGGATCGCCAAGCAATGTTTCCACTTCGGCCGGTCGGAAATACTGCGGGTCAATGCGCATGATCACGTCACCGGGCTTTAATGCAGGGGCGTTATCGCCTTCGACAGATTTGACGGTGGCAACTTCGTCCACGCCCTCGCCCGAGAATTCAAGCGTCACACCCAGCTCAGCGGCAGACCATTCGATGAATTGGCGGACCGAGTACTGAACACCTGTTGCGATAACGAAATCCTCGGGGGCGTCCTGTTGCAGCATCAACCATTGCATCCGAACGTAGTCCTTTGCATGCCCCCAGTCGCGCAGGCTGTCGATGTTGCCCATGTAAAGGCAGCTCTCAAGACCCTGGGCGATGTTGGAGAGACCACGGGTGATCTTGCGCGTCACGAAGGTTTCGCCACGGCGTGGGCTTTCATGATTGAACAGGATACCGTTGCAGGCATACATGCCATACGCTTCGCGGTAGTTCACTGTAATCCAATAGGAATACAGCTTGGCCACCGCATAAGGGGAACGCGGATAAAACGGCGTTGTCTCGCGCTGCGGCGTTTCTTGGACCAATCCGTACAGTTCTGACGTGGACGCCTGATAAAAGCGCGTCTTTTTCTCAAGACCCAGAAACCGGATCGCCTCTAGCAGACGCAAGGTACCAATCGCGTCCACATCAGCGGTGTATTCCGGCGATTCAAAACTGACCGCCACATGGGACTGGGCACCAAGGTTATAAACCTCGTCCGGCTGAACCTCCTGAATGATGCGGGTCAGGTTCGACGTATCACTCAGGTCACCATAATGCAGGTGCAGGCGGGGATTGGGTACATGCGGATCCTGATAAATGTGATCAATACGCTGCGTGTTAAACGAAGACGCACGGCGCTTAATCCCGTGAACTTCATACCCTTTTTCCAGCAAAAGCTCGGCAAGATAAGATCCATCCTGCCCCGTAATACCAGTCACCAATGCCGTTTTTGTCATAGCCGCGATCCGAGAGTATCTGATTTTCTTTTGCAGTTTCAGAAACAGCAATATACCCCTGAATGCAACCCTACGCCGCCGTCAGGCTTTGATTTCACAGACGTTGGATACCATTGGCGCAAGCGTTTCAGGACGACGCATATAGCGGCACGGATCCCTTTGCGCCTTCCGCCAGAGCTTTGCTTTGATCGCTGCGAACCTTTTCATACAGCGCCAACGCGTCCGCAGAAAACAACTCGGTTGGAGGCTGGACATGAACGAAGTTGCTTTGGCCGTCATGACCGCGCGCCAGCATTGCATAGTCGCGTTCCGCCACCAGTTGTTTGGCATTCGGGTTGAGATATCTGATCGCAAGACCAATGCGCCGGTCATCGGATTGATTGGGACCAGATCCGTGGATCGTCAGCCCATGATGCAGCGACATTTGCCCCGGTGCCAGTTCGATGTGTGTTTTATCTTCCTCAGCGACATCCACAGCAACCTCTTGGCCGCGCGACAGAAGATTGGTGTCTGAATACGTATCCTTATGAGGAAGGATCGGGTTCTTGTGACTGGCACGCACAAAATCCATACATCCACTTTCAACCGTTGCCGGAGACAACGCAATCCACGCAGTGATCTGATCCGGGGTTTCGCCCATTCCCCAATAGGTTAGGTCCTGATGCATGCCTACGGTATGAGCTGTATGTGGCTCTTTGATAAAGAATTCAGCTGACCAGACCATAATATCCGGGCCCAAAACGCCTTCGACCACGTCCAGCACGCGGGAATCCATCGCAACTCTGGCCGCAAGCGGCATCACCAGATGCGCGTTGACGCGTTTGTAAGTGTTCAACGGCAATGGCAGGTCCGCGCCAAGCCATTCCTGCTCAATCCGCTCAAGCTCTGCGCGGGTTTCAGTGGCCTCCTCCTCGGAAAAGATGGTCAGCGGGAAAAGAAAACCGTCCTCCCAATAGCTGTCGGATTGCGCCTGGCTAAGTGCGACGTCGCGCGATGAGTTGCTTTCAGACATCTGGCCTACCTTCTCAAAAACTTGCTCGATCAGAGGAATTGCCCAGCGCTGCCCGCAGGGCACCTAACGTGTCTGAGACGATAAGTTCAGTATTGCCTCTGGGGCAAGTAACCTCGAGTTTCATTTCTGACACGCTTTCGTGTCTTCGAAATTTTGATGTGCCCCGTATGAATTGAACGCCCCGTACAGATCAAGGGTGCCGCCAATTCTATTCAGATAAAGGCATCATATGAAGGTCAAGACGGGATCGCGGGCTTCAACACCCCAGCTGACCAAAGATTTCAGCGTTGCCTGAATCTACCAGATCACTGCCATCGCCACAGCGGATAACACGGGTATTCGGGTCGATCATTTCGGGTTGATCGCTATAGGCGACCATGCCGCTTCCCAGAACCGTATAAAGTCCACTAGGCTGAGGTGCAGAGTAGTAGCCCTGAACCTGAACAACGCCGACCGCACCGGCGAACAAACCTGTTTCCAATCGCTCTGCCCTGATCCCATCCGGTGTTGGCTGTCCGATCACGCGGACAAGGTCACCGGGTGACAGATGTTGCGGTTCAAATCCATTGATAGCACTTGCTCCGATCAATGCTCGGGCTTGGGCGTCAAGCCCAAGGTAAGTGCCCGACAGCCTTGCTTGATGCCCGGTGTTTGTCAGCTTTTCGATGCGTGAGGCGCGCACAGCCTGACCTTCCCACAACCCGCTGATTGCGACCCAATCGCCAACCTGAATGTCAGCACGACCTGCGACTGTAACTTCGGTCCCAAGAACTGATACCAAGCCGTCCCGCACAGCCGTCGCAGGTCCGACCAAGGGCAGGACTTGCCGGATATGCTGTGCATGCCACCCGCCATTATCCCGAGTCGCTATGACTGCAACGGTGTGACCCGGCTTCAACTCGCCCGCAGTAATCACGGGCACCGAACCGGCAACCTTCATCTCGTCGTCGAACAGAATATGCTGCCCATTCACATGGATGCTGCCCAGATGGGTAATTGTCCCAACGATACCCGTGCCGATAATACCGCCTTCGCGCTCGGTTTTGGTGTTGTCCTCTGCATTACTCGGAGCGGACAGCCAAAACACAATGAGCAATGTCGCGAGCACGCGAAGAAACACATCCATACTTACTCATCCTCTTCCGTGAATTTGCTTTGCGGTTGCTGCGGTGAGGGCAGGACAAACACACCCATTGCAAACCGACCGCTGTGTCCGCCGTCACTGTCCTTTTCCTGCAACCCCCGGGCGAGAGTATTGACCTCTTGCAACAACGATTGCGCCCGCTCAGACGAAAGTTGGCGCAATTCGTCAATGGACTCTGGCGACAGATGTGAATACCGCACTGCCCGGTCGAAATTGCGAGGTGCGTCCGGTTCTGCCAACAGGTTCTGCGTTGCCGCCTCTAAATGTGCGGACAGCGTTGCCTCATATGCCGCGACTTGTTCAGCACTGCCAGCAGTTGGAAGAAATGCTTGAGATACCAAACGAAGCTGCCCCTTTTCACCATGCTCCACGCTCATTTGGTCAATCAGTGTTTCCAGAACGGTACCAGGCGCCATGTCCACCCGCGTGCGTCGCACCAGGTCATCAAATCCCGGACCAGTTTCGTCGCCTTTACGGCTCAGCACCCGAGGGGCACCCGTTTCATCCAGAAATTCAGGGGCAGTCGACCAGTAGCTGATGACCAGAGCTGCCGCATTGGAGCTGCGCTTCATGGGGGCATCATCACCAGTATTTCGCAGGCGTTTGACATCCTTGCGATGCAGACCCGTCAACAGGCTGGCGCGACTGTCACTTAGCTTTTCGTCCATGGTTTGTTCCGCTGCCGTCAGCAAGGCCTGTTTCAATGCTTCGGTTGCGGTTCCAAGCGTAACCCCATGCGCAACCATTGCCTGCGCCAGCGGGACCAGCAACGCAGACAGCGCGGTTTCAAGGGGAGGTTTGGGTTCATTCGACATCTGGGCACTCGTCACAGGTTGGTAGCTGATAACATCTTCCTAGAATTAACGAATTCAACGCTTTCGTGTTCAAAATGTGATGGAATGTGATCAATAATGGGAATTTTTCCCATTATCACTATGGTGTGACCCCCTCTTGAACTGGAGAATGCCATGCACGTTATCGCAACCGATCCCCAGACAAACTACCCCCTTCTGACGCCAACCGACCTCGCTCGCGCTGCAGGGCCGGATGCGCTGGATGCGCTGAGCCCCAAAGATCAGGAGCAGTTTCTGGCTTTTGGTTGGGGGCCGCAGGTTCTGCCTCGCCATGCCACCATCGCCGACGCGCTGTGTCAGTCATTACTGAGGCAGGCCGATGCCACAGCGGTAGAATGTGCCGATCATAGCCTCACCTATCGGGCGCTGGACGAAGCCTCGAACCGGCTGGCGAATGTCATGCGCGCCCATGGTGTGAAACGCGGCGACGCTGTGTGCTTGTTCTTGCACCGTTCGATCGAAATGATCGTGGGAATCGTCGCGGCCATAAAACTTGGGGCCGCCTATATTCCCCAGCATGTCGGTGTCGCGCCAACAGAAACCTTGCGCCATGTTGCCAAGGTAACCGATGCAAAAATCATCCTCAGCCTTAGTGAACTAGCAGACCAAGTCCCCGTTAGCTTGAATCAGACGCTGATCACCATTGATACGACGATGTTTGACCCGATGCTGGACGCTCCGGCACCCGGTCCCGCGTATCGGGCCGACCCGGACGACTTGGCGATGATACTGTTCACCTCAGGCACAACCGGCGTTCCGAACGGTGTACAGGTTACGCATCGGAATCTGGCTAACATTCTGCTGACCAGCCCCGGAGATCTGGGGATGCGGCCGGGCCTGCGCGTCGGACAGATCCTGTCAATCTCATTCGACATGGCGGCGTGGGAGATCCTTGGCGCTTTGTCCAATGGCGCGACGCTGGTCATTCGCGGCAAGTCAATTCAGGAAACGGCCGAGAATGTGGATGTTCTGATCGCCACGCCATCGATCCTGAACGCGCTGGACGACACCCGTTGCACACAGGTCAAAACTGCTGCAGTAGCAGGCGAACCCTGTCCGCGACCGCTGGCCGATCGCTGGTCTTCCTTTTGCACCTTCTACAATTCCTGTGGTCCGACCGAGACCACCATCATCAATACAGCCGAGCCCCACTTCGCCGACAAGCAGATTCTGTCAATTGGGCGCCCTACACCGAACAACACGGTCTATGTTCTGGACGAAAACCTGCGCCCGCTACCCATCGGCGAGAAAGGAGAGATGTGGGCAGGCGGCGATTGTGTCACAGCTGGTTACCTCGCCAACCCCAAGCTGACAGCCGAGCGTTACCGACCTGACCCATTCCGGCCTGGCCACATGATGTTCCGCACCCGTGATCTGGGCCGCTGGACGGATACCGGTGAGCTTGAGCATTTCGGGCGCGTTGACGATCTGGTCAAAGTACGCGGTTTCCGGGTTGAACTGGACGGCGTTACGACGGCGCTTGAGGCATCGCCCTGCTGTCAGCAGGCAGTGACCTTGCAATATGACAGTCGCAATCTGGTCAGCTTCATCTCACCATCTTCGGCATGCCCCAAGAGGGCCGCGCGATCTGTATCAGATCGACTGCCATACTACTGCAGCCCCACCGTTGTGGTCCCGATGGATGCCCTGCCCCGCACTCCGCGTGGGAAGCTGGACAAGCGTGTTCTGCTCGATCTGGCGCGCAGCCATATCGCAGCAACCGGTGCGGAGTTGAACTGATGACAACGCAGACGACAAACCTTGAAACTAGCGGCCTAAACTGGCGGCGTGTCACACGTCACCCGGCCCTGATGGAGTACCGACGTCTTGCGATTCTTGTTGCGTTGGCAAATCTGGCCGTCTTTGTGATTGGATTGCGCGACGGGGCCTGGTTCACAGAAAACGCTTTTGCGCTTGGTCCGATTGCGGACATGGCGTTGATCAACATCAGCCTGGGCATCCTGATCCGGCAGCAGCGGGTGGTCAACACCCTGTTCTGGCTGGCCACCCGTATTCCCACATCGTGGCCGCTGTGGATCCGCTGGGGGGCTGGCAAAGTGTTCCACTTCGGCGGGTTGCATTCGGGCGGCGCTGTGGCCGGGACCATCTGGTTCGGCTTTCTTCTTTTTGCGATGGTTTGGAACCGCGTGGACGGAGCCACCGCGCCGTCGGATCTGACACTGGGCCTAAGCGCGACAATGGTCGCCCTGATGACAATAATGGTGATATCGGCTCTCGGCCCGATCCGCGCGCGGTTCCACAATACGTTCGAGAAAACGCATCGCTTTGTCGGTTGGACGGTCCTGGGGTTGTTTTGGGCCCAGACTATCTCGGTCACAAGTGACATGGGTGGGATGTTGCTGCACAGCCCGGCCTTCTGGATGCTCTGCCTGATCACTCTGTCGATCCTGTCCCCTTGGCTGACCTTGAAACGCGTGAAGGTTCGGATCGAAAAGCCGTCGAACCATGCAGTGATTGCGCAGTTTGACTATGGAGATACTCCGTTCCCCGGCAGTTCGAACGCGATCAGCCACACCCCGTTTGGCGAGTATCACTCATTCGCCAATATCCCATCCCCGGACCAGCCGGGTTACCGATTGGCCATCAGCCGTGCGGGCGACTGGACCGGGCGTTTCATTGACAATCCGCCCAAAAAAGTTTGGGTCAAGGGCATCACCACATCCGGTGTCGCGCGGATCGAAGTGCTGTTCAAAAAGGTGGTGTATGTGGGCACTGGTTCAGGTATCGGCCCGATCTTGCCGCATCTGTTGGCTAAGGATGTGCCAAACCGTCTGATCTGGTCCACTCGCAGCCCGCGCAAAACCTATGGTGACGCGCTGGTGGATGAGATCGAAGCCAACACCGAGCAGCCTTTGATCTGGGACACGGACAAAGACGGCAAACCCAATCTGTCGGCCCTTGCCATGCAAGCCGTTCGCGACAGCGGGGCTGAGGCGGTCATCGTGATCTCGAACCAAAAGCTGACCCGCAAGGTTGTGCATGACATGGAAAGCCTGGGCATTCCTGCCTATGGCGCAATTTGGGATAGCTGAGCATGTTTGAGACTATCGAAACCGAAACACGGGGGCGGGTCGCAACGATCCGCTTCAACCGTCCCGATCAGCTAAACGCGCTGAATACGCAACTCATGAACGAAGTCCTGACCGCCGCGACCGCGTTTGACAAAGATCCCGGCATCGGCTGCCTGATCCTGACAGGCAATGACCGGGCCTTTGCCGCCGGGGCAGATATCAGTGAGCTTGCGGTACAGACCTGCGCGACAATGCAGGCCAGCGATTACTTTGCCGAATGGGACAGGTTTGCGGCGCTGCGTCTGCCCAAGGTGGCAGCGGTCAGTGGCTATGCCCTGGGCGGCGGGTGCGAGGTTGCGCTGATGTGTGACATCATTCTGGCCGCGGACACTGCGAAATTCGGTCAGCCCGAAATCAAAATTGGCTGCATTCCGGGGATTGGTGGCACGCAAAGGCTTACGCGGCTGATCGGCCGTGCCAGGGCCATGGATATGATCCTGACCGGGCGCATGGTTGACGCGTCAGAGGCTTTGCAGATGGGTCTGGTCAGTCGCGTAGTGGCAGAGGGTACCTTGTTGAACACCGCGCATGAGGTGGCTGATACCATCGCAGATTACGCCGGTGACATCGTCAGCATGGCCCGCACCTGTATAAACATGGCCGACCAGAGCACCCTAGAAACAGGTTTGCGGTTTGAACGGCAAATGTATCACGCGCTGTATGGATTGCCTGCCCAGCAAGAAGGTATGAACGCCTTTCTTGAAAAGCGTGAGCCGCAGTTCAGACCAGAAACCCAGTGAGCTTGTCCCATGGCCTCAGTCACCGTTCGAAAACCGAGCGGTGATATGACCAACCTGGCTGCTTTAATGCGGTTTTCCTGCGGTGCTTTTCTCAAAATCGGCAACCTTGAGAGCCATGGATTCAGAATCCACGATTAGGTTCGCAAAGATCGTTTCGACCCAAGACAAGGCGCCTGATGTGAGCAGGAACGTCTCGGGTACAACGATCCATTCGCCAATCCACATACCCCCAGACCGCTCGTGTTGATGAGTGGTGAACTCGCCAATCTGTTCGGCACGCTGTCGTCCAAGCCGGGCGACAGCCTCTCCAAATTCCGACGCGCGTTGGTTCTGTTTGTGCGCCATAGCCGAAGACACGCCTTTACCGGCTTCATGCACTTCGGACCATTCGGAGATATCTGAAGAAGACAACAAATTGACGTTATGCGAGATCTTGCACAGCGTCGCACACAATCCGCCCAGCGCAATTACAACGTCGGCAAGCCCGTCGCGTGCGTTTTGCCAATGGGGTTCAATCGTGTTCAGACCCAAGGTGGCTGCAACGCCTTCCTTGATGCGATGCCCCGTCCCGTTTTCGTAACCCTGCAGATCACCAACGGGGCCACCAATCTGAACATTCAGACCCCGCGCGCCTGCTTCTTCCAGCGCTTGTGCACGCCTCTGCAGTTCGCCTTTCCAGACGGTCAATTTGGTCCCGACCCGAATGGGCAAGGCATGTTGGCCATTCGTACGACCGATCATGACAATGTCGCCAAGCTGATCGATTTGTTGCTCAATGGCGCTGTTCAGTCTTTGCAGCCCGGTCTGGATGTGCACCAGACCGATCTTCATTTGCAAAGCCAGCGCAGTGTCCATGATGTCCTGCGTTGTCGCCCTGTAGTGGACCTTTGTTGCATGCTCGCCGACCCGGACTCTCAATTGCTCGACAAGTCCAACGATCGGACGCCCGACAAGCATCATGTCTTCGTGCAGGCGCTCGATGTCCAGATTACAGACCGAAACTGCATCCAACGCATCTGCCGCCTCTTGCGGGATCAGGTTTTCCAGCGCCTGATGGCGGGCCAGCGTCTGTTCAACCTTTAGCCAGGCCGAGATCGTGGCGTGTTGCGACCAGATGGACCGCATATCGGCGCTGGAAAAGCAATCGCGGTATAGGGAGTGTTCAAGCATCTTTCAGCTCTCCCTTTGCGATCTTGCGCTCTTTCATTATCCCTCGGATACGGAAAGCAACCGCGCCTGCGCCGATGACCAGAAAAGCCAGCGCGATCGGACGTTCGACAAAGATCAAAGCGCCACCTTCCGACATCAGCAACGACTGGCGGAAGGTCTCTTCCGCACCTTTGGCTAGCACGAAGGAAATGACGAACGCCGCCACGTTGAAGTCGAATTTACGCATCAACCAGCCAGCAAAGCCCGCGCAGGTCATGACCGTGACGTCAAACATTGATCCGCGCGCCGAATAGGCTGCAACAAACGCGGTGAGAAAGATCAGCGGATACAGGACATTGGTGGGGATCTTCAGGATCAGGCCCGCAACCTGAGTGGCACCGAAGTAACCGATCAGACCATAGGCCAGAATACCCAACATCCCGCAGGCGAACAGTTTATAGACCAGCTCTTTGTCAGTCAGGAACAGGGTTGGCCCAACCTGAATGCCGTGGATCAGGAAAACACCCAAAAGGATAGCGCCAATCGTAGACCCCGGGATGCCCAGCGTCAGCAACGGCGCCATCGACGGGCCGGACACCGCGTTGTTTGCAGCTTCGGGTGCTGCGACGCCTTCCAACGCGCCCTTGCCCCACTTTTCGGGGTTTTTGGCGCGGCGTTTGCCTTCACCGTAGGAAATAAAGGCTGCAATGGCTGAACCCAGCCCGGGCAGAACACCGATGCCTGCACCGATAAAACCGCCACGGAATGCATGGGGCAGACAGGGTTTGTATTCTTCCCAGGTCAGGTTGTTGCCACCTGCCGTGCTTTCGTTCTCTTCGGTTTCGCCTGTTGCCTTGCGGCGTGTTTCCAACTGGGCAAAAACCTCACCCAGAACGAATACACCGATCATCAGGGGCACAAGACCGATCCCGTTGGACAAGTCAAACGAGCCAAAGGTATAGCGTTCTTCGCTTGAGATGGGGTCCAATCCGACCATAGCGACTAAAATGCCCATCAACGCCGAAGCCAACCCCTTGACGATTGAGTTGCCGATGACCGAGCCGATGACCACGAAGGCCGCGAAATAGATCGCAAAGGTTTCAGGCGGGCCCAGCTTGAGCGCAATGGCCGCAATGAATCCGACACCAATGACCAGCAGGATATCCCCCATGAGATCACCAATGACCGAAGATATGGTCGCGACTTTCATTGCCTTTCCGGCCTTTCCGGCGCGCGCAAGCGGATAACCGTCGATCTGTGTCGCAGCACTGGCCGCAGTGCCGGGCGTGTTGAACAGAATTGCCGCGATCGAGCCGCCATAGCGGCCGGATTTTCCGATCACATATAGGAAGGCGAGCGCAAAGAGCGGGGACATGTAGAACGTGATGGGCAACAGCATGGCAATCGCTGCAGATGCGGTCAGACCAGGCGTGGCCCCAACAACCATTCCCACGGCTGCGGCCAGAACTATGGCAAATAGCAAACTGGGATCAGTTATGACCGAAAGAAGTGCGGGAAAAATTTCCATGACGGATTACCCCTGTATCCAGCTCAGCAGGTCGAAGACCTCGCCATAGGGCGGGTACACGCCAAGCAGCACAAAAAAGATGAGGTGGAAGATCAACGGGCACAGAACGACAGAAATCGCCAGACCGATCCGGCTGCGAACTCCGAAAAAGTACAAAACGATTGGCGCGGCGATCGCAGTTGGCAAAAGGTAGCCGAACCAGCGGAACGATTGCTGATAGATCAGGGCGATGATGAACAGGCCAATGATCTGTAGGGTTGCGCCGTTATCCTGTTCCTGACCGGTGTCGCCAACCGGTTGACGGACGGCGCTTAACAGTAACAGGCCGGAAAGAATTAGCAGTGCAATTGATGCTGAAAACGGTACGATGCCAGCCCAGGTATCCCCCGGCGAAGCTGCCGGCACTTGCCAGGCGCCCCAAATGGCAACGATGGAAATAAGGGCAAGCACAAGGCCTTCTGCATAGGCGCGCATATCGTTCCTCCCTGATTACGGTAGATACAAAAAGGCCGGATGAAGAGTATCCATCCGGCCCCGAGGACTTTAGTTGGTCAGACTTTCGACCAGGGGAGCGGCGTCCTCTTTCATTGCGGAAAGCGTAGTTTTGGCGTCCGCGCCATTTTGGTAGACAGGGCCTGTGCCGCGCGACGCCAGCAGTTCGGCAAATTCGGGTTTCGCTGCGATTTGCTCCAGCGCAGTTTCCATCGCGGCGATCACCTCAGCCGGCGTGCCCTTCGGAGCAAACACGATCACCGGAGAGGAGACGGCGGCAAACGGAATGCCCAACTCGCCGAACGCAGGGACGTCTTTCATGATGCCATCGCGTTCCTGACTGTTGACAGCCAACGCACGAAGCTGCTCTTCAAACCCTGCCAGCTGCTGAACACCCAGGAAGCCAAAGTCGGCCTGTTCACCGATCAGTGCGGCACGGGTCGGTCCGCCACCCTTGAACGGTACGTCCTGCGCATCGATGCCGTTATTGGCCAGGAAGCCCATGCCACCAACATGGTGGAAGCCCCCACGACCCGAATGGGCCCAGCGCAGTTGGCCTGGATTGGCTTTGGCCGCGTCAATCACGTCTTGGACGGACTGGAACGGGCTGTTCAGCGGGACCATCAGCGATGTTTGCAGTTGACCGACCTGGGCAACAAACTCAAAGCTGTCCAGCGCGTCGATATCGGTGTCGCGTGTCATGGTCGATAGCAGGAACGAGCCACCCGAGGTCATCATCAAGGTATAGCCGTCGGGGCGTGCACCTACGACCGAGTTTGCACCGTTCAGGCCGCCTGAGCCGGGCTTATTCACAACAACAACAGGAACGTCCAGTACCCCTTCGGCTGCCGCCGAAATTGCACGTGCATAAGCGTCTGTACCGCCGCCGGCTTTGTAAGGAACAACCAGATTGATCGGGCGCTTCGGCCAGTCGGCTGCGAAACTTGCGGTTGCAGTAACAGTTACTGCCGCAATGACAGCAGTGAGAATAGTTCTACGCTTCATAGCATCCTCCCTAAGATGCGATCCAAATTAGTTTAAATTCAGTGTTAAATAAAATGCAAAGGTGTTATCTTATCTTGCAAATAAGTAAAGAGTCCGCCTGATGAATATCAAAGCCCTTCGCGCGTTTCGTGCCACCCTTTCCGAAGGAACGCTGGTCGCCGCATCTGAAATCCTGCACCTGAGCCAGCCAGCAATCAGCCGCTTGATTTCCGGCCTTGAAGCGGAATTGGGCCTGACCCTTTTCGATCGTAGTGGTCGTAATCTGTCACCCACGCGAGAAGGCTTGGCGTTCTACCGCGAAGCGGGGCGTATCTTGGATAACCTTGATGAAGTTCCTCGCATCGCCGCAGAGATCCGAGCAGGGCGTACAGAAACACTGCGCGTCGTCACAATGCCGCGTATCGCCCGCGCGATTTCGGCGCCGGCGCTTGCGATGTTTTTGCAGGCCCACCCAGACACGAACGTAACTCTGGACATCCGCGCGCGGCGCGAGGCCAGTAAATGGCTTGCCGGACGTGAATATGACATTGGCATCGGGGCATTGCCGGTCGAGCATCCAGGCGTAAAGACAAAGCCCCTGCTGCGGGTGCGAGCGCAGGCTGTTCTACCAGCTGCTCACGCTTTGTCTGTCCGCAAAACAGTTACAGCCACAGATCTTGCCAGCGAGCCCGTCATTCGACTGATGAACGGGCTTCTACTACGCGAACAGCTTGACGACATCTTCCGGTCTGCCGGCGTCAATCCCCGTCATACCTGCGAAGTGGCTGCGTCGCAGCTTGCCTGTTCGCTTGTGGCGGAAGGCGCCGGCATAACAATTGCTGACGAGTTGGTCGCGGCACAGGAAACAACCGAACGTTTAGCCTTGGTTCCAATCGCACCCGAACGTTGGATGACCTTCGGCCTGTTGTACCCCGCAACGCAGGAAAAATCCCAGGCTCTTCAGGACTTTGAGGACGTTCTGTTTTTGCAGGCGTCAAAGCTATGCAAAAATAGCCCAACTTTGACTCTCGCCTGATAGCCGCTGTCCTGAAGACAACGGTGCGTATCTGCGATCTCGAATGGGCTTCTGCACGATTGCAACAGCGTCGATGCTCAAGCATCTTGAAACCTCCAATCCAGGGATTTTCATCGGCTGCGCGAATTGCGTGGCACATCTGACGGACACCTAGAATGATGAAGTTGAGCGCAGCCGTTTCAGATTGTCGGGTTATCAATTTACCCGAGAACAAAGGCAGACGGCTTCATATGACCAATTTGATGAACAGGCACGGTCTCGAATTCTCATTTTCGGAAGGAAGTAAGGGACAAAGCCATGCCATGAACTGCGCCAAAGCACATCTTGGGGCATTGGAGTCAATCAAGACGCTGCCAGCTTTGGTTCTGGAGGATGATGTCGCACCGGTAACCGAAAACCTCACCATTCCAGAAATTCCAAGTGACGCGGACATAGTTTACTTGGGCGTTTCACCTTTCGGTTGTTTTCCCTGGATACGTAGCAATGTTCGACGCTTTGGCCATCGCGCGCATTACAACCTCGCTCTCGCCTCCACTGAAGACGACAATTGGCTAAGGTTACACTCAATGGCCGGTGCAATAGCCATTCTTTATGCGTCACAAACGGGGCTGGAGACATGGCGAAGTGCGATGCTTGCGGCCATAAAACGAAGTAAGCCGTTTGATGTGTTCACTGCGTACAAAATGACCTCTTTGAACGTTTACGCACCTCACCGCCCCGTTTTCTTTGAAGAGCCCAGCCTACAGCGCCCTCTTAAGCATGTTACCCCGGAACAAAGACTTCGATGGACGACAAAACCATTGCCGCCAACCCAGGAAGGAACGATCGTCACAACGCCAACCAAAGGCGGGACAATCCGTGTTCGGGCTGAACTGAGCAGAGATAACCGCCTTGAATGGTTATTGCTTCAATGAGGTCAACCAAAGGGTTCGACCGAACCGATGATCTTGTACTGTCAGGTCCGTGGCATGTTATTTAGCGAAGAACCCAATGACTTTTTCAACCCACCCTTGCAACCGATTGCAAATCTGACGCAATAGGGCGTATTATTTTCGCATGAAGTCGAATGAAAACTATCCCCGAACCCGTCGGTGCTTGTCATGAGTGTGACCCTCAAGGAAGTGGCCGCGCTGGCCGGTGTGTCCCGTTCCGCAGTATCCCGAACCTTCACAGAAGGCGCATCTGTCTCACCGAAGACACGCAGCAAGGTCGAAAAGGCTGCGGCTGAACTGGGGTACAGTCCAAACGCACTAGCCTCCTCCCTTACCACCGGCCGGACCAAGTTGATCGGGCTGATTTCCAACAACTTCCACAATCCCATTTTCCTCGAGGTCTTCGACCAATTCACTCGCGCCTTGCAAGAACGCGGACTACGCCCGCTAATTGTAAACCTGACCGATGAAACAGAACCGGCGAACTCAGTTCGAATGTTGCGGCAATATTCTGTGGACGCCGCCATTGTCGCCTCATCCACCTTGCCGCCCAGCTTTGCCAAAGCATTCCACGATGCAGGCGTTCCGGTCGTACATACTTTCGGTCGATCTGCGACGTCGCCCGAAGTGCACGTTGTAGGCATCGATAACGTGGAGTGTGGGCGTATGGCGGCACGAGAACTGGTATCGCGGGGATACACTCATATTGGCTATCTGGGCGGTCCAAAAGATGCGACATCGGCTATGGATCGTTTTCGCGGGTTCATGGAAGAAGTAGAAAAGCACCCCAACCTTAAAGTTTCGCATTCTTTCGCAGGCGCATATTCATTCGAAGCCGGGCGCGAAGAAATGCTTGAGCAACTGTCGGATAGCCCAGCCGAGGGATACTTCTGCGGCGACGATATTCTGTCCATAGGCGCCCTGTCCGCATTGTCAGATCATGGGCTGAAACCTGGCAAAGATATTGGCGTTATCGGTCTGAATGACATGGAGATGTCGCGCTGGGAAAGCGTGGACCTGACGACGATTCACCAGCCCATCAAGCAAATTATTACTGCCTCCGTCGATCTGGTCGAAGAGATGCTGAAAGACCCCGAGCGTTACCCCGAGGCCCGAATTTTCCCGTGCCGAGTGATCGAGCGGGGCACGTTGCGGCCCCGCCCGTGATCAGCGGAACATTGGGGGGCGCGCGTCCGTCCACGCCCCATCGTTTTTTGACGAAGCCACTGCGGCGTGCACGGCTGCGATCGACCGAACCCCGTCAGCGGGTGTGGGCAGACCATCACGTGCTTCTCCGCGAATAGCGTCAGCCAGATCGCAATAGATATTGGCAACAGCCAGGGGGAACCCCTCGGGATGAGCGATCGCCACGCGGGACAGGCGTTGAGCATCGTCGTGTAGACCGCCCTCGCCTTTTTCGATGATTTGCGTCCGGCCACCAACTGGCGTGTAGATCAGTTGATTGGGCTGTTCCGACGCCCAGCGCAGCCCTCCTGTTTCGCCGAAAACTTGAATGTCGAACCCATGCTGCCGCCCGATCGCCACGGATGACGTCCACAACCGGCCAACTGCACCACCTTCGGTTCGGAAGTTGATCATGGCGTCGTCCTCAAGTTCGCGGCTTGAAATGGTTGACGCCATATCGGCAGACAAGGTCTTAACCTCATCATCGCTAATAAAACTGGCCATATGCAGCGCGTGGATACCACAATCGGCGAATTGACCGGACACTCCCGCCATCGCCGGATCATAGCGCCACCGCACCCGCGGATTATCGGCGTCTGTCGCATCACCATGGTGGCCGTGGCTGAAATTAGTCACGACCAGACGCACTTTGCCAATGTCTCCGGCGCGGACCATCGCTCGGGCCTGTCGCACCATCGGATAGGCGGAATAGCAGTAGTTCACTGCACATATCCTGCCCGAAGCTTCTGCGACGCGGACAATCTCTTCGCCCTCTTCCACAGTCATCGTCATCGGCTTTTCGCAAAGTACGTTAAACCCGGCTTCCAGGAACGATTTGGCAATCTCAAAATGGGTTGAGTTCGGCGTGGCGATCGTGACTAGGTCGACCCGGTCGGCACGGTCCTTTTCACCCGCCAGCATTTCCTGCCAGTCGCCATAGGAACGATCCGTCGCCACGCCAAGCCTTTGCGCATATTCTCGCCCGACTTCGGGGCGGTGATCCAAAGCCCCGGCTGCCAACTCGAACATCCCATCCGCCAACGCCCCCAACCGGTGCGCGGGTCCGATCTGACTGCCTTCGCCGCCACCAATCATTCCCCATTTCAGCTTTGCCATGGTTCTCGTCTTTCTTTGATTGTCTCTTTGTTCTTACGTTTAGACGGTGCTGACGTCTTGCCATTGCCTTTGCTCTGACGATTTCAGCGCAGCTGCCAGCACGCAGTTGACCTCATGCCCATCGCGGAATGTGGGCCAAATAGCTTTGCCTGAATGGATGGCCTCAAGAAAGTCCTTAGCCTCGATGATAATTTGGTCCTGATAGCCGGTTCCGTGGCCCGGGCCCTGACAAAATGGTTCGTAATCAGGATGGGCCGGGCCGGTCAGGATCTTTGTGAAACCTCTTTCAGCCTCTGGCCCTTCGCGCCGATAAAGCCAGAGTGCGTTTTGATCTTCCTGATCGAAACGGATTGCCCCCTTAGTACCAGAAATCTCGTAGGCATAGCCCATCTTTCGTCCCGTCGCGATGCGGCTGACATAGATATTGCCCATCGCGCCGCTGGCGAAACGGCACATGATCTGTGCGTGATCATCATTGGTAACGGTGCCACCGGGGCGTTCTTGATGAACAGTTTCTACCTCTGCCATAACCTCAGCAATTGGACCGATCAGGGCCAGCGCGCCGTTGATCATATGCGGGGCGAGATCGCCTATCGTACCGTTGGCCATACCTGTAGTCCGCCATGTGGCCGGGGCTTCGGGATCGGCATAGAAATCTTCGGTATGCTCACCGCGGAACCAGGTGATGTCCCCTAGTTCTCCGCCAGCAATCAACTGCCGGGCAAACTGCGTTGCAGGGGTTCTGACATAGTTGAACCCGACCATATTGGTGACGCCTGCTGCCTCGGCTGCGGCGACCATCGCGCGTCCGTCATCCAACGACGACCCAAGGGGTTTTTCGCATAGCACCGGCTTGCCCAAAGCCAATGCAGCCTCTGCAATCTGTCTGTGAGTTGTTTGAGGCGAGGCAATCACGACGGCATCCACAGCCGGGTCGTTTACCAACACAGCCCAATCCGAGGTCGCGCGATGAAATCCATAAGCCGCGCGGTACCGTTCGGCGCTTTCAGGGGTGGACGCACAGATCATCTCAAGACGCGGCCGCAACGCCGTGTTGAACACCGCGCCAACGGCTGACATCGCGACCGAATGAGCTTTGCCCATATAGCCACCGCCAATGATTCCAATTCCGATTTCAGACATCTGCAACGGCTCCGAACAATGTATTTGCAACCGGTTGCAAAATCAGTATCGTGTGAATCGATTCAACGCAAGGACCAACGATCCTCGCCAGCCCCTTTTTGCCGGAGGACACGACGTGAGTGCTTTGATAGACGGTATCAAAGGAAACCGGTTTGCGGTCTTCGGGCGTGCAGGCATGGACCTGTATGCCGATCCGGTTGGCGTCAAAAGCGAAGACGCCAATGCGTTTCACGCCGATCTGGGCGGGTCATCTGCGAATATCTGCGCCGGGTTGGTCAAGCTGGGCAGTCGGGCGTCGCTGATCACTTCGGTCTCAGACGATGCTGTTGGCCGCTTCTGCCTGAACAAGCTGGCGCACTACGGGGTAGACACTTCTTACATCCGGATCGTCGGTGGTGAATACCGCATGTCGCTTGCGGTTTACGAAAGCCGGCTCGAAGATTTCCAGAACGTCATCTATCGCAATGGCGCCGTCGACTTTCAGGTGACTGAGGAGGACATGGACAAGGTCGATTACGGTGAATTTTCAGCAGTGATATCTGCCGGAACCGTATTTGCAGCAGAACCCTCGCGCAGTGCCACGTTTCGTGCCTTCGACAACGCCCGCAAGGCAGGGTTGCCAGTGATTTTTGACATCGACTACCGCCCCTACAGCTGGCCATCCCCTGAGGTGGCTTCCGAGGTCCTGTCGCGCGCAGGCGAGGCAAGCGATCTGATCGTTGGCAATGACGAAGAGTTCGGGTTTATGGCAGGCGGCATTGAAAAAGGCTTTGAAAAGGCCAAGGAACTCGCCGCGAAACCGGGTCGGATCGTGATCTACAAAATGGGCGTAAAAGGCGCGGTAACCTTCGTGGACGGACAGGAAATCGAAACAGGTATCTATCCGGTCACCGCCGTCAAACCCAACGGTGCCGGTGACAGCTTTATGGCGGGTCTACTGGCCTCTATCGCCGCCGGGAGCGAGCTTAAGGATGCGGTCATGCGCGGCTCAGCCTGCGCCTCGATCGTCGTGTCCAAACCGGGCTGCGCTCCGGCCATGCCAACAACGCCGGAACTGGACGCATTTCTTGCCTCTCATCCCGGCCCAGCGACATAGGAACCCCTCATGCACATCGCTCCCTATGAAAATCAGAACAAACCGATCGTCGACGTCGAGGATTCAACCGTTCCGCTGAATTACTTTAACATCGTCAAACTGAAAAAAGGCGAAGCGTTCGAGTATCAGGTGCCGGGTTATGAAACCTGCATCGTCCCGGCCACCGGCAGTGTTGATATCGATGTAGAAGGCGTGCAATTCGCCAAGCTCGGAAATCGGGGCGAGGACGTCTGGGACGGTGACCCAGAAGGCGTCTACGTACCGGTTGGTGCGAAAGCCCAACTGGTTTGTGTGTCCGCCGACGCCGAGGTCTTCATAGCCGGTGCCAAATACGACAAGGTGCTGGAACCCTTCGATGTTCGCGAACACGATTTGGTTCAATACGGCAGCGATGACACCAAAACGCATCGCAAGATTAAACACATCCTCGGGCAAAAACAGCACGACAAAGTCGGACGCCTTCTGGTCAGCGAGCTTTTCACCGTCGGTCAGGGTGGCTGGTCCGGCTTCCCCAGTCATAAACACGACACGAACCGTCTGCCGAATGAAACGCGGCACGACGAGACCTATAACTTCCGCTTCAAACCCAACTGGGGGTCGGGCCTGCAGATGTTGCAGCGCGAGGATAATGAGCCGGGGGATGCGTATCACATCGTCGATGGCTCTACGATCTGTATCGACAAGGGCTACCATCCCTGCTGCGTGCTGCCGGGATATGAAATGTACTATTTCACCATCCTCGGCGGCCTGACTCAGCGGTCCCTAGTCCAGTATTTCCAACCCACACATGCCTATCAGGTCGAGACGATCCCGGGCATCAAAGACATGATTGCCAAGTTCAAATGACTCTTGTGACACTGAAAGACGTCCTGACCCCGGCATATATGCAAGGCTACGCCGTCGGCGGTTTGGTCACACTGGGCTGGGAAGACATGCGCGCTTATGTGGCCGCTGCCGAGGCTGAAAACGCACCGGTGATCCTGCAGGCTGGCCCCAGCTGCCGCGAACACACGCCGCTGCCTGTTCTGGGCGAAATGTTTCGCTATCTGGCCGAAAATGCTTCGGTACCAGTCGTGGCGCATCTGGATCATGGCTATACTTTCGAGGACTGCAAAATCGCGCTGGACAGCGGGTTCACATCGCTGATGTTCGACGGGTCGCGCAAGCCGCTGCAACAGAACATCGATGAGACCGCTGCTATTGCCGAAATGGCCCATGCTGCGGGGATTTCCTGCGAAGGTGAGATCGGGTTTGTGGGGTACTCGGGCGGCGAGGGGTCAAACGGCACAGACCCGACGGAGGCCGCCCAGTTCGCCCGCGAAAGCGGTGTGGACGCGATGGCCATTTCAGTCGGAAATGTCCATCTGCAACAGAACAAAGAAGGCGGGTTGGACGAGGCACGTATCGCCGAAATCGACGCTGCGACGGACGTTCCGTTGGTCATTCACGGCGGTTCTGGTGTGCCCGTGGAACAACGCAGCCGATTGGCGAAGGGAACGTCGATCTGCAAGTTCAATATCGGAACCGAACTGCGCATGGCGTTTGGAAACGCTCTGCGCGAGGCAGTAAACCGCGATGCGGACAGGTTTGACCGCGTAACGATCCTGAAAGAAACCCACGACCCGGTTGAGGCGGCAGCCCGCATGGTCATTCGGGCCTTTGGTGCGCCCGCGCAAAGGTAAGCGTGGGCGTTACGCGTCGCGCTCCATAATCCATTCGACTTCGGGGGCTGGGACAAAGCGCCATTTACGCAGCGGACCAGCCATAACATTCAGATAATACATCTCGAATCCATAGGGAGCGCCGCATGGATGATGACCGCGCGGTACGCAGACGACATCGCCATCCGAAACAGCCATAGTCTCATCCAACTGCCCATCATCAGTATAAACACGCTGAATCCCGAACCCGTTTGCCGGGTTCAGGCGATGATAGTAGGTCTCTTCCAAATAAGTGATCCGCGGATAATCATCCTCGTCATGACGATGGCTGGGATATGAGGACCAATGCCCATTTGGCGTAAATACTTCGGTTACCAGCAGACTGTCGGCGTAATCTTCATTCTCCATCGCGATGTTGTTGATGTAGCGGGTATTCACGCCTTTACCTCGTTCGGTCAGAGTTATGCCTTCCGGACCGATGCGGCGGGCCGCGTGGCCACCTTTTCCGGGCGCTGAACACACCGCTATCACGCAATCCGTTTCGGCTGTGGCCCTCCATTCGGTCCCGTTCGGCAGATAAAGGCAGTGCGGCGGTGTTTTTTCGAATACGTTCATCCGATCACCCAAAACACCCCAATCGCGGTCGGCACCGGCAACGCTGGCCTTGCCTTCGACCATGACCAAAATGACCTCGCGGTCGCCTGTCGCCTCAGCGACTGTGTCACCTGCTTTCAGGTGGTACAGGCCAAACCCGACATAGCGCCACCCTGCGCTGGCCGGGTTGATATCATGCACTTTTCCTCTGGTCCCAAAGGGCTTTTTGAGCAGGTCGGCCATGTGTTCTTCTCCGTCTGAGGCAGGCTAAATTAGCCTGCCCATTTTGCGTCAGGCAGCTTGTCTTGATTGCAGCGCCGAGAATGTCTCGGCCAATTGCGCTTCGGTCCAGCCTTCAGAAACGGCCCGACGCAGAATGTCGGCCTGGCTCGCCGGCGCGTTACCTCCGACCGGCGGGTCTGTATCCAGGTTTGTCGGGAACGGGTACCCCTCAGCCGTAGCGGCAATGGCGGCGTCCAATTCAGCGCCAACCAATACGCCACGTTGTTTCAACGCGACAAGCGATGGAAACACAGCCTCTGACATGGATCGCCGGTCAACGGTTTCCATCGTGCGGCCAAAGGCAGATGAGATTTGCAGCAGGTTCGCCATCCGGTCGATATCTGCACTGCAGTTTTCACCAGCGGCATGAAACAGCGCAGGGTTAAAGAACACAGCATCCCCCTTGTCCAGCGCCAGCTGGATATAGCTGTCCTCGAAAAATGCGCGATGGTCTTCGTTATGAAACGCCAGATAGCCCGGGGGATAAAGCTGCGAGAATGGGAGCAGTTTGGTCGGGCCGCTTTCAATCGGCATGTCGCAATGGGCAACCGCCCCCTGCAACGTCAGCGATGCCGTGACCAGATGCGCGTGCGCGGGATAGCGCGCTGCGCTATCCGCACTTTGAAACCCAAGGTGGTAATCCCGATGCGCCTGCTGCGCCTGACCACCCGGACGCACCTGGTTGATCTGCGCAGTGACCTGATAGTTCGGCCCCAGCCACGCTTCGCAGGCGGCGGCAACAGACGTATTCCCAAAGTAGAGCACAAATCCCTCGGGATCTCGCAGGCATTGCTTTTGCAGAGCGTTCCAAATCCGATCATTTGCACCCGAGGCAGCAAAGTGATCGCCCTCTCCCGCGCTGCTTATTCTTTCTTCATCAATGATCCGGCGAAAGACATCAGTCGCGCGATCAATAACAGAGGTTTCAGCGAATGCAGTTTTCAGAACAATCACACCCGCCAAGTTGTTCAAAACATGCCCCCACTCTGCCAGCAAAGCTTTGCGCCTACCGGCGTCCTCCAGTGCAGGGCGCAACGCGTGCATATCGTAGATTGGAACATTTTTTTCGATCGCGGCGGCGTGCGGGACGTCCTCGGCCAAAAGGTTTTGCGAGGTCAACACCTTGAATTCATCCAGATCACAGGATTCCCGGTCGAAGTAGCCGACAAAACCTAGTTCCTGATTTACCATGAGATTTCTCCTTTTTCATGGCTTCGGTGTCACCCCGCTGGGGGTAGTTACAATTGGACCTCCAATCCTGACCGTCCACAGACGTCGAGAATATGCTCGTAACCTTTCTTGGAGTATTCATATGGCGGCGCCTTGGCCGGGTCCTGTTCGGCTTCGACAACGATCCAGCCGTCGTAGTCCATGGACTTGAGGGCATTCGCCACGGCCTGAAAATCGATACAACCATCGCCCGGCACGGTGAAAGCTCCGGCAACGACCGCGTCTAGGAAACTGCGGTCATTTTCTTTTACGTCCTGCACAATGGCCGGGCGGATGTCCTTGAAATGCACATGATGCACGCGATCGCCCCAACGGTTCAGCGTTGCCATCACATCGCCACCACCGAATAGCAGGTGGCCGGTGTCAAAACAAAGGTTCACCTCGGGACCTGAACCTTCCATTAGCCAGTTCACGTCATCCTCGGTCTCGATGATCGTGCCCATATGGTGGTGGTAGGCCATCGGCATACCTTGGTCGGCCATCCATTTGGCCAGTTCGGTGATTTTGGCTGCGTAGGCCGAAATCTCATCTCTGGACATTTTCGGACGCCTATTGACCGGTGTTCCAGCCTGACCCTGCACGGTGTTCGAGCATTCCGCATAGACGATGCAAGGGCTGTTTAAGGCGACAAACTGCTCAACCTGCTCCCGAACTGCTTCGCGTTCTGCCGCAAAATCATTGATCAGCGACTCGCCAGAGCACCATCCACCACAGAGCGCAATGTCATTGCCATCCAGATAGGCACGCAACCCTTCTGTATCGCTGGGCATCCTCTGGCCGCGCTCGACGCCGGTATAGCCAATCTCACGCGCCTCTTTCAGGGCCTGTTCCATCGTGTACGACGCCGTCAGATCCGGCAGATCATCATTCTGCCAGGCGATCGGAGAAATCCCGATTTTCACGCTCATTTCGTTTTTCTTTCCTTAATCGCCAGCTCATAGGCCGCGCGTTTTTCGTTCACTTCGGGGCGGATGCTGACCTCGGGAATCGCAACTTCCCACCACGTACCGCCGTATTCGGTCGACGGGTACGGATCGGTGTCGATGACCACCACATAAGGTCCTTTGACATCGCTACGTTTAGCCAGAGCGTCTTCCAGTTCGGCAATTGAGCTAACCTTGACCGAGGTCGCCCCCATCGCCGCAGCGTGCGCGGCAAAATCGATGGCCGAGGGGCTTTCATGCACCGC
The DNA here is from genome assembly GCF_056537985.1 of Ruegeria sp. BI12. Lineage (NCBI taxonomy): Bacteria > Pseudomonadati > Pseudomonadota > Alphaproteobacteria > Rhodobacterales > Roseobacteraceae > Ruegeria > Ruegeria sp. BI12. The sequence continues at coordinate 259,195 of NZ_JBQFSL010000002.1, read as the reverse complement.
GTGATCCAGCAGATTGTTAAACTCGGCGCCACCAGTGCCCATTTGCAAACGGTTGATGCAGCCAAAGCCCCGGTTATCGGTGATCACCACGGTGAACGAGATACCCATCATCGCCGCCGAAGCCATTTCCGAATTCGCCATCATATAGGTACCGTCACCGGTAAAGCAGATCACGTCACGATCCGGCTGGGCCATTTTGATGCCCATAGCGCCCGCAATTTCATAGCCCATGCAGCTAAAGCCGTACTCCATGTGATATGCACCGGGACGCGGGGCTTTCCACAGCTTGTGCAGTTCTCCGGGCATGGTGCCCGCCGCGCACATGACAACAGTATCGTTGTTCGAAGCGCGCTGAACCGCGCCGACGACTTGCATATCGGTTGGCAGCGCATTGCCGTCGCCAGGGGCATCCGTCAACTTGTCAACCTTGCCATACCAATCAGCCTTAAGCGTATCCGCCACAGGATCGGCACGGTATCCTTGCAAAGCCGAACCCAGCTCCTCAAGCCCAACGCGCGCATCTGACTGCAGGGGCATCGCGCCGTGCTTTTCAGCATCATAGGCAGCGGTATTCAGGCAAATCATTTCGCGCTGTGGGTTCGAAAACAGACCCCACGAGCCGGTCGTGAAATCCTGTAGGCGAGAGCCAACCGCCAATACCAGATCAGCCTCAGCGCAGACCGAGTTTGCTGGTTCGCCGCCGGTCACGCCCACCGGTCCAAGGTTCAGTGGATGATCCCATGCCAGCGCGGATTTTCCAGCCTGCGTCTCAGTGATCGGGATGTTGTGCGTTTCCACAAAACTCTGCAACGCGTCCGTCGCGCCCGAATAGTGAACTCCGCCCCCGGCCACGATGACCGGGCGCTTTGCCGCTTTGATGGCCGCGACGGCGCGGGCCATTTCATCCTCATCCGGACGAACGCGGCGCTGATACCAGACGCGCGGCTCAAAGAAACTTTCAGGATAGTCATAGGCCTCGGCCTGAACGTCCTGACAGAAGGCCAAGGTCGCCGGTCCACAATCAGCGGGGTCTGTCATCGTGCGGAACGCCCGCGGCAACGCAGTCAGCAGGTGCTCGGGCCGTGAGATACGGTCGAAATACCGGCTGACCGGTTTGAAGCAATCATTGGCGCTGACCGTTCCATCGCCAAAGCTCTCGATTTGTTGCAGCACAGGGTCGGGGCCACGCGTCGCAAAGACATCGCCTGGAATGATCAGAACCGGCAAACGGTTCACATGGGCCAGCGCCGCGGCTGTCACCATATTCGTGGCGCCCGGCCCGATCGACGAGGTCACCGCCATCGCCCGCGTTCGCCGCATTTGTTTGGCGTAAGCGATGGCGCAATGTGCCATCGTCTGTTCGTTGTGGCCGCGATAAGTCGGCAGGCTGTCCTTGACGGCGTGCAATGCCTCCCCCAGCCCGGCCACGTTCCCGTGGCCGAATATTGCCCAGACACCTGCGATGAACGGCTCTCCGGCCTCGTTCATTTGCGCGCCCAAGTAGCGGACCAGAGCTTGCGCTGCGGTCAATCTGATAGTCTTGCCCATATTGATCCCTTTCAACTTGAGGCCACTCAGGCCAATTCGTTGAATACCAGTTTTTCGAAAGCTGGGTCTGCGCAGGATCGCGTCAGACCGTTCCGCCCAAAGACCCTTCCAGCTGAGCCAGTTCCTGACCACCCGCCATCAGGTCTTGCAGTTCCTCAGGTGAAATCTCGCCTCGTTTGGCCGTGCCCAAAGTTTGACCCCGGTTCAACACGGTAAACCTATCGCCGACAGCCAGCGCGTGACGAACATTGTGGCTGATAAACACCACACCCACACCCTGACTGCGCACTTTGTCGATGGTCGCCAGAACGTTCGAGGTTTGGCGTACGCCAAGGGCCGACGTCGGCTCGTCCAGGATCAGGATCTTAGCGCCAAAGTGCACGGCACGTGCAATCGCAACTGTCTGACGCTCTCCGCCTGACAACGTTCCCACAGCCTGATCGGGGCCACGCAGGTTGATGCCCATCTTACGCATTTCTTCCATGGTGATTTCGTCGGCAAGTTTCTTGTCGAAGAAATTGATCCCCGCGACCTTGCGCGTCGGCTCATTTCCCATGAAGAAGTTCCGACTGACACTCATCAACGGGATCATTGCCAGATGCTGGTGCACCGTCGCAATCCCCGCCGAAATCGCGTCGCGCGGGTCTTCGAAATGCATCGGTTTGCCTTCAAAGAAGATTTCGCCCGACGTTGGCTTGTGCACACCAGACATGGTTTTGATGAAGGTCGATTTGCCCGCGCCGTTGTCGCCCAGCAAACAATGGCATTCGCCGGGGTTCAGATCAAAACTGACCCCCGCAAGCGCAATGACTGAGCCAAAATGCTTTTGGATGTCGACCATGCGGATGATCGGCTCGTTGGCCTGCACATCGCCGTGATGGAATTTGGTATCTTCGGTCATCTCAGCGTTCTCCTGTGATGATGCGACGAATGTAGGTGTTCAGGATCACGGCGCCCAAAAGGATCACACCCAGGAACACCCTAAACAGCGAGCTTTCGACCCCCGCAAAGAACAGGCCCTGCTGTACGACGCCGAATATCAATGCCCCCAGCGCGGCCCCGAGAACCGAACCATATCCGCCGGTCAGGAGCGCACCGCCGATAACCACAGCGATGATTGCTTCGAATTCCTTGAGCAAACCGCGATCCGCCCCGGCCGAACCGAACTCCATCACCTGGCAAGTCGCAAAAACGGTGGCGCAGAAGGCCGTGAACATGAACATCAGTATTTTGACCCGGTTCACCGGTACACCCGAGTTCCGCGCAGCCTCGGCATCGCCACCTGCGGCGAAAATCCAGTTTCCGAACTTGGTCTTTGTCAGCAGCACGTGGCCAAAAATGATAATGACAGCAGCCCAGACCAACAGCATCGGAATACCATCGACGACGGGTTGACCTGCGCGTGTTCCACGCTCGAAGGTTTCGATCACGCCATTATCGCCCAGCCAGACAAATAATCCCTGCCCAACTTTGCCGCCGAAAAGCGAGGCTAACCAATCCCCCTCGGCCACGTCGCGAATACCACCGATGATGGTTTTGCGCTCGATCGTTTGCGGCAGATAGATAGTGAAACCGCGCAGGATAAACAGAAAAGCCAGCGTCACGATAAAACTGGGCAGCCCGGTTCGCACAACGATAAAGCCGTTGACCGCTCCGATTGCGACGCACAGCGCGAAGGTCACAATAATCGCCATCCAGACCGGCCAGCTGAGTGTGACCGAGAATATCGCGATCATCATCCCTGCGAACCCGATCATGGACCCGACGGACAAGTCAAACTCGCCAGCAATCATCAGCAGACATGCACCGACCGCGATGATCATGAATTGGGCAGAAACAACCGACCAGTTCATTACGCCTTGGGCGGTGAACATGCCGCTGTCAAAGGCGAACAGCAAGAAGAAGGTGAAAACTGCAACGGTACCAACCATACCGCCAAGTTCAGGACGTATCAGTGCCTGGCGCAGCGATGAGATCTCTTTGATCCGTTCGTCGCCGCCATTCGCGGGTTGCGCTGATTCAGCCATGGTTGCCTCTCCTCACGCGTTACAGAATGCTTTGAGTTTTATGCGGCGCGGACGCATGTCAGCGTCCGCACCGGTTTGAAGATCAGCGGTATTCGCCCGCGAACTCTTCGATCTTTTCCAACCCATCCGCGGTTACAAAACCGGGGCCCGAGTTGATGTTGTTACCCGGCAGAACGCCGTAGCGGTGGTAGTTGGCCATAACCACGACCGGCAGATAGGCCTGCAGGAAAGGTTGCTGGTCGATACCCCACTGGATAACTCCGCTTTTTATGCCCTTGACGATTTCACCACCCAAGTCAAAGGTGCCGAAATAGATGTCACCGGCCATGCCGTTTTCTTCCAGCGCCAGAATGGTCGGGTCGGCCGAAGTCGGGCCAAGCGTCAAAACCGCGTCGGTGTCGGGATTTGCCGACAAGTATGCCAAAACGCGGTTCTTGATTTCAGCCGGGTCCTGGCCCGCATCAATCATCTGTTCACCCAGCTCGATACCCAGACCGTCGGCAAAGCCCTGACAACGTTCCTGGCTGGACGGTTGCACGATGTAGTGGTTCACACACAGGAACGAACCGATGCCATCATCCTTGGCACGCTGCCCGGCGGCAAAACCTGCGTCATATTCCGGTTGGCCAACATACATCAGTGCACCGACTTCGCGCGCCTTTTCCGGAGTGCCGGTGTTCATGATGATGACGTCGATACCAGAATCCACAGCCGCCTTAATCGGGCCTTCCAGAATATCAGGGTCGGCCAAAGTGGTGATGATACCGTTGGGGCCCGAAGCCGCAGCCTGATCAATAATCCGCGCCATATCGGCGAGGTCACCTGTTGGCGGGTTACGATATTCGACCTCAACGCCCATCTGATCGCCCGCCAGGGCAATGCCGTTTTTAATGGTGTTCCACCAGCTGTCGCTGTCCGGAGCATGGCTGACCAGAATGTATTTTTCGCCTTCTGCGGCAACGCCTGTGGCGCCAGCAAAAGCGACAGCGCTGGCCATCAGCACCCCTTTTACGAACTTTTTCATTTCCATTCCTCCCAATAGAAAAGTCAAACTTGGTGCCGGGTCAGCCCGGCCATTCGGCTAAACCGAATCTCCTTTGCTCCGATCAGTGATCAGGCTTCCTTCAGTTTCCGGAAATCCGATCATTTTGCAACCGGTTTCAAAAAACCTCCTCAATCGCAACAGGCCGTCCGGATTGCGCCGAGCGCGTTGCAGCCTCGGCCATCGCCAAAGCAGCGACACCATCCCCGAGAGTTACCGGCACATCTGAACCGGACCGAATGGCACGCGTAAACGCATCCCACTCGGCGCGGTAAGCGGACATGTAGCGTTCAAGAAAGAAGTATGTTGGCTTCGCTCCGGTCACGCCGTCGGCGGTTGATTTAACAACTGAGTTTTCAAGAACATTATGCGCCTGCAAAAGACCCTGCGACCCAAGCAATTCGACCCGTTGGTCATACCCGTAAGATGCCCGCCTTGAGTTTTTGATAACCGCCAGACTGCCATCCTGGTAAGTCATTGTTACTACTGCTGTATCCACGTCACCGGCTCGCCCTATTTCCGGATCTACGACCGAAGTTCCCACGGCTGATATCGTGACAGGCATCCGCCCCATCAGGTAGTTGGACATATCAAAGTCATGAATCATCATGTCCCGGAACAACCCGCCCGATACCTTGACATAACTTATCGGAGGCGGCGATGGATCAAAGGACGTGATGGACAACAGTTCGGCTTTCCCGACCTCACCCGCATCAAAGGCAGATTTCAGGGTCTGGAAATTGGGATCGAAACGGCGGTTAAAACCAAGCATGACAGGTTGACCGGTCATGCTTGCAGTCTTTTGGCAAATCTTCGCTCGCTCAAGGTCCAGATCGACGGGTTTTTCGCACAAAACTGCTTTTCCGGCCTGAGTTGCTGCTTCGATCAGATCGGAATGCGTATCGGTCGGCGTTGCGATCAGAACTGCGTCAATCGTTGAATCACCAATAATCTCGTCTGAGCTTTGCACACTGGCCCCGTATTCAGCCGCCAAACCGGCGGCAGCGTCATTCACCGCGTCTGAAACAGCGGTCAATTCGGTTTCGGGATGGGCCGATATCGCCGCCGCATGCACGCGACCAATACGTCCGGCGCCCAGCAATCCGATCTTTAACATACGGTCCCCCGAATCAATTCTCAGGTGACACAATCATGATTTTTGCAACCGGTTGCAAGAATTAATTTCAGCGCTTCCGGAACTGACGACAGCTCTTTTTGAACACATCGGCAACGCGGTTTGAGTTCGCCTTATTAATCCGCCTTGAACGGCTCGAGGCTTTCGCGAAACTGTTCGATGAATTCCAGCGTCACCAGTGACGGTTGCTTCAGAATCGGGCGCACCAGTGAGAGGGTGTGCGGCAAAAATGGCTTGAACGGTCGATAACTCAGTCCCTGCGCTGTGTATTGGACGGCGTCCAATTCGCTCACGACGGAAACACCAACACCTTTTACAACCAATTCACAGGCCGCAGTGAATTGCCGGACTTCAATGTGGGAATTCAGTTCGACATTCGCATTTTGAAATGCCCGTGAAAGCCGTCCGAAAAAATCGCTGTCGCGTCGGGTGTGAATAATTTTACTATTCACAAGGTCCGCCGGTGTAACCTCGGAGAGGTCTTCCAATTCACTTCCGGCAGGAAATACGCAAACCGTTCGGACGTTGATATCCCAGCTTTCGACAGCGGGATGGCCGTTAAAGCTGTCTGTGATCCCAAAGTCATACTGTTCGCCGATCATCCATTCGAGAATGCGCTCGGGCCTGTCTGGCTCGATCGTCAAGGTAACGCCGGGCCGGTCTCTCAAGAACGTGGCGACAACGTCAGGCAAGTGGCTGGTGGCAAACCCGGGTAGGCAAGCAACACGGATGTGCCCTGCTTTGCGCTGTGTGATATCCTGACTGACGTCAGAGATTTGCCTCATAAGCTCGAGAACACGCTCAACGCTGGGCAAGAGATACCGAACCTCTTGCGTTGGCACCAACCGGCCCTCGCGGCGATCGAAAAGCTGAAACCCAAGTGACTTTTCAAGATCCGACAGCAGTCTGCTAACGGCTGGTTGGCTTACACCCAAATCTGCTGCTGCCGCTGTGACAGAGCCGTTGGTGGTTACAGCCATAAGGGCTTCTAGCTGCCGGACCCTAAGAATTTGACTCATTACCGATCCCAATCTACCGCCCCATCTCATAACATTATGTTATTTTTTTATCCAGTAAATTGGGCTTGAATTATATTTCTGTAACGTTAACGTCGTGAAATCGTCATGTGTGCCGTTTACCCGTTGCGGTCGGTATTCAACGAAGCATCGAACCTGATGCATGGGAGGAATCATGAAAAAGAATTTTCTCGGCGCTCTCGCCGTAACAACTGCATTGTCCCCAGTGGCGGCAATGGCGCAAACCGAAGTTCAGTTCTGGCATGCCTTTACTGGGCGTCTGGGCGAACTTGTGAAAGCGCAGGTTGAAGAATTCAACGCCAGCCAAGATGAGTTTGTCGTGGTCGAAAGCCACAAAGGCAACTACTCGGAAACCCTGAACGCGGGCATCGCCGCCTTCCGCGCCGGTGAACAACCCCACGTCCTGATGGTCTTTGAGGTTGGCACCGCTACGATGATGTCGGCCGAAGGCGCGATCAGGCCCGTCTATGAAGTGATGGCCGAAAGTGGCGCGTCATTTGATCCGGACGCATATATTGGCTCTGTCAAAGGGTATTATACGACCACTGACGGTGACATGCTTTCGCTGCCCTTCAACTCTTCCACACCGGTTCTGTGGGTCAACCGCGACGCGTTCGAAGCGGCCGGCGTTGATCCGGACACGGACCTGTCCACTTGGGAAAAAGTTGGTGACGTGCTTGAGCAGCTGAAAGCTGGCGGAGAAGACTGTCCGCTGGTCACTGCATGGCAAAGCTGGATTCACCTTGAAAACATGTCGGCCTATCACGACGTCCCGTTTGCCTCACAGGATAACGGCTTTGCCGGTCTGGATACCGAGCTGATGCTGAACGGCCCGGCGCAAGTGGCGCACCTGACCGCTATGGGTGACTGGGCCAAGGATGGCAAATTCATCTACACTGGTCGCAGAAATGAGGGCGGCGCGAATTTCCGGTCGGGTGAATGCGCCTTGTTCACCGAAAGCTCTGCCGGATACGCGGGCATCAAAGCAGAGGCCGAGTTTGATTTCGACGTGCGTCCCCTGCCCTATTGGGAAGCTGTCACCAGCGAGCCGCAAAACACCATTATCGGTGGTGCATCCCTTTGGGTTATGGAAGGCCATGATCCCGAAGAATACAAAGGCGTTGGTGAATTTCTGAGCTTCCTGTCCTCGTCCGACGTTCAGGCCAATTGGCACCAGAACACGGGTTATCTTCCGATCACGGCTGAAGCTGGTGAGGTGACCCGAGCAGCGGGCTTCTATGACGAAAACCCCGGCACTGACATCGCAGTTATTCAGATGACCGCGAAAGAGCCGACTGCGAACTCGAAGGGTCTGCGCCTGGGTTCCTTTGACCAAATCCGCGGCATCATCGACGAAGAGCTCGAGGCCGTCTGGTCCGGTGAAAAGACCGCTCAGGAAGCGATGGACAGCGCAAAAGAGCGCGGTGACGCGTTGCTTCGCCGGTTCGAATCCGCCAATCAATAAGGTGTAACTTCATGCGGGCCCCATCCGGGCCCGCATTTTCTTTCTTCGGTGGATTTTCTGGATGGAAAAACGCGTCACTTTTCGCGGCTGGCTGTTGCCATTGGCGCTGATCGCCCCTCAGGTCATCATCTCCGCCGTCTTCTTCTTTTACCCCGCTGGGCAGGCCGTTTGGCAGTCCCTGTTCATACCTGACCCATTCGGCCTGTCATCTCAGTTTGTGGGGCTGGGAAACTTTGAATTTCTGCTCAGTGACAAGTACTACCGCGCGTCTTTCGTCACAACGGCCGTGTTTTCGACGCTTGTAACACTCTGTTCGATGATCCCTGCGCTGTTTTTGGCAGTCATCGCGGACCGGCTGATCAAAGGGTCGGGAGTCTATCGAACACTGCTGATCTGGCCTTATGCCGTTGCCCCTGCCGTGGCCGGTGTGCTGTGGCTGTTCATGTTCAATACACGGGTCGGTGTGGTATCATGGTACCTTAGTCAACTTGGCTATGACTGGAACCATGTCTTGAACGATACCGAAGCTATGGGGCTGGTTGTCGTCGCCTCAGCCTGGGGCCGCATCAGCTATAACTTCCTGTTTTTCTTTGCAGCGCTCCAATCCGTGCCCCGATCCGTAATCGAAGCGGCGGCGATTGACGGCGCGCATTTCTGGCGCCGGTTCTTCACGATCGTATTGCCGCTGTTATCCCCGACAGCCTTCTTCTTGCTGGTAGTCAACGTAGTTTACGCCTTCTTTGAAACCTTCGGCGTTATCCACACGATCACTGGCGGCGGCCCGCAACAGGCGACGACGATTCTTGTCTACAAGGTCTTCTCAGACGGGTTTGTCGGGCAGGACCTTGGCTCATCCTCGGCACAATCGGTCATTTTGCTGATCGTGGTCGGCCTGCTGACCGTGATCCAATTCAAATACGTGGAAAAGAGGGTGCATTACTGATGGCGGCCCAACAACACGGAATGGTCGAGAAACGCGGCGCGGGCATCTGGTTGACCCATGTATTCATGATCCTTGGTGTTCTGATCATCTTTTTTCCGATCTGGCTGGCCTTTGTGGCCTCGACCGTCACACAGGCAGACATCGTCTCGCCGCCTATGCCCGTTGTGCCGGGCGATCAGTTTTGGGTGAATTACAAAGCAGCGTTGTTCTCGGGCATAAACGTGCCCGTCGCGACGATGTTGTTCAACAGTCTGGTGATGGCCATTGGCATTGCTGTAGGCAAAATTGTCATTTCGCTGCTGTCCGCTTTTGCAATCGTTTATTTCAAGTTTCCGGGCCGGACGACGTTCTTTTGGCTGATTTTCCTAACCCTGATGCTGCCGGTCGAAGTGCGGATCGTTCCAACGTTCGAGGTTGTGGCAGGGTTTGGCATGCTCAACAGCTACTATGGACTAATCTTTCCTTTGATCGCTTCAGCAACGGCAACATTCCTGTTCCGTCAGTTCTTCCTGACGATCCCTGATGAACTGGCCGAAGCTGCCCGCGTGGATGGCGCGCGACCGATGCGGTTCTTCATCGACATCGTGGTGCCCATGAGTCGAACCAATATCGCCGCGCTGTTTGTGATCCTGTTTATCTACGGCTGGAACCAATACCTGTGGCCGCTGCTGATCACCACCGATCCAGAAATGAACACCATCGTGATGGGAATCAAACAGATGTTCCCGTCTGGCGATGATTTTGCACATTGGCCAACGATTATGGCCACCTCAATTCTGGCGATGATCCCGCCTGTTATCGTGGTGGTGTCGATGCAAAAGCTCTTTGTCCGCGGCCTAGTCGATAGCGAGAAGTAGGAAATGGCAACAGTAACCCTAGAAAATGTCAAAAAGAGCTTCGGCCCGACGGATGTGATCCACGGCATCGACATAAATATTGCGGATGGCGAGTTCATCGTGATCGTTGGCCCATCAGGATGTGGAAAGTCCACACTTCTGCGCATGGTTGCGGGCCTTGAAACCGTGACGGACGGTGAAGTTCGAATTGGCGAAGAACGGGCCAACGAGAAAGAGCCGATGGATCGCGACATCGCCATGGTGTTCCAGAACTATGCGCTTTATCCGCATATGTCGGTGCGTCAGAACATGGGTTACGGGCTGAAGATCGCCGGGTTGCCCAAAGATCAGATCGATCAAAAAGTGACCGAGGCAGCAAAGCTGTTGCAGTTGGAACCTCTGCTGGACCGCAAGCCCAGACAGCTATCAGGCGGTCAGCGTCAGAGGGTCGCTATGGGACGTGCCATTGTCCGCGAGCCGGCTGTTTTCCTATTTGATGAGCCGCTTTCGAACCTGGACGCCAAACTGCGGGTTCAGATGCGCTTGGAAATCCGTGAACTTCAGGAAAAGCTAGGAGTCACCTCTCTGTATGTTACGCATGACCAGGTCGAAGCCATGACGATGGCGGACAGGATGATCGTGATGAATGGCGGTATCGCCGAGCAGATCGGGACACCACTGGAAGTATACGAAACACCCAGAACTCTGTTCGCGGCGCAATTCATCGGTAGCCCAGCGATGAACGTGTTTGATGCCCGGCGCGAAAACGGGACGGTCAAGATCGGAGATGTTGAGATCGGCACATCCCCGGGGCCTGATATCAAGATAAAGTTAGGGGTAAGACCAGAACATCTTTCGTTAGATGAAAATGGCCCGCTGGAAGCTGCGATTCAGATGGCAGAACCATTGGGGGCAAACACACTTTTGCACGGCCAGTTGATGGGCTCTGGCGGCGCGATCACGATAAGTCTTCCGGGAGTCCACCCAATCGAAGGCCGACATCCGAACATGCGGTTTTCGGTTGCCTCAGAGAACATGCACCTGTTTGATCACTCAACCGGCGAAAGGCTGGAGGGCTGATGACGTTTCCACAGGTCGAGGCCTTTCGTGGCGGTGACAACCTGATCCGGGTTGTGGGGCATCGAGGTGCCCGAGGCATTCTACCTGAAAACAGCATGATTGGCTTTGACTTCTCACTGTCGATCGGCGTTCCACTCCTTGAGTTTGATGTTGTCCTTACGGCAGATGACGTGCCGGTCATAACCCATAACCACCGGCTGCACGCTCCGACTTTTCGTGACGCCAATGGAAGGTTTTTGGTGGGAGAAGAGCCAAAGGTTTCCTCGCTGACCGTTGACCAGATCCAACAATTCGACATCGGACGATTGGACGGGCATTCCGCCTACGGTCGTCGCTTCCCGGATCAGGCTCAGATGGATGGTGTTCGGGTTCCGAGGCTATTGAACTTGCTGGAACTGGTCGCTGACCCAAAATACGCCGATGCCTGTCTCATGCTCGAACTGAAGTCGGATCCAGACTTGGCCCACGACGCATCCTATAGACAGAAATTCGTAAAGTGCGTGCTGCAAGAGCTACACACGACAAGCATGTCGTCACGCGCAGTCCTGCACAGCTTTGATTGGAATTTGTTGGAGGAATGCCAGCGGCAAGCTCCCGATATGCCATCTTCCTACCTGACTCAGTTACCAGATAATGCGGACGATATAGGCGAAGACTCTTCGAAAGCGGTCTGTCCGGACTTTCGCGGCCGTCACGATGAAATTCCAAAGTTGGTCAAGGAAGCTGGTGGCGCGCTTTGGTGCCCGTACTTTGCGGATGTGACTGCGGAAAGCGTGGCTATTGCCAAAAAGCTGGGCCTGTGCGTCGCTGTGTGGACCGTCAATGAAAACGACGAGATAGGCAGGATGATTGAGCTGGGAGTGGATTCAATCGTGTCTGACTATCCTGGACGGGTGCAAAGGCATCTGTCGGATTTGGGTATGAGGTGGAGTGCCACCCAGTAGCTTAGCCAGCCTTGGCGTGAGTGTCCCAAACACGTTCCTGATCGCCAGGTTTCCCTTTTCATCTGACCACAGCACTGTTGGCTAACAGAAAATCACGAAGAAACTTGGGAACCTTTTCACCCGTAACGCATCCAATAACACAGGTGCCAATTTTGACGCGCCGGATGTGAACTTTGGAAAGGACAAGCCCATGACTAAGCTTTCTATGTCTGCAATCGGACTATTGTTCGTCTCTGCAACGCTCGCCAATGCGCATGACGAAAAAGCTCTGATGAACACGCCCGCCGGTGATCCTTATGTGAAAGTAAGCGACGTACTGCCACTGCCGGAATTTATCCCCGGCCTCGGCACGCTGTTTGTAGACCCCGCCACCCTGCCCGCCGGTCCGTTTCTGGCCTACGATCGCGAAGGTCAGTTGTCAGCTACGGTCTATATGACCCCGCTCGACGATCTGCAGAACGGGGTTTCGTTCAACGGGCTCAATCTGGGATCGCACACCGTCAGCTCGACAGATGTGTACTTCAATGCCGGCCACCCCGGAGTTGAGAAACCCCACGCTCATGTTGTTCTGTTCCACGATGAAGGAGCAAAAGAACGGCTGGCCGAATGATCTGTACAAGACGTCAAGCACTGTGGCTCGCAGGTGGCACAATTGCCTCCTGCGCAGTCTCGCGATCATCGGGTGCGCAAACCCTAACCAACATTGATATGCGCGGCAGCGCGCGTGGCCAGGTGGTTTGGTTTGATCCCTTCGGCCTTTCTGTAACTCCGGGCTCTACCATCCGTTTCACCAACTGGGACCGTGGAAACAGCCATACAGTGACCACCTACCACCCCAAATTTTATGACCGAATGCGCCGCATTCCAGCGGCGGCGGAACCTTGGGATAGCGACTTTTTGCTGCCAGACGAGTTTTTCGAGGTCACGCTGACGGTTCCCGGCGTGTACGATTACTATTGCTTACCGCACGAGATGGCGGCGATGGTCGGCCGCATTGTGGTTGGAACTCTGGCCGATGCGGGTTGGGAAGGAAGCTCGAAAGATCGGACTGACGTGTCAAATCAGGTTCTGGCAGTCTTACCATCGGTAGAGGATATCATCGCGAAAGGTACCATCAAGCGGAAGAACGGATCATGACGATCGGGACAAGTCGCAAGTCAGAAGCAAAAATTGAAACGGAAAAATCCGAAGCAGAGCTAGTGGACGACGCCCGGAACGGAAGCGAATTTGCTGTCCGCGAACTTGTCCGACGCCTGAACCCCCGTCTGTTCCGAGTAGCCCGCGGAATCGTTGATACAGACGCCGAGGCAGAAGACGCACTGCAAGAGGCTTATATGTCAGCTTTCAGCAAATTGGACAGTTTTCAGGAACGCGCGAGCTTTGCGACCTGGGTTACCCGGATCGTCATCAACGCCTCGCGCATGCAACGCAGGCGTATTCGTTCAGAAGAAGTGTACGATACCGTTGAGGAACCCCACCAGTCGCGGGTCCTGACTTTTCCCGGTCAGAATGCAGAACTGCCCGATGCCGCCTTAGGCCGCGCACAACTCCGCGGGCTATTGGAAACGGCGGTTTCCGAACTGCCACCCGATATGCGTCTTCCGTTTCTTTTACGTGAATCCGAAGATATGAGCGTGACGGCCATCGCTCGTGAGCTTCAGATCAATCCGATCACCGTAAAAACGCGCCTTTTCCGCGCGCGCCTCCGGCTCCGCTCAGCGCTGGAACGAAAGGTGCAGGGTGGTTTTGAAACGATCTTTCCATTCGGTGGCAAGCGGTGCGCAAATATGGCAAGCCGCGTGATCGGGTGCTTGCGGGCTGACGGCAAGCTCTAAATGCCAACTGGCCAGCGATCATTGATTAATAAGGAGCGGATAGTCTGACTAATCGCCAACCCTGCCACAATGACCGGCCACCCAAGACAAGGAGCAGCCGGTCAAACGATCCATCAGTAGTTAGCCAGTGATCTCCTGCACTTTCATGACAAGCTCACCCCAATTGCGTTGGTTTTCGATGTCATGCTCCAAACCCTGTTCGTCGGCGATCGTGAAACGCTTGATCGCGGGCGTCTTGCTCGTCGCTTGATAGAGCCAATAGGCTTCGGCTTTCAGAGCTTCGGCAATGGGTTTGTCAATGGATTCATAAACCATCTGCTTGCACGCGTTGATCGATTCAGCCGGGAATTGAGCGATGCGTTTTGCCAGCGCATCGACATAAGGACCGATCTCATCGGGCTCCAAAGCTTTGTTGATTGTCCCCATGCGTTCGGCATCTTCTGCATCATAGTCCTGCGCACTTAGGATAATTTCAAGCGCACGACCAAGACCGGTCTGGCGGGCCATCCGGGACGCGCCGCCGCCACATGGCAAGATGCCCATGCCAACTTCCATCTGCATGAACTTGTACTTCCCACGCGCGGCAAACCGCATGTCCAGCGCAAGCGCCAGTTCATGCCCACCGCCACGCGCAAAACCTTCCAGTTTTGCTATCGTCGCCTGCGGAACTTTGCTGAGGCGCTCGCAAACGGATTGCAGGTCCAGCAATTGGGCATCTTCGCGTGAAACAGCCTCAGTCGACATATCTTTGAGAAGCTCGGTGTCATAGTGGCAAACCCAGATTTCGGGATTTGCGGACTGGAAAACCACAACTTTAGTGTCCCGGTCCCGTTCCAGCCGCATTGCAAGGCTGTTGAGGTCGGCCAACATCTCCTGGCCCTGAACGTTTACCGTTCCGAAATTGAAGGTCACGGTCGCGATTGCGTTTTCCACATGGACATCGAAGGTTTGGAAGTTCTCGTATTTCATCGGACAGTCCTTTCTTGGCCCTCGGCAGCAAAGATGCGAGGGGTTGGGTTGAAACAAATGGAGTAACGCGTCGATGGCGCGCGGGTTAACTTTGCCGGCGCGTAATCGCTTGAATTGCGTTCATCACATCCATTGAGTGCTCGGCGTTCTGGGCTGCTGGGTGCGGATCGGCGAACGCACCACTGTCATTGTCGTAATAACGTCCCGACGCGCCTGAGAACTGTTCGCTCAACGCTGCATCGATCAGGATGTCTGCGCCGATGTTGAGGTCGTTGCCTGCAACGCCGAAGCCATCCTTGACCATCTTTGAGGCAAGCAGCGAACCTGGATTTACAGCAATCATGGCGGGGCCTTCCGGCAACGCCTTGGCCCATTCGCGCGTCCATATGGTGATAGCCAGCTTGCTTTGGGCATATGCATCCATATCAGACAGGGGCGTATTGCCCTGTATGGCACGCAGGTTCACCGGTGCTTGAGCCGCCGACGAAAGGTTCACGACACGGCCGGATTTAGGCATCATCGGCAACAGCAATTCAGTCAGCAAGTACGGCGCAAACGTGTTGACGACAAAGCGGATATCAAGCCCGTTCCCCAGCACCGGTTTCGGAGCCTTCAGCACGCCCGCGTTGTTGATCAAAACATCCAGAGTTTCGTGTTTTTCCCGGATTGCACCAGCAAGCGAAACCACTTCCGACAAGTCAGAGAGATCAGCAACGTATGTCTCTGCTTCGCCGCCCACCTCTTCAAGGGCAGCTTCCAGCTTTGACCCGTTCCGACCATGTAGAAGAACCCTGTGGCCGTCAGCCGCAAGTTTTTTGGCCGTGAGCAGCCCGATACCATCGGTCGCGCCCGTGACAAGAATGGTCTTGGTCATGTGGATATTCCTTTATGAAAAGTCTGGCAGAAGATCATCGGCCAGACGTTTTAGCGTCGTGTCGATGGGGTTTTGGTTAAATCTCAGGTTCAGGGCTACGTGGTTGACCCCCAAAGCTTCAACCTCGCTAAGGTAGCGGCGGAGGAAATTCGAACCGGATCGGAAACCCAGATGTATCGGTCGCGCGGGGGCGTCAGGGTCATCAAGCAGATCGACATAGAGCGATTGCATGACCGGTTTGTCCGGTTGCCTCATCTGCGCCAGTTTATCCCGGTATTCTGCCACGACGCGCGTTTGTGATGCGATATCCCTTGGATAGGTCATCCAACCGTCGCCGTTCTGTGCCACCCAGTCGGGGGATTGCTGGCTGCCTCCTGTAATTAGCAGCGGCAAGCGCGCACCCGCAGGTTTCGGCAAAAGGTCAATTCCGCCGGAAAGATTGCCCTGCATGCTTGCATGATTGGGATAAGGTGCGCCAACCGCGCGGATATAGTCGATGCTGTCGCGAAACCGCTCCCCACGATCCGAGTAGGTTTGGTTCATGGCCGGATATTCTTCCGGCCGATCGCCGGAAGCCACACCCAACAGCAGCCGCCCTCCCGACAACACATCCGTCGATGCAGCAGCTTTTGCGACGTGTGCTGGATGGCGCAAAGGCAAAACGATGCTTGCTGTTCCAAGTGCTATACGATCCGTCACAGATGCCAGCGCACCCAAATAAACAAAAGGGTCCAAGATCTGCCCCGGATCGCCAAAACTTGGCACGTTGAAGGGCACATCCCGCAGCCAAAGCGCTGAGAAACCCTGACGCTCGGCTAGTTGAGCCGCTTCAATGTGACCTGTCATGGTCGGTTCTGCGCCGACCGCGTAGGCTTCCAAAGGCAGAACGAGCCCAACGCTCAGCCGATTGGGGCGAAACACTTGGTTGAACCCGTGGTTGATCGTGGTAAATGCCGCAGTCTGAGTCTTGTCGAACATACTGGATCCTCGCTCAATACCGCACCAATGTGCGGCTCTCGATACTTTTGCGCGGGGTTGTTACCGTCGGGTCTTCGATCATATCAAGCGCGCTATGCGCGACCGACGGTAGTCCTTGATTGTCATAGATGTTGAAGACGGCAACCTCATCCGGCGTCATCTTAGACAGGTAAAGCCATTCGTGTCTTTTGTTACCCACAAGCCCCATAATCTGGCCCTGACGGTCCGGATAGATCAGGTCGAGTAAAATCCAGTCGTCCGGATCAATGCTTGAACTGCGCACAAATCCCAGAGGTGCACTGTTGATTGCGTGCTCAACAGGACGCCAGACATTAACAAAGGCGTAGTGGCCTTTCGCCCATTCCGCGGCCTTCTCATCGCCAAGCAAATCAATCAGACGTTGCCAGGCTCCATCCTCGCTATAGTCACTATGAACATTTCGCGCCGGCTTGCGGGCAGCGTCCGGGTCATCCACCCGGACCGTATGATCAAAGATCACGACCTCGCGGGCCGCTAGTTTGTCTGTCAAAAGCCGCGTGAGTTCCTGATCATATGTCTTTTGCCAGCGGTTGTTTGTAAACGCGCCAATGGAACTTGGGGCAACGACAAACTCGAACCCGTCCTCGGCGAAGCGTAAAGGCTGCGCCGATCCACGTATGTCGGTCAGCGACACTTTGGTGGGTGCCAGTTCGGGCGAAACCAGATTTCCAACGATACCGCCGGCATCCAGCTCAAACGCTTGCCGCTGTGCTTTGTGGATATGATAATTCACGATACCAGTTTTCTGCATCGGATCACTCCTTGCTTGTGCCGATCGGGCAGCCTTTACCGTGTTAAAGGGGTATTAGAACCAGCTCACTGTTTCGGCCATCGGACGGCGGGTTTTTGGGAATTGAGGGTCGCTTGCACGATGCCCAAAGGCGAACATGACGGCTGGCTTCCATTTAGTCGTATCCACACCGAAATGTTCGGAAAGGGCCGTTGTGGTCAGCTCCATATCAAACCCTTCAATTGGACAGGAATCGATCCCCATCAGGGCCGCTGCTGTCATCATGTTGGCAAGTACGATGTAGGCTTGCTTACCGGACCAATCCGAGATCTCTCGGTCGGACATGACGCGGTGGTCTGTCGATTGGAATTTACCATAGGCGCCATTGAACAATTCGATGACATCGTCAGGCAGTTGCTTCACCGAACGATAGTGATCCTGCAAATAGTCCGATCCCGCGGTCATGGTTTCTGCCGTACTGGCAAGGATCAGACCGAAATGGCTGGCAGTGCCCAATTGGCCCTTGCTTCCGTTCATCATCCCATTTGCGCCCCAGGAAAACTCGCGAAAGTGCTCGCGCATCTCGGGCGACTGTATGACCAGAACTTTGAACGGCTCGTGCCCGAAAGAGGTTGGAGACAAGCGCCCGGCCTCAAGAATGGTTTCAAAATCAAAATCGCTGATCTTTTTGTCCGGGTCAAAGATCTTGGTCGCGTGCCGGAAATTGAAGGCTTCGATAATCTGTGACTGGACGTTTGGGCGGGCAGACATGTTTGGCTCCATTTGGTGTGTCTATCGTTGAACCCGAAATAACACTTGCAGAAACCGAAAAAACTGGCAATAACGAGTTTCAGTTTTCGGTTTTCGAATATAATAGAGCTATGAATACCCAAACCCTTCGTCTTTTTGTGCTTGCAGCAGACAAGTTAAACATCTCGGCCGCGGGGCGCGAACTGGGGCTGGTTCCAGCTGTTTCCAGTGCGCGGCTTGCCAAACTGGAACATCAGCTGGGCGTCGAACTTCTTCATCGGTCGACGCGCAAAGTGTCCTTGTCACTTGAGGGTGCCGAGTTCCTTCCATACGCGCGCGAGATTCTGGCGCAGGAAGATGCTGCGCTGGCGGCGTTGGGGCAAGGTTCTGCCGAAGCCACTGGCACCCTTCGCTTTACCGCACCCAGTACATTTGCCCAGCTATACATCGCCCCGATCCTCGCCAAGTTTCAGGATCAGCACCCCGGGGTAACCCTGGACTTGCGTCTGTCAGACACGCAGTTTGACTTGATCGAAGGCAGCTACGATCTTGCGTTGCGCAACGCGCCGCTGATCGACACCAGCCTCAAGGGGCGCAAGCTTGCCAATGACAAACGCATACTTTGCGCAGCTCCTGATTACTTGGAGACTTATGGCGAACTCAAAACACCGGACGATCTGGCAAAACACAAACTGATAGCGTTTCGGCAAATCCGGGCGCGAACGCTGAAGACAGCACATGGCGCCACTGCGACGTTCGACCCTGATGCAACCAACTGCCCACTGATTATGGATGACGGCCTCAGCCAAAAGCTGGCAACAATTGCCGGCGCGGGCATCTCGATGAACTCGCTTTGGAGTATTCAGGAGGAGCTTGCCTCAGGTGCGCTCAGGCATGTTCTACCCGAATACGAAGCCGCTGAGGAGAATGTGTTGTGGCTCATTTACCCAAAATCAAATGTGCTGTCGCCCAAAGTCCGGGTTTTCATGGATTTCCTAGTCGCCGAGATTGGGGTGAACCCACCATGGGAGAAGTCAGAGAATTAATCCTGTGGATGGGAGGTTTGACAGCGGTGGAAGCTATTGCTCCGCAACCCTCTTTCCATCAACGCGGCCAACAGCGATCCAAACCTGCCGGTAGAGCCAAGAAATCACAGAACCAAATGCCATCGGAATCCACGACCTATCCCAATAACTGGCACTAATGCTGCCAATCGTCAGTTGTAATCACATTTACGTCTGCTTTCTTTCTGCCATACGTTCAGTCCGCTCCAAAAAGATCTCGGGTGAAAACCTTAGCAGACACATCCGCGATTTCATCTGTCAGCCGGTTGGTAACGATCATATCCGCCTCGGCTTTAAAGGCATCAAGGTCGCGGACTACTCGACTCCGATAAAACTCATCGTCTTCCAGCACCGGTTCATAAACGATTACCTTAATGCCTTTGGCTTTCAAGCGCTTCATGATCCCCTGGATCGAAGACTGTCGGTAATTGTCTGACCCCGCCTTCATCACAAGACGGTAGACGCCGACCACTTTGGGACATTTCATCAGAATCTGGTCGGACAAGAAATCCTTGCGGGTCCGGTTCGCGTCCACGATTGCCCGTATCAGGTTTTGTGGGACGTGGTTGTAGTTGGCCAGCAGCTGCTTGGTATCTTTTGGCAGGCAATAACCGCCATAACCGAAGGAAGGATTGTTATAATGACCACCAATCCGTGGATCGAGGCTGATGCCTTGGATGATCTGCCGAGTATCCATACCACCAGCCATTGCGTAACTATCGAGCTCATTAAAGAACGCTACGCGCATCGCGAGATAAGTATTGGCAAAAAGCTTGATCGCCTCAGCCTCATCCAAATTGGTAAACAGGATCTCGACATCATTCTTCAAGGCCCCTTCAAGGAGCAAATCCGCAAATACACGCGCTCGTTCAGACCGTTCGCCCACGATAATTCGTGACGGGTGCAGGTTGTCGTATAGCGCGCGTCCTTCGCGAAGAAACTCGGGCGAAAAGATCACCTGTTCGGTCTCCATCCGGGCACGCAGGTCGCGCACAAAACCCACAGGGATAGTGGACTTGATAACGATCGTGGCGGTGCGATTTACTTGTAGAACTTCGGCAACAACAGCTTCGACACTTGAGGTATCAAATGAATTCGTCTTCGGATCATAGTTTGTAGGGGTCGCGACGATAACGTAATCCGCATCTTCGTAAGCTGCGCTGCCATTCGTGGTGGCGCTGAGGCTCAGTTCGCGCGCGGTAAGAAACTCTTCCAGTTCAGGATCCACAATCGGGCATCGGCCGTCGTTGACCATCTGAACGCGTGTCTCAGATACATCGACCGCCGTGACATCGTTATGCTGCGCCAAAAGCACCGCATTGGACAGCCCCACGTAACCGAGGCCAGCAACTGCAATTTTCATGGTTTTCATCCGAAGAAGACAGGAAGGTATATATGTATGGTACTGTTGCGTTCTGAGTTTTGGGCACGATTGTCGCCAGAATCACAGAGGACAACAGGGGCAATGAGCATCACAAGGAATCTCGAACAATATGACTTAACAGTGCAGTATGCTTATAGACGCCTTTTGACCGAGACAACCCGGGACCCAATTTCGCTATCAAAAAAGTCTGCTGATATGTGCATCGTAGCGCGACCGTCAATTTGTAGTCTTGAACTTCGTTGGGAATAATAAGCTCATCTCGTTGTGCTATCAGGCTGGGTTCAGGTGAAGAGATCCCCTCTGCCTATTTACGCAACGATGTCAGTCGTAATTGCCAGAATTCGAACCGCGTCCATTTGAAAACTGTTGACTATTTCTTGAGTAGGTTACTAAGAGCTTAGGAATGACTTATCCCTCATTGCGTGTTTAACGATAGATAACGGTTAGGCTTTACAGTAAATATGTTTGATTCCAATTTTTCTGATCACGAGGCGTCTGGTTCGGCTGGTGAGCGGCGGATTTCTGGCCCTGTTTCGCGGTTGGTGTTTCATGGTTTCAAACGATCGTTTGATCTGTTGATCAGTACATTTTTCCTGCTGCCTCTGATGCTGTTGTGTGGTGGTGTTCTGTTGGTTTTGAACCCGTTCTGGAACAAGGGGCCGCTGTTTTTCTCGCAAGAGCGCATGGGCCGGAACTGCAAACCTTTCACGGCGTATAAGTTTCGCTCGATGCGCCCGGCCCAGAAGATCGAGCGCGGCGCAGATTGCCCGTTGGAAGAAGACAGGATCACGCCGCTGGGACGGTTCCTGCGCCGGAGCCGCCTGGATGAGTTGCCGCAAATCATTAATGTTTTCAAAGGGGAGATGAGCCTGATCGGGCCCCGCCCCGATTACATTGAACATGCACGCATGTACTTGGCGCAGGTCCCCGGATACCAGGAGCGTCACGACGTTCGCCCCGGCATCAGCGGATGGGCGCAGGTCGAGCTGGGCTATATTGAAGGGACAGATGCAACGCATCAAAAGGTTCAGGCCGATCTCTACTATATCGCCAATTCCAGCCTTGCGATGGATATGCGCGTTGTGTGGCGGACACTTGCTGTCATGGTGCGCCGCGGCGGGGCCTGATCAAGGACCTTGGTACCGGTGGACCCCCTCGCGCCCAACCGTGGCGGTCGCGAGCATGCCACAGTCAGCTTTGGGCGCGGCAATCGCCAATAAATCCCGTTTTTTGATCTGAATCAGGTCCGGATATCGCAACAGCAATATGAAGGTTTCCTGCAATTCACTCAATCTAAAGTAGAATTCAATTATTGCGATCTCCAATTAAATTACGTGTGGAATTGTATTTGCACCACAAACACAAAGGAAATAAGCCCTCGAGCAAATTGAGGCGGGACGTGGATTGGCGAAAGGTCTAGCCCGTCGTCCAAAAAGCGACATAACGACGTGAAGATTATTCGAGCGGTGACAATCAGGCGGAAGGCCCTCTTGGTCTTTATATGCGCCATTGTAACGGGCATGGCGCAGGCGCAGTCCGTATCGACCTATGGCACACCCGGGCTGATCGAGATTCCCACCGCCGAGATGTTCGATGATGGCACGCTTGTCTTTACCGCCGCAGGTCTCAGGAACACCGCTCGGGCAACGATGACGTTTCAGATGCTGCCCTGGGTGCATGGTAGCTTCCGTTATGCGGTGATTGACGGGTTTGATGGCACGAGCGGCACCCGATATGACCGCAGCTTTGACGTCCATTTCCGGTTGCGCGAAGAAAGCAGGCATGGCCCGGCCATCGTGATGGGGCTGCGCGATTTTGGCGGCACCGGCATCTATGCCGCGGAATATTTCGTGGCCACCAAGACCTTTCAGGACCGGTTCAAACTGACCGGCGGCATTGGATGGGGCCGCATGGCAGGGCGCGGTGCGTTCTCGAACCCGCTGGGGATATTCGGCAGCCGGTTCGACACCCGGCCCGCGTCAAACTCGAACGGCCAGGGGGGTGAGGTCGAATTCGGCAACTGGTTCCGCGGCGATGCGGCTTTGTTTGGCGGCGCCAGCTGGCAATATAATGACCGGCTGACCTTTCTGGCCGAGTATTCGCCCGACCTGTACACAGCGGAAGCCGTCAACGACAGTTTCCGGGTTAAATCACCCTTCAATTTTGGTGTCCAATACCAGTTCCGGAACGGTTCGCAGCTGACGGCCTCTTATCTCTATGGCACCTCGCTGGGGCTGACCTACAGCTATTTCGTCAATCCGCGCAAAGCGGTGACACCGGGCGGTCAGGGTGCCGCACCGCCGCCGTTGCTCCCTGAATCGCAGGTCGCCGCTGCGACAGCGAACAGCAGCAGTGGCGACATTCGGGCGCGGATGCAATCTGCCCTGGACCAGGAAGGGGTGCGGCTGGTCTATCTGTCAGACAGCGGCGACACTGTCCGCGTCGGGGTGGAGAACAACCGCTATGGGCAGGCCGCCCAGGCCCTCGGCCGCACCGCCCGCGTGCTGGCCAATACAGAACCGCCCCAGGCCGAACATTTCGACATTGCGCTGATGTCGAACGGCGTGCCGCTGAGCGCGGTGCGCGTCAACCGCGATGACCTCTATGAACTGGAGCATGACCCCGACAACGCCTGGCGCAGCTTTGCCCGGGCCGAGATCTCGGACACGTTGCCGTTGGTGCAGGGCGGTTTCCTCACCGATGCCTTTCCGCATTTTGCCTACCGGTTCGGTCCCTATCTGAACTTCTCGTTCTTTGATCCCGACGACCCGCTGCGTTACGAACTGGGTGCCGCGCTGGAGTTGGATTACACCGTGTCGCCGGGTCTGACCTTTTCGACCGGGATACGCCAGCCGATCCTCAGCACATTGGATGACAGCACCCGCGCCTCGGATTCGACCCTGCCGCATGTGCGCTCGGACTGGAACATCTATGCCCGCGAATCCAACCTGCGGATCGAACATATGACCGCCGAGTATATGTGGCGACCGGGCGAGGATCTTTATGCCCGCACCACGCTGGGCTATCTGGAAACCATGTTCGGCGGGCTTTCGACCGAACTGCTTTGGTATCCCAACAACAGCCGTCTGGCGCTCGGGGCCGAGGTCAACTATGTCGCCCAACGCGACTTTGACGTGCTGTTTGGTTTTCAGGATTACAACGTCTTCACCGGGCATGTCTCGGCCTATTACGATCTGCCGGGCGAGTATCACGCGCAGGTCGATGTCGGGCGCTATCTGGCCGGCGACTATGGGGCCACCTTCACGCTGGATCGCGAGTTCAACAACGGCTTCAAGGTGGGCGCGTTCTTTACCCTGACAAATGTCAGCTCGGAAGAGTTTGGCGAGGGTTCGTTCGACAAGGGTATCCGGCTGGAAATCCCGGTCTCGTGGTTTACCGGCCGCCCGTCGCGCAACAAGATCGCCCAGACCATCCGCCCCGTCCTGCGCGATGGCGGCGCGCGGCTGAACGTGCGCAACCGGTTGTATGGCGTGACCCGCGAGGCGCGCGCGCAGGATCTGTCGCGCGGCTGGGGGAGGTTCTGGCGATGAAGGTCCTGCGCAGCGCCCTGCTGGCCCTGGCCCTGATCTCCTGCGGCGAAGCACAGGAAGATGCCGACCTGTTAAAAAGCGCGCTGTTCCCAAACGCGCCCCGGTTCCATCCGCGCGCCGAAGTCCTTGGCGCGCGCCGCCCGATCCCGCCCCGGCTTGAGGTCGGGTTTCCCAGTCGCGATCTTGCCGGTGTCATGCTGCTTGAGACCGAGCGCGCAGGCGTACAGACCTGGCTGACCGCCGATGGGGCCACCATCACGCTGGAACGTGGCATGCTGACCTCGGCCCTGGGGTTTGGCGACGGCATGTCGGCGTCCGATGTACGCCAAAGCGCGGCGCGGATCCTGGGCGCCGGACCGGGCCGGGCCGAACGGTTCCACAGCTTTCTCGACGGCGATGACGAGGTCAACCTGCGGGCCTATGAATGTCGGATCGACACCCTGGGGCCCGAGACCGTCTTGCTGCGCGGAAACCCCGTCGCGACGGAAAAATGGCAGGAAGAATGCTTCGGGGTGGCGGATCGTTTTACCAACGTTTACTGGGTGCAAAACAGTTCAGGACGCATTGTTCAATCCTCACAATGGACCGGCAACTTCCTCGGCAACATGTTCATAAAGGATGTGCCCAATGACAGCTAAGACTACCAACAGCAGAGGACGTATCGTGCGCCATATTCCACTTCTCCTCAGTTCGCTGGCTCTGAGTGTTGTGATGGCCGGGTGTTCGACAATCTATCGCAGCCCGTCAGTCACCGCAGGCGTTTCAGACGCCGGTAAAGTCCGCGTTGTACCGGTCACGCCCGAGACCGTGCTGGTCGCCAACCGTTCGCCTTATTCGCCCAAGACCCTGCCAACGGTGTTCGGACTGTCCGCCGGATCCGGCTCCTCCACCAGCCTGCGCGGCACCGGCCCCCTGCCCGAGGCACCGTCCACCCAGGACGGGTCGCGTGCCGGGCTGCAGCTGGACCCGCCGCCGCAGGTCAATCCCGGCCCCTACACCATCGGCATCGGCGACGTGCTGGTGCTGTCGACCCCCTCGACCCAAGGCACCGCCGGAGAGCTGTCGGGCCTGCTGGCCGCACAGAACAGCCGCAACGGCTATACCGTGCAGGATGACGGCTCGATCAACATCCCCGATGTCGGCCGCGTCCGTCTGGTCGACCTGACCGTGGATGAGGCCGAGGCGCTGCTGTTCCAGCGCCTGGTGGAAAACCAGATCGACCCCACCTTCAGCCTGGAAATCGCCGAGTTCAACTCGCGCCGCGTCTCGGTCGGCGGCGCCGTCGGCCAGCCCGGCATCCAGCCCATCACCCTGACCCAGCTGACCCTGGGCGAGGCGCTGGCGGCCGCAGGATCAGTCTCGGTCAGCGATATCGACAATTCCTCGGTCCGCATCTACCGCGACGGGCAGATGTATCAGATCCCACTCGAAGACCTGTATTCGCGCACCGCATTGCAGAACCTCAGCCTGATCGCCGATGACTCGGTCTTTGTCGATACCGACTATGATCTGGACCGGGCCGAGCGCTTCTTTGCCCAGCAGATCGCGCTACGAGAAACCGTGCTGGAAGGCCGCCAGACCGCCCTGCAAGAGCTGAACACCGCCGTCAACCTGCGCCGCGCCGACCTGGACGAGCGCCGCAGCAACTACATCCAATCCATCGAGCTGGACGCGGTTGACCGCGACTATGTCTACCTGTCCGGCGAGGTGCGCACCCAGGGCCGATATGCCCTGCCGTTCAACCAAACCGCCACCCTGGCCGATGCCCTGTTCGACACCGGCGGCGGCATCGCCAAGGAAACCGGCGACGCATCCGAAGTCTACGTCCTGCGCGCC
Organism: Ruegeria sp. BI12; assembly: GCF_056537985.1. NCBI lineage: Bacteria > Pseudomonadati > Pseudomonadota > Alphaproteobacteria > Rhodobacterales > Roseobacteraceae > Ruegeria > Ruegeria sp. BI12. The sequence continues at coordinate 233,128 of NZ_JBQFSL010000002.1, read as the reverse complement.
TCGCAGGACGCGCGAGAATTCGGCGCCGTAACCGCCTGGCACCTCGACATCCGAAACGCCGCACAACTCACCCTCGCCGCACAATTCCAGATGCGATCCAACGACATCATCTTCATCGCAGAAAACCCCGTCACAAAATGGGGAAGAACAATCAGCCAAATCACACCCTCAATAATAACAACTCCCATCAACGCTGCAGTGAACTAGGTCGCTTCGGCACACGACCCAGTCAGAGGCGGATCTTGATCGCAAGACCGGCTCTTGAATGGTTAAGCTCTGGTTCAGATCCCCGCTCGAACGCCATTTTTAAATTGCGACCGGAAGAAACCACGGAGGCTCCGGGATTTCTGTGTCGCCAATGCGGTCGACTTGTTAGGCTGGTTCCATCCTGAACAGGAGGGGCTTTCATGCTTTTTATAACGAACAGATTTCCAACCCAAAGTATTCGCACCCGCAAAGGACGTCGCTTCACCTTTGATCTGGACAACAACGCACCTTCGAATTCGGTGTTCTATTGTGAAAAAGGCGAGGATGAACACCACACCGAAATCACCAGCAAAGAGCTCTTGCGGCGGGTGCGCGACAGCGATTGCCGTCAGATCCTGTTATATTTGCACGGGTTCAACAACCTGCCCGACGATGTGTTTCGAACAACGGCCGAGCTTCAGCGTCTGTGCGATCAGGCCAAACCCGGCGAAGTGATGGTGTTGCCTCTGATCTGGCCCAGCGACGCCAAGCAAGGGATCGTTCAGAAATACTGGGATGACCAGAAATCCGCGGACCAAAGCGGGTTTTCCTTTGCGCGGGTGCTGGAGCGATTTCTGGAATGGCGCAACAGTGAAGATAACGAACCCGAAATCGCTCCCTGTCTGAAACGGATCAACCTTCTGGCGCATTCGATGGGCAATCGGGTTTTGCGCCAAACGCTGATAGAATGGGATCGGTATGATCTGGCGTCGGGCGTGCCCCTGTTGTTTCGCAATACCTTCATGGTCGCTGCAGATGTCGTTAATGAATCCGTGCATGAAAATGAGCCCGGTGTGCTGGTCAGCCACGCTTCGCGGAATGTGGTTGTCTATTTCGCCTCTGACGATCTGGCGTTGCGGGCCAGTAAGGCTGCAAACCTCAGGAACAAAGTTGCGTCCCGCCGGTTGGGTCATACCGGGCCAGAGAACATCGACCGAACCCCGCACAACATATTTCAGGTTGATTGCGACGACATCAATACGGCCTATGACACGCCTACCGGCCACAAATATTTTGGTCCGGTTTCGCCGGGCGGCGAGGCTGGTCTGGTATTCCGGCATATTTTTCAATGCGTCCAATCCGGGCGCGTTTTCCCAGATGATCCGCATCAGCGGTCGGTCATTCTGCGCTGAACCCGGCATTCGGGCTTTTCAATTTTGATCGGAAATCCAGATAGTTCACAATCTGGTGTTGCAACCGCCAGAATGATCTGGATTATCAGCATCACCATGACCGTCAAAACCGGTCTGCCGTTCCGCGGAACGGTGCCAACGAAAAACGGGGAGACCACAATGAACCTGAAGAACCTGATGATCGCTGCCAGTGCGACCGCATTGATGGCGGGTGCCGCATCGGCGGAAACGCTGCGATGGGCACGTGCTGGTGATGCGCTGACGCTGGATCCGCACTCGCAAAACGAAGGCCCGTCACACACAATACGTCACCAGATGTACGAGCCGCTGATCATCCGCGACGTAACAGGCGCGTTTGAACCTGCGCTGGCGACCGAGTGGGGGCCCAAGGCTGATGACCCGAATGTCTGGGTTTTCAAGCTGCGCGAGGGCGTGAAATTCCATGACGGCGCAGACTTCAACGCCGAAGACGTCGTGTTCAGCTTTGAACGGGCCAAGCAACCCAATTCGGACATGAAAGAGCTGATCGGTTCGATCACCGAAGTGCGTGCAGTTGACGATTACACCGTCGAGATCGTCACAGACGGTCCGAACCCAATCCTGCCATCGAACCTGACCAACCTGTTCATTCTGGACAAGGGTTGGGCCGAGGCGAATGACACAGTCAATGTGCAGGATTTCGAAGGCGGCGAGATTACCTATGCCACCACCAATGCCAACGGTACGGGCCCTTACGTCCTTCAGAGCCGCGAGCCTGACGTCAAAACCGTGATGGTGCGCAACGACAACTATTGGGGCATCGACCAGTTCCCGATGGAAGTGACCGAGATTGTCTATACCCCCATCCAGAACGCTGCGACCCGTGTTGCCGCGATGCTGTCGGGTGAGGTGAACTTCCTGCAGGACATGCCGGTGCAAGACATCGACCGCGTCAATGGCGCCGATGGCCTGATGGTCAAGCAAGCCCCGCAGAACCGTGTGATCTTCTTTGGTATGAACCAGGGTTCGGATGACATTGAAGCGGACAACGTAGACGGCAAGAACCCTCTGGCCGATGTGCGTGTGCGTCAGGCGATGTCGATGGCGATCAACCGTGATGCGATCAAGCAGGTCGTGATGCGTGGCCAATCGCAGCCTGCGGGCATGATCGCACCGCCTTTCGTGAACGGTTGGACCGAAGCGATGGACGGAGAATCCGCCACCGATCTGGAAAAGGCCAAAGAGCTGATGGCCGAGGCGGGTTATCCCGATGGCTTCTCGCTACGTCTGGACTGCCCGAACGATCGCTACATCAACGACGAAGCGATCTGTCAGGCGGCCGTTGGCATGCTGGGCCAGATCGGCGTGACCGTAAATCTGGACGCTAAACCGAAGGCACAGCACTTCCCGCTGATCACCGACGGCAAGACAGATTTCTACATGCTGGGTTGGGGTGTTCCGACATATGACTCGGAATACATCTTCAACTTCTTGGTCCACGGTCGCGAAGACGATATCGGCACATGGAACGGAACCGGCTATCAGGACGACGCGCTGGACACGAAGATCAAGTCGCTCGCTTCGAACACCGACCTGGACGCGCGTAATGCTGACATCGCGGACATCTGGCGTGTGGTGCAGGACGAGGCGCTTTACATCCCAATCCATCACCAGGTTCTGAACTGGGGTATGGCTGACGGTATCGGCATCGAAGTGGATGCCGAAGACCAGCCCAAGGTCAAATACTTCACCATTAAATAAGTCAAAACCTTTGACGATCAGACAGGGCGCGATTTTCGCGCCCTGTTTTTTGTTGCGATCTGAGATTTCCTTGCGCATGCGACAAAAACCAAGAAAACTCGGCCCCAGAAACAGGGAGACATAACAATGATCCTCAGGAACAGCGCCATTGGCATTGCAATGCTGGCTGCCACCAGTGTTCAGGCTGCAGATTTCAAATGGGCCTCCACCACGGACCCGCAAACCATGGACCCGCACGCGGTCAATTCGGCCCCGGTTCTGGGATTTCTTAATAACGTCTACGAAGGACTGGTTCGGCGCGACAAGGACATGAGCGTTCAGCCTGCCCTGGCCGTCAGTTGGGAACCGATTGGAGAGGGCGATGGCTGGCGCTTCAAGTTGCGCGAGGGTGTAACCTTTCATGACGGCAGCACATTTGATGCGCAGGATGTTCTGTTCAGCTATCAGCGTGCTTCGGGCGAGGCCGCGGATACGCGAAGCTGGTTTGCGCCGGTCAGCGAAGTCATCGTCGTTGACGATTATACCGTCGACATCATGACGACCGCGCCGAACCCGTTATTCCCATCCTCGATTGCCAACTGGATGATCATGGATCAAGGCTGGACCGAAGCCAATGATGCCGCCGTTCCGGACAAAGAGGCCGGAAATTTTGCGACCATCAACGCCAATGGCACCGGGGCATTCAAGGTCACCGAGCGCGAGCCGGGTCTGAAAACCGTATTAGAGCCCCACGAGGGTTGGTGGGGAGACGTCGAACACAATATCACGCGCGCCGAGTTTAACCCGATCCAGAACCCGGCCACCGCTGTTGCCGCGCTTTTGTCGGGCGACGTGGATATGATCAATCCGGTGCCTATTCAGGACGTCGCGCGCCTGCAGGAAGACGGTGATGTCGAGGTTATTCAGGGGATCGAGGCCCGCGTAATCATGCTGGGTTTTGATCATGAGGCCGAGACGCTGAAATACACAGACGATGAGGGCAAGCCGAACCCATTCCGTGATCCACGTGTGCGCAAGGCGGTGGCAAAGGCCGTGAATGTGGATGCCATTCTGGCCACCATCATGCGCGGTAATGCCGAGGCGGCATCGCAATTGGTGAGCCCAGCCATGAGCGGCTATTCATCGGCCCATGCCGAACGCCCTGCTTTTGATGTCGAAGGTGCAAAGGCGCTTTTGGCCGAGGCAGGATATGCCGACGGGTTCTCATTCGGGCTGAAGTGCCCCAATGACCGCTATCTGAATGACGAGGCCGTCTGTCAGGCCGTTGTCAGCATGTTGGCCCAGATCGGGATCACCGCCGAGCTGGAGGCGATGCCTGTGCGCAATTACTGGCCCGAGCTGCGCGAGGATAACTATGACATGTACCTGCTGGGCTGGAGCCCGGGCACATTTGATGCCGAACACCCCGTTCGGTTCCTTGTCGCGACCCCGAACGAAGAGAAAAAGCTGGGCAGCTGGAATTTCGGTGGGTTCTCGAACGCGCGTGTAGATGAGCTGTTGCCTGCCATCCAGTCTGAGCTGGATGAGACCAAGCGCCAGGCGATGTTGGATGAAGTAGCCAAGATCATTCAGGACGAACAGGTCTATGTGCCGATGTATGTGCAGCCTTTGGTCTGGGGGACACGCAGCAATATCGAGCTGACACAACGCCCCGACAACTTCTTTTTGCTGCGCTGGGTGACGGTGAACTGAAGGCGCATGATATTGGGATTGGCGCGGACAGGAACGGTTGCGCCAATCCACATCTTACACTGCATACAAATCCTATAGCGCAGAAACTAGGATCGCTTTGATACCTGCCCGTTAGCGATACCTTGACCATTTGGTCAGCCCGTGCATAGAGAAGCGGATCAATGGGGAAAGTGAATGTTCGCATATATCGTCCGAAGGATGCTCCAATCCGTGATCGTACTGCTGGTCGTGGGTCTGGTTGCGTTTTCTATGTTCCGGTTTGTCGGCGATCCGATCGACAACATGCTGGGTCAGGAACGCACGCAAGCCGATATCGACCGGCTGCGCACTGAGCTGGGGCTGGATCAGCCGATTCCGGTTCAGTACTACAAATTCCTGAAAGAGGCTGTTCAAGGAAATTTTGGCGTGTCGTATCGTCAGGGACGTCCAGTCTCGACGATCATCGCCGAACGCGCGCCAGCCACGTTGGAACTGGCGTTTGTCTCGGGATTTCTGGCTATCACCATGGGTATCGCTTTGGGCGTATTCACAGCCATCCGACGACAAGGGGTCGCTGCGAATATAATCATGACCGTATCGCTGATCGGGGTGTCCCTGCCGACCTTCCTGATCGGGATCTTATTGATCTACATTTTCTCGGTTGAACTAGACCTCTTACCCAGCTTCGGGAGGGGCGAAACCGTTATGATTGGCAACTGGTCCACCGGCTTCTTGACGACTTCTGGTCTCAAGGCGCTGATTTTGCCTGCGATTACGCTGGGTCTGTATCAGATGACGCTGATCATGCGGCTGGTGCGGTCGGAAATGCTTGAGGTTCTGCGTGCCGATTACGTCCGGTTCGCCCGCGCCCGCGGGTTGTCGGATCGTGTAATCAACTTCCGCCACGCGTTGAAAAACACCATGGTTCCGGTGATCACGATTACAGGTCTGCAGTTGGGCTCGATCATCGCGTTCGCCATCATCACCGAGACGGTGTTCCAATGGCCCGGTGTTGGCCTGCTGTTCATCAACGCGATCCAGTTTGTCGATATCCCCGTCATGGCCGCTTATCTGATGCTGATTTCGGTCATGTTCGTCTCGATTAACCTGATCGTTGATCTTCTTTACTATGCCATTGACCCGCGCCTGCGTGTCGACGCGAGGGCCACATGACCGATACCATCGAAACCCCTTCCGCCCCCACCAAGTCGCGTTTCTCTAAGTTCTGGGACGGCGATTTTGCCTGGTCGTTCCGGCATTCGCCGGTTGCGATCATCGCCTCTTTAGTGGTGCTGGTCCTTGTTCTGTCGGCTGTTTTTGCGCCACTGATTGCACCGTACAACCCGTTCGACCCAGCGTCGCTGAACCTGATGAACGGGTTTACACCTCCGGGCACACCAAACGCCTTTACTCAGGACACGTTCCTGTTGGGCACCGACGATCAGGGGCGGGACGTTTTCTCAACCATCCTATACGGTATGCGTATATCGCTGTTTGTCGGTGTGTCGGCGGTTCTGCTTGCGATGATCATCGGTATCGTTCTTGGCCTTGTTGCTGCGTATTTTGGGGGCTGGATCGAAACGCTGATCATGCGGGTTGCGGATGTGCAGCTGACTTTCCCTGCGATCCTGGTGGCGATGTTGATCTTTGGGATCGCCAAGGGCGTAACACCCCCGGAATACCGCAATGAGATGGCGATCTATGTTCTGATCATCGCGATCGCGCTGTCCGACTGGGTGCAGTTCGCCCGTGTGGTGCGCGGTGCCGCGCTGGTGGAAAAGAACAAGGAATACGTTCAGGCGGCGCGTCTGATTGGCCGCGGTTCGTTCCCGATCATGTTCCGCCACATCTTGCCCAACGTTCTCAGCCCGGTTCTGGTGATCGCCACGATCTCGCTGGCGCTGGCGATTATTGCCGAGGCAACGCTCAGCTTCCTGGGTGTGGGTGCGCCTCCGACGCAACCATCGCTGGGTACACTGATCCGCATTGGGCAGGGCTTCCTGTTCTCGGGTGAGTGGTGGATCCTGTTCTTCCCGGCCTGCACCCTTCTGGCGCTGGCCCTGTCTGTAAACCTGCTGGGCGACTGGCTGCGCGATGCGCTGAACCCAAAGCTGCGGTGATTACATGAGCCTTCTGACAATCAATGACCTGACGGTCGAATTCCCGACGCGCCGCCAATTGTTCACCGCCGTGGACCATGTGGACCTGTCCGTTGAACCGGGCGAAATCCACGGTCTGGTGGGTGAATCCGGTGCGGGTAAATCTACTATCGGTGCGGCCATCATGGGTCTGCTGGACCGGCCCGGCCGGATTGCCAGCGGCACCATCAAGCTGAGCGGCGACGAGATCAGCGGTCTGGATGCCGACGCGATGCGCGGACTGCGTGGCAAAAAGATTTCGATGATCTTTCAGGATCCGCTCACATCGCTAAACCCGCTGTTCACCGTGCGCGAACAGCTGACCGAGACGATTCAGGCCCATCTGGGCGGCACGGATGCCGAGGCGAACCAGCGCGCCCGTGACCTGATCGACCGGGTTGGTATTCCTGATCCGGACACGCGGCTGGACCAGTATCCGCACCAGTTCTCGGGCGGGATGCGGCAGCGTGTTGTGATCGCTCTGGCGCTTTGCACCGAGCCGGACGTGATTATCGCGGACGAACCGACGACTGCGTTGGACGTGTCCGTTCAGGCGCAGATCCTGGACCTGATCAAGGAACTGGCGCAGGAACGTCAGGTCGGCGTAATTCTGATCACCCACGACATGGGCGTGATTGCAGATACCACGGATAAGGTGACGGTTATGTATGCGGGCAAGGTGGTAGAGACCGGCCCGACCTCGCAGGTCATGGGCCAGCCAACGCACGAATATACCAAATCGCTGATCGCCGCGGTTCCGCGTCCGACCCTGAAACTGCACCGCTTCCCGCAGATCAGCTATGGAGGGCGCGAGACCCGGTTCGCTGTCGAAGATATGGCCCGTCACTGGCCCAAGGTGGACAACGACACCAGCAAACCGGTGTTCGAAATTCGCAACCTGACCAAGAAGTTCCTGCAGCGCAAAGGCCTGCTGCCTTGGGACCGCACCTATTTCACCGCCGTTGACGACGTAAGCTTCGACATTCGTGCAGGTGAGGTATTCGGCGTCGTGGGTGAATCCGGCTCGGGTAAATCCACGGTCGCTCGGATGATTGCGGGGCTCTACCCGGTTGACGGAGGCACGATCACTTTTGACGGACAGGTGGTCAGTGATCTGACGAACAGAGCTGCTCTGGATGCGTATCGCAAGAATATCCAGATGATCTTCCAGGATCCTTATTCATCTTTGAACCCTCGGATGCGGGTAGATGATATCGTGGCCGAACCAATCCGCCACCACAAACTGATGGAAGGGGCCGATGTAAAACGCCGCGTGGACGAATTGCTGGATCAGGTTGGGCTGGGGCATGAGGCCGGGCTGAAATTCCCGCACGAATTCTCAGGCGGTCAGCGGCAGCGTATTTCGATTGCTCGTGCTTTGGCGACACAGCCGCGGTTCTTGATCTGTGACGAACCGACCAGCGCGTTGGACGTGTCCATCCAGGCGCAGATCCTGAACATCCTGAAAGACCTGCAGGAACATCTGGGCCTGACCCTGCTGTTCATCAGCCACGACCTACCGGTGGTGCGCCAGATGTGCGACCGGGTGGCTGTGATGAAACAGGGCAAGGTGGTTGAGCTTCAGGAAACCAACGCGCTTTTTGCCAACCCACAGACCGAATATGCAAGCGAGTTGCTGCGGCTGATGCCAAAACTGGACGATCTGTCGACTGACGGATTGGAGGCCGAGGTCTAGTTCCAAAACCCAATTGCCCGCCGCTCGGGCAATTGGATGTACATAAACATTAAAATATTCAAACTTTGCAGACTCATCCGGGTTTTTTGTGCTACGTCTGTCTTTGGAGTTGGGGGCTTCAGAGGGGCGACATGTCTCAGGACCTTAGGGACTGGCTAAGCGCACTTGGACTATCTGACTACGCGCAAGCCTTTTTGGATAACAAAATTGATTTTGGAATTTTACCCGATCTGACGGGTGAAGACCTGATCGAAATCGGAGTCACTGCTGTCGGCGATCGCCGACGGCTTTTGCGCGCGATTGCCGAACTTGAGACGGTCGAAGTAGTTCAGCCCTATGAACCGGACGATCCGCTGGAGCCTGCAAAGCGGCAGGTGACCGTCATGTTTGCTGACCTGACCGGATTTACCCGGTTGACCAGCGAACTGGATGCCGAAGACATGCATGCGCTGCTGAACGCGTTTTTCACCAAGGTGGACAAGGTCGTCGAAAAGTACGGCGGCCGGATCGACAAGCATATTGGCGATGCGGTTATGGCTGTGTTTGGCGCGCCGATCTCGCACACTAACGATACCGAACGGGCCGCCCGGGCCGCGCTGGAAATTCACGCGGTCCTGCCCAGCCTGACCCCTCCGCTGACCTGCCATATCGGGATTGCGTCAGGGCAGGTGATTGCCAGTACGACAGGCAGTCAGGCCCATACGGAATACACGGTGACCGGTGATGGTGTGAACCTTGCGTCGCGTATCACCGATCTGGCAGCGCCTGGTGAGACTTTGGTCTCTCACGATATTCAGCGTGCGTTAGGGCCGCTTTTTGTCGGCCAATCGATGGGCGAAAAGGCGATCAAAGGTCTCAATGATCCGGTCGAATTGTGGCGACTGGACAGGATGGCGCGAAACATACGGTCACGCCGGCATCGTTTTGTGGGCCGTGAACGAGAGCTATCTCTGTTTTCGGCAACGTTCGATCGATGTCAGCGGCACGGCAAGGGCGAGGTTCACATTATTCTGGGTGAGCCGGGCATCGGCAAAACCCACCTGTCTGAACAGGTGGCTGAGCTGGCGCACAGCCTCTCTTATTCCATCCATAACGGTGTGGTCATGGATTTCGGTGCGCGCGAGGGGCATTCGGCCATCCAATCGGTGACACGCAGTATTCTGGGGTTGGAGCCGACGGACGATATGGAAACCTGTGCATCCGTCGCGAAGGATGCAATCGGCAAGGGATGGGTGACAGCGGCGAACGCCGCGCATCTGAATGCATTGTTGGAGCTTGAGCAGGACCCAGGCCTGGCAGAGGTTTATGCGGTGATGGACAATGCAACCCGGCTACGCGGCCGGCGTCAGGTCATCGACGATTTGATTTCAGCCCGCAGTCAGGAAACGCCCCTGTTGATCCATATCGAGGACATCCATTGGGCCGCACCCGAGATCCTGACCGCGTGCGCCCATATCGCAGCGATGACGCGGGACCTGCCCTGCGTGTTACTGATGACCAGTCGCGTGGAAGGCGATCCCATCGACCGCGAATGGCAACTTGCAACGGACGGTGCCTTAATTTCCAAGCTGGAACTGGCGCCGATGGGGGACGAACACGCCCGAAAGCTGGTCGAAGAATTTACCGGGATCGACCCGGAGCTATTGGACGCTTGCGTGAAACGTGCCGGAGGAAACCCGCTGTTTCTTGAGCAGCTGTTGCGCAATATCGATGTCCTGAAACAGGAATCTGTTCCCGGCAGCATTCAGGGCATCGTTCAGTCCCGTTTGGATTCACTGGATCGGACCAGCCGAACATCGATTCAAGCTGCCTCGGTACTGGGGCAGAGATTTTCGCCCGAGGTGCTGAACTTCCTTTTGGGTGAAGGGCATCTGGATACCTCGACCCTGATCAGGTCGGCCCTGATACGCGAGGCAGAGGCCGATCTGATGTTTGCCCATGCGCTAATCCGCGACGGGTCTTATGCGACATTGGTGAAATCGGAACGCGCGCGACTGCATCGTCAGGCCGCGAAATGGTTCGAGGACCGTGATGCCACTCTGAGGGCGAAGCATCTAGATCGTGCGGGCGCGACCAATGCCGCCCAGGCTTATCTGGAAGCCGCGGAAAACTTGATCCAGGCATTTCAGTTCGACGACGCCAGCACGTTGATCGAACGGGCTTTGGAACTGCCCGCGCCCGCTGGCGTACGCTTTGATTTGTTCTGCGCCCGCGGTGAGACGCACCGGTTACAGGGTCTGTCGGATGATGCGCTGCGTGAATTCAAGGAAGCTGCGGACCTGGCCGAGACGGATGAACAAGTCTGTCGGGCCCAAATTGGTCTGGCTCAAGCTGCGCGGCAGGCCAGCCTGTATCAGGAAGCGCTTGAAAGTCTGGATATTGCAGAGGCGGCTGCGGAACGCTGCGGATCCGACCGCGACATTGCCCAGATAAACTATGTGCGTGGCAATGTGTACTTCCCTTTAGGTCAGGTGCAAAAGGCGCTCGAGAGCAACGAAACGGCTCTAACACTGGCCAGAAAGCTTGAATCCGCGCGGCTTGAGGTCGGCGCGCTCAGTGGATTTGGTGATGCCAACTTCATGAATGCCACGATGCAGACCGCGACGGGATTCTATACTCAGGCAGTCGAGCGGGCGCGGGAAAAGGGGTTGGTTCGTGATTTGGCCGCGAACCTGCATAATCTGAGCGTCGCGCGCAGCTATACAGGCGATGTGGCGCAGGGAAAGCTGGATGCGCAGGAAGCCATTGAGGTGTCTCAGAAGTATTTCGCCTTTGTCCCGGAATGCGTGGCGCAGACCTGTTTGGGCGTTGCGCACACCTTTTTGGGGGAGCTGGACCAAGCATTAGACTCTTTTACTCTCTCAGCGGAAATCGCAAACCGCGTTGGCGCAAAACGCCTCGAGGCGCAGGCGCTGGAACATCTTGCGCGCTCGCAAGTGTATGCCGGGCAACTGGAACTGGCACGTGAAACGGGGCGTCGCGCAGTCGAAATTGCCCTTGAACACGGCCGGAATTTTGTCGGGCCAAAGGCGCTGTCCGCCCTGGCTATGGCCGAAGAAGACCCCGCAGCCCAGGATGAGCATCTGAAACGTGGCGAGAAGATCATCGCAGAAGGTTGTGTTGGCCACAGTCACCTGCATTTCTACACGGATGCCGTCGTCGTCATGCTGGCACGCAAGCAGTGGGACGAAGCCATCCGATACGCAGATGCCCTGGCCGCATTCACAGCGGATGAGCCATTGCCGATGGTAGATTTGTCGATCCTGCAGGCCCGAACACTGGCAGAATGCGGGGGTTGGGGCATTCCTTTAGCATCGCATGAGTGCGTCGGCGAACTGAAGGCGCGGTTTCACGACCTGGGCATCAAACAGTCGTTGGTCGGGCGACTGAACTAATCAGGCGAGGGGCTGAATGAGCATAGAAAAGAAAGTCTGGCTGATTTCGGGTTTGATCACGCTGGGCCTAGCCCTTCTTCTTATAAAACTCTGGATTGATCTTAACCATTTTGACGAGGACCCGACGCAGTTGCCGGATCAGGCGTCCGTCGACGCGTATCTGCAAAACCTTCCCAATTTGCCAGAGTATCAAGTCAGGACTGGCATCTTTATCAAGTCCTTCAGCTTCACAGGTGCAAGTGACGTCCATATCAGCGGCTATATCTGGCAGCACTATGAGGAGGGTGTACATGACGCCATCAAACCCGCCCCTGGCGAAGTGGGTTTCATCCTGCCGGAAGCTGCCGAGGCGGCGAATGGCCTGATTGAAGAGGCGTACAGGATTGATCAGGATGGTTCCGAGCTGATCGGTTGGTACTTTGAACAGACCTTGCGCCAGACCTTTGACTACACCAGCTACCCGTTCGACCACAAAACCGTCTGGGTTCGTTTCTGGCCGGGCGGGTTTGACGTAAATGTGGCTCTAATACCTGACTTTTCGGCCTATCCGGCTACGGGGCCGGATGACATTTTTGGTATCGATAGCCAGATCGTCCTGGGAACTTGGGAGCGTGAAAACACCTATTTCGACTATCGTCTTTCCAATCTGGATACGACGCTGGGCATCGGTCAGAACGAGTTTCAGACGAACCTGCCCGAGCTGCATTACAACTTTGTCATCAAACGAAACTTTGCGAATGCCTTTATCGTCCACATGATTCCGCTGATCGTAGTGACGATGTTGCTGTTCGGGGCTGCCATGATCGTCACACGCCGCCCTGATCTGGTCGAACGGCACGATTTCAGCACGTCCAGCGTCATCGGCACATGCTCGGTCCTGTTTTTCGTGATCCTGCTGGCGCATGTGCAATTGCGCGAAGGCTTCGCCGGATCTCCTGTGATCTACATGGAATCGTTCTTTTTCCTGATGTACTTCCTGCTGCTGGCCGTGTCGGTAAACACCTACTTATTTGCGGCCGAGGCTGTGCCGTCCCTGTGGTTCATCCACTATAAGGACAACCTGATTCCCAAGGCCGCATTCTGGCCTTTTGTCCTTTTGTGCATGGTGATCATCACGGCCTACAACCTCAGCCTCAAGGAAAGCCCCGAGGAAGAGGTCGTGATACAAGCTCAAAACTAGGCGGGCGGCTGCCATCCGGGTTTTGGCGTGCCTGTGGCCATGTCCAGCGTGTATTCCCTGACAATACCGGCGGTGCCTTGCTCTAGCTGATCCAAATATTTGGTAGGCTGAGCGATCACGTAGGCATATGCGGGTTTCATCACACCGTCGATCAGCACGTTGATCCGCTTGCGAACGTAAACATTATCCGGTGATCCGGGTCCGTGAAACCCTTCGAGCTTGTCGAGCTCTTTCATACCGGAGGAGGTCACCCGATACACTTCTCCGTGGATCGGCTTGCCGCGCCCCTTCTGGTCGACCAGCGTGGCCATCCGATGCAGGTATCCACAGTTTGGATTGTCGCAATGGGGCTCATGCGGCACGATCAGGGGCATTCGCTGCCGGGTTACCGCCTCACCGACGAAATCGTCCAGCACGTTTGTGTGGGCTTCGTGGTTCGGGAAGCCTTTCTTCAACGAGCCATAGGTGAAGTAGAGATAGGTGCGTTCACGATCATCAACGACATCGTCTTCGCTCTCTTCCTCGATCTCCGTCAGGGTGTGGCTGTTGGCCCAGTCATCCAGCATGGCCAGAACTTTTTTTGAGATTTTGGCTTGCTTGACGTCCCCGGAGTTTTTGGGACTTTGCAGGAAGTGGATGCAAGAACTTGCGTCGATGCCATCTGCGGCCAGCAGAGTTTTGACCATTTCAACCGAGTTGTTCATCACTGCCACGTGCAGGCTGGTAAACCCGTGATCGTTGGTTGCGTTCACATTGATGCCGCGCCTTATCAGTTCTTGTGCGGCCTCAATGTCAGGTTTGCCCAAGTCCTTTCCGTTTTCATGCAACTCACCTTCGCCGCCAGCAGCGAAATGCAGCAACGTATCGCCATTGTGCTCATCCACAATGTCGATCCCGGCCATACCGCTTTCGATCGCGTCGAAAACACGGCGCCACTGCGCGAACTCATCCGATGCGGCGGCTTCTTGCGCCCATTTGCAGATATTGTGTTCCTGATCGGCCAGTTCCTCAAAAGCTTCGTCCAGAACTTCCATGATCTGGTCCGGGGTCGCCATCATGCCTATCCCCATCATGCCATTTGATAGCCGTCCTTTGCGGGGACCGACCAGATCAACACCCAGATCGCGCAGTTTCTCGACATTCCTTTGGGTCGTGACATTGTTCCACATATTGGTGTTACACGCCGGGCAAAGGATCGCCGGTTTGTTCCGGTACTGCCAGGCCACAAAGACCGAGGTCAGCAGGTTGTCGGCAATCCCGTTGGCGATCTTACCCATCGTGTTGCAGGTCACGGGTGCCACGATCACGCAATCAGCCCAGTCACACAACGCAAGGTGCGACGCGCGTAGAGGCATGCCGAACTTGGTATAGCGGAAGTTCCATTCGTCATCGTCGCGGTAGTAGTCGTTGTGCGAGATGTAGTCCTCGACCTTTTCGGGCTCATATCCCCTTTCAATCTCTACATCCGCTTCGATCTCAATATCGCGAAAGAACTTTTCAGCAGACACGGAAGGGATCAGTTTCACATTGTGACCGGCATCGGTGATTTTCTTTATCAGCTGCGGCACCTTGTCTGCCGCCGATGACCCGCAGGCACACAGCAATACGTTGCGCTTTTCGCTGGGCGCATCGGTCAGACCGCCTTTGGGATAGCCAAAGATGTTCTTGTCTAGGCTGGGGGATTCATGACGCAACAGAACCGGCAGCCCCGCTTTTTGCACTTCCCTTTGAAACTCACCTTTCAGGATACTGTCCACAATGTCGTTTCGCCGGCCCAGACAAACGCCATTGAAAAACAGATACGGAACAGTTTCCTTGCCGGTCCGAGCGATCAGTTGCCGGCGCATTTTCATGACATTTGCGCCATGCCCCTCAACATCAATCAGTTTTATGTCGGTGATGCCTATGTTGGCCAGAATGCTGCTCAGCATGTAGGACCAGGGGTCTTCATCCGCATAAAATAGAACAAGTGGATTGTTTTTGACGATCTGGTCTACATCGCTGGGGTCTTCGGGCGGATCATGTTTTTCGATCACCAACAAGGCGGGGTCGTTAAGGTCCCGAAGACCGCGGAATAAATGCCCGCGCGGCGCTTGCCAAACCTGTGAGGTCGCGGGGCTCATGTCCACAACCGTCACCATATCGGTTGCTTCTTTGTACGCGATACACAGGCACCAGAATTCTTCTAACAGAGCCGTTTCACGGTACGCATTCTTAGGGGGGCGAATGACCTCAGATCCCAGGACCTTATTGAAATCAATATTGATCATCAGATGACGAAGATCTTTGTGTTCGTTCAGACTTTGCAATTGGTGGTGGAACCAGTCTTCGGGTGAACTGACGCTTTTGTCCGAGCGATTGGCGTAGCTGCGGAAAGTGCTGCCCAGATGCACGTCCGGTTCCTGACTGAGGTAGCGCTGCGCCATCGCGTGCATTTCGTGGGCTGTCGACACACGGCTAAGCGCTTCGGCCAAATCGGTTTGCGTCGCCCTCAGTAGTTTGTCTTCGTCGACCTGTTCATCCCCAAGGATGGCTAGGCTTTCAGCAAGTACGCCCATCGAATTCATGTTCGGGCTGGCCCGCCTGAACAGGTTGCGCCGCC
Organism: Ruegeria sp. BI12; assembly: GCF_056537985.1. Taxonomy (NCBI): domain Bacteria; kingdom Pseudomonadati; phylum Pseudomonadota; class Alphaproteobacteria; order Rhodobacterales; family Roseobacteraceae; genus Ruegeria; species Ruegeria sp. BI12. The sequence continues at coordinate 217,327 of NZ_JBQFSL010000002.1, read as the reverse complement.
TTTTGGGGTCCTTGGCCAGGTATTCCGTGCTGTCGACGTAATTGCAGTCCTGCTTCAAAGTTTGCAGGTACGTTTTGACAGCGTCCCGTGCTGAGAACCGCAACATCCCCCGTGATCGCATCGAGGTCCCGTCCCGGTCCGTCATCCCGGCCCACAACCGATCGATGGTTGTCACCCATAGCTTGCCGTACTTTTCCGGGTGAACGTCCATCATATGCACAAGGCCGGTGCTTGGGTTGCACTTTGCGATAATGGCAAAATGGCCACCCGGCATGTTTTCCTTGCCATGTGCGACGCCGACTTGAAAGTTCGCCACAAGGATATCGTTCTTTCCACCCAGCCGATTGGATTCGTCTATTGCCTCAAGCAACAGATCCACGGATGTCGTGGCCTCATCCATGAAATAGGCCTGAACCTGAATGACATCGCGCAGGTCCTGCGTATGGATGAATGTGCAGGCGACATCAAAAAGTTCGCCCAGCGATATTCCGTCGTTTACGACAAACGACGTTGGCAAGCCGCATTCGCGAAAGATGTCGTTGACTTCGTAGCTGAATCCAAGCGCTGACATGCTAAGGGCTGCAGCAGTCACGCTGCAGCAATTGATCGGTTGTTGATAGTTCTTCAGATGCACACTGACCAAATCGCCGAACAGCGTATCTTTGCAGGCATCCTTGATCTTTTCCGGGATTGCTTTCCATTGATGTACGGACAGATAGGCCAACCTGGTGCCCGGAGTGGCCAGAGCCTGCAGGCTGACGGGAATGTCTTCTATTTCAAGATGTTCTTCATAAAAATAATCCCCAGTGTCTGCTGTCGCCAGAACCGCTTTGTCCTGCCTTAGCTGGACCAGACCGCTAAGAACCACGAACATCCCCCGAGAAGGCAAAATTGTTTCTTCGGATACTTCGTAAAACTCGAATTTCGAATGAATAACCGATGGATCCTGCGCTGGCAGGACTTCGTCTATCAATTTCAGATCTTCATGGGTTGGGTTGAATGATTTAGAGCTTTCAATTGGATCTTTAGGCACGCCTTGTCCCCCCCTGAACTTCGCCGTGAAAATTGTCAAAAACCCAACGCATTGTCTTGGTCGTTGCGCAGGCACCCATCAGTCAAATGGAATGATAAGGCCGGTCTGACGTAATTTCCTGCGCTGGGCGGGCCGCTTGAACACATTGATATGCGCGAACAAAATGGCCCAATTGAGCGTACTGTATAATATTTGAATATAAAAATCACTGACGTTGTTAGCTTGGTCAATGGTGTTGCCGCCAAAGGGTGGTCGCATAGGTCATCGACCGGCATAAATAGGACGGCCTAAGGATCAAGTGACAAAATGACAAATTAGTTGTCATTACGACGAATCTAACATCGATTTCGTCAAGATTGCCCCTGCTTTTCGGACAGACGCGGCCTCATACTTTCTAAAACGAAAGAGGAGGCGCGTTTTGAGCTGGAACATTTGTGTCATCGGAGCAGGCAAGATCGGTCAGATGATCGCGACCCTGCTGAAGTCATCGGCCAACTACTCGGTCACGGTGGCTGATCGGGATTTGGCCGCTTTGTCGGCGCTGAATAAGCAGGGCGTTTCGACTCGTCAGATCGATGTGGATGATGATGCCCAGCTTGCCCAAGGACTGACCGGGTTCGATGCCGTGATCTCGGCCGCTCCGTTCTTTTTGACGCCCAAGATCGCCAAGGCGGCCAAGATCGCTGGCGCGCATTACTTTGACCTGACCGAAGATGTCGCGGCCACGAATGCCGTACGCGAACTGGCGCAGGACAGTGAAACGGCATTCATGCCGCAATGTGGCCTGGCGCCGGGTTTTGTTGGCATCGCAGGGGCATCACTGGCAGCAGAGTTCGATGAAATCGACAGCCTGCATATGCGGGTGGGGGCGCTGCCGCTCTATCCGACCAATGCGTTGAAATACAATCTGACCTGGTCGACGGATGGTTTGATCAACGAATACTGCAATCCCTGCGATGCCATCGTAAACGGTGAACGGGTCAAGACCGCTCCGCTGGAAGACTACGAACTGCTTGGTCATGACGGGGTGGAATACGAATGCTTCAACACGTCCGGTGGCTTGGGCACCTTGCCCGAAACGCTGGACGGCAAGGCGCGGGCGGTGTCTTACCGTTCGATCCGGTATCCGGGTCATTGCGACATACTCAAACTGCTTCTCAAGGACCTTGGGCTGGAGCACCGCCGCGATCTGTTGAAGGACATTTTTGAAACTGCGCTCCCGCGCACGGATCAGGATGTGGTGCTGGTCTATTGCACGGCAAAAGGCATGATCGACGGCGCGCTGCGCGAGAAGTCCCTGATCAACAAAAGCTTTGCCCGCACGATCAACGGACAGGTCTGGAGCGCAATTCAGGTCACCACAGCCGCAGGCGTTCTGGGTGTGGTTGATCTGATGCGGACCGGCGCACTGCCTGCGAAGGGCTTTGTCCGGCAAGAACAAGTGAACCTGTCCGATTTCCTCAATACCGAATTTGGCCGGCTCTATCGCGCCGGCGACGTAACCGAACAGAACAAGGCGGCCTGAGATATGAAAGACATCGTGATGACATCCCAAACCACCCTCGCAAATCTGGATCTGACCGAGGCCGAACTGTCGGGCGGCACACTTAAGGTCACTTCACCGATTGATGGCAGTCTGCTGGCAGAGGTGCATGAAACCCCGGTAGCGGACATGGGTGCCATCTTTGCCCGGTCAAAGGCGGCCTTCAAAGCGTGGCGAACAGTCCCGGCCCCGCGCCGCGGTGAACTGATCCGATTGCTGGGTGAGGAATTGCGCGCAGCAAAAGACGATCTGGGCGCTCTGGTAAGCTGGGAAGCCGGTAAGATCACATCCGAAGGCCTGGGTGAAGTGCAAGAGATGATCGATATCTGCGACTTTGCCGTGGGTCTTTCACGCCAATTGTATGGTCTGACCATTGCGTCCGAACGCCCCGGTCACCGGATGATGGAAACATGGCACCCGGCAGGCCCGGTAGGGGTGATTTCGGCCTTCAACTTCCCTGTTGCTGTGTGGTCGTGGAACGCCGCTATTGCGTTGGTGTGCGGTGACTCGGTGATTTGGAAACCGTCCGAGAAGTCCCCGCTGACCGCGATGGCGTGCCAGAAGATTTTTGAACGTGCGCTGGCACGGTTTGGTGATGCGCCGGACAACTTGTTGCAGACCCTGATCGGCGGTGCGGCGCTGGGCGAAGCTCTGGTGGCCAGCGAAGATGTTCCGGTCATCTCTGCCACGGGTTCCACGCGCATGGGCCGCGCAGTTGCGCCTATCGTGGCGCAGCGCTTTGGCAAGTGCATTCTGGAACTGGGCGGCAACAACGCAATGATCGTTGGCCCGTCGGCCGATCTGGAAATGGCTGTCCGCGCGATTGTGTTCTCTGCTGTCGGCACGGCTGGTCAGCGCTGCACCACGCTGCGCCGCCTGATCGTACATAACTCGATCCGCGAAGAATTGGTTGGCCGTCTGAAAAAAGCCTATGCAGGCTTGCCCATCGGCAACCCGCTGACCGAGGGAACGTTGGTCGGCCCGTTGGTCGACGAAGCCTCGGGCGCGGCAATGACCGCAGCGTTGGAGGCGGCCAAAGCGGAAGGCGGAACAGTGCACGGTGGTCGTCGCGTGACCGAAGGGGTGCCAGACGGCGTCTATATGGAGCCTGCCATTGTCGAAATGCCCGGCCAGACCGCGGTGGTGAAAACCGAAACGTTTGCACCGATCCTGTATGTCATGGGCTATGACGATTTCAACGATGCGCTGGATATCCAGAATGACGTACCGCAAGGGCTGTCGTCTTGCGTGTTCACCCTGAACATGCGCGAGGCCGAGCAGTTCCTGACTGCAGCCGGGTCGGATTGCGGTATCGCCAACGTAAACATCGGCCCCTCGGGTGCCGAGATCGGCGGCGCCTTCGGTGGTGAAAAGGAAACCGGCGGTGGGCGGGAAAGCGGCTCGGACGCGTGGAAAGCCTATATGCGACGTCAGACCAATACGGTGAACTACTCAGCCGAGCTGCCTTTGGCACAGGGCGTCAAGTTTGACATCTGAACTATTGACCGGCGGCGTGTTGGTGCGTCGCCGGTTAATCTGCAAAAAGATAATCAAGGCTCATGATGGCTTGCGCCTTGTCCAGCGTCACCCCTAGAAACTCGGCAATGGCGGTCTCATTCTCAATGCGCGCGCTGGTTTCACGAATGCGCAGGTAACCGTCGAACTCTGCCTCGCGGATCAGTTCGGATTCGTGCGCCAGCGAACTGCGCAGCGTAGGGATTAGACGGGCCACGGTTTCCCGAGGGCTGTTTTCCCCGGCCAGACCCACACGGCGCGCGTGCCCGATTAAATAATCGTCAGAATACTCGCACTCGATTTCCAGAATATGGCTGCGGGCCTGAACCGAACAGAAATCCCGAATGATATCCAGATTTGCGGGATCCACGCACAGGACCAACTTACCGGATTCAAAGCTTTCAAACAGCATGCGCGCCACCGCGCGCCTGTGCCGCGTGCGCTTAGCCAGAGATGTTTCAATGCCACCCAGATCGGGCAGGGCCGTGTCTTCTTCGTTGAACAGATACTCCACGCACGGAATGTCGGTTTCCGAGACGATCTGGTCCACCAGCCGCTTGGCGACGTGCCACTTCTTGGACACGATCAGAAACACTTCGCGTTCGGGGCCAAGCGAATTGCCCGCTTCCCAGAAGCGCTGCGCGTAACGTCGCCCGACCCGACCGCGCCCGGTCAGAAAGCTGTACAGATTACGCCCTTCATCCGAGATATGAAACGTCATCCCTTCGGTTGCATACATCTGCCCCAGCCTGTCTTTCAGTTCGTAGGCTTCGGGGCTGATCTTGCGAGCGAACAGATAGTCTTGCGCCAGCAGCAAGTCATAGTGATCGTTGTAGAACGTCACCGGCATTCCGTAGTCCGAGAACATCAGGAAAGTAGGTGTGCGATTGTCAATCTCGGTCTTGGGGATCAGATGGCGGACAAGTGTCTGAAAAAAGGTCTCGTCCGGAATCCAGGTGGTCGAAAAAAACCTTTTCACATCCGGACGCTTTTTCAGGAACTCCAGGATCATTTCGATAGTCCTGCGGCGCAGGCACCACCATTGGCTGCCTATCATGATCTGAACGTCTGACGGAACCTCACGTGTCAAACCGAACCATTTTTGCAGATTGTAAGAGCCATAAAACAGCTTGGCCTGCGTGCGTTCGTTGAAATAATGCCGATAGATCAGACGATCCTCGACCATACCGGTCTTGATCCAGTTGCTTTCCAGGAAATCGTGACTTTCGATGAAGTCCACATCGTGTTGGTTCAGAAAGTCGTGGATGAATTCCGCCGATTTGATCGGCATGCAGTCACCCGACACCATGTAAAAATGGGTGGCACGAGGAAACGCATCCACAGCGGCCTGCAAAGCATTCAGCGTGGCCTGAACCAGTGACCATGCCCCCCATCCGCATTTGATGCGCTTTTTTGCAAAGGTCACATTGGGGTTGTTTTTCAGGGCCTCGCGGATCCGCGCGTAGGCTGTCGCACTGGCCCGCGCATCAAAATGGATCGCCATACAATCCCCGGCGGCGGTCAGTTGCTCAGCCTGTGCGATGATCGCATCAGGGTCTTTGTGACATAGCAATATGTAGGCAATTCTTGCCATTTCGGCCTATTGTTTTCCGTTTTTGCCCATTTGCAACCGTGATACTTAGGATGAGCGATTGAATAAACAGAATATTTTTGGTTTTTTGGTTTCAAATGCTGGCGCGTCATATTTGAGACCAGATCGGCAAAGGAGGCACAGCAGATGGGTTTTCCCGGTACATGGATGACCGAAAGCGAAAGCATGGTTTACCGTGTGGTGCCGAAATGCGCCTGCTCGACCATTGGCCAGATCATGTTTTATTCCGATCACGGGCAGTTTTTTGATGGTGATATCCACGACGCAAAAGACGGGATGCACAAATGGGCATTTGGACCCAGTCAGGAGCAGATCTCGGGAAATGTCCGAAATCACAAGTCATTGGCCTTTACTTGCGTACGCAATCCCTACACCCGAATTCTGAGCTCGTTCTTCGACAAGATCTGCGGCATTCAGCGCAACGGCAAGCGGTACCGGGGCAATCTGGTGCCCACGCTTATCTATAATTACGGGATCGAAGTTGGCGGCGACGATGGCAAGGGGGAGTTCGATCAGATCGCCAGCTTTCGCAGGTTTCTGTTGTTTGCGCGCGATACGATCCGTTGGCGCCGTCCGATGGACCCTGATATCCACTGGTCGGCCATGTCCGGCCATGTGTCGACCTTCATCGTGAATGGCGGACAGTACGATCAGATTTTCTGGACTGAACAGTTCAATGAAGGAATGCAAAGTGTCCTTGATCGGCTAGAAACACCTCACGCCGTGAACCTGTCCGAGATCCCGCGTTTCAACGAATCCGAGGGACACGGACCTAAACGCGCGCACCCGGTTGAGGATTACTTTGACGACTTGTCGATGCATCTTGTCTACGAAATCTACAAGCACGATTTCGAGCTGTTCAAATACGATTTTGAGAACCCAGCGAACAAAATGCCGATTGGTGAGATTGATCTGGACGAGGTTCACGCCAAACTGGGCGATTGACTAAGGCGTCAGCGATTAATCAGGCGTCCTTTCAAGCCAGTTGGGAAAAGCTCCGGACCGCCGATATCCAGAGCATCCAGGCTGAACCAACGCGCCGTCCAACTCAGGCCGTCGTCTTCTGAAAATGAAATCGGCGCGTCCGGCCGGTTCAAAAGTTCGGGACACTGAATATCAGCCACAAAGATAATCTCATGCCCATGATGGCCTTCATGCCGGTAGAGGTTCTCGATCACCAGCGGCTGCCCACTGATTTCAATTGTCACATCAAGCTCTTCCTTGAACTCACGTTTCAGAGCATCATGCCATGTTTCGCCGAATTCGACCGATCCGCCTAGTGGACGCACGCCCTTGATGTGACCGCTGTCATCCGGAACTTCCGCTGCGAGGAGTTTGTTCCCACGCCAATGCAAGCCGATGGCTTTAACGCAAATACTGTTATGCGGGCGCCAGAATGTCATTTTTCTCACCGATTGAGCTGTGGATATTTTTGAATGAAAAAAAGGCCCCGCTAACCGTGTTAGCGGGGCCTGTGAAGCTATTGGAATTTTTACGGCTTGGAAACCACTTCGTCACACTTGACGTACGGCACCTTTCGCAGCGCTTGTCGCCAGCTTGGCATAGGCTTTAAGCGCGGTGGACACCTTGCGCTTGCGTGGTGCCGCGGGGACCCATCCTTTTTCTTCCTGCTCTTCGCGTCGCGCGGCTAATTCTTCGTCAGACACGGCCAGATGAATGGTCCGGTTTGGGATGTCGATCTCGATCTTGTCGCCTTGCTTGACCAGCCCGATCTCACCACCTTCTGCCGCTTCGGGCGAAACGTGGCCAATCGACAAGCCTGATGTACCGCCCGAAAAGCGACCGTCGGTCAGAAGCGCGCATGCTTTACCCAGACCTTTGGATTTCAGATAGGACGTCGGATACAGCATTTCCTGCATCCCCGGACCACCACGCGGGCCTTCATAGCGGATCACCACCACGTCGCCCTCTTTGACCTTGCCGGTCAGGATGTCGTTGACCGCCTGATCCTGGCTTTCGCATACATAGGCCGAGCCAGTGAAAGTCAGGCTGTTGGGATCGACGCCTGCTGTTTTCACGATACAGCCATCTCGCGCGATATTACCGAACAGAACCGCCAGGCCGCCATCTTGGCTGAAGGCGTGTTCCTTGGACCGGATCACGCCACCTTCGCGGTCGGTGTCCAGTTCTTTGTAGCGGTTCGACTGGCTGAAGGCCTGTGTCGTGCGTACGCCGCCCGGCGCGGCCTTGAACAGGTCCTGCGCCGCCGGGTTGTTGGCAACTTTGATGTCCCAGTTCGCAATCGCCTCACCCATTGTGCCTGAGTGTACGGTGCTGCAGTGTTCGTGCAGCAGTCCGGCCCGGCTAAGCTCGCCTAGGATCGAGAAGATGCCACCGGCGCGGTGCACATCCTCCATGTGAACGTTTTCGGTGTTGGGCGCGACTTTACAGAGACACGGCACCTGACGGCTCAGGCGATCCATGTCGGACATGGTGAAATGCACCTCACCCTCATGCGCGATGGCCAGCAGGTGCAAAACCGTGTTGGTCGAACCGCCCATGGCAATATCCAGCGACATCGCATTCTCAAACGCGTCGAACGTTGCGATTTCGCGTGGCAGGAAGCCTTTTTCGTCCAGATCATAGTGCCGTTTGGTGATCTCAACGATCCGGCGACCGGCCTCAAGGAACAGCTCTTTTCGGTCAGCATGCGTTGCAAGCGTGGAACCGTTGCCCGGCAGGGCCAGTCCCAGAGCTTCGGCCAGACAATTCATCGAATTTGCCGTGAACATACCCGAGCATGACCCGCAGGTGGGGCAGGCGTTTTCTTCGATATGCTGGACCTGCTCGTCGGTGAACCTATCGTCGGCGGCAGCGACCATCGCATCCACAAGGTCGATCTTTTTGGTATCCAGATCCGCGATGTCGATCTTGCCGGCCTCCATCGGGCCGCCCGAGACAAAGATTGCCGGGATGTTCAGGCGCATGGCGGCCATCAGCATACCGGGGGTGATCTTGTCGCAGTTCGAGATACAGACCATCGCATCGGCGCAGTGCGCATTGACCATGTATTCGACCGAATCTGCGATCACCTCACGCGAGGGCAGCGAATACAGCATCCCGTCATGGCCCATGGCGATGCCGTCATCCACCGCGATGGTGTTGAACTCTTTCGCAACACCGCCTGCGGCCTCAACCTCGCGCGCGACCATCTGGCCCAGATCCTTCAGGTGCACGTGGCCAGGCACAAACTGGGTGAACGAGTTGACGATGGCGATGATCGGTTTGCCGAAATCGTCGTCACCCATACCGGTGGCGCGCCATAGGCCGCGGGCACCGGCCATGTTGCGGCCATGGGTTGAGGTTCTGGATCGGTACATTGGCATGATGCTGTTTCCCTTTTGCCCCGGTTGCGATATTCGGGATGCGTACGTTATAGCGCACGTATCACATGTGCGCTATAACGCACAAGGGGATTCGAGAGACGACAAGATGGCACCGGACGAAATTACGCTGAAACTAAGGGATGTGCGGGCGGCCTCGGGGCTGAGCCTGTCCAAGGTTGCCGACATGACCGGGGTCAGCAAGGCCATGTTGGGCCAGATCGAGCGCGGCGAATCCAGCCCGACCATCGCGACCCTGTGGAAGATCGCAAAAGGGTTCCAGTTGCCGCTGAGTGCCCTGATCGGGCCTGCTGCGATGCGCGATCCGACTGATGCCGATGTATTCCGCACGGTGACCTTCCCGGGCAGCATCGAAGTCAAGATTGTCTTTCCCTACGATCCAGCACTTGGGGCTGAGACCTTTCATGTCGAGCTTTCGCCAAACCAGAGCCATGAATCGGCTGCTCATGCGACTGGGGTAACCGAAGAAGTGTTCGTTCTGAACGGAACGCTGGACGTTCTGCGTGACGGTGACTGGGTACCGCTACAGGCTGGGCAGGGGCTGCGGTTTGCCGCCGACCTACCGCATGGCTACCGGGCCGGGGCAACCGGCGCAGCCTTTCTGAATATGCATCACTACGGACAACCGGCGAACGCGGCGCCGGGCGCCTGATCTCAATTACCATTCGGAGGCAGGCAATGGCCGCTTTTCTTGATAGTCTGACGTTGGCTGATGCTGTCGGATCCTTCGGTGCTATGGTCGTCGTGGCTGCTTATTTCGCGACACAAATGCGGATGATGAACTCCGACGATCTGGCCTTTCCGATCCTTAATCTGGCCGGGTCCGTTCTGATCGTCTATTCGCTGCTGCAGAACTTCAATCTGGCTTCAATGCTCATCGAGTGCTTTTGGATCGTGATCAGCATCATTGGGATAATCCAGTTCATCAGATTGCGGCGCGCCGGTTGAATGCGACCTGATCTGGAATGGTAGCGCCATCCAGTCTTGAACCCGCATGCGCGCGCGTATAGGGACAAACCAAGCGCGTTTAGGGGAGACTTTGATGCAGGACGATCCGAAAACCCTCGTTTCTACCGAATGGCTTGCCGCCCATCTCAAGGACCCGGATCTGCGGGTGCTGGACGGGTCGTGGTATCTGCCTCAGCAAGGGCGGGACGCAAAGGCCGAATATGACGCGGCCCACATCCCCGGTGCGAGGTTCTTTGATATTGATGACATCTCGGACCACCGCTCGGACTTGCCGCATATGGCGCCACCGGTTGAAAAGTTCATGTCCCGCCTGAGGGCGATGGGCGTGGGCGACGGCCATCAGGTTGTCGTCTATGATGGGGCCGGTTTGATGTCTGCCGCCCGTGTATGGTGGTTGTTCCGGTTGATGGGGCAGGAAAACATCGCCGTTCTGGATGGTGGTCTGCCGAAATGGCAGGCCGAGGGACATGAGATCGAAGATCTGCCGCCGGTGATCCGCGACCGCCACATGACCGTCCGGGTCCAAAACCATCTGGTCCGTGACGTCACGCAGGTATCTGCCGCCGCCAAGCTGGGAGATCATGAGATCATCGACGCACGCTCTGCCGATCGTTTTGCCGGAACCGGAACGGAACCGCGTGAAGGTCTGCGAACGGGCCGCATTCCCGGATCGCGCAACGTGCCTTTTGGCACTTTGCTGAACAAGAATGGCACGATGAAATCCCCCGAGGAATGCCGCGCCATCTTCGAGTCCGCAGGTGTGGATCTGTCGAAACCAGCCATCACATCCTGCGGGTCGGGTGTGACCGCCGCAATCCTCAGCCTTGCGCTTGAACGCATGGGCAAGAAAGACCACTCGCTTTATGACGGCTCCTGGGCTGAATGGGGTGCCTTCCCGACCCTGCCCGTCGCAACCGGAGAGAACTGATGTTCGAAAACCTCAAACCGCAGCCTGCCGACAAGATTCTGGCGCTGATGCAGGCGTATCGCGAAGACCCGCGCGATCAAAAGATCGACCTGGGTGTTGGCGTCTACAAAAATGCCGAGGGCGTGACCCCGGTGATGCGTGCGGTGAAAGCGGCCGAAAAGCGCATCCTGGAAGAGCAAGAGAGCAAGGCCTACACCGGATTGGCGGGCGACCCGGCTTATGCCGATGCGATGATTGGCCTGATCCTGGGCACCTCGGTTCCGCGCGGCAACATCGCTGCCGTGGCGACGCCCGGCGGAACCGGTGCCTGCCGTCAAGCATTTGAGATGATCCGCATGGCCAACCCCTCGGCCCGCGTGTTCGTGTCGAACCCGACATGGCCCAACCACCTGTCGATCCTGAACTATCTGGGGATAGAGACAGTCCAATACCGGTATTTCGACGGTGAAACCCGTGGGGTCGATTTCGACGGCATGATCGAGGACCTGAAAACCGCGAATGCGGGCGACGTGATCCTGCTGCACGGTTGCTGCCACAACCCGACCGGTGCCAACCTGAACATGGTGCAGTGGCAGGAGGTCGTGAACCTGATCAACGAGCGCGGCCTCGTGGCAATGATCGATATCGCCTATCAGGGCTTTGGCGACGGATTGGAAGAGGATGCGCAGGCGACCCGCCTGGTGGCCTCGTCGGTCAAACGTTGCCTGATCGCAGCGTCCTGCTCTAAGAATTTCGGTGTCTACCGCGAGCGGACCGGCCTGTTGATGGCGATCAGTGATGACCCGGCGCAGACAGCCTTGAACCAGTCCACGCTGGCATTCCTGAACCGTCAGAACTACTCGTTCCCGCCGGATCACGGCGCGCGGGTCGTGACGACGATCCTGAACGACGAAGCCCTGCGCGCTGACTGGGCGGCTGAGCTGGAAGAAGTGCGCCTGTCCATGCTGGGCTTGCGCCAACAACTGGCAGACGAGCTGCAGGCCCAAAGTGGGTCAGACCGTTTTGGGTTTGTGGCACAGCACCGCGGCATGTTCTCGCGTCTGGGGGCGGCACCTGAACTGGTCGAAAAGCTGCGCGCGGATCACGGCATCTACATGGTTGGTGACAGCCGGTTGAACATTGCTGGTTTGAACGCGACGACGGTTCCGATTCTGGCTAAGGCGATCGTTGACGTCGGTGTCTGATATAATCCAATAAATCAGAAAACCCGGGCGCGAACGCCCGGGTTTTTTTTGTTTTCGAGTGGCAGGCTATTAGCCTTTCGAAAACTCTGGATAAGCTTCCATACCCAGTTCTGCCATGTCGAGGCCGTTGATCTCGTCTTCTTCGCTGACGCGGATGCCGACCGTCGCCTTCAGAATTGTCCACAGGATCAACGCGCCAACAAATGTGAACACACCGTAAGCTACGATACCGGTCAGCTGTGTGATCAGGTTTGCTTCGCCGTAGAAGATCACGGCGATGGTGCCCCAGATGCCTGCGAACAGGTGAACCGGGATGGCACCGACAACGTCGTCGATCTTGAACTTGTCCAGCATCGGAACCGCGAAGACCACGATGATGCCGCCAACTGCGCCGATCCACAGCGCTCCGAACAGGCTCGGGGCAAGTGGTTCTGCGGTGATCGAGACCAGACCGGCCAGCGCGCCGTTCAGCACCATGGTCAGGTCAGGTTTCTTGTACAACACCTGCGTCATGATCAGGGCTGCGATAGCACCAGATGCGGCGGCCATGTTGGTGTTGGCAAAGATGCGGGACACGTCGGATACGTCTCCCACAGTGCCCATTGCAAGCTGCGAGCCGCCGTTGAAGCCAAACCAACCCAGCCACAGGATAAACGTACCCAGGGTTGCCAGCGCCAGATTCGAGCCGGGCATCGGGTGAACTTTGCCGTCTTTGTACTTGCCAATGCGGGGGCCAAGGATCAGGCAGCCCGCCAGAGCGGCCCAGCCACCGACCGAATGCACAACTGTCGAACCGGCGAAGTCGGAAAAGCCCATGGCATCCAGCCAGCCGCCGCCCCATTTCCAGGAACCGGAGATCGGGTACATGATACCAGTCAGAACGATCACGAATATTAGGAAGGGCCACAGCTTTATGCGCTCGGCCACGGCGCCGGACACGATGGACGCGGTTGCCGCCACAAAGACCAGCTGGAAGAAGAAGTCCGAACCGATAGACGCGTAGTCTAACGCCGCGTCTGCGGGCGCAACACCCACGGCATCAAGCACGGTCGGACCGCCAAGGGCAAAGAAACCATTAAAGTCGCCTGGATACATCGTGTTGAAGCCGACCAGCCAGTACATGATCGCGGCAATCGAAAACAGCGCGATGTTCTTGATCATCTGCATGGCGACGTTCTTGGAACGCACCAGACCGCCCTCGAGCATGGCAAATCCTGCAGCCATGAAGAAGACAAGGAAGCCTGCCATCAGGAACAGCAGGGTGGTAAAAATATACTGGGTGTGCAGCGCAGCTTCGCCCTCGGCGGCCTCTTGCGCCAGACCCATCTGCGGCAGCACGACAAGCGCGGCGGCAGGGATGAGAGATTTCATCAGGTTCATGTGACTTCCTCGAATGTATGTGAGTGGCGACGCTTACAGCGCCTCTTCGTTCGTTTCCCCGGTCCGCACGCGCAGGGCCTGCTCGACATCGAGGACGAAAATCTTGCCGTCACCGATCTTGCCGGTTTTGGCGGTTTTGGTGATGGTTTCGACGATCTGGTCGGCCATCGTGGCAGGTACCACAATTTCCAGTTTGATCTTGGGCACGAAGTTCACCGCATACTCGGCCCCGCGATAGATTTCAGTGTGACCCGATTGCGAGCCGAAGCCCTTGATCTCGGTCACCATCATGCCGCGCACGCCGGCCTCGGTCAGTGCCTCACGCACCTCCTCAAGCTTGAACGGCTTTATTGTTGCAATGATCAGTTTCACGTCTTTCCCCTCTTCCTGTCCGGCGGGACCGGCTTGTTTGCACCTGCAGAAAAAGAGCGTGACTGACCGTCGTAAGAAACGGTATGGGCGGCCGAACGCAGGGGAAATTGGGGGTCAGGTGCACAATTTTTGCACAAAAAAGCGCTTCTGCCCGATTTATAGGCAGGTTATGGAGGCGGCATAGGGGAAATTCATACCTCTACTTCATGTCTATGGCAGGGTATGGTGCCTCAAAACGATAACCGGGCAGAGTTTGAGCATGACTGAGTCCAAGCGCCGCAAGACATCGCTTGTTGCGGACAAAAGATACCCTTCCAAAGGGCGCAAACCCGCGACCACAAAGCGGACGACAAAGCCCGCTGGCAAGAAGGCGACGGCGCGCAAGACGTCGACTCGCAAAACCGCCCGGAAAAAAACCCGTAAATCGTCCGGTGGCGGCGGAGGATTCTTTCGACGTCTTTTCCGTTGGTTGTGGCGACTGATCTGGGGCGTGACCTGGCGGGTGGGCGCGGTGGCCGCCATGCTGTTGGCTTTGGCGGTCGGTGTTGTCTACTCCTCACTCCCAGATGTCGATGCCTTGCTGGACGGCCGTGCGCGCGGGTCGGTGACCCTGTTGGATCGGGATGGCAAGGTCTTCGCCTGGCGCGGTGATCAGTTCGGTGGTGTCATCACGGCCGATACCGTATCGCCCCATCTGAAGAACGCGGTCGTCGCGACCGAGGATAAACGATTCTATCGCCATTTCGGCGTCAGTCCGCGCGGCGTCGCGAGCGCCGTACGCATCAACCTGAGCGAAGGACGCGGGCCGCTGTCCGGGCATGGCGGTTCGACCATCACGCAGCAAACCGCAAAGCTTTTGTGCCTAGGCGTGCCTTATGAACCCAGTGAATGGGAGTCCGAGGCGGCGTATGAGGCGGATTGCCGCCAGGGCTCGTTGTGGCGCAAGGCCAAGGAAGCCGTCTATGCGATGGCGATGGAGGTCAAATACTCCAAGGATGAGATCCTGACCATCTACCTGAACAGGGCCTTCCTCGGTGCGGGTGCGCGTGGATTCGAGGCCGCAAGCCAGCGCTATTTCGGGATGTCGGCGGCTGAGGTCAGCCCGTCACAGGCCGCTATGCTGGCTGGTTTGTTGGTCGCGCCGACGCGCTATGCCCCGACGAACAACTTGAAACGCTCACAGGACCGGGCGCAGTTGGTGGTTGGCCTGATGGAGGCGCAGGGATACCTGACCGCGGCGCAAGCCAGCAGCGCACGCAACAATCCCGCGCAATTGTCCGAAGCGGCTGCCGCGCGTGCCGGCGGTTACTTCGCTGACTGGGTAATGGCCAGCGGGCCCGAGTTCTTTACACGCAACACAACCGAGGATGTGGTGATCCGTACCACGCTGGATCAGCGTATCCAGAAATCAGCCGAAGAGGCGTTGCAGTTCATCTTTCAGGAGAAAGTCCGCGAAGGTTCCAAGGCTCAGGCCGCGATCGTGGTGATGTCAGCGGATGGGGCCGTGCGTGGAATGGTCGGTGGGCGAAAAACACGCGTGTCCGGTGCCTTCAACCGGGCCACGCAGGCGCTGCGGCAAACGGGATCATCATTCAAACCCTTTGTTTATGCCACTGCGCTGGAGCTTGGCTATTCGCCATTGGATACGGTCGTAGATGAACCCTACTGCGTGAATATTCCGGGGTCCGGTCAGTGGTGCCCCAAGAACTACACTAACAAGTTCTATGGGCGCGTCACGCTGGCGGACGCCTTAAAGAACTCGCTGAACATCCCAGCGGTGAAAGTGGCTGAGATTGCTGGGTTGGACAATGTCCGCACCGTGGCCAGCGAGTTTGGCATCGATAGCGATCTGGCGCAGGGCCCCGCATTGGCGCTGGGCGCGTCGGAAAGCACGCTGATCGAGATGACGGGGGCCTATGCGGGTATCCTGAACGGCGGCTCGGCGGTGGAACCCTATGGGCTGACGGAATTGAAGCTGTTGGGTGATCAAACCCCGGTCATGGTTACGACAACGGGCATTGGTGAGCGGGTCATCAACGACAAAGCCGCTAAGCAACTGACGTGGATGATGGCGCGTGTCGTGTCCGAAGGCACTGGCGCGCGCGCTCAGTTGCCCGGATGGCAGGTCGCGGGAAAGACAGGGACGACTCAGGCCGCCCGCGATGCCTGGTTCATCGGTTTTACGGCAGACTACGTGACGGGCATCTGGATGGGGTATGACGACAACACCCCATTATCCGGTGTGACCGGAGGCGGGTTGCCGGCAGAAATCTGGAAAGAAACCATGTTGCGCGTGACCGAAGGCATGACACCGACGCCGTTGCCGATGCTGGCCCCGGACCCACCGGTCAGAACAGCGCAACCTCAGCAACAGCGTCGAAAGAACCAAACCGGGTTGGACCGGGCCATCAACAATCTGCTGAACAACATTTTCGGTGGAAATTAAAAAAGGCGGTGCGCTGGGCACCGCCTTTTGAATTGAATGAGCGTCTGATCAGAGGCTGTCGTCAAGGGCGGCCAAAATCGCATCACCCATCTCCGTGGTCGAAACTGGCGTGACGCCTTCATCTGCCAGCAGGTCGCCTGTGCGAACACCGTCGGCCAGCACTTTCTCGATCGCAGCTTCAAGACGATCTGCTTCTTCAAGCTGATCAAAGCTGTAGCGCAGCGCCATGGCGAAGCTGAGGATACAGGCGATTGGGTTAGCTTTTCCCTGACCGGTGATATCCGGGGCAGAGCCATGGACGGGTTCGTACATCGCCTTGGGACGGCCGTTCGCCATCGGAGCACCCAAGCTGGCCGAAGGCAACATACCCAGCGAGCCGGTTAGCATCGCGGCGCAATCCGACAGGATGTCGCCGAACAGGTTGTCGGTCAGGATGACGTCGAACTGTTTGGGCGCACGCACCAACTGCATCGCACCATTGTCGGCATACATATGGCTCAGCTCTACCTCTGGGTATTCCTTGGCCACACGTTCTACGACCTCGCGCCACAGGATGCCGGATTCCATGACATTGGCCTTCTCCATCGAGCAGACCTTCTTGCCCCGGCGCATCGCCAGTTCAAAGGCCGAGCGCGCTGCGCGTTCGATCTCGGATTCAGTATAGCGCTGGGTGTTGATGCCAACACGCTCATTGCCTTCCTCAAAAATGCCCCGCGGCTCTCCGAAATAGACGCCCGAGGTCAGCTCGCGCACGATCATGATGTCGAGGCCGGCAACGATATCTTTCTTCAGCGACGAGAAATCGGCCAGCGCGTCAAAGCACTGGGCCGGGCGCAAATTGGAGTACAGGTCCATTTCTTTACGCAGGCGCAGCAGACCACGCTCAGGCTTGAGGCTGAAATCCAGATCGTCGTATTTCGGGCCGCCAACGGCACCCAGAAGAACCGCGTCAACCTCTTGCGCTTTGGCCATGGTCTCGTCGGACAAAGGCTTGCCATGCGCGTCATAGGCCGCACCGCCAACCAGATCCTCGCTCACGTCGAATTCCAGGCCGCGTTTCGCGCCGAACCAATCGATGACTCTGCGCACTTCGGCCATGACTTCGGGGCCAATTCCGTCTCCGGGCAGGATGAGGAGCGAGGGGTTGGACATGAAGGATCTCCTTGCGTTTTACAGCACAGGCCCTAGCGCCTGTGCGGCATCGGGTCAATGAGACGATCTCGCCTGAGGGCAAGGAAAATACAGGTTTGTTTCCGTTAGCGTCTGAAAATTGCGCCGGGCCTGTTTGTCAGGCCAGAACAAGGCGCACGCCGCCGTATCAGCGCGGTAATTTCAGGTCGACCCAGATCAGCCGGTGACGACTGGCAGTTTCCGCAGTTTTGCGTTCATTGGTGCCTGCGGCAGGCCAGTGCACACCTGAATCTGCCACCTGCCAATGCGCGGACGGCAGGACATAATCAACCCGCATCGCGCCAACCGCTTTCCAGACCACTGTCGTCAACTCACCTGAAGGACTTTCAGGTGAAGGGTCCTGAACGCGCGGGTCATTCAAAAGGTTTCGGATCGCTTCTTTTCGCCCATCGCCCCGTTCTGGGTCCAGATTGACATCCCCGGCGATGACAAACGGGCCACTGGGTGCGCGCCCGACATCCCCGTCCAACACTGCAGACCAGAGGCGAATCTCATCCCGGTTTCGCAGACCGTTGCGATCCTCGGGCCCGTCAAACACGGGGGGTGAGGCATGAAAGGTCAGCAAATCCAGCGGCCCCCGGGGAGTTTCGATGGGCACAACCCAATGAGCTACCGAAGACAGTCGCTGAACGTTTTGGGCCTGTTCTGATGGGAAGGGCGCCGTGCCGCGGTGGGGAAGTTCAGCGCCGGGAAGGTCCCGCCATAACAAATCTGAATGGTCCTGAACCTGATCCAAAGCGATAGGATAACGGGACATTACAGCCAGGCCACCCTGACCGGTGAATCGCCCCCAGCCCTGTGCGTCGCCGGGGCCACTGGTGCGGCCGTCTCCGTCCATATCCAGCTTCGTTTCCAGACCGGAATTTGGCTGACCTGCGAACGTGTAGGTATAGTCTAAACCGGCTTCGCGTAACCGACTTGCCAGGGCTGCAAGCGCCTGCCCCTCAAAATCCCAGTCGATACCCTGCAGCGCAATGATATCGGGACGAGTTTGCGCCAAAACCCCGATGACTGCCGTAACCTGATCATCTCCGCGGCGAATATCCCGCAGCAGCAACCCCGGTCCATCGCGGCTGAGTTCTGTGTTGTAGGTGGCAATACGGATCGTCTCTGCCTGCGCCATAACGGGCAACAGAAGCAGGATTATGATGCGGATCATGCGGTCTGGGTAGACTCGGCTGTGGAATAAGCGCGCCGCTTCTCGACGATCAGGTTGGCAATTCGCAGGGTTGCCATGCCACGCATGATCATGCTGGCTGGCAGGAAAGCCCAAGCGCTGAGCGTCCAGATCAGTGTCTGAGGATTGCTCAGTGAGATCGGCTCGGCATAGTCGGTCAACAGTTTGATCAGCGCCGGGATCAGGAACGGCAGCAGGATACCGATACAAATGTTCAAACGCCCGTCGCGCTGCAGTCGCGTGACCACGTCACCGCCTTTGGTCGGGTCGAACAGAGGTAGATTGGTCCAGACATTGAATGCGCCGTTCCCGGTTGGCCAACCGCGCACTTTCACCGCATAGGCAAAGCTGGCAATCGTCACCAATGCAGCGACATATGCGACGCTGGCGGAAATGCGAACCAGTTCGATCAATGGTGTACTTGCATCCGCCGGCAGCATCAGGATGATCAGTCGAACCGGCGAATAGGGAAAGTCGACCACATTCGCGACACCCACACCAAAGGAATAGAATGTCGTCGTCAAAGTAGTCGGCGTATAGGCGTTCTTGCAGATGAGTGTCAGGAACGTGATCATCGACATCAGCCCGACAAAGCGCAAACGGTTCACAGGCGGTGCATCACGGAATTCGATAAAGCTGGGAAAGGCAGAGTTATATTCGGCGAACGTCAGGAAAAACGCGAGAATGGCGAGAAAGACGACAATCTCGGTCCCATTCGTAGACGATACAGGCAGGTACAACGCGGGCGTCAGCACCATAAGTGCGACCAATATTCCCCGAATCGCCGCCCCTGTTGTGCGCGCAATCACTATCCAAACCCTTTCAAACCGGATTGACCGCTTCTTTGACGGTTTCGTCCCAACTTGTGCCCGACAATTAATTTTCTACGGGTGCCTCTTTAATCGCCAACACTGACGATAAGCGGCATTCCGCTCAAGCCAAGCTGCAGAAAACACGTGATTTCGGGCAAAAAGATGGCGAAACTGGTGCGCCTTTGCATCATTTTCGTCGCAAATTCGGCGTGCATCACAAGGTCGACACTACATGTTGTGGTTGTTGGATTGATAACCCCAAGAATGCGAGCGGGGCCGCCAAGGCGACCCCGATAGGTTGAGTATCCACAGATTCGTTCTTGGAATCAGACCCAGGGGCGAGCCTGGCTTGCGTGATCCTCAAACTTGTCGATGTGGTGATCTTTCTCCATCGTCAGGCCGATATCGTCCAGACCGTTCAGCAGACAGTGCTTACGGTGAGGGTCGATGTCGAACTCGATCACAACGCCATCCGAGGTGGTGATCTGCTGATCTTCCAGATGAACGGTCATGCGGGCGTTTTCGCCCTTATGTGCGTCATCCATCAGAATAGCGTGATGTTCCTCTTCCACCACGATGGGCAGGATGCCGTTCTTGAAGCAGTTGTTGAAGAAGATGTCGGCAAAGCTGGTCGAGATCACGACTTTGATGCCGAAATCCTTGATTGCCCATGGCGCGTGTTCCCGCGATGAGCCACAGCCGAAATTGTCGCCTGCAACCAGAATCTCAGTCTGGCGATAGGCGGGCTTGTTCAGAACGAAATCCTCGTTCTCGCCGCCATGATCGTGATAGCGCATCTCGTCAAACAGCACGACGCCAAGGCCGGACCGTTTGATGGTTTTCAGGTGCACTTTCGGGATGATCATATCGGTGTCGATATTGATCAGCGGCATTGGGGCGGCCACCCCGTGGACTTTGTCGAACTTTTCCATGTCTACACTCCTGCGGGAGAGGGCCGCGCCCATGCCCCGCGTTTAAGCTTCTTTCGCTTCAGTTGTTGCGTCGTTTGGTGCGTTTCTGATGAAGAGCGCCATGAAGACCAATCCGAACCCGTTGAACAGCATCTCAATGCCCAGGAAAATGCCCAGAATGCTGAGCAGCACCTGAGGATCGCTTCCTACATATGTCCAGATGATACCGGCAAGGACGATCGACAAGATGCCCGAGACCATCGTGGGCCAGAAAAACTGTGTTCCTTTCATCTGGAACGACAGAATAACCCGCGCGATGCCGCCTGCCATGAACAGGATCAGCATCACGGTCGCCAAGGTCAGGGTTCCCTGCAACGGGTGGTCCAGGAAGGACCAGCCCAGAAACAGCATCACCGCACCCATGATGAGTGACAGAATTTTGTTGCCGGTGCCTTCAACCGTAAAGCCGCCAACAACCTGCAGCGCGCCTGATATCAGCAGCAACACACCGGTTACCACCGTCACCGCGACGGACGCCACAACTGGCGCGCCCAGTACAAAGATACCGAACGCTATGGATAGTAGCCCCAGCAGGAGCCATTTGACCCAGTCACTCATGTTTTCAATCCCTCAAATATCTAGATATGAGTGGACCTTACATCAATTCACGGACGTCTGTCAGCCGTCCTGTGATTGCCGCCGCGGCAGCCATCGCCGGGCTCAGCAAATGGGTGCGTCCGCCCCGGCCCTGACGGCCCTCGAAGTTGCGGTTCGAGGTCGCGGCACAGCGTTCGCCCGGCTGCAACTGATCCGGATTCATTGCCAGACACATCGAGCATCCCGCCAGACGCCATTCGAACCCGGCTTCTTTGAAAATCTCGGCCAGACCTTCTTCTTCGGCCTGCGCGCGGACCAAACCTGAACCTGGCACGACCATGGCGCGCATGCCGTCCTTGATCTTTTTGCCCTTCAGGATTTCAGCTGCAGCGCGCAGGTCTTCGATACGGCCGTTGGTACACGAGCCGATGAAAACAGTGTCGATCTCGACGTCGCTCAGCTTTTGACCGGCTTCCAGACCCATGTACTCGATCGAACGGCGGGCCGCGTCGACCTTGCCGCCTTCGAAATCTTCGGGCTGCGGGACGGTTGCGGTGATCGGCAACACGTCTTCGGGGCTGGTGCCCCAGGTGACGACCGGTGCGATGTCTTCGCCGCGCAGCGTGATGACCTTGTCGAAATGGGCGTCTTCGTCGGTGAAAAGCGTTTTCCACCACGTCAGAGCAGCTTCCCACTGGGCACCCTTCGGGGCATGTGGGCGACCTTTGACGTATTCGAAAGTGGTTTCATCAGGCGCAATCAGGCCTGCGCGGGCGCCGCCTTCGATCGCCATATTGCAGACGGTCATGCGGCCTTCCATCGACAGATCGCGGATCGCTTCACCGCAATATTCGATGACATAGCCGGTGCCGCCAGCAGTGCCGGTCTCGCCGATAACGGCAAGAGTGATGTCCTTGGCGGTCACACCCGGCTGCAATTTGCCGGTGATTTCCACCTTCATGTTCTTGGACTTCTTCTGGATCAGGGTTTGCGTGGCCAGAACATGCTCAACCTCGGACGTGCCGATGCCGTGGGCCAGCGCACCAAACGCGCCATGGGTGGCGGTGTGGCTGTCGCCGCAAACAACGGTCATGCCGGGCAGGGTCCAGCCTTGTTCGGGGCCGACGATGTGCACGATGCCCTGACGCACATCATTCACCGGGTAATAGTGAATGCCGAAATCCTTGGCGTTCTTGTCCAGTGCTTCGACCTGAATGCGCGATTCGGGGTTTTCGATGCCGTTCACGCGATCGGCTGTTGTCGGCACGTTGTGGTCTGGTACCGCAATGGTCTTTTCCGGTGCGCGCACCGGACGACCCGCCATGCGCAGCCCTTCAAAGGCTTGCGGGCTGGTCACTTCGTGAACCAGATGGCGGTCGATATAAAGCAGGCAGGTGCCATCATCGGCTTCGTGCGCGACATGGGCATCCCAGATCTTGTCATAGAGTGTTTTGGGGGACATCGGTCCTCTCCCGTATGTAATGAGAAATAGCTGGCGAGGTGGCTTAGGCCGCGGATAGGCGGGCCAGAACCGTGCGGGCAGCCCCAAAGAACCGTTCGCGCAGACGCGCGCGGTCTTCCAGATTCTGTTCTTGGGCCACATTGAGTCTCATGCGCTCCAGATATAACGGGGTTTGCCGTCAATCAAGGTTCAATCCCGCACCGGGCTTGCATCGCGCCGCATCGCTGTCCAAGCTGAGGTCAGGAGACGTGCATGAACCAAGACCTGATCCCCAGTTCGCTGTCGGACCTTTATGAAAACATGATCGCGGGATTTTCCGTTCAGTTCGCCAAACTTGCCGATCTGATTGTCACTCCGGGCTGGCGGCGGCACCAGTTGGTCATCATCCTCGTTCTCTGGGCTTTGGCATATGTGTTGAAATTGGTCACGCAACACCGGTGGGAGACCTGGGCACGTGCCCGGACCGGCTGGCCAAAGTGGCGGCTGCGCATTCTGGTACAGCTGATGCAGCGCCTGACGTTGGTCTATTTCGTTTTGTTGTCCTGGGCGCTGTACCTGATCATGCAGAATGTGACCTGGCCGTCGCACAGTTACATAATCGGCGTGATCGCGACCTTGGCCGCCGCATGGCTGGCGATTGCGCTGGTGGCCCGACTGGTGCGTAACCGCACGCTGCGGCGGATCTTCAAATGGGCAATGTGGGTCTATGCAACGCTGGTTGCGCTGAATTTGACGGATGACGTGGCCGAGTTTTTGGACGGCGTCGCAATTTCCATCGGTGATCTGCACATCTCGGCGCTGGGGATACTAAAGGCCATACTGTTAATTGGCGTGCTGCTGACGCTGGCCCGTATCGGGACCCGCACGGCAGAGCGGGGATTGCAGAGGAATGACGACATCACGCCTTCGATGCAGGTTCTGTTGGCCAAAGGCATTCAGGTTCTGCTCTATGGTGCTGTCTTTATGGTGGCTATTCGCACCCTGGGGTTCGACCTGACCGGCATCGCACTGTTGTCAGGTGCGATCGGTGTGGGCATCGGGTTTGGCTTGCAAAAGGTTGTGTCGAACCTGATTTCCGGAATCATCATCCTGATGGATCGCTCGATCAAACCGGGCGACGTGATCTCGTTGGGCGATACCTTTGGTTGGATCAATGCGCTTGGCGCGCGCTATGTATCAGTGGTCACCCGAGATGGGCGTGAATACCTGATCCCGAACGAAGACCTGATTACCAATCAGGTGGTGAACTGGTCGCATTCGGACCGGTATGTGCGTCTGGATCTCGATTTTGGCACCAGCTACGACGACGATCCGCATGAGGTGCGCGCCACGGCGATACGGTCGGTCAAAACAGTGAAACGTGTTCTCAGCGGGGGGTCGCATGAGCCGGTCTGCCATATCACCGGGTTCGGCGACAGCAGCGTGGACTATGTGTTGCGGTTTTGGATCAGTGATCCGACCAAGGGGCTAACCAACATTCGGGGCAATGTTTACCTCGCCCTCTGGGACGCCTTCAAGGCCGAGGGGATATCGATTCCCTTCCCTCAGCGCGAGGTTCGGTTGCTGTCGGACGGCGCAGACTCGCAACAGATCGACAAAGAGTGAGCGCCTGTGCGGCACCTAAAGCGCCCGTTCATTGAAATGTTGCATTCCCCTTGTTACCTTATTAGTACCCCTGCGCCGGGGTTTGGCGGCGCGCAGCAAAGGAGGACTATGTCCTGTCTCTACATACCCAGGCGGGTTTGCCCGCCGATGACGGGGCCGGTGTAATGGCCCACTCTCAGTCAATCAGCGACAAGCTGCTTGAACGTATCCTTTCCTCACTTTCCGATGACAAGGCCGAAGACGTCGTGCAGATCAACCTGCAAGGCAAATCCTCGGTTGCGGATCACATGGTGATTGCCTCGGGTCGCTCGACCCGTCAGGTCTCGGCCATGGCGGAAAAATTGACGGATCGCATCAAGCAGGAATTCGGTTTCACCTCGAAGGTTGAAGGCAAGGATGCCGGCGACTGGGTGTTGATCGATACGGGTGACGTGATCGTCCATATCTTCCGCCCCGAAGTGCGTGAATTCTATCAGCTGGAAAAGATGTGGCTGCCTCAGGGCGGCAGCGCCTCGGCGAACTGAGGCGCCATCCCGGCCTGCATTAACAGGCCGGCGGCGAGAGAAATATGCGTATAAGCATTTGTGCGGTCGGGCGATTGCGTGCCGGACCGGAGAAGACCCTGCTTGACGATTACCTGACCCGATTTGACCGGACCGGCCGCGCGCTGGGCCTTGGTCCCGCACGTGTGATCGAGGTTGAAGACAAGAAAAACGCAGGTATGGGCGCCGAGGGTTCGCTGCTGCGCAAGGCGCTGCCAAAAGGGGCTGTGATATGCACGCTGGACGAACGAGGGCGGGTGATGTCCTCGCCTGATTTTGCTAAGAAACTGGGTGCCTGGCGTGACGCCGGACGGCAGGATCTGGCGCTGATCATTGGCGGAGCCGACGGAATAGACCCTAATTTGCGGGCTGAGGCTGATTTTTCCATCTCATTCGGATCGATGGTCTGGCCCCATATGCTTGTCCGTGTGATGTTGGCCGAGCAACTTTATCGGGCCGCGACCATTCTGTCCGGCGGCCCTTATCACCGGGTCTGAAATGGCGCAGCTTTTGATCGTCTACCATTCGCGCACGGGCGGTGCCCGCCAGATGGCTCAAGAAGCCGCAGCAGGCGCGCGCGACGAGGCGGAAACCATCCTAAAAACTGCGGATCACACAACGCCTGAGGATTTGCTGGGTGCGGATGGGTATATCTTCTGTGCGCCCGAGAATCTGGCTGCGATTTCAGGCTTAATGAAAGAGTTCTTCGATCGTTGCTATTATCCTGTATTGGGCAAGATCGAAGGACGGCCATATGCGCAGATGATCTGCGCTGGGTCCGACGGTGAGAATGCAGCCCGTCAAACCGCGCGCATTGCAACCGGTTGGCGTTTGAAGGAAGTTCAGCCTCCGCTGATTGTCTGTACCCATGCGCAGACGCCCGAAGCTATTCTGGCTGAAAAAACCATTCCGCAGGATCAACTAGTTCAATGCCGCGATATCGGTGCCGCGTTGGGCGCCGGTCTGGCGCTGGGCGTTTTCTGATCAGTTCAGCGTGACCAGCGTGGTTTCGTTATCCCAACCGTCGACACTGCACCGCGCCTGAATCTGGACCTGCGTCACGCCATCTGGAACTGTCACTCCGGATAACGAGCGTGTAAACGGCTGCTCATTCTCATGCGGATGATGCAATACGCGCATGCCCAGTTCATTGCCGTCCATATCTAAAACGCGCCAGCCATCGGCATAGTGATCCCACCCGGTGTCTGGGTGCCGGATCGTCACGTCGAAACGCCATGTGTCACCACTTTGACTGGCCGCCACTTTTTCAATCACGGAAGGATCGGCAAGGGCCGGGCTGGTCAGAAGAAGGCTGAGAATCAAATACCGCATGGGGCGATCCTAGGCTGTGTCTGGGGACATCGCGATCACGAATTCGTGTCACCCGCTTGGGACATCAAAACCAGCCGGGAATGCGACGCAAACTCGCGCCGGTAAAGAACACCGAAGGTGACTGCCGTGACCAGTATCAGGGGTGCCGGGCCCAGAATCCAGGCAACGGATGCCAGGGCAAAATAGGTCACCCGCAAGCCGCGGTTAAAGCTGCGTGCTGCGGTGACGCAGATTTCGGCCGCCTGTGCCGCGCGTGGATAGGCTTGGGGGTCCGAGGGATCATTGGGTACTGCTGCCATCAGAACCGCGCAATACCCAAACAACCGGTGCGCCCAGACGTATTTCAGGAATGCATTGGCCAAAAACAGGATGATGATCAGAATCTTGATCTCCCAAACCATGGCCGGTGCGCTGCCGATGGCCAGATCATTGGCGACGCCGGCAAGGCGTTCGGTGTTGCCCAGTAAAGCCAACCCGCCCCCGATGGCAATCATCGTGGTCGAGGCAAAGAACGTGCTGCCCTGACGCATTGCCGCGACCACCTGTGCATCGAACATTCGGGGCTGCCGCGTGACCATTTCCCGCATCCATTCGCGACGATAATCATCCATCATCATCGCCACGGAACGCTTGGTGGGAGAGGGGTTTTCGATCCGCCACCCGATCCACAGCCAGGCGATCAGAAGCAAGGCTACGGCCGCATAGTCCAGCGGTGAAAATAGTTGTGCGCGATCAATCCACGTCATGCCGGCGACATTAGAGCCAGACATGGAAACTTGCCAGATGGAGAAATTGGTAATATTATTTTACCAAATGGAGGATCAGCCATGGAAATGCCAACGCCAAATCCTGACGTTCTGCGCCGCAAGGCCGTTGTTCTTCAGCGTTTGTTGCAGGTCTTGCCCGAAGACGCGGTAATTCACGAACCGTCAGAAACGCGCGCGTATGAATGCGACGCGCTGACGGCGTATAAGTGCCCTCCGATGTTGGCGGTTCTGCCGGCGACTACGCAAGAGGTCTCGGACATTTTGCGCATCTGCAACGAAGAAGGCGTTCCGGTGGTCCCGCGTGGCTCGGGTACTTCGCTGGCAGGCGGTGCATTGCCAACCGCGGATTGCGTTATCCTCGGGGTCGCCCGGATGAATGAAGTGCTTGAGGTCGATTATGACAACCGATTTATCCGTGTGCAGACAGGCCGCACAAATCTAAGCGTGACCGGAGCGGTCGAGGAAGACGACTTCTTTTACGCTCCCGACCCGTCTTCGCAACTCGCTTGTGCCATTGCTGGGAACATCGCCATGAATTCAGGCGGGGCGCACTGCCTCAAATACGGCGTAACCACCAACAACCTGCTGGGCGTAAAAATGGTGATGATGGATGGCAGCGTGGTCGAAATCGGCGGTGCGCATCTGGACTCCGGCGGTCTGGACCTACTGGGCGTTATTTGCGGGTCCGAGGGTCAGCTGGGTGTCGTGACAGAAGCCACCTTGCGCATTCTGCGCAAACCCGAAGGTGCGCGGCCTGTATTAATGGGTTTTGATGATAACGAAGTTGCCGGGCACTGCGTGTCGGACATTATCAAGTCCGGCATCCTGCCGGTCGCGATCGAATTCATGGACACACTGTGCATTAAGGCCTGCGAAAACTTTGCCCATGCAGGTTACCCCGACTGCACCGCTTTACTGATTGTCGAGGTCGAAGGCTCCGAGGCCGAGATGGACCATCAATTGTCCAAGATCATCGAAATCGCCAAGCGTCATAATCCTGTCGAACTGCGGGAAAGCCAATCGGCTGAGGAGAGCGCGAAAATATGGTTGGGGCGCAAGTCGGCTTTCGGCGCGATGGGTCAGCTGAACGATTACATGTGTCTGGACGGGACGATCCCGGTTTCTTCTCTACCGGAAGTGTTGCGCCGGATCGGCGAGATGAGCCAGGACTACGGTCTGCCGGTTGGCAACGTGTTCCATGCGGGCGACGGCAATATGCACCCGCTGATCCTGTTCGATGCCAACAAACCCGGTGATCTTGAGAAATGTGAGGCGTTTGGAGCGGACATACTGAAGCTCTGCGTTGATGTGGGCGGTTGCCTGACGGGCGAGCACGGGGTCGGGATCGAAAAGCGCGATCTGATGCATCACCAATACACACCTGCGGATCTTGAGGCGCAGATGGCGATAAAGGACGTGTTTGATCCGAACTGGTTGCTGAATCCTGCCAAAGTTTTTCCTCTGGATGCGTCGGAATCTCGGCGAGCCGCACGGATTGCTGCGGAATAGTCGGCTCTAACAAAGAAGAAATGTCATGAACCCAAAGACAGAAGCCGAACTGGCCGAGATGGTGGCCGGACTGAAAGAACCGGTCCGCATTAAGGGAGGTGGTACACGAGGTATTGCCGGGCCGGACATTGCGATTGAAACCAGCGAGCTTACAGGCATCACCCTATATGAACCCGGCGCACTAACGCTGGTGGCGAAGGCTGGCACGCCTGTGGCCGAAATCGAGGCTGCATTGGACGCAGAAGGTCAGCAATTGGCCTTTGAGCCCATGGATCATCGCGGATTGGTGGGGACCAGCGGTACTCCGACCATAGGTGGTGTCGTGGCAGGCAATGTTTCGGGACCTCGGCGCGTACAGGCATGCGCCTGCCGCGACTTTCTGCTGGGCGTGCGCTATGTCGATGGCATGGGTCAAGTCGTCAAGAACGGTGGCCGGGTCATGAAGAACGTGACCGGCTATGATCTGGTCAAACTGATGGCGGGGTCATGGGGCACGCTGGGGGTTTTGACTGAAGTGTCGTTAAAGGTTCTTCCAAAGCCCGAAGTGTCAGCAACTCTGGCCATTCAGGTACCCGATGTGACCAACGGAATCGCGGCACTGTCTGCTGCTTTGAAATCGCCGTTTGAAGTCAGCGGAGCGGTTTATGACCCGAACAACGCTTGCGCCTTACTTCGCCTTGAAGGTTTCGCGGGTTCGGTAGCTTACCGGTCTGACAAACTGAAATCCGCGCTGGCCGGTTTCGGTGACGTTAACAGGATTGAACAGTCCGATACATTGTGGGCCGGGTTGCGTGACGCAGCTAACTTCCACGAAGAAAGCGGTGATGTCTGGCGCATTTCGGTGAAACCCTCGGAAGCGCCAGAGATCGCCGGGCGGATCCAAGCGGACCGGACATTGTTTGATTGGGGTGGCGGGTTGATCTGGGCCTTAGTGCCGGATGGAACTGATCTGCGGGCGCGATTGGGCGCGTTTGACGGTCACGCAACGATCGTGCGAGCCGAACCTGAAACACTGTCCAACCTGGGGCGATTCCAACCTGAAATACCTGGACTTTCGGCTCTAACTAGGGGCATTCGCCATAAGTTTGATCCACGCGGTTTGTTCAATCCGGGACTGATGGGGTAGGCCGATGCAGACGACATTCACCAAGAAGCAGCTGCAGGATCCGGCGATCCAGCGATCGAATGAAATCTTGCGCAATTGCGTGCATTGCGGGTTTTGCACAGCCACTTGCCCGACCTATCAGGTACTGGGCGATGAGTTGGATAGCCCACGCGGGCGCATCTACCTGATCAAGGACATGCTGGAAAATGAGCGTGTGCCGGATGAAAAGACGGTCAAGCATATCGACCGCTGCCTGTCCTGCCTGGCCTGCATGACCACGTGTCCGTCAGGCGTGCACTACATGCATCTGGTCGATCACGCGCGGGAGTACATCGAAGAAAACTACAAACGCTCTTTCTCGGATCGTGCGTTGCGCTGGGTGTTGGCGCAGATCCTTCCCTATCCGACGCGGTTTCGCTGGGCCCTTATCGGCGCCAAACTGGGGCGGCCATTCCGCTTTCTGATGCCGGATGCCCGGTTGCGTGCCATGCTGGACATGGCACCTAAACACATTCCGCCCGTCAGTCGAAATGACGACCCGCAGAGTTTCATGGCAAAAGGAACGCAGCGCAAACGGGTCGCACTGATGACTGGCTGCGCGCAAAAAGCACTGAACACTGATATCAACGACGCAACCATCCGTTTGCTGACTCGGTTGGGATGCGAGGTCGTTGTAGCAGAGGGGGCGGGGTGTTGCGGCGCGCTGACCCATCACATGGGTAAGACACATGACAGTCATCTGGCCGCAAAGGCCAATATCAGAGCCTGGAGCGCAGAAATGAACGGCGACGGGCTAGATGCGATTGTCATCAATACCTCGGGCTGTGGGACCACGATCAAGGACTATGGCCACATGTTCCGAAACGATCCCCTAGCTGAAGACGCAGCACGGGTGTCTTCGATTGCGATGGATATTAGTGAGTTGCTGGTGCAACTCGAATTGCCCGAAGGCGAAAACAAGGACCTGTCCGTCGCTTATCATGCGGCCTGTTCTCTCCAGCATGGTCAAAAGATAAAAACGCATCCAAAAACTCTGTTGAAACAGGCCGGTTTCACCGTGTTAGAGCCTGCAGACAGTCATCTGTGCTGCGGCAGCGCGGGGACCTACAACCTGATGCAGCCCGAGATTTCGGGGCGGTTGAAGGAACGCAAGATCAAAACGCTGGAAGCTAAAAAGCCGGACATGATCGCGGCGGGTAATATCGGATGCATGATGCAAATCGGCTCTGGCACGGGCCTTCCCGTGTTGCACACCGTTGAGCTTTTGGATTGGGCGACCGGCGGGCCTGTGCCGCGGGCATTGGGCGACCGGAGTGGATCCGGGGTTCCGATCCTCAAATAGATAAGGCTGATGCAACTGCGCACCACTCGTCACGTTAAACGGACGCGGGCGTCATCGCCCTATTTTTGCCGCACCGGAGGCGTAGGAGAATACGCCAACAGCAAAGCCGGAGTGCCATTTGCGAAATTGGATCACAGCATTGGCGCTGGCTTTGATGCCGTTGTCCGCCGCAGCCCAGGATACCGGGTTGAAGAGTCTGGACACCACCGATGCCGGGCGCGCGTGGATGGCGGTCGGGCGCCTGGATTTCAAAGATGGTGCCGGGTTTTGTACTGGAACACTGATCTCTCCGACGCTTGTTTTGACGGCCGCTCATTGTTTGTTCGACAGAATGACTGGTCAGCGGGTTGATCTGGCCGAAGTTGAATTTTTGGCTGCCTGGCGTCTCGGACGCGCATCTGCTTATCGGGCTGCGCGTCGGGCCGTTGTGCATCCCGAGTATGAATTCAGCACCGAGGCGACGGCTTCTCGGCTGTACAATGACATCGCGCTGATCGAACTGTGGCAGCCGATCCGCAACACCAGCGTAATTCCGTTCGAAACAGGAGAGCGCCCGGATCGAGGGGCTGAAGTTGGGGTGGTGTCATACGCGCAGGACCGGGCCGAGGCCCCCTCGCTGCAAGAAGTGTGCTCGGTAATGACGCGCACATCAGACGTTTTGGTGTTGTCGTGTGATGTCGAATTCGGGTCGTCAGGGGCCCCGGTCTTTTCCTTTGACGGGGACCGGCCACGCATCGTGTCGGTCGTCGCGGCCAAGGCCGAATTCAACGGACAGCGCGTGGCGATCGGTACATCGGTCGAAAATTCCCTCGAACTGTTGCAGGCAGAGTTGTCGGCCGGGCGCGGATTTGGCGTGTCTTCATCCAATGGTGGGGCCCGCCGCAATATTGGAGCAAGGTTCATAAAGCCATGAGTCGCCTGTTTCTGAATTTTCTTTTGTTTCTTTCGATCTTTGCAACCTCAACGTACGCCCAAACTGGCAAGCGCAAGCTGACGGATCGCGATGACCTTTACGGGTGGGAGGCGGTCGGACGTCTGGATATCGGCAATCAGGGGTTTTGCACCGGCACCTTGATTGCGCAGGACCTCGTGCTGACTGCCGCGCATTGCGCGGTGGACAAGGCCTCCGGCGATCCTTACGAGCCCGGACAGGTGACCTTCCGCGCCGGATTAAGCCACGGTGAGGCGCTGGCAGACCGTAAGGTCGTACAGATTGCCGTGGATCCGGCCTACGTCAGCAACGCCCCGCTTTCAGCGGATACAGTCCGGGCCGACGTTGCGCTGATGCGTCTTGAGCAGCCGATCCCCTATTCCATCGCCAACCCGTTTGCATTGCACAAAGGTCGGGTTTCCGGGACCGAGGTCAGCCTTGCCTCGTATGGGCGGGGCCGGTCCGAGGCGATCACGCGGGAAAGATCCTGCCGTATTCTGGGCCGACAGCAAGGGTTGATCACCTTCAACTGCGATATCACTTTTGGCTCGTCCGGCTCGGCATTGCTGGCCAAAAACGGCCCGCGCTGGCAGATCCTGTCAGTCGTTTCAGCAATAGGAACCTATGGGGATCGTGTGGCCGGATATGGAATGGAACTTTCCGGTGTGGTGGCAGATCTCAAGGCGGATTTACGACGGGATGCCCCACGTCCACAGGCAACGATCCGTCGTTTGCAGGTTGGATCAGGAAAGTCGAATTCCGGCGCGAAATTCATCAGTCCGGGCGGGGGTTGAACTCGGTCAAATTGCTACCCATGTGAACTGTACCGGGTCGCCACGAACGGGGCCCGGCTTAACCAGATGCCCGTCCGAACGGAGGGCAGAACACAGATCGCTCTGATATGAGGATATGACACATGCGTAGTTTTGATTTTGCACCCCTGCACCGTGCCACCGTTGGTTTTGACCAGATCGCCGACATGATGGATCGCGTGCTGACCAATGATGTGGCTCAGCCGAGCTACCCGCCTTACAACATCGAAAAGACCGATGCCGACACGTATCGCATCTCGGTTGCAGTCGCCGGTTTTTCGGAAAATGACCTTTCGGTCGAAGTAAAAGAAAACGCCCTGATCGTCGCCGGCAAGAAAGCCGCTGAAGACAAAGAGCGCAGCTATCTGCACCGTGGCATTGCCACCCGCGCGTTCGAGCGCCGCTTTGCGCTGGCCGATCACGTGCGTGTCACTGGCGCCAACCACGAAAACGGTATGCTGAACATCGACCTGAAGCGCGAAGTGCCCGAGGCCCTGAAACCGCGCCGGATCGAGATCTCTTCGGCCAATGCCATCGAGAAGGACGTGGTTGACGCCAAAGCCGTGAACTAAGGCGACCTTAATACGCCGCGATAATCGTTCCTCTCTGGATTATCGCACCATACGCCCCGCGTTCCTCCAGACGCGGGGCGTTGTTTTTGTAGTAAGGGGATGTTCGCTAAGCGGACAAAGCCGTTGTTCAGAGTTTTGCGGCAACGGATTATTTTTACAAAACTTGACACAGATTGATGCCCTAGGTGACCTTATATTGTGTTTTTTGAATAACTTTGGGGAGGTCGCAATGAAATTGACAGTTACAATGGCATCAACGATCACAATGTTTTTCACTGTAGTGCCTGCATTGGCAATCGAACCTGATGCCCCACAATTGGACTTTGCAGAACGCAACGCTGAAGTTTGGGCAGTTGAAGATGGTGAGATAAACGCGAAACTAGAAGCGTTGGAGGAGCGCTTTGGGAAGAAACCCAACATAATTTACATTCTGACGGATGACATCGGTTGGGGTGAGTTGGGCTGGCAAGGTGGCGGTAAGCATCGTGGTATGCCTTCTGACGAACTTGACCAAATGGCCTTTGAAGGGATGCGATTTTGGTCAGCATACGCCGAACCATCCTGCACACCAACGCGGATAGCGATCAATACTGGCAGGCATCCTGTTCGCACCGGGCTATTGTCCGTGCTTTGGCCCGGAATGACGGATGGTCTTTCGCCAGAAGAGGTCACAACAGCAGAAATACTGTCTGAACAGGGCTATAGCACCGCAATGTGGGGTAAGTGGCATCTGGGCGACTTGCCCGAACATTCGCCAGAAAATCAGGGCTATGACTACGCCTACTATGGCCTGTTCAACGGTGCGCCGGATTGGTGGCAAGCAGCCTTTGAAGACGAAAATGGTACACTGCCATTTGCCGATTTTCCCGGCTACGAGACCTATTTCAAACGCACTGGGATCGACATGTCAGTCGGCGGATATGTCGGACGCAAGGGTGAAAGCCGTACACCAATTGAAGGAGTTGCCGGTATTCTGTCGCCGGAACGACAAGAGGCCTTTGAAAACGAGTCCATTGATCAAATAACGCAATACGTTGTCGACAAGGCTGATGACGAAAACCCTTTCTACATCTATTGGGCGTCCTACGCGCTGCAAATTTCAGCCTCGAAAGAGTTTCTGAAAGCGCCAGGCGTTGACAAGAACAACCGTCAGGCTTCTTTCATGGTGATGCACAGCACTCACGTCGGTCGGCTTCTGGATACGTTGAAAGCTGAAGGGATTGCTGAAAACACTTTGGTGGTTTGGATTAGTGACAATGGTCCGATGTATGCCTTTTGGCCGACAGCTGGTTACACTCTGTTGAGAGGTGCGAAGGGTGACATATTGGAGGGCGGCGTTCGAGTGCCCGCGATGGCGTGGTGGCCGGGAATGATCGAACCGGGGCAAGACCCGAAGGATGTCCTTCATGTCACCGACCTTTTCACCACAGCGGCGCGATTGGGTGGAGCTTTGGATGGAATTCCGAATGACCGGATCACCGATGGAGTTGATCAGACATCACTGTTGTTGAACGGTGAGGGCCATGGTCGGCGGAACTTTGTATCCTACTACAGCGGACAGACGCTGGGGGCGATTCGCTACGAAGATTTCAAAATCCACATCACTGAAGGTCATGGCGGATTGCCGGGCATGGACTTTTACAACATTCGACGTGATCCCGGTGAAAAATACGGCGAACTTTATCCTGCTCTTTTTGCCGTCGCGCCAATGCAATTTCTGTTGCAAAGCCACAATGAACGCATCGCTGAGTTTCCACACCGCCCACCAATGACCGTACAGGAGTCGACACTGACTGCGCACGACTGAAATTCGCGACGAAGTACCAAATCAACGTCCAATTTGGGTTCAAAGCTGACGTAAGAACTAGAAGGAACCCGCACAAATTCGCGCGGGGTCCCTCAACATTTTGCCAATGAATCAATTCCCGGCGGTAACCGACCCAATCGACCAGAACATCGTCTCGCCCGAGGCATCGTCGACGCCGTCATTGTCGGTCATCACAAACGCCTCGCCCGAGGGCAGGATGGCCAGACCTTCGATCTTGTCCAGAACGTAACCGCCGGTCGAGGTCAGATCGGGCAGCAGGTCGCGGACCTCTTGCTTGCTGACCACGGGCAGGGGACCTCCCAGCGGCGCCGGAGTCATTTCAGAAAGCGGGATACGGTAGATCTTTTTGGTCACGGCGCGGTGGTCGTGCTGATTGTCGCGCTCGATGACATAGACATGGTCACCAAATGCCACGATCTCCGACAGACCGACCCAGCCTTTTTCCGGGTCAGCCTTGGGATAGTGCACTGCACCCCATTCCTTGGTGTCCAAATTGTACGCGACCAGTTTCACGTGGTTTTCCGGGTCGTCCTTCCATTCGCGTTGAACGGCCATCCATAGGGTGTCGCCGACCTTGGTGATGCCCTCGAAACCGAAACGCTTCTCGACCGCCATCAGTTCCGGCGGCAGGCCGATTTCACCCTTGCGATCCTTGATCTTGCCTTCGGCTGAGACGTGGTAGATCGCGTGCGGGATAACGCGGTCGGTCCGCCCTTCGGAGGCAACGTAGAAGCCACCTTTGCCGTCCAGCGTGATGCCTTCCAGATCCAGCTTCTGCGCCGGGTTACCGTCCTGACGGTGGATGCGGATCACATCCACGATGCGGGCGGGCTGCTGGCTGGGGTCGATCTTGAAGATAGAAGGCTGGAAGCCATAAAAGCTGTCATTGACCGCATAGATCATGCCGTCCTCATCAGCGACCAGACCTGACAGAGCACCCCAACCGATCAGTTCATCCGCGCCTTCTGAGGTCAGATGCGGATAGTTGGCGGGGGCGTCCTGATACTCAAAAATCGAAACATGCGCGCGTGGGCCGCCATCTTCGATTAGGTCCTTTTCGTTTGCCGAGACCAGCAGATTGCGCTCGGGGATGGCAACATAACCTTCCGGCCCAACGCCTGAGGGCAGCAGCTGTTTCAGAACCGGGTTGGCCGGATCCGTGGCGTCATAAACACCCACGACCGAGGCGCGTTCGGCGCCTACAAAGATCATCGGTGTGCCACCGAAGGTGGCAGCGGTCACGCTTTCCGGCTCTACCCCTTTGGCGTCCGAACGTTTGTCGGGGTAGTGGCCGATCTGAATGATGGCTTTCTCGAAATCGGTGCCGTTCTCGTAAACAACGGTGCCGTCCTTGTGGAAGATGGTCCAGCCGCGCGAACCGCCCTGATAGTCACCTTCATTGGCGGTGGCAAAGTGGTTGTCGTCGATCCATTTCACCGCATCAGGCTCGCGTAGGCGGCCCGGCTGGCTTTCGGTAAAGATCAACGCGCCGCGTTCGTCAGTGGCGTCGATGCCCTCCAGGTCAACCGCGCCGGCCGAGAAATGGCTGATCACGTTGCCGTCTTTGTCGACGACCGCGATGTGGTTGTTTTCCTGCAGGGTGATGACCGTTTCACCCAGGGTGTTGATGTCTACGAATTCAGGCTCGGGATCGGTCGGGGCAACTTCGGCCAGACCGGTCAACGAGGCCATCTTCATGCCGCCACAATCCAACCCGCCGTCATTCAAAGGCACCAGCGCAAGAGACCCGGCGGGCAGCTGCGGGATAACG
Source organism: Ruegeria sp. BI12 (assembly GCF_056537985.1). Classification (NCBI taxonomy): domain Bacteria; kingdom Pseudomonadati; phylum Pseudomonadota; class Alphaproteobacteria; order Rhodobacterales; family Roseobacteraceae; genus Ruegeria; species Ruegeria sp. BI12. The sequence goes on along the minus strand of NZ_JBQFSL010000002.1, from coordinate 180,714 downwards.
CCGTCGTTCAGGTCTTCGTCGCGCTCGTTCTCAATCGCAACAGCAACAAAGCTGCCGTCAGGGGCGATGGCGACGCTGTCAGGCTGACCGCCTAGATCGCAGGTTCCGGTTTCGGCCTTGCCTGCGATATCGACCGAGATCAGCTTGCCCGACGGGGCTGTATAGCTTTCCGATGTGTTCACGCCGACAAACGCCGTCGCACCAACGATCACAACCGAGGTTGGTTCGCCGCCCACCTCCATCGCGCCCAGAGGCGCCGGTTTCGCAGGGTCGGTGATGTCGACCATGCCGATTACACCCAACGGGCTGTCGGTATAGACCAGCGTCTTACCGTCCGCGGTTGTCGCGATGATCTCGGGCGAGGTCTCACGGGTGGTATCAGCTCCCTCAGCCATGTTTTTGACGACGGGAAAAGAAGCAATTCGGTTGAAGTTCATTTCTGCCGCAGCCTGACCGGCGGTCAGGGCAAGGGCAGATGTCAGGCAGACAAAGCGCAACGACATCGGGTGGTATCCTCTCTCACTTGGATGAGAGGGGGATGAACGCGGGTCATTGCAGGGATGTGACGGTTTGTTTGCAGTTTTGTGACAAACCAAATGGCCCCGGCGCTGTGCACCGGGGCCATTTCAGATCAGACCGACAGGCAGACGTATTTCATCTCAAGATAGTCTTCCATGCCGTGATGGCTGCCTTCGCGGCCTAGGCCGGACTGTTTGACGCCGCCGAACGGGCCAAGCTCGGTCGAGATGATACCGGTGTTCACACCGACGATGCCGTATTCCAGTGCCTCAGCCACTTTGTAGACGCGGCTCAGGTCCTTGGCGTAGAAATAGGACGCGAGACCAAAAATGGTGTCATTGGCCATCGCGATCACGTCATCTTCGTCTTCGAACTTGAACAGTGGGGCAAGCGGGCCAAAGGTCTCGTCCTGCGCAACCATCATGTCCTGAGTTACACCGGTCACGATCGTCGGCTGGAAGAAAGTACCACCCAGATCATGTGGCAGACCGCCTGTCAGAACTGCGCCGCCCTTATCGGTGACGTCTTTGATGTGTTCCTCGACCTTGGCGACCGCTTCTTCGTTGATCAGCGGGCCGGTGGTTGTGCCCTCGGCCAGACCGTCGCCGATTTTCAACGCTTCAACAGCGGCTTTCAGCTTGGCCGCGAATTCATCGTAAACGCCCGCCTGTACATAGATCCGGTTGGCGCAGACGCAGGTCTGGCCGTTATTGCGGAACTTGCACATCATCGCGCCTTCAACGGCTGCATCCAGATCAGCGTCGTCAAACACGATGAACGGCGCGTTGCCGCCAAGCTCCATCGAGCATTTCATCACCTGATCGGCCGCCTGTTTCAGCAGGATCCGACCGACTTCGGTCGAGCCTGTGAAGGTCAGTTTACGAACGCCGGGGTTCTCGCAGAATTCCTTGCCAATTTCGCTGGCGCTGGAGGATGGCAGCACGTTGAACACGCCCGCTGGGATGCCAGCCTGTTCCGCCAGTACGCCCATTACAAGTGCGGACAACGGAGTTTCCTTGGCCGGGCGCGCAACAAAGGCGCAGCCAGCCGCCAGCGCCGGGGCGGCCTTGCGGGTGATCATCGCATTCGGGAAGTTCCACGGCGTGATCGAGGCCGCAACACCGATCGGCTGCTTCAGCACCATGATCCGCTTGTCGCGCTGATGGCCGGGGATCGTCTCGCCGTAGACCCGCTTGGCCTCTTCGCCGAAAAACTCGATGAACGAGGCACCATAGCCGATCTCTCCAACGGCTTCGGCCAACGGTTTGCCCTGCTCGGCGGTCAGGATTTTCCCCAGATCTTCGGCGTTCTCCATCATCAGGTCGTACCAGCGGCGCAGAATCACGGCGCGTTCCTTGCCGGTCAGCTTGGCCCATTCCTTTTGCGCGGCCTCGGCCTGAGCAATCGCTCCGGCCACTTGTGCGCGGCTCAGGTCGGCGACCTCGGCCACGACGTCGCCGCGTGCCGGATTGGTGACGGCAAAAGTGCCATTATCCCCGTCGACCCACTGACCGCCGATATAGGCTTTGGTTACAAGCAGATCGGGGTTTTTCAGGATTGATTTCAGGTCGGTTGTCGCGTCCAGCATGAGTCAGCCTCCGGCAGTAAAAATTTGTTAGCACTCAAACATGTGCCTCCCGGACTGTCTATGGCCACCCGCAGGGTCATATCAATCCAGTTTTCGTATGGTAAACGTGACGTTTTTTGCCTACCGGGGCGCATTCATGCGATCTGAGGCCAAAGTGTCAACCCGCCTATCTTTTTTCTGCGGAGTTTGCCAAAGTTCCCCGTGATTGGATGCCCAAGGGGATGTAAATGTTTGTAACATTCCCTATCTTGTTGGGTGCATAATTAAAAAAAAGGAATAGGACAGATGTCGAACCAGCAGTTTGACGCGTTGATCGAAGAAACTCAGGCCAAAGTGCGCGAAAGCCAGTCGCAGATCGAAGGGCTGACATCGCGGATCGAAGCCGCGCGCTCCAAGATTGGCACCGCCGAGGCGGACATCGACATCGAAAACGCCACGCTTGAAGATGTGCACGCACATACCGAGGTGATGACCGCCAATATTGCTGAGTTGATCATGGGTCTGGACGACGTCACCAGTGCCTTTTCGAAAGATTTCGACGAGATGCGCTCGAAAACCGGGTGGGAGTCGTTTGTCGGCATCTTCTCGAAAGGCAAATCCGAGTCGATGCGGCAGGAACGCATGCGAACCGCCAATATCGACGACAAACTTCAGGATCTGATCGCCAAATCAGACGTGATTGTGAAACTGCTGGAAGGGCAGCTATCCGTGCTGGAGGAACAGCGCGTGAAGGTCGAAGAAAACCTGACTGGCACGCTGGACGACCGCGAGGCGACGGTGGCTGAACTAGAGGCGCTGCGTGCCGAAATTCAAGGCATGGATCCAACGATCATCACGCTGGAAAACAAGATCAGCGTTGAACAGGACGCCGCCGCGCGGACCCAGCTGGAAACCGAACTGGCCGAGCTCAACAAGCAATACAACGCCAAGGTTCAGGAAGAGCAGGTCAAACTGGCCAAATCCCAGACTCTGGAGCGATACATTGAAAAGGGCAAAACCTGGGTAGATTCACTACAAAACCAGGCTGCGACGCAGATGGTGCTGATCAACAAGCTGCAGACAGACACGCAACAGCGCGTGGTGCTGTATGACGCCCTGACCAAATCGCTGAAAACCGCGCAACAACAGGACGTGGCTCACCGCATCAACGAGATCGGCGTGCAGACGGATCAAGAGGCGCAAACCGCCATGGCCGCCATCGGCACAGCGACCAACCAGAAAATGGCCGACATGCTAGAGGCGCATGAGGACCACATGGTCTTTGCCCGCGACGTGCTGGAGAAAAAGGCCAAGGCCGATGAACGCTTTGCCCGCCGGTTTGCCTCGATTGTCGAGAAGCATGATAAGAATCTTTACGGTGGATGAAGTAAGCGTTGTACCAGAAACGAAACCAACCACTTCGCATAAAAAGCATCAGAGAGCTTGATCCGAAATTCAAACCAAGATGGTTTCGGATATTCATTCGGCTGGTTTTGGTCGGCATGATTTCAATGGTTGTTTTATTCCTTGGAGCAATCTTGGAAATTCAATGGCTTGCTTGGTCAGCGCTTGCTGTCGTCGGTGCGGTTGGAGCTTCGATCTTCGTTGTCGAGATCGGGTCTAAGTTATTATCCCTCGCGGGTTACTGGATTCCATGGGCTGGCCTTAAAGCTGCTCAGATAGAGGCTTGGCTGGAACGCGATTTGGATTGGGGTGGTTGGAAATGACCGACCCCACCCAAGACCATGTCGGCCTGACCGACACCTTCGCCTCGCGCCGCTATTTCCGCAAATTCGAGGTAATCACCGCCCACCTTCTGCGCGTGGCTGCGACGATGGAGGCCGAAGGGGCGATCTCGAAACAAGAAGTGCGGATCGTGTCGCGCTACCTCTCGGGGCTGCTCTACACCTTCCGCGCGCTCAGCATGAAGTACCTGCTGGTCGGGCGCGATACGGGGCGGTTCTTTGGCAGTCTCGCCATGGACAAGCGTGACAGCGGATTTCCGGTGGCGGCCGAGTTGCTGACAATGGCCAATGACGCGCAGCAGGCGCAGGTGCATCTGGAGAACATGCCAACCGAGGATGACCTGAAGACCGAGATGGTGCGCACCATCATCAGCGAACAGGAAATCCCCACCAAACTGCAATTCGCGCTGTCGCAAAGGCTCTATTACGAGGAATTGCTAAAAGGCCAGCTGTTCTGGGCCCGCAACGATCCAGAATGCAACTGGATCGAAAATGAGGGGGATCGGCGCAAGTTCATGATCCACTGGGCGGTTTACGACAGCCAGATCAACCTGCCGGTCATATACTTGATGCAGCTAGAAGACAGCGGCAAAACCGCCCTGCCTAAAGACCAACGCCGCTGGCCCGAGGTGCAAGCCCATCTGATGGCGCAATCCTTGGGCGGGCTGAAACTGGTGACCATTGCCAAGGGCTTCGATCAGGATTTCGACGACCTGCACCCCAAGCACTTGCGCCGGATCCACGTGGGGCCGATGTATTCCTCAGCCTTTACCGAGCAATCCGGTCCAATGCGGCAAGTTCTAGAGGACGCGCAGTCTCCGCAAGGTCAGGACTGGGCGCTGGCCTGGACCACAGAGGAACTGGAAAGCGAAGACGTCATCGAAGAACGCGCTGGATGGTTTTCCACCGTCGAGCGCGAGGTTTTCGCACTAGACCCGTTCGGCGGGCAGGGGGCCGAAACCGGGGCCACCCGCACCCAGCGCTCGATCATACTGCCCCAGCGTCCGTTTCAGGTGCTGGCCGAGCGCAACCCGCCGGGTTTTGCCGACGTACTTAAGTTCGTCGTCAGCAAGACCGGGCAGGTGTTGAGATATTGAATACAGCAAAGGCGATTGTGAAATGAGTTTGACGTCAGACCAGATGGAATTGCGCGAAGACGATATTCGCAAACATTATCCGGCAGCGACCGCCTTGCTAAACGGGTTCGAACACGCGCCTCGGATTGCCAAGGCGGTGGAGACGTCGACGGAACGGTCGCCGGGGGTGTCGACCGGACGTAGGTTCCGGTCCACCACGCCGGGTTTGGTGACACGGCGCACAGTGCGGACAGATGGGGTGCATCTCGTCGAGCGGATTGAGGCGTCGGATGATGGTGACATGCTGGTCTCGCCGCCTCAGGCGACTACACAGCGGGCGATCCGGCGCGCCATCGCCATCGCTCTGGCCGTGGGTGAGGCTTATGCGGAACAAACCCCGCTGGCCGACTTGAAACGTGCGAACCTTGCGGGTGATCTGCCTGCTGCGCGCAAGACCGAATTCTCGGAATTGCTAACCGCTGAGGCTCTGATCACCTCTCACACGTTCGGCAACGCACTGGCCTATCTGATGTCCTCGCATCTTGGTGAGACGACCGCCGATATCGGTGAGATCGAAGAGGTTCTGACCGACAATGGTCAACTCGCCCTGCACGGCGCGCTATGGGAGCTGGACCAAACGCTGGCCAAACACGCGCCTGACGACGCGCACCTGATCGCGGCCACTAGTGCCTATGCCGAGCAACTAATGGAAAAAGCGGCCCTGCGCGCGCAATCGTCTGGCCATCTGGCCCCGTTCCAGAACGCAGCTTGGCATATAGAAGCGGATGACCTGACAATCCGGGGGTTCGAACCTGCGTCCAAAGCCAAATCCACCACGCTGACCATGACGTTCAAGAAGCCGAACGAGGTGGTTGGCAACCATATCGCCAAGTATCAGGCGATGAAGCTGGCCAAGATGGTGATGGCCTATGATTTCGACCGCCGCCTGAACCCCTTCGCGGAACTTGGCGGGTTCATTTTCACCTTCATGGGCGACGGCAAACCGGGCACCGGCAAGACCACCTTGATCCAGATGATGGCCGGTCTGATCAACGACTACTGCCAGAACGCTGGCTATCCGTTTCGCTATCAGAACCTGAGCACCGACAATATCGACAGCTATCAGGGCAAGTCCGGCCAGAACGCCAAGGCCTTCATCAACACGATCATCGACCCCTCGGTCATCGGGTTCGGCACCATCGACGATATCGACCAGCTGGCGGGCAAGCGCGGCGACCGGCAATCGTCAGCCGGGCAGCTGGAAATCACCGCCGTGCTGATGGAGAGTTTTGCGGGCGCCAACACCGTCGTGCGCGGCAACTGCACCTTTGGCATGTTCTCGAATTACCCCGAGAATGTGGACGACGCCTTGCGTCAACGGGCGGGCGCGCGGTTCCTGGTTGACGGGCCGCAGACGCGCGAGGATTACATCGATATCCTGCACCTGCTGATGGGCCGCAACCACGACATCCCGTTGGGCGAACACGAGGCCTATGCCGCGCAGGAAATCAAAAAAGCCGTCGCCGCAAGTTTCGAAAGCCATTCCCGCCCGCATGAAGACGCTCTGCTGCAGGTCTATGAACAGGTTTCGGGCGATATCGGCCAGATGGACACGATTGCCAAGCTCGGCACCTATCTCAAGGCGATCCAACAGGCCGATGAGCGCTTTACCGGTCGCGCGATCAAGAACATCACCGACGCGGTCAAGGTCCGCGCGATGGATTTCGAACTGCCCGACGAGTGGATGGAGAACCCCGACCTGTTCCTGTTCCGCGACTACGACACCAAGAAAGCCATGATCGAGGACCTGCGCCAGCCGATCACCGTTGAGATGGTGATGCAGGAGATCAACCGCTACGCCGACAGCGAGTTCCGCTATGCCGACAAGAGCGACGAGGTTGCCATCGAGAACGCCGTCCGCGAGATGGGCCGGATGGAAGAGGCCAAGCGGCGGTATCTGGAGGGGAAGGGGTGACCGGAGGACTTTTTCTCGTCTTCACCAGCCTGATAGCGGCGTGTATCTTCTTCGGGATGTCTGTGGCCCGAAGGCGGCCGGGTACATTTGCCTCATTCGCCCAGCTTTGCCTGATCATTTTTACGATCTGTTATGTATGGAGTTCACTGTTTGAGATTTGGATTAACGGCGCTTCGTTGGACAATGCGGAGTCTTTACTGCACGCCTTTGGACCCGGTCGGATGCCTGCGTTATTTTTGAAATCGGCCCTCATCTGGTTCATACCGGCGATGGTAATGGCAGCCATCAGCTTTGGGTTGGCACGTGCGCGCATCGTAAACTCCCGTGACGCTTCCGAGCTGAAAGGAGAGGCTTGATGTTGGCTCGAGAGATAAAATGCAATGCCGACAAGAGCGACGAGGTCACCGTCCGTAAGATGGGCCAGATGGAAGAGGCCAAGCGGCGGTATCTGGAGGGGAAGGGGTAAACTTCCATGCTAATTGAGTTGCTGAAATCTGTTGGTGACGTTCTCGGAGCGCTTAATACGTGGCTCAGTGAAAACAAGCTACTGTTTTTCTCCGTGTTGATTCCCGCATTTTCATACATTTTGTCAAAGCGTTATGAGGAACGTTCAGCCCAGAGAGCGTTTAGTCAACGTCGGCATGAACGGAACCTCCAAAAAGAACTCAGGCTGTTTGATCTAAAAGAAAAAAGGATGGAAGAACTTCGACGGGATTTGGCCAAAGCGCTCGAACTAACCGCATTAGCAGTAGCAAAGACTACTTCTGAAGAAGACAAGACGAATGCCCTTGAAACCATTGCTAGTTTGCGACTTCGGGTTCCATTGGATGATCCAGATTATCAAAGTTTCCACGATGCTTGCAAAGCTTCGACGCAGACAATTCTGGGTGAAACAGTCAGTGACCAAAATTCTGCATCTCAGGAGAAGAAAAACCGTCCGCTAGTCTCAATAGGTCATGAAATATTGTGTAGATGGGAGCGCGACCTAGAAAGGAACCTACGTATGGCGGATGCGCACAAGGATAACTGCAGGTGATCCGCCTCATCAAAAAAGGCCTGATGTTCGGCAACCTCGTCCACATCTCCAGCCCGGCCTTAGTCGAGCGATATAACCGCGCGCTACAGCATTTGGCGGGCAAGACCACGGCGCTGACGGATTTCCATGTCGATATCTCGGGCTATTCGCCGGAGGTGGGGATTGAGCTGGAGGATGAGCTTTACCTCAATCCCAACGGGGTCAACCGGCAGTTCATCCTGCTGACGACCGAGCAGAAACGCGCGCCTTTGCTGAACGTCAAATTCTCGACCTCGCGCGATATCCTGCGCGACTTCATCGAGATGAACGAGGCACAGCTATTCGCCCTGACCGCCACCGATGCGGTGGCTGGAGAACTGGTGAATTCGGTCATTAAACTCACCACCCCACGCGACCTACTGAACCTGCGCAAGATCGAGATTGAGGCAGACACTGCCGGAGGTACTCTGCGCAAGGCACAGCAACTGGCGGGCATGGTCGAACAGTTCAAAACCGAAGAGGATGCCTGGTTCGACGATGTGCTGATCGCCAAGATGATCGAGACCGCCAGGGAAACGGGCGACGTGACCCGCAACCCGGTTCGTTTGCGCCATACCGCGTTTGAACAGCGCAACTTCTGGACGGCGCATTTTGGCGGCCTGTACCTGTTCCCGGATCTGGATCACCCGGCGGCGATCTGCATGAGCGAAAAACCCGATGAGATGCCAATAAAATACGTTTTTGATCCGTCTCAGCGGAACCAGATCGCCAAATTTCTTGGGCTCAATAATCTGGTCGAGACGATCATCGAGGCGCGCGGTGTCAATTCGGCCTCGATCTTGCAACAGAAGATGGATTTTCTGACCGTCGACGCCGCAGCCGATGCTGGCGTTGACCTGTCCGGGCTGGATCGGGGCGACATGCGACGGCTGGCCCGCAACCACGCGGATCGTCTGCCCGAAGCCTATCACGGCCTAGCGCAACTGTTGCGCTGGGCAAAAGATGGCGGTCCTTGGCCGCGTATCACCTCGGACCATCCTGCTTATTTTTACACGCTGCGTGCCACCGACACGCCGAACCGTGATCTGGTGAACATGCTGCTGGCCGAATTGGCCCCGCTGGACCCGCGCCAGATGTTTATTTGCCATAAAGAACTCTTCTACCGAACCTACGCCAAGTGGCCTGAGGCCAAGAAAGCCTATGTTGCCGACTTCCTTGCACGAGAGTATCAGGTGGACAAGGCAGGCGCTCGGGCTGCCCTGTTCGGCCATGAACCGGACATGAGCGGAAATGACCGGGTCAGTGATGACATCATCGCACGCGTTGGTCCCTGGGGCGCAGTAGGGAGAAGTTAAATGTTCGTTGCACTCCGCTTTCTGATCCCATTACTGATCCTACTGACTATTCTCTATGTAGGCGTGTCGATCTATTCCCGCCGGGTGCGGCGCGGTAAGCTGATTGCGCATTGGGAAAAAAAGGGGATGACCGGTGACCGGGATGCTTTTATTCAGCGCGGGCTGAAAAAGTACGACGGATCGTTTCGCCGAAAACTGATCCTCGGGATTTACGTGGTGCCGCTGGGCCTGATCGCGATCCTGATTTATGTTTCGAATTTCATGTGAGGGTTGCGCAGATGCGTTACATCAAATGGGCCATCATTATCCTGTTCTGGGGCACGATTGCGGCGGTGTTGAACTACACCTTACCGCAACATGACGTGGTTCGGATATCCGATACCTATGAGAAGCGGATCGACCCCGGTGAAAACAGCATCTTCTGGTCGGTTCATGACGTTGGCAGCGATGCGACAACGCCAAACCGCGATGTGTTTTTCATTCAGACGCGCAAGACCAACGGCAAGGTCATGGTTTATCGGAACGAAGACACCGGCTGGGGTTGGCCACCGTATTTCAAACTAAACTCGTCGAATCTTCAGGCCGAAGCCGCAGACTTGAAATCAACAACCGAAGCGCCTCGCTGGGTGGTTGTTCGCCACTACGGTTGGCGAAGTGAATTCCTGTCGATTTTCCCGAATGCCGTAAAGATTTGGTCAGTAGACAGCCAAGACGTTCGGATCATTCCCTGGTTCAACATCATTTTTCTAACCGTTTTCTTCGCGATTGTGTGGGCCCTTTGGGTCCGCTGGCGCCGGTTTCGCGAGGCGCGGGTCGATCCGGTAATCGAAAATATGGAAGACGGCTTCTACGCCGCCGGCGACGCCATTGAAGAGCAGGGCAGCAAGTTTCGGAAATGGCTAAACAGTTGGAAATCAAAATAAGATTGGGCGGGGCTAATGGCCCCACCACCAGCTTGGATAGTGACGTGCGCGGCTGAATCCTTCAGCGTACAATGAACTCCGCGTGCAGCGCTCCGGCGGCTTTGATCGTCTTCAGAATGTCGATCATATCGCGGGGCGAAACCCCAAGCGCGTTCAGACCGGCCACGACTTCGGATAGGGTTGTCGCTTCGGGTATCTCGGCCAGTCCGGTGCCTTCCTCTTCTTCTATGCCGGCGATTGTTCGCGGCACCACTACGGTCTCTCCGCGCGCGAAGGGGTTGGGTTGGACTGCGATCGGCGCTTCTTCGACCGTGAGCGTGAGATTTCCCTGCGAGACCGCCACACGGGATATCCGCACTTCCTGACCCATCACAATCGTGCCCGAACGCTGATCAACCACGACGCGGGCCTTGGTTTCGGGTTCGACCAGAATGTTCTCGATCCGCCCCAGTGCGTGGGCGGTTGAAATGGCCCGCGTTGCCGCGATGTTCAACTCGACTGTGCCCGAGTCGCGCATGATTGCCACCGCGCGATTGAACTCGTTATTGATGGCAGTCTCGATCCGACCCGCCGTTGTAAAATCAGGTTCCCGTAAGGCCAGACGCATTTGGGTGAGCGCCGAAAGCTCAAAGTCAATTTCACGCTCGACCCTTGCCCCGGACGGGATCACCCCAGATGTTGGAACGCCCTGCACAACCGAGGCGGCCTCGCCCTCAGCCGCGACGCCGCCTGCCAAAACGGTGCCCTGCGCCACCGCGTAAATCTGCCCGTCGGCGGCGTTCAATGGGGTCATTATCAACGTTCCGCCCAACAGGCTTTTGGAATCTCCTATGGCAGAGACCGTCACGTCGATTTGCCCGCCAACACGTGAGAAAGGCGGCAGGCTTGCTGTCACCAGAACGGCGGCTACGTTTTTGGGACGAAAGTCCTCACCGTTGACGTTGACGCCCAACCTTTCAAGAATGTTGGACATGATCTCTTCGGTGAAGGGTGAATTCCTGAGCCCGTCACCAGTTCCGTTCAGCCCCACGACCAAGCCGTAACCGACCAGATCGTTCCCGCGGACCCCGTCGAAATCCACCAGATCTTTCAGTCGGATCGTGCCGGCGGAGGCCAGGCCAGGAAGCAGCATCAAAAGAAAAACAAGAATTCTCATCTCAGGAAATTCACCAGCGACAGGTTCGCGTTGCGAACGGTGACGGAATACAGGCTTTCCAGTTGAAACTGCACGGTTTGCAATTGCGTGGCAGTTTCGTAAGGATCCGCTGAGATCAAGGTGCTTCGGCTGCTTTGCAAGCTTGTCCGTGCAGCGTTGTTTCGCGTTTGCGCCTGATCAATCCGAGCTTCGGTTGAGCCGACATCGGCGCGCAGCCGTACCAGCTGATCCTTGGTGTTGACCAGATCGACACCCAATTGTTTGAACAGGGCGGTTCTTTGTTGCGTCGGGACATTCAGACCGCTGTCCGCGACTACTGCCGCGACTGCGATATCGCGAAGTGCAGCTTTGATGGCCGGATCCGTCGCTGTCACGGGAATTGAGACGCTTTCATTCTCGGAAATCTGCATGGGGGCCAGTTCTGTGTCGGACCCTTGATAGATCACCGCGTCAAATCCGGTAGGGTCGTTGAACCAGTCTTCCGCCCTCTGCCTGATGTCTGCAACAGTGGCTGCACCTGTAAGCTCTGCTGTAAGTGCGGTGATCAGCGTGTCCGCGGATAGCAGCGGAGAGACATCCGTTGCCGTACCCGAAAAAAGGCTGCGCCCACCGGCGCGAGTGTTCAATGCAGAAACGATTGCATTCAGTTCGTTTTTGGCCTGGGTCGATGCGTTTTCGTGGGTCACGGCCTGATTTGACGTGCCGAAAGACAAAAGCGAGGCGGTAATCCCCTCAACAGCGCCGGCAACTGTGTTCAGGCTCAGTTGCATCGCATCAGTGAACAGTCCGGCTTCGGCTGTCGATACCTTAAACGCATCCAGTCTGGACAGGCTGCGATCCAGGTCCAACAGGTGGGAATAATCGCCGTCCAGATGTCCAGACAAATCTTGAACCCGCCCGGAAGACAATTCGTAGGACAGTGTTTCGATCTGATTTTTGATTTCGGTGGACCGAGATCTCAGCGTCAACCCACGCGCCAGATCACCAATGGATGTCAAATTCATCGTCACAACCTCAGCAGAGTGTCCATCATCTCATCCACGGTCGAGATGAGCCGTGCATTCGCGGCGTATGTCTTTTCGATCTGCATCAGGTTTTGCAGTTCGGTGTCAGTATCCACGCCACGTTCAGCTTCGATCTTGGCCATTTCCAGTTGCGAGTTCGTGGCGAATGTCATGCGCCCTTCGGCGGCATGGGCATCTGCCCCGGCCGTTGACAAAAGCGCCTCGGCAATTTCCGCAGCACGCAGGTTCCCGCTGCCATAAAGCCCCCCGGCAACGGGACGAGCATCACTCAGGATCTCCCCAAATGCCCTAAGTTGCGTTGCATCTCCCGGGTCACCTGGGGTGGCGGCACCAAGGCCTGTTCGCAATTTCCAACTGTTTCCCCCAGCATCTGGATCTACGGCGGTATTCAAGCTGAGGCGCGATGCCAAACCGGCCAGTCCGGCCGCATTGAAACGATTGCCATCATCGGTGAACAGGCCAGGATCGGTTACTGCGACAGTCGGATCCAGACCGGCGGTTTCGAACCGTTCGATCAGGTCTTGCGCCGCAGTATCCAAATGGACCTGTGCCTCAAGCGAAAGCTCATCGCGAATCTCGAACTGAGCCGCCAGAGCTCCACCGCGAAGCTGCGCATTGTTGCCGCTGGTGCGCACAGGTTGCCCGTTCATTTCAAGCCCTGATAGCAAGCTGTTGGCAACTGTCATGTGCGGTTTGGTTTCGCCAGTTGTCGTAAAACTGAATTCGGCCGCTTGCCCTTCTAGAAGAATTAAACCGCCGTCCGAGTAGAGGGAAACGCGGTCGTTTTCCCGCGCCACAACGTTGACTGGGATCAGCTCGTTCACTTGGTCAATCAACACCTGACGCTGATCCAGCAGGGCGTTGAATTCGCCGCCAGTGATCTTGATGCTGGGGATCTTGTTGTTCAGCTTTTCGATATCCTGCAACGATTGGTTCAGGCGATCGACCTGCTTGCCGATAGACCTGTCTGCGTCCGACCGCGCCTGACGCAGGCCTTCGGATGCCGCATTAAGACTGTCCGCCAATTCCCGTGCAGCGCGGGCCGCCTGATCCAGCCGTACTTTTGAATCGGGCAGGCTTGCGGCCGTGGTCATGCTGTTTTCAAAATTGGTCAACCGGGAAGCGAAGGATTTGGGATCATCAACTGAGCCCACGGCCTTTTCAAAACGCGTGTAGAACTCTGATATTGCGCTGGCACCGGCAAGATTAGCGTCCGAATCTCTCCGGTTAGCGATCAGGACCGGATCCTGATGGCGCGTCACTCCGACGGTACGCACGCCATTGCCAGAGATCGGACTTGTCGCCAACTCAAGCGAACGGCGTCCGTAGCCTGGCGTTAGGGCGTTGGCGATATTGCCCGACACAACCGCGGCCCCGCGGCTTGCGGCGGTCAGACCGCCCAACGCGTTGTTCAATGCTGTCGTCATGTTCATTGGACAGGTCCTTTCCCTAGTTCAATGCCCCGGATCAACGTTTGATATTCGTCGTTTCCTGCAGCATCTCGTCGACTGTCTGGATCACTTTGGCGCTTGAGGAAAATGCCCGCTGCGTCTGGATCATTGATGTCAGTTCAGTTGCAACATCTGTCGTCGATTCTTCGCGCGCAAAGGACACCAGATCGCCCGTTGGCCCATCGCCCGCGTTCCACAGGAAGAACGTTCCGCTATCGCGGGATGGGGCATAGGTCTGATTATCCAGCGCCGTTAGCCCATTTGGGTTGGGAACATCGACAAGTGGAATCTGGTACACGCGCCGGCTGACACCGCTGTCGTATTGTGCGTAGACATACCCGTTTTCATCCACCTTCACGCCTGTCATTGTTGCAACGGGGGCACCGTCGCGCGTGATCGATACAGGGGCAAATGTATCCGACAGCTGGGTAATCCCATCCTTGTCGCCAATCTGACCGATATTAATCTCCATCGGCCCACCATCTACGTTTACCACAAAACTGCCATTTGCCGGATCGTAAGCACCACCCGATATGGTGGTCACGCTGGCCAGCGTGCCGCCTGCGGTTCGGCTGTCGGTAAAGGTCAGGCGGTACTCTCCGATCACCGCACCGCCAGATGCGGTATCGCGCAGCGTCATGGTCCATTCATTGCTGGATCCTGTTCCAGGCACGGTCGGGACCAGTTCAATGTTTACGGATTCTGATTTTCCGAGGTTGTCAAAATACTCAACCGACAAAGGCTGTGCGTCACCCGGTGCGCCAGCATCCGTCGCCGTGGCCGGAAGGTTCATTCGAAGGTTCATGCTTGTGGTCGGCGAACCGGTTAGTTGGTTTACGCTGAGTTTGACGGGTTCCAGTGCAGCTGGAGTATCCCTTGGCACATTAGGGATCGATCCGTCGGGGCCAGCGGGCCAACCCAACAAAACAAGCCCCGATTGCGTTACCAGATGACCCTGCTCATTGGTGCGGAACGAGCCAGTTGTGGTCAGCAGCATCTCATTCGAGTTTGACGCCACCTGAGAGCTGGGCCGCACGGGCAGCAGGCCACGGCCGCGCACTGCCAGGTCGGTTGAATTGTTCGTTGTGACCAGCGATCCACGCTGGTCGATCATGCGCTGACTCGTGGTTCTGACGCCGCCTGCCGAATAGCTTCCGCCCTGACCGGAGGTGACCATCGAGTGAAAGTCGGTCTCGACCCGTTTGTAGCCAAAGGTGGACGAGTTGGCGATATTGTCAGAGATGGTCGCCAGCCGGTTCGCGTTGGCCTTCAAAGCGGCCACACCGGCATTCAGCGAAGAGGAAATTGTCATTGGCACGCCCTTCTGTTGCGTCAAAACGTGATGCAACAGCTAACGTGCTGGCCCTTAACAGCACGCTAACAGGTAAAATGCGTTCTATCCTTTTGGGTTTAGGGCGTGCGCAGAAAGATGATCTCGATCCGGTTGTTACGAACGGCCATCGGGTTCTTGGTCGTCAGTTCGCGGTCCGCGTGGCCCGTGACCCGATCCAGCCTTTCGGCGGCCAAACCCTTGCCCTGCAACATCTGGCGCACGGTTTGAGCGCGGGTCGTCGAAAGGTCCCAGGCCGGGTTGTTTACCAGGACAACTGGGGAAGCGCGAACATGACCCTCGACGGCGACGGCATTCTGTACCAGATCCGAAGACCGCGCCACCAGCAGCGCCAGTGCGCGCATCATGGCGGTAGGCTTGTCGGTTTCCGATTCGAACAGCGGTTGATCCTCTGTATCGAACAGTTCGACAATCAAACCTTCGTCGGTGACCCGCGTTACGATGTGTTTCAGGAGCTTGTCCGAGGCCAGGCTCTCGCCGGTTCGCCCCAAAAGCTTGGCTTCAAGCGTCGAGAAATCCTCAAGGTTTTCCTTGCCATCGTCGGCGTTAACACCGACCGAACCGTGTGCCTGCCGGGCAACCGTAGGGCTTTTCTGGCTGGCGCCCGAACCATCCATCACCATGGTCTTTTCCGAGAACATATTGTTGCCGCCGAAGGCGCCATCACCGCCGCCTGACACCGGATTCACCGGTATTGTTGGCGAAAAGTAATCTGCCAGTCCTTTGCGTTGTTTCTCCGTCGTTGCATTCAACAGCCACATCAACATGAAGAACGCCATCATGGCCGTGACAAAGTCGGCATAAGCGACTTTCCACGCGCCACCGTGGTGGCCATCGCCACCTGACACACGTTTCTTCTTGATGATGATTGGCGCCGCATTGGATTGCGTACCCATCTCCACCACCTTTTTATCACCCGCTTCCGGGGTAGCAGGGCAGGTCTTAAGGTGGGCTTAACGTTTAAAACTGTCGCGATATCGATGCTATGCCAAAGCGGTTCCTGACCGGCGCAGGATCAGTTGCAGGCGGTCAAAACTATTCTTGATTCCGTCCGTTTCGGATCGGGAAAAAAAGGCGTCCAACTCATCATGGACGCGCACGGCCTGGTCCAGCAAAGGGTCCGCGCCCTCGGAATAGAGCCCGGCCTTTATCATGACCTCGGATTGTTCATAGCTGCCAACCAGTCGGCGGGTTTGCGATATCAACAGGTTCTCCTCCTCGGTGGCCGCACTGGGCAGGCTGCGCGAGACTGAGCGGCTGAGGTCGATGGCCGGGAAACGGCCGCGTTCGGCGATCTCACGGCTCAGGACAATGTGGCCGTCCAGAACGCCGCGCAGAATGTCGGCGATTGGTTCTTCCATGTCCGACCCTGCGACCAAAACGCTAAATACGGCGGTGATGTCGCCCTGTTCGCCCTTGCCCGGACCTGCGCGCTCGCAAAGGCCTGCAATCAATGGAGTCACCGAAGGTGGAAACCCGCGCAGCGATGGCTGTTCTCCCGTTGCCACCGCAATCTCACGATGCGCTTCGGCAAAACGGGTGACGGAATCGGCCAAAAACAGAACGTTCATTCCCTGATCGCGCAGATACTCTGCCACCGACATCGCGGACCAGGCACATCGGCGGCGCGCCAGGGCGGACTGATTAGACGTTGCGGCCACGACGACTGACCGCCTCATTCCCTCGGAACCCAGTGCATGTTCGACAAACTCGTTGACCTCGCGCCCACGCTCGCCCACCAGCGCGAAAACAACTGCATCCGCCTGCATCGACCTAGCCAAGGTCGCCAGCAAAGTGGACTTTCCCACGCCCGAACCTGCGAACAAACCAACACGCTGCCCCTGAACCAATGGCAGCATGGTGTTTAGCATCGCAAGCCCGGTTTCCATTCGGGCACCCAGAGGTTTGCGATCGACTGCCGCTGGTGGGGCTTGCATGATGTCCTGCGTTTGGACTCCCTGCAGCAGCGGTTTTCCGTCCAGCGGCTGACCGAACGGGTCAATCACTCGTCCCAACCAGTGCATACCGGGCGCAAAGGCGGGCGTTTGCTGCAGAATCACCCTGTCGCCAAGGCAGACCCCGTCTGGTGCCATGGCGGGTAGCATGTGGATCAGATCCGATTCGACATGCAGAACTTCGCCGGCCAGAGCCAGTCCATTGCGTCGGCGTAAAGTCACATGATCCCCGATCCGCGCATGGGATTCTAGACCTGCTACCTCAATGACACCACGCGCGACGCAGGCTACGTGCCCCATATGGCGCGTAGCAGACAGGCGGTCGAATTCACATTTCAAAAGCATCGGGTCGAGATCGGACATCGTGGGTTCTCCAACGGTTTCTGAAAACGGTTTTTAAAGGAATCGGGGTTAAGCCTTGATTGAAATTGATCGAGGGAGAAGCCCCGATGTTCTATGACCTGAACGTCTTTAAATCTGCGTACGCAATGGCAACCCATGCCGGTCAACAGCAGGCAGTGATTGCGCGCAACATGGCCAATGCGGACACGCCGGGCTACCAGCCCCGCGATATCGAGGCTTTTCAAAAAGCGTTCGAAAACTCAGGCCGTGAGGTCGCCATGACCGCCACGCGGGCAGGACATCTCAACGGCTTCAGCAGCCCAAAACCCTGGGCTGAGTTTGAGACGACCCCGTCAGGTGACCCAAACGGCAATGGCGTTTCGGTTGAGGAAGAGATGCTGAAAGGTGTTGAGGCCAAGCGACAGCATGATCGTGCTCTGGCGATCTACAAATCTTCAATGAACATTCTGCGCAGCAGCCTGGGCCGGGCATAAGAGGGCAGCTGGATGAGCGATTTTTCCCATTCCCTGAGCGTCTCTGCCAGCGCTTTGCGCGCGCAGGCCGCGCGTTTGCGCCATGTATCCGAAAACATCTCGAACGCGGATACGCCGGGATATCGGCGCAAAACGGTGCCGTTTGAAACCGTAAACAAAGACGGCAAGGAAACGGTGCAGGCGGGGCGGGTCAAGCTGGATCGTCGCGCGCTGTCGCGCATTTATGACCCAAGTCACCCGATGGCCGATGACACCGGTCACTATCGCGGCTCGAACGTCGATCTGATGATCGAGATAGCGGATGCCCGCGAGGCGCAGCGTAGCTACGAAGCCAACCTCAAAATGTTCGATCAGACGCGCCAAATGTCGTCGAGCCTGATGGATCTTCTCAGAAAATAAAGGACACCAGAATGGATATCCGAGCTCTTAACGCGGTCCAGAGTTACGCGGGCGCGCGCCCGGCGACGCAGGCTGATCCAGACCATGCGGGAATGGCCCAGAGGCTGCGATCCGGGTTTCAGGACTTTGCCGAGACCTTGAAACAGTCCGAACAGATGTCGCAAGCCGCGATGACCGGACAAGCGGATCCGCATGCTTTGGTACAAGCATTGGCCCAGACCGAACTGGCCGTCGAAACCGCTGTAATCGTGCGCAATAAAGTGGTCGAGGCCTATCAGGAAATCCTGCGGATGCCGGTCTGACGACATGCTCAGCGAGGGTTTCTTTTATGACATCGTGCGTCAGGCGCTTTGGGTCGCGGTGATCACCTCCGTCCCGATCCTCGCCGTGGCGCTGGTTTCGGGCTTGATCGTTGGACTGTTCCAGGCGCTGACCTCGGTGCAAGAGATGACGCTGACCTTCGTACCCAAACTGATGGCCATCGTTATCGTGTTCTGGATTTCGATGGGCTTCATGACCCAAACGCTTGTCACGTTTTTCACAGGAACACTCATCCCTTTGATCGCAGGAGGTCGCTGATGGATACCGCCTATGTCACCCTATCCCGGCAATCGGGACTGATGAACGAAATGCGGTTGGTGGCGAACAACATCGCCAACGCCAATACCACGGGCTATCGCGCGCAAGGCCTGGTATTTTCGGAATTCGTGCGTGATATGCCCGGTAACCCGTCCCTGTCGATGAGCCGCGCGGAAGTACGTAACACGTCATTGCAACAAGGCGTGCTTACGGAAACTGGAGGGCAGTTCGATTTTGCCATCGAAGGCGACGGGTTCTTCATGGTCGAATCCCCCGCGGGCAACCGTCTGACCCGTGCTGGTGCGTTCTCATCCAACGCGGACGGAGATCTGGTGACAATGGACGGGCACCGTGTGCTGGATAGCAATGGCGCACCGGTTTTTATCCCCCCGGACGCGGTGGCCATTGATGTTGGCAGTGACGGCACGCTGAGCGTCGACGGGCAATTGCTGGGACAGATCGGTGTTTACCGCGTTGCCGATCCCAAAACGCTGGTGCGCGAAGGCAGTACGCAGTTTCGGGCCGAGGGCGATATTGAACCAGTTGAAGAGCCTGTGGTCGTTCACCGCTTTCTCGAAGGATCGAATGTGAATGCAGTCGCCCAGGTCTCGCGAATGGTCGAGATCCAGCGCGCTTATGAATTGGGTCAAAGCTTTCTGGAGTCCGAAGACGAACGGGTGCGTGGCGCGCTCAAGGCGCTGATGCGCTGATTTGAATAAGGAGGATTTTACATGCGGGCATTGAAAATCGCAGCGACTGGTATGACGGCGCAACAGATGCGGGTCGAGACGATCTCGAACAACCTCGCGAACATGAACACTACGGGCTACAACGCGCGGCGGGCTGAGTTTGCCGATCTGCACTATCAGCAGGTGGCACGCGCAGGCGCGGTCAACGCCAATGATGGTACGGTTTTGCCAACAGGTATCCAGTTAGGTCTTGGCGTACGCCCGGCTGCAGTGACTGTGCAACTGTCGCAGGGCGCGTTGTCTGCCACCGGAAGCGATCTGGACATCGCCATCGAAGGGCGCGGTTATCTGGAAGTGACGTTGCCCAACGGCCAGTCCGGCTTTACCCGCGATGGCAGCCTGAAACGATCAGCCGAGGGGCTGATCGTAACATCGGACGGGTTTGCTGTAGCGCCCGAGATCACCATTCCAGACGATGCGCGGTCGATCTCGATTAACCCCGCGGGTGAGGTTTACGCCTATTTCGATGACGCGCCAGAAGGTCAATTGCTGGGAGAGTTCACTTTGGCCAGCTTCTCAAATGCCAAGGGACTCGAGGCGATTGGCAGCAACCTGTTCAAGGAAACCGAAGCTTCGGGCGCGCCGGTGGCAGGCGCACCCGGAGAGGACGGGATGGGTACGCTACGGCAGGGTTATCTCGAGGACAGCTCGGTTGATGCGGTGCGGGAAGTTACCGAACTGATCGAAGCTCAGCGGGGGTATGAAATGAATGCCAAGGTCATATCGGCCGTCGATCAGATGATGGGCGCAACGACGCAGGTGCGGTGATGCGGTTTCTGGGCTTTGTTCTGGCTTTGATGGTGCCGATTCCGGCGATGGCTGAAATCGTGGTGTCGAAACGCACCATCCGTGCCAAAGAAATCATTTCCGCTGCTGACCTGGAAACCAAGGATCAAATGGTTCCTAACGCTGTGAGCAATGCAGACTTTTTGATCGGACAAGAGGCGCGTGTCGCCTTGTACCCGGGGCGCCCCATCCGCGAGGGCGATGTTGGTCCGCCGGCAATTGTGGATCGTAACGATCTTGTCGTTCTCGTCTTTGACCGCCGACCTCTGTCCATCACTGCCGAAGGTCGCGCCCTGGGGCGTGGGGCAGTCGGGGATCGCATCCGGGTTATGAACCTGTCGTCACGTACAACCGTCACTGGACGTATCCGGTCGAACGGCCAGATCGAGGTAAAATAATGTCAGCACTACCTAAAACCGTTTTAGCTGTCGCGCTGGCCTTGACCGCGTGTGGTCGTGTGGATCATCTCGGCAAACCGCCAAGTTTTACGCCGAATGAGGAGTCGCCGGAACATGTGGCAATGCTCTGGCCGGGTTTGCCCTTGCACACGCAGCCGCAGCGCAACGTCGACAAATCGTCGCTTTGGAGCGGTGGCCAGCAGTCCCTACTGGGAGATCAGCGCGCGATCAAAAAGGGGGACATCCTTACGGTCGTGATCGAATTGGACGAAAAGGCCGAGATATCGAACGACACGAACCGTTCGCGCAGCGGATCAGAAAGCCTTGAGGTGCCGGGTTTGTTTGGCTTGCCGCAACGCGCGGCCGAGCACCTGCCAGACGGTGCCTCGCTAGACGAAGCCGTGTCGATCGACTCTGCCTCGACCAGCAAAGGTAAAGGATCGGTGAAGCGAAAGGAAAAGCTGACCCTGCGGGTGGCTGCGACCGTGATTGATGTATTGCCGAATGGAGTTCTGTCGATCTCGGGTTCGCAGGAGTTGCGCGTCAACTTTGAATTGCGCGAACTCTTGGTTGCCGGCTACGTGCGTCCTCAGGATATCTCGCGCCAGAATGAGATTACCTATGACAAGATCGCGTCGGCGCGTGTGTCATATGGTGGCCGCGGTCAGATCACCGACGTTCAACAGCCTCGCTACGGGCAGCAAATCCTGGATTCAATTCTGCCATTCTGAGGGGCGAGAGTGATGAAAAAACTGATCCCCATCGTTTTTCTTATTGTGGGCTTGGGTAGCGGCATAGCGGCAGGCGTGTTTCTGGCCCCTTCGGAAAACAAGGCAGAAACTGCCAAGGATATGAGTGCAGACTCAAAGACAGAAAAGCCCAACAAGAAAGACACAAAAGCCACAGGCAAAAAACCGGGCGAGCGAAACAAAACGGACGGCACGGGCACCTATGAGTATCTGAAATTGACCAAACAATTCGTTGTTCCGATCGTGGAATCGGATCGGATCGCGGCGCTTGTCACCATGTCTCTTAGCCTTGAGGTCACTCCCGGCATGGCCGAGCCTTTCTACGCCTCGGAACCCAAGCTGCGCGACCGCTTTTTGCAGGTGTTGTTCGACCATGCCAATACCGGTGGGTTTGACGGGAACTTCACCCATTCAGACAATCTGGACGTCTTACGCGAGGCACTGTTGGATGAGGCGCGAAAGGATTTGGGTGACGATGTCTCAAAGATCCTGATCATGAGTGTGAATCGTCAAGACACGTGACGGATCGGCTGGCATTGATTGGACTATGGGCAGTCTTTATCGGCGTTTCTTGCATAATGTGGAAACCGCCTGTTTGCGCCCGAACGCGACGCGCAGGTTCGCAAGGGCTGTCAACTTTTGCGCTCTTAACCGGGCAAGCTGTGTGTTGAGTTGCCTGCGTGTCGCCGATTCCCACCCGTTCCAAAGCACATCTGTGCCGGTAACACGGTAGCCTTCAGAAGACTCCAAATCCTGCCGGGTTTGTTGAACTTGCGCATCAAGCCGGACCAATTGGTGCTGTACCCGCGCCTCGGCTTCGAGCACTGGGTGCAGGGATTGGTATTCTCGCTGAAACGCGGCTTCGGTAACTATTGCCAGATCCTGCAGCTGCTTACGTTTCATCAAATCTGCTCCTTCGCCCGTTTGCGCATTGCCTCGGCGAATCGGATAGCAGCGGCAACAGGTCGGTAATGCTCTTCAGATATCTGCTGTCCGATCTCGACCGTGGCATGCAGAGCACGCGCCGTCGGTGGATCAGGATGGATTGGGACGCCGGCCTGTCCGGCGGCCTCGCGGATGGCAGCTGCGACGGAATCCACACCCTTGGCCACACATACTGGTGCCGATCCGACGGTGCGGGACCATTTCAGCGCGACAGCGAAGTGGGTCGGGTTGACGATCACAACATCGGCTTTTGGCACCTCGGCCATCATTTGATTGGTTGCGATATCCTGGGCGCGCTGACGACGTTGCTGTTTTACATGCGGGTCGCCTTCGGCATCTTTGGTCTCATCCTGGATTTCCTTGCGCGACATCCGGTTTTTGCGCATGTGCTCGGCGTATTGCCAAATGTAATCGACCACACCGATGGCCAGGGCGACCGTAATCACGATGAACATGAACCGGAACAGAAGGTTCGTCATCAGCATCACGGACGACCGCGCCGGAGCGGTACTTGCCGACAGAATCTCGTTGAGGTTGGCCCGCAGGAAAAGCGCCAAACATGTGCAGTAGATCACCAATTTCGCAAAGCTTTTACCAAATTCGAACAACCCGCCGCGCCCAAATTTGTTTTTCGCATTGGACGGTATCGATATGCGCGACGGCTTGGGTTTCAGTTTGGTGGGCGCAAACACCAGCGCGCGCTGTGAAATTAGGCTGAGCAGAACAGCGGCAGCGGGAAGGCCAAAGAGGATCAAAACAGACAGTAAAGCCGTCTGCAGTATTCCCCCGACCGGGCCGGCGGCCGAGCCGGTGGTCAGCAATTGCCCAAAATCATCTGCCTGATCAATCAAAACGGCGAACAATGTACCCAATCTTTGCACCGCAAGTTGCCCTGCGGCCAGCATGGCAATCAGCAAACCAACATAGGAGGCCACGACGGACAGGTCGTTGGACTTGGCGACTTCACCTTTTTCCCGCGCTTTCTGCAGCTTTTGCGGCGTCGCCTCAAAGGACTTGTCACTGTCGTCGTCCTGACCATTCATCTTATGAACTCAAGCGGGTTGGTCATGAATGCGAACAGGGCGTCGGACCACACCGACAAGATCAAAGGTGCGCCTGCAAAAAGCAGAAATAAGCCCGCGAAAGTGATCGCGGGCGCGCCAACAAATGCCACCATCAACTGAGGCATCGCCCGGTTGATGACCCCAAGCGCAAGGTTATAAATCAGCGATGCGATGACAAAGGGCATGGCCAAGCTGAACGCCAGACTAAAACTGCGCGCAATTTGTTGCACGCCCCATTGCGACATATCCGGTGCCAGTGGGGCAATGCCAATCGGAAACATCGTGTAGCTGTGTATCAGAAATTGCGCGACACGGATATGCAGGCCCAGTAGTACAGCCAGCGCCAGACCTGCAAGGGTCAACAAATACCCCATTGCCGGAACAGGATCGACAGCGGCCCCACCTAGAATTTGAGACAGCGATGTCGATTGCGCCGCAATGGATCCAGCTGTTTGCAAGGCCAGAACGAACAGACGTAATCCAATGCCCAGTGCCAGCCCGACAAGTGTTTCTGTGCCAATCAACTGCACCAGCGGCAACAATCCTTGCCCGTGGTCGGGCGCAGGAACGGCAGGCGTGACAATCAGCGTAAAAGCTGTGGCGATCCCCAGCTTGACGCGGGTTGGAATGCTGCGTTCCCCAAATGCGGGCAAGAGGGACACCAAGGCCGACACCCGCAGGAAGACGGCAAAGAAGTGCCACAGACCATCGGCCAATTCCGGCAATAAAGCTGGTGGCAAGGTGATCATGCGGGGACTGTTCCGACCAAAGCGGGTCGCGCCTCAAGCCCGATTTCCTCGAAGGATAGAACTGGATTCGACACGCCCCGCGCTTGCATGATCGTACGCAGCAACCGCCGTCGGCGCGTCGAAGTCACGAGTGCCGGGAACA
Organism: Ruegeria sp. BI12; assembly: GCF_056537985.1. Classification (NCBI taxonomy): domain Bacteria; kingdom Pseudomonadati; phylum Pseudomonadota; class Alphaproteobacteria; order Rhodobacterales; family Roseobacteraceae; genus Ruegeria; species Ruegeria sp. BI12. The sequence continues at coordinate 156,205 of NZ_JBQFSL010000002.1, read as the reverse complement.
CCCCGTGATCGGCGGATTGTGTGACAGTGTCGACGACACCATCTGCCAGTCTGTTGAACAGGTTCGGCGGCAAGGCCACATCCAATCCGGCGTTGGGCGCGTCGATCTGGTACGAGGCAAACGTGTCCTCCCACTCGGGCGCAAGCTGGATCAACGGAATGGATCCGTCGCCCCGTTTCATGTCGGCAACCAACTGGAACCCCAATCTTTGCCGGACCAGCTCGCAAATCCCCTCTGGCTGGGTTGTGGTCAGGCGCGCCTCGGCAACGCTTTCCAGAATCAGGGCCATGTTGCGGATCGAGACCTTCTCTTCCAGCAGCAGACGTAGAACCGAATGTAGCGTGTCGATTGGCACCTTGTCCGGGATCAGTTCGTCCAGCAGTTTGCGGTTGGCTTCAGCCCGAACCGGATCGCTAAGCCGTGTCATCTCGGACAGCAGGCGGCGCAGGGATTTCAGGGTCAGCAGACGTGCGAAGTTTTGTTTGATGATCTCTAGCAGGTGTGTCGCCAATATTTCGGGCGGTGAGACGATGGTTGCGCCGCTCAGCGCTGCGGCCTCTTGATCCTTGGGCAGAATCCAGCGGGCCGGGGCCCCATAGACGGGTTCGGTGACATCATTGCCGTCGGGCAGCATGTCGTGACCGTCCTGCACCAGCGCCAGTACAAGATCGGGATTCAGGACACCGCGCGCCTGCTCGACCCCCTGCACCTTGATCACATAGGTTCCCAGCGGCAGTTCTGCCCGGTCGGTCAGGCGGATGTCGGGCAGGATCAGCCCAAAGCTGGAGGCGACATAGGTGCGCATATTGGCAATCCGGGCATCCAGCCCGGTGCCGGGGTTAAGAACCATACTGACAAGATCAGGGGCGAATTCCAGATGAACGTCGTCCAGATCCAGAATGTCCCCGATGGCCTGCGAGACCGGGGTTTCATCCTGTGACGATGGCGCATGGTCCGCGTCGGCCTCGGCCTTCTGTTTTCGGTTCACCGAATAGGCCGCATAGCCCAGAACGCCTGCGCCTAGGATGAAAGGCAAAAAGGGCAGGCCAGGCACCAATGCAAATAACACCATCAGCATCGCCACTGTGCCCAGCGCCGCAGGGTGACGACCCAGTTGAGAGAAGATCGCGCTGTCCGTCGCGCCTTGGGTCCCGCCTCGGGCCAGCAACAGAGCCGACGCGATTGAGATGATAACGGCAGGGATTTGCGACACCAATCCGTCGCCGACGGTCAGGATGGCATAGGTCTCGAAAGCGGATGAGATGGGCATGCCGTGCACGATCACACCCATGATCAGACCCATCACGAGGTTCAGCAGGGTGATCAACAGCCCCGCAACTGCGTCTCCCTTGACGAATTTCGAGGCCCCGTCGAGGGATCCGAAGAACGTCGTTTCCTGCTGTTCCCGCTCTCGCCGTTCTTTAGCCTGCTGATGGTCGATGGCGCCGGCGGACATATCGCTGTCGATGGCCAACTGTTTGCCGGGCATTCCGTCCAGCGCAAATCGTGCACCGACCTCGGCCATACGGGCCGCGCCTTTGGTGATGACCATGAAATTTACGATCAATAGTACGCCAAACACGACAAGGCCCAGAAAGATGCTGCCGCCCATGACGAAATTCGCAAACCCCTCGATCACATCTCCGGCCGCATTTGGGCCGGTATGTCCCTGACCGATGATCAGTTTGGTCGAGGATACGTTCAGCGATAGCCGTAGCATTAGCGAGGCGAGAAGGATCGTCGGAAAGGATGAAAAATCCAGCGGGCGCTCTATGAACAGCGTCAGGGTAAAGATCAGGATCGCCAGTGCAAATGAGGTGGCCAGTCCGACGTCCAGAACCCAAGCGGGCATCGGCAGGATCATCATCACGATGACCGTCATCAACGCCAGCGCCAGCAGCACGGTCGGAGAAAATAGCGAACGGGCGTCGATCTTGGGCACGAGAGGCTCCTAGTTGAACTGGATAAAGGCTGTTGCTGCGCTGGTCACCGGCACCAAAGACCCCATCGCGCCAGTGTCGGCAGGCTCTGCCCGGGGCGGAAACAGCGGGCTTGCGGCCCCGGTAAAGGGATCGCGCGACGCAAATGCGGTCGGGGCTTGATCATCCAATTGGGACAGAACGGTTTTAAAACGCTCCATGTAAGCGTTCGCCAAAGCCGGTGTGCGCGAGTGATAGGCGCCGGCGGCGGCGTTCCATGAACCCAGCTCAGCATACAACTCTTTCAGAAACTGCGCTGCATATGTTGCGTTTTCATCGGGGTTGAACATGGCGTCTATCGACCTGAAAGCCTTGCCATGCCAGCGGTAATTGATCTGGAAACATCCAACGTCAAAGCTGCGTTTGCCTGCTTTGAAGATACCGAAGACATATGATTTTGCCTCTAGTTCTGAGGCGAACCAAATGCCCTTCCCTTCGACATTGATCGTCCAGGGCCAGGGTTGCAGCGCCCCGTCCACCGTGCGGCCCGTTTCAACCCGGGCAATGGCGCGCATGATATCCAGCGGTACGCCTTCGGCCAGGGCGGCGCGCTGGGCGGCGTGTTCGCATACATGGGCTGTTCGGGTGCTGGGCATGGCAAAACCGTGCGGCGCAGCCAACAGCGCCACAAAGGTCAGTGCTGAGATCGTTCGATTTGGCATTCTGCCGGTCCGGGATTCTGATCAGTCCCGGCCAAGCTATCGGTTTCAGGGTTTACAGAGAGTTATCGACTACTCAGTTTCGGTCGATCCGCCGCCCAAACACGACACTGGTATTGGTCCGCAGGATACCGGGTATCCTGGCCAGATCGTCGACCAGAATGTCCAGATCCTCGATCCTCGGGGCTTCTGCGGACAAGAGCAGGTCGAATTCTCCGTTGATCGACAGGCAGAGTTTGACCTCGGGATAGGTTTCAAGACGCTTGATGATCCGCGTGGTCTCTTTTTGCTGAACCTCAAGCAGGACAACGACCTGAACGCGCGGTGCGTCTTCCGGGGCGTTCAGACGCACCGAGTATCCGGCAATAACGCCGCGCTCTTCCATCCGTTGAATGCGTTCATGCACGGTGGTGCGGGCCACGCCAAGTTTCGCTGCGATCTTGGTCGTGGATTCGCGGGCGTTGTGCTGAAGGGCCGAAATGATGCGACGGTCAAGCTGATCCATAGGACCAAGGTTTAGTGCAAAGCCCGTGGAATACTCAAGGTTTGTCAATATCTTTGCCCGGCGCGGTTTCCGGGTTGGACCGCGGCCAGATCAGAGGCGCAACACCAAGCCCCAAAAGGGCTGCAATCGTCATCCAGATCAATGCGTGCTCGGTCCCTTTTGAGGTCATCAGCCATCCGGCCAGCGGGTAAAGAGCCAGCCAGCAGGCATGGGACAGAGTGAACTGGGCCGCAAAAACTGCGGGGCGGTCTTCGGGTCTTGCCGTGCGCGTCAACAGTCGACCAGAAGGGGTCATAATGGCCGAATAGCCCAGACCAGCACCCGCCCATAGCGCCGCAAGACCCCACAAGGTCATCGGAATTAATGCGAACAACCCGGCTGCAAATGCCATTGTTAACGTCCCGAGCGCCGCGCCGGTAAGCATGACGCTGCGGTCCTCGTATCTGTTTAGAAGTGAGGGCAGTATGAAGGCAGCCAGCATCGAGCCGCCACCATACCCAGCCAAGGCGACGGCCACGGCACTCTCGGACAGTCCAAGATCGGCGCGCACGATGACGACCGTGTTAACGATGACCATCGCGCTGAGCGCGGCGGCTGTCCAAGTCAAAGCCAGTAATCCGCGCAACCGAGTCGCGCCAAGATAAATGCGAATGCCCCGCGTCGTCCGGTCGTAAATCCCTCGGCGTTCAGTTGGTTTGGGTGAGGGCAGGGTAACCGACACAACCAGGATCGCGGAGGCAACGAATCCGAGGCTTGTGCCCCAGAAAAGGCTATCAAAGCTCATGATCAGCAAAAGCGCTGCAGCCAAAGCCGGGCTGAGCAGGCTTTCAAGGTCATATGCCAGCCGGGACAGCGACAAAGCTTTGGTATAGTCCTGTTCATCTGTCAGAACATCCGGAATTGTTGCCTGGAAAGCGGGCGTAAACCCGGCAGAGGCTGATTGCATAAGGAATATCAGCACATAGATCTGCCAAATCTCGGTCACAAACGGCAGGCACACCGCAACAGCGGCCCGCACAAGATCAAGAACCACCAGCATTTTGCGCCGGTCCAGTCGCTCCGCAAATGCAGCGGCGAGCGGTGCGATAACCACATAGGCCACCATCTTGATGGTTAGTGCGGTTCCCAGAACCATACCTGCTGCGTCACCGGCCAGATCAAAGGTAAGCAATCCCAAGGCAACGGTTGCCAGCCCGGTTCCCGCTAGAGCGACAACCTGAGCGGCCAGTAAATGGCGGTAAACGCGGTTTTTCAGGACGCTCAACATCGCTCACAGATACTTTGTGATTGCTTTGAAGTCTTCCACGTCCGGGTCTTTCGCATCGGTCGTCGGTGCCAGGCAGTGATCAATATGATCATGGATCAATGCCCGCTTGGCGTTAGTAATAGCCTTTTCTACTGCAAAAAGCTGTTGTGCGATGTCGGTGCAGGGCGCCTGATCTTCGAGCATGGATATTACTCTGGCCAGATGCCCGTGCGCCCGTTTCAGGCGCGCGTGGATTTGCGGGTGCGAAGTGTGTTTGTGCTGCGTCATTCAATAACCCTATCCTCCCCATAGGGATAAGATCAACACAACCTGCGGGTCCCTGCCGCAGAAGTGTGGATGGCGTTGAGTTTACGAGTCAAACCTCCTATCTCGGGGGCGATACCGGACAAAGGACAAGCCCCGTGGCAAACCATCTGTACAAAAACGACCTGCCGGACGGGTTGGATATGGGCCCTGTTGTGGCCATCGACTGCGAAACCATGGGTCTGAACCCGCATCGCGATCGTCTGTGCGTGATCCAGATGTCGGGCGGCGACGGAGACAGCCATATTGTTCAGGTCGAAATAGGCCAGAACAAGGCCCCGAACCTGTGTGCGATGCTGGAAAACCCTGACGTGCTAAAGCTTTTCCACTTTGGCCGTTTCGATATTGCCGCGATGTATCACGCATTTGGTGCGCTAGCGGCCCCGGTCTATTGTACCAAGATCGCCAGTCGGCTGGTTCGCACCTACACCGACCGGCACGGGCTGAAGAACCTGTGCCAAGAACTGATAGGCGTCGATATCTCAAAGCAGCAGCAGATGAGCGATTGGGGCGCCGAAACCCTGACGAACGCGCAGTTGGAATATGCGGCCTCGGACGTTCTTTACCTGCACCAGTTACGCGACGCGCTGGATGGACGCTTGGCCCGCGAAGGCCGCACTGAGATGGCGCAGGCCTGTTTTGAATTCTTGCCGATGCGTGCGAAACTCGACCTCGCCGGTTGGCCCGAAACGGATATTTTTGCGCACTCATGACCGATACCGAAGCATTCCTGAGAACCGCCCGACAAGTCATCACCGACGAGGCCCGTGCCTTGGACGTGCTGGCCGAAAGCCTGGATGACCAATTTGCCAAAGCCGTGCAGATGATCCTGCAGGCTCCGGGCCGCATCATAATCAGTGGTATCGGAAAGTCGGGCCATATCGGCCACAAGATCGCTGCGACACTCGCTAGCACCGGCACACCCGCCTATTTTGTGCACCCGGCCGAGGCCAGCCATGGCGATCTGGGGATGGTGTCCAAGGGCGATGTTGTTCTGGCGATTTCGAACTCGGGTGAGGCGCCGGAGCTGGTCAATCTTCTGGCCTTTACCCGCCGTTTCAGCATTCCGCTGATTGGCCTGTCCAGCAAGCCGGAAAGCACGCTGATGAAACAGGCCGATGTGCATTTGCTGATCCCCTCATTGGGCGAAGCCTGCGGTTTCGGCATGGTGCCCTCGATTTCGACCACACTGACTCTGGCGATGGGCGATGCCTTGGCCATTGCTTTGATGAAGTACCGCGATTTCAAGCCCGAGGACTTCCGTGCCTTTCATCCCGGCGGCAAGCTGGGCGCGCAGCTGTCTACTGTGCGCGATCTGATGCATGTTGATCTTCCCGTGGTGTCCATTGGGACACCGATGAGCGAAGCATTGCTGGTCATGAGCCAGAAAAGCTTTGGCGTCGTGGGCGTGGCCGACGAGGCCGGCCGCCTGATGGGTATTGTCACAGATGGCGACTTACGCCGGAACATGGACGGTCTGCTGAACAAGACCACTGAAGAGGTGATGACCCGTGATCCCCTGACCATTTCGCCCAATGCCATGGCGGAAGAGGCGGTTGCGATCATGAATGACCGCAAAATCACTTCCTTGTTCGTGGTTGATCCGGAAGCACAGGGGCAGGCAGAAGGGCTGCTGCACATCCACGATTGCCTGCGCGTCGGGCTGGGGTAGGCGGAGGGCTGAGAGTGGACGGACATTCACGCAGGGTTCAGTTCTTCAAGGTGGTGCTGCCGTTGGTGGCCATCGCGATGCTGTCGACTGTGTTCTTGCTATCGCGCAGTATCGAAACCAATGTGTCCGTGCCCTTCAGCCAGAAGGATATTGATGAACGTTTGGCTGATCAGGTGGTAACGCAGCCCAACTATCAGGGAACCACCCGCAAAGGCGAAGATATTCAGATCGAGGCTAGCCGGGCAACGCAAGGAACAGAAGGCGAAGCGCCCACGGCAGCCGAGTTTCGGGGGCGTATGGGCCTGTTGAGCGGCGGCGTGATTACTTTGGATTCCAACTCCGGCATGATCCGTCCGGACAAGAATACGGCTACCTTTATTGGCGATGTGGTTATAACAACTACGGACGGCATCGTCGTTACGACCGATCTGTTGAACACTGCGCTGGATGAAATACAGGGCGATACGCCAGGTCAGGTCGACGGAACTGGTATTATCGGTGATTTTACTGCGGGCAGAATGACGTTCGGGACTGAAAAAAAAGATGGACCGGTCCATATTATTTTTACAGATGGCGTGAAGTTGGTGTATGAGCCAGAAAAAGCAGAAAGATAACCTGTGTTCTATTTTCGTTTAGCCCTTGTAAGCTGTGCTCTGGTAACCGGTGCGATCTCTGCGTCCGCGCAGGAAACTCAGGTCGCGTTTGGCTCAGCGAATGCTGACCCCAGCCTGCCGGTTGAGGTGACCTCGGAAAAGCTGAACGTAAATCAGGAAGATGGCTCGGCCGAATTTCTGGGCAACGTGATCGTGATTCAGGGCGAAATGCGTCTGACCGCAGAACGCGTGCTTGTCATCTATAACGAAGAACGTTCGGGCATCGAGCGCATGGAAGCGACCGAGGATGTGGTTCTGGTCAGCCCGCCAGACGCGGCTGAAGGCGATTGGGCGGAATACACCATCGACTCAGGCGAGATCGTCATGAAGGGCAACGTTTTGTTGTTGCAGGGACCCAGCACGATCAGTGGCGACCAGATGAACGCCAATCTGACCACCGGTAAGGCGACAATGACCGGCAATGTAAAGACCATCCTGCAACAGGGGGCCAACTGATGGCCCAGCCAAACCTGACGGTGTCCGAAGGTGCCTCTGGACTGAAAATCGAGAAACTCCGTAAGTCTTATCGCAAAAAGACTGTAATCCGTGATGTCTCGATGACGTTGGGCCGGTCCGAGGTGGTGGCATTGCTGGGGCCGAACGGTTCGGGCAAGACCACAACATTCTACTCGGTTGCAGGTCTGGTGTTCCCCGAGGCGGGGACCGTTACGATTGACGGTCAGGTTGTTACGACGTTGCCCATGTATCGCCGCGCACGACTTGGAATCGGCTATCTACCGCAGGAAATGTCGATTTTCCGTGGTATGAGCGTTGAAGACAACATTGCCGCTGTTTTGGACATAACCGTCAAACACGCCCACCGTCGCAAGGAACGGTTGGAAGAATTGTTGTCTGATTTCTCAATCGAGCACTTGCGCCGCGCACCCGCATTGGCCCTGTCGGGCGGTGAACGACGCCGGGTTGAGATTGCGCGTTGTTTGGCGGCTGATCCCAAATATCTGCTGTTGGATGAACCTTTTGCGGGCGTTGACCCGATCAGCGTCGGGGATATCCGCCATCTTGTGGCAGACCTGAAAAAACGTGGAATCGGCGTGTTGATCACCGATCACAACGTACGCGAAACGCTCGAAATTGTGGATCGTGCCTACATCCTGCATGACGGTCAGGTCTTGATGTCCGGGACGCCCGATGAAGTGGTGGAGAACGAAAACGTTCGTCGTGTCTATCTCGGCGAAAATTTCCGGATTTCATGAGCTTGCGCAGATTTGCGCCGAGAGCATGGCGGAAATCACGTATATACACGCCTGTTTTGATTGACTCTTCCGCCGTCTCTTGCCTCAATTGGGGCATGGCATTTCTTCGGTTCCCGTCTGGATCACGACGCCCCTTCCTGGAAGGGGAGCCGGTGCGGTTACCGCAGGATTTGCCGATGTCCCCCACCCGATAAAAACAAGCGCGTCGCATTACGTGACGTCAGAAATGGGTGTGAATTGTGAAGGAGATCACATGCGTTACCAAATCAGCGGAAAACAGATCGACATCGGTGCGGCCCTGCAGACACACGTGCAGACCGAACTGGGCGAGGTCGTGGGCAAATATGCCCAACGTCCGACGGATGCCAACGTCGTCTTTTCCCGTTCAGCGCATGAATATGTATGCGAAACAACTGTGCATCTTTCGACTGGCCTGACTGCCCAGGCGAAGGCACATGCAACCGAGATTTACGCGGCGTTTGAGGGATGCTGCGACAAGATGGAGACGCAATTGCGTCGCTACAAGCGCCGCCTGAAGGACCACCACAAGGATCGTTCTGAGCCTGTTGAACTCTTCGGAGCGTCGTCATATATCCTCGCCTCTGACGAATCGGAGACGGCTGACGAACCCGATACTCTGCAGCCCATGATCGTGGCTGAGATGGAAACCAAGATACCATCGCTGAGTGTAGGGGAGGCGGTCATGCAGATGGAACTTGCCGGCGCACCGGTGTTGGTGTTCCGGAACGAAAACAAGGACGGATTGAATGTCGTGTACCGTCGCGAAGACGGGAATATCGGCTGGATTGATCCGTAACAGGCAAGACTAGCAAGGCACGCCCCTGCAAAGGCAGGGGCTTCGCCATGGAGCGTGATGATGGAGCTTTCGAGCATTTTAAAGCCCGAAGCAGTACGTGTGTTGTCCGCCGCTTCTAGCAAGAAGCGGTTGTTTCAGGAGATTGGCGATGTCGCCGCCGGGACTTTGCACCTGGATGCGCAGACAGTGGTCGATTGCTTGCTGGAGCGCGAAAGCCTAGGCCCAACCGGGGTTGGTCATGGTGTGGCATTGCCGCATGCTAGGTTGGGAGATTTAGAATCGGTTTCGGGTGTATTTGTCATGCTCGAAAAACCGATCGATTTTGGATCAGTCGACCGCCAGCCAGTTGATATTGCTTTTGCGCTTTTCGCGCCCGAAGAAGCGGGAGTAGACCACCTTAAGGCGCTAGCATTGGTGTCCCGGACACTGCGCGATACATCTGTGTGCACCAAGCTGCGGGCAAACCCTGATCCGGTCAAATTATATGCGATTCTGACCGAAGCGCAGTCCATGCAGGCCGCTTGAACCAACCAGATTAAAAAAAGAGCCCCCGAAAACCAGGGGCTCTATTTTTGTTCGAAACGGCTTTTGGTTACCCGCCTGATCCCATTTCCAGCGTCCACCAAATTTTCCCGCCGCCTTCCTGATGCCAGGCAAAGCCCATTTGTGTGGCTTTGGGGTCCAGGATCACCGCACGGGGGCCGGGTTCCTGCATCCAGGCGGCTAAGGTTTCGGTTTCGGTCTCATAGGTTTCCGAAATTGCCTCACCCAGGAATGTTCCATAATATCCAACGCGTTGCGCTCGATCTATGGGGGACGATCCGTCCGAACCAAAGTGCCAGGGGCGGTTTTGACGCGCCATGTCCTTGGAGTGAGTCGCGGCCGCAGCGTTCAGCTGCGAATTTAGCTGAACCGATTGTAGACCCTGCGCCTGGCGCAGTGCATTCACGGAATCCAGCATCCGGAACTGGAGTTTTTCCGGGTTTCCTCGGATCTTGTAGACCGTCGGCAGTGGGCGCCCATCGGCCCCATATGTCGGGGTGCTGCTTGGGGTACATGCAGCCAGCGCTACAAAGCAAAGAAACAGTAATGTGAGAATACGCGTCATGATCGACCTGATTATTGTGTCGCCCTACGGCATAGCGCGCCATGCAGCCTTGGGCAAACCTGCAATGGCTGATTCTTGCATGTTTCTGCCGGTTTGATTTGCGATTGACGCATTCTGGCAATAAAATACGTCGAAATTTCAGGACATCTTTCGCAAAGGACCGTTCGCTATGGTCAAGAAACCAATTCTTCAATCCAGTCGCCGTGGATTTCTGGCCGGTGCTTCGGCCCTGTTGGCCTCGCCCGCTATTGCCCAATATATCCCTGGGGATCCATTGCGCCCAGCACCGGAGCCCGAACCTCAGGTGCGCCGGAACGTATCGGGGTTCCGCGCCCTGGACTGGCAGCCCTATTTCTCGAATACTAGAAATGGAGCCATTCTGGTCGATACGGTGTCTCGGGCGTTACATTACTGGTCAGATGACCAAACTGTCTACAAACTCTATCCGTCCTCAGTTCCGTTGACCGAAGAATTGACCCGCCGGGGCCGCACCAGCGTTATCCGCAAAGTTGAAGGCCCCAGCTGGTCGCCGACACCGTCGATGAAGAAACGTAATCCCGAATGGCCCGACCATATTCCGCCGGGTCCAGATAACCCATTGGGAACACACGCTTTGTACCTGAGCTGGAAGTATTACCGGATTCACGGAACGCACGATACGCGTAAAATTGGTCGCCGGTCGTCGAACGGATGTATCGGTCTGTTCAACGAGGATATCGCCGAACTATTCTCGATGACCAAGGTCGGCACGCAAGTGTTGCTAATTTGACGACATTTTCGCGCGCGAACCCGCTTGTGGCTCAAGTTCCAATTGCATTCCAGCCGGATAGCTGATTAGAAAAAAACACGAGGTAAGTCTTGAGTGTGCGGCTTCGCTATATGGAGCCGTGCGAATTCTGGAGGTTAATATGAAGAAACTCGTTCTCGCCGCTGCACTGACTGCTGCTGCTTCGACCGCTTATGCTGGTAACCTGGAAGAGCCGGTTGTTGAAGCACCGGTTGTTGTAGAGGAAACTCAGGGTTCGTCGCAGGGTATCATCCTGCCGCTGATCCTGCTGGTCGTAGTTGCCGCAGCTGTTGCAGCAAGCTAATTTGACGAGCATTATCTAGAGAAAAGGCGGTGGATCGCTCCACCGCCTTTTTTCATGCCTGGATGATAGGGGCCGGTCAGTCGAGCCAACCCTTCAGATTATCTTCGATTACCTTACCCAATGCGGAAATGTGCGAATCATCGTCATTGAGGCAGGGGATATAGGTGAAGCCTTCGCCGCCCGCTTCTTCAAAGCTTTCCTTGATCTCTTCGTTGATCTCTTCCAGCGTCTCGATGCAATCAGCTGAAAAAGCGGGTGCGATTACCGCGATGTTCTTCTTGCCCTGCCGCGCCAACTCGGCCACGTGCTCGACGGTATAGGGTTTCAGCCATTCCTCGGGACCGAATCGCGATTGGAAGGTCGAGACCAGCTGATCGTCTGACCAGCCCAGCCGTTCCTTCAACAACCGGCTCGTTTTCGCGCACTGGCAATGATAGGGGTCACCTTGCTGCAAATACCGCTCGGGCATGCCGTGGTAGGAGCAGACAAGTATGTCGGGCTTCGTCTCCATCTTGGCATAGGCCTTTTCCACCGATCCAGCTAAGGCATCAATGTAAGCAGGCTCGTCAAAATAAGCGGGAACGGTCCGTGAGGCGGGTTGCCAGGCTTCGTCCATCAACGCGCGGAAGAACTGATCATTGGCTGTTGCTGTCGTCGCACCGGCGTATTGCGGGTAGAGCGGGAAGAATAGAATGCGATCACAGCCCGCGGCCACCATTTCACGTACTTTGGATTTGGTTGAGGGGTTGCCGTAGCGCATGCAGAAATCCACCATCACCTGATCGCCGTACCGTTCTTGCATCGCATTGCGCAACTTGGCGGTCTGTTCCTTGGTGATCGTCATCAGCGGGCTTTCGCCCTTGTCATGATTCCAGATCGACTTGTAGGCCTCGCCCGAGCTGAACGGACGTTTTGTCAGGATGATTCCCTGAAGTATCGGCTGCCATTTCCACTTTGGATAGTCGATCACGCGCTGATCCGACAGAAACTCGTTCAGATACCGGCGCATTGGCCAATAGCTGTAGTCGTCAGGCGTGCCGAGATTGGCCAGCAGAATGCCGACGCGGCCCATTCTGACCTTTGGGTGGTCTGTGGGTGCATGATCGGGGCGAGTGGCGTCAAACATCTGAAGCTTCCTGAGATTTCTCTGTACTGGCCTGAGATAACCGGAAAAGCCCGGCCGTCAATTGGACAGTTTGCCTTCTTTTGCGCCCAGCGCATCTGCCAGCCGCGTTTTGGCCGATCCGGGGCGCAATGGTTTCTGTTGACTGTCATCGGGCGACCAGCCAGTCAGACAGATCAATTCAAAAGTGGCGGTCAGTCGCCTCTCAGGCGTTTGGAAATTGTCAGCATAAATCTGCTGCGCACGGGCAAAAACCTGCCGCTTTGTGGGCTGTTTTATGCGCCCCGACATGCTGTTGGCTTCACCCATGGCGCGCAGGTCGTGCATCAGGTGCAGTATGTCGCGATATTCCGCCGTCAGACGTGCGGTGTCGGCGACCGGCAGCGCAAATCCCGCCCGTTGCAGCAAACCGCCCAGATCGCGCAACTCAGCCATTGGGGCGATGCGGGGGCTGAGCCCTCCGGTCACTTCGATTTCGGCTTCTCCCAATGCTGCGCGTAGCTCGTGCAGGGTTTCTCCGCCCAGACACACGACCAGCAGCAGCCCGTCAGGGCGTAAGGCGCGGCGGCATTGGATCAATTGCCCGACAGGGTCGTTGGCCCAATGCAGCGCCATCGCGTGAATCACCAAATCATGCGTGCCAGGTTGCAGAGCCAGCACCTCATCATCAGGTACGAATTCAGCCTCTGGGATCACCTCGCGCCAGATATGCGCAAACGGCGTCACGATCGCTGGGGCCGTAAAGGTTTTGTTAACCATAGAGAGCCGATCCTGAACCTCGTCCACTGTAGCGCGATGCAGGAACAGGGCTTCGTCCTGTGCACGGGCGCGATGCAGGGCAAGGGCCCGGCGATCAAACAAAGAGGGTGCGTTGGATTCAGGCAGTTTCATAGGGCGCAACTATCGCATGTGGCAGCGGATTCAAACCGCCGTCTCGCTGATCTACCCGCCGCGATGCCTGGGATGCGGTGATCTGACCGAGACGGATTTCGGCCTGTGCGGATCCTGCTGGCGAGAAACACCCTTTATCGGCGGTGTTGTTTGCGAAAGCTGCGGAGTACCGTTGCCGGGGATGGCAGACGGGCATCGGATTGAATGCGATGATTGCATGGCTGCCCCCCGACCTTGGCGGGAAGGGCGTTCGGCCTTGTTGTATGATGGCAAGGCGCGGTCGTTGATCCTGGCTTTGAAACACGGTGACAGGCCCGAACTGGCGCGCCCTGCTGCGCGCTGGCTGGCACAGGCCGGGCAGGATCTGTTTCGGGACGGCATGCTGGTCGCGCCGGTGCCTCTGCACTGGTCCCGGTTGCTGAAACGCCGCTACAACCAATCCGCCTTGTTGGCGCAGCATCTTGGGAAAGAGGTTGGGCTTGAGGTGTGCCCGGACCTTTTGCTTCGGTGCCGGAAGACACCTGTTCTGGATGGCAAAACAGCCGTTGAGAGGGCTGAAACCCTGAAAAACGCAATCATTGCCCATCCCAGGCGGAAAACCCACCTGTACGGGCGCGATATCTTGCTGGTGGATGATGTGATGACGTCCGGCGCGACACTGGCGGCATGCGCGCGCGTCTGTCTTGCATCCGGGGCAAGTCATATTTTCGTGTTGACCCTAGCGCGCGTTGCCAAGGATAGCTAATTCGCTCAAGATTATGCGAAACGCGAAGGTACGGAATATGAAACCGGTAGAAATCTACACCTCGCCGCTGTGCGGTTTTTGTCATGCGGCCAAGCGCCTGCTGAAGCAGAAGGGCGTCGAGTTCAAGGAAGTCGACGTGCTGATGCACCCCAAGCGCAAACCCGAGATGATTAAGCGCGCAGGTGGCAAGCGAACCGTTCCACAGATATTTATCGGTACGCAGCATGTCGGTGGCTGTGATGAGCTTTATGAACTGGAGCGCCAGGGCAAGCTAGATCGCCTGCTCGCGGCCTGATGAAAACCGCGCTTCTGCAGATCACCTCGTCGGATGATCCGGCCGAAAATTTGGACGTGGTGCGCGCCATGATGGCTGATGCAGCGGCGCAAGGCGCGCGGTTCATCCTGACACCCGAGGTGACGAATTGCGTCTCCACCAGCACCACGCGGCAGCGCGAAGTCCTGCAGCACGAAGAAGATGACCAGACGCTGGCGGGCCTGCGGGATCAGGCCGCCGCGCTGGGCGTCTGTTTGCTGATCGGGTCGCTGGCGATCAAAACGCATGATGTGGACGGTCGGTTTGCAAACCGCTCCTACATGATCGACCCGCAGGGGCAGATCGTGGCGCGGTACGACAAGATTCACATGTTCGACGTGCAGGTCACCGAGACCGAGACCTTCCGCGAATCGAAAAACTACCGCCCTGGTGATAAGGCGGTGATTGCCGACACCGCATTCGGCAAGGTCGGCATGACCGTCTGTTATGACATCCGGTTTCCGGCGCTCTATGCGGCTTTGGCGCAGGCGGGTGCACGTATCCTGACAGTTCCGGCGGCGTTTTCACCGGTGACCGGGGCCGCGCACTGGGAATCGCTGCTACGCGCGCGGGCGATTGAAACTGGCTGTTGGGTTTTGGCACCCGCCCAGACCGGCGAGCATCCCAAAACACGCGGAAAGACGCGCCATACCTATGGCCACAGCATGGTCGTTGCCCCGTGGGGAGAGGTTGTCATCGACGCAGGGACCGATCCGGGCATTCACATTTTCGATTTGCATGATAGTTCTGTGTCTGAGGCGCGCCGTCGCGTGCCCTCTTTGACTCACGTCCGTCGCTTTGACGGGCCCTGATCCAGAACCGGACCATGACTGACGAACACAATGCCCTTGCGGTCACGCTGTTCAGCGAAATCCTGACCGCCGATCAACTATTGCGCAACCGGCTTAGCCGGGTGCTGCCCAAGGGTATGGAGATCTCGCACTTTTCAGTTCTGAACCATCTGGTTTTTGTCGGGGGCGAACGATCTCCCGCGCAACTGGCCAGCACCTTTCACGTCACCCGAGGGGCGATGACCAACACCTTGGCTAAGCTGGAATGGGCCGGATACATCCATATCCGCCCCGACTGGGACGACGCCCGCCGCAAGATGGTCGCAATCAGCCCTGCGGGTCGTCGTGCACGAGATCAGGCGATTTCCTCGATTGCCCCGCTGATAAACCGTGTCGTCGGAGAGTTGGGGCTTGAACGGGTGCGCAGCACGTTACCCGTGCTGCGGGATTTGCGGTTGCAGTTGGAGGGGGAGTAGGGATCAGCGAACCGTTGTCCCAAGGTGGATCCAGGACTGGTGTGGTCGGGCGCTGGCAGGCTTGATGCTCATGCAATGTGCCGCGGACTGAACGGCCACTTCATTCTAAGAGCATTCTATCCAGAAGCTGCCGTAAATCACGGGGATCCAAAGCTGAAAATCACCCAACCAAATTCCGGCCGAAGCCGCCGCCGCGAAAAGAAGACAAGATTCAATTCCTTCTTTGCCCTCATATTGCCCACCATGAACAAGCCATACCAAATACTCTCCTTTTTCTTCTTCAATCGTGGAGAATATTCTCCCTACATTGCATCCTTCGTCAGAGAGTTCGTGTTTGGAAAATGGTTCTGTCATCTCCTCCGTCAGTTCTAATTCGACTGGTTTCACAAACTTGCCATCCGAAACTATCTCGGGGTCAATAAAGACGAAAAAATACAACGCCCTTACTAGATCATAGTTGTTCGAGTTCGAACCCAAGTAACGATCTGCTATTTCCTGAGTCGCCTCAGAAACCTTAGGATGGCTTACATAGCCATACAGCGGAACGCCTTCATGCTCGTACACGAACCCGCCTGCTACCTCTTGTGCTGTGGCTAGCGGGCTATTGAATATGGTAGCAGTGGAAATTGCGGCTCCATAAAATACTGCGCCACAGCGCGTAACTTAACGATCGAGCCAAAAAATCTTCCTTAACTCGGCTTCACACTCGCCGTCACATAATTCACGCTCAGGTCGCGGTCCGAGATCGACCAACTCCACAGGATCGGGTTGAACACGAAACCCTTGCGGTCCACCGGCCCCAGCCCGGCTTGGCGCAGTAGGTCAAACAGCTCATCGGGAGTGATGAACTTGTTCCACTCATGCGTGCCGCGGGGCAGCCAGCGCATGACGACCTCGGCCCCGAAAATGGCCATGGCATAAGATTTCGGATTGCGGTTGATGGTCGAACAGATCAGCAACCCGCCCGGTTTCAGTAATTGCTGCGAGGCTGTCAGAAATCCCAACGGGTCGGCAACATGCTCGACCACTTCCATGTTCAGCACCACGTCGAACTGTTCGCCTGCAGCGGCCATGTCCTCGGCAGTGGCGTGGCGGTAGTCGATCTCCAGCCCGGATTGTTCCGCGTGGATTCTCGCGACGGGCAGGTTGCCTTCGGCGGCATCTGCTCCGACTACTTCGGCTCCAAGGCGGGCCATTGGTTCGCTCAGCAGCCCGCCGCCGCAGCCGATATCCAGCAAACGCAGACCCTCGAACGGCTTTGCGGCCTTCAAATCGCGATCGAATTCGCCTGCAATCTGCTGTGTGATATAATCCAGCCGACAGGGGTTGAGCATGTGCAGTGGTTTGAATTTTCCATGCGGGTCCCACCATTCTGCGGCCATCGCTTCGAATTTTGCGATCTCAGAAGGGTCAACCGTGTTCGGATGCGCTTGCATTCCTGTCTCCGTATGCTCTTTTACGCTTAAGGACTATATAGGGCCATAATGGACAAGTACCCGGACCAAAAGCGCGCAGTTCAATATCTGTACCCGCCGATCGACCCATTCGATCAGCGGATGGTCGATGTGGGCGACGGGCACCGTATCTATATGGAACAATGCGGCAATCCCAATGGCCTTCCTGTGGTGATTCTGCATGGGGGGCCCGGTGGTGGCTGCAGCCCGGCTATGCGGCGTTATTTCGATCCGAACGTCTATCGGGTGATTCTTTTTGATCAGCGTGGGTGTGGTCGTTCGAGGCCTCATGCTTCGGTCACGGATAACACCACATGGCATCTGGTGGACGATATCGAACGACTGCGTACGCTGCTGGATATAGACGAATGGATCGTTTTTGGCGGCAGTTGGGGGGCAACGCTTGCGCTGGTCTATGCGCAATCCTACCCAGATCGCGTCAGCAGACTGGTGCTGCGCGGTGTGTTCCTTGCAACGCAGGCCGAGCTGAACTGGTTTTATGGTGGCGGTGCGGGGAAGTTTTGGCCCGAACAATGGTCCAAATTCACTGCTCTGCTGTCGGAAAGTGAACTAAGCGACACGATCGGCGCGTATAACAAACGCCTGTTCTCGGGTGATCGCGCGACCGAGATTCTGTATGCGCGCGCTTGGTCCAGTTGGGAAAACGCCCTGGCGTCGATCCATTCGCATGGCGCAACCGGGGAAAGCCCGGGGGAATACGCGCGCGCCTTTGCGCGGCTTGAGAATCATTATTTCATCAACAACGCGTTTCTTGAGCGCGACGGGCAGATTCTGGACCAGATGGACCGGATCTCTCATATCCCCGGCCACATCGTACAGGGGAGGTATGACATGATTTGTCCGCCTCTGGCGGCGTGGAACCTTGCCGAGCGTTGGCCCAATGCCGAGCTGAAGATGGTGCGTCAGGCAGGGCATGCGTTGTCCGAGCCCGGAATCAGTGCTGAATTGGTTCGCATCATGGACCGAGTGGCAGAGGGTGCATTATGACCCGGATTGACCGTCGCGCTCTGTTTGCCTCTGGTGCCGCTGCCGCATTGCTGGCGGCGACGGGGACTTCTTTGGCCGATACACCGAAAGTGGGCGGAACGTTGCGCCTGGCGGTGCCGCGCGACGACAGTTTGGAACAGGTCGCCCGTGGCGCTGTGTTCGACACCCTGACCGAGATTGCACCCGACGGCACCCTGCGCGGAGAGCTTGCGACCGATTGGCAGACTGATTCCCAAGCCCGCAACTGGAGCTTTGATCTGCGCGAAACAGCCCGGTTTCACGATGGGGCGGCACTTAACGTTAACGACGTGATGGCTGTTTTGGGCGATGTCGGGCGGGTCGAAGCCTTGTCAGATAACCGCGTGCGTTTGGAACTGACCCAGGCCAACCCGGGTCTGCCCTTCCTTCTGGCTGACAGCAGATTCGTTATCACGCGCACCGGACAAGGTGTAACGCCGCTACGGGCTGCGAACGGCACCGGTTGCTACAGTGTTGAGCGGGCTGAAGATGATCGTCATTTCCTCGGGCGCCGTGTGGCGGGCCATTATAAGGACGGATCGGCCGGTTGGGCTGAAACCCTTGAGGTTATCGTCATCCCCGACGCACGAGTGCGCACTGAGGCGTTGCGGGATGGCTATGTGGATATCGCTGTGCAGCCTGCGGGCGAGGGGTTAAGCCCGAAACGTGGATTGCGCTTTTTCCCAAGCGAATCCAACATGGCGCTGGCTGTTGCAACGCATGTCGGTATGCCACGCCAAATCGGAACGGATCGCGTTTTGGATGATGGCCGAATTGCCGAGCGCTGGTGGTTGATTTAAACCGCGAAAACTCGCCTGCCTTCTAATTTGCACCAATTTTTGCTATAATGCGCGCCGTATTGGTTTAATTGTTTCGCAAGTGGGAGAATTCCCATGAAGGTTGAAGCTCTAAAGAGTTTAACGATATTCATTTTGTCAGGTGTTATGGCATTTGTCGCTGTATCTGCCCTGAAAGCAGGTAAAGACCTGACCGTTACAGTCAAAAAAAACGGGACGATAGGGTTGGACGCCCTCGACGGACAGTCACTGACGCAGTTGCTGGACAATGGTTTTGAGGCGGTACAGCCGGCACCGGAAGATGACGCAGAGAAGACGGCGCGAAAACTGTCCGATATGCGGGCTCTGACCCGCACTTTGAAATCGCTTGGTTACTATGCGCTGAACGATTCGGAACTGGTTCACGAGATTAAAGGGCTGGAAAATTACAAACCCGTGTCGGTCGGGATGCGCGGCGTTCTGCTTGAGGTTATTAAGACCGAACCGCATGACGACAGTCTGTTGTTTGCGACGCTCTACACCAACTTCATTCAGCAAGAGACCGTGTTCAACCCACTCAAGCATGAGGTGACCGCCGAGGGCGTGTTGTTGCATGACACAAATGAGAATGAAAAACCGGTGGTGTACACCTGCCCCGACAGTTTTTTGACACCGGGGATCACCGTCCGGATCAAGCCGACGGGTGGGTCATCCAGTATCATGCCTCAGTTCACGGTGGGGCAAGATCCTGTTTTTCACGTTTGCGCCGCGCGGACGCCGTTCGAGTTTCTATCCGGCTCGGAAAGGAAGCTGGGGCTGAACCGGGTGATTTTTGACCAGCTTTTCCCGCCGCGGATGGCGGATGCCGAGCAGTTTCAGGGCAGAGGCACGTTGTCGGTGATGAAATTCCCGTGCAACACGCAGCCTGCACTTTTTACAACTTAGGCGGAATAGGAGGCTTCAATGAAAAAATGTACTGTTCTGGCCGCTACAGTCGCGCTTTTAGCCGTCGCTTTGTCAGGCAGCGTAGACGCCCAGGGACGGGAATGTCTGTTTGATGGCGAGGTCTATGAAGATGGGGACCGCGTTGGTCCTTATGTCTGTGAAAATGGTGAATGGATTCTCCCAAACTGATATTGTGATTGACCATCCCGGTGCTTGGGCTTGCAATCTTGCGGTTGCTTGGCTATATCGCCGTTAACAGCGGCGTGTCGGGCTTCGGTCCGGGGCTCCACCGGAAAAGATCGACGGGCCGCGCGCCCGTTTTTTTGTGCCCGACTGACAGGGTAGAGTACCAGATGACAAATGACCTGATAGCCAAAGCAGCCATTGATCGGCGACTGGCCGAGATCATCACCCCCGTGATCGAGGATCTCGGGTATGAGCTTGTGCGTATTCGTCTAATGAGCGGCAAGACGACCACGATGCAGATCATGGCCGATAAGCCAGATGGCGGTATCGAAGTGGACGATTGCGCCGAAATCTCGAACGCGATCAGCGCCACATTGGATGTCGAGGACCCGATTCTTGATGCCTATACGCTTGAGGTTTCAAGCCCCGGCATCGACCGCCCTCTGACCCGCCTCAAGGATTTTGAGATGTTCGAGGGGTATGAGGCCAAAATCGAAACCTCCGAACTGATCGACGGCCGCCGCCGCTTCAAAGGCGAGCTGGCCGGGGTCGAAGGGGATGAGGTTCTGATTAATATCCCCGAGGGGGATGAGACCATTACCATCGGCCTGCAATTCGACTGGTTGAGCGATGCAAAGCTGGTCCTGACCGATGACCTGATCAAAGAAATGCTGCGCCAGCGCAAGGACGCCGGTGCCCTGAACGAAAACGCTTTCGACGAGATTGAGACCGAAGGGTCCGAAGAGGAGACGAACTGATGGCAATCACCTCAGCCAACCAGCTGGAGCTGCTACAGACCGCCGAGGCCGTGGCCCGCGAAAAGATGATCGACCCCGGTCTGGTTGTCGAAGCGATGGAAGAATCGCTCGCCCGCGCCGCCAAGAGCCGTTACGGCGCCGAGATGGACATTCGCGTGTCGATTGACCGCAAGACCGGCAAGGCGACCTTTACCCGCGTCCGCACCGTGGTCGAGGATGAAGAGCTTGAGAACTATCAGGCCGAAATGACGGTTGAACAGGCGAAACAGTACATGGAATCGCCCGAAGTTGGTGACGTCTTTGTCGAAGAAGTTCCGCCGGTTGAAATGGGCCGTATCGCTGCGCAGTCCGCCAAGCAGGTCATTCTGCAAAAGGTTCGCGAAGCCGAGCGTGACCGTCAGTACGAAGAATTCAAAGATCGCGCGGGCACCATCATCAACGGTGCCGTCAAGCGCGAAGAGTTTGGCAATGTTATCGTCGATTTGGGCGGTGCCGAAGCCGTTCTGCGCCGCAATGACAAGATCGGCCGCGAAAGCTATCGCCCGAATGACCGCGTGCGCGCGTACATCAAAGAAGTGCGTCGCGAGGTTCGCGGCCACCAGATCTTCCTGTCGCGCACCGCACCGGAATTCATGGCCGAACTGTTCAAGATGGAAGTGCCGGAAATCTATGACGGCATCATCGAGGTTAAGGCCGTGGCTCGTGACCCAGGTTCGCGTGCCAAGATCGCTGTGATCTCGTATGACGGCTCAATCGACCCGGTTGGTGCCTGCGTAGGTATGCGAGGAAGCCGTGTTCAGGCCGTTGTGAACGAGCTGCAGGGTGAAAAGATCGACATCATCCCGTGGAACGAAGATCAGCCGACCTTCCTGGTGAACGCGCTGCAGCCCGCCGAGGTTTCCAAGGTGGTTCTGGACGAAGAAGCCGGCAAAATCGAAGTTGTGGTTCCCGAGGAACAGCTGTCGCTGGCTATCGGTCGTCGCGGTCAGAACGTGCGTCTGGCCAGCCAGCTGACCAATCTGGACATCGACATCATGACCGAAGCCGAGGAGTCGGCACGTCGTCAGAAAGAATTCGAAGCCCGGACAAGCCTGTTCATGGAAACCCTCGATCTGGACGAGTTCTTCGCTCAGCTGCTGGTCTCCGAAGGCTTTACCAACCTCGAAGAGGTGGCTTACGTCGAGATCGACGAACTGCTGGTCATCGACGGCGTTGATGAAGGTACTGCGCAAGAGTTGCAGACCCGCGCCCGGGAATACCTGGAAGCACAGGCCAAGGCGGCGCTGGAAAGTGCCCGCGCGTTGGGTGCCGAGGACAGCCTTATTGAATTTGAAGGCCTGACACCCCAGATGGTTGAGGCGCTGGCCAAGGACGATGTCAAAAATCTGGAAGACTTCGCCACCTGTGCTGACTGGGAACTGGCCGGTGGCTGGACCACGGTCGACGGCCAGCGAATCAAAGATGACGGTGTTCTGGAGCCTTTCGGTGTGACGCTGGAAGAGGCGCAGGATCTGGTCATGACCGCTCGGATCATGCTGGGTTGGGTTGATCCGGCTGAGCTGGAACAGGCCGAAGAAGATGTTGAAGTTGCTGAAGAGGAGGCCGAGGCCTGATCTCAGGCTTCGGGTGGCGCGTATGGGTCGCGGTGGCGTCCATAAAGATCGGTCCGATGGACCTGAACGCAAGTGCATCGCCACGGGCGAGATTCAACCTAAATTTGGGTTGATCCGCTTTGTGACGGGGCCGGATGGTCAGGTCTTTCCGGATGTCGCGGCGAAACTGCCAGGGCGTGGCGTCTATGTCGCGGCCGAACGCAGTGCGTTGGACAAAGCCGTGGGAAAAAAGCTGTTTGCGCGCGGATTCAAGGCGCAAGTAAGCGTGCCGAGTGATTTGACGGACGAAGTGGAACGCCAGGTTGCACGCCGTGTGATCGAGTTGGTGAGCCTTGCGCGCAAGTCCGGCGATGCGGTCGCCGGTTATGAAAAGGTCAAGACGTGGCTGGACCGGGAAGAGGCCCAGGTACTGATACAAGCCTCTGATGGATCGGGGCGCGGCAAGTCGAAACTCAGCACGCCGCACTTCGGAAAATACATCGGTTGGCTGACGGCGGACGAGCTGGGACAGGCATTTGGGCGCCAAACCGTGATTCATGCGGCGCTGGCCTCTGGCGGTCTTGCCAAACGTGTTGTAGAGGAAGCGCAGCGCCTGCGTGGCTTGCGCGAAACGGATGACGGCGGCAGGGGCCGCGCGGAAGGGTAAGAAGCTTTATGAGCGATAATGACGGCAAAAAGACATTGGGTCTTCGTGGCGGGGCACGCCCCGGAAATGTGAAACAGAGTTTCAGCCACGGACGCACCAAGAATGTCGTGGTGGAAACCAAACGCAAACGCGTGGTGGTTCCCAAGCCGGGCGCCGGCAAACCGGGTGGCGGAGCAACGCCCTCGGGTGATCCGTCGCGCCGCCCTGCCGGGATTTCCGATGCGGAAATGGCCCGCCGGATGAAGGCTCTGCAGGCCGCCAAGGCCCGCGAGGTCGAAGAGGCCGCTGCGCGCGAAGCCGCAGAAAAGGCGCGTGAAGAAGAACGCGCCCGTCGTCGTGCGGAACAAGAGGCCAAAGAACGCGAACAGCGTGAGGCCGAAGAAAAGGCACGCGCCAAGGCCGAAGAAGAAGAACGCAAGCGCAAAGAGGCGGAAGATGCCGCCAAACGCGCAGCTGCTGCCCCGGCGGCCGTCGAAGAACCCAAAGCGGCACGCAGCCCGGCCAGCAAACCTGCCCCAGCGGCGGCTCCGCGTAAGCAGGATCGCGAACGCGAACAGCGTGGTCGTGGCAAAGGGCGCGACGACAACCGCCGCTCTGGTAAGCTGACACTCGGTCAGGCAACCGGTGGTGAAGGCAACCGTCAACGCTCGATGGCGTCGATGAAGCGCAAGCAAGAGCGTGCGCGTCAGAAAGCCATGGGCGGCCCGGTCGAGCGGGAAAAGGTCATCCGCGACGTTCAGCTGCCCGAGGCGATCGTGGTCTCGGAACTGGCCAACCGTATGGCCGAGCGTGTGGCTGACGTTGTCAAATCGCTCATGAACATGGGCATGATGGTTACCCAGAACCAGACCATCGACGCCGATACCGCTGAACTGATCATCGAAGAATTTGGCCACAAGGTTACACGTGTCTCAGATTCGGATGTTGAAGACGTCATCAAAGAAGTCGAAGACAGCGATGATGACCTTCAGCCCCGTCCGCCGGTCATCACAATCATGGGTCACGTTGACCACGGTAAGACCTCGTTGCTGGATGCGATCCGCGACGCGCGCGTTGTGGCGGGTGAGGCCGGGGGCATTACCCAGCATATCGGCGCCTATCAGGTGAAAACTGACGGCGGCACCACGTTGACCTTCCTGGACACACCGGGTCACGCGGCCTTTACCTCGATGCGCTCGCGCGGTGCTCAGGTCACGGATATCGTGGTTTTGGTTGTGGCTGCCGACGACGCGGTGATGCCGCAGACGATCGAGGCGATCAACCACGCGAAAGCGGCTGAAGTCCCGATGATCGTGGCGATCAACAAGGTCGACAAGCCGGATGCAAACCCGGACAAGGTGCGCACCGATCTGCTGCAGCATGAAGTCATCGTCGAGAAAATGTCGGGTGATGTTCAGGATGTCGAAGTATCCGCCATCACCGGTCAGGGTCTGGACGAGCTGCTGGAAGCTATCGCGCTGCAATCCGAAATTCTGGAACTGAAGGCCAACCCGAATCGTGCCGCTCAAGGTGCCGTGATCGAAGCGCAGCTGGATGTGGGCCGCGGTC
Source organism: Ruegeria sp. BI12 (assembly GCF_056537985.1). NCBI lineage: Bacteria > Pseudomonadati > Pseudomonadota > Alphaproteobacteria > Rhodobacterales > Roseobacteraceae > Ruegeria > Ruegeria sp. BI12. The sequence continues at coordinate 131,646 of NZ_JBQFSL010000002.1, read as the reverse complement.
CCGTGGCGACTGTTCTGGTTCAGAACGGCACGCTGCATCAGGGCGATATCTTCGTTGTGGGTGAGCAGTACGGTAAAGTCCGTGCGCTGATCAATGACAAGGGTGAGCGCGTCAAAGAAGCGGGTCCCTCTGTTCCTGTCGAAGTTCTGGGTCTGAACGGCACACCCGAAGCGGGTGACGTTCTGAACGTGACCGAGACCGAAGCGCAGGCCCGTGAGATCGCGGAATACCGTGAACAAGCCGCCAAGGACAAACGCGCCGCCGCCGGTGCCGCGACCACCCTTGAGCAGCTGATGCAGAAGGCCAAGGAAGACGAAAACGTCACCGAGTTGCCGATTCTGATGAAAGCGGACGTGCAAGGCTCTGCCGAAGCCATCGTTCAGGCGATGGAGAAGATCGGCAACGAAGAAGTCCGCGTACGCGTTCTGCATTCGGGTGTTGGTGCGATCACAGAGACGGATGTCGGCCTGGCCGAAGCCTCTGGTGCGCCAATCTTCGGGTTCAACGTTCGTGCCAACGCATCGGCGCGGAACACCGCGAACCAGAAGGGTGTCGAGATCCGCTATTACTCGGTGATCTATGACCTCGTGGACGACGTGAAAGCCGCCGCATCCGGCCTGCTGAGCGCCGAGATCCGCGAGAAGTTCATTGGGTACGCCGAGATCCGCGAAGTCTTCAAGGTTACCGGTGTTGGCAAGGTTGCTGGCTGTCTGGTCACCGAAGGCGTTGCCCGTCGTTCCGCGGGCGTCCGCCTGCTGCGCGACAACGTGGTGATCCACGAAGGCACGCTGAAGACGCTGAAGCGTTTCAAGGACGAAGTAGCCGAGGTTCAGTCGGGTCAGGAATGCGGTATGGCGTTCGAGAACTACGACGATATCCGCGCCGGCGACGTGATCGAGATCTTCGAGCGCGAAGAAGTGACCCGCACGCTGGATTGATCCGGTTCTCAAGAGAAACAGAAAACAGCGGCTCTTCGGAGCCGCTTTTTTTATGGATTGCCGAAAGTCATTGACAGAAAACGTGCAGTTTTTAGAGCAAAATCATTTCGTGGGAACATGCAATCCTTGCTAAAACTCTGAGTAAATCTGACCTCAGCGTCGGCTTTGTGGGCAAAGATCCCATCGCTTAAACAAAAAAGAAGGCAAGCGCGGAAAGGTTGGCCGCAACACGAAGAAAGCGAGCACGAATGTCTTTCGGTTAGTCAAAAGATCATTTCTCAACATAACAAAGAGAAGGATGCGTGCCCCAAAATTCCAAAATCAGAATTTTCGGTCACCAAACGCATTTGCCTTTTCGTGAATTCTTTCCAGATGCCTTCCTAGTGTTCGCTCAACTCCGGCCATCTAAAATTTACTGTTTCCAAGATAGTTAGGCGCTGTATCTTGTGCAGAACGGATCAGTGTTTAGACGCAGAGGGTTTCATTATGGAATTAATCACTGAACAGCTCCGCACCTATCCTATAATGGCTCTCTTTCTGTGTCTGGGTCTGGGATACGGTGTCGGAAAATTCCGGGTCGGCAAGTTCGAACTTGGGGGAATTGCCGGCACATTGCTGGTGGCGGTTTTCGTAGGTCAGATCGGCGGGATCAACCTCAGCACCGATGTGCAAAATATCTTCTTTTCTCTGTTCATTTTCATGGTCGGATATAACGGAGGACCGCAGTTCTTCGCAGCCCTGAACCGGACTGCCCTGACCAAACTACTCGCCGCATTCATGATGACCCTGTGGGGTTTGTTCTTCGTGATTGTCGTTGCCAGGTGGGCGGGGCTGGACAAAGGACTGGCCGCGGGTCTGGCTGCCGGAGGGTTAACCCAGTCCGCAATTATCGGCACGGCCGGAAATGCTATCGACCTTTTGGGGTTGGCGTCGGATGAGGCTGAAAAGCTAAAGACCAATATCGCGGTTGGCTATTCGGTCACCTACATCTTTGGATCAATCGGTCCGATTCTGGCCGTCAGCGTACTTCCTATCATCATGCGGTGGAACCTGCGGGAAGAGGCGATCAAGCTGGCTCAAAAGCTCAGTGGCGGTGGTCGCTCGCTCGAAGAGGGTGAATTCCTGCCCATGAACCGATTCGATGCGCGGGCGTATCGGGTTCGCGATGGTGCGTCAGTTGTCGGCAGTTCGGTAACAGAAATAGAAGCTGGGTCTAACGAAGATATCTTGGTCGAACGGTTGCTACGCGATGGCGTTGCCACGGATCCAACGCCTGACATGGTGATCAACGCAGGCGACGTAGTAGTTGTGTCCGGGCTGGTTTCTGGGCTGGCAAAGTTCGAAAGTTCGGCCGGAAGCGAGGTCGGAGAATTCCCGCCCGAACTAGTGGTCGTCGAAGAACGGCGCAATGTCGTAATCACCAACCCCAAACTTGCAGGCAAAACCCTTTTACAGCTGCGCGACGCAATATCTGCCGATCAACGCCGGGGCGTCTACATCTCCAAGATTACCCGCATGGGCCATGATATTCCGGTTCTGCACGACACCGAGATTCACGCTGGCGACGAAGTCAGCATTGTTGGCCACAAGGATGACCTGACCCGTGCGACCAAATTTGCGGGCTATGTGCCGCCATCCGCTTCTGTCACCAACTTCATCGCATTGGGGATCGGTGTCGCGGTCGGATATCTGATCGGTGAGATCAGCTTTACCATCGCCGGAACCAAAGTAGCGCTGGGGTCGGGCCTTGGGTGCCTCGTGACCGGACTGATTATCGGATACTTGCGTATCCGCCGTCCTAAGATCGGCGGCATCAATCGCGGTGCTGCGAATTTCCTGCAAAGCTTCGGTTTAGCGGTTTTTGTGGGTGTTGTCGGCCTGAACGCCGGTCAACCTGCGCTGCAGGCGATTCAGGAATATGGGATTACATTGCTGTTGCTTGGGTTCGTTGTGACGCTGATGCCGATGATCGTTCAATTTCCAATCAACTACATCGCCCTGCGTATTCGGAACCCGATCGAAGCTTGTGCAGTTGTCACCGGATCTCGATCGGGTAACCCGGGTTTTGCAACTCTGCTTGAAAAGGCAGGAAACTCGACCCCGACCCCGGCTTTCACCATGACCTATGCAGTTGCGAACATCTTCCTGACACTTTGGGGGCCGTTGGTCGTGGCTTTTGTGCCGTAGGGGTCAGAGCAGCAAAAGGATGATGACCGAGCCCCATAGCGCCAACAGCACGTTGCCCACGGCGTAACCCAACCCATAACCAAGCGTGGGTACCTGACTTTGCGCCGCTTCCTGCACGGCGGCCAGTGCTGGGGCCGAAGTTCCAGCTCCGCAACAAGTTCCGGCCAGTACGCCTTCGTTGATCTTGAACACTTTGTAGCCGACAAAAATGGCCGAGCCGTGGGCGAGGAGGACGATGGCTAGCGATCCGATAATCAGCGATGGACCGCTTTCCAGAACGCCTGCCACGAAACTGGTGCCGGACGTGATGCCGACGCAGGCCACAAAAACGCATAACCCGACGGAATCGAAAATCCAAAGCGTTGCTTCGGGGACAAAGCCGAATGTTCTGCGAACCGAGCGCAACCAACCTGCAACCAGCCCGCCCAGAAGGACGCCGACGGACGTGCCAAGGCCCAGTTCCACCGCTCCGTATTTCAACGCCGGAATACCGATCAGGCCCCCGATCAAAATGAAGAACGCCACAAAGACCATGTCGGTTTTGCTTGTTTCCCGGTCTAGGTAACCCAGCTTGGCGGCTGCGTCCGTGATATGGCTACGTGTTCCGGACACCGTCAGCACGTCGCCTTTGTGCAATGTTACGCCTCGAAAAATCGGCAGCCGTTCACCGCTGCGCATGATGCCGCGCAAAAACACCGTACGGGCTTCGGGATAGGTCGACAACTCGCCGAGGGTCCGGTTGACCAGCTCGCTATTGGTCACCACGATGTCGTCTGTTTCGACCGGCAGGTCCAGCAATTCGGGATCTTCAACTTCCTCCCCAATCTCATTGGCATGGTCGATCAGGAATGAGCGCATGCCTGCAATTGCCGCGATATCATTGTCCTGCAGAACCATGTCGCGCGACGTGGGCAGGATTTTGTCTCCGCGCCGCACACGGTCGATATAGGCGCGGACATGATCCGGGACGCGGGCTTCCACATCGGCTACGGTGTGGCCCGCGAATTTTGGTGCGATGCGATATGCACGGGCTTCGAAATCGCGGTGTTGAGGAACGATCGGAGTGGATTCGTCATCCAGCTTTGCCTCGTATTCGGAACACGCCTCTTTCAGCGACCGTCCATAAAATCGGGGGGCCAGTTGAGTGTGGAAGAAGATCGTGGCGATGACGCCGACGAAGTATGCTACCGCAAAACCGGTTGCGATTTCGGCGTCAAATATCTGTTGGGCAGCCTCGTCGGCACCGGTCTTGGCAAAGGCATCGATGGCGACGCCCAATGTTGCACTTTCCGTAGCGCCGCCCGCCAAAAGCCCGGCCGCTATGCCAACCGATAGCCCCATCAAAGGCGCCAGCAGAGCGGCCGCCACCAACGCTACGACACAGAGCAAAACTGTGATCGCGATCTGGGGCAAGGCGCTGGCGTTCAAAGATCGGAAGAACTGTGGACCGGTCCTGTAGCCAATGGAAAACAGAAACAGCATGAAGAACGCCTGCTTCAGGTCGTCCGAAATTTCGACTCCGGTCTGGCCGACAAGAACGCCAGCCAGAAGACAGCCCGCTACCGATCCAACGGTAAACGAGCCGATAGTGATCTTTCCAATCGCATAGCCAAGGGCAAGGCTGCAAAACAAGGCCAATTCGGGGTGAGCGCCGAAGATCTCTCCGATCAGTTCCATGCAGTCCTACCTATTACTACCGAACGACCTCAACCATGGAGCGGTAATCCTTTCGAAGCACGGTAGGCCTGCACATATCCGGTAGCCACGGCCCGCACCGCCCGCCCGATCTGACGATAGGCGCTGTCGTCGAGATTGGCGAAGGACACGCGCGCCGACCAATTCGGTGCGTCAAAGCCCGAGCCGTTCAGTAACACGATCCCGTGGTCCTGCGCCAGTTTGAAGGAGATATCCAGAGGATGAACGTTTTCCTTGATCCACTCGACCACTTCTTCGCCCACGTATTTGCGCAGCCAGAACTCGAAATCGATGATCCCGTAATATTTGTCGAACAACGGGTTGTCTGGAACTTCGATGCCCAACCCTTCGACCAGTTCATCAAAGCGATGCTTCAGAATGCCCCAACAGAACTTCTGATAGGCTTTGTCCTCGTCCATCAATTCAACCAGCGAGAACAATGTCATCATCACTTGTTGAGGCAGCGACAGCCCGGCGGTGTGGTTGAGCGCTACATCCCGGCTGTCGGCCACGATCCGATCGATGAACTTGAAAGAGTCGGGATCCGGGGTCAGTGCCTCGTAACGTGCGTTGACAACGGATTTTACGTCATCCGGTGCGTTGGCAATCATCTTGTCGAAGATGTTGTTTTCAGCCACGAGGATCGCGCCGAGGCGCCAGCCCGTACAGCCGAAATACTTGGAGTACGAGTAGACCCCGATGGTATTTTCCGGCAGGTGGCCCATCACCGACTGAAAGTTTGGAACAAAGGTTCCGTAGACATCATCGGTCAGGATGATCAGGTCAGGACGCCGGGTTTTGACAAATTCGACCAGACGAGCCATGACCTCGGGGCTGATCGCGACCGAGGACGGGTTGCCCGGGTTGACCAGAAACAGCGCTTTGACCTTGGGATCGGCCAGTTGCTCGAGATCGTCATCGGTCAGCTGGAAATGATCTTCTTCTTCCGAGGACACATCCACCACGTTCAACCCATAGTCTTCAAGCACGGGCATTTCGAGGTAGGGGGTAAAGATTGGCGTCCCCAGCGCGATGGTGTCACCCGCATTAAGCAGCCTTTGGTTCTTCAGCGCCTTAAAGATGTAGCACATCGCAGCGGTTCCACCTTCGACGGCGTAAATGTCGAACTTGGCATCAGGCCGATGGCCTGAACACATCGCCCACATCACGTATTCATGGACAATCGCCTCGTTGTGTTTCATGCACCGGTCCGGCATCGGATAGTGATCCCCGACAATGCCATCGGTCAACTCCAGAACGAAATCGTCCGAGGTGAAGCCGAATTTTTGAATTGCAAAATCCACCATGGCGACAAGCGTATCCGCGCCCGGAGGGCCGTTCTTGCCTTCGGACGTCTTGCAATAGGCCTTGAGCCTTTCGTAGCACCCGGGCCCCTGCGGCATCCCAGCCAATCCTACCTGCGGTTCATTGCGATGGCGCTGCGCCTCGGTCATCGCGAACTGGCCCAGCAGGAAGAACGCCTCGCGGGCCTTGGTGGCAATCCAGTTCGGATTACCTCGCCCGGCATTCAGATACGGCAATGCCATCTGGCGCGACTCTTTCTGAGCCAGCTTGATGAGCTCGTCTTTAATTTGGAAAGGGCTTAGATTTTCAAACTTATGCAGGTCGAGAGATTCTGGCATGACATCAAATCCTTGCGCTAAAACACGTCGAGTAATTTACCGGACCGTATACGAGGCAATGTGTCAACGAAAACAATAGTATTGGAACGGAACGCCGAATAACCGAAGAATATGAAGCTTCAAAACGGGCCTTAGCTCTGACCATTGTTTCGAAGTAAGCAGAGTAGTGGAAATTGCGATACTCGGGCTACCGGTCAAAGTCTGCTTTGAGCTTGAAACAGACGACGATGGGTTTGCCACAAACCTGCTGTGCGCCGGGGCTGGTATCCGATGCAAAGGCCACGCCTGTCTGAGGTTTGATACGTGTGACTAGCGCGCCGACGGCAGAAACGTGCCGGGATGCATGATGATGTCGAAATGCTGCATCCCCGTTTTCAATTCGAAACTAACGGAATGCCCGGCTTTGCGCAGCAATTCAGCGTAAGCCCGACTCTGGCGGATGAACTCCGGCGTGTCGCGCTCGGCCACTGTCACGTGGTACCGTGGGCCCGGGGCGGGCGGGTGCAGCATGGGGGACAGATCATGTACTTCGACCGGGGTCAATTGCAGCGGGTCGTTCACCGAGGTCTGGCTGATCGGTTCCAGATCATAGATACCACTAATCAGGATCACATCCCGCACGCGCAGCCCTGCACGGGCCAATGCATCAGCCGAGGTCGACAGGACCATCGCCACCAGATGCGCGCCTGCACTGTGTCCTGACAGGGTGATCCGTGAGGGATCGAATCCCAGCGTACCGGCCTGGGCGGCCAGCCACAACAGCGCATCGCGGCACTCGTCGATCATCTGATTCAGTCGCGCGTCGGGGGCCAGCGTATAGTTCAACGTTGCAAAGGAATGCTCTGCTTCGATCAGGGCGGGCGCCATCGTCGCGGATTCGCGCTGGCTGAGCGCTTGCCAATAGCCGCCGTGGACAAAAACATGCAGCGGCGCACCTGTTCCCTTTGCTGGAAAGAAATCCAGCACCTGCGCCGGAGCATCGCCGTAAGCGAGGTTCTCCCTCACCTCCATCCTGGCCCGGTGTTGCGCGCTCAGCGCGGCATAGCTGTCCAGGAATGGCGTCAAATCACCACCGATCATGGAACTGGGAGAGTATTCCCGCTCCAGCTCATCCTGAGTGAACCCTCGGTACAGCATCGCCTACTCCTGCTCCGCAAACATCAATTCGGGCGTACATCGAAAAGATCATGGAAGCATCGCAAATCCAAGGCCCTACGCAGAAAGGACACGCCGCTGGAACTGCCGGTGCCAGTTTGGTCACCGATCACGCAATCCACTGCTGGGACATCGTCAAAGCGCCAGCGCTGGAACAGGGATTCGACACCCATCCGCTTATTGGCCAAGGCGCGAAGGTACCAATACCGGCCCTTGTCGCGGAATATTTCTCCCCATTCCATTTGCTCCTCCAAACGCATGAGTTCACTCCTGTTTAGGGTCTGAACTCGCGCAACTCCAGAGCGTTAAGTCCAGTCCAGAACAACCTTGCCGGATTGACCAGATTTCATCGCAGCAAAACCTTTGGCAAAATCGTCGACCTTCATTTGGTGTGTGATCACTCGGCTGACATCCAGACCGTTCTGCAGCATGGCGATCATCTTGTACCACGTCTCGAACATCTCACGCCCATAAACGCCCTTTATAGTGATGGCCTTGAACACGATCCGGGACCAATCCACGGGGGATTTCCCGGGTGGAATACCCAACAGTGCGATCTTGCCGCCCATCACCAGCGCCTCGACCATCTGGTCTAGCGCAACTTGGGAGCCGGACATTTCCAGGCCGACATCAAATCCCTGCTGCATGCCGAGTTCTGTTATGACGTCCTGCAGATCTTCTTTGCTGACGTCCACAGGCCGCACGGTGGGCACGACATGTTCGGCCAGTTTCAGACGATCCGGGTTGATATCGGTGATCACGACATGCCGAGCCCCTGCATGGCGTGCGACGGCGGCGGCCATGATTCCAATCGGGCCAGCGCCGGTAATCAGAACATCTTCGCCAAGCAAGTCAAAGCTGAGCGCTGTGTGAACGGCGTTGCCCAACGGGTCGAGGATGGCACCGATCTCGTCCGGAACATCCTCGGGCAATGGCACCACATTGAAAGCAGGAAGCTTCAGGTATTGGGCAAAGGCCCCCTGTTCGTTTACTCCGATCCCGCGTGTACCGGGATCCAGATGGAACTTTCCTGCGCGACTTTGGCGGCTGTCGGTAGTGATCAGGTGGCCTTCGCCGGAACAACGCTGGCCAATCTCAAGGCCGGTTACATTGCGGCCCATCTCGACGATCTCACCTGCGAATTCGTGGCCGGTGATCATCGGAATCGGCACGGTGGCGGCAGCCCAAGCATCCCAGTTCCAGATGTGGATATCCGTCCCGCAAATGCCGGTTTTGTTGATGCGGATCAGAACCTCTTCCGGGCCGATCTCTGGTACGGGGGCCTGCACCATCCACAGGCCTTCTTCGGGTTTGGATTTCTCAAGCGCTTTCATGTTGTTGGGTCGCATTTGGTCACTCCCACAAATCGGTCGACAGGTACTTCAGCCCACTGTCACACATCACAATCGCTACGCAGCCGCCCTTTTCCGGGCCGCGCAACAGTTCAATCGCCCCGGCAAGGTTTGCGCCTGCCGAGTAGCCTGCGAAAATGCCTTCGGTTCGGGCCAGCATCCGCGCCCCGTCCCGCGCCGCCTCGCCCGACACCGACAGATGCCCGGCCAAAGATGTCCCGTTCAGATGAACCAGATCGTCCATCGCGTAGCCGCCGCCCTGAATCGGGTGATCGGGATTGATGATGGCTTCGCCAGCGATAGCCCGCGCGCCTTCGGGTTCCATGGCATAACAGCGCACTCCGTGCGGGGTGAGAAAGGTAGCGACGCCGGCCAGAGTGCCGCCGGAACCTGCAAAATCGCAAAAGGCCGTAACGGTGCCGCCGGATTGCTCCCAGATTTCCGGCCCCGTACCCGTGGCATGGGACTTGGGATTGCCGGAATGGCCGAATTGATCGGCCCGAAAGGCGTTCCGGTCGGCTGTAATGTGTTGTGCGGCCTCGTCCACCAAAGCCAGATCCGCGCCCGAAACCTCGCCGGGTTTACTGCCTTCGGCCTGTGGGACAATGACGACTTCGGCCCCAAGGGCACGCATCATCCGCGCCCGTTCGACCGAGTTTCCGGCGCTCATCACTGCCACAAAAGGATGCCCCAGAATGCCGCAGACAATCGCCAGCCCAGTGCCCATATTCCCTGAGGTCAGTTCAACAACCGTCTGCCCCGGTGACAGGGTGCCTTCTGCGCGCGCCAGTTCGACAATTGACCTTGCTGCGCGGTCCTTCTTCGAGAAGCCCGGCAGCAGGTAATCCAGCTTGGCCAGAATGCGGCCATCCAGATCCAGTCGCTGGCAAATGCGCGACAGGTCGACTAAAGGTGTGTTCCCAATCGCGGGGATCACAGAGGGAAGGATCATTAAATCACTCCCAAGTCTTTGCCGACCTTGCCAAAGGCGGCCAGCGCGCGGTCCAGTTCATCCTTTGTCAGAGCTGCATTCATCTGCGTTCTGATCCGCGCCTGACCGCGTGGAACGACAGGAAAGAAGAAGCCGGAGACATAGACGCCTTCGTCGAACAATCTTGATGCCATGTCTTGCGCCAACTGCGCCTCACCCAACATGACCGGGACAATCGGATGCTCGCCAGGCAGAAGATCAAAGCCCAGCTTCTCAAGCCCTGCACGCCAGTATTTCGCGTTGCCGAACAGTTGTGCGCGCAGCATGTCGCCTTCTTCGACCAGTCGAATTGCCTCGAGACCAGCAGCGACGATGGACGGTGGCAGCGAGTTTGAGAACAGATAGGGCCGCGCCCGCTGCCGAAGCAGATCTATCACTGGCTGCGGCCCGGCGATGTAACCGCCGATTGCCCCCCCAAGTGCCTTGCCCAGGGTTCCCGTCAGAATGTCCACATCGACGCCGAAGTGATCCGGTGTGCCCGCGCCGTTCGGCCCCATAAAGCCTGTCGCGTGGCAGTCATCCACCATGACGATGGCGTCGTATTTGTCGGCCAGCTCTCGGATTTTCGGCAGGTTGGCCAAATAGCCATCCATCGAGAACACACCATCGGTCGCGATCATGATATGCCGAGCCCCATCCTCGCGTGCCTGTTTAAGCCAAGCCTCAAGATCGTTCATGTCATTGTTCAGGTAGCGATAGCGCTTGGCCTTGCACAACCGAACGCCGTCGATGATCGAGGCGTGGTTCAGACTGTCCGAGATGATGGCGTCTTCAGGCCCTAACAAAGGCTCAAACAGTCCTCCGTTCGCATCGAAACAGGCGGCAAACAAAATGGAGTCGTCCTTGTTCAGGAAGTTTGCCAGCCGTTGTTCCAATTCACGGTGAATGTCCTGCGTGCCGCAGATGAACCGGACCGAGGCCATGCCGAATCCCTTGGGTTCCATAGCATCTTTGGCGGCGTCGATCAGAGCGGGGTGATCGGCCAGACCCAGATAGTTGTTGGCGCACAAGTTGATGACTTGTTTGTCGCCCACCGTAATCTCACCGCCCTGAGGCGAGGTGATCATTCGTTCGCGTTTGTACAGACCCTCAGATTCGATCTGCGCGAGGGTGTCCGTGATGTGGGACAGGAATGCATCAGCCATGGCGGTCTCCGTTTGTCTGAGTCGCATATCTAACATAACGGATGTAATTCCTGAATGGGGGAATTACAATATACGAGAAAAAAATCCGTGAAGGCGGATTTTTTCCGGGGTCAGGCGTTTTTGACGATCAGGAAGACCCGCGCAGGTCCATTGGCGATGATCGAATGCGCCACATCCGCCGCATAGCGTGCGGTGTCACCCTGCTGCAGGTCACTGACAGCAGTGCCGGATGTCACGCGTACGGCGCCCTCCAGCACGGTCAGTTGCTCTCGTGCGCCTCGGGCATGGGGCTGACTGTTCAGTGCGCCGTCTTTGTCGAATTCAATGTCGTAGACCTCGTGCCCACCTGCCTCTTCGGGCGGTGACAGAATGCGAATCCGGCATTTTTGACCCATGTTGTCGATGCTGGGCACTTCGGACTTCCTGAGTACTTCGATCTGGTCCGCGCTGTTCGCTTCTTCCAGCAACCCGGCAAAATCCACCTGCAAGGCACGGGTCAGATTCCACAGGGTCGAGATCGTCGGGCTGCTTTCACCCCGTTCGATCTGGCTGACCATGGATCTGGATACGCCGCTCAGGTTCGCCACGGCTTCGAGCGACAGGCCTTTGGCCCTGCGCGCCTCTTTCAGGCGAGCGGGCAGTCGTGTCAGGATATCGTCTGGGTTTTCCGTCATGACGGAATCTCATGCGCGTTTGCCCGCCTTATGTCAATTCTGCTTGTGACGGTACGTTCCATGGGACAGCCTGATGCCGCAGATGCATAGTTCCGCCAAATCCCAGAGGAGAAGAGACATGAAAGACATCGTGATTCTTGATGGTGCCCGCACCGCGATCGGCACATTTGGCGGGGCGCTGGCCTCAACCGCACCGATTGATCTTGCAACCGTGGTGACGGAAGCGGCTATGGAGCGTTCGGGGGTCGAGCCAACCCAGATTGGCAGCGTGGTTTTTGGTCATGTCATTAACACTGAGCCACGCGACATGTACCTGTCACGCGCCGCTGCAAAACAAGCGGGAATACCAAACGAAACACCTGCGATGAACGTGAATCGCCTGTGTGGTTCGGGCGCGCAGGCGATTGTATCGGCAGTGCAATCGCTGATGCTGGGCGACGCAGAGTTTGCCGTGGCCGGAGGGGCCGAAAGCATGTCGCGCAGCCCGTATATTGTCCCTCAGGCGCGTTGGGGCGCGAAGATGGGGGACGTCAAGTCTCTGGACATGATGCTCGGCGCGCTGAATTGCCCCTTTGGCACCGGACATATGGGTGTGACGGCCGAAAATGTTGCGGATGAACATCAGGTCACCCGCGAGCAGATGGATGAGTTTGCCCTGACAAGCCAGACTCGCGCAGCAGCGGCCATCGAGTCGGGCTATTTCGAAAGTCAGATCGCTCCGGTTCAGGTCAAAGTGAAGCGGGACATGGTCGATTTCATGGTCGACGAGCACCCGAAAAAAACCTCGGCTGAGGCTCTGGCTGGTCTGCGTCCGGCATTCAAGAAAGACGGTCGCGTGACCGCTGGAAACGCATCGGGCATCAATGATGGGGCGGCCGCAATGGTTCTGGCCACAGCGGAAGCTGCGGAAAAAGCGGGTCTGAAACCCAAAGCGCGCATTCTGGGATATGGCCACGCTGGTGTTCGCCCGGAGGTCATGGGAATCGGACCGGTTCCCGCAGTTCAGAACCTGATGGCGCGCACGGGTCTGTCGGTCGAGGATTTTGATGTGATCGAAAGCAACGAAGCCTTCGCGTCTCAGGCATTGGCCGTGAACAAGGAACTGGGTCTGGACGCCGCTAAGGTAAACCCGAACGGAGGCGCGATTGCTTTGGGGCACCCAGTGGGCGCCACGGGAGCAATCATCACCTTGAAGGCGCTGTATGAACTGGAACGCATTGGCGGGTCCAAAGGCCTGGTCACCATGTGTATTGGTGGCGGACAGGGCATCGCCATCGCCTTCGAGCGGCTCTGATCTGAACTAGGGCCGGGGGGCACCGCCCCCCATCGCCCCCATTGGCGCAATTCCCAACGAGGATACTCTCGGCCAGATGAAGCTGGCGGGTCGGTTCTATGTGAAGGCTGTGATGATCAGGACAAATACGGCGCCTGCAGCGGCACCGATCGTTGCGGGCAGGATGGCTGCTGGTAACCCTTTGTTCTGGGTGTCGTCCTTTTGCGTCTGCGCGATCAGTACATTTTCCACCAAGGCGGGCAGGCGTGGGCCAAAACGGGCCAGCACCATGGCGGTTTTTCCAAAGTCCCGCAGGGCCGCGCGGGGGCCGATGGATTGCTTGATGTAGTCCTCGACAACCGGGCGGGCGACCTCCCAGATGTTGATATGCGGGTCCAGGGAACGTGCGACGCCTTCCACGACCACCATCGTTCGTTGTAGCAGGATCAGTTCGGTGCGGGTTTCCATGCCAAACCGCTCGGTCACTTCGAACAGGTAGTTCAGCAGACGACCCATCGAAATGTGGGTGGCGTCCATGCCAAAGATCGGTTCTCCGACTGCGCGCAGAGCGCGGGCAAATTCGTCGACATCCTGATTTGCGGGTACGTATCCTGCCTCGAAATGAACCTCGGCCACACGTTTGTAGTCGCGGCGGATGAAGCCGAATAGAATCTCGGCATAGACCCGGCGGGTATATTCGTCGATATGGCCCATGATGCCGTAGTCATAGGCGATGATGTCCCCGTTGGCCGCGACCTTCAGGTTGCCCTGATGCATGTCGGCGTGAAAAAAGCCGTCGCGCAGTGCGTGCAGCAGGAACAGACGCAGCACACGTTCCGCGAGATCGCGGCGGTTGTGCCCGACCGCATCTAGCGCCGCATTGTCGCCCAGCGGAATACCGTCAGCCCAACTGAGCGTCATTACTCGGCGGGCTGACAGAGACCAGACGACGGGCGGCAACCAAAACCCGGCATCGTCCTTAGTATTGGCTGCGTATTCCGACGCGGCGGCGCTTTCCAGGCGCAGGTCCAGTTCACCGCGTACCACGCCGTCGAAATGTTCGATCACTTCCATTGGGCGCAGGCGGCGCGCGCCGGGGGCGAACAGTTGAACGATACGGGCTGCGAAATAAAAGGCGTCCACATCCTTGCGAAAGGCGCGTTCGATGCCTGGGCGTAGAACTTTGACGGCTACGTCTTCGCCGGTGCTGACCAGTTTGGCCTTGTGGACCTGAGCAATGGATGCTGCAGCGATGGGTTCGCTGAATTCGCTGAAGATTTCAGAAACCGGCTGACCGAGTTCCTTTTCCACTTCGGCCATAGCTTCGGAGCGGGAAAACGGGGGAAGCTTGTCCTGCAGCACGCGCAGCTGTTCGGCCAACTCATCGCCGACCACGTCGGGACGAGTCGACAGAACCTGACCAAACTTGATGTACGCCGGCCCGAGCGCTGTCAGCGCCCGTGTCGCAGGCGGCATGTCAGGATCGCCTTTATAACCAAGCCATTGAAAGGGTTTGCCCAAAGCATGAGCGACAATGCGCAGGGCACGCGGGGCTTCGAATGCGTCCAGTACCACGTTCATCGCGCCTGTGCGCTCGAGTGTGGCGCCTGTGCGGATCAGGCGGATAATGTTGTGAGGGCCGCGCATCAGATCTTCCAGCCGGAATGCAGTGCGGCGATGCCCATACTCAGGTTGCGGTACTTGGCGTTCTCGAAACCGGCCGCGCGGACCATGCCCAGGAAAGTCTCTTGATCCGGAAAGTTACGGATCGATTCGACCAGGTACTGATAGCTGTCGTAGTCATTGGCGATGAGTTTACCCATGCGCGGGATGACGTTGAAGCTGTAGAGATCGTATAGCTTTTGCAGCCCGTCATTGGGCAACTGGCTGAACTCCAACACCATCAAGCGGCCGCCGGGTTTCAGCACGCGGAAGGCTTCGTTCAGCGCTTCTTGCGGGCGTGTCACGTTCCGGATGCCAAATGAGATTGTGTAGACGTCAAAGGTGTTGTCGTCGAAGGGCAGCGACATAGCATCGCCAACTACCCAGTTCAGGCTGTCAGCCATTTGGTCGGCCTCGGCCCGCTGGCGACCTTCGACCAACATCGGCTCGGTCAGGTCCAGCACGGTGGCATGGCCGTGGCCCGCGCGTTTGAGGAACCGGAATGAGATATCTCCGGTGCCACCAGCCACATCCAACAAACGCTGACCGGGGCGCGGGGCAAGCCAGTCCATCATCGCGTCTTTCCAGACCCGGTGAATGCCCATCGACATGACATCGTTCATCACGTCGTATTTCGAGGCGACCGAGTTGAACACGCCCTGCACGCGCCCGGCTTTTTCAGCCTCACGCACGGTTTCAAACCCAAAATGAGTGGTCTTGTCGCTGTTGTCGGACATTGAACGGACGCCTTTGCCTGTGTTGCTCATCCTTATAGGCCTCCGCGCCGGGAAGACAATCGCGCGAAATGGTAGCAGGGGCGACGATTTGAAGGGCGCGTCACAGATTTTCCTTAGTCCAGCACTATGACGGAATCAGATGTCCAAACCTTCGGAGATGTCTTGTTGGCAAGCATTCTCGCAGCTTTGCTGTCCATATTTTTGGTATTTTTTTACTTTGGCTGGCGGATCAGGGCTGTCTTGCACACAATCCGGCGGGTGTGGCGTGCTGAAGGGCTGGGGGACAAGCTGGACGCGGCGGCCCGGCACTTTCCGAACGATCCGGTAGAAGAAGCGGTGCGCCAGGCAGGCAGCGCATTCCCCGCCCAACGCACCCTGACGCGACGGACGTTCCGAACTGCCCCGGGTACGCTTGTGCTGATTGTTTTTGCGATCGCTATGCTGTTTGGCATCAGTATTGTCCGGCCCGATCTGGCACCAAATAGAGAAGTGTTTCCGGGTGTCGGTACCGAAACTGTGGTTTGGATCAAGCTGGGACTTGTCGGATTCGCGATCTATTCGCTGATCTATCATCTGAATGCCACCGTCACGATTGATGGCGACGAGCTGGTTACGAGGGGCCCACTGTTTCAGCGCCATTATTTTGATCTTACAAAGCTGACCAAGATCAGCCTCCGACACCACGGGGCCTACGTTCTGCGTTTTTCCGATGGGAAGACGGCACGGATTCTGAAATATGTAACCGGACATGATGAAATGGTGCGGGCGTTTGAAAGCGCGCTGGCAGCAAATCAGGAGAGAACATGCCGGAGCTTCCCGAAGTCGAAACGGTCCGCCGAGGGCTGACGCCTGCGATGGAAGGCGTGGTGATCGAACGGGCGGATGTGAATCGCCCCGATCTGCGCTGGCCTTTCCCTGATCGAATGGCCGAGCGATTGACCGGGCAGACAATTCAACAATTGCGTCGGCGGTCGAAGTACATACTGGCCGATCTCAGCAGTGGGGAAACACTGCTGATTCACCTCGGCATGTCGGGGCGAATGACCGTGTCGGGCGACCCGTTGGGCCAATTCGTGCACGACCACCCAATGCCGGAGAAACATGACCATGTCGTCTTTCATATGGCCAATGGTTCACGGGTGACTTTCAACGACCCTCGCCGGTTTGGTGCGATGGACCTGTTGCCGACGGCGACAGCCGAGGATCACAAATTGCTGTCGGTTCTGGGGCCGGAGCCATTGGGCAATGATTTTCACGACCAGCATCTGATCAGCGCGTTTCGTGGCAAGAACACTCCGGTCAAATCGGCGCTGCTGGATCAGGGAATCGTTGCCGGATTGGGCAACATCTATGTTTGCGAGGCGCTATTTCGCGCCGGAGTGTCGCCACGTCGCAAAGCCGGACAAATTTCTGCGCCCCGTGTCGCCGCACTGGTTCCAATCATCCGGAAGGTGTTGCAGGACGCCATCGAAGCGGGTGGTTCATCCTTACGTGATTTCCGCCAAGCTGATGGAGAACTTGGATATTTTCAGCACAGCTTTGATGTTTATGGCCGCGAAGGCGAACCCTGCAGGACCGAAGGTTGTGGTGTGCCGATTAAAAGAATCACCCAGTCCGGTCGCTCATCCTTCTACTGTGCGCAATGCCAAAGATAACTTGATCCAGCGAATTCGCGTGATAAGGAATCGTACCTGAACGGAACAACCGGAAGCTTTCACCTCATGGCTTTTGAGACGATCATCGTCGAAATCGAAGACCACGTCGCACTTATCAAGCTCGACAGACCCGATGCGCTGAATGCGCTGAACTCACAGCTGGCGCAGGAACTTTGCACCGCGTTGGAAGATGCGGATACTAATGACAAAGTGCGTTGCATTGTCATCACCGGTTCGGACAAGGCGTTCGCTGCTGGCGCGGACATCAAGGAAATGTCCGAGTTGAGTTTTGTCGACGTCTACAGCTCAAATCTGTTTGGCGATCTCAATGATCGGGTCTCCGCGATCCGCAAGCCTGTCATTGCGGCCGTTGCAGGCTATGCGCTGGGCGGAGGTTGCGAACTGGCCATGCTGTGCGACTTCATCATTGCGGCCGATACGGCCAAGTTTGGCCAACCGGAAATCAACCTTGGTGTCATTGCGGGCGTGGGCGGCAGCCAGCGGCTTACGCGGTTTGTCGGCAAGTCCAAATCCATGGACATGAACCTGACCGGCCGTTTCATGGATGCCGAAGAAGCTGAGCGCTCGGGCCTTGTCAGTCGAGTCGTGCCTGCCAAGAAGCTAATGGACGAGGCGATGGGCGCGGCCCAAAAAATCGCCGAGAAATCCCAGTTGACCGCAATGGCGGCCAAGGAAGCGGTCAATCGCAGCTATGAGTTGCCACTTAGCGAGGGGCTGTTGTTCGAACGTCGTGTTTTCCATTCGATGTTTGCGACCGAGGATCAGAAAGAAGGCATGGCTGCATTCCTGGAAAAGCGCGCCGCGCAATTCCGCGACAAGTAAGCAATGTCCTAACCAAGTCGAAACCGGCGGGCCTATGCCCGCCTTTTTCATACCCGACATGTGCGGCGAAAGAATCGGCTTGGCAAACCTGGCCAACTTGGATAGTAAGCGCCGCTATACATGCGCGTGCGGCCCGCCTGGCCCGACTCACACTCGTGATTTCTGATCCGGTGCGGATATTCCGTGGCGCGCAACCCTAGATAACGTACCGAACCAAAGGTCAGAGACACACATGGCTAATTCGCCCCAAGCAAAAAAACGCGCTCGTCAGAACGAGAAGCGTTTCGCAATCAACAAAGCACGTCGTTCGCGCATCCGCACCTACCTGCGTAAAGTAGAAGAAGCGATCGCATCCGGCGACAAGGACGCGGCAACCGCGGCACTGCGCGCAGCTCAGCCTGAACTGATGCGCGGCGTCACAAAAGGCGTTTTCCACAAGAACACCGCGTCCCGCAAAATGTCGCGCTTGTCGGCACGTGTAAAAGCGTTGGGCTAAGGCTCGGGTTGACCTTGGGTCAATCAAGCAAGGTAAATTGATAAAAAAAGCGCCGCGGTCTGTGGCGCTTTTTTTGTGCTGTTGCCGGAAAGCCGCGCCTTCACAAATCCGAGAGATTCTTTCGGCGAAAGATACGAGTCAACATCAGAGTTTCGTTGCCGGATGCCTTGGCCTCTTGCTACCACTGTTACAGCGATTCACTCGCTTGGGGGGACAGGCTGTTCCAACGACCGGACTGACGGGCATCAGAATGGTCAGGAACGAATGTTGGCAACTGGTTTGCTGATCTGCTGCGGTCCTTGGGTCACCAGGGAACCAAGCCCTGTCGAATATGAGATTGCGTTGCGCAACCCTGTTTTCAGGGCGTTTCGGGTATGGAGCGCCGGCAAATAAGGTTGTGCGGACTTTCTGAGACACACCCGCCAAACTACTGCGGTTTGGTGACGGTATCCCTTTGCGTGTGAGTGCTTAAACCGGGCAACCGGAAAATAGCAATAAGGCCGACAGGCCAATAAAGAATGGGATGCGTGAGGCGCTTAATGACACAAGAGAAATGGGGACTACTACGAAACAAGTTGCTCAAGGCCATTGGAAAAAACAACTACACGACCTGGATCGAACCTCTTGAATTCCAAGAGTTGCAGGATGGCGTAGCGGTATTTTCCGTGCCGACAAATTTCATGGGCAACTATGTCAGTCAGAACTTTGCGGATCTCATACTCTATGAGATGAACACCGCAGGGGAAACGGTTCAACGACTGGCCTTCCGCGTCGCTGCCAACTCACCGGCGCGCCCTAAGACCGAGACCGATTCCAAACCGACCGTTGTGCGGGATGCACCAGTTTCGTCGCAAGCGGACGTCACGAACGACGCGCTTGAATCCTTGCAGGCCGCTCCGCTGGATTCCCGTTTCACGTTCGACAGCTTTGTTGTTGGCAAGCCCAACGAACTGGCCCATGCCGCTGCGCGTCGTGTGTCCGAAGGCGGACCCGTCACGTTCAATCCTTTGGTTCTTTATGGTGGCGTCGGTCTGGGTAAAACGCACTTGATGCATGCCATCGCATGGGAGTTGAAAACCAAGAGCCCCGAGTTGAACGTTCTGTATTTGTCGGCGGAGCAGTTCATGTACCGGTTTGTTCAGGCCCTGCGCGAACGTCGGATGATGGACTTCAAGCACTTGTTCCGCTCGGTTGACGTGTTGATGGTGGATGATGTCCAGTTCATTGCTGGCAAGGATTCAACGCAGGAAGAGTTCTTTCACACGTTCAATGCGCTGGTCGATCAGAACAAGCAGATCATCATCTCGGCCGATCGCGCGCCAGGTGAGATCAAGGACCTTGAGGATCGTGTTAAGTCTCGTCTGCAATGTGGTCTGGTCGTCGACCTGCACCCCACCGATTATGAATTGCGTCTGGGCATCCTGCAGAACAAGGTTCAGCAGTACAGCAGCACATATCCCGACCTGACCATTGCCGATGGCGTTTTGGAGTTTCTGGCACATCGCATCTCGACCAATGTCCGCGTGCTGGAAGGCGCCCTGACCCGTCTGTTTGCGTTTGCGTCGCTGGTCGGCCGCGAGATCGACATGGAGCTGACGCAGGACTGTCTGGCCGATGTTCTGCGCGCGTCCGAGCGCAAGATCACCGTCGAAGAGATTCAGCGCAAGGTTTCGGACTATTACAATATCCGCCTGTCGGACATTATCGGACCCAAACGCTTGCGGTCCTATGCTCGCCCGCGTCAGGTTGCGATGTATCTGTGCAAGCAGCTAACCAGCCGGTCCTTGCCGGAAATCGGTCGCCGCTTTGGCGGTCGCGACCACACCACCGTCATGCATGGCGTAAAACGCATCGAAGAGCTGAAAACCACGGACGGTCAGATCGCCGAAGATGTGGAAATGCTGCGTCGAGCGCTGGAAGCCTGACTATACGCCTGAGCACAGAAAACGCCCCGATCCCTCACGCCCGGGGCGTTTTCTTGTGCGCTATTATCCACGGTTGGAAACGAACTGTGCCCGTCGGGCAACGCGGCCCTTGACCCTTTGCGCATTCCGACCGAGAAATCCGTAAAAAATCCTTGTGCCTCAGGGCGGAACCGCTAACGTGCCAGTCCCGCCCATTTCGGCACGCAAGTCAGAGGAATTGAGGGTATGAAGATCAGCATCGAACGCGGCACCCTTCTCAAGGCCGTTTCCCAGGCCCAATCTGTTGTCGAACGTCGCAACACCATTCCCATACTTGCCAATGTTCTGATCGAAGCCGAAGGCGATCAGGCGATGTTCCGGGCGACTGACTTAGATATTGAGGTGGTCGACAAAGCGCCTGCTCAGGTCGAAAAGGCCGGGGCCACCACTGTTGCCGCAACCACGTTGCACGAGATCGTACGCAAATTGCCGGATGGTGCGTTGGTGACGTTGACTGCTGACAGCGCGGCTGGTCGTCTTACCGTTGAAGCCGGGCGATCGAATTTTTCACTGGCGACGCTGCCGAAAGAAGATTTCCCTGTGATGGCGTCCTCGGAATACCAGTCGAACTTTACTGCCTCGGCAGCCCTGCTGCGGCGTCTGTTCGACAAATCAAAATTTGCAATCTCGACCGAAGAGACGCGGTATTATCTGAACGGCGTCTACATGCACGTGGCCGACGGGTCGGAAGGCGGCAAGGTGCTGCGCTGTGTGGCCACAGACGGCCACCGTCTGGCACGCATCGACGCGGATCTGCCCGAAGGGGCTGCAGACATGCCAGGTGTGATCGTGCCGCGCAAAACCGTGGGTGAACTGCGCAAGCTGCTGGACGACGATGAGATGGATATCGCTGTGTCGGTTAGCGAAACGAAAGTGCGATTTGCAACCCCGGACATCACGCTGACCTCAAAAGTGATCGACGGCACGTTCCCGGATTACACACGTGTTATTCCGCAAGGTAATACGCGCCAACTGGAAGTTGACGCGGCCGAGTTCGCACAGGCTGTAGACCGGGTTGCAACGGTGTCGTCCGAACGGTCTCGCGCCGTAAAGCTTCAACTGGATACCGATAAACTGGTGCTGTCGGTTAATGCTCCGGATAGCGGCGCGGCCGAGGAAGAACTGGCCGTGGCCTATGGCGATGAGCGGCTGGAGATCGGGTTCAACGCCAAGTACCTGCTGGAAATCGCCTCTCAGGTGGATCGTGAGAACGCAGTGTTCCTGTTCAATTCAGCGGCTGATCCAACCCTGATGCGCGAAGGCGGCGATCAGAGCGCGGTATACGTCGTCATGCCGATGCGCGTCTGATCGCACGGACGTGCGATGCCTCCGGTGGGAGTATTTTTGAAAAGATGAAGGGAGGGGTCATGGGTTTGGCCCTGACCGAGCTTACCGTCTCGCATTTTCGGTCCCACAAGCTGGCGCGATTGTCTTTGGATGGTCGGCCTGTTGCGATTCACGGACCAAATGGTGCAGGTAAGACCAATATCCTGGAAGCGGTGTCCCTGTTTTCGCCCGGTCGCGGTATGCGAAGGGCCAGCGCGGCTGAGATGACCCGACGCCCCGAGGCGCTGGGTTGGAAACTGTCAGGTTTGCTGCAGGCCCAGGGGCGGCAATACGAAATCGAAACCTGGTCCGAGGGAGGTGCCGCGCGTCAGGTTCGCATTGATGGCAAGGCGTCCAGTCAAATCGATCTTGGTAAACTGGCGCGGATTGTCTGGCTGATCCCGTCCATGGACCGGCTTTGGATCGAGGGGGCCGAAGGACGGCGGCGTTTTTTGGACCGGATCGCGCTGAGTTTCGACCCGACCCACGCCGAGGCGTCTTTGACCTATGAAAAATCCATGCGCGAACGGAACCGTCTGCTGAAAGAGCAGGTCCGCGATGCGCATTGGTATTCCGCTCTTGAGGGGCAGATGGCCGAGACGGGCCACCGGATTCACTCGGCACGGCTTTCGGCGCTGGACCACCTGCGCGAAGCGCAGGATAAGGCCGAAACCGCGTTTCCTTCTGCTGATCTCGAGCTGGTTCAGACCGAAGGTGCGATGCCGGAAACAGCTGGCGATCTGCGGGAAGCACTGAATGAGAGCCGCTTTCGCGATCTGGCGTCGGGCAGGACTTTGGTGGGTCCGCATCGATCGGATCTGTACGGTGTGTTTGCGGCCAAGGGGGTTCCGGCAAAGGATTGCTCGACCGGAGAGCAGAAGGCGCTGTTGGTGTCTTTGATCCTGTCAAACGCGCGTGCGCTGGCGGGAATGGTCGGCGCTCCCCCGATAGTGCTACTGGATGAGGTGGCCGCGCATCTGGACGCCGACCGGCGTGCGGCGCTGTATGATGAGATTTGCGCGTTGGGCGCTCAGGCCTGGATGACGGGCACCGGGCCTGAGCTGTTTGCGGAATTGGGCGACCGGGCCCAAACGTTGATCGTGAGTGACGGCTTTGAGGGGTCGGTCGTTTCCGCTTAGGCCGGTTCGCCGACTTTACGTTCCCACAGGAAACCGCGCATGACTTCGTCGACCGGGGTTTTGGCCATGTGATTGACGTAGTTTGACATGGTTTTCTGCGCCAGACCCAGCACCACATCCAAAACCGCGCGGTGCGAGTAGCCTGCGTCAAAGAAGGCCTGCAGTTGTGCCTCGGTCGGGTTGCCGCGGGTTTCCATCACTTGCAGGGTGAAGGTGCGCAGTGCTTCGAGCTTGGCAGAGGGCAGCGGGGTTTCATCCCGTAACGCGTTCGAGATGTCGTCCGACACCTTCATCATTTTGGCAATGCCGGTATGAGCGGGCACGCAATAGTGGCATTCGTTTTCCACATTGATGGTCTGCCAGACGACAGTTTTCTCATCATTGTCGAAGTCGGTCTGCATGAACAGGCCATGCAGCACCTGATAGCCTTCCAGATGCTGGGGGCTTTCAGCCATGACCTTGTGCAGGCCCGGCAGTCGGCCAAAAGCAGCCTGCGATTTTTCCAGCAGTGGTTTGGACCCTTCGGGGGCGGTTTCGAGGTCATGAGACGGGAAATTGGCCATGTTGGAACTCCTTTTCTGGCGGGTAAGGCAGAAATAGTCTTTCTTGAGTGATCACTCAAGTATATATTTGAGCAACCGTTCAAGAATTGGTGAAGATGATGCCGCGCAAGCCCGAATACGACCGTGATGACCTGATTGCCCGGGCAAGGGATATTTTCTGGCGCCAAGGTTGGGCCGGAACATCGTTGAAAGACCTTGAGCGCGAATTGAAGTTGAAGCCCGGCAGCTTTTACGCGGCATTCGGATCCAAGGACGCTTTGTATGGATTGGCACTGGAACGCTACGCCCAAGAGGGTGTCGCGCGTCTGAAGGCTCTGGCTGACCGGTTAGGACCATTGGAAGCTTTGAAAGCGCAGCCGCGTTTGGTGATTGAGGCCAGCGGAGCGCCCGCGAAAGCCTGCATGTTAGCTAAGACCTATGCTGAATTGCAGGCCAAGGATCACGAACTGGCGGGGCAGGCGGGTGTCCTCATGTCCGAGATGAAGGCCTGTTTTGCGGACCTGTTTCGTCAGGCGCAGGAGGCCGGAGATATCGCCGCCAAACATGATCCGAACCGGCTGGCTACACGCTACCAATCTGACCTTTTGGGCCTGCGTTTGTCCGCGGAACGCAGTGATGTCGACGCTCACGAAATCGCAGCGGATATAGCGGCAGATATCGAACGTCTGTAAGGATTCGGCAGCCGGTTGCCGAAAGAAACGAAATCCTGCGTAACCAACACAAAATGTTGGGGTAGCGCGTGACATTCCCCCCCAGAAAACGTATAAGTTACCAAAATAATATAGGTACTGACGGCATGTCCGAAGACGCACAGGCACCCCAGGAATACGGTGCAGATTCCATTAAAGTTCTCAAAGGGTTAGAGGCGGTTCGCAAGCGCCCCGGTATGTATATCGGTGACACGGACGATGGCTCGGGCCTGCACCATATGGTGTACGAGGTCGTGGACAATGGAATTGACGAAGCTTTGGCCGGTCACGCCGACCATGTAACCGTCAAAATTCACGCCGACTCCAGTGTGTCTGTCAGCGATAACGGCCGCGGAATTCCCGTCGATATTCACCCCGAGGAAGGTGTTTCTGCCGCCGAAGTGATCATGACCCAGCTACATGCCGGAGGTAAGTTCGACAGCAATTCCTACAAGGTTTCGGGCGGCCTGCATGGCGTTGGCGTTTCGGTGGTGAACGCGTTGTCGAACTGGCTGGAATTGCGCGTCTGGCGTAACGGCAAGGAACACGTCGCACGGTTCGAGGGCGGTGAGACGGTTGAACACCTGAAAGTCGTGGGTGAGTGCGGTGAACGGACAGGAACCGAGGTCCGGTTTTTGGCCTCGACGGATACGTTCTCGAACCTTGAGTACTCGTTCGAGACCCTGGAAAAACGACTGCGCGAACTTGCGTTCCTGAACTCGGGCGTGCGGATCATCTTGATCGACGAACGCCCTGCGGAACGGCTTGAAACCGAGTTGTTCTATGAGGGCGGCGTCAAGGAATTCGTCAAATACCTCGACCGTTCGAAATCCGCTGCGATGCCTGAACCGATCTATATCAAGGGCGAGCGCGACGAGATCGGTGTCGAAATCGCGATGTGGTGGAATGACAGCTATCACGAGACGGTGTTGCCCTTCACCAACAACATCCCCCAGCGCGATGGCGGCACTCATGTGGCCGGTTTTCGTGGCGCGCTGACCCGTACGATCAATAACTACGCACAATCCAGCGGGATCGCGAAAAAGGAGAAGGTCAACTTCACTGGCGACGATGCGCGTGAAGGCTTGACCTGCGTGCTGTCGGTTAAAGTGCCCGATCCAAAATTCTCGTCCCAGACCAAAGACAAGCTGGTCTCGTCCGAGGTACGTCCGGCAGTCGAAGGTTTGATGAACGAAAAACTGGCCGAGTGGTTCGAAGAGAACCCTAACGAAGCTAAAGTTATCGTTGGCAAGATCATCGAGGCTGCTCTGGCCCGTGAGGCCGCCCGCAAAGCCCGCGAACTGACCCGTCGCAAGACGGCAATGGATGTGAACTATCTGGCTGGAAAGTTGAAGGACTGTTCTGAGAAAGATCCATCCAAGACCGAAGTTTTCTTGGTCGAGGGTGACTCAGCCGGCGGATCGGCGCAAACCGGGCGGGACCGCCTGACACAAGCAGTGTTGCCGCTGCGCGGGAAAATTCTGAACGTTGAGCGGGCACGGTTCGATCGGATGCTGTCATCTCAGGAAATCGGCAACCTTGTCATGGCGCTGGGCACCGGTATTGGCCGCGATGAGTTCAACATCGAAAAGCTGCGCTACCACAAGATCGTCATCATGACGGATGCGGATGTTGACGGCGCACATATCCGAACACTGCTGCTGACGTTCTTCTACAGGCAGATGCCGGAACTGATTGAAGGTGGATACCTGTATATTGCGCAGCCACCGCTGTATAAGGTTTCACGTGGTAAATCAGAGGTTTACCTTAAGGATCAGGCCGCGTTGGATGATTACCTGATCAATCAGGGGGTCGAAGGTGCTGTCCTGAAACTGGGATCGGGTGAGGAAATCATCGGTCAGGACCTGACCCGCGTCGTGGACGAAGCGCGTCAGTTGAAACGCGTACTGGATGCTTTCCCGACACATTATCCGCGTCACATCCTTGAACAAGCTGCGGTGGCGGGCGCCTTTGTGCCGGGCGCGGTTGACGCAGATCTGCAAGGCGTGGCCGACAAGGTTGCTGCCCGTCTCGACCTGATCGCGCTGGAATACGAACGTGGCTGGCAGGGTCGGATCACTCAGGATCACGGCATTCGCCTGGCCCGCATTCTGCGTGGCGTGGAAGAGGTGCGCACACTGGACGGCCCCATGCTGCGCTCGGGCGAGGCCCGCAAAACCGGCAGCTTCACCCAAAGCCTGCAAGAGATCTACAACACCCCGGCAACGCTGATCCGTCGCGACCGGTCGCAGGCCATTCACGGCCCGCTGGATCTGCTGCGCGCTATTCTGGAAGAGGGCGAAAAGGGCCTGTCTTTGCAGCGCTACAAAGGGCTGGGCGAAATGAACCCCGATCAGCTGTGGGAAACCACGTTGGACCCCGATGCCCGAACACTTTTGCAGGTACGGGTGGACGACATGGTCGAAGCGGATGATTTGTTCACCAAACTAATGGGCGATGTGGTGGAACCCCGCCGTGAGTTCATTCAGCAAAATGCCCTAAGCGTCGAAAACCTGGATTTCTAGGCTTGTTGTAGGTGCGCCCATAGCTTTGCATTTCGCCCAAAGAGTTACATTTTTAG
The DNA here is from genome assembly GCF_056537985.1 of Ruegeria sp. BI12. NCBI lineage: Bacteria > Pseudomonadati > Pseudomonadota > Alphaproteobacteria > Rhodobacterales > Roseobacteraceae > Ruegeria > Ruegeria sp. BI12. Next base: position 104,938 of record NZ_JBQFSL010000002.1, on the reverse strand, counting down.
CCCAAAACTTTGGGCGCATTAACCTTCATCTTTCTTGGTTCGAGGCTCCATATCTTCGGGTCTCATTCTTTGCTTGTTTCGCGCCATCGCCGTATTGCCGGGGAAGGTTTTCGGATGGCCGCTTCCAGCCCGAAGCGGACCTTCAAATTCCAACTTTGCAGTTCTCGTGTTGCGGATAAGTTAGGCCTCGTTCTGCCAATATCTCAGCGTCGCTAACCACGGAAATCTGACATTGGCTCCGCAACAAGAATGGCTTAACATAAACTTTGCGCCTAAGACTGCTACCAAGCTCTGTTTCAGTTCATTCTGCCGGATAACGTTTGAGTCGGTAGTTCCCCAAAGAATGCCTTGTAGTCTCGTGCAAACTGCCCCATGTGCCAAAACCCAAAGGAATTTGCGACGTCCGATATACTCTGATCTGGCGAGCAGGATACCAATTCATGGCGTACTGCACCGAGACGGGCTCTTAGATAAAACTGTTTGGGGCTTACACCGAAAGTTTCCTGAAATGCGCGACGAAGAGTACATGCGGATACTTGGGTGTCTGCACATACTTCTCCAATTGAAACGTTGTCCATCAAATGGGCACGCATGAATTCAACTGCCTTTTGCGCCAAGCGGGTTCTGTTCTTGCTGTTGCCTCTATCACTCCATTTCTCATCGTTCACTAGCATTTCCAGAAGCTCTAGGATCAGATCGCTCTCTTCACCTTCAGTGCTGGGGCCTGTCTCGGAACCTATGAGAAAACGTGCTTTGTTTTTGATCTGAGAATGAAATCTGCCAGCATCACCCACGAACGAACGCGAAGCATTTTTTCGCACAGTGCTGATATCAAGGCCGCAATCGTCGGCGACCCGTTCCGCCCTTCGGATGTCGATGCCAAAGGTCAGGCCTGTGAGCGTTGAATTGCTCACGCCTTCAAAAGGGTCCCCGCTACCAAAATTCATCAGAGCGGTGTCTGAGGGGTAGCCGTTAAGCCAAGTCCGTACACTCCCTTTGTCTGGTAGTCCAAACGCCAGAATGTCGGGGCGAGATACACCGGTTTGGTACACGGCTTTGTCAAACGACAAATCTATCATTTGGAGACCAGTCCCCGCCCAAACAGATACCGCCGAATTCATGTTTCCTTTTTCGAGTTGGCGTAATTCGACATCCCATTGGGAAAGCTCGCGGAACTGCGAAGGATCCTGCAATAAAAGAGTATTTGGGTTGCAGGTTTTTTCTTCCACTGATCGTTTTTTGATGTGGTCCATTCAGCAGCTCGCGTAATTGTCATGCAATGTTATCTCGCAAACGTAGGCTTAGGCAATTGCAAGACAAGGCAGACAAATCGGGGGAAAAAAGGTTTGGACGCCCATCCTTGCCTGATGACATAGCGCGCACTGAACGTGTCGTAACACTGCTTACCAAGAGCGAAAAAGAGATGTTGCGCTCTCAGGCTGAGGACAGCGAACTCTCGCTTTCGACCTACTGCCATCACCTGATCCTTGAAGGTCTGAAAACACAAAAATCATGAAATAGGGGTATCTCATGAAATCAAAACTGTTCCTTTCCACACTGGCCTTTGCTGGCTCTGCTTTCACGGCGACAGCTCAGGACAGCAACATCGTGCATGATGCGGAGTACTATGTACTTAAGCAGCAAAACGAGGCCGTTTGGGTCGAGAACGACGCGCAGGTTGATCAACTGTTGGCCGATTTTCGTGAGAAGAACGGAGGGAACCCTCCAAACATCTTCTACATCCTGATTGACGATATGGGCTTTGGCGACATGGGTATGCCCGAGATGAACGCCATCCGCGGGTATTCGACGCCCAATATCAACGCGCTGGCAGAGGAAAGCATGCGGTTCGCGCGCATGTACACTGAGCCGTCCTGCACACCGTCGCGCGTGGCCTTCATGACGGGTCGCCAGCCGTATCGCAATGGGATGGGTGATACTGCCGTCGATATTTCAGGTTTTGGCCTTGCCGACGAAGAGGTCACCCTCGCCGAAGTTTTGAAATCCGTAGGCTACAATACCTCGCATGTTGGCAAATGGCACATGGGCGACATTCAGGAATCCTGGCCGACTTATCAGGGTTTCGACTACGCCGCGTTTCCGATCCATCAGCAGGGCCAGTTGGCCATCTTCAACGAAGACGCGGCTAAAGAAGAAATCACCATGGCCATCGGTGAAGACAACTACAATTCCAAGTACACGCTGGATGATTGGTTTCGACCTGATCCGGGACACATGATTACAGGGCTTGAAGCTGTCATTGGTGGAGAGGTCCGCGAAGTCCATATGGAACCAGGTGAGAAATGGACCCAGGACAAATACAATGAAATGAACATCCGCTATCAGGCACAAGCGATGGAACAGTTGCGCCTGCTAGCAGAGCGGGATGAACCGTTCTTCCTGCAATACTGGCCTCTTGTCCCTTTGTCGACAACGCGCACGACGAAAGAGGCGTTCACGACACCCAACGGCGGTACATTCGTTGAAAGCATGGAAGAGCTGGATGAATGGATCGGCGTCATTCTTGAGGAAGTCGATACGCTGGGGCTCAGAGACAATACCCTGATCGTTTTGATGGGCGATAACGGTCACTTCACCAAATATGCTCCCGGCAGTGGGTTTTCACCTTTGGTCTTCCGCGGCGGCAAGGCCGATACCTCTGAGGGAGGGGTTCGGGTGGACGCGTTTGCCCGCCTGCCCGGCCTGATCGAGGGAGACTCGATAGTATCGGACATCATTCACATCTCTGACTTGTTCACGTCGATAGCACGTATTGGCGGAGCGATGGATGCCATCCCCCGCGACCGGATCATTGACGGTGTCGATCAGACGTCCCTGATGTTCATTGGCGATACGCATGGGCGCCGAGATCATGTTCTGATCTACTCGATCAACTCGCTGAAAGAGGTGGTGAAGGAACACATCAAGCTCAAGGTTCCGGCCAAAGGTGAAAACGCCATCGTGGCCAAGTTCTACAACCTGTTCCGAGATCCTCGCGAAGAACAGAGCGTATCGACAGAGATCGGCGCGTGGGCAGGTCATGAGTTCAACCGGATCATTGCCCGCCACCTGAAATTCAAGGAAATGTACCCCGATCAACCTGCCGCGACGGGACGCCCCTATGAAGGTATCGCGAACCTTCGTCCCGAAACTGTCGCAGCGGTGGATGCCTTTGTCGCCAAGCGGGACATTCAGCCTGAGTAATAGGTGACTCTGATACGAGTAACGCAAACCCCGCGCCGCAAAACGAAGCGCTCAACGCGGGGTTTGACATCTACTTCAAAGATCATGGGAACAGTATGAAACTCCAAGCGCTTGCCCTAGCATTGGCAACTGGCATCGTCGCGACCCCTTCAATGGCAGACGAGAACGCCTCGAACCCGTTGGCCGCAGTCAACAACACGGACATCCGGTATCAGTATTTTGATCTGGGCAATGGCGCTGATCGGCAGGACGCCTTTATCGATGGTGCCTATATGCTGCGGCCCGATCTGAAACTGAAATATGAGTTGCACTACAACTCAACAGATGTGACCGGAACGCGGTTCACTAATTTCGAGAAAGCGAGCCTCAAAGCGATCTACTTTCCTTCTCAGAGGCCGCTCAACGACACATGGGCCATCAAGTCGGCCATTGGTCTGGAGTGGATACTGGACCTTGGCGATCCGGAAAAAGGAATCGGCACCGGGTCCGATCAAATTGCGCCTTTTGGCGGGTTCGCCTTTGCAAACACAAAATCAGGGCTGACGCTGATCCCCTTGCTCCAGCATTTTGCTTCGTACAATGGCCCGACCGACATCAGCCAGACCGCAATGCGGTTGATTGCGCTGCAACCGTTTGGCGATGGGTATTGGGCCAAAGCCGATATCAAAGCGCCATATGACTGGGAAAACGATGCTTGGCCAGCGACCGCAGAGTTGCAGATCGGCAAGAACCTCAGCTCCGGAATAGCGATTTATGCCGACTTTCTCATCGGTATAGGTTCCGACCGCCCTTACGACAAAGGTGCGGGCCTGGGCCTGCGGTTCAACTACTAATATATCCTCAATCAACTTCGGTGGAGATCATCTATGCCAAAGTCCGGAACCCTGTTCAGCCTTTTGTTTTCTGCGTCCATCCTGGCCTGCCCAGAGACCGTCGTCGCGCAATCCCTGCCTGCCGCGGGACAGGATGAAGCAAATTGGCGTCACGCCGCATCATTCTATCTGTTCACTCCGCTCCGCACTCGGGGAACCTCAACGGTCGCTGGGCAATCCGCTGAGTTGGATTTGAGCCTGGGAGATGTTCTCGACGTCTTGGATTTTGCAGCAGCAGGCCGATACGAGGCGTGGAAAGGTGATTTCGGTATCATCGTTGATGCGAATTATGTCGGCATCGAACAAGATGCCAGCCTACCGGGACCACTGAACGCAGATGTAAATGTTGACGTCCGACAAAAATGGTTTGGTATCCTCGCTGCGTATCGCGTTGCGGACGGGACTTACGGGGGAAAAAATCAAAGATACGCAGTCGATATCCAAGGCGGTGCGCGCTTGAATTCGATCCGACAGGAAATTTCAGTTTCAACCCCTGGTCCCATGACGCTTCCGGTTCTGGGGGGCGATGAAGGCTGGATAGAACCTGTCGTGGGCGCAAGGGGTATGTGGCGCTTGAATGAAAAATGGACCTCTATCGCATCTCTGGAATTGGGTGGCTTCGGCGCCGGAGGAAACGATTTGCAAATTGGGGCCAACGCGGGATTCGACTACCAACCCTGGGAAAAGGTCGCGCTGACGTTCGGCTATCGGTATTTCAGTATTGATTATAGCGACACACTCAGCTCAGGCGAGTTCGCATATGACGTCACGCAGCAGGGGCCGTATTTTGGGCTGAAATATTTCTTTTAGATTGTATGCCCGATTGTAGATCGGCGAGATTCAATGTCTCTTTCTGAAACCCTTGCCGCGTTGCACGCTACTTGCCACATCGGCAACTCTGGGCTCAATGTTGCTGTCCTGTGCAGTTTAAATGATTTGCGGAACGCAGCTCAAAGCCGCATACGCTGCTATTGGAAGGAATACCCGCTTTGAGCAGTCTGCTACACTTTGCAAAGTCCGCTTTCTGCGCATTGCAGACCTTCGCGCACGGCATAACACCCAACATTAGAGAGTGCATCATCCCAGAACTTTTAGATCTTTTGGTGCGAGCCGACTTTTCTCCGGCAATGTCCCAAATTTAATTCCTTCGATTTCGAGTTTGTCTCGTATCGCTACAAGTTCACCCAGTTTGTACTCAGATTGCTCAGGAACAACGTATAGTACTTGAGGAACCTTTCTCAAAAGAAGTGCTGCTCTTGCCAGTTGGTCAATCAAGTAGCCAGGATCAATTCTATTCCTCGGGCCTTTGATCTCAATCGCCGCAAAAGGCTCCGAGCCTTTGTATACGATTAAGTCTGTGGCAAGAGGCTCGAACGTTCTGCCTTCTCGAACAGTCAAATTTTCCACATTGAAGATGTCACTAGTGTTCTGTTTGAAAAGCATTTTTGCGTTTACTTCGAAGTCTCGGGCTCTTCGCTGGCCGCCAAAACCACCTCTAGCAATCACGACCGCAGGCTTCTCCGCCAATCGAACTTCATCAAGAATAGACTTAGTTTCCGCCTGAGATAACTCCCCTGAAAGAACGGCATCAGCTATCTCTTTGGATTTCCTAGGGTCATACCGATCTATCCTTGAAAGCAAAATAACTTGCATCATGGCCAGCCAGTCGGGCTTTGATTCAAAAAGATCGGGTCGGTTCTGTTCTAACCATTTCGCCGCGGACATCGGATTGCGAAGGCTTGCAGGCTTTGTGCCTCTAATAGCGGCAACGCTTTGGAGTGCATCGTCCGGAAACGCGTACCCGCAGGCTTGGCTGTCTTGGACAACGCGATTCAGCCACGCTCCGAGGGCAATCCAGTTTTCAGTTTTGGCCAAATCTTGAAATTCGTCTTCAGTCATCATCGGTCGCAATCATTTTATTCGCATCGAGCCCATTGCCAATGCGAATGGATGCATGTATAGAGCCCGTATGAGGATAGATCGACACGCACCCCCGACGGCCCGACGCGTTCACAAGCGCGGAATGAAAAAACGCGCTGGCAAAATGTCTGGCGTCAAGTTCCCAGGCGTCATTCAGCTCGAAAGCCAAATGGAAGCAGCACTGGTTCGTTGCATGCAGGTCGACCCTCGTGTGGTCTCGCTTAAGCCACAGCCTTGCACAATCGACATGGGAACCGGAAGAGCATTTGCAAACAAAGAAACGGCGCTAGAGGCTTATGAAGGGCGTCGGTACAGGCCTAAGCTTTATACACCAGACCTAGAAGTCACACTTGTCGACGGCCGTTTGTTCTACTTGGACGCCAAGCACAGCGCTCACATAGATAAGAAACCTGAGTACCTGGACTATCCTTCACTTCTTGCCGAAGTCGGAATCTCGCTTGTCATTGTAACTGAGTCCTTATTGCAGGGGCCGATTGATCGAAATGCTTGGCTGCTATTGCAAGGACAAGCCGAAGAGACCGCCCCTAAACTTGCAAGCAAAATAGCGTGTCTCAAACAGCAACGTGTGACGTTCAAAGAACTAAGAGAGAACATTGGCATCCCCCAAGCGAAGATTCTTCGCCTTATTCTTGATGGCTATCTGGTGTTCGATTTTTCATGTGAAGCTCTTGGGCCATCCACGAACCTGAATACTGCGAACCGCGACCAAAGACATCTGGAGGTAATCGAATTTTGAAGCAGATTGTCAAAAGGCGGCACCAGAGAACCATCAAATATAGGGGAGAAACCTATGCTGTCGATGGAGCGATAGCTGGGCGGGATGCATATCAGATATCGAACTCCCAAGTTGATCCTTTTGAGATATCTGGACAAGAATATCGAGACCATGTGCACGATGGGCTAGTGAAGGAAGAAGGCTTCGACAAACGTCCTCGTAATGTAACCGCTAAAGATGCACGTGAAGCTCAGCTCAGACTACGCATTGTGGAAAATGCACTAAAGCTTGGGGAGGAAGGCGTTCATTGGGCAAAACGCATACCGATACTTCAACGCGAGTTCGCCGAAGAACCCACCTTCAAAATCAAGGGTAACCGTTTTCCGAGGCAATCGACTGTTCAGAATTGGGTCAAATTGTATCGGCGCGGCGGGCCGGACGCGCTTTTGCCCAAGCACAGCAATTCAGGAAATCGTATGCCAAGGTTTGACAGCGTTTTCCACGAGATAGTGCTCGATCTATTGGAAATGCAATATACGTCGTCGGACAGACAAAATCTAACAAGTCTGTCTAGCGACGCTTATAATCAATACCAGTTGGTTTGCCATGAGAATGGCATAAAACCTGGGTGCTGCGGACGCAAGGCAGTCGAAGCGATTGTGCACACAATCCCTCATTTTGACGTTCTAAAGTGGCAACTGGGCAGTAACGAGGCGCGCCAACACATGCGAATTGCCCAAAAATACTATGATATAACAGCACCTTACGATCAAATAGAATTGGACTGCACAAAAGCTGACATAATGCTGGTTGATGATAGCGGGGAGGTAATAGGTCGGCCGTGGATTTGTGCAGCGATTGACTGTGCTACTAGTTGGATTGTCGCATTTCAAGTCTTCCTACCAGATCCATCATCAGAACATGTGGCCAAAGCTCTAAAGGAGATGATTAGCTACCCAGAGGAAGACTTTTTCGAACAGCACGAAATTGTAAACAGGAAAAAAATCGCCGCACTGCCGAAAGTGGTTGTAATGGATCAGGGTTCAGAGAACGTGGGCGAACCCATCGATGCTTTTATCGAAGTTGCTGGTGTCCATGGCCATTGGGCGCAACCTCGAAAACCCCAGGAAAAGCCGTTTATCGAAAACTTGTTCGGGGCAGTACGAAGCAAAGTCAGCCAGCTTCCGGGTGCGACTAAGTCAAAGGCATATCCCGACCGGGATCGAACCAAAAAAGCAATGGATGAAGCCCGCCTGACGCTAAGAGTGTTCAATTCAATAATGCAACGCTGGCGCTACGACGAATATGGAAGAACTCCGAGGAGAAAAGTCCAAGACATCTTTAAACGGGGTGAAACACCTAGCGCCGCTTGGGACAGATTGGCAGATGAACACATAGTGCCAGAACCCCCGTCTTTGGACGAGCATCACGCAGCGCTGATGATCCAATCCGAATCTCGAACTCTGTGGCACTACGGTATCGAATTCGAGAGTATGCAATACAACTCTGAAGACTTGGCAAGGCTGTACCGACGACTAGGCCCGCGCCAGCGTGTTGAAATACGCTATGCTCCACTTGATGCTAGGGAAATTTTGGTCGTGGATCCGCATACAGGCGAGTTGGTGCGCGCGTCCAACAAAGCAAAAGACTTGGCAGCACTTTCTTATCGTGAGCTAAGAGAATGCCGGTCACCCAAGGCGAAACACAACGGACCAATCAAAACGGCTTTGGAGATCCACAAAGATATCCAAGCGCGCAGGACGTATAAGCAGGGCAAAAAAACTAAACTGCAAAGGAACCGCTCTGCGGAAATCGACAAGTTGCGGGCCGCTGATATGCAGAACAGAAGTTTGAAAGAACCACAACTAATTGACCAAATACGGTCAGAGGTTGGTCACAACAAGCTCGCAGTTACGAGATCAAAGAACTTGCCAAGGGTCGAAAGAAAAGATGCTGGACCAAACAACTAGTAGAGCTCTGCAAGGTGCATTCATCCGACATAGCCGCCACGAATGGGCTGTCTCGGAGATAAAACGTCTTTTGAATATTGCAGCAACCGAGGGTGGACGGATCATACCAATCTTGGGGCCGACGAGATGTGGAAAGACAGAACTGACAAAGGACTTGAAGGCACAAGTTGAAAATGACCGCCACGGCCCAAGTGCTATTCTGGTATCATCAGATGTCATTCTGGGCCGACTTGCGCCACGGCCTTCCGAGCGGGATTATTACGGTTCCTGCTTGCGAAGCATGGGCTTTGATTTCGTAGAACGAGAGCGACCTGCCCAAATTCGAGAACGTCTCTTTCGGCTCGTAGCTGAGCACGGCATTCAAACAATCATTATCGACGAAGTGAACCATTGCGCCGAAACTCTGACTAGGCACTCGCGTCGACAAGCCGCTGATCACTTCAAGACTATTGTTGATGAAACCTCAGTCACTCTGATTTTAGCTGGGTTGCCAATGTTCGAAGCGGTTATGGACAGCAACGAGCAGTTTGCGGGACGCTGTTTGAACACCATTCGAATGAACCCCTATTGGTGGAGCGTTGAGGCTGATCGTATCGCGTTCTGCGATGCAATCTTTGCTGCCTTCTATTGTCTTGAGGAGTCCGGCATCCTTTTGGAGTTTGACCAAGACGATATGGTACGGCGATTGTACGGTGTTTCCGGCGGACGTGTGCCAGTGGCGTTGGAAGTGCTGCGCGCGCCCCTGGCATTGGGTGCCCAAAATTCACAATACAGCACCAAAACGATTGCCAGGGCAGCGACGGATTCAGGCCTGGAGCGAGATCCGTATCAGTCGTTTTTTCAAGAAGAACCACCATCGGATACTGAGCTGATCAGGTCATACATCAGAGTCATGGCAGATGCTGGTCTCGAAGTAGAGCCTATGACGTCGCATGAGCTTGCGATTATGCGAGGTGTTTGAGGTGCCGGGTTTGTTTGCAGTACCACCATTGAAAGGCGAGAGCCTTATCGGATACTTGCGTCGTCTAGCCCATGTAAATGGATACAGAGATGTCTCTGAATTTTTGACACGGTTCCGGCGGAAGTATGGGCGAATTCTAGTCGAGAACATCGAGCACTTTGAGCAAGAGATGGGCTTAGAGAAAGGTTTGTTGGTTGCTATCTCCCCTTCTGCCAAACCTGAGTCACCCAGCTTAAACTGGCGTTTCGAGCGGCATCATAGCGATCCGATTTGCCCTTCATGTCTTGCCGATGGCTTACCCTTTCAACAAACTTGGCGTCATTACTTGGTGACAACCTGTCACCATCACAAAACGCGTCTTCAAGATGTTTGCCCTGTCTGCAAAACCACATTGCGTCCGACGTCCGGCGGCTTTGATAAATGCAGATGTGGCTTTAGCTACTCCAATTTCCCACGGGTGGCAGCAAAGGACCACGAAGTGATCATTTCCGCCTTGATTGCGGGAGATTCAACGGTTGGCAAGCGGTTTCTTGACCTTGCAGAAGGGCGTCAGGTCCCAAAAGACATTGGCGCTTTTATTAATTTCCTAGCGAGTGGTTTCGCTCAGAACCGCACGGGCAAGTCTGGGAAAACACAAACACCCAAAAGCGTTGCAGATTCGTTGGAACTGATTGAGCCGTTGGCAACTGTATTTGACCATTGGCCAAATGGGTTCGAAGAACACGTTCGAGGGTTGATACTGGCAGGAAATTCAGAATCCAACTCTGTGCCGTCCATGCTCGGAAGCTGGTATCAAAGACTTATGAAGTTCGAAGATGATGCGTACCAGCCTTTCAGAGATGCAGTGTCGCGTGCTGCTTCAACCGAGTTCAAGGGAACCTACCTGGGAAAGCTAACGCCGTTGCAAGCTCGGGAATGGGTCTCGGCTAAACAAGCAGCCAAGGAACTGGGAATTTCTGCACAGCGCTTGGTGGCTGAGGTTCAGTCAGGTCAAATTGCCGGAAAGCAAGCCCGTAGCGGGTATGGGCACAGGCATACGATGATTCCACGCTTCGAAATTTCGAACATCTATCTGGATAGGAAGCGGTATTGGGATGGGTTGCAGGCCAGAGACTACCTTGGTGTTACAAGAAAGCAATTTGATCTGCTTCGCGCGTCAGAATTGATCCACGAGGTTGCTGCTGAATACCGTCCTCCACTTGTTGATGGCTGCATTGACGGTGAAAGCCTAAAAGAGCTCACAACAAACATTCGAAACTGCACTAAAGTTCAAGCGGGAGAAACTATTCCGTTCAATCAGCTCAACCTGAGGCGCACAACTGATCGAGCTGCTTTGATGCATGTTCTTCAGAAAATCTCCACAGGCGTTATCAAACCTGTTGTTGCGGAAGAAAACATGCGACTTGGTGAGTTTCATTTTTCAGTTTCCGACATCGACCGCGAACTTGGGACGCAGCGGTTGTCAAAAGACTGGACCGCAAATGATGTCGCAAAGTTGACGGGTTGGAAGGCTCAGGCGGTGACACATTGGTGCAAGCTGGGCCTGCTCGGATCTCGCAAAGTTCCGCACGGCCCAAGCGAGTCTTTCTTGGTCAGACCACAGCAGCTTGCGATCTTTCAAAGCGAGTACATGCCCGTCGCGACACTGGCGAGGTCAAGAGGTACAACATCCCGAAAGCTACTGTCCGATTTTGAGAGCAAAGGGATTGAGACACATGGCGCGCAAATTGAAGGTAAGACGATGCGAGGGCACCTAGTAAAACTAAGTGACCTGGCTTCGCTGCTGTCTGAGGCCGCCTAGTGCTCGCCTGCACCATCCGAAAAGAACACCACTGAAATGCGCTGTCCAATTGCAGGTTCATGGTCGCGTGAAACCTGTTCAGCTTCCTCGATGACCCGGACCATCTTCTCATGGATCTCTGCGGACGCCTGATGATCGCTTTCGAGCTTTTCCAGGATAACTTGAAGCGCGATGTACCCCTTGGGAAGACCCTCATAGGCGAAGCTGTCACGCACTTCGTGTTTCGCTTTTTCCCAGAAGGGATCAAGCTCACGGCTCCACGCCTCGCACACCATTTCCACGGCAGGCAGTGACATATGGCCAAACAATTCTTGATCACAGAGTTCGACACCACCTTTGCGTCCCATGAACTCGGCGCCAGCTTTCATGAGACTCTCAACGCGAGCGGGGCGCAAGTCCCACTCGGTCAGCTTGCCAATTTGCTCTGAAATCGTCTCTAGCGCTTCAGAGAGATCTTCCAGTGACATGTGGGCGTGCTCCATGCCAAGGCTTCTGGTCCGTTCGTATGCAGTCTCCAGCGATTGGACGCAGGCTAGCTGGTCGCGTTCCAGTATAAGGCCCGGCGCAGTATCCTTAAGAAGCAGCAGGCGAGGCGGAAAGAAGCTATTGCTCTTGCTAAGTCCTTTGAGATGTAGCGCCGTGAATTTCTCACGGGCCGATAGGAGCGCCAACTCGGCGCCCCAGGTGCCTTGGATTTTAGCCTTGTCGATGAGTTTGTAGCGGTCTTCGGGGATTGTTTGCTTGGTGCGTTCCAGCACGTCGTGAAAGTTATTGTCGCGAAGCCGCCGCGGGGATCGCAGATATTCAACAACGCTATCGAGGATCAGTTCTGCGTCTTCGGTGCTTTCTTCTAAGACGGCGTCGATTAGCGCCTCCCCAGCCAAAGTTTTATAGTTCTCTATGCGCTGGGCGGTTTTTTCATCGGACGCAAATTGCCCGACGGGTACGTCAACCAGATGGTAATTTACGATCCCAAATTCGCTGTCGATCCTGTCGATCCGACCCAGACCTTGGATGAGCTCTTTCAAGTTTGAGGTCAGGCCAAGCAACACCAACGTATCTGATGACTGTAGGTTGATGCCCTCCGCCATTTTGTAAGTCAGAAAGACCGACGCCGGTCCATCTGGAGCGTTTTTTCCTCCTGGCCGGAAATAAGACTCTACAGACTTGCCTTGTGTGATGCGTTCAAAGGTGTCCGGTCCCTCACCAAAGATTGCCTTCACGGCGCGATCTTCACCCTTGGTTTGGTTCCCCACGACATAGTTGATATGGTGACCTTTGCGCGACAGTGCCTCTGCGAAAATCTCAAGCGTGTCTGTTCGCTCCGCGAGAAACACAACCCGGTCTTTTTCACTTTGAATTCTCAGGCAGGCCTCGTACCGCTTTTCGTCGAGTTCTTTTAAGACGCTCAGTCCAAGCTTCTGGATTAGCGCGTCACATTTTTTTGCGGGTGCGGGCTCGTCAATTCCTAGTGCGGCGAACATGTTTGATTGTTTGCCTTGGAGCACCTTTTTCTTCGATTTTACTCCGCGTTCGAAGTCGCGGAGGGAGTTGCCAATGGCTCCGTGCGACATCTCCCAATGGGCTTGGGCGGCATTCACACGCAGGATGTTCAATAGGTTGCGGATATAGAGTTGATCTTGCGTGCTTTGTTGCGTGCTCACATGCCCGAAGCGGCTTTTCTCGACCGCGGTCACCCTACCACCTGGTGCAAGTTCTTTGCAGAGGGCCACAATCTCATCCAGGCGCGTTTGCTGAGGTTTTGTCGCCTTAAGTTTCTTCGGGCGGCCGTGGTTTTCAAGTCTCGGGTAGCTGTGCTTGCTCGGATCTTTGTCTTCGCCAATGCATCGCCTTTGTCTGCGTGTCAAAAACGGCGCAACGAGCTGAGCGAGTTCGGTGCGAGCCTCTTGCGTCAGCGTCGTGTCAGGCTCTGATAGGACGGCCAGTTGCGCATCCTGGTTGAAGATATCCTTAGGAACTTGGGTTTCGCGCTCGAACAACTCGCCCATGGCCTGAATGAAAGTCGGCGTCATGAAAATGGACGCGCGTTTCTCCTGCATATGGGTCAACCAATCGACATCGCGGTTCCCAAGTAGGGTTGCGGACAGGCAAACATTCCAGCTCGGCGGGGCAAGCTCAATAGCGGATGCCATTTGAGATGCCTGCTCAAAGCCCGGTGTAACAGTATGGCTCTCATCAATGATCAGAATGCCATATTGTTCGAGCCTGAGCCCGGGTTCCTTGTCATCCCCAGCGCCTCGCAGGTTCTGTTTTGCCAACTTGGTATTCGGCTTCGCGTCCAGAGATGGAGTTGAGTATTTTTCCCAACTTGGGATGACCTTAGGGGGTGCAATCACCACCGCATTATTGCGCGCGACACCATGCACCGGAGAGCTGGGCACGACCTTTGAGTAGGTCTTCGTCAAAGCTTCTCCCAAGTGACATCCGATCTCGGTTTTGCCCGAGCCGGTTGGCGCTTCTACGAAAGCGATACCATGGTCATAGACGATGGAACACGCCTCATAGGTCAGGTCCTGTTGATACCCAAACAGGGTATGACCCGTGATCTCTTTTCGATCACCGGTGAGCCAGGGTTCAAACCCCTTTTGCTCCGAGATAGTTCGCGCTATCGCATCTTCAGCGGTCACCGGTTTGATGAGTTTTTCGAGTATCTCCAGCGCTTCGGTATTCCAATCGACAGATACATCCCAAGCCTGCTCAGCTGCTTCTGTGCGTTCGACCTGAAGTTCATGAGTGCCCGCATCCAGGTCATCGGCGTACTCGATGTTTCTGTAGAGCCCTGAGTAGGAAAAGTTTGCGGATCCGGCGACGGCACCTTTTGGCGAGCTGACGATTTTTGAGTGTAGCCGCCGATCCCCAGATATCCCCAACTTGCGTTTTGCGAGTTTCGGATCGAAGACACGCAAATCTATTTTCCCGGTTTTGATGGCGTGTTTTGCTAGCACCGCGATAAGATCGTGGTCCTCTTCCACTTGAAGCCCGGAGCGCTCCAGCCAGTAGAGTTTCATTTCTTCGGTGACTGGTGTGGGGTTGGTCAGCCTTTTGGTATTCGCTGTGTCGATCCCGAACGATATCCGTATCCGGATATCGCTGTCGTTTTCCAGAACCCGCAGTTCGGGCAATTCTTTCATCAAAATCGACAGCGAAGACAAGAAATCCTGATACCCGGTGACAATCAGACAATCCCCGGAGGTGATATGGGGTCGATAAAGATTGATGACGGGCCGGTCGATATTGGTGCCGACCTTCGCAACCGGTTCGGCATCAAGCTCGCTTGCGGACTTTTGATTTGCTTCGGTGAGCTGCTGTGGCTTGGAACGCAGCCAATCAGGGAGTGAAAACAATGAACAAGACTTAGTTTTAGGACGCTTAGTCTAATAGTGATACTGCGGGCATCGTCCTTCAAGACATCACCGGAAGAAACATTCGTTTTCCTGAAACTGTCGAAAACGCGCACCGGTTTTGTGGCAGAAAGCCGGGAGTTCGAGATTTAACATAAGTCGCAATTATGCAGCCTTTGCAGTCTCGCGATCCGAAGCGGCAATTCGTTCAGAAAGCGACACATGTTCGGATTGAGCCCATTCCTAAAGAGTGCTGCATCATAGCCTATAGGCAGCAATATCGTTGACTCTGCGCTCTTGGGTGCCTTATCGCTGACCTCATGGTGAAATCGTTCTTCGCATCGCAGGACTATTATCCTCAGCTTCGATAGCTGCGGGCAATTTATCATTGGTTTTCCGCTGCCCCTGACAGCGGTCAACATGCAAACGACCTTGTGCCGGGCGGCAAATTCAAAGGTCGCAAAATGAACAACAACAGCAGTAGTCAAAATACGTCGCTAGGCATCGTGGGGTTTGGTGCGTTCGGACAACTTGCAGCACTTCATCTCGGACAGCACTTCGAGATATCGGCCTACGATCCGTCGCCGGACCTTGCCAAGATCGCAAAGAAACTCGGCGTGCGTCTATCATCCTTGCACTCAGTATCGCAGGCTGATGTGATCCTCATTGCGGCACCAGTGTCCTCTTTCGAGCCGGTTGTCAGAGAGATCGCGGTTGCTTGTAAACCCGGCGCGCTGATTGTCGATGTTGGCTCAGTTAAAGTAATTCCCGCAGAAATCATGCGGCGGCTGATGCCGAACCATGTAGACATCGTCGCAACCCACCCCTTGTTTGGTCCTCAAAGTGCCGCGACAGGTATTGAGGGTCTAAAGATCGCGGTCTGCCCCATTCAGGGAAACCGGCATACAAGGCTGGCTGCGTTTTTACGCAAAGCGCTCGGACTGACCGTCATCATGACAACACCAGAAGATCACGACCAAGAAGCAGCAGTTGTCCAGGGACTCACGCACCTCATTGCCAAAGTGCTACTGAGAATGGGACCGCTGCCAACGCGCATGACAACGAAAAGCTTTGACTTGTTATCTGAAGCGATTTCCATGGTTCAACACGATGCGCCTGAAGTATTCGAAGCGATTGAGAAGGCCAATCCTTACGCCGAGACCGTGCGACGACAGTTTTTCGATTTGGCCGCAAGTTTGAGTGTCGAGCTGGATACAGCATCGACGACGCTACCGCACACCGAAAACGGAAATTGATGGAGCAGCATCGAAGGGCAGGTTTGTCCGCGTCTTATCAGTTCATGCCGCGTGCAGCGAACGTCGATCCTTATCAGACCGGCCCTTGGCGCAGATCGCGGCGAAGGTGCCAGGAGAGTCCGAAAGGGCTCAATGCTGCGCGTTCAACGAAGGTCAGCTTGACGAAGCAAAGCGCCAATACGTTTGCCAGACGAAATTTGAACATAGGCGCGAAGCCATCCTCATGCTAATTTTAGAGAGGATTTGTAGGGCGGGAAGCTGTTGGATCGCCAGCACACAAAAGAGATTGACCGTGTCTTAAGCGGGTTCGATACAGGGAGAGACCGGCTTGTCGCGGACAGCTGGCAGCGCTGCGTTGAAACCTATGGTATGGATCCCTCACGGCAGGAACCCGCGCATATCCTGCCTGACACCAAATTCCGTGAACATCTGGAGCAATCGGAACGTCTGATCACAACAGCGCGCTCGGGGCTGCAATCTTTGTTTGCGCAGGTTGCAGGGCAGAACTACGTCCTGCTGCTTGCTGATGCGGATGGCGTCTGCGTCGATTTCTTTGGCGACCGGAACTTTGAGGACGAACTCAGAACTGCCGGTCTTCATCTGGGATTCAAGTGGACGGAAGAGTTGGCAGGAACGAACGGGGTAGGGTCGTGCATCGTTACAGGTCAGCCGGTGACGATCCATCAGGGGGATCATTTTTCGATCACGCATACGCCGCTGTCTTGTACGGCAGCGCCTATTTTCGATACCAAAGGTGGTCTTGCGGCTGTTCTGGATGTTTCGTTGTTGCGTGGCCCTTCGCCTAAGGCGTCGCAGAATCTGGCCATGACATTGGTGACGAATTCCGCCCGTCGCGTCGAGATGGCAAACCTGATGGCATCGACCAGGCGCGATTGGGTCCTGCGCTTTTCAGCTAGCCCCGAATTTCTTGAGGTCGATCCTGAAGCGGCGGTTGCAGTGGACGGAAGCGGCAAGATCATTGGTATGACCTCGGGGGCCCGACGCGCACTGGACCCGGACGGTTCGGGCCACCTGATCGGGTCGCAATTGCAGGACTGGCTTGAAATCAGTGTTGATGACATGCCCGAATTCATGCGCGGCAGGCCCTCAGAAGACCGGGTATTGCGCCTCAAGGACGGGCGCGCGCTCTATGGTCATGCCGTTGCGCCACAGACGTCGCAGATGACAGCGGCCCTGCGCAAGCGAGAACAGGTTCTGCCCGGAGCCCTTGGCAGTTTTGCTGGGCCGGATGCAGACCTTCAGCAGCTTTTGAACAATGCTGCACGTCTTGCACCGACCAGCCTGCCGCTTTTGCTGACTGGTGAAAGCGGCACGGGCAAGACCAAACTGGCGCGTGCGATCCACATGGCCGATCCTGCGAGACAGGATTTCCACACAGTGATCTGCTGCGATACCGAGACATTCGATTTCTGCCAAACCATCGACCCCGGCACGCTGTACCTGCGCGGTGTTGAAGACCTGAGCGAGCCTGCACAGGCCTCTCTTTTAGCAGTGCTTGAGCGGCGGGCTGATCTGAGGATCATTGCCTCATGTCGGCAGCCCCCGGCGGGATTGCAGGGCGGTCTGCGTGAAGATCTGCTGCACCGGATTGCGGGGGCCACATTTTCTCTGCCGCCTTTGCGCCACCGAGCGGATCTGGATTGGCTAATTGATCGCCTGCTTCGACGGTTTGCAAGCCATGATATTCACCTGTCGACAGTCGCGCGCGCCGATCTGAAATCACGACTATGGAGCGGCAATATTCGTGAACTGGAACATCTGCTGCACAGCGCGGTCGCCCTGTGTCAGGACAACATCATCGACTTGACGGATTTGCCAGCCCCGGCGCTCGCCCCTGCGCAAAAGCTGGACTCAGATGATCTGGAAGCACTGCTGCGTGCTTGCGATTGGAATATGTCTCAAGTGGCGCGACGCCTTGGCGTGAACCGGTCGACAATCCTGCGCCGTGTGCGAAAGGCCAGGCTTATTCCACCTGCATAAACGCACATGCCTTCGTGTTGCGCCCTTGTTGCGCGCGCAACAAGTCTTGGGTTTTTTGGCCGAAGTCAAGCGTTGAGCCGCCAAATCGACTTGCCCGAAGGGACGCGGATTTGTCAGCCTTTTGCTCCGTGGAGATAGGGAGGATGACATGCTCGACACAACACTCTCGGATCAGGTGCAGGGGTTCCTGGATGACTTCGGTGCGGCTTTATCCCAAGGCGATATCGATGCCGCCTGCGATATGTTCCAGGACGATTGCTATTGGCGCGATCTGGTCAGCTTTACCTGGAATATCAAAACGGTCGAAGGCAAGGCGCAGGTGGCAGATATGCTCGCGCACCAGTTGGCCACAACAAAGCCGAGCGGTTGGAAAATAGCTGAAAGTGAAGTGCCCACTGAAGATGGCGGAATAACCACCGCATGGATCAAGTTCGAAACCGAAGTGGCACGCGGCTTTGGGTTAATCCGCCTCAAGGATGGCAAGATATGGACCTTGCTGACCACGATGGTCGAGCTGAAAGGTCATGAAGAGCCCAAAGGGTTCAACCGCCCACTTGGGGCCAAGCATGGTGCGGGTAAACACAGGACCACATGGGCGGAAGAACGGGCCCAAGAAGAGGCTGAACTGGGTTACAAAACACAGCCCTACTGCGTCATCATCGGCGGTGGTCAGGGTGGGATCGCCATGGGCGCGCGGCTGCGACAGCTCGGCGTTCCGACAATCATCGTTGAACGGAATGACCGGCCTGGCGACAGTTGGCGCAATCGCTACAAATCCCTCTGCCTGCATGATCCGGTCTGGTATGACCATCTGCCTTACATCAAGTTCCCGGAAAACTGGCCCGTCTTCTCGCCCAAGGACAAGATCGGTGACTGGCTTGAGATGTACACCAAGGTGATGGAGCTGAACTATTGGACGCGAACGACGGCCAAATCCGCCACGTTTGATGAAGACAAGGGCGAGTGGACCATCACGGTGGACCGGGACGGCGAAGAGGTTGTACTGCGGCCCAAGCATTTGATCATGGCGACCGGGATGTCCGGCAAGAAACGCATGCCTGATTTTCCGGGTATGGATGTTTTCAAAGGCGAGCAGGTGCATTCCTCGGAACATGAAGGTCCCGACAAATGGGCCGGTAAGAAGGTCGTTGTGGTGGGGTCCAACAACTCGGCCCACGACATCTGCGCGGCGCTTTGGGAAAACGATGCCGATGTAACAATGGTGCAGCGGTCATCAACACATATCGTCCGCTCGGACACCCTCATGGAAATCGGACTGGGCGATCTCTATTCTGAACGTGCGGTGCGTTCTGGTATGACAACCGAAAAGGCCGATCTGATTTTTGCATCGCTGCCATATCGCATTCTGCACGAATTCCAGATTCCGGCCTATGCCGCGATGAAAGAACAGGACAAAGAGTTCTATGATGGGTTGGAAAAGGCCGGGTTCTGGCTGGATTGGGGCGACGACGACAGCGGGCTGTTCATGAAATACCTGCGCCGCGGATCAGGCTATTACATCGACATTGGGGCCAGCCAGTTGATCATTGATGGTGAGATCAAGCTGAAACGCGGTCAGGTCACTGCGCTTGATGAAACCGGAGTTATCCTTGATGACGGAACGCATCTGGATGCTGATCTGGTGGTCTATGCGACCGGGTATAATTCGATGAACGGCTGGGTTGCTGACCTGATGGGTCAGGACATGGCGGATCGGCTTGGGAAGTGTTGGGGTCTGGGCTCTGACACAACCAAGGACCCGGGGCCTTGGGAAGGCGAGCAACGCAATATGTGGAAGCCGACACAGCTTCCAAACCTCTGGATGCATGGTGGTAACCTGCATCAGTCCCGACATTATTCACAATTCCTGTCGCTGCAAATAAAGGCCCGAATGGAGGGTGTACCAACGCCGGTCTACGGCATGCAAGAAGTGCATCACCTCAGTTAAAGCATGTGCCGCGACCGAGAAGCAGACTTTCAATTTATTCGACTGAAAGTCTGCTTTGGCCGCATCTTGCCAGTTCGTGCGCCACGCCGCGAAAGGCGCTCCTTCCCGAAGCCGTCGTTCATGGATCTCGCGGCGAATGTGCCGGGAGAGCCCAAAGCGGGCGTGCTCGCGCGGTGTCTATCTCACCAAGTGTTTGACTGCTTTCGCTCTAAGTTTTGGCCCCGCCAAAAGGCACGGTCTTAAGTCCGGTGACTGCTCCACGTCGCGAGCGGTTGCGGTGCCATGCGTCGTAAAGTGTAGTGTCGAGAGGAAAATATGTTCAGAAAGAAGGTCTTTTCGTGCGAGCATTGTCATCAAATGATCGCTTGAAATCAGGCTAGGGTTAAAATGAACGGCGCTCAATCACTCGTAAAAACCCTTTTGAACAATGGCGTGGATACAGTCTTCGCAAATCCCGGCACCTCTGAAATGCACTTTGTCGCTGCCTTGGATGAACACCCGGAGATGAATTGCGTTCTTTGCCTGTTCGAAGGAGGAACGACAGGGGCGGCGGACGGATATTTTCGCATGAAACGTGATGTTGCGGGCACGCTGCTGCATCTTGCACCAGGCTTTGGCAACGCATTTGCTAATCTGCACAATGCCAGAAAAGCAGGGTCCGGGATCGTTAACATCGTGGGCGATCATGCAACGCAACATCTGCGCTACGAAAGCCCTTTGAAGGGAGACATCCTCGGTATCAGCCAAGCGGTCAGTCAGTGGACGCGAGTATCGTCTAATGCCACCGACGTAGCTACGGATGGAGCGGCAGGGGTTCAAGCAGCCCGCGCGCAAAACGGCCAGATCGCGACCCTTGTCCTGCCTGCCGACACAGCTTGGAACGAAGCGAACGCAGCGGCAAACCGTTTGGACAACAGAGAAAGACTCCATCGACCGTCAATAGGCGAGATAGAGGCCGCGGCAGCCCGTCTTGTAACGCCGAACGCCGCGCTGATGATTGGCGGATCAGCCCTGTTTGGACCACAGCGTGAACTAGCGGGACAAATTGCTGCCGCGACGGGGTGCCGGTTGTTGGCCGATACTCTGATACCGCGCATTTCCAAAGGCGCAGGAACAGCAAAGCTAGACCAACTGGCCTATCCGATATCGCCCAAGATCGCTCAGCTTGAAGCAACGTCTTCGATCACTCTGCTTGGCACAGACAGGCCAGTCGCCTTTTTTGCTTATCCCGGGAAACCAAGCGTACCCGAACCTCCGTATTGCCCCATTACCGACTTGTGTACGCCCACAGATGATATCGAGTGGACGCTGCAAGCGCTCGCCGACGCGGTCGGGGTCACAAGCAAAACGGTGGCAAAAACCCATCCGCTCGATCTGCCGGACATTCCCAGCGGGCAGTTGACCCTCGAAAAAGTTGGTTTGGCGTTGGCAGCACTGATCCCGGAAAACGCGACCATCTGTAATGAGTCCGTGACGTCCGGGTTTCACGTCATTCCACCGACAGCCACCGCTCGACCGCATGACCTACTCGCAGGCACCGGCGGCGCGATTGGGTTGTGTTTGCCTTGTGCGACGGGTGCGGCTATCGCCTGCCCCGACCGAAAAGTCATCGCACTAACCGGCGACGGGTCCGCCATGTATACTCTTCAATCATTGTGGACCATGGCCCGCGAAAATCTGGACGTGACAATCGTTGTGTTTGCGAACCGCGGTTATCAAATCCTGCGCGATGAACTCACAAATGTCGGTGTGGCGAGCTATGGCCAGAATGCTCAAGCTATGTTTGACGTGGATAACCCGACACTGGACTGGGTATCTCTGGCGAAGGGCCATGGTGTTCCGGGGACACGCGCAGATGACATGGACAGCTTTGCGAAGGCGCTCTCTGCCGGTCTCTCCAGCGACGGGCCATCTCTGATCGAAGTTGTGTGTCCCACGCCAGTATGAGTATTGTAACACGGAACCTGAAGAGCAGATGAGACTAGGGGTGCAAATTGCGGATCAGTTTAATGTGATACTGTGAAATGACTTTGCGATGGACCGAACGGCGGTCAAATTACCGCTTTCTACACAATGCAGTCAATCACACACCGCACAGCGAACGACTGGAACGAGCCCATTCCTCCCACAAACGCGTGTCGCGGCGAAAGACTGCATTGAAACACGCCGCCTCCCCAAAAAAGGCCGCCGTCCATATTGACGCGACTCGTTTGAATGCCTATTTGACCGTCTCGTCTGAGGCGTAGCGCCTCGCATTATGGAGATTTTATGAAAGAGTCCCGGGCCTAACGCCCGTTCCTGGCGAAGCAAATTCAGGAACACCAACATTGATAGGCACACTCAAGCGCAACGCTGAGTGCCCTGTTTCTGTACTTTCGTAAAATCGAGACATCCCAATGAACATCTCAAAGCACGAGCAACGTGTTTTGCATGAACTCGCCCTTGGCGGGTCCATCCAATTTGAACGCCAGCCGAACGGCAAAGTACATGATGTCACCTGCTATACGCGCAGCGGTCATGTGTTGTCTGACTGCACCCTCAATATCTTTCAGCGCCTTCTTAAAAAGCGCCTGATCCGCTCGAAAAACGGTGCCCCCTATCGCGCGTCTGCGCTGGGGATCAAATCCGTACGAGCCCAAATGAATCAACGATAGGAGAACACTATGAAACAAACAGACATCAACGCCATTCTGGGCATCCACCGACAGGCCTTTGGTCAAGCGGATGGAGAAGCTGAGGGAGAGGCGATTGCACAGCTTGCCAAAGCCTTTCTCGACAATCCAGACACAATCTCGATCAGTGTTGAACGAGAGGGGAAACTAGCGGGCAACGTGCTGTTCACGCCATTTGTCTTTACGGACCACCGCGACACCAAATGCTACCTTCTGGCCCCGTGCGGCGTGTCACCACACCATCAGGGTACAGGTGTCGGGAAAGAATTGATGGAGACCAGCATCGGGCACCTAAAGTCTATCGGGGCTGACGCCGTGTTCGTGTTGGGTGTCCCGACCTTCTATCCCCGCTACGGGTTTGTCCCAACCGACAAGCATACGCCTTACCCCGATCTGTTGACGGCACCCGAGGCATGGATGGCGCTTGAGTTGACTGAAGGCACCGTCGGGAAACTGAGCGGTAAAACGCAGGCGATCCCGCAGTTCATGGATGCGCATTGGTGGGATACGTCGCAGCACGACTGATCGAATAGCGTATACTCAACGCAAAAACTGAACCAGACATTCGCCTCGATTGGAGAATGTCTGGTTTGGTCCGCTATTCAGCCACTGCCGCGACCGAGGCGATCCATGCATTTGGCACAAAGGCATCATCCAACGCGGTTTCCGCCACATGGTTCGTATAGTTCGACAGGGTTTTCAACGCTGTGCCGAGGATGACTTCCAGCATAGATCGGCGTGTGTAACCAGCCGTCAGAAACGCCTCGACCTGTGCGTCGCTGGGCCAGCCTCGGCTTTCGTTGATCACGATGGCGAATTTGCGCAGCGCTTCCAATTTGGGGTCGGCGATAGGGCTGCCATCGCGTAACGCTGCGATCACGTCTTCGGGGACACCGGCCATCTGTGAAAGAGTGGTATGGGCGGCCATGCAGTACTTGCACCCGTTCAACCGGTTGTTAGTCATAAGGATGATCTGGCGCTCAGTCTCTGACAGGCTGGTCTTTCCAAAGATGCTGGAAAGTGTCGTATAGCCTTCCAAAATTGCGGGCGCTTCGGCCATGGCCGCATAAAGGTTGGGTACAAAACCATATCCTTTCAGCGATGCTTCCAGAATTGGTTTCGCGGCATCAGGGGCTGAGGCGATTGTATATGTCTCAAAATCAGTCATGTCTGGTTTCCTTTGGGAAGAGTTTTCGACACACGAGAATTGTCATTGCGGACAGGGTGTCTTGGAGAAATGCCGGCCTTTTGGGGAGGGGAGAGGCAGCGGTGGCTCCGACCGGCAAAAGCCACCAAATTCCTCGATCAAAGGCTGCCGACAGGCGTGTGGTGGATGTCTGCCCACTTGGCATGGGCGCCTTGGATCACGGTCTCTTTGTCCTCAAGGTACTTCTTGAAGATTTCCTCATTCACAAAGAGATAGAGCTTGTCGTCCACGATATCGGCATACCGAACATCGCCATCAAGCTTCTTGCCTACATAGACGCCAAAGGCGCAGAACCCGCCGAATTGAGGCAGATGTGCCGTCGGATCCGCCTCGAATGTGGCTTTCGCTGCCTGCGACGCAAAATAGTAGTCCACTCCATCATGGGCCGATGTAAAAGTGGCGTTGCCCATTTCGGGTATTTCGGCTTCAAACATCGATACAGGATCGACGCCATGCATGCCGAGGGGCTGCCCAGTCAAGGTAAGACTGTTCGAAACGTTGTATTCATCGTCAGCCAATGCCGCCGCCGCCAGGGTGAGAGTCAACGCTGTTGTAAGCGCGGGAAATGTAAAGATGCGTGTCATGATATGTCCTTTCAGGATGCTAGGATCAAATTTGAAGATCGATTTGGGTCAGGCCGATTGGCCAATGCGCTCAACCGCGTCGTCGGTCCACCAGACGCCGTTGGCGACCATGCGGAAGTTGATGATGGCGGCGAGATACCCGTCACCTTCAGGCACCTTGGCCCCGGCTGTGGCATCGCGAACGACAGCGACTTCGTAGCCCAGCTCCAGCAGCTCGTAGAGATGCGCCTGCGTACACAGGTTCGCCGACATCCCCGCGAGGATCACCTTGTCGATCTTGCGTTTACGCAATTGCAGGTTCAGGTCATTCTGAGCAGGGCTGTAAACCTTGTGTGGCGAGCAAATGATGGTTTCGCCATCCTCGATGTACTTCTTGTATTGCGGCATCCAGTCGGCACCTGAGCTCTCGAAGTTGTCCAAATTGAGCGGTCCCAGGCGGTCAAACATGCCGATGCTGTGCATCGTCGCTTCCAGAGTGCCCTCGAACTCCCACTTGTGGTCATGTGGGTAGTAATAGTGGGGCGAGATGAAGACCGGCATCCCCGCAGCCTTGGCGGCAATGAAAAGCCGTTCGATATTGTCGACCGTGTCCTGTTCGGTCACGCTTTCGCCAACGACGCCCCACGTCACACCGTCCTCTGACAAAAAATCAATCTGGGGGTCGGTCACCACAAGCGCAGTACGCCCCGGCTCGATGGTCATGTCGATTTGGGGAAGGCCTGGATTTTCCGGGTCAGCATAGTAGGCGCGTGCTTCGCCGGTCGCGGCAAGGGCCTGCCCGCCAGCCACTATTGTTGTACCTGCCGCGGCCGCACCGGCGGCTTGTTGCAAGAGTCGCCGGCGCGCCATATCAACGCGTTCGGGCGTGACGTCGCAAGCGCAGCTTGCTCCATGTTTGTGGTCATGATTGCTCATTGCAAATTTCCTTTGTCTGAGAGGGGCAAATGGGTTTGCTTTACTCGGCGGCGCCCCAGGTGGATCTGACAAAGAAGAAGTTATGCACCACATCGATTGAGGTATCGGCCCGCCCTGCCAAGGTTTTGGCCGAACCTGCCATGTGGTCTTGAGGTGTGTGCCTAGTCGGAGGTCGCTTGCTGCCTGAATCGTGCCGGAGCCTGGCCAACCCAGCGCTTGAAGGCGCGGCTGAACGTGCTCTGTTCCGAAAACCCGGTCATAAAGGCGATCTCGGCTATGGAAGCCTTACCGTCACGGAGCAGGTCACGAGCAAGTGCAACTTGTGCCTGACCAAGAACGTCGCGATAGGTCAGCCCTTCCTCGGCCAACCTGCGGTAAAGCGTGCGCTCGCTCATTCCCATCTCTTGTGCGACATGCGCTGCTTGCGGCGCGCCGTTACTCAGGGCCGGTGTAAGCCGGTGGACAATTGCTTGGCTCAGTGAGGTGTCGTCATCGCGAGAGTTGAACTCCTCATCCAGGTGCTTCGTCATGAAATCTGACAACCCCGGATCGCCAAGACGATTTTCGCTTTCCAGCATAGCAGGGCGCATAGCAATGGCGTTGTGGGTGCTCCCAAATCGAACCGGGCACCCGAAATATTCGGCGTAACGTTCTGGTTCTTGTCTGCATGGATGCTGAAACGAGACATATGCGAGCGACAACCCATCACCCACAAACCGATGCATGTTCCTCGCAAAGGCCGCAAGCGCGCATTCGTTGCGCAGCTCCAAGGCAGCGCGATGTGATGTTTGTCCCTCAAAAATCCAAAGGACCGGATCGCTGGTTTCATCAAGTCTGTAAACTGCGGTGTCCGTTACGAGACGAAAATAACGCTCGATCCGTTGCAAAGATTGCCGCAAGGTCGGAGCTGTCTTTACAGCTAGGCCAAGGACGCCGAGATCATCGGTCCCAATCGCGTTCGCATAGGCCTCAACCAACGCGGCCTCGTCCGCTTGTTGCGCACGAATCCAATCGATCAGATCGAAATACGCATCATCCGCCAATTGGCCGTCTTGAGCTTCTGGTAGACGCAGCACGACAGCGCCATTCGAAATCAGGGCGCCATCGTCGTTTAGCGTCATCCCGGCGGCGTTGGCCATCGCGCGGGCGAATGCGTAAGTTACACTTGCCATACAGTGAGATTAGCACTGGAAAGCTCTTTCACGCCAGATCGTCCAACCCTGTGATAGGTATAATAAATAGAGACAGCCTCGATCTTTGGGCGCTTGAGGATAAATGCGCCAAACTGATAACACTCGTCATCAGGTTTTCTGAACGGTATCGTCCGAAAGCGTGCGGAAGCATGCAGCCATAGAGGTCATGGTAGATGGGCGAAATTTTCATATCTGTGCTGCTGCCGCTCGCAGTTGTTGTCATCATGTTCTGCCTTGGCCTCGGACTCACAGCGGCTGACTTTCAACGCATCGGACGACGTCCACGGGCCTTTTGCGTCGGCGCTCTCAACCAGATCATTTTGCTGCCTTGCATCGCTTTGATGGTGACTTTTATCTTTGGGATTTCCGCTGAGGCAGCCGTTGGCATCATGATTTTAGCGGCCTGTCCGGGCGGGGCGATCAGTAACATCGTGACCAAGCTTTCGAATTGGGATGTCGCTTTGTCCGTTACTCTTACAGCAGTCTTCAGTCTGACTTGTGTCGTTACCGTACCGCTCATCCTGGGGTTTTCGATGCAGATGTTCATGGGGGCAACTGCGCCCGCTATCGACATTTCTTCGACGGCTTTAGCAATGTTTTTTTTAACAGCTTCACCGATCCTAGCCGGGGTGATCGCGCGATCCTTGGCGCCGCGAATTGTAGCTGCGGTCGAACCAATCTTTAGCAAGGTCTCTACGCTACTTTTTGCGATGGTCATCGGAGGCGCTATCATTTCAAACTGGGTGGTGGTCGCGGATAACTACCTTAGGCTTGGACCCGCACTTTTTGTTGTAGGTGCGTCACTCACGTTTATTGGCATCATGAGTTCAGGGATGCTCGGATGCACAGACATCGAGGCGAAGACGATTTCAATTGAGACCGGCGTTCAAAACGGAGCTTTGGGAATCGCAATTGCCACTTTGCTGTTGCCTAACACCAATGGGTTAAGCGAATATGCCATACCATCCGCAATTTATAGCGTGGTCTGGATCGTAACAATGTTGCCTGTCTTCGCCCTACTTGCGCGAAGAAGCCCAATTTCATGATCCTGACGCCTATTCTCTAGCTTTGGTTATGCGCTGAGCCAAGCCCCTTCGTTTCCATGCCAGAGCGCCGTCTGGTCAAAGAGCGATCAAGGAGCTCCAAAGCCCGTTGTGGAACGGCCGCTTTGGCGATTTTCCCTGTTGAAGGGAAGAGCTGTTGCTGCCAGTGCGGTGGATCCTGCGTCAGCGAAGGTGTAGACGCCAAGGTCAGTTTTGTCCGCAAGTCGGAATTGCAAAGTCTTGGATTAAGTGTCCGGATTGGGCTGGACCTGCCAAACATGCAAGCCGCGGAGAATGGCCGCATCGAGCCCACTTTGGCCGATGCCGCGCGTTGCCCGAATTACAGAAATGCGCAGAACGCGGACTTTGCAAAATTCGAAGAACGATCATTGCGAGTCTTTGCCGAGACCTTTTGGAGCAACCGCTATTGGGAACTAGCTGGACAGGCTATTGATCATAACTTGTTGTTCTGTCGAAATCTCGCGCCAGTTGCAGGTCGCGTTGATTTCTAAGTCAGGTGAAGGTTACTGTCCCGAATTGGTTTTCGCGATACTGCAAAGCAGATCAACATGTTGATCCAACCAGTCTTCGTCCAGGGCCTCGTGACGTATGAGCTTGCGAAAATAAGGGGCAGCGACTGCTAGTTCTATAAGCTGTTCAACCGGAACATCCGCGGCGATCTCACCGCGGTCTATTGCGGCTGCAAACACTGCTTCAACACTTGCGAACCTGTCTTTCATGAATTCAGTGATCACCAACCGCGCTTCTTCGTCGGTGGACGCAGCAGCGGCCACCTGAGGCGCGATTTGGCCCCATGGTGTGTCATTCAAGGCTCCCATCAGTACGCCGAGTAAACAGCGCAGGTCAGATCGCAGCGGGCCATCGGTTTTGGGCGGTATGTTCGGCGGTGTTGCGACGCGCCTGAATGCTGCATCACGCAGACTGCGCGCATCTGGCCAGTGCCTGTAAAGTGTGCTCCGCGAAATACCCGTTGCCTTTGAAACCGCGCCATGAGTTACGTGCAGTACGCCCTCATCCCTCAGTATCCTTTGCGCCGCATCAAGCGCGGCCTGCCGTGTGGCGATCAGCCTGGGATCTTCTTTCAATCGCCCCTCCTGTAGAACACTTTGTTGCGCTATAGAACATTTTGTTCTATTAATATGATCAGCTAAAAACTAAAGCTCAATACTCAATTCCGCAAACAAGTCTTGTCAAAATGGGAGCGTATCAATGTTCAATGTGGCAGCAACCCCGCTGGCGGTACTCTTATCGATGGGCGCGACAACCGCATTGTCCGAGAGTGGCACCTACGAGCTGGATCCTGGACACAGCCAGGTATTGTTCAGCTACGACCACATCGGGTTCTCAGAAACATTTGGAATGTTCTCAGGTTTTAGTGGCGAGATAGAGTTCAACGAAGATGATCCGTCTGCGTCATCTGTCACAGTGTCTATGCCTGTAAAATCCATGATCACGGGCTGGGATGCCCGTTTGCAACACTTCATGTCCGATGACTTTTTCAGCGCGAGTGACGGTGACGTGGTCACATTCGCCTCAACCAGCATTGAAGTGACCGGGGAAAACACCGCGGATATTTCTGGCGACCTGACCATGAATGGCGTCACCAAACCTGTTGTTCTGGAAACAACGCTTAACAAGTCAGCGCCATACCCTTTTGGCGAAAAGGAGGGTACGCCGACCTTGGGGCTGGCTGCCACGGCGACTATCGCGCGGTCTGAATTCGGACTTGGGGCATTTGCGCCAGCGGTGAGCGACGAAATAGAGCTTTTGATCAATATCGAAGCATTAAAGGCTGAGTAATGTGTGCAAGGGCGCTGATACTGCGCTGAGCGCTCATTCTAAACTTTTGACGGGCTGGCAACAAAATGAATGTGTTCTTTAGACTACTGGCAGTCGCTACAACAGCAGTTACATTGACCTGCCCGTTGGCATTCGCACAAGAGCCCTACTTGCCGGAGCGTACCTCACCCCGTCCTGCAACGACAAGCGGCGTACCGCATACTCAGATCGGTGTCGAAATTGATGCCGAGTTAGCCCAGCTATTGCTGGAGCGTGTTGCGCAATTCCCAGGGGTCGCGCTTGGCCCGACACGCATATCGCTTCCTGGGACAATTGGTTTTCAGCTTGATCCCGACATGTTGTTGTCTCAACCGAGCTCTATCGTCGGTGGGTTTGAATTTGCGCATATGCATCCTGATGGCAGCTTGCACGCTTCGCTGCACCCCGCAATGGCGCGACGGGCAATTGAGGCTGGTTGGGCCGTTGCACACCCTTGGGCCAAGCAACGTCCTGGGTGGAGTGGCTTTGTCATGATATACACACCGACCACACCAGAAGAGTTGGATGTCGTCATCGATTTGGTCGAAAGCTCGTACACCTTCATCACCGGAAACACCTTGGACTAAGCTCGAATTGCGCGAAAGTGTGCGGGGACGCCTGTTTTCTGTCTGAGAGCAGTTTCAGCCACCTTGTTTCTCGCAGTCATTTTTTTCTTAAATTGTCGCCGTGGCGAATGCTCGATACCTTCAAGCCATTCACACTAATGGTAGCTGCCGTCCGCTTGTTAGATTTTGCAAAGCTCGGAGTCGAAGTTCCGCTTCGGGCTGCCATCGTTCACAGATGAGAAGAACTACGGACTGATACCATTAGATTGGATATTTCGAAGTGAACCTTCGTTAGCGACGTGAAATGCGTTAATCATTCACCTTAATTCTAGGTTTCGCCAGCCAGTAAGACGTTTTGCTCGGCTTTGTGTTTCAGCGCAAGTTTGGGAACTTGCAGGCTTAGCAAAATGCCCAGGCACAAGTTTTGGTCACAAAAATCTATTCGTCTGTTAATTTTGGTTCAGAGGAATTGGTTTAGCTAAAAGGATCACATCGACTGATGAAGCGGAAAATTGCTGCGATCCTAAGCCTCGATGTCGTCGATTATACCAAGCGCATGTCAGAGGATGCTGAGACCACGCTGAACACTCTACAACGCATTTTGGACGATGTGATCAGACCGTTGGTCCATGAAAACAAAGGACGAATATTCAAGCTGATGGGAGATGGTGCTTTGGTTGAGTTTGTTGCAGCCACAGACGCAATTAATGCTGCCAGCCAGATTTTCAATCAGATGAGAGATGAAGACGTAACACTTCGAGGAGGTCTCCACGTTGGCGACGTAATGCCAAATGGCTCAGACTTGTTCGGAGAGGCCGTGAATGTTGCGTCGCGCCTTCAGTCCAGCGCGCATATTGGAAGTTGTCTCGTCAGCAAGACAGCTGCTGAAGTTGCGGGAACTTCGCTGGCGGTTGCTTTGCGACCAGAAAGCTCGATACGGTTGAAGGGAATTCCAAATCCAGTTGAAGCCTACTCTATTGATTTAGATGGTGACAAAAGACGCGCAAAGAACAAGCTGCTGGCTAGCTCTCAAGACGTCCGCTTTGCAAAATCAAAAGACGGTACAACGCTTGCCTGGACATCCACTGGAAGTGGTAGAAAGTTACTGGTCACACCAAACTGGCTTAGGCATCTGGAATACGATTGGACGATGAACACCATCGCCGGGTGGTTGCCGCTGCTTTCTGAAAATCACTGCCTTTATCGGTTTGATGGTAGAAACAATGGCTTGTCCCAGAGGGGCGTGCAGGATGTGTCTTTGAATCGGATCGTCGAAGATGTTGAGGCCGTACTGGACGCAGCCGGGATCGAAAAAGTTCCACTGTTTGGCATTTCTTTTGGGGCAACCATTGCCGCGGCTTTTGCCGCAAGTAATCCTGACCGTGTTTCGGGGTTGGTTCTACTCGGTGGATTTGCACAAGGACTCGCGGTGCGTTCACAGCCCGGAATTGCCGCGCTTGGGCAAGCAATGATGGATATGAGTCTTGAAGGCTGGAACGATGAATACCCTTCTGCAAGAGACTTGATGGCGCAATCATTTGCTCCAACCGCAAGTCCGCATGACCAGCGCACTTATGCAGAATTTATGAAAGTGGCAATGGACCATCAGGATTGGCTCAAGATTGGACCACTGGTCGCAGGGGTCGACGTAACCGATCTACTTCTGCGGATCACCTGTCCGGCTCTGGTTATGCACGCTAATCGAGACAGGATGCACAGTGTTGAACAAGGTAGGATTTTCGCCTCCGGCATCCAGAAGGCGCGCTTTATTGGCCTTGAGACAGCAAACAATACGATGCCAGAGTATGATCCTGCCTGGCCTAAAGCCCTAGTGGAAATAGAGCGTTTTTTGAATTCAATTTGAGCAGTGTACGTTGTTCATCGCCAAAACTTTATTGTTCGAAGGTAAGAGGATGCCGTGCGCCCTTCGATTTTCGGTACTGGAATTTAAAAACTCTAGGCTTCTCATCATCGACCGCTTTGTCCTGATCTCGGAAATTGCAAAGTCTTGTTGCGAATGTCCGGTTTGGGCTGGTTGCGGTCAACCATGCTTATCGTAAAGACTGGTAGTACATGGTTCCGCAGAGCAGTGTTGGGGAAATACTTATCCGGGACGCTTTGGTTCCTAGCAGGAGAGGCGCTTAGAAGAAGCGCGCACTACTACAACGACAGTCGCCATAGACTTCTTATGTTAAACTTTGGGTAATGGCGGCAGGTAAGCTGTACTAGCGGTCTGGGTCTGTATCGAGTTTGCCCCAGAGATCATCAACCAGATCTGAGAAGCCATCATTCGAGGCCTCCTTGGGCAGTAGACCAGCTCTTCGCCGGCATTCGACCTCGGCCATTAGTTCCTCCTCTGTTGCTGTCTCAACCACATCACATCGAAGAGCTTCAATCTCGTCCGCTGTCCATGACTCAAATTTTTCAGCGTAGAAGCCCAGGGAATACGGTTCGTCATCAGAAATCTGCTTGATCACAGCATTCCAATCTTCGCTCTGGTTCGATTCCTTTTCGACCCTCTCATCTAGTTCGCGGACAGACTTGCGGATCATTGGCGGCAGCTCTGCCTCAACGCCTTCTTCGCCCGCGCCAGTCCCCGCAAGCCAAAGGTCTGCGATCTTGCGGACGAGCGCCCAGGCCGTCTGATTTCGAGGGTGGCCTTTAATCCGGCCGCCAAGGCCTTTTTCCTGAATGCCCAGCTGTTCAGCGGCCCGTTCGCTCATTCGAATATTGTAATCAGACACGTCCGAGAGCTCTGAATCGTTCTCAGCTACAGCTCGAGCGACTTCTTGATCACCGACGTAAACAACCACCTTCAACATCCCGCTAGCCCTTCCTTCGCAGGTTCATCACCCGGTCCAGGTGGCTGTAGTCCAGATCTCGCATGATCTTCTTCACTCGCTCTGGATCGACTTCGCGATCTTTTCCAGCAGTGTGAACGATGTGTCTGACGTAGAACGTCAAAGCGACAATGATCACGGCGGATAAGATCAAGCTGAAATGCTCGGCCCCCATCACCAAGTCTTCTTCCTTGGGTCTTCGATCCCGAGGTCGTCGAACACGTTGCCGCTACCATCAGTGATCTCGACATCATGGTCTTCAGTCACTAGATCCCAGGTGTTCTCTTTGACCCATTCATCCCGCCATTTGGGCGCATCGGCCGGATGCTGTGCAAAATCGGCGATTTGCTCGAGAATCATTTTGCGCAATGCAAGCCAGACCTCCGGACCCTCTCTGCGACGAGCTTGCAACTCTGCGATCAAGGCATCCAGAGGAACATCCTGTAACGGGCGCCCGAAGATCTCTTCTTCTGAAAAATCATCTGTCATCACTCAACATCCTCGACACTGATCGCCAAGGCTAAGATCTTGTTTGGTTTTACAGTGATTTCTTTTCCTTCAATCGCTCGAAGTTGGCCGTTCACCAAAGTCTCGCAGATTACGAAAATTGGGATTTCCTCTTTTGAAGTCTCGTCACTCATCTGGCTTACCCTTCGGATCAGGCACCTTTCGCGACCGGATCTCATCCGAGGTAATCGGCTTGGTAAGTTTTGCTCGACCGGCCGCAATTTCAGCCTCCCGAAGCCTAAGCAAACGCAAGGTTTGTTCATCCAGCTCAACGTCGTCGTCATCACCCATCAGACTTCTCCCGAGTACAGTAACAGTGAGAACAGAGCACTTGAGACCTGTCGGCTGTCCGAACGATGTCACCAACGTGGCCACACTCTTCACACGTCACACCGCATCGAAATTCCATCCAGTCAGCGTACTCCTGAATGAGATCGTGGTATCGACTGAAACCGATGGAAATCTTGCCATCCCGGCCTTTCCTAATTTCCGAGATCTGAATAGTTCCAGGGTCCAGTGCCCTGAAATCCCGACTGGAGGAAAGCTTGTGGAGTGCTTGCGAAATCATGACGAGCCAGCCCTTTCCGACAGCAGGAACAAGAGATGCGCAATCCGGAGAAACGAGGTCTGGATAGTTTTCCACAATGTCCAGCCTCAGGCTGTCGGGCCAGGATTCTTCAGCGCCCTCAAATCGCCGCCGCAGAGCATCATTGTAGCACCAGCTGCAAAGCGTCGTCACAAACCCAAGGAAGTTCTGGCGTTGGGCAGAATTAGAACAACCTTCACAGGTTTGCTCAATCTGATCGACTCGCCATTGAATCTCTTCACTCGCAGCCTGGCTGCAGTCCGGGCCCTCATAGACGCGCAAGCCTCCCCATTTCTGTTTGATCTGAACGATGGACGGGTGTTCATCACCAAACAGGTCGGGCTGCTCGTCGATCAACCTCTTCACTTTCTCAAGTGCAAGCGTAAGCTGCTCCGCCCACCCGGCACGATACTCACCAAGCTGCTTGAAGACGCTTCCATGAATATCGTTCCAGTCGACAACACTGCTCATCACTGACCTCCCGGCCCGCGCCTCTTTGAGATCATGTGAAACCTCCGCCATAGCAGTCATCATACGGTCGACCACTTCGCGGTCATCACACTCGACATGCAGAACCTCGGTCGACCATGTGACGTCAGAGACGTGCGGAGCTGGGTAGTTGTGCGCCATCACCAAACGCATCTCTTCGGCGTACCAGGCGTCAAATGAGCGGAGATCATCTGGCGCTCCATGGTTCTCGATCACACCTCGGACCTTTTCCCGAAATTCCTTCCAGCTCTTTTCGACATCATCCATCATTCACATTCTCCAGAACTTGGTCTTGTTGAGATGGAAGACCACTCTCGAGACCTGGCAAGCCGGACCAGCCTTCGGGTGTGCTGTCGAGGTTCTCCTCGACCGATTGATTGATATCGTTGAAATCAATTGTGTTCTTCACGTCGTCCGCCATGTCGGACTCCTCCTGAGAATGGTAGGAGGCGTCGGAATCGAACCGACTCGTGCACTCTAATCTGGAGCAATTACAAGGATATAAGCCTCGCCCGCATACCAATGCTGCCTCCCACGGATTTTGCGTGGGTTATCGACCTTAGGCCGATATTCGATGGCAGTGGATGCGTGTGAACGTCATGTCCGCAAGCTGAACCAGTTCGCATAACCATGTCAAGACAGAGCGTGCTGCACTTAGAAATTCACCGCGTAGTTCTGGGAACCTTCTAGCTTAGCGTGTGCCCGATACACTGATGCATCTTATTTTGCGGGTCAGTACAGCGTCGAGTAGCTCTCAGACAGCGAATCGATTCGATACCCTGTGATCCAGACTCGAACTCAGAAACTCTGTCGATAGTTCGCTCTGAACCGACGCGCGTCTTTTGATCTGCGTCTGAAGCGCTCCATTCTGGAGAAATACAAAAGTCTTGATCTGACCAAACCCCAGCGGCAGCATTGGCCTGCATCTTTCGAAAAATGGAGATACCGGTTGCAAGACTTTGTAAGTCTCATTCCATTTAGCGTCTCGAGTAATTTGTGATGATACGTTCCTCACCTGAACTGCTGGCAGTTTCGAGGCGTTGGTATGAAATACTCAGAACCAAGAAGAATACTGACGAGTTGCAGGATTTTCTGTCGAAAGCAGATGAACTACGGTTCGTTGGGACAGGCGAAGGAGAGTTTTGGAGCGGGCAAGCCGTTCGCGATGGGGTTAGCGGCTTTTTCGCGGAGATCCCTGCTCCCGTCGTTTTCGACGAAGTTGAAGCTGAGGCCTTCGAAAACGGAGAAACGGGATGGTCATCCTTCGTCCACAAGATTCAGTTTGTCGGCTTTGATGAAGCCGTCTTCTACCGCACCGTTCTGATTTTTGTCCTGGAGGGAGCAGCCTGGAAGATCATCAATCGCCACGCTTCAGTGCCAACCCCAAATATTGAACTCGTGGGTAAAGAGCAGCTGGCCATCCAAAAACTGGTTGATGCTGCACGCGAAGATGGACCCGAGTTGAACCAAACCGAAGGTTTGGCTTCAGTACTTTTCACTGATGTGGAGGGCAGTACAACGTTGGCGGAGGCGGTGGGCGATCAGCGTTGGTCGGTGCTGATCGAGAACCACTTCCAAGTCTTGGCGGCGATCATTGAAATGCATCATGGCCAGTTCGTGAAATCCCTTGGAGACGGAACGTTGTCCGTCTTTCCGTCCGCGAAGGAAGCGCTAACGGCCGCTGTCAAGATTCAGAAGGCCATTGCATCGGTTTCCGAGGAGCCGTCTTTCGGTGTGCGGATTGGGATTCACACTGGTGAAGTCGTGCAATCTCGCGGGGATTTTTTTGGCACTGTCGTCAACAAAGCGTCACGCATAACCACGGTTGGTGCGGCAGGCGCGATACTCGTTTCAGATGCGACTCGCGCCATGGTCGGAGGACGAACCGATTTCTCATTTTCTGAAATTGAACCCAGACTTCTGAAAGGTCTACGCGGTCACCACGTCTTGTATCGGTTGGAGTGGCAAGATTGAGTATTTCGGTTGCCTCAACGCCGACAGATCACACAGATACCCCGCAGAGCTCAGTCGCAAAAGTCTTGCGGTATGCGCCACAGCTCACATCGCCAGCAATTCCTGATGAATTGCGACCATTGCCCAAGTGTCGCGCGTGCAATACGCTACAAGATCAGCATATACCTTAGGGCTGCAAGCGCAGTGGGAGAATTGAATTTGATGTGTCCTTGAAGTGAATTAGACTAAGAGCCAACTGTTCAGATAGCTCATTAAGAGGACATCATGGCAGCTCCTTTAGTCCAAAACTGGGAACTGACTGCCGCCATCCAGGACATAGCAGATTGGCTGGTTCAACAGGGCTTAGAGAATGCGCCTGTGGAGCTCTGGCTTGAAGCATTCTGCAACCGTCTTGTTTCGGCAGGAATTCCGCTTCAAAGAGCAAACATCACTGTTCGCGCTCATCATCCCGAGATTGGGACTGTCGCTTTTCGCTGGCACAGGGATGGCGGTCATGAGCGAGAGAACTTTGTCCGAAGAACGGATGCGCCTGAGGAATACGTTCTAAGCCCAATTTATTATCTTTTGGCAAACAACGTTGAAGAGATCAGACAAGATCTGACAGTCGAAGAACCCGCGCTCAACTTTCCGATCTTCGACGAACTACGCGAGCGCGGTGCAACTGACTACTTCGCTGTTAAACGGTTTTTCCTTATTCAGGACAATACTACGCCAGTCGATCCAATGCAGGCCTATGAAGGTGCCATAATCTCGTTGACAACCGACGCGAACGGGGGCTTCACAAGCGATCAACTTGATGGTTTGCGTCAACTGATATCTCCACTTTGCCTGACGCTGAAATGTGGGGCGAACCGATTGATGGCTGAAGACATTACAGCCGCATATCTGGGCAAAGACGCCAGTAGGCGCGTTCTTTCCGGGGACATCACCCGAGGTTCATCGGAAACTATTTCAGCGGTGATTTGGTATTTTGACCTGCAAGGATTTACCAAATTGTCAGAGGCGCTTCCGGGGGACTCAATCATAGAATTGCTAAACGACTACTTCGCGGAAGCTGTTGACGTAGTCGAACGCAATGGCGGTAACGTTCTGAAATTCATGGGAGATGGAATGCTTGCCATCTTCGATATCAATCAAGTTCCGGACGCTCGCCGCGTCGCAATTCACGCGGCAGCGGAGTTGCGAGATGCCTTTGAGGAACTCAACCAACGACGGCAAGTGGACGGTTTACCAACGACCGGCTTCACTCTTTCGTTGCACGCAGGCAATGTTCTTTATGGCAATATTGGCGGTAGGTCTCGCTTGGATTTCACAGTGGTCGGCCCAGCGGTAAATACAACTTCGCGCATTTTAGGCATGTGCAGCGCGCTTGATCAGAATATTGTGGTTTCCGATAAGGTGGCGGGCGACTTGGTGGGCTCCATTCCAAGTCTTGTTTCCCTGGGGCAATACAGATTGCGCGGTGTTGCTGAAAGACAGGAGCTGTTCACGATAGACTAACTGCCGCTATTTGGAAGCTGCCTCAATGGGGTGTTGACCTGCGTCAAAGCAAAGGTAGCCGGATTGCTACTAGGTTGGTTTGCACATGGAACAGAACTGTTGGATCAAGCACCCGCGAAGAGCGGCATTCTTGGTCATAGTGATTGCATTGTCAGGGTGCACGGGCAGGCACCACCAAGGCAATTGGCATGGCCACGGCTTAGAAGGTTGCTATGGACCTCACCACGACGTTGATCGCGAGGTCCATTGCCGAACGCTCGAGTGAACTTGAGCCATACGCGACGCAACTCACAAAACGTTTGGCGACCAGTGTTACTTGGATTGAGATTCAGATCTTGTATCGAAACTGCCCGTTTGATGCTCAGTCCGGTAACATTGAAAAGTTTGGCCTTGGCACAATATTTTTGTGTCCCATGAGGAAGCGGAGAAGAGACCAATGAAACGACGCGAATTTTTACTAGCGGGTACAGCAGCAGTGTTAGCCACTCCTTCCGTCGGTCAAGAAGCCCCACTCATCAAAGTCTACAAGACGCCAACCTGCGGCTGTTGTGCCGCATGGGTAGATCACCTGATTTCCGCAGGATTTCGCGCCGATATGCTAGACGTGGAGCAGGAGCAGCTGTGGTCGCTTAAAGAACAAATGAAAATCTCAGATGTGCTTTCCAGTTGCCACACTGCAATTGTTGGGGACTATTTTGTCGAAGGTCATGTCCCGGCAGAAGATATCTATCGACTTTTGTCCGAACATCCTGAAGGCCTCGGCCTGACAGTTCCCGGCATGCCAATGGGATCACCCGGCATGGATTTTTCAGACGAACGAGAGCCCTATGAAACCTTGCTCGTTGGTCTGGATGGGACGACGAGTGTGTTTGCTCGACACAGCTGAGAGATTGGATGAAGGGCAATCAGATTTCCCAGCTCCATGTCCAAAATTAGTTTGCGCTGATTTCAGAAGGATTCAGCTGCAACCGTTGTGTTTTTTCCACATGGTTGGGTCGTGGCCTTCAGGCACACTAAAACACGGGTCGTTCGCATACCCTCTTAGAATGTTGTATTGCTGGATTTGATCTGCGCTCAACAGCGGCGTTGTTTGCAGGTGCCGGGACAGATGAATCAGTCGCAATTCGGCCCTGGCCGTTTCTGCCGCTTTAACAAGTTTGTTTAGCTCGGCTAAGTCAAGCTGGTCACCGGCAAACGCTTCACTTAACGCCGCTTCGGCCTCAATAAACCGCTCGCCTGCGACGATTGCCTGTTTGCGCATTTCTGAATAGATCGCTTCAATTCTTTCCACCTGATCCTTCGAAAGTCCAAGTTCATCTTGCAATTCGAGCAAGTGTGCTGGGCCTGGTTTGCCATTCAGCTCCGCAGGTAAAGCAAAACCCCAACCTCCGCCGCGCCGCAGCTCTTCTAAATCGGTCTCTGATAAGCTTTTGATGGTCCGGGATTGCAGACCGGCGTACGGTGTGACTTCAGCGTCGTGGGTGTGACTTTGCGCGAGTGCTTCTTGAGAGTATTGGATCGTACAAAGCGCCGTTACAATCAGAAACTTAGGCATAAACTTAATCATGAAGTCTCCTTTCTGGCTCACCCAGAAGCCTTCTTCCATACAGTACTTCTGCCCGGCGAAGCGACATTCCTGCTACTTTTTGACCAGTATGTCGTTCCGGATCCACGTGTATTCTAGGCCGTTGAGACAATAACCTCTGCTTCGATTTCAATTGGGAAGTTGATTGGTAGACCTGCCACCCCGACCGCCGTACGTGAATGGCGGCCAATCTCTTCTCCAAAGACGTCAATGATCAAATCCGTGAAACCGTTGAGAACCGCAGGCGTATCGCTGAAGCCAGATTTGCAATTGATCATCCCATGAACTCGGCACCACCCCGTTATTCGGTTTAGACTGCCAAGTTCGCGCTTTAGACTGCCGAGAATAGAAAGCCCGACTTTGCGTGCTGAGGCGTAGCCCTCTTCCACAGACACATTTTCTCCGACTGCTCCAAATGGCCCGGCCGGAGTGCCGTCTGTTTCTTGTGGTCCATGACCAGATACGAACGCCCGGTCGCCCCGAACGTTAATCCACGGAAATGGCAACACCATACCAACAGGCAATTTTAGCGGCGCAGGTAAAATGATGTTGTAGTCTATCAATCGCTGTTCAGCGTCGATCATGGTACTCCCCCTCGCAGGACATGCAAGGACCTTACCATAAACCATGCCCAAAGTTGGCCTCGACCACCAAACTTTGCAATGTCCGCTTCGTCCGCCAAGCGGCCGTTCAAAATCAGTGAAAAGATGTCTGCTTTTGTGGGTCAGTGATCTCGACCACAAAGGTCATGGTCTGCAAGCGAAGCCAGGACGTAACAGTCTTCTGCCACACCCCGTCCGTCACATCCCTGTGCGATACGCTTCAATTCATATTCGAGAGCTTTGAGGCGTTTGATCTTCGCGCGTACTTCGGACAACTGACCTTCTGCGATTTCGGTGGCCGCTTCGCACGACCGATCCGGATGGTTCTGTAACTCAATCAAAGAAGAAATTGCTTCGATGGAGAAGCCGAGATCACGCGCGTGCCGTATAAAGCTCAGGCGCTCCAAACCCTCATTTGTGTAGCGCCGCTGGTTGCCTGCCGTCCGTTCCGGTGCGGCCAGTAGACCCATTTCTTCGTAATAGCGGATGGTGGGCACTTTGACCTTCGTCCGCTTCGAAAGCTCGCCAATCGAGAACATGTGAAAAACCTCTTGAACCTCTAGTCACTAGAGACACTACATTGGATCTGACGCGATTCTGAAGAGGTTTTGAGATGGCAGGGTGCTGCGGCAACGAGGTGAAATTCGACGGAATGTCGAACGAATACAAACGTCGGCTTTGGATCGTCATCGCGTTGAATGCGACGATGTTCGTGGTCGAGATGACCGCGGGACACTACGCGAAGTCTCAGGCACTTCAGGCCGACGCGCTCGACTTCCTTGGTGACGCACTGACCTACGGCATTTCCCTCGCTGTGATCGGCGCGTCTATCCGCGCTCGAACGAATGCCGCCTTGGCAAAGGGGATCAGCCTCTTTTTTATGGGTGCGTGGGTGTTTGGGTCTACCGTCTACCGTGTTTTTTACGTGGGCGTTCCAGAGGCCGAAATTATGGGCATCATCGGCGCGTTGGCTCTCGCAACAAACCTTGCGAGCGTATTCTTGCTTGTTAGCTACAAGGATGGAGACGCCAACGTGCGATCAGTCTGGCTATGCTCGCGGAACGACGCCATCGGTAACGTAGCTGTGATGATTGCCGCGTTGGGCGTCTGGGGCACGGCAACAGGTTGGCCTGACCTAATAGTTGCTGCTATCATGGCAAGCCTGTTCTTGTCATCTTCGTACCAGATCATTCGTCAGGCTCTTGAGGAACGGCACGAGGAAGCAGCACACGAGCATAGAACAGCTCGGACAAGCTGACATTCGCTGCGGAGGGCAAACTACACAGGTATGGGCTCCACGCGGTCATTCGCTCAGTCGCGATGCATGTCCGCTTTCCGGACATTCGCCGCGACTGTGCGAACGACGACACCGAGCCTAAACCGGACCTGGTTAAATTGCGTCCCAGATTTGATGAAACCAGTGGAAGACCATCATGGTCAGCTATTGAGAGTAACTTTTCTTTGGTGCGGTCGGCGTCACCACTCTACCAAGGCCTCATGTAAATCGTACTGATAGCTCGGTGTCCATCACGCCACCAAAACCAGCTGACCATTCTTCACCCGGAGACACTGGCCATGCGTCTGTCAAAGTACCGGTTGTAACCAGCTCGCCTGCCTGAAGCTGGTCGGCTTGTGAGAGTAGAGACACAAGATGAGCCAGGACTTCAATTGGGCCTCCAAGCGCGTTTTCACCTTTGCCGGACTCGATGGCCTCGGCGCCCTTGAACAATGCTAGTGGCACTTCGGCTAAGCCGGTCAAGACATCATGCGTAGCCGCGATTTTGTCGCCAAGAAC
The DNA here is from genome assembly GCF_056537985.1 of Ruegeria sp. BI12. Classification (NCBI taxonomy): domain Bacteria; kingdom Pseudomonadati; phylum Pseudomonadota; class Alphaproteobacteria; order Rhodobacterales; family Roseobacteraceae; genus Ruegeria; species Ruegeria sp. BI12. The sequence goes on along the minus strand of NZ_JBQFSL010000002.1, from coordinate 63,010 downwards.
AAGGCAGCCGTGCAATCCTTGTGCAGCGATTGAGTCTTCGACCGAGAATTTCCAGTTGGGATAAATCGATTGAACAATTTCAAATCCCGGGGCCACCCATTCCACGCAACCTGCCAACTGCTCATTGTTCATTTCAGTTGTTGGTGCATGTTTAAGGCCCAGTACGATTTCTGGCTCGATTCTCGGTTCTGAATAACTTGCCAAGTTTACCGGCTGATCAGTCGAAAACAGCCCATCTGCGTGGACCTCTCCCCAAATGGGTTGATCCACACCGTAAACAGGCCAAATCGTGCGGTTCGTGAAGCCGACTTTTCGGCCGACTCTTTCTTTGCCCAGAATCTCGCGGACACAACTAGCAATCGAATATGCGTCATCCAGCGATAGCTGTTCTGCCTCTGAAGACAGTTTAGGTATCTGCTGGGAAGAGGTCAGGGCATCAGCAATTGTCTGAGCGTTAGATTCAATATCTCTTGTCATATTCGCATTATACGCGCCGACGGCTGGATTGCGATGCAAGCGAGGTTTTGAAGGGCCATCGTCGCACACTCAAAGGCTTGCACTGAAAGTGTCGGTATCTTCTGCTTCAAGTGGGCAAGTCCAAGGCGATCAAGCAACAAAAATCTCCACCCGTTTGTGCACCCTAAATAATTGTGCGCCCCAACTGCTAATAACAGTTCGATTGCAATTTAGAGCGAGGTGATCGCGTTGATCACTGCTTCTCGGCTCTGAACAGCGCCGGTTTGTAGATACTCCATAGCTTTGAGAGCAGCTTCATGGGCTTGGACAGATGACCCTCCAACGCAGTCCTCTACAACGCGGCAGAAGTAGTCTGATTGGTGGCCATCGACGAATGTGTAGTGCACACAAACATCCGTCAAACCGCCGCACAATAAAAGTGTGTCTACTTTTAAACCGCGCAGCAGGATTTCGAAATCGGTTCCAAAAAATGCAGAATACCGTCGCTTCGGTACGATGTAGTCACCTTTGCGATATCCCATCTCATCTTTTGCAACTTCCGTTCTTGGATCACCTTCGAGACAGTGTATGTCTTCGTCACCATCCAGTTCACGGCCGAAGTCTATCCTATCGGGACGATGGACTTCTTGGATGAAAATGACTGGCACATCGTAATCATGTGCGGCATCAACCAAATCACGCGCAGCGATCATGCGCTCTTTGTAGCCCGGCATGTTGTCGATGGAGCGTACTTCGCTGTCATCAATAAACGTGCTCTTTTGAATGTCGATTACGATTAGGGCAGGTCTACCCTCGATCAGTTTCCTGGCTTGTTTGGCTTTAGTTGCCATGTTCGACCTCTAATTTGCCAGGTCGTCCTGAAAAAACGCCCTTGCTTGGCCGGGTCGTCCCAGCGGGCAGATCAAACTTGACTAAATGTGCAAGTGATTACGGTCAAGGGTGTGCTGCGTTGTTGTGGAATGAAAAGCATGTGTTCGCGCCTGGGGCAACATTGCTCGCAAAGCTGCCGCTAGATGTGAGCGCAGAGAGAGTCTGCGCCGAGCGCAGATTGAGCAATGGTGCGAGCAAGACCGACGGCGGCTATACAACTTGACCCATCGTTCATAGTGTAAATGCATGAACAGATTTCGAAATGCCCAACCCTATGATGCAATTCGATGCTTTGAGATCGAGACTGATGCCTATGAAGGCGACGAAGCGGCTACCCTCGAAAAGATAGCAAAGAGAATCGAGGTCTATCCCGATGGTTTCCTCATTCTCGAAATCGAAGGCGAGATTGTTGGCTTTGTGAATTGCGGATGTGCGTACAACGTTGAAATGTCTGACGAGGAATTCAAAGAACTTGCTGGGCATGACCCTGACGCGCCAAATGTCGTTATTATGTCTGTCGTCGTGGATCCGGAGCATCAAGGAAAAGGCCTATCGCGGGCATTGATGACTGAATTCGTCGGCCGCATGAGAAAAATGGGTAAATCCGCGATCTACCTTATGTGCAAAGAGCATCACGTTCCGCTTTATCAGAGATTTGGGTACAACTATCTTCGTCCATCAACCTCTGATCATGGAGGAATGACTTGGCACGAAATGTCTATGGAAATATGAACCGTTGGTTGAGCCACGGTGAGTGGACATTCAAGGCCGACCAAGCCGCGCTACATTGAAAGGGATTTGCCGCGACCTCGCGATTGAGTTGTGTGTTCGGTTTGGGTTGAATTATACCAGTCAGAATGCACTTTTGATTGAGTTTTGATGCGTTAAAGTTGATCGTATTACGCTACGACAATCGAATTTTGAACGTGTATAGTGAACCGTGCAAACTTATGGGCAAATCGTGCAAACTTATGCGCAAATGCTGCGCAAAATTATGGGCGAAGACCCCGAGATTTTCTGAATAAAATCAATGTTAGGAATGCAGCGTTATGCGCGTCCCTACACTTGTGTATACTCGCGCCCAGGGCAACATTGCCCGCAAATTGCCGTTAGGGGTTAAGTGTAGCGATGGTCTGTACCCAGCCCAGAATGGGCAGCTAAATACGGAATATAGCAATTCAGAAAAATTGTGACTTCCGACCAGCGGCTACTCAATTGCAGTGCGAAATGTTGAGGTAAGCCGTTTGTTCAAACCGTAATGAGGTTCGGCTGAAGAACCGTAGTGCAATTCCGCCAATGCAGCGATGTCATTGAAAATCACTACGGAGCCGCCTTCTTCATTCGCGTAAACTAGTAGTTTTTGGCAAAAGGCATCCAAACCAATTGCCGGAAAGCCCGCCATAGCTACGCCACCGGGTGCTGGTCCGCCGAACAGTAAAAGTACCGCCTCCGGCAGGTCCACCCCCAGTTGGGACGCTTCGGTCGCAAAATCGATTTCCCCAAACCAGACAGTATCGTCCTGCCCCATCACGGCTGTCCTGAGACGTTCGACTGCCTCTGGTACGCTGAGCTGAGATCGCAGTTCGATGACCCCATAGTCGGCAAACAATCCGCTGATTGGCGCTGGTGCTGCATCCAAGCCGTTCAGAACTTCGAGCAGCTTGCTTTCAAATGTATTTAACGCTTGGGTGTCATTCAGACCATGCCGCACTTTGAGAAACTGAGAGTCTGTATAGGCGATCTGCGGGCGATCATCCTGATCGAAGGAAAGAGCGCGAAAAGGAAGGTCCAAACCTGCTCGTATGTTCTCTTCCAGAATGGGCGTGTTTACCTCTGGATCAGAGAAAATGAGTACACGTGATGCTGGCATTACTACGCCTTCAGCTTTGGCCAAGCGCGCGTGATCTATCGATGCGATTGGAGTAGCTCCCGCTTCGACAACGGCAGTCTCAAGCTCTAAAAAGTTTTTGTCCACCGCAGTCTGGACAGATGACGATTGAGCCAGACCGGATGTCGAAACCGACGCAGTTGTAATGATCGAGAGAACAAAGAAAAACCTCAGCACTTTAACACTTCCTGTTTCATTGTACTTTTCTCAGGGAAACCGCCGCCAGAGCTGCAAAAGCTATCTCGGCCGCAAGGTAAAATAGAAGCAACCCGTTTGGAACTCCATCGATAAGAATGCTTAGCATGCGTCCAACAGCCAGTCCCGACATAAACAAAAACAGAACCCAAAGCGCAGGGCGTTGTAATTCTGGTTTCGAAGCAGCCGCCAACCAAAACAACGCGTTTGCCAGGTAAAGACCCATAATCGCTCGGAACACGTGGGTTTGGTTCGTTCCTTCCACTGGAAATCCCAGTAAAACTGGGATCGAACTACCCGGCATCAGGCCATATGATAACGCAATTGGCACGAGGCCGACAGCAGCAAGCAGAAGGACTAATCTGGCACTCATGGAGGACTCCTTCTCGTAGAGGTTTCGCTTTGTTGCGAAATTCCTAGTCGGTTTTTTGGGCACCCGATGATCCGAGCCGGATGCCCAAACAGCACTCAGAAAAGCATATTGTATGCCTCATTAACCTTCTGAGAGATGACACCTTCGGTTGATGTCTATTCGTCAACTTAACCTTGGTTGGATACCAGCTTCCCACTCGGAAGAATTCCTCTAAGGCTTCAAGATGTGCCTGGCGCTACTGCTGCTTTCGTTTGACCGAAATAATGCAGCCAGAGTGTTTTGGATGCCGAGCAGGTACATCCCGTGCCATTGCGTCCACGTTTCCGAGGTGCCGCAACGCTCCGTTGTTCAGCAACACGCCTCGTCCAGCATCATACCGGCGCTGTCCAAATCCGCTGGCTACGCATTCCCAGTCTTCCTTGGCTGCCGCGTCGCGGAATCTCGGTAGGTCGTGCGGGTCATGTCGTCCAGGTGTTGCTGCGACGTGATCGTGTTTCTTCGCATTGCTTTGGTGGGTTAAATGGTGGGTCACTTGTGTTGTGCCAGGTTGCTGGACAGTACCGGTTGTCGGCCTCGGCTTAGGGCGCATGATTGTCACGACGCCTTGTGGTTTCGGATGTCCTGGGACTGCCACGTGAGTTGCCGTAGGTTTTGGTGTCAACTGTGGAACCTGACCAGGAACCGCCGTGGGAACCTGATTGGGGGTTGCGGTTGGGACAAGCGGTGGTGTCGCCGTAGTACCGCTGGGTTGCGGAACACGGCCGGGCACTGCGACCGGAATCTGGTTTGGTGTTGCAGTCGGGACGAGCGGTGGCACAGCAGTTTGTCCAGTGGGCTGAGGTGGGACCTGACCAGGAACTGCGACTGGTATTTGGTTTGGTGTTGCGGTGGGCACAAGTGGCGGCACCGCTGTTGGGCCGGTGGGTTGAGGCGGAACCTGGCCAGGGGTAGCGACCGGAACTTGATTGGGAGTTGCAGTCGGAACTTGCGGGGGCACCGCGGTGGGACCAGTAGCCAATGGCGGAACCTGATTTGGAACAGCTGTCGGAACCCGGTTTGGTGTCGCGTTTGGTGCCAGAGGCGGAGTTAGGGTCGGCGCTACTACCGGCGTGGGAACCTGACCAGGAACCGCTATTGGTGTCGCAATAGGAACCTGACCGGGAATTGCGTTCGGGACCGCGCCCGGCGCAAGGACTGGAACAGTAACGGACGTGGGCGTTTGCTGCGTTCCCTTAGGCGGCAACTGATTTGCCACCGGCTGAGTTGGGCCAGTAACTTGATTACCTGCCCCTTGCCCACCAGCCTGCCCGCATCCTTGGCTCGACTGGTGTGGGTTCCCTACGCCTCGGCACCACCCGTAGTGATTTCCGCGGGCAAAGACCTGAGTAGCGGCCAGTTCTGCAATTAGACAAGTTGCGGTAAGTACAGCAATTCGGTTCAGTTTCATAACATCCTCACCAACTTGTTGTCAGAGCAAGATACGCGCCAGGATCGCCAGAGTCGGTCAAAGGGCCGTCTCTCAAAGGGACACCGACATATCCGGACAGGAATAGATTTTGCTTAAACTCAATGTCCAACCCGAGACCTGTCGATGCCAGTGTAGCATTGTCAACTTCAAAACTCGCAGGGTCATTGTTCGAGATGTAACCCACGTCGAAAAAGGCAAAGGGTGTTAAGCGATGGATGCTCTGGGAACTGGGGAAGTAGGAATGAGACACTTCGAAAATCGCGGAAATCCCGGAATCACCATCCACTTCGTCAAAACGATATCCGCGCAAAGCGTAGCGATCACCAAGGAAGTACTCTTCGACAGAGGGCAGCCGGTCTGTTGTGTACTGCCCCCAGATCTCGGTGCGCCAAGCTGTGTTGGGCGACAAGCCCGTTAGTGGGCTTTCGTATCCGATGCCGCCTCGTAGATGCCAGAACGAAGAGTCCCCGTCGTCAAAATTCGCGTCTGTCGTTTCATTGTCATTATCGCCAAAAGATAAGGTTAGCCCCGCTTCCAGAGCTTGTCCCTTTGGATAGTTTTGCCCGTAAAGATAAGTAAGGCCAACGACACTCGCGTCACTGGATAATGGAACGCCGCCACTGACTGAGTCCGCTTTTGAAAGGCGATAATCCAGCAGAAAGTATCCATATCGGGCTACATCTCGGATTACGGGGTAACCCATCGCGACGGTGAAGTTTTCGCCGTCAATATCTGTTCTAGCAAAATTTCCTGAGAGGTCACGTTTTGCGTTTATGTTCCCGTAGAAGATCTCACCGTACAGACCATTACTGTTCAGCGGGGTGCGATAGGTAAGAGCGCCCCATAAAGAGTGTTCATCGTCTTTGTCCCAATTGTAATTGCCTGAACCCTCAAATCGCAGCAGATCCCCAACGGTCAGTGTCGAATAAAACTCTTGTACGACATAGAAACTGAGCGCTTCCCCAAGCTCACGCGGAGGGTTGTCTAGTGTCGCACTACCGGCTTGTTTGCGCAGAGGTTCTCCCAATACTCTCAGCCGAGCACCAGCCTGATCCGGGTAATCAAGTTCGGTCGACACGTCCAAATCGGGTATGTCCTCGGCTAGCATAACCGCCCGCTCAAATCGTTTGAGAGTTATTGGATATGCGGTGGTGAGGGGCTGAAAAATCTTCTCTAGTGTTTGGAACGTGCGAGTATCTACGCCTTCAATTTCGATGGTTTGAATGCGCCCTTCATCAACAATTATGCTCTGCCCATCGGGACCGGGCCAGGCCTCAGCCAAAAAGTAACCGTCTTCTCGGTAGATCTGAGTAATCGTTGATGCGACCTCCACCGCTGTGATGCGCCCAGACCGATTGAAGGCCAATTGACCGGCAAAAGTTAACAGCTCATCCGCATCATACACCGTTACGCCGCTGACCGAGTGCTGGGACGCGATGTCCCAGGTTTGGGCAATGCTACTTCTTGGAACTGATGCAGTGGCCACAAGAGTGCAAATGATCGCAAAAACAACTGAGCTGAATACGCGCATTTTTGACAACCTTAAAGTGACTGAGCATGTTGAAGTCCAATGTTATTATGTGGTTCGCATGTGTGAACCTGACGCTACTCGAATATATTGATGGGTGATGTTTTTAAGAAACACAGTGAACAGAACGCAGATTTACTTAATATGCCGCACATACGACGGCGCTCAATTACACAACCCGGCTTTTCAACAAGTTAGAGTAGAGAACTAGTAGAACAGTCCTCACAATTCCGGTTGCTCAAAAACATAAAGCCGCGATTTCTTGGCATCGTCTGTCAGGATATAGAGAAGCCCTCTGGTTTCATCGAGGGCGATCCCTTCGGGATGTTTAACTTCTTTTTGTTTTCCATCTTCTGTGAACGTCAAACTGATAGACTTTACGGACTTGGACTCTGGATTGTAGACGAAGATCTGACGGCTTTTGTCACTCACAATCCAAAGAGAACGCGAGGACCGGGACCATGTCAGGCCACTCAAATCCAGTTCATCATCATCTACACGCTCGGAGATAAAACCTGCATCGCGGGCTAAAGGAATGATCTCAATAATTTCGTCTAGCTCTGGCGATAACACCATTAACAACCTTGGTTGTCCCTCAATGCCAACGAAGACCCGCCCGGATTCCGGGTCAACGGCGATGCCTTCGGGTCCCTTGTTCAATGGGTTGCCGACGAGTGATGCAGCGGCGGTCGGGTAACCTTTAAGAGATGCGAGAGGTATTGTCGTCAGTTGAATGGGGTCAGTTGGGTGAACGACTAGGATTGATCGGTCAGTTTCTTGAAGCACCAAAACAGACCCATCTTTTCGAGGTGCAACACCCTCCAAATCTGATCCTGCCAATGCTGGTAACTTGAAAGAGTTTCCTAATACCCCGTCGACTCCGAGTAGGTGCAGTTTAGGTTCGGCATCACTTACAGACCACAAGAAGCCTTCAGCGTTAGACATTGCCAAACCGGAAGGCTCTGAAAATCCCTCTGATTTGTCTGCCACCTTGAATTTATCGACCAGAACCAAACCAGCACTTTCAGCGTAGGCAAAATCGGTCCAAGGCAAGAAGGCTGCCGCAACCAAGCTGGCCGTAAAAGCGAGTCGTCTAAGTTTGCAGAAACACCGTGAAATTTCAGCTTTTGACGAAAACACTCTGTTTTCTGTCATTGGATTCTCTCGCGCTTGGACCACATCCCTGTATCAGCGTTCGTATCACAGTCCGGATACGATGTCCGAAGAATGCACTGTAATCTCTTTACCTGATCCCGCCTGTTGCGATTGAATTGAATAGGGCACGATGTGCTTTTGTTAAGCTTAAGCCTTTGGCTTGAGCAGGAAGGAAGACAAGTTGAATACGACCCTCACACTTGTGACCGTGTTGTTGATGCTGCTGTTGCCAGGTGCTGCGGTGTCACAAGTCGACCCTGCGACGATGCTGGCCGGGGCTTCGGGGTCAGAAATCGTTATCGAACGCCGGTGGACGCAGTTTCGTGGCAAACAGGAACTGTATTTCTTTACTCTCGATGTGATCGTCACGATCATTCTGGCTGGCTTGATCGTCTATCATCCGGTGAGACGTAAAGCCCGTAGAAGCGTCCGCGACATAGTTATGCCAAGGCTTTTCTTCCTGTATGCGCTTATCGGCATGGCGGTTGGTTTTCTGGTGGTTCAGCACGGGTCAATGATCGGTTTTGTCATATTTGGAATCGGAGCGTTGCTCAGGTTCCGCTCCAATCTCGATGATCCGGTGGACACTGTCGAAATGATAATCGTGACTGTTCTTGGTCTTGCGGTCGGTTTGGGCTTGCCGCTGATGGCCACACTGGTGGCGGTTGTATGTTGGTGTTTCATTTGGCTCGGTGGACGAAACAAGGGTGTGGAAATTTCGCTCAAAGCTTCAGACGAAGAACACTCATTGAACGTCAGCGGTGCCATTGAAGCTATGGCCGCAGACGCTGGCTGGAAGCTGGTCAGAAAACACCACGTCCCCGGAAAGTCTCGCGTCTCATTGCTTTTCATCACCTCGGGAGGGCTTTCAGAAGCCCGGATAGAAGAGATGATAAACGATCTGGTCCCTGATAAAGTTGAGCTGAAACTCAACCTCTAGTCATTTCACAAGGTCTAAGCGTTTCAACACCGCATTCGGGGATCTGATCTCTTTCGGGAGCGACTTGAAGTTTACCGACCTTTCGAAGTCAGGGCCTCGATATACTGCTATCCCAAACTCTCCGTTCGGCTGGAACGTAACATGAGTGAAGCTGTGAGGTGATCTGGCGCTATCGCCAATAAGCCGCCGCGGACCACCTCCCAAACAAGCTTGAGAGACATAAGCCACACCGTCTTTCCAACCGGGGTAGAAGGCATGATGGTGGCCTGACAGATGCAAAACAACACCGCTTTCCAGATAGATTTTTTCAAGTGTAGGGTCACCGATGATTTCGCGTTCGCGCTGGATCGCGAACGGCCAAAGTGGGAGGTGACTGAAAGTGACAATCGGGTCCCCGTCTGCACCCAATTCCTGTAGCCGGTCCTGCTGGTCACCGGATAGCGGACCAAGGGTCGTTGCATCCAGAGACGCAAACACAATGCCCTGCATCTCAAACGCGTAGAAGAACGGGTAGTCATCTGAAACTAGGAAATCAACGTCTGGTTTTCTCGGAGCCCATTCCTCGGCGTATATTTTTCTTTCACGCTCGAACCCACGGTAAGCAGAGGCATCATGGTTTCCTGGCGTGACCGCAAATGGAATGCCGGCAGCCTCTAAAGGATCTGATACGGCCTCGTGAAACGCCTTCCACATCTCCCTGACCTGTTTGTCGGACAAGTTGGGAATGCGCTGTCCCGCGACCATATCTCCGGTCGAAATAACCAGATCTGGATCAATCTCGACTATCCGCTTAATCGCCTTGTCGACGCGCGCATCGTATTTTACCGAGCCATAGCTTCCGTTCAGATCCGATATTACGATGACATCCAAAGCCACGGCTTTGCAGGCGAGCAGCGCGGTCCAAATGAATGCCGCAAAGAGCGTAGAAAGCTTACGGGTCACTACAGTTCACCGCCTTTACTTCTGTGTCGCCTCTCAAAAAGAGTGCGACAGGATCCAAGTCGAACATCAAATCACCATTAGAACAATTGTCCTGGAGGATGGATGTTGCCAGCGCGGTGTTTTTTACAACTTGTGCAATCTGCCTATCTGACAACCCAAGGCTCTGCGACAACCATTCATAAACCGGGCCTTGCGATTGAAGGTCATTATTCAATGCAACCAAGCGCCGATACGTACTTGGAGAGAAGTGCCGCATTTTCTCTAGCATTTGAGTAGATTTTGCGAAATTGGCATACTCTACCCGCCCACCAGCATCGTTGTCGTTTAGATTGCTGCGACGGATCAATAATGCGTCGGCGGGAACATCTCCATCGTTTGGCTCATGGTGCTTGGCCTTCCTATGCTTCAGGCCTCCGTCTTCGACCCAATACCAATAAGGTGTGAAGTCTATGTTTCCTACGCGGTCCTGCTGGCTAAAGATGAAGTCGAGTAGAACAATCTCGGTGAGTTCTTGCATCCAAAATGCCATCTGTTGGTCACTGACATCGGGGCCGAGATCCTTGTTGATCATCCGGTCTTTTCGTCCTTCTCTGACGCCCTCTGCGATTGCCTCTGACAATGGTTTTGAAGAACGCAAAGCCAAGAAAGCGGGCGTTTCCTGAAAATCGCGGTTCTGACCTTTCCCCCAACCGGATTTACGGGTGCCGTTGATTTCCGAGCCGTATCGATGGCCAGGGCTATCAAGCAGCACACCGTATATTTGCGTGCGATCCGATGTGAATAGATCATCTGTCGGTTGGTATGAGTTCGGGTCGGTATCCGCAGCTGCGAAGACCCGCCAGCCTTCGTGGTTCATGCGCCCGCCATGAGAACCACCGGAAATCGCAAGGCCAGGCTCGGCGACCTCGGAGAAATGCGCCTGGGCGTCCATGCTACGCCAAACGGCTACTGGAACTTTGACAGTCGCGTCGAAATATCTGGAGAAATGATAGTAAAGCAGTGAAGACGTGGAAAACGTGCCACTGGTGCCTTTTTGGTTCATGGTGGACTTGAATTTAGCCACCCTGTCCTTGGCCAGATCTTTTGCCGCCTTTCCCTCCTTGCAAGCGTTTCTCTCGAATTCAGAACGGTTCCCCACGTAAGGTCCTTCCGAAATATCGTAGACGGCCATTCCTGGGCTGGTGCTCCAGGTTTTCGGGCAAATAGCAATTTCGGAGGCATAGAAATCGATCTCGCAATAGGCAGTTTCTTCTTCAAGATCGCTGTTCCTGTACTCGCCCGTTGGAACTTTTTCGATCCGAATACAGCGTTCCGTAACACCATTGGGACTATCAAATGTCGTGGTTTCACCTAGAACATCGTCGTTCGCCCACAAGACAGTGGGTGCAATGAGAGCAAGTGACCCCAGAAGATTGAACTTCATTTGGATAGTCCTCCCGGTATCATTTAGGGCAAATCGCTGCCTGTTGTTCGGTGGAGATTTTCAACTTGGGGTCGACACTAAAGTTGGAGAATTTTGAGTCGATCCACTGGTCGCACCCGCCTGAACATGGGGCCCCGTTTCGGGCATCATTCCAATATTCCTTGGCCCTTTCTTCTGTCCAACCGCAAAACTGAACGAGCGCCATCGCCGACAATGCACCTGAGGAATGAACCCCCCACATACAGTGCACCAGAACAGGGCCCTTTCCAGGGTTTTCAATCACCTCGTGTATGGACGCCATGACAGCACCGGGTCGGGAGGATCTGGCGCTTTGATAGTCAAAGGATCCGTTTCCACAACTGGTGCGACCGTATTCAGTGTTTTTGCCAAAGTCGGCATAAAACCCGGTTGAAAACCCTTCACCGCACAGAGTTTCGCGTTGACCCTCACTTAGGCCCGTTCGATCCTTGTCGCCGCCCTTGAAACCGGATCGATACAGGACACCGCTTAAGACCGGGCGAAAAAAAGCGACACCATCAACACCGCCGTTGCTACCCTTTGAAAGCAATTGACTGTCGCTTGGGCCACCGTTTCGACTGGTCACGTCAGAATTGGCAGCGGTTGCGAGAACACCAATGAATATGAGGGACATCAAAAACCGCATGCCAGCTCCTTCCTATTCTTGAGCACTTGATGGTTACACTCTTCCGACCTGATAATCTCTCGGAAGGGCTAGTTCACGATAACCATTTCAAGTGGGCGATTAGCTTTCCGCTGTGAAACTTTAGATGGGCCACACCAGATTGATGATAACAACGACTACGAAGTAGGCTAGAACAACTTTCCAGTTCCATTGTTGCTTGTTTTCTTCATTGATCACCCCCGCCGATTTCAATGCCATGTTTGTGATAACTAGAGCGGCGATGATGACCGCCGCATGTGCCAGGTCGAAATGCAAGTGTGAGCTCCTTCTTTCAGATTTGGGATTGATGGAATTTTGTCAGCAGTCACTTGATGGCAGCATTGCTACATCTGAGTACCTTCCCTCGGATGTCGTGATCCGAGCACATGCACCAGTATCCTTGTTAAACCAGTACGAGGTCAGACCTTCGCTTCGGATGAGTTCAAACCCGAGACTTTGAATGCCCATTTCAGCTTGGCCCGCTCTTGCCCCTTCAAATGAAGAAAGATCGCTAGAGCTGCCCACAGTAGGTGCACTTGCATTCACCGAACCGCTGCTCTCATCGCATGCTGCAAGCGCAGAAATGCACATCGTGCCTATCACCAATAGTACTTTGGATTTCATCTGTTTTTCCTAGCATTTTGGGGGTTACGTTTCGGGGTTTCTAGTCGATCACCTATTCAATTCCGAAAATTACGTTGTAGCTGACGGAAGAGTTGCTGCGATTGATAACCTCCACAACATGATCACCAGATTGCCAAAGCTGTCCTCGATACTCCTTGTCCGCCGACATCAATCCCAACAGTTCAGAACCATCGGGGTTACGAATAACGTAGTCCAAGGAGCCATTTCGCGGAGCAACGCGGACGTAGAGGAACTGTTCGTTTTTGGCACCCAGAACATATTGCTGAGAGGCGCCGGGCGCGAGTTCACCAACGAGTTCTGCGCCGGTGGAGCCAGCATCGAATTTGACACGTTGGCTACCGGTAGAACCGGCGGCGCCTGCCATTGCTCCACCGCCATCATCCATCGCTTCGACAACCGACATCTCGCCGATGCTTCCATCCTTGTACGCGATGCAGCGCCAAAGTGTTCCACCTGCGTCTCGCAGCATGACGAGCGTACCAGCTTCCGAGAACTGAGAGCTTTCAATTGTACCTGATTGACCGTCTGGTCCACCAACCTGCCGCAAATGGTCGATACACGCGTCGTCGGCTTCTGACATTGCAAAAGCAGCTGTGCCCGCGATTGCGAACATGGGTGCGAGGAGTTTGAGTAAAACGAGTTTCATCAGATGGTTCCCTGTTGGCTTGTCCTTACTGTTTTGTTCCGTGCAAAGCGGAACCTCACTTCGCGTCTCTTAACTTTGACAGAAATTCATCGCATGCCTGTGCGCTGCCGACGATCTCGCCCGTCGTTTCCATTCCTTGCAGTGACGCCATTTCGGAATTTACGCGGTTGAGGATCTGATCCGCTTGCTCGGCGGTGATCAGGTTCTCGGCTTGTGCTCCTTTCAATGTTGTGCAGACACCGGCGGACAAGCCTGTCGCAACGCCAACACCCACCGCGGCCCCGCCACCCAAGGTCATAGTCCCAACCACGCCGAGGACGAGCCCGATCACAACACCCAAGATCACTTTTCCCATGTTTTCCTCCCTATTGGTGAGAAAGAGTTCAGTCTTCACTATTGGCGCAAACTGCGTGCCCATCTACAAATCAAGACCAGCGCTAACAGGTTGAGCACAGGCGCAGTCGCCGCGAACCACGGCTTGGCGGACTCCGAAATTAAGTCCGCTACAAGTATCCAAGGCAATCCCAACGGTAGCAGGAACACTCCGGACAAAGGGTCTCGTTCCTGTCCCAACCAGCCAAATGTACCCGTCAAGAATGCAACCAACGCCAACAGGTACATGACCGCGAATACGATGATGGTGGTTCTACAAACCAAGTCGAGCCTCAGCAGATCAAGCCAGTGCTGCGCAGCAGACTGCTCACAATGCGCCTTCGTCGCCCAGGAACTCGATACCAGCTGTCGCGCCATCACTGTAAGCAATGCAATTCCAAGGAGCACGATCCTCGCCAACGCCGACTGTGACCTGTGTTCCCGCCTCGCTAAACGCGGATGAGAGCACCACGACTTGCGAATTGTTCGTCGTGTTGGCTACATCTCGCAAACACGCCTGCTGAGCCGGCGTGAGCTCGGCGGACGCGCTTGATGTACTCGTATCGTCGCAGGCCGCAAGCAGTGCGAAACATGTCGTGCCTGCAATCATCACCATCTTGTTAGACATTTTCTTCTCCCTCTGGTTCCCTTGAAATTAGTGAAATTGGATGGGCTTGTTTGAAGTTCTCGCGTCAGAGCGGGCTATGGAACATACTTCGACCCTGTGATTTCCCTTTCCAACAACTTGTCGCGGGGGGCTTGGCGGGCAGAGCGATTTTACTTTGACTACCGAGACCGCCGACGACGTGTGAAAGCTGAATGACGACACTGGCAAAAGCTCGAGCGAATTCTGGAAATAGGGCGAGTACGTTTAGTCTGAGCATCGCGTCCTCCCAGCGCTCAATCATTGTAAAGTGCCTTCCGACCGCCAGCACTCACTCCAGCAGTCGGAAGGGCTCGGCACAGCGAGCAGCAACGACAACAACGGAGGTAAAATAAAGTTGTGTCGAATTCGCATGTTTGAATCTAATTTTTAATAAATCAATATTTTTTCCGCGCGTAAAATTCACTACGCTTTCGTGCGATAGGCTTCTGCTTTCAAACAAAAAGGTAAGTGGGAGCGTCCATAAGGGCGAATGTGATCTTTTGGCTCGGCGAGGCGTTCTGAGGCCGCACAGAAACTGAAAAAGGATTGAAAGATGGGATTTGGTGAAGCCGTTAAGACGTGTTTCTCGAAGTACTTCCAGTTCTCCGGCCGGGCTTTACGCTCAGAATATTGGTGGTTCTTCTTGTTTGTGGTTGTCGTGAGTGCTGGTTTAGCTGTGCTGGATACGATCATATTCGGGACCAACCCTGAAACAGGGCAGGGATCTCGGGTTCTGTCCTCTGTTTTCCAACTGGCCGTTCTCATACCTATGCTGGCCGCCGGTTGGCGGAGACTGCATGATACAGGACGACCTGGCTGGTATTTGCTGCTGCCGATGGCGCTCAGCATTACAACGCTTTTTGTTATGCTGGGTGGGGTAGCGTTCTTTTCAGTATTGGAGCAAGGGACCGAAAATCCCGATGCCTTGCGAGGACCTGCGGCCGTCCTGGGTGTGACCGGTATCGTTGTTGTCTCAATCCTTCAATTGGTTCTGTCCATTCTGATGATCTGGTGGCTGACACGACCTTCCCAAGAAGGCGCAAACGAATACGGCGCACCTGTTTCCTGATCTGGCTGTCCGGGCAATTGGCTGGAACTTCTGCTGAACGACAGTGCGAACCGTAACTCAATGGAGAGAAAAAATGAGCTGCAATACCATTTCCATTGGAATGCTACTGATGGCAGTGGCGACCACAGCATCAGCGGAGTGGTCGTTCAGCTCCGGGCCCAACCCCAATGCGTTTATTCAGACAGGAAACATGACGCTGGAACTTCAGTGTGACCGTATTCGCTTTGCTCCGGCTGGATTTGAGGACAGCCAGGACATTGCGGACAAGCAGGGGCTTTCCATTCGTTTCTTGAAGAACGGCACCACCGAAGTTGGAGCATTTCAGGTTGGCGCAGAAAACGCTGCCGTGCAGATAGTCGACAACTATCCCGTCGAGGTCAGTTTCAATAGTCTGCCGGACTATGGTTTTGTACTGGACCAGCTTGCGGCCAATGCATCGGTTAATCTGTCGATGATTGATCAAGATGTCAGCTACGGAATTTTTGACTTGAAAGGTTCCGGCGCAGCAATTCGGTCCCTTCGTTCTGCGTGCGATTCAGTAGTTAGCCAAGAGACCTCCTACGAAGCGCCCGAAGGCATCGTCTATTGTGGTGGCGGAGCGAAGAAACGCGTGATCGAACCCGTAATTTTGGACAATCCAGAGGGGGAGTGGGACGCGCGAGTAATGGTCAACGGCGAGTCGATCAGAGCCATGACAGCCTACAGCTACTTCGGAAACTCTGAGCCACCGGCCGGATTTGTCGTCGCCCTTCTTGGTGAAGACAGGTCTGAATTTCTGATTTTTAACGAAGGCTCGGCAAACTGGCTGGAATACGGGGACTACAGGTATGAACAATGCAACTGAAGCCACCTTCCAACCGGCTTCCCAATTGGCAAGCTACTTGAAACGTTTGGTATCTGCGATCCTGCTTGGTTCGGGCCTGGTTTGGACCTCACCAGTTGTCGCGGCTGACGTTTCGCAACTTCCAACCGGTTTGCGAGCAAAGGTTGATCTGGCGGCGCAGGTATGCGCGGAGTTCAACAACGGTCAGTTTGACTTAGATTGGGGCGCGGTTGAAAGGGTCGATCTCGACGGAGATCTACAACGCGACTGGGTTTTGAATGAGTCTGGTTTTGCGTGTTCGAGCGCCGCATCTCTTTACTGCGGAACTGGCGGATGCATGTCGCACTTCTTGATTGAAGAGGAGGTTCAATCCTTGCTCAACCAGGGCTGGATGGTTGTTGATTTTGGGCGTCAACGCGTTGTCGTTGCGGATATTCATGGATCCAATTGCGACGGAATAAACCCAACGCCTTGCGTCACCGCCAGTGTTTGGGATGCGGACGCTAAGACGTGGCGCTCGTCTGCTGGCGATTGGGAATAAGTCGCATTTGAGAATTGCAGATAAGCCATAGGAGCTGGTTTGTTCGATGGGTTCTCTGTGGCACGCAAACTTATGGGCAAATCGTGCAAAGTTATGCGCAAATACCGCGCAGAGTTATGGGCAATCTTCCAAGATTTTCTTCAATGAAATCAATGTTGGGAATGCAGCGTTATGAGCGCACCTACAGCGTGTGTGGCCGATCCTGATGGAAATCATATTCACATTGGCTTCGAGGAAGGCGAGTGAGTGACCAAACCTCGAAATAGTAGGAACACAAAATCAAGCTTGCAACTACTTGCCAATCAGTGATCGAGATCCTTGCCGGCTTGCCTCCAAGTACTTCACAGGTCAACAGTTTCAGTAAACGTCGATCTGGAGATCAGCATGCCGGACCTCGAAACAAACAAGAAAAACGTCATCGCTTTCTACGAAATGATGTTCAATGATTGTCGACCGGCCGAGGCCATAGCGACCTTTGTTGGCGAAACCTATACGCAGCACAACCCACATGTTGGCGACGGCAAGCAAGCCTTTATCGAATATTTCGAGCGCATGGCTGCTGAATACCCGGGAAAGCGCGTGGACATAAAACGTGCCTTTGCTGAAGACGACCACGTTATTCTACATTGCCACCAAATCTGGCCGGATGGTCTCGAGTACGCAGGGATCGATATTTTTCGCCTGGATGCTGATGGTAAGGTTGTCGAACATTGGGACGTTCTTCAAGAAGTTCCAGCAAACAGCGAGAATGACAATGGCATGTTTTGACTTAACCGTTCTGACAGCGGTGCAAGGAACTTCGAAAGGCCCTGTCGGCTGAGCCACTATAGTCAAAAGTCATAAGTCTGATCCAAGAAACCCGCCGAAGCGTATTTATCAAGAACCCTTTAGCAAGGAGATAAATATGCTCCCAAAGAGTATTCTTGCGGCGACACTTGGATTAATTGCAGCTACTTCGCTTCAAGCTGGTGTACAAATTCGCTTTATAGAAGGCGCACCCAAAGACCGTTTTGTTCTGACAAATGTCGGAACGTGCCTAGTTGAAGCTTCGACGGTCAAAATTGATTTGTCGCAATCTACCGGACGATTGATTTTCGACGTTACCGAAAAAGGTGCGGGCGTAGAGGTCTTTCAACCTCTCGAATTCGTTGAGGGTGTGGATGCTCTGCGGCAAATTCCAGTGGTCTTGGACGGGCAAAATACAATTGAACTTGAGATCGCATCCCTCGCAGCCGGGGACAAACTCGCCTTTACCATCGATGTGGATGACACCATCGGGCAACGCGAAATCACCGTAACAGGGTCGGAGATCGAAGGCGCCACGGTATCATATTCCGATGCGGACAAGGTCAGTACTGCAACATTCTCTTCCGAAGCGCTTGTCAACGTGACGACCAAGGATTGCTGAAAGCAGTCCCGCAATGTCGAATTTGTTGATCCGCATAGCATTTCTTGCGCTCATGTTGGGAGGCGGCATCCTGATCGGGACACTGACCGCACCTGGCGAATGGTACGCGCAGCTTTCTAAACCGGTTTTCAATCCACCAAATTGGATTTTTGGGCCGGTTTGGACGGTGCTTTACGTCTTGATCGCTTTGGCGGGTTGGCGCCAGTTCGAAGCAGACCGAAGCTCGACCGCCATGACGCTGTGGTGGGCGCAGATGGGTCTGAACTTTCTGTGGTCCCCAGCCTTTTTCGTACTGCAACTGCCATGGTTTGCTCTTGTGATCATTGTCGCGTTGTTGATTGTCATCGTCATGTTCATCGCTCGGGTCAGGAATTCAGATCGGGTTTCCGCACTGGCCTTCCTGCCGTACTTTGCGTGGGTCGCATTTGCCACGGCCTTGAACTTTTCTATCGCGATACTGAACTGAGAAAGAACGATATGCGTGGAAACTTCGCTGGGCTTGTTTCAAGTCTTTTTATCATCGGATCTACAATGGCACAGGCTGGTGAAAATCTTGCAGAAGACTTCTCCGAGTCTCCGGAGACGCGTTGGGACTACGTTGCCGACACCGTCATGGGAGGAGTTTCCTCAGGGCAGGTGCAGTTTCGTTCAGACGGTGATGTTGCATTCGCGCGGTTGACCGGATCCGTCAGTACAAAAAACAACGGTGGCTTCATCCAGTTTCGACGCAAGTTGCCTGATCGGCCAGATGCGAGTGTTTCGGGCGTCAGGCTCTTGGTGCGGGGCAACGGCGAACAGTACTTTGTTCACCTCAGGACGCGTGGCACGGTGCTTCCGTGGCAATACTATCAGGCCGGGTTCGCGACTTCTGACAAATGGACCGAAGTCTCTTTACCTCTGTCAGGCTTCAAGGCTTCAGGTGCCATGTTGCGCGCTATTCCCGTTGCTGACGAGATCACCTCAGTCGGAGTTGTAGCCTACGGGCGCGATCACGAGGCCCGCGTAGATGTCAGCGAGATTGGCTTCTATTGAAGATCTCCCAGGCGAGGGCTGTGATCTTCTAATAAGTCAGCAACGCCGGTATTTCTTCGTCTGCCAGTTCCTGAATGCGGATGTGCTGCTTCTTCTTATTAGATGCTGAACTTGTCTTTTCTGAGCGAATATTCAGAGTAGGCTGCTTTCTGAAGAGACAACTCGTCTGGCAGTCTAAAATTAAGAATACTTAATCAAAGCAAAGTACTTTCAGCAAAAAACAACTCCCACATGACGCTTATCTAAAGGAGTGAGTATCATGAAGAGGATTGCAGCTTTGGGCCTTGTTGCCCTGACCCTATCATTTGTTGGCACTGGTGCGTTTGCGGAGTGCTATTTTGGGAACGATGCGGTAACCGGGGCGGAGACGATCATCTGTGAGACAGAGAGTGGCTTTTCCAGCTGGGGCACAATGATCGCTGAAGCTTGAGCATTTCGGGGCACAACACCAGGCTTTCTGTGAGTTAGGGTGAATCAGATCGAACTCTGCAATTGGTAACACCAAAGCCGAGGAGCACGCAGCGCCGGGAGTGGTGACTCAACAGACTCTTTGATAGTTGTTGCACGACGCGGAACCTCGGGTTTCGCTGCGTTTCAAGAAGCTGCTCAAGTTCTTCACCTTGGTTTGCATCGCTGGAATTATCAAATTCACGCAACATTGCGCCAATTCTTGGCGTTCTCCGGCTCTCTGGCCAGGCAATGTGATGGCCTTTGTTGTCAGGAGTTCTATTGTTCTTTGTATTGACCCGTCACGACACCGTCCCACCTTTCTAACTCAGATTTAGGAGAATCCTGAGTGTTTGTGAGGATCACCGCCTTGTTGATTTTTGCTGTGTCGGCCCCGGCCATGGCATTGCAGCTTCGCGAAACAGGGCGTTATGAGCTCAATCAACCCGCAAGTCTGGACTACGATCCAACGTTTTGCGGGTTGTGGATTGCGAACGAGGGACCCGAGGCCATTCTCGTTACTTTGCAAGGTGATGAGTTACGCCGCATATCCAGCGATCTCTTCCGTATCAAGGCAATTGCTATCGAAGGGGATCACTTGTTGGTAGGCGACGGTTTTGGCAGCCTCCAACGTGTCACTAAGGAAGGAACCGCTTTAGGAACACCCTTTGAACTTGAAGGTGGATTTGCGGATACCGAGGGGATCGCGATCAATGCCAAAGGGCAGATTGTAACCGTAGAAGATGACCCCGAACGAATATCTTGGTTCACTTCAGAGGGTGCTTTGACGGCAAGGTTGGATACCATGAAGCTGTCTCCCCCCTTAAGCGAGGCACAGGGCATCGCAATTGACCCACGCACCGGTCACATGTTGATCGTTGATGACTGGGAAGGGTCAAACAGCCTGTATGAGTTCACGGCAGATGGCCAATTGCTTGCTCAGCAAAGCTTGTTGGAGTTCGGAACCGACCCGGAAGGCATCGCCATTAGGCCGGGGTCCAACCAACTGTTCGTTGCATTCGACGGTGGCGCGAAGATCGTGACATTTGACTACACACCCACCTTGCCTGAAGGATCGCCGCCGCTGCCTCCGGGCGCGGATTGTATGATCTTTTGAGAATTTGGCTGCTTGCTTGGGGCGACGCAGGTTTCGGCTAGTCGCGTTCGTTGTCTAGAGTTTCACGTATGAGCGTCAAATTGGGCAAAGACCTATGGAACGGTTCGGGCCCGAGTTCGGACAAAACTGGAGCCAGTGCTTCAGACATCCGCTCCATACAAGCTTCCAAAAACTCCGCGCCTTGCGGTGTGGACCGGGCAATTTTTGAACGCTTGTCATTGGGGTTGGTTTCAAGGGTAATCAGTGCATGATTTTCAAGACTGGAGAGCATGTGCGTCATCGACGTCTTGGGCACTTGAAACGCGTTTGATAGCTGTAGTGGAGTTTCTCCGACGGGGCGCCGGACCAGGTGGCCCAATATGCCAAATTGGGTTGCGGTCATTCTGCCAGGTAAGAACGCTTCTAGCTTGGTCGAGATCAACTGATTGATGATCCCGACCTCGGTGAAGAACCGGTAGACTTCGTTGGTCTCATCTTCAGGCTTCATTCAGAATTCGTGTCTCCAGCGGCCAGCGGGGTGTGGCAATTGGATCAGGTCCATACCCCAAACGCAGCAACATTTGCACCGTGTGGCCCGGTGACGCAAGAAGCTCATGCGCCAGAGCGTATTCATCGGCCATCTCGGGATATTCCTGAAGTGCTTGACTGACCGGATGAACGCCCAGGCCCATTTCGGTTGTCTTCAGGTAAAAACGCATCAATTGACGTCCGGCATCGAGTTGATCGCTTCGTGTATTTGTGGCTGTCGTAAGGATTGCGTATTGCGGCGTCGCGTCTAGCATCGCGAAGTAGTCTCGCATGTGTGACTGAGTGCCTGGGTGGTCAACGTTCATCAGGGTCTCATTGTCCAATAGGCCGGTAAGTCGCAGTGTTTCCAGCATCGGATCGCGCAATTCAATCCCGTCCGGGTTGGCATTGATTTCTGCTTTCCCGATCCGCATCAGGTCGACGGATTCTTTCAGGGTTTGCGGCGTTCGCATTTCGATTTCAAAGGCGCGTTTCGTGAGGTCTCGAATACGAGCCACCAAATCTTCATCGGTAATCAGAGTGGCGTAGCTTTTAAGGGCCGACACTTCCGCCTCGGACAGCCGCTGTTCAGTGTACGGTTCTTTGTTTGAATGTCGGTTGAGGATTTGATCTGAAAGTGGATCGGATGCCCCGCCAGGAACAAACACCGCTTCTGCGATGGGTCCGTCATCCCCATCTGGCAGCAACTTGACCTCAGTATCAAACCCGAGAGCACTTGCCGCCAGTACCATCGTCTCAACAAAGGCGCCGAGGCCAATATAGAGCTGGCGGTGGTAAGGATCGGTTTCCGGAAGCTCGCGATCAGGATCACGGTGGATGCGCACCTTGTCTTGTCCAACCAACTCGACCAGCCAAGGTTGCAAGTTGTGCGGATTGGGGGCGAGAATTGCATAGGACAAAGCGGCTTTGCGTGGGTCGTCATACGGTTTTGGCGTCCACGGAGCCAGCGCGTCATGCGGTGTGCGTGTAGCTAGGAACGCAACCGCGCCCGTTGCCGCCAGTATTGTGCCTCCGCCTAGAATTTTGAGAAAACGTCTTCGGTTTGGCATATTGACTCTCCAATAGTACGATATCGTACTAATTTAATACGAATTCGTACCACATCAACCCCAATCGATGCAGTGATTGGTTGAGTGATTTGAAAAAAGAAAATCAGAACAGCCGGACGCAACTGTGGAGTGCCGTGGCACGCAATTGTTCGGAGCGCCTTTAATGCCGAAAATAGGCAGTTATTTTAGTTGATTAACGACCGGATAAGAGAAGGTCAGAGGCTGTTGAGCCGATGTTTTTCGAGTATCCCGCAAAGCATAGCCTGTGCTTGCAGCCTGTGTTCTCGATGACGTTCACGGGCAACATTCGGTCGACCTTCACTAATTGCTTGAAAAACAACACGGTGATCTTCGTTGGATTTGACGGGCAGGGGCCTGATGAACAACGTCGTTGCGCGCGCGCGACGCACCTGATCGCTCATCATGGCGACAATCGCTTCGACCCGTTTGTTGCCACCCAACCGAACGAGCTCTTGATGAAACAACTCGTCGGCCTCGGCCCAGGCTTCAAGGTCTTCGGCTTCGATGGCTTGGTCCATCTTTGCAATTGATCCGGCAAGTACTGCCAGTTCATCTTCTGAATAACCCGCTTCGGCAGCGCGCTGTGCTGCGAGGCTCTCGAGTTCCGTCAATATGTCGTAAATTTCACGCATATCGTCTGATGAAACAGGCAGAATCCGAACGCCCTTACGGGGCCGCATTTCCAGCAACCCCTTACTCTCCAACATCAGCGCAGCTTCCCGTATCGGAGTGCGGGACATGCCCAGAGTTTCGGCGAGTTCCGACTCCAGATGGTCAGTCCCGGCTGCAAGTTCGCCGGACAGGATCATCTGTCGCAAATCCCTAACAGCGCGTTGCGTATTGGAAAGAGTTTTTGCTTCCTGATCCTTCACGGCGTCTCCAGGTTGATCTTTCGTCCCTCCGCGGCCGAGAGATAGATATTCTCTTCGATGCGGATCACGTCCATATAGTCTCGAGCCGTGTTCTCCAACGGCGTGCCTCTTAGAAGGCCTGAAACGACGTGACTTTGCAAGGCGTGGACGCAGTCGCCTCCAAACCCATCGTGATCGCTTGGAGGTAGAATCTGCTGTCGCTCCTGTTTTCCAAAAGCGCGGAGTTCTACTGAACCGTCGCCGTTAAGAACAAGTGATCCTTCCGTTCCCTCGATGAGAGCCTCGCCCATGGTCTGACGCAGGTTTTCGGCACTGTGGTCAAGGCATCTGTTGCCATCGAACAGAGCTTTCAAACCGTTGGGGTGGTCAAACAGGATGTAACCTGCATCCTCGCCCGCGATAACGGGGTTAACTTGGCGCAAGTCCGCATAAACTGCGCTGGGCGCATCGAACAAAAATCGGAATGTGTCTACCCAGTGAACCGCTGTTTCATGCACCAGAAAACGTTGCATGTTCTGAAAGTACGGCTGCCGGTCAAGGTAGGCGCGTGGTCCCTGTCCGTCGCCGGGCCGAAGCCGGAAAGTCGCTTGGAGAGGTGTACCAATTCGACCCTCGGTCATCGCCTCTTTGATTGCGCGATACCAAGGCTGGAAGCGAAAGTTCTCGTGCACAACAATAGTTGCGCCTACCGCTTCAGCCTCGGAGACGATCTTCTCCGCTTCATCCAGAGACATGCAGAAAGGTTTTTGGCAGATCAGCCACTTTATGCCCGAATGCAGCGCAGTTCGAATAGCCTCGGCCTGCGCCACAGGCGGAAGGATGATGTCCACGAGATCCGGTTCTTCCGTCTCCAGCATTTTTGACAGATCATCGTAAGCGGCCAGTCCTGTTTCTTTCGCCTTGTTGATATCACGGTTGCAGGATGCAATCGGAACCGCTCCGGGCATTCGGGACCAGCTTTCGTAGTGGAATTTGCTGAAGTATCCCGCTCCAACACACGCAACCCTGATAGCTTGTTGAGTATTCATGCCCGCAATGCTTCCAATACCGACGCGGCTGCATCCTGCGTACCGGCGGTGCCACCTAGGTCACGGGTCAGGTTCTGTCCGTTCGCCGTCACCTTTTCCACGGCTTCACGCAATCGTTCGCCGTCGCTGAACAGGTCTGGATGATCGTGGGTCAACCCTAACCATTCCAGCATCATTGCTGCGGACAGGATCATCGCAAAAGGGTTGGCAATACCCTGTCCCGCAATGTCCGGAGCGGAGCCATGGCAGGGTTGGAATACAGCGTGATTCAACCCGATATCCGCTGACGGAGCCAGTCCAAGACCACCCATGAGACCCGCGCCAAGGTCGGAGAGAATATCTCCGAACATGTTCTCTGTCACCAAGACATCAAATTCCCAAGGCTTCTGGACCATCCAAAGGGCGGTAGCATCGACGTATGCATGGTCTGCCTGCAAATCCGGATGGCTGGCTGCTTCGGCGTCAAACATTGATCTGAAGAATGCAAAGGCTCTGAATACATTTGCTTTATCGACACAAGTAACCCGTCCTGGCCCGCGTCCGGATGCTTTCCGGTTTTTGGCGAGGTCAAACGCAAACCGGAATAGTTTTTCGGATACATCGCGGGTGATCAGAAGAGTTTCGCGCGCCTCATCTTCTAAGACTTCTCCCGTTCCTTGCGTGAAAAACAATCCTTCGGTGCTTTCACGGATCAAGACAAAGTCGATCTCTTTTCCGGGAGGCAGTGCCAAGGGGGTCATTTGTCCGCTGCCTACCTTTACTGGCCGTACACCAGCGAAGAGTCCCAGTTGCTTTCGCAGATCGATCTGAGGTGAAATCTCGGTTCCGTCAGGGTAGCGAACATCCGGCAAACCCATTGCAGATAGCAGAATCGCGTCGGCGTGGCGTGCAGTTTCGAGTGACCCAGCCGGAAACGATTCTCCAGTTTTGGCGTAGTGGCCTGCGCCCGCCGGAGCGTCTGTAAACACCAGTTTGTAGGAAGGACTGCCGCGCGAAAGCTGGTGCAGAATTTCAAGCGTAGGGGCCATAATTTCAGGGCCGATTCCGTCCCCTTGGAACACTGCCACATGATAACTTTTCTTCATCTTAGCCCGCTTCCTTCCCGTTTCACATTCATAGCGCGATAGCAGCTTTCACTACAGTCCGTTGACAACGCATTCTTTAATGTATACGCAAATAAATGCAATAATAAACGCAAAGATGTTTGGGAGGACTTGGAAATGAAACTGAAGCTAGGGCGGTTGGCGGCCGCAGCCGTGATGGCGACCGGCATTGCAGGCGCAGCTGCGGCGCAGGATTACCCCTATCGTGATATCACCACGGCTGTGGTCTGGGGGGCCGGGGGTGGCACGGACACGATCAACCGAATGATTATGGCCGAGATGGAAAAACACCTTCCGGTCTCGATCAATGTGATCAATCAAACAGGTGGGGTCGCGGGCTCCAACGGCATGGTCTACGTCATGAACCAACCAGACGATGGCTATACATTGGTTGGTCTGTCTGAATCAAACGTCACCGCTGCTGTGCAGGGTGGTTGGGATAAGAAATTTGACTTTTGGTATCCGTTTATTGTCGGTGGATCACCTGATCTGATCTCGGTCCCGGCGGACAGCCCTTACAATACTCTGGAAGAACTGGTCGACGCCGCAAAAGCTGCTCCTGGCACTATTCCGGCTGCGGCTTCCGGCGCGGGTTCGATCCATCATTTGAATCTTCTGGCCATCGAAAAAGGGTCAGGGACTGAGTTCAAATTTGTTCCCTACAAAGGCTCAGCGCCAGGTCAGGAAGCAGCGATAGCGGGTGAAGTCGCGTTGGTTGTGACCTCACTGGCTGAACAGGCCCCGTTGATCGAAGGCGGTCAACTTAAACCGCTTGCGATGTTGACGCCCGAAGATGCACAGATTGCAGGGGCAACAGTGCCTTCTGCCTTTGGCATTTATGACGGTCTCGATCAGTATTTACCGCTCAAACAGGCCATCGGGTTTGCAGTTCACAGTTCAGCCGGGGACGACGTAAAGGCCGCACTTGGTGATGCTTTCGAGCAAGCGATTGCCTCCGACACCGTCGCTGAATGGGCCGTGGCAAACAATTACGATGTCGGTGGTCAACACGGCGAAGAGGCTCAAGAGCTGTTTGCGAACCTCGAAGCTACCTTTGCCTATACCTTGCAAGATCTGGGTGCAGCGACCGTCGATCCGGCGTCGCTGGGTATCGAGAAGCCATAATCCGATCACTTTTGAAAGGGCGCGCTTGATCGCGTCCTTTCCGACAAGAGGCAGGCAATGGACAAACCTGACGATACACTGATCATGCGGGCGCGCGATTTCTGGGCATCGATTGGTCTGATAGCAATTTCCACCTTTTTCCTTTGGAAGACGTTGGACATCCCTCTTTGGGGTGAAAACCGCGCAGGCGTAAGTGGATCGGATTGGTACAACTCGGCTGCAATTGTACCGCTGTTCATCTTCGGGGGATTGCTTGGCTTGTCCTTCGTTTTGTTGGCTATTTCAATCCGTTCAGGTGGAGCCCAAAACGCGCTCAGTGCCTTGGGCATCGGGTGGGATAAGTCTGAAGCCTATCGAGCTTCAACCATAGGGCTGATCCTTCTTGCATATGTCTTCGGGTTGGTACCCAGAGTGGACTTCATTCTGTGCTCTGGGTTGCTGATCACGGCTTTGACTTACGGCTACTACGGGGGTCATGCGCGGCGTGCTTTGGTGGCCTGTGTTGCAGTTGTCGTTGCCGGCTTGTTTGCGTCCGCCGTGTTTCCTGTTCAGGCGGATTGGAATGCACACGGTGATGATTGGTTCACACTGGCCTTGTGGGTGGCGTTAACACTAGTGGTGTTGACCAAAGCGGCTTCCGAACGTGTTTTGCGGTTCGTTCCATTGGTCGCAATACTTGCCCCGCTCATCCTTGTTTGTGCGATGGCTTTTGTCTTTCGCCAAAACGTGCCCGCGCGCGGTGGGCTGATCTTCAAGCAAATCGAATATCACTACTACGTGACGCTTCGTCCGTTATGGAAAGACTGACCGGATGGACTTTATCTTATCGCAACTGGCTGGATTTGGGGCGGCGTTCGTTGGTCTCACAGTGGACCCGCTGACCTATCTGTATTTGATTGCATCCGTGTTCCTGGGCATCACGTTCGGCGCATTGCCCGGCCTTACGGCAACCCTGGCTGTGACGATCCTGACGGGATTTTTTGGCAACAAAATCCCGCTCGACTATTCGCTCATCGCTTTGCTCGGCGCCTATGTTGGCGCGATTTACGGCGGCTCTTACCCGTCTATTCTGCTGAACATACCTGGCACAGCCGCCAGCGCGGCCACGGCCATGGATGGCTACCCTCTGGCCAAAGCGGGTCGAGGGGGCGAAGCACTTGGGCTGACCACAACGGCCAGTTTCATTGGCACAGTAATCGGAACCATCACGCTTTTGATTTTCGTCTGGGCGCTGCTTTTGGTCTCAAAGAACATCGCAAGCCCGGAGAAAGCATTGCTGGCCCTGTTCGGCATTCTGCTTTCTGGAACTTTGATGAGCGAAGACCTGGTGATCAAGGGATGGATCGCCGGTCTGATCGGGCTTGCGATGTCCATGGTGGGGCTTGACCCTCTGTTGTCTGAACCGCGCTATACTTTCGGCTGGTCTTACCTGTTGAGCGGGTTTCAGGTCGTGCCAGTTTTGATGGGGGCCTTTGCGATCCCCCAAATCATTGATGGTTTGAGGCACGTTGAGGCCGGGAAAGTTCTGGCCCTGAAAGGCCGCATTCTTCCGAACCTTCGCTCCATCCGACGCTACCTGCCCACCATTGGCCGGTCAGGAGTGATTGGAACTGGGGTAGGAGCACTTCCCGGCGTCGGCGAAGATGTTGCCGGTTGGGTCAGCTACGGTGTCGGTAAGACTGTATCTGCCGAGGGCGATAAGTTTGGAAAAGGGTCATTGGAAGGTCTACTGTGCTCTGAAACAGCAAACAACGCCTGCATTGGGGGCGCGCTGATCCCGCTTTTGGTTTTGGGTATTCCCGGTTCACCACCCGCCGCGGCTTTGATGGGGGCTTTCAAGATCAACAACGTGATCCCAGGTCCGACGATAGACCCCGAGATTATTCTGCGTGTGGTTGCAATCTTGGTGCTGGCCTCCCTAACAATGTTCTTGATGGGGCTGTTCACTGCTCGGGTTTTTATCAGGATTCTCGCCATACCGCAGACCATCTTCTTGCCAGTCGTAATGGTTCTGACAACAATCGGGTCTTTCAGTGTTGGTGGTGGCATCAATGATCTCTACCTGATGCTTGGAGTAGGCGCCGTTGCCTATTTCATGAACTTGATGATGTACCCAATAGCGCCGTTGGTTATCGGAGTTATTCTGGGCAGCCTGTTTGACGAAACCTTCCGCCGGTCGCTGTTCTTGGCGGATGGGGATCTTGCGGTCTTCTTTTCACGACCTGGTGCCGCCATTCTGCTGGTGCTCAACATTGGTCTGATCCTAAGCCAACTGCCTGTTGCAAAGCGCGCTTTCTCACGTCTGAAAGGACTTTCCGTCTGATGTTTGTGGTTACTGTCACTTTCACTCTCAAGCCCGGTACGCGGGACACCTTTTTGCCGCTGATGGTCGAAAACGCTTCAACTTCTTTGCGTGAAGAACCCGGATGCCATCAGTTTGACGTTTGTCTCGGCGACGAACCCGAGACAGTTTTTCTCTATGAGGTTTATGATGACAGCGCGGCGTTCTCTGCCCACCTAGAAAGCGCGCATTTTCAGTCCTTTGATACGGCAGTGGCTGATATGATCGCCACCAAGGTGGTTCACCAATACTCCGAGGTCATCCGATGAACGATTGGGAAATCCACGCCGTGAAATACGCGGATCGAAATGCCCGGACGCGCGCTGATAGTTTCATCATCGATGATAATCACGACGCTCCCCATGCGATGGACTATTTCGTTTGGGTGCTCAAACGCGGCAACAAAGTCATTCTGGTCGATACTGGCTACGACTCCGACGAGGCCGCTGCCCGTGGTCGTCCCATCGCGATGGACCCTCGCGAAGCTCTGCGGCCCCTGAGCATTGCGCCAGAAGCGGTGACTGAGGTCATCGTGACCCACCTTCATTATGACCACGCAGGGGGGCTGCATATGTTCCCTAACGCGAAGTTGCACATTCAGTCAGCGGAAATGGCCTTCGCCACAGGCCCCTGCATGTGCCACGACCATCTGCGCGCGCCTTTCACGGCCGGCCATGTCTGCGAGGTCGTAAAGCGACTCTATTCAGGGAAGGTCGTGTTCTACGATGGAGATGCCGAGATTGCAGATGGGATCACGGTGCACTGCATCGGTGGGCATTCGCGCGGGTTGCAATGCGTTCGCGTGAGAACGGCAGCCGGGTGGATGGTACTCGCCTCTGATGCCTCACACTATTACGAGAATTTCATGGCGCGCAAAGCGTTTCCCATCGTCGTCGACCTGCAGGATATGATGGATGGTTTCGAGACACTCGAGAAGTTAGCCTCGCATCCTCGACTTATCGTGCCCGGCCATGACCCGCTTGTGCGAGAAGTTTTTCCCGTCGGAGCGGCACCGCATATCCATAGACTGGATCCTGGGCCAACCAGGGACATCAAACTATGAGGATCGGCGTCATAGCGGACGACTTCACTGGTGCGAGCGATATTGCGAACACATTGGCGAAGGGCGTACAGCCGGAAGGTGGATTACGAACTGCTCAGTTCCCGGGTATTCCAACAACCCCAGCCGACGAGGAGATAGAAGCGGGTGTGATCTCGCTCAAAAGCCGAACTGCACCTGTCGAAGAAGCTGTTGCGGACAGCCTGCGAGCCCTGCGATGGCTCAAAGATCAAGGGTGCCGCCAGTTCATCTTCAAGTATTGCTCGACCTTTGATTCCACTAGGCAAGGAAATATCGGCCCGGTTGCGGAAGCGTTGGCCAACGAACTGGGCGCGCAAAAGGTGGTTTTCTGCCCGGCCTTTCCGACAACGGGACGCACGGTCTATCACGGTCATCTATTTGTGCTCGGTAAGCTTTTGCACGAGTCTGGGATGGAAAATCACCCTCTTACTCCGATGACGGATGCGAACATCAAGCGCTGGTTGCAACATCAGACCGAAGAAGCGGTTGGATTTGTGCCAGTTGACGCCGTGAAGCAAGGATCAGAGGGGATTGCTGCTGCTTGGCAGAACGCCGACGAACGATTTGTGATTGGCGATGCGATTTCGGATGAAGATTTGTTGGCCTGGGGCGAAGCTCTAAAGGATGCCAAGCTCATTACTGGCGGATCGGGTATAGCGCTGGGTCTACCAAGAAACTTCCTGAGAGAGACTTCATCCAAAAGTGCTGGCAGAGCGTTCACTGGTATCGCAGGGCCTGCCGCGATCCTTGCGGGTTCTTGTTCAGGTGCGACCCGCGGGCAGATTGAGATTCATGCGAAATCCCATCCAACCTTCGCCATTGATGTTCCGGGCGTGATGTCCGGGGATGTGACCGCGCAATCGCTTCTGGATTTCTTTGAAGCGCATCCGGGTCAAGCACCGCTCGCGTATTCATCGGGAAGCCCGGAAGATGTTCGCGCGATCCAAGGTCAATTCGGCCAAGAAGCCGTGGCGGAAAAGCTGGACAATCTCTTTGCAGATACAGCACGGGAACTTGTCCAAACGGGTTATAAGCGCCTTGTCGTGGCCGGAGGAGAGACGTCGGGAGCTGTTGCCCAGGCCGTATCTGAGGCACTGGGGTCACCGGCCATGTCAATTGGGCCAGAAATTGACCCGGGCGTGCCTGTCCTGAGCGTGGGAAAATCTGAGCCCGTTGCGCTGGCACTAAAGTCTGGAAACTTTGGCGCTCCGGACTTCTTCGCTAAAGCGCTCAGAATGATGGAGGCAGGAAAATGAGTTCTGAAGAAATGGCGCTGCGGCAGCAGATGTCCGAGCTGTGCGCCTCGCTGTTTGCGCGTGGCTTTTCCGTTGGCACTGCGGGCAATGTCTCTGCCCGTCTGCATGACGGCATCCTTATGACACCAACCAACTCCACCTTAGGGAATATTGATCCTGATCGCGTCGCCAAGATTGATTTGGATGGCAACCACGTCTCCGGGGACAAGCCGACCAAAGAGGTTTTCCTGCATCAAGCCTTCTATGAGACGCGGCCAGAAACGGGCGCCGTGGTTCATCTGCATTCGACCTGGGCCACTGCTTTGTCCTGCTTGGAAGACACGAATCCAGACGACTGTATTCCACCGCTTACACCATACGTGGTTATGCGAGTCGGCACGGTCAAACTGGTTCCATACGCCAAGCCTGGTGACCCGAAATCCGGTGATTTGATCCGCGAACTGGGCGGCAAATGTAGTGCAGTTCTATTGGCTAATCACGGACCTGTCGTGTCGGGAAAGGACCTGTTCTCAGCGGTCTGTGCCGCTGAAGAGTTGGAAGAAACAGCCAAGTTGCTCGTGGCACTGCGGGGTGTTCCAACCCGGATGTTGGATGCAGAACAAGTCGCAGAACTTAAAGAGACTTTCGGAAGGATGTAATCCGACACCGAAACTGGCGACATGCAAACTTATGGGCAAATCGAGCAAAATTTTGCGTGAATACCGCGCAAAGTAATGAGCGCGCCAACAGCTTGTATGGGTGCGCCCGCAATCGCTCGCGGGCGGTTACGGAAAATTGCTTTTGACCAACCTTCCAAGTACCCAAATTTCTGCCTGGGGCAGAGGTCGGGCCAGTCTGTATTTGAGATTGGTTCTCGGCCGCCTAATAATACGGGGTCGTTCCGCCGGAAGAGACTTTTATGAAGAAATTCGCCTGCGTTGACGGAGGGTGAAACGTATCTTCGCAGCTTCGAAAATATCTTTTTTAGTTTCAAAAAATGCCCGTGTTTCTTTGGCAAGACAGAAGTCTTTCTGTCGAGAGTAGCCGACTTCTGTAATACATGGACTAGTGACCGCTCTCGCGGACATTCGAATTAGGTTCAAAATTCAAATCGATATGAGCCATTTCTTGAAAATCCTTACTGTGACCCGCTCTTGATCACCCGGACGACAAACAAAGTAGAGTCCTCGATCCAATGGAACACGGGTTTCATCCAGACGGATCAACCGGCCAAGTTCCAAGTCCCTGGCTGCCAAAAGATGTCTCGCCAATGCCACGCCTTGCCCGTCAATCGCGGCCTCCAATAGAACGGCACTGTCGACATACTTGATGCTCTGCGCATTGATCCGATCAGAGCTCAAACCAACTTGCGCGGCCCAACTTTCCCATCCGACATTAAAGGCGTCGTGCAAAAGGGGAAGACTAGCCACGTCCTCGGCGCGCATTGGCACCCGGGTTTGATCAACAAGAGACGGCGCAGCCACGACAACCAGTTCCTCTTGCCGTATTTGCTCATGATATAGTCCGTCCCAGCCGGGCTCGCCAAAGCGCAGGGCGACATCAACTTCGGACGCATCGAAATCTGCAAAGGCATCATTCGTGTCCAGCAACAATGCGATACCCGGATGTTCTTGTTGAAACGAGCTGAGTAACGGCACAAACCATTTGAGCGCAAGCGATGTGGACAAAGACACCGTAATCGACTGGCGGTGATGAAGTCGTTTCACCTCCATCACGCCCAGCTGCAATGTCGAAAATGCCCCGCGAGTCGATTGATGCAGGCGTTCCCCGGCCTTGGTCAGTTCAACGCCATTTGGTCGGCGGTGAAAGAGCGTCACACCAAGATGCAGTTCCAGCAACTTGATTTGTCGACTGATCGCGCCGTGGGTGACGTTCAAAGCATCCGCTGCCCTGCTCAGGCTGGAGTGGGTAGCGGTCTCGTCAAAAGCCTGAAGTGCGCGAAGGTGTCTGAGGTTCTCCATGATGTGAGAAAATCTATCAGCAGTGTTCAATAAACTCGATAGGATTAACTAATTCCAAGAAGGTAAACTGCTATCGACGCAAAAATTCTCACATACTATGCATCGGAAGAAAGGGGATAACATGCCCGATACCAAAGTCGCGCTGATGACAGGTACAGGACAAGGCATTGGCCGGGGTTGCGCCATTGAAATGGCAAATGCGGGTTACAAAGTTTCGCTAATGTCCCCGTCAAACCGCTCTATTGAACTGGCGGAGGAGCTTGGGGGAATTGGTCGTCGTGGCTCTGTTTTAGATGTCGACGATCTCCAAAAGATGATCGACGACACCATGAGCAAATATGGGCGAATTGATGCAATCGTCAGCAATATGGGCCACGGTGGTACGGTGCCAGAAGCCATCAAGACGGTAGGGTTTGATCCCGACTTTGACGGGCCGCTTTTGGAACTCAGCGACGCGTTGTGGCACGAAAGTCTGGATATGTACGTGCTGAACGTCGTCAAGATCGCCCGCATTGTCACGCCCATATTGATCGAACAGGGCGGGGGTGCTTTCGTAAACATTTCGTCCATGAACACAATCGAGCCGCGTGCGCCTTATCCCATGAGCATGCTGCGCGGCGCGCTGCACAGCTTCTCAAAGCTTTATGGGGATCGCTATGCACGGCATAATATACGCATGAACAACCTGCTGCCCGGGTTCTGCGAAAACGTAAACCTATCCGAACAGGCCCGTCGGGAAATCCCAGCTCAACGGCCGGCAACGTTCGAAGAAATCGGGCAAGCCTGCGTATTTCTCGCCAGCGAAGGAGCCCGGTACATTAACGGTCAGAGCATCCTTTCCGATGGCGGGATGAACCGCGCGGTACGATAGCAAAGAGGCGTTAAAATGATTGTTACGGAACTCAAAGATATCCTTGGCACAGAGCGGGACGTTTCCGGGCCGGGTTGGAACAGCAGAAGACTGCTGCTCGCGTCGGATGGTATGGGGTTCTCGCTGACGGATACGATCATCAAAAAAGGCGCAGTGCTGGAGCTGGAATATACCCATCATTTGGAGGCATGTTACTGCATCGAGGGCAAAGGGCAGATCAGAGCGTCTGAAGATGAAACGTGGCATTCCCTTGAACCATTTACCCTCTATGCCTTGGATCAACATGACCGGCACTTAGTGAGGGCTACAGACGCTGATCTACGGCTTGTCTGCGTCTTCAATCCGCCGCTAAGCGGGCGCGAAATACACCGCGAAGATGGAAGCTACGCCCCACCTGCATCCTGATGAGAGCGACGGTGTTTGCGTGAACTTAGAACTTATGCCGTGTGCCGCATCAGGGCAAATGGGCTCGTTTGAGACCCTCATCATCTGGGGAAGCAAATTCTCCGGTTCGGACAACCAGCCCGATTTTGTTTCCTTTGCGTGTGGAAATCAGAAACCGGCATAAAGCTACCCGTATTTGGTGAATTCTAAGAAAGTGTCAGAACCTGATCCGAAAACTGGCACCTCGCTCAGGAGCCATTGCTTCGATGGTTGTATCGGCTTGTTTCAGGACAGCAGCGACAATGGATAAGCCCAGCCCGGTGCCGCCTTGGTCCCGTCTGGTCGTGAAGAATGGGTCTGTGACACGAACGTTGTTTCGCGGGGAAATTCCAGTGCCGTTGTCGGCAACAATCAAGCTGTTCGAAGTTGCCTCAAAGGTTATGTCGACACGCGTTGCCTCGTGCTGAAACGCGTTTTGCAAAAGGTGATGCAGAACGATAAGCCCCTGGTCCTTGGACAAAGGCAGTTGCGTGTCGGACGGCGCGTGCAGCACAATTTCCTGGTTCGGAAACTCGGCTGAGGCAGCTTGAACAATTTCTGCAAGTGACGTTGGGGTCGGGTCGGATTGAATGCTGGCCCGTGCCAGTTCGCGAAGCCGAACCAGCAGAGCGTTCATGCGCAGGCCTTCTTCTTGAATGTTGCGAACCAACTTCTGATTGCGATCCCCGGACACGGCAGACGGTCCGTCGGACAACAACTCGGCGGCACCCAATATTGCGGTGACGGGCGATTTCAACTCATGTGTGACGTGGCTCGTATAGGTCTCGATCGCAGTGGACCGTTCTGACAAGGTTGCCGCCATCGAAACAACATTATTGCCCAAATCTGCCAGTTCCTGCACCCCATAGTGCCGCACGGGATCGGGTGTCGGTTTCAATCCGCTTGCGACATCCCGGCTTTGACTGCTGAGATCGCGAATTGGTTTTGAAATCAGTCGCCACATCATCCAACCGACCATGGCCGCAGACGCCAGCATGAATACCACGACAGAGCCAAGCGTGAACCGTTCCTGAAACAGGAACTTCCGAAGGTCCATGGGAGTGCGCGACAGGTAAACCGCGCCGATGACCCTTTCATTCAACACCACCGGGTGGGCAACAAACACGCGGTATGAGGTGTCTCGGCTGATCGAGTTCAGCAGGTGCTGCTTGGACAAATCATCTCGATACCGCAGCAGTGAAACGGTTTCGCCCTGCAGGGCCTGCGTCACTTCCGGCACATGCAGAAAAGACCCGCTGACTGATCCGCTGCTAGCAATGACCCGCCCGGCGTGGTCCACGAAAACATACCCCGACAGAGTTGTCTTCTTTGCGGAACGCGCCAGCTGTGACAGCGTTTGCGAGATCTCCATATATGGCGTGTTCAGCGGTTCATCACTGGAAACCGCGTTGGGGCGCGGCGGCGAGACCTGACCGCGAAACAGGTCCAAACTGGCCGGGATGGGGTGAAAGTCCTGCGAAAGGCGTTCCGCCTGCTCGGCAGACAAGCTGTGGCCGACATCAGGTGAGGGCTGAAGCCGGGAAAAAGCATCGGCATACACCTCGGCAAAGATAACGGCCTGAGACAGCAGACTGCGTTCGGTTTCACGCGCGAATTGGTTGCTGGACAGGCGGGCACCAAGAACACCAATGATCGGAAGCGTGACCAGGGCGACGCAGACCAGCGCAATCACCAGCGCAAGCGGCGGCCGCCATTTTCGCTTGATGGTCAGCACTGGCAAACACCCAGTTTTACCCCAACCCCATGTACCGTCTGGATCAGGTCTGGATAGCCCAAAGCGCGCGCCTTTTGGCGAATGTTGCGGATGTGACTGTCGACCGTTCGGCCGGACAGATAGGTGTTGTGACCATAGACAAGCTCGATCAATTGCGCGCGTGAATAGACCCTGCTTGGCGCTTTGGCGAGGATCGACAGGACCGCGAATTCGATCCTGGTCAGCTGAACCTCGGCTTTGCCAAGGGTACAGCGATGCGCACCATGATCCAGTTGCAGGTCCTCGAAAACCGTCACGTCGTTCCGCGATTTCGGGTCTGCCGCGCGGGCAAGGATAGCCTTGATCCGCAGTACCAGCTCACGCGGGCTGAAGGGTTTGGTGACATAGTCGTCGCCACCAAGCTGAAACCCCAGAATGCGGTCGATCTCATCGTCCCGAGCCGTCAGAAACAAGATTGGTACGGTCGAGGTTTTTCGCAGTTCCCTGCAGGCCTCCAACCCATCCATTTCGGGCATTCCGATATCTAAGACGACGAGGTCAGCCGGGGTCGTGCCCAAAAGTTCCAGTGCGTCCTGACCTGTGGATGCCTCGGTCGTTCGAAAGCCGGAGTCTTCCAGTGCAAAACGTACGACATCGCGAATACGTGCGTCATCATCTACGATCAGGATGTTGTTCACTGTGTGCGTCCGCCATCGAAGTTTCACCGAAGTCACGATCAAAGATCATACCGCCATTGGCCGGGTCAAGTGGAGCGTTCACCTGTGGGCTGCGCCGGGTGAAATCGTCCCCCAGCCACCAGGCATCTGTCCGCAGTTTGTAAGGTATGCCTCTCATGCCCAAACCCTCCGGCCTCTGCTCAGGCGCAATGCGCCGAGCGCCATTAACAATATCAACCCAAAGATGGTTTGAGGCTCGGGTGTGGAAGACCCGCTGAACGCGGTTTTTGGATAGGCTGCGGGGCCTACACCCGCCACCTGTGGCAAGGGGACCGGCTTGTTAGCTGCCGGCGTGTCACTGTCGTTTACGATCTGTCTTGAGACAGCAACAAATGAGGTGAACTGCGTCTGTAGGTTGAATTCCAGACCAAGATTGGTGATCTGCGCCTCAAGCTTTTGTGGATCACCGGTCTGCACCGCCATTGCGCGGCCAAGATCGGCAATTTTTGTGCGGGCCCAGGTCAGGGGGATCGCATTACCCTGTTGCGTATCGTCTTCGGATACGCGGGGCGAGGGTAAGGTCGGTGAAAGCGGCATCTGCGCTTTTCTACCCTGAACCAGCCCGTTGATTGTGATGTCAGTTGGCCCGCCACCTTCGTATCGGGCCAGAACCCGGACCGAGCCTCCGTCGAACAAGTCGGGGATGTGTTGCGGCACCACATTGGTGACGTTCAAATCTCCCCAATCAATGGATATATCCGTCAGAACCGGCGATTTCAGATCCCGGGCCAGTGTGTCGGCGACATCCGAGGCGCGCTGGGTCGGATCAACATAGCGGGCATAACCGCGGCCTTCTTCGGCCATCGCATCCAGAAGGTAACGGTTCACCGCAGTGCCCACACCGAAGGCATAGATGCGCGCATCGCCGATCTGCTGCCGGATCGTTTGCAGAACACGGGCTTCCTGCCCGATATAACCATCACTCAGGAACACGACGATGCGCAGCGTATTCGCGGGTTGCCGCGTCGCAAAGGCATGACGGATTGCATTGTCGACTTCGGTTCCACCCCCGGCACGAAGACCGCCCACATAGCGCAAACCGGACCGGATGTTGCTGCGAGTGGCGGAAACGGCTTGGGATGCGAACTCAGACGAACCCGAGGAAAAACGGATCACCCGAAAGTAATCCTCGGGGCGCAGTCCTTTCAACGCGGCTTCCATAAACCGTTTGCTGGCATCCAGGGGGGCACCGCCCATTGATCCAGAGGTATCCAGAACAAAGACCAGTTCCCGCGCAGTGATCTGATCCGATTGCGGGATTTTTGGCGGTTCGACCAGCAACGAGACGAAGCCGCCGCGGTCATCATGATGGGCCAGCACTCCGGCTGAGGTTTGATCGTCGCCGAGTTCATAGCGCAGAACCAGATCGCGATTGTCGATCACCCGCCCATCCTGAAAAGTTGCGCTGACTACCTCCTCTGTCTGCTGGATTTGCAAATCATGCGTCGCGCTTGTCAGATTGGAAACAGGAACGGCGCTGCGCAGGTTCAGATCCAACGAGACCCGAGCGGAGTCAATTGTATCGGGGTTCGAAAGACGCGGAACCGGCGGGTAGGCCGGCAGTTCGGAAACCGCCCAGCCATCAGCCTCGGTGACGGTGGAAGGGGACGCCTCCTCTTCGTTGAATTCAGCCAACACAACGTCCCCTGATGTCGGATCAAAGCTGACTGCCCCCTGATAGCGTGGTCCAACGATCAGTGGCAGCACCAGTTCATACCCGCCGTCCATCTTTGGAACGGCCTGCACATAGCTGAGCGTCACCGTGATCGGTTGCCCCGGCATCAGATTGGCGACGTTCTGGGTGAACATGTTTGGACGATGCTGGGTTAAAAGGGCGGCGGCTTTGCCCTCTTGCTTTGCCGTCTCAAAAGTTTGCTCAGCCTCCTGCTTTTGTTGAATCTGCGCGTCTACGACTTCGTCGCCCACCTGCATCTGCATCGCGTAGACAGCTGCCTTTTGGTTTAGCGGGAACAGGTATTCCGCGGACATCGGATCACTCGAGGGATTAACGAACACCTGTCGCACCTGAACGGTTGCCATGTCGCCCTGAATATCAACCGAAAGATCCGATTTTAACAGTGGCAGGTCCAGATGTCCGGCTGTTCCGCTACCGATCAAACGGCCTGCGATCCGGTCGTCGGGCTGGGCAATCACTGCCCCGGGCAGCAGCAGGAAAACAAAAGTAAAATGCCGTATCATATGTCCGTTCCTTCGGTGGTGTGAATGTCGAGCGCTGCAATCGCAGCAGCGTCCAGTTGGGCACGCAGCGCGGTGTCCAGGGTCCATGGGGTGATCCTCTGCACGCTGCTCCAGGTGCCGCCTGATCCGTTGAGCCAGCGCCAAATCGCTTCACCGACGCTGGGTGTGACTTGCCCGCCCTGCGAGACATAGCTGACAGCGACCAGCCATTTGTCCCCATCCGGGCCAGAGGCCTGGTAATAGGCGCTGGGAACGCCGTCATAACGGGTACCCAGAAACCGAACCCTGTAGCCAAGGCCCCGCAGGCAGACTTCGGGGGCATGCAGATGTCGCAGCGGTGCGCGCGTGCTGACAACGTTCAAGCCCAGCGGACCAAACTGAGCCTTTTGCGCCTGACCGCCGTACGCTTCAAAATAGCGAGCCTCCATCGCTGTCAGGGGCATTTTTTGTCCCAGAAAACCTTGAATTTGCGTGGGCAAGTTGGGCGTTTGCACACGACCGGAAACATCCAGCGGGTTGGCCTTGAGGGACACGATGGCAAGGCTGCCGATCAAGCATGCAACCCCCGCCAGCGCTTTGATGGGATTGGGCAGAATGAACGGATTGCGCTGTGGGCGGCCTTTGCGCGCGTTTCTGCTGCGGGGTCTGTAGAACAGTGCAAAGGGCGCAACGGTCAGGCCAAGCGTCACGATACCGATCAGGCTGTGCCAGGGTTCGGCCATCACATCCAGATCGTTGGCAAGTCCAATCGCCAGCAGCGAAATGCGCAGGCTATTGCCCAAGGTGGCGCATCCAATTACGGCCAATAGGCTGAGGCCACCGATAGGCCAACGCGGGCGCATTACCGCGTTTTGCGTGACCACGAAGGCCAGCGACAACAACAGACCCGATGCGCCGGAACAGGGCAGGTCGACCAGAATGTCCTTCTGATCCAACGTAATCCGCACTCCGTCGCAGATCACATTCGAGAAAACAGCGCCCAGCATTGTACAGGACACTTCCGCTGAAACCATCTGCAGCGGAAATCCAAGTGTCCGCTGCAGGACCATTTCGGTTGGCAGGGAAAACAGGAACAGCGCCGCCACCCAAAACGGCGACAGCGAAAAAGGGCGGCGGTTCAGTTGTAGCAACCCAACCAGCGCAAAAACATCCAGAGCAAGCGCAAAGGCGCTGAGGATATTGATCGCCAAAATCTGACCCAGAAACCGGATCAAAGCCGCCAGTAGCAATAAGGCAATCGCTGGGGCCTGAGAGGCTGCTTCCTTCGGGCGCCCGCTCAGCAAGCTCATCCCGGCCATACCTAAAATCAGCAGGACATAGATATACCCGTAGGACCCATAGGCCGGGCTAAGCCAGCTTTGAACCAGCCATTGCACGGGCTGCGCTGCCAGAATAACTGAGGCAATCGCAAAAGCGCACCATGTCAGGGTATCTGCGGTCAAATGTTTCATGCCGCCATATGTGACTGGCGGATGCGCATTTCCTCTGCCCAAGATGTGCAGAATTTGATGAGAGATCCTTAACCGAGATCCTCGCTGCAACTGATATCACAGCTGAAACACGAAGCGTCGCATCGCCCCATTGGTTATAAGAACACCAAAAAACTGGCTTCTCTAACGCTTAGCGAAATGGTCATTTTAAGCACTTAGCGAAGGCGCATCGAATAGCTTACTGCGCACACACAGCCAATGCCCGCAAATGTGGATTATGATACAGCCGTGTTTGTAACCGTAAAAAAGATAAGCAAGACCGGTACGCGGCACAGTTAACATTTCCAGTTTCGGCGCTTTCAATAGGATGCTGGTTTTAAGCTCTGCCCGCCCGAATTTCCCGACTACTTACCCCTTCGCATTTCGCCATTTGGATCAGGGTTGCGCTGATCAAACAGGTCGACGATGTCGGTGTGGACTTCCAGATCGGTCATTGCGCTTTCGACCTTGGGTCTTGTTAGCTCTGCCAGGCAAGGTCGCGCACCTGCATTTATGGTTTCGTGCTCTCGTAAGATCGCGCGACACATGATCCCGGGCACAAATGGACCATGCCCTTTTTCCGCGATCAGCCTCCATCGTCGGGTCAGATTACGCCCGCCGCGCTTTCCCGAAACTGTCACCTGCATACCACCTCGGTCACTCCCGAAGGGGTAAAGCGCCTTTGAGAAGATATAGAGCGCAGAGTACACAATGTCGGGCAATTCAAAATGCCGATGCTGCCTTATTTTGGCCAGCAGGCTTAAGGCCCAATTCATCAACGGAAGCTCCAGGCCTGCCCGAAACATTACACTTTTTGCGCCCGTCTTTTCCGGAAGCAGCGCGATGTCAGGCACTTCGACGCTATATCCTGCACGCTGCATACCAGGCTCCAGCTCATACATCCTGCGATCGGTCCATCCGGTCATTGTTTG
The DNA here is from genome assembly GCF_056537985.1 of Ruegeria sp. BI12. NCBI lineage: Bacteria > Pseudomonadati > Pseudomonadota > Alphaproteobacteria > Rhodobacterales > Roseobacteraceae > Ruegeria > Ruegeria sp. BI12. The sequence goes on along the minus strand of NZ_JBQFSL010000002.1, from coordinate 21,613 downwards.
CCAGACGCCGTCACGCCACACCTGATATGGCCGCCCGACCCCGCTGGTAATACTCTTTATTACGGACATGCCTCGCGGTGCCCGATTGCCCGGCAGGATTGCGATGTCGATATGATGGATCTCATCCAGAGGGCGGATCAAGTCTTCGACGACGCATGAAGACAGGCCGGGCACGCTGGATGCGCCAGAAAGTACGAAAACACCTGCGGTCTTTGCTTTGTTGTTCAAGGCGGCGATACCTTTCGTGAAACTCGCGCTGTCTGACAGGTCAAGATAGTGGCAGCCATGGGCGATGCAGAGCTTGGGGACACTGTAAGGATCGTCGCCATAGTTTTGGAAAGGCCCTGCAGCGTCGATGACAACGTCTGGTGCGACCTTAAAGACAGCCTCTGGTGCTTTGTCGATGTCCAGCTTCAGCGTCTGCGCCCCGAGGTCTTGAGCCAGAGCGCGGCCCTGTTCAGGGCGTCGTCCGGCCAGCCAAAGCTGGTGCCCGTCACGTGCCAGCAATCGGGCCGTCAATGATCCGAAAACACCGTACCCTCCGATGATCACGATCTTCATGACCGAACGCCTCCGATGATCTCGGCATCGTGGAAAGTTGCATCCTGCCGGATCAGTTCACCAAATAATGGATGCGCCAGTTCCAGGGTGAACCGGAACTGCCCACCCCCAAGCTCTTCGTGTCCAACCACAAGCGCCCCAGGGCCCGCCCATCGCGGCAGAGGTAGTCGTTTTTGCCCCAGTTTCAGAAAATACCGGTCACTGAGGAAGTAGAGACCGTTCGTTGTACTCTTCAGCCTCAGCGAGATACCGATCCCGAAGCCGATGTATTCTTCCAATCCGGTGGGGCCGGCAAATCGTTTGGAACTGCCAACCATCTGAGGAAACCCGGCGGCCCGGCCGTATTGCCGGATCCAGAATTGCCCGCCCGTTGCCGCATCTTCAGTGACGGTAACCACGGCGGATCGCCCGACAGAGGTACGATCAAATGGCAGCGGCGCCCCGATAACACGTAAGGCAAAGGCAAGTGCGCGCCCAACAGGGTTCATCCGCATCCGGGTCACGCGGCCCTGATAGGCAAGACTGGCATCACCCAGCAGACGCTTGCTAAATCGGCGCTGGATTGCTTTGGGCAAGCGAGTCCAACCTGCGACACCCAGCAGGTTTTTGAACCGATCATCCGGTCTGACGGCAACATCGAATTGGGGTTGAGCTGGCTTTGCACCCGGCGGGGCTACACTCTTGCTGCTTACGATCATTCTGTTGTTTCCGTCATGAGAGAAATGAATGGTTAAATTTTTTTAGCTGCTTTTTTTGCCTCCGGCGAAGCTGAGAAGAGACACAACTTTGGTTCCCATTTTCATCAACATCTTCAGCTTTGGACGAGGCACTGTAAGCATATCGCGGAACCACGTGTCGGCTGTTGCCAGAAACTCTTGCATGTCCTGCATCCGCCGCAGCGCAGTTGGGTCCAGTTCGCTTTCGGTTTCAGCTTGGGCTACGCAGGCACGCAGGGCTTGTGTCGCCGGGTCAATCTCGCGTTCCTTACGGCCCTGAGCAATGCGGATCCCCATTTCCCAGACATCCACTTCGGCCTCATAATGCTCGCGCCGATCCCCGGGCACAGGAACACGGCGAATGAGCCGCCAGCTCACCAGTTCTTTGAGCGAATTGGACACATTGGATCGCGCGATGCCCAAAGACTCGGCGATCTGTTCGGCGTTTAGGGGTTTGGAGCTGAGGTAAAGCAGCGCGTGAATCTGCGCGACTGAGCGATTGACACCCCATTGATTGCCCATGTCGCCCCAGTAAAGAATGAACTGGCTTGCAGCATTTGATTTCGCTATGTCATTAATTTCTGTCATGACAGAAATATCAGACACGATAGTTTTAAAGTCAAGACCCAAGTTGCTTCAAGGATATTTGGCTTCTTAGGCGATGGATCAGGGTCGTGACTGTGCGGCGTGGCGTGCCCCAGTGCAGTACCGGATCAACAAATGCCTGAAGTCACGTATCTGTGTTTTAGTATTTGGTCCGAGTGTTTAGTATTCAGATTGTTCATTTAGAAATGGCCCGATTTCCTGAAAGAACTCGTCGAAACCAGGATGGCCACGTATCATGCAGTGGTTTGCACCGGGCAGTTCTACGAATTCAGAAGTTGGGATTTCCCGCGCCGTTTCGCGTCCTTCGCTTACCGGTGCAGCCATATCGCCCTTGGCGTGCAGCACCAAAGTAGGAACGGTCAGGCGCTGCGCATCAGCCCGCGCATCTACGTAGGCATTCATTTCCATAATCCGCAACGCCGTTTCCGAACTCGCTGAAATACGCTGCATTTCGTCAAAGCTGGCGCCTTCTTCCGGCGTCGCATCAGGCATGTAGCTGGATGTGAAGAAATGGCGATACACAGGGTTTGGTGATCCCCAACCGGCCGAAACCATGGCACGTGATGCTGTGTAGAATTGTTCGGCCTCGGCGTCGCCTCGCATCATGCGACCGCGGACATAGCCACCCAGCAAAACCAGAAACTTCACACGATCGGGGTGTCTTGCGGCAAATCTGATCGAAAATGCGGCCCCCTGACTGACGCCAAACAGGCCAAAACAATCCAGTCCGGCAGCATCGGCGACTGCAACCATGTCATCAATCATGCGATCTTCGGAAATGTCATCGACATCCCAGTCAGAAAGACCGTTGCCGCGCTGATCAAATCGAACCAGCCGACAAAGCTTGGACATCTCGGACAGGAAGTCGCCCCAGACCGGGCTGGTCCATTCGTACTCAATGTGATTGAGCCAGTTTGGAGCCTTCAGCACTGGCGTGCCGTTGCCTGTAGACGCCCAGGCAAGGTTGGTCCCATCCGCCGATTTGCAGAATTTCACACGTTGCTGGAGTGAAACTTCCGGCGCTATTCGCACTGGTGCCGCTTTTGGCGACCACTGCCAAACACGAATAGGGCGAGAGATGTTCTTTACCCTTTGCCCGCCCATATCCCGGAATGGCGTATCCACTCTGTCCTGAATGGCCTGATGTACGATGTCTGAAACGCAAACGCCCCCGGGTTCAGCCAGGCCTTCCAACCGTGCCGCGACGTTTACGCCGTCGCCGAATATGTCGCCTTCATCAAAGATCACATCCCCAAGGTTGATGCCGACCCGAAACCGAATTCTCTGGTCGTCATCCAATTCGGCTTCGTTCAGGTTCATCACTTTCTGGATTTTGACGGCGCATTGCACTGCGTCCTGTACGGACTCAAACGTTGCCAGCATTCCATCGCCTGTGGTCTTGACGATGCTTCCACGTCGACGCGAAATCTCTGGATCAATCAACTCGCGCCTGTACTTCTTTTGGCGCGCCAACACTCCCAACTCGTCCGCTTCCATCAAGCGCGAGTATCCGACCATGTCGGCCGCCATAATAGCCGAGAGGCGTTGTTCCATGACCCTCCCCTTTGCGCCGGGTCAGGTGCCAGCGCGAAACCTTTTGGTCAGTATACCCTGAAACCGCGCCGGATCACCGAAGTTACTCGAACTGAATGATTACGGCCTCAAAGTCCTGATCGCTTGTGACCCTGGTGTGGTGGCCTTTTCCGATTTTGTCTTGCATGTCCCACACATCGCCGGGACCGATATCGCGGAAGTCTCCATCACTCGCGGTGACGCGAATTGCGCCTGCGAGGCACACCAGTCTTTGCACCACCGGGGTCGGATGGACCGGTTCATTCCAACCGGATCGAAGCCGCAGAAACAGGGTTTGCTTGACCGGCTCTGGCTGGGATACCTCAATGGCTTGCGCAGGTGGGGCGAAACTCCGCTCTTCGACTTTGATTTCAATGTCATCCCAATGGCTTTCGCCGGCGGCATCCGTGTAGAGTTTGTAATACTTCACAGTGAAATTCCTTTCCGCTATTTGGTGCGGTCAAATCAAGAATGATGGATCGCATTGATCCCGCCTGTGATCTTAAAGCTGCGAACCGATAGGCAAAATCCCGAAGAACCCAGAGACGATGTGATCCCAGACCGATCCTGTGGGTTCGGATCCGTACTCCAGAACTTCCCCGTCCGCGCCTCGCGTTTTCCATTTAAGCTGGCCGGCACGTTCCAACGTCACCTGGTATGTGTAGGCAGGCAGGGCTTCGTCCAATGCGCCCATCGTTTGAATAGCCAACGCGGGCGAGTCGATCAGAATGCCCATTTCGGTATTGATATTCACGGAACGTGGATCCCAATTGAAAGAGCCTACAAAGAGATACCGATCATCAATGGCAAAAGCTTTGGAATGCAGGCCGGACCGGGATTGTGCCCAATTTATTCCGCGACGCTGAACCTGATATGCGTCTGGTCGCAATTCATAAAGTTCGACCCCACCACGCAGCAGTGCCCTGCGTTTCTTGGCATAATGTGCGTAAACTGGCACCACGTCATTTGAACCGAGCGAGTTGGTCACGACCTTGACGTCTACACCGCGATTTTCCAATTCTGTCATCCAACGGACGCCATTGTTGCGCGGCACGAAATAGGCTGAAACGATATTTACCTCGGTGTTGGCGTTCTCAAAATACGGCAGCAACTGAGACGCAAGAATAGGGCCTGACGTATCATCGCCAGCAGCTTTTGAGGGCGGGTCTGCGTATAGCCGTGCGGGAACCCAATTCAGCCTCAGCGCACCGTCGGCAAAATTCTCTTTCGCAGATTTCCTGAGCGCCGCCCCGTACTGAGTCTTTTTTGCCTCTTCTACCAGCTCACTCAGCCTTGTCCGTGCATCGTTCAGATCAAACGTGTCCGGCTGTCCAACAACCGCGCGGGCAGGAACGGCGAATTCGCTGTTCCAATAGGCGTCGAAGCTCTGGGAAACCTCATTTACGACCGGGCCTGCCGCTAACACGTCCAGGTCGGCATAGTTCATATCTTCGCGGGCCAGGAAATACTCGGCGCCGATGTTGCGGCCCCCGACAATCGTGAAGGTGTTGTCTGCGGTCATGGACTTGTTATGCATCCGGCGATTGATGCGCTTGAAGTCTGTCAGTCCAGCAATCAGCAGGCTTTGATCCCGCCAAAAGGGATTGAACAAGCGGATCTCGATATTCTCGTGGTAGTCCAGCGCAGCGGTCATTGCGTCATAGCTGGACGTGTCCATGTCATCCAAAAGCAGCCGGACGCGCACGCCCCTGTCTGCCGCCTGTAACAGGCTGGCCGCAAAAATATGGCCCGTGGGGTCGTTGTGCAAAAGGTAATATTGCGCGTCGATTGTATGCTCGGCTGCAGTCGCCAGCAGAAGCCTGGAAACCAGTGCTTGTTCTCCATCACTGATCAGCTTTACCCCGGACCGACCGTCCTTTGGATCGCCCAGCCGATTGGCCGCGCGCGACAGGGAACTGTTCGTCGGGGCGGCAAATGACGAAGAAGCGGTCCGTTCGTAGCTGCGTGTTTTAGGGGCGCAGGCAGCAAGCGCCAGCGCACAGCACAGACAAACCACGACAGTCCATGGCTTCATCGATTTCCTCCCCGTTCTGTCTCAGGTGACTACGCTCAGGGGGGCGATTGCAAGTTTGTTTCCGGATTTGCCGGATCGTTTCACACAGCCTGTGTTGTTTCAGCGAAGCCTCAGGAGGCCAGCGCAGGGTGTGGTTAGAGAAACCTCAGGTCCGGGGTTTGCGGCTTAGCAGCCCGTATTTCATTGCCCAAGATCGGAATGAACGACGTTTGCGTTTCTCCGTCTTTAATGCGTTTTTTGACTGCGCGCCGCCTCGCCGGTTGAATTCGAACACATCAATGATCCGTTCGGCACACCCGCAGGCTTCGCCCATGCCAACTTTGGCAAAGTAGAATTTTTCAAAGCTATCCGGGTTTTTCATGGCAAACCTCCTGATGCGATTGAACCCGTTTCGGAGATAAAAACCAAATCACATTCCGGATGGTTGCTGAAAAGGCCGTCGCAAACGAGTGTTTCCAAAATACAAGTCTTCAGATTTCGTGACTGAGAAATTGTGGTTTTGGTTTTTCGTAAACAAAGACTGGGCTACGATCAGTTAAACGCCAAGCACGTCAACAAAGACGCGCTTGGCAGTCAAAAAAACCGACAGGCGAACCTGCGATTGAAAAGACTTGTTGCGTACACATCGTTTTTGATCTGGATTTTCGCCCCGCAAGCCAATGCGCAAAACCTTGATCCAGACGCATCTGAAGCCGCCGCCCGGGCCGCTCTTGCGGTGCTGAGCGTCGCGGCCACGCCGAACGAAACACTTTCATCTCTATCTTTTCTAAGCGCATCCGGAGACGCGAGAAACTTGCGATCCACGCAGCTGCGCGGTGGGTTCAAGCCGTTGGAAAATGGCCTGTATCTGGAAGGTCAGCTTGCCTACCAGAGCTACAACCCAGTGGTGATTTTCCCCGAGATCGGAACTGATACCGAGTTGGATGTAAAATGGTCAAGCATCGCCGCGACCCTTGGTGTCGGGTGGGAGATTCCGATTAACAAAGATTGGTATCTCCGACCAACCGCGCATCTTTCCCTTGGTCACGTCACCACGGACGCGGTGTTTTCCAATTTTCCGCTGTTTCCGTCCCGCTCGAACGGGGCTGGCGCGGTGGACGGCAACCTGAACGCCTATGGTTTCGGGGCCTCCTTGAGCCTCTTTCGCGAGGCGCAATTCGGCCGTTGGGAGGCCGAATACAGGCTGCGCCAGACTTTTCTGGAGTTCCATCCGATAAATGAACCACAAGCAGGAGATGCACGCGCGAACTCGAACCAGACGACCTTGTTCTCGCGCTATCGCTATCCGCTTGAAAACGTCAAGCTGCTGGGTCGCCCGTCAAAGCTGGTTCTGGACGGGGGGGTTGTGCTCTACCACGGCGACAGCGCGGCGGTTTTGGAGACGAGTTGGCTGGCCACACTTGGTTTCGGAATTGAGGTCGATACCACAAAGATCGGGTTACCTGCGGTCGAGGGCGCGCGCGTCATGCTGAACGGTGTTGTTGCGGACTCGTTTTCGGGGTTTTCGGTCGGGTTTGGGGTACGGTTCTGATCTCGGGGCCATATGAAAAGGGCGCAAAAACACTGCGCCCTTCATACTGCTCTGGTTTCGCTAGGATTACTTCCAGCCGACTTCGTTGAAGATTTTTTGTGCTTCGGGCAGGTTTTCGGCGACGTCGGACAGTACGACCTCATCCGCTTTGAACTCACCCAGCGACTTCACAGAGTCCGCAAGTGCGGCGCCTTCAACCGCGGGGAATTCGTCATTCCCGGACGAGAAATACTGCTGGGCGCTGTCGCTTGCCAGATATTCTAGAAAGAGAATAGCGTTCTCTTTGTTTGGAGCGTTGGCCGCGACACCGGCACCTGACAGGTTCATATGCGCGCCATAGCTGTCCTGGTTCGGGAAAACCCAACCGATCGCGTCGATGTTTTCAGACACCCCTTTGACGTCCTTACGTATTGCGCGGGCAAAGTAGTAGGTGTTTGAGACCGCGATATCGCATTCACCCGAGACGATACCCCGCAACTGGTCGGTGTCGCCGCCCTGCGGTGCACGGGCCATGTTGGCCACGATACCTTCGGCCCAGGCCTTTGCTGCCTCAGGGCCTTCATGGGTGATAATCGACGCAAGAAGGGTCTGGTTATAGGTGTTGGCGGAGGACCGAATGCAGATTTGCCCTTTGTATTCGGGCTTGGCAAGATCGGCATATGTTGCCGGCGGGTTGGCGACGTTCTCCTTGTCAAAGAAGATGATGCGGCCACGCTGCGAAAAGCCGAACCATTCGTTGTCGCTGTCCTGAAGGTTGTTCGGGATGCGCTCTTCCAGAACAGCACTTTCGATCGGTTGTAGAATTCCTGCATTCTTGGCCCGGGACAGGCGCGAAGTGTCGACAGTCAGCAGAATATCGGCGGGCGAGTTCGCACCTTCGGCTTCCATCCGTGCGATCAGCTCGTCGGCCTTGCCTTCGATGCGGTTGATGGTGATGCCGGTCGCCTCTTCGAAATCACCGTACAATTTTTCATCGGTGTCATAGTGGCGCGAGGAATAAAGGTTCAGCTCACCCTCGGCGGCAGCAGAAGTGGCGATCAGGGCCGTCAGGGCGGCGGCGACACAGGTAGAGGATTTGAGCATCATATCTCCCAACATTAAAAGTTGTGGCGGGTCGTAATCCGACTGAATTTGTCAATTAAACGATTCTGAGGGAGTTTCAAGAAATTCCGACGGAATTACTTGGGCAAATGGTCGCTGCCCTCTTTTCTAGTTTCAAGACAGCCTTGATGTGCAACGAATGCCTACTTGACTTAATGTAATAACATAACGATAAACTGTGCGCCGTATCAGAGGTGTTTCGCCAAAACCGATGCGCCTTTTCGCCTGAGTCCTTCAAATAGGTAGACACCCAATGACCGACACCCGCCTTCCCGTAACTGTTCTGTCCGGATTTCTTGGCGCAGGCAAAACGACATTGTTGAACCGCGTTCTGAACAACCGGGACGGTCGTCGCGTTGCCGTGATCGTCAACGATATGTCCGAAGTGAACATTGACGCTGACTTGGTGCGTGCCGACACTGAACTGTCCCGCACGGATGAGACGCTGGTTGAGATGTCAAATGGCTGCATCTGCTGTACCCTTCGCGACGATCTGTTGGACGAAGTTCGGCGATTGGCTGGCGAAGGTCGCTTTGACTATCTGCTGATCGAATCCACCGGGATTTCTGAGCCATTGCCTGTCGCCGCGACGTTTGATTTCCGGGATGAGGCCGGCGTAAGCCTGTCGGATGTCTCGCGCTTGGACACAATGGTCACGGTGGTCGATGCGGTTAACCTGTTGGAAGACTTCTCTAGCCACGATTTTCTGGCCGATCGCGGCGAAACGCTCGGTGAAGAGGATGAACGCACGCTGGTCCATCTGCTGACCGATCAGATCGAATTTGCTGACGTGGTTATTCTCAACAAGATCGCCGATGCCGGAGCAGAAAGAGTAGACGCCGCGCGGAAAATCATTCGAAGCTTGAACGCTGACGCAAGGATTATCGAAACGAACCACTCGGACGTGTCAGCCGATGAAATCCTGGATACCGGCCTGTTCGATTTCGAAAAGGCGCATGAACATCCGATGTGGGCCAAAGAACTGTATGGTTTCGCGGATCATGTACCCGAAACTGAAGAGTATGGCGTCACCAGCTATGTATACCGCGCGCGACAACCCTTTGTGCCAGAGAAGATTCTGACGATCCTGAATGGCGATCTGCCGGGCGTCATCCGTGCAAAGGGGCATTTCTGGATCGCGACGCGCCCAGATTGGGTTGCCGAATTCTCATTGGCCGGTGCGCTGTCCTCGGTGCAGCCACTGGGCACCTGGTGGGCGACAGTACCCGAAGAACGCAGACCAGATCACGAAAGCGCGCGGGCCTATATGCAAGCGCATTGGCAAGAGCCCTGGGGCGACCGGCGGCAAGAGATCGTTTTCATCGGCAGCGGAATAGATTGGCCCGTGCTCAAAGCCCGGCTGGATTCGGCGTTGGTTCCGGCAGCAGCCGCGGGACGCCTAGAAGATCTTCCCGATCTGCCCGACCCATTCCCGGTTTGGCGTCGGGCAGAGGCTGCAGCATGAATTTGGTGCGTGAAGTCGTCAAAGATGCCGCAATAGGTGTCGGCATAGCAGAAACGCCCGGGGACTTGTCGGTCATTCACAACCCCGGTTGCGCCGCAGCGATTTGGCGGCGCGACCCCTTGCCCGGCTTTCAGAGCTGGATCAACGGGTTGGATCCCGCACGCCTGCCCAAAGCGCGCATGATCCTGCGCCCCGAGACAGTGCGCAGCGCGATGGTTGAGCTGAGCGACGCGCATGGTACGCCCGAAGGTCCGGAACGTGATCTATTGGTGGATGATGTTGCCGCGATGGCAACCTTGTTTGCTGGTCTTATGGAATCAAAATGGCTTCGGCTGCGCTTGGATGTGGTTACCACAAATGCCTGCCGCAGGTTTCACATCGACGCAGTCACGTCGCGTTTGGTCTGCACCTATCGAGGGACTGGAACGCAATACGGTGTCTCGAACGATGGTAACGAGCCGAAACGTGTTTTCACCGTACCAACAGGTGCGCCGATACTGTTGCGCGGAACGCTCTGGCCGGAAAGTCCGAAGTCCGGGCTTCTGCATCGTTCGCCACCAATCGAGGGAACGGGTGAAACACGGCTGGTGCTTGTTCTTGATCCTGTGGCGGACCCGGATAATGAACCCGACCAACTGTTCGCCCACTGATTTACGCGTTTGCCTTTGACCGTTCCGGTCTTTTTTGCGCATCAATCGTTCGAACAAAAAAACCGCGCTGAGAAGCGCGGTTTTTCTTTAACGGTATGTGCAGTTCTTAGCCCTGGCGAGCTTTGAACTTGCGCTGCGTCTTGTTGATCACGTAGACGCGGCCTTTGCGACGCACAACACGGCAATCACGGTGCCGGTTCTTGAGCGAGCGGAGCGAGTTCTTGACCTTCATGGGTCTGTCTCCAATCTGCGGCGCCTTCATCAAGGACGTGGCCAGCGCCTGGGTTAGCGGGTGCCCCGGAAACCCGGAACAGTGAAACGATGGTGGGCGGTACAAGGATCGAACTTGTGACCCCTTCGATGTCAACGAAGTGCTCTACCGCTGAGCTAACCGCCCACGTAACCTTTGCGTTGTCCTGCCCCATAACGAAATGGGGCGCGGAACCCCGCGCCGGTAGCGGGGTCTATAAAAGGAGTCGCAAAGGGGTTCAAGGGGTTTGGTAGAACTATTTTCCGGTCTATGTTCAATGCGAACAAGGAGTCACCATGAAGAACGCTGCTTACGTATTGGATATGCCCGCCAAGCGCACGTCTTGCGTTGTATTTTCTTCTCCGCACAGTGGCCGGAACTACCCAGAAGGGATGCTGAAACGCACGGTGCTAAGCCAAAATGTGATTCGGTCATCCGAAGATGCTTTCGTGGATCAGTTGTTTTCCGCAGCGAATGAGTATGGCGCGCCCCTGATATCGGCGACAAAGCCACGGGCTTATCTGGACCTTAACCGCAGTGCAGAAGAGCTGGACCCGGCCTTAATTCAGGGCGCGCGCCGTCACGGGCACAACCCACGCGTCGCCTCGGGCCTGGGCGTGATTCCCAGGGTCGTTGCCAATGGGCGCGCAATCTACCGTGGAAAACTGACGATGGACGAGGCGCGCCTGCGCATCGACACATGCTGGCGACCTTATCATGCGCGCCTCAAGTCTCTACTGGCCGAATCGCATAGCGCATTTGGTCAGGCGATTCTGATTGACTGCCACTCGATGCCCCACGAAGCGGTTTCGATGGCCAGCACGTCCAAGTCCCAGCGTCCGCAGATCGTGCTGGGTGACAGATTTGGCGCTTCGGCTTCGGCCGGGATTGTGGATCGGATCGAATCCGCCTTTGCCTCGGCGGGTCTGGTTGTCGCGCGCAATGCGCCCTTCGCTGGCGCATACGTGACGCAGACCTACGGTCGACCCGGACGCAATCAACACGCGATCCAGATTGAAATTGACCGCTCTCTCTATATGGACGAGGTCAAAATAGCGCCGAGTGAGAATTTTAAGGCATTTCAGGACCTATTGCGGCAAGTCATTCAGGAAATTTCGGACATTGGCCGTGATTCATTGCGTCTGGCTGCCGAGTAAACTCAGCGCAGAGCCCGGCCTTTGACAATCGCGTCGGTCCCAAACCTGCGCCGGATTTCATCCGTAGCGCGTTCGGCTTGTGACCGCTTTGCCGCGCCGGGGTCCAGCAGATCGCCAGAGATATCTGCCTGATCTTCGGGGCAAAGATCGGATATCCCGCACCCCAAAAGGCGGTATGGTCCTTTGTCGCCGACCTGATCGAACAGCCCCCGCACAGTACGGTAGATTCGATCTGCGATCTGTGTGGCGTCCCGCAAAGAGACACGCCTAGTGATGATCTTGTGGTTTGATTGCTTGAGCTTCAGCGTCACAACCCGACCAGCCAGCCCTTTGGCTTTGGCGCGATCCGCGACTTTCTCGGACATGCGCCACAGGTGACCGTCAAGGATGTCGAGGCTGGCGGTATCCTCAAAAAACGTGGTCTCATTGCTGATCGATTTCATTGGCCCATGCGAAGATACGCGCCGTTTGTCCTGACCGCGCGCCAGATGCCATAGCCGATATCCCATTGCGCCGAACCGCGCAGTCAATGCCTCTTGATCCCAGCGCAACAGGTCTGAGAATGACCGGATACCAGCGCGATCCAGCGATTCCTGTGCCGCCGGGCCGATGCCCCAAATCAGGCGCACTGGTTTGTCGTATAGAAACTCGGCGGTCTCAGCTTTGCCAATCACTGAAAACCCACGCGGCTTGTCCAGATCCGAGGCAACCTTGGCCAAAAACTTGTTATGCGACAGACCGATCGAACCCGTGACACCCAGTTCGTCTTTCATTCGTTTCACCAGACGCGCCAGCATGATCGCCGGCGGCGCGCCGTGCAGGCGCTGCGTGCCGGACAAATCCATGAAAGCTTCGTCCAGTGAAAGAGGTTCGATCACGGGGGTCATTTCGTCCATCATGGCCCTGATCTGTCGTGACACCTCGGCGTAGACCGACATCCGCGGCTTTATGACAACGGCATCCGGGCACAGCTGCAAGGCTTTGAACATCGGCATCGCAGAGCGGACCCCACGAATACGGGCCACATAGCACGCAGTTGACACAACGCCACGTTTGCCGCCCCCGATGATCACCGGCTTATCGGCCAACTCGGGATTGTCCCGCTTTTCAACCGAGGCATAAAACGCGTCGCAATCCATATGGGCGATGGACAGGTCGAACAGTTCGGGATGAGTCTTGATCCGCGGACTGCCGCAGGTGGGGCATCGCGCTTCCTGTTCCAGCATCGAATAGCAGTCGCGGCATAAAGCGGGCATCACATTCACATCTCAGTTTTATGCGCTTTGTCATATCAGGCGGGTTGGCTAAAATTTATCCGTTCGGGAAACAAAGAGAAAGCGTTCATGCAGTTCACAGGGGCAAAGGTCGCACTGTTTCTTGGATCAGACCTTTTGGTGATTCAAAGGGACGATAAAAAGGACATCCCGTTCCCGGGCCATTTCGATTTTCCCGGTGGCGGGCGCGAAGGGGCAGAGACACCGCTGCAATGCGTGAAGCGTGAAACACTGGAAGAAGTTGGGTTGCATCTTGGTGACGCCGATTTTGCCTGGTCACGCAAGTATGGACAAAACTGGTTCTTTGCAGCGCGCCGACCACCCGGCGATGTCGATCTGATCAGGTTTGGCGATGAAGGGCAGGGTTGGTTTTTGATGTCGCCGGAATCATACCTTGCGAATGCGCTTGCGGTTCCGAATTTCGCACTCCGCTTGCGCGATTACCTAGCAGAGGCAAGGCCGGTTTTTGACAAGTAATGCTTCTGGAAGAAGACCCCCCGCAATTGGCGGGGGGAGGTGACGGACCTCAGGAAGATGTGGTCCGCGGGGAGTATCACGCCCCTAGAATCGCGCAAATTCCGGGATTTAGATAGGATCGAGGTCACACAACGAAAACTCGCATGTTTCATGTGTGTTTTGGGGCACAGGGACGATTTGGCGCGGATCGCTGGAAAAGTGACGTTAGGTCAATCATTTGACCGCGTCAGTTAAGCGTTTTTACTTCACTTTCCGGCAGGGGTTCAGTGGCGTGTCAACGTTTTTAACTCGTCCAAAACCGCCTCGGCCGCCGCCTTTGGGTTCTTAGATTGATAGATCGGACGGCCGACGACGATATGATCTGCGCCGTCTCCGATCGCGCTGGCAGGGGTTGCGACGCGTTTCTGATCTCCCAATGCTGCGCCAGTGGGGCGAACGCCAGGAGTTACAATCAAACGCCCCTCGGCCTGGGGCAGGGCACGGATCAAGGCAGCCTCTTGCGGGCTTGCGATAACGCCGTCCGCGCCAGCCTCCAGTGCTTTGGCGGCGCGTTCGACGACAAGGTCCTGAACGTCGCCCTCTTTCAAAAGGCTGGCATCCAGATCATCGCGGTTGAGCGACGTCAGAATGGTCACTGCCAGAATCTTGAGGTCTTTGCCCGCAGCCCCCTCTTTTGCGGCGCGCACCACATGCGGGTCACCATGTACCGTAAGGAAATCCAGGTCGAACTGCGCCAACCCGCGAACGGCGTTTTCCACCGTGTTGCCGATATCGAACAGCTTCATGTCCAAAAAGATGCGCTTGCCGTGGTCCTGTTTCAATTCATTTGCCAAAGCCAACCCGCCACCGGTCAGCATCCCCAGCCCGATCTTGTAAAAGGAAACGCTGTCGCCCAGCTGTTCTGCCATTGCCAGACCCTGAAGGGCATTGGGAACATCTAGGGCTACGATCAGGCGATCATCGGACATGGTGCGGGCTCCTTTTTGGCAAACGTCTGCGTCCTAGCGGTTTCGGGCGGCCGTGTCCATGCAGCGCGCGCGTGATCGAGATCACGCAGGTTTGGCCGGACTGTGATATGGTGCCGATCATTCATAAGAGTTTTTCGATGGGGGGACTATGAAACAGGTATTTAGTGTTGGGATACTTCTGGCCCTGATGGGATGTCAGGATATGCCATTGGAAAATGAGGCCGCGGATACGGTCATCAAATCCCCGACAAATGACAATTTGCGCCTGGTGGGGGGGTATCGTTCGACCGACGATGATTGCCAATTGACCGGCGAGACGTCTTTTACAGTCAATTTTCTGGATGATGCAGCAGACCTTGTTTCCTGCCCGACGGGCAGCGACGCCGCACAATCTTTGGTGGAAATGTACCCTGCGCGCGAGGTCGCGCAGACGGGCGGATACACTGTCTACACCGTACCCCGACGATAAGTCTGAATCTGCGCTCCAGCCTCTTGAACGGGCAAAGATATTTCCCAGATTGAATGTGAGGCCCAGACCGACGCGTGCCGCCAAGCGGGCGCATCACATTCAGGGCGCTTAGGAAAAGGAGAATACTATGGACTTAAACAAGTTCACCGAGCGGGCACGGGGCTTCGTGCAGGCAGCGCAGACCATTGCGCTGCGTGAGGGGCACCAACGATTGATGCCCGAACACCTTTTGAAAGCATTGATGGATGACGATCAGGGGCTGGCCAGCAACCTGATCACACGCGCGGGCGGCGCGCCAACCCGTGTGGTCGAAGCACTGGACGCCGCGCTATCCAAGATTCCAAAAGTCAGCGGTGATGCGAGCCAGATTTACATGGATGGCCAGACCGCCAAGGTTTTTGCAGAAGCCGAGAAAATTGCGACTAAGGCAGGCGACAGCTTTGTACCGGTCGAACGCGTTCTGATGGCGCTGTGCATGGTGAAATCCAAAGCCAAAGAGGCTTTGGAAGCCGGTGCCGTATCTGCGCAAAAGCTGAACGAAGCGATCAATGACATCCGTAAAGGCCGTACCGCTGACACCGCGTCGGCGGAAGAGGGCTATGACGCCCTCAAAAAATACGCGCGTGACCTGACCGAGGCTGCGGCTGAGGGTAAGATCGACCCGATTATCGGACGAGATGAAGAAATCCGCCGCTCGATGCAGGTTCTGTCACGCCGTACCAAGAACAACCCGGTTCTGATCGGGGAACCCGGCGTCGGTAAAACCGCAATCGCCGAGGGTATGGCCCTGCGCATCATCAACGGCGATGTGCCGGAATCGCTGAAAGACAAAAAGCTGCTCGCGCTGGACATGGGCGCGCTGATTGCCGGTGCGAAATACCGCGGTGAATTCGAAGAACGCCTCAAGGCCGTTCTGACCGAAGTCACCGAGGCTGCCGGGGAAATCATCCTGTTCATCGATGAGATGCACACGCTGGTCGGGGCAGGGAAGTCCGACGGCGCGATGGATGCGGCCAACCTGATCAAGCCTGCTTTGGCGCGGGGGGAACTGCACTGTATCGGCGCAACCACGCTGGATGAGTACCGCAAATACGTCGAAAAAGACGCGGCCCTTGCGCGCCGGTTCCAGCCCGTTGTCGTGGCTGAACCGACGGTCGAGGACACGATCAGCATCCTGCGTGGCATCAAGGAAAAGTACGAGCTGCACCATGGCGTGCGCATCTCGGACTCGGCGTTGGTGTCGGCTGCGACGCTGTCGCACCGCTATATCACCGACCGGTTCCTGCCCGACAAAGCCATCGACCTTGTCGATGAGGCCGCGTCGCGTCTGCGGATGGAGGTGGATTCCAAGCCCGAAGAACTCGACCAGCTGGATCGCCAGATCCTGCAAATGCAGATCGAAGAAGAGGCGCTGAAGCTGGAAGACGACGCGGCCTCGAAGGATCGTCTGGAAACCTTGCAAAAGGATCTGGCCGACTTGCAAGAGCAATCCGCCGAGATGACCGCCCAGTGGCAGGCCGAACGCGACAAGCTGGCCGGTGCGCGCGATCTGAAGGAACAGCTCGACAAGGCACGCGCTGATCTGGAAATCGCCAAGCGGGAAGGCAACCTCGCCAAAGCGGGGGAGCTCTCCTATGGCGTCATCCCCGAGCTTGAGAAAAAGCTGACCGAGGCTGAAAACGCCGAAAGCAACGCCATGATGGCCGAGGAAACGGTGCGTCCAGAACAGATCGCTTCGGTGGTCGAGCGCTGGACGGGTATCCCGACCTCGAAAATGCTGGAAGGCGAGCGTGAGAAGCTGTTGCGGATGGAAGACGATCTGCATTCCCGCGTGATCGGTCAGGATGCGGCGGTCACCGCCGTCGCCAACGCCGTGCGCCGTGCGCGCGCGGGCCTGAACGACGAAGGCCGCCCGCTGGGTTCGTTCCTGTTCCTCGGGCCGACCGGTGTCGGTAAGACAGAACTGACCAAAGCCGTGGCGAATTTCCTGTTCGACGACGACAACGCGATGGTGCGCATAGATATGTCCGAGTTCATGGAAAAACACGCGGTCGCCCGTCTGATCGGTGCCCCTCCGGGTTATGTCGGCTATGACGAAGGCGGCGTGCTGACCGAAGCCGTGCGGCGCCGGCCCTACCAAGTGGTGCTGTTTGACGAGGTCGAAAAGGCGCACCCGGATGTGTTCAACGTGCTGTTGCAGGTTCTCGATGACGGTGTGCTGACCGACGGTCAGGGCCGCACCGTGGATTTCAAGCAGACGCTGATCATCCTGACGTCGAACCTTGGGTCTCAGGCGCTCAGCCAGTTGCCAGAAGGTGCCGACAGTGCGCAGGCCAAGCGTGACGTGATGGACGCGGTCCGGGCGCATTTCCGGCCTGAGTTCCTGAACCGTCTGGACGAAACGATCATCTTTGATCGCCTCAAGCGGGCCGATATGGATGGTATTGTCGACATCCAGATGGCTCGTCTGCAGAAACGTCTGTCCGCCCGCAAGATCGAGCTGGCACTGGACGATGGGGCCAGAGAGTGGTTGGCGGATGAAGGCTATGACCCGGTCTTCGGCGCACGCCCGCTAAAACGCGTTATCCAGCGTGCCTTGCAAAACCCGCTGGCCGAGGCTCTGCTTGCCGGTGAGATCAAGGATGGTGAAACCGTCCCTGTGACCGCAGGCTCAGACGGTCTGATTATCGGCGACCGGCTGGGTACGTCAGAGCGGCCACGCCCGGATGATGCCGTAGTGCATTAAACCAAACAAAGGCCCGCCACACCGGCGGGCCTTCTTTTTTTAGTTACTTCAAAAGCAACTTGTTCAAGTGGGGCGCAGCTGAACAAGTGAGAAAGAAGAGGCGTCCAAGGCATCCATAGGGAAATCCATCGTCTCTGGACCCAGCCCTAATCCGCTCAAGTATTTTTCGGTCCCTCTGCGCCCAAATATGTGCTCGAGCACAGAAAACCCTTGTTCAAACGCGTAGTCGCTGACCTCACTGGGAGAGATGTTGAAACGAAAGGGTTCGCCGACTCCGGCCACCGCATTTCCGATACTGTCGACTTCCTTTTGCGCTTGCGATGCTGCGGCGGTTGACGCGTATGTCGTCAGAAAACGCGTTTCCATGCCGCCATTTGACCGGATCATCGCGTACACGTCTGCAACTTCGGGCGGTGCTACATATTCCAACGAAACCTCAGCAATAAAGACCGTGCCCAGTTCATGGTCGTAACCGAGCGACTGCAACTTATCGAGCGTTGTCTCACGAGAGAAATCAACCGCCGTATATCGAACGTTTGGTGGAACGCCAAAATTTGAACTGACCAATGATCGCTTGGCTTCGATAGTCTCGGGGCGGTCGACCTCGAAAACCGGAATGTGGCTGTGACTGTTGGATAGCCTCAGACCCAGCGTATCAAGACCTGCGCCAAGTACTACGATCTGACGTGCACCATTCTTGATTGCAGTAAGCGCGCGGCTTTGCATGAATGTCTTGCGCCACAGGACCGACGCGACCAGACGGCGCGCCACTGAACGGTCATCGGCAAACTTTAGTACGGCATCCCAGTCGGTAGCTTGGTCCAGGACCTCGGGTCCCTCGGTAGAACCGTTGCGAAATAGCTGCTCGGCAAATGGGTCATAGAATACGCGTCGATATGTTGGGTTGCGGTTGACCAAAGCGCAAAGTGCGCAAACCCCAAGAGCGGTGCGGCTTAGTTCAGGAAAGGCACTTTGCGGAACATAAAACATGAAAAGCTCGCCTCGGTTGTTTGTATGACAAGATAGCCTGAATACTCTGCCAATTGGCAGAGTTCAGATTACCCGGTCAAAGTCGCCAGTCTTTTGAAGGTAAGGCCCGCCAAGCAAGCGGGCCACTTTGTCAAACCATCGCAAAAATGCGCGCAGGCCCGCCGGTGCCACCGGCATGTTTCGGTGCACCGATCACCAGCGTTGCGCCAGCGGCCGGTACGCGATCCAGTCCCGCGATGTTCTCAATCCCGAAACGGCCCGTGGGCAGCCATGCATAATGGGTGGCGAAGTCGGTCGATATGCCGTGGTCCAGGGACAGTGTGTCCGATGCGATCGAGCGCGCCCCGGTTTCTTCGATCAGCATCATTGCGGCTTCGGGGTGGAAACCGGGGTAATGTTGTGCCTGACCGTCAAATCCGCGGTATTCGTCGCTGTCGGCTTTAGCGGCCCACCCGGAATACAGGGCTACGCAAGAGCCGTCCGGAATGTCTCCGTTGGCAGACATCCATGCCTTCAGGTCATCTGGTGTCAGCAGCGTATCGACATCCTCGGCTGCGCGGGCGGCAATGTCGACAACGCAAAGCGGTGCCACAAGATCGGACACGGGGATTTCGTCCACCGAAGCACCATCCGCTGAAAAGTGCAGCGGCGCGTCGATATGTGTGCCTGTGTGTTCATTGACTGTCAGGCGCTGCAGGTTAAAGCCGTGTTCGCCAAAATTGAAAACCTGTTCGGACGCGTACCCTGGTTCGCCAAAATAGGTTGGGAAATCGGCACTGATCGTATGGGTCATATCCTCGACCTTACCCTCACCAGCGGCAAGGGCGAACGATGCGCTGGTGCCAGTTGCGGCAACAGCCACACCAGAGGCAGCGGCAGCTTTGAAGAACCCTCTTCTAGAAAGCATACGGTCTTTGACCGCGTTCATCACACAGATGTCACACATTCGTCTTCTCCCTATAGTCTTTCCCGACAATCGGGTGGACAGCGGATCTTTGGGCCAGTCGGCCGATCCTGACAAGAAGACTGCAAGTTGCGCGAAGCAATTGTAAAGATTGAAGGCCCGGTGTTCCGCCTGAATTGGGCGGGATGCGATAAACTTGGCGTGACAGGTTCTAACGATTTTGGCGCAATTCGCCCCGGGGATGTCCGAGGTGGTTTGGTACGGACTTGCCATGAAACGTTACAGTCTCTTCTCCCAATCGTGACGCATGTTGCCTTGGCGGTGTGTTATCAGCGGATTAACTGGAATCTCAGGCTAGCTTACCAAGGAGACTTAAATGGCGCATCGCTGGACCAATACACTGACACATGCCGACGTCACGCCACAGGAGGCGTTCTTGAACCGGCGGCAGGTGATGGCTGGCCTTGCGGGTGTCGGATTGGCGGGACTGGCCAGACCGGCGGCGGCGCAGGAAGTTCTGGAACCCAACACCTGGGAAGAGATCACCTCGTACAATAATTTTTACGAGTTCGGGACGCGCAAGGACGATCCCGCGAAATACGCGCATACTCTGGTGACCGAACCCTGGAGCGTCACAATTGACGGTTTGGTCGAAAAGCCGGGTGACTATGAGTTCAAAGACATCATGTCCGAAATGACGGTTGAAGAGCGCATCTACAGATTCCGGTGTGTTGAGGCCTGGTCGATGGTGGTCCCGTGGAACGGGTTTGAACTGGCCGATCTGTTGAATATGGCCGGTGTGCAGGAAGGCGCCAAATACGTGGCCTTTGAAACTGCGTACCGTCCCGATGAGATGCCGGGCGTTCAATTTCCAATCCTCGAATGGCCTTACCGGGAAGGTTTGCGCCTGGACGAGGCGATGCACCCGCTGACCATCATGGCGACCGGCATCTATGACAAACCCATTCCCAACCAGAATGGTGCACCGCTGCGTCTGGTCGTTCCGTGGAAATATGGCTTCAAGTCCATCAAGTCGATTGTTCGCATCACCCTTACGGATGTCGAGCCGCCCACCAGTTGGAACATGTCCGCTCCGCGCGAGTATGGTTTCTACAGTAATGTGAACCCGAACGTGGATCACCCACGCTGGTCACAGGCCTCGGAACGTCAGATTGGCGGCGGTCTTTTTGCCAAACGAATCCCGACGCTGATGTTCAATGGATATGAAGAAGAGGTCGCCGGGCTTTACGACGGTATGGATCTAAAGGAATTCTACTAAGGCCATGCAGAGGCTAAATCAGATATTGCGCCGTGTTCCGGTCTGGCTGGTCTACCTGTTAGGGGCGCTTCCCGCCCCCTGGCTGTTCTATCAGGGTCTGACAGGCGGTCTTGGCGTGGATCCAATTGAGGCATTGGAACACAGATACGGTGAACTGGCACTTCAGCTATTGATTGCCGTTCTTGCAATATCACCGCTGCGGCGGTTCCTTGGCCTGAACCTGTTAAAGTTTCGACGCGCGCTGGGCGTTCTGACCTTTGCCTATGTCAGCCTGCATCTTTTGGTGTGGCTCGCGCTGGATGTGCAGCTGCCCAGTCAGATTTGGGCGGATATTGTGAAGCGCCCTTATATAACAGTCGGCATGGCAGCGTTTGTCCTGATGATCCCGTTGGCGGTGACGTCAAACAATCTGTCGGTACGCAAATTGGGGCCCCGGTGGCGCAGCCTGCAGAGGCTTGTCTTTCCCGCGGCGATTCTGGGTGGGCTGCATTACGTTATGCTTGCCAAGGGATTTCAGATCGAGCCGCTGGTCTACCTGTCTCTGATCGTCAGCCTGATACTGTTACGCATTCCAGTTTCTGGACTGCTGACTCGGTTTCGCCCAGTCGATTCCGCCTGACTCGGTGCCGAGTCTGTAGGTAACTCTGTTGAAAACGCCGGATTCAGCGCTGCTTCACTTGCTTGTGGCGTATTTTCATTGGGAAGGCGTAAGTTAACTAACTGTTTTATAATCATAAAATTAAATCTCGCGGTTTTTTGCAAGTTTATCGAATTTTCCGCTTGCGGACTTATGCGGTTATACTTAGAACCCCCTTCACCGGCGCTGCTGAGGCGCTTGGGACGCTGCGGAAGCGGCGGAGAC